>CAILCG010000028.1 GCA_903832665.1 uncultured Methanomicrobiales archaeon | reverse complement strand
GGATGCGATCACTCCAATAACAACACAGCAAATCATCAAAGAGCAAATAAAAACTTACCTAAAAAGCACAGAATTTCAAAAAGATGTTCATAAAGAGGTTCAAAAACAAATCCCGAAACTATCTGTAAACACAGTGACAAATAACACAGATTGGGAATGGACACCAGAACGCATCACTATAGTAATTTTAATCATCATCGCAATCATCGTCACGACCATCTGTATACTGGGTATAATGATATACTTGATATACGGTATAACACTACTCGACATAGTAATGGCCCTTGTAGAAGTCGTCTACGATATATTCCTAGAATTACTATGTGATGCCATTAATGGCATCCCGACTCCACATGTAGAACCCGAATGATCTCCATAAGGTCCATTGACAATCGACAAAAGACCCTGTTAGTAAATACAGATAAAATTAACAACAATCATCTTTAAGATTCACAACCAAAATACTCCTATACATAATTTATCAAAGCGAAGATTACTATGATTATTATATATAAATTTTAAAAACAAATCTTTCTTTTTTTTGTCGATTTCTGCCCAGTGAGGACCCGTGAGGCGTCCGAACGACCCCTTTAGGGGTGGGGGGTATCGTAAGCAAACGGAGCGAAGCGTAGTGCGCAGGGGTTGGTCGCGAAGCGACCAACACGGGAGGGTGCGTAGCCCCGACCAACCTCACTTGGGAAAATGCTTTCCCCTGTTTCAAAAACGGATAAATTTTCAAAACCGTATCTCAGAAATACGAATGTCCAATGGGGTCGCGTGGATATTTTTGACATATATGAAATGGATTTTTCTGAAAGCAGTTATGATCGTTATGCGTTAATTTTTGGAGATGTCCTAATCTGTGAAGGTGGGGAAATTGGAAGGACTGCAATTTGGAGAGACGAGATCGATGAATGTTATTATCAAAAGGCCATTCACCGTTTGAGACCTCGCGATGGTAGAATCTCGCCAGAATTTTTTTCATATCATATGATGTACGCCTTTCTGATCGGGAAAACGTATTCTGAATTGGGAACCACCACAACCATAGCTCATTTACCCGGAATGAAATTGAAGGCGCTGTTAGTTCCGGTCCCCCCCTCGTCAGGTTCAAGACAAAATTGTAACCATTTTAGAGTCTATTGATCAAAAACTCGCCGCTGAACAATCCCGTAAGGAAGCGCTCGATACCCTGTTCACATCGCTGCTGCCCGATCTCATGACCGCGAAAATCCGGGTCAGCGCAGCCTGAGGACAACGATTGCACCGGCTGTACCCGAAGCATCGTGTATCACCGGAAGATACTTTAATCCTGTCAGGAAGATACTGTTCAATTACTAAAAGCGAAGTGTCCGCATGAAACAAACACGAATGCGCTATACGGTTCTGATGGACAAGAACGAGAGCGGCGGCTACACGGTGACGGTTCCATCCCTGCCCGGCTGCATCTCGCAGGGTGACAACTGGGACGATGCGCTCAAAAATATCGAAGAAGCAATCACCGGGTACATTGAAACCCTGAAGATCCTCAAAAAGCCCGTACCGGTTGAAGTGGAAGTAACCCTCAAGGACCCGGTAGTTGCATGAAACTCCCCCGGGTGACCGGAGACAAGGTGCTCAAGGCTCTTCACCATGCAGGATTTGCCCTCGTCCATACCAAAGGGAGCCACCATTTTCTCTATCACGCAGAGAAAGACTGCCTAGTCACAGTGCCCGTCCATTCCGGTGCCACGATCGCACCAAAAACACTGAAGTCCATTTTATCCCAGGCGCAAATCACAATCGAAGAATTTGTCGCTCTGCTGTAAGTACCAAAAAATATCCCGCATGGAAACACCCGGCACCCTGTTCGCATCGCTCCTGCACGATCTCATGACCGCGAAGATCCGGGTCCCCGGCACCGCCCCCGCACTCGAAAAGACATCCTGAAATAGTATCCTGTATCACCCTCAGATCATGCGGGGAGCAGCAAACCCTTATCACAAGATCCCGATGGACCGGCGCGAAGCGGAGTCCGGTGAACGGATCTTTCTTTTTAAGATCATCCAGAGCGACCGCGAGGGGAAAGTGAGGGGTCACCCGTACCGCATCCTTGCCATACCGGAACGGATCACCCTCTTCGAATTCGCCGGCGAGATCTGCCACGCCTTTCATCTCGGCTTCGACCACCTGTTCGGGTTCTATGACAATTGCAAAAACTTTTACCAGTCCCCCGAAGGCTATGAGCTTTTTGCTGATAATCCCGAGACCCGGGAGGGAAAGTTAAGGCCGGAATTCAAAGGCGTGGTAAAGATCCCGGTGAGCCGGGCGTTTAAAGAGACGGGCAAGAAGATGCTCTTTCTCTTAGACTACGGAGACGAATGTTACCTGCGGGTCGAGCTTAAGGAGATCCGTGATCCCGATGCCAGAAAACTGTACCCCCGGATGGAGGAGTCTGTTGGAAAAGCCGTACCGCATCCCCTGGGGCAACGGTTGGTATTCCGCAGCTGATCCCCGGTGTTCACCCACACGTTTAAGTCGGACCATTCATATAATGGAATAACAGGATGGACGCGCTCGCCCTGCTCCGTGAACACGAACCGGAAATAAAAAAGCGGTTCGGTGTTGCAAAGATCGGCATCTTCGGCTCCTTCGTACGCGGAGAGGAGCGGCCGGACAGCGACGTGGACGTGCTCGTCACGTTCCGGAAAGGGGAGAAATCGTTCGACCGATATATGAGCTGCAAGTTCTATCTCGAAGATCTCTTCGGGCGCAAAGTCGATCTCGTAATGAAGGGCACGATCAAGAAACGGCTCAAGCTCTATATCCTCGGCGAGGTCGTCTATGCATGGGACCGTGCTCCACTTTCTCGATGACATCAAAGAAGCCGCCGGCAACATCAGAAAATACACCACGGACATGACATACGAACAGTTCTTCGCCGACCGGAGGACACAGGATGCCGTGGTCAGGAACTTCGAAGTCATCGGGGAAGCAACAAAGAACCTGCCGGCAGACCTCAAATCCCGGTACCCCGGTGTCGCATGGAAACAGGTTGCCGGGCTCCGCGATGTGATGGCGCACGGGTACTACCGTATCGATTACGAAATTCTCTGGGAAATTATCACTACCAAAATCCCCGGTTTTAAGAAAGATATCGCAAAGATCACCAAAGAAGAAATTCTGCGCGAAGACGAAGCGCGGACGTGATGCATGACACTCGGCGGTGAACGTGGCTCAGTACAGAATCCGTTCATAGACTATGCCGCATTCCTCCCACCATTGAAGGCAACCTCATTGCATGGGAATATCTCAAAGGAATAAAAACCATCTTTGTCCCGGCAGAGAAACGGGAGCGCGATGTCCGGTTCATCGACACCGATGATATTGAGAACAACACCTTCCACGTCACCGATGAGTTCTCGTTCACGAATGGCTCAAGAACGATCCGCGAGGATGTGGTCTTCCTCGTCAACGGCATCCCGGTCTTCTTTGTCGAGGCCAAGGCCGCCCACAAGAAAGAGGGGATCACAGAAGCCCTTGACCAGATCCGGCGCTACCATCGCGAATGTCCCGAGCTGCTCGCGGTCCTCCAGCTCTATGCCCTCACCCATATCATCCGCTACTATTACAGCGCCACCTGGAACATCTCGAAGAAGACGCTCTTCAACTGGAAGGACGAGGCCGGCGGGGATTACGAGACGCTGGTGAAAATGTTCTGTGACCGGAAACGTTTCCTCACGCTGCTCACCGATGGGATCCTCTTCACCCGGCAGGATGAGGAGTTAAAGAAAGTCGTGCTCCGCCAGCACCAGATGCGGGCTGTCGATAAGCTGCTCGGGCGGGCACGGGATCCCGGGAAGAAACGCGGCCTTGTCTGGCACACCCAGGGGTCGGGCAAGACCTACACGATGATCGTGGCAGCCCAGAAGATCCTCCGCGAACCGGTTTTCGAGAGCCCGACCGTCATCCTGCTTGTGGGACGAAACGAACTCGAAACCCAGCTCTTCGGCAATCTCACCGCAGCCGGCATCGGGAATGTCGAAGTTGCAGAGAGCAAACGGGAGTTGCAGAAACTCCTTGCAGCCGATCACCGGGGTCTCATCGTCTCGATGATCCACAAGTTCGAAGGGATGCCGGAGAAGATCAATACCCGGGACACGATCTTCATCCTCGTGGACGAGGCCCACCGTACCACCACCGGCACGCTGGGTAACTATCTCATGGGCGCACTCCCGAACGCTACTTACATCGGGTTCACCGGGACCCCCATAGACAAGATCGCGTACGGGCAGGGCACGTTCATCACGTTCGGACGCGACGATCCCCCACACGGCTATCTCGACAGGTACCGCATTGCAGAATCCATCAGCGACGGCACCACGGTTCCGCTTCATTACACGCTCGCCCCCAACGACCTGCTCGTTGACCGGAGAACGCTCGAAACGGAATTCATCGACATTGCCGGAACGGAAGGGATCAGCGATGTCGCGGAACTCAACAAGGTTCTGGAAAAAGCAGTCAATCTCCGGAACATGATGAAGAGTCCCGAACGGGTGCCCAAAGTGGCCAGGTTCGTGGCAGAACATTTCCGGAGCAATGTAGAGCCCATGGGGTACAAGGCCTTCCTGGTTGCCGTTGACCGGGAAGCCTGTGCACTCTACAAAAAGGAACTCGATACCCTTCTCCCCCCGGAATATTCAGAAGTCGTGTACAGCCCTAATCCCCGGGATGAAGGCAATGAACGCATAGACCTCCGCACATACTATCATGCTGAAGATGAAGAGAAACGCATCCGCAAGGCATTCAGGAGCCCGGAGAAAAACCCGAAGATCCTTATCGTCACCGAAAAACTCCTCACCGGGTTTGATCCCCCGGTCCTCTACTGCATGTATCTTGATAAACCCATGCGGGACCATGTCCTCCTCCAGGCAATTGCCCGGGTGAACCGGCCCTATGAAGATGAAGTTGGACACCGGAAACCCGCAGGGTTTGTACTCGACATTGTCGGGATCTTCAACAACCTCAAAAAAGCGCTCGCCTTCGATTCTAGCGATATCGAAGGTATTGTCAGTGATCTCGAAGTACTCAAAGCCCGGTTCAGCCGGCTGATGGCGCAGGAAGCACAGCAGTATCTCGCGCTTGCCAAAGGAAAGACCCGGGACAAGGCGGTTGAAGCTGTGCTCGAATATTTCCTTGCCGAAGAGATCCGCCATACCTTCTACGCATTCTTCCATGAACTCTCGGACATTTATGAAATTCTCTCTCCCGATGCATACTTGAGACCTTACATCGATGACGTGGACAACCTGGCGAAAATGTACCGCATGGTGCGGGAAAATTTTGATCCCGGTATCTCCGTTGACCGGGAATTCTCCCGCAAAGTTGCCCGGCTCGTCCAGGATCATACCCTAAGCAGCGAGATCGGGGCACCGGGGGGAATTTACGAAATCAACGATAAAGTCCTCAGGTATATCGAAGAGCAGCCGGTATCGGATATCGAGAAGGTGTTCAATCTCAGCAAAGGGATTGCCCATCTCGTCCGGAAACATACGGAAGATTCACCCTACCTTCTCTCTATTAGTGAAAAAGCGGATGCGGTTATCCAGCTCTACAAGGACCGCCAGAAAACCACGCAGTAAACTCTTGCCGAGCTCAAAGCCATCATCGAAGAGATCAACACAGCCCGGCTCGAACAGGAGAAACGCAATATTCCGATCGAAGAATTCTCCATCTTCTGGCTTCTCAACAAAACCAGCATCAGTGATCCGGAAACAAAAGCCCATGAGATGAAGATCATCCTGAACCACTATCCCCACTGGAGGACCAGCGAACAGCAGGCCCGGGATGTTAAGCAGGAACTGTACACGGTCATCCTGCAATCCGGGACCCGCGACATCAAGGAGATAAAAAAGATCGTTGACCAGATCATGAGCGTTCTCAAACGGGCAGTCACATGATCTCACCGGAATCTTTCAAACGTTCGGTCGGGAAGTGGGCAGAAACCTGCAAGGTTGAGATCAAAGAAATTCACCTGCGGAAAATGAAGAACAAGCTGGCGAGCTGTTCAAGCAGGGGCAGGCTGACCTTTGACCCAGCAATTTTACGACAATCCAAAGATGTGCGGAAAAAAATTATTGTGCATGAATTGCTTCACCTGAAATATCCCAATCACGGCAAGATGTTCCGGGCTCTTCTGAATGCATACACCGCTGATGCAATGAAAAATGAGTGAGTCTCATTCTTTGTAAACACTAAACACGGCCCGGTTTTTTCCGCACCGCGTTTAAAAAAAAAAGGATTTACTGGTTTCCAAGCGGCGACTCATTCATGCCGAGGAAATAGAGAGCGTTCTCCCCGTACTGGACAGGTGCGTAATGGGAGCCGACATGCGGGAGACCCTTGAACCGCACGAGCCAAGAGCCGTTGATCTGCCCGGCCATCCGGACCGAGACCGGGTCGGGAGTCAGCACATCATAAGTACCTACCACGAGCATGACATCCTTGTGGATTCCGGAAAGGCCATCCCAGCTCCCGTTCCAGGCAAGATTTGCCTGAGCCTCGTTTCGGACGCCCGCAGTCTGGTTGGTATCGTAAGCATCCGCTGTAAGGACGGCAAGCAGGTTCTTGCATTCAGGAATCCGTGCATCGTAGGTGTTGGAGTCCAGGATCAGTTTTCGTACGCGTTCCGGGTGATCGATGACCAGCTGCTGGGCAGTTGAGGATCCCATGGATGCCCCGTAGACATGCATGCTGTCATAACCGAGGGCCTTGATCAGCCCGGCTGCATCGTCTGCATACAGGGGAATCGTGTGCGTTGCGTTATTGTCACTGCTGTATCCCATCCCCCGGTGGTCGTAGGCGTAGACATGGTATTTCGAGGAAAGGATGCCGCGGAAGGTCTGGTTCCACGAATCTTTCAGGGGTGTTGCATTAGCCACTGTTCCGCCGAACCCCTCTATAAGCAGGATCGGTTCACCGGATGATCCAAATTCCCAGTATGCCAGCCTGACGCCGTTGACTTCTTTGTACTGGACAGGCGTTGCATTGATCGAAACAGGACTCGGTTGCAGTATTACCGGACCTGCTGCGGGAGCCGGGCAGGTGCCGGTGCCGGAGGAGGTATCCGTGCAACCCGCTGCCGCGAGCAGGCAGATCGTGAAAGCGAGTGCCAGGACTAATTGAAGTTTCTTGTTCATGGGGTTCCTCTTAAACCGGTTCATCATTCGGAAAAGCCGGGTTGTCACATATTTTGGCGAACGGGAAAATAATTCTTCGCAAAAAGAACCGGGCCTTCCGGGAACCTGAAAAAAACCGGGCGCAACCCGGGCTCCCTCTGCCGGATTCCCTCAATTCCGGATCTTCCCGCAGGCCAGGCGCAGGATTCTGCATCCGGTTGTCCCACTGCCATCCCGGAAAAATCAGGTTTTTATCTATGCCAGTCACGGACAAGGATCGCGGTGCCCGGTACATTATTACGGAAAAGAAAAATAATTACTTCTTCTCAAAACATTCTTTGCAGGTCATCTTTTTCCTGACCAGCCCCATCAGACGGATACAGTTACTGCATCCCTGCACGCCGCATACTTCGCATTTCCGTACCTGGTCCGGCCTCATGATCTTCGCGCAGTGCGGGCATTCAGCAAACTCCCCGTCCTCCTCTGCACGATATCCTCCTGTCTCCTCTTCAAAAAATTCCGGTCGTTCAATGCCGGGACCGCTCTCTCCCCCGCAACTCACCGTATCCGGAGTCCGGCAAACCATGGCGGCCATCTCGCAGAAGATCCTCCAGCACAGGCTCCCAAAAATAAGGAGACCGATCCAGAACAGGGGAGATGCGGAGGGATTTGCCACCAGCGCCGTGGTGTTGGTAAACGATTCCGTGGGAGTCCCCGTGCCGGATTTTGAAAACCCCGTACTGATTCCCAGGAATGAGACCAGGATAATGGCGATCGCTCCCATGAGGTAGATGAGCCGGATATGATCTCGTGCTAACATTTTTTTAAAGGGCAGAGGAACACTCCTGCCGGTTCCCCGGGGGGCCGGTTTTCTTACGGGAGGTCGTGCCTGGCGGACCATCCCCCCGGGTGGGTTACGGGGGACTACCGGAACCGGGTTTTCTCTCTGCTGCGGTACTGTGGATTTTTTTGGTTGGGCCTGGGGAAACGGGCACCCGCATTTATTACAGTAAATGGCCTGGTCGTCGACGGTCCGGGTCCCGCAGCTGGTACAAATCTTCACCATAACTTCTCGCTAAACTATAGTGGTACAGCGATGAAGGTATTGAAATGATTTTTAAAAAAATTCGGTGAAGCGTCAGGCAACCGGGAGCCTTTTTTCGCAACCCGTTCAGAGTGCGATCCGGACTTCCTTTGCCGCATCGCACATATTCTTGAGTTTCCAGTAGGCCGACTCCCGGGTTCGCATCCGCATCCCGCAGTCGGGATCGATGAGCATCGTCTTGGGCCCGAAGATCTCCACACCCTTCTCGATCCGTTTGCGGATCTCGGGAACGGTCTCAACGGTATCGATCGAGGAATCCACGCAGCCGTACCCGATCATCCGCCCTCCCAGGTCCCGCCGCGAGAGGAGGTCGATGTTGGCCGTATTGTTGGCGAACTCGAAGTCGAAGACGTTCACGTTGAACTTGAGGATCTCATCGATCACATTGCCCAGGCCCCCGCAGACATGCATGCAGGTCGGGATATGGACCGCTTTCGTGATCGCGTCGATCGCTTCCCTGCCCACATTCAGGTCCGCAATACCGGTAGAGAAGATCGGCTCGTCGATCTGGAGCAGGGTGATCCCCGCGGCTTCCAGGCTGCGGGCCTCCACGATGAGGGCGGATGCGAGATCGAGGGCAAGTTCTTCCTTGTTCCGGTACATGGGCGTGCTGATGTGTAGGCCGTGGGCGAGCGTGGAGGGTCCCGTGATGATGCCCTTGACCTTGGGGGCCTTCGAGACCGCGTACTTCGTGTCCGCGACCGTTATCGGGCCATCGGCAGGCTGCACCTTCCCGATCACCTGCTGGTCGCGGATGCCGGGCAGCTTCGCGGTGAACGCTCCTATCATGTCGCCCCGCACCTGGCCGTCAGAGATGATATCGATGCCGGCCTGTATCTGGTCGGCAACCGCAGTCTCGACTGCGGCGTGGAGTGGATCGAAGAGACCTCGCAGGCCCCCGCCTTTGACCACCGGGTAACTACCGACCACAGTCATCGCGAGCACTTTATTGATGAAATATTCCTTTGCCATAACCGGTCCGGATCTCCGCTCTGTTGTACATCTGGTTGACCCGGATGCAAAAAAAGTATGTGGTCAGGGAATTACGGCACGAGCCGGTGCATATCCCGGGGGAAGAGCACGGCTTCGCGGATGTTTGAGAGACCGAGCATCGTCATGATGAGGCGGTCTGCACCCAGTCCCCAGCCTGCGTGGGGGGGCATGCCATACCGGAACGGCTTGAGATAGAAGTCGAAGCTCTCGGGGTTGAGGCCCTTCTTTGCGATCTGCTGCACAAGCTGGTCGTGGTTGTGGACCCGCTGGGCACCGCTGGAGAGTTCCATTCGCGGGTGCATGAGATCGAATGCCTTGCAGATGGTGGGATCGTTCTCGTAGGGCATCGCGTAGTAGGGGCGGATCTCGGATGGCCAGTCCACGATGAAGTAGTGGCCGCCCATCTCGGCACCGATCGCCCGCTCTGCGGCACTGCCGATGTCGTCGCCGAACTTGATCGGTTCGTCAATCTTTTTTGCGGCGATCTCGATCGCTTCGCAGTAGGGAAGCCGGGGGAACGGGCCTTTGGGCACCGCAAAGTCGGTGATATCCATGTTCGCGAGGTGGTCGGAGCAGGTCTTGTCCACGTACTCGTAGGTTTTTATCAGGACATCTTCGAGGATGCGCATGACTTCGATATGGTCAGCGTACGAGACTTCGATATCGATGCTCGTGGCCTCGTTGAGGTGCTTGGTGGTGTTGTGCTCCTCGGCCCGGAAGATCGGCCCGATCTCGTACACCTTCTCAAGGCCGGCCGCCATCATCATCTGCTTGAAGAGCTGGGGGCTCTGGTTGAGGTAGGCTTCCTTGTCGAAGTACGCGATCGGGAAGAGTTCCGTACCGCCTTCGGTTGCGGCGGCCACGATCTTGGGGGTGGTGATGGAGATGAAGCCTTCGCGGTGGAAGTAATCATTGAGCGCGTGTATGGCGGCGCTGCGGATTGCAAAGACAGCGGCGACCCGGGGTCTCCGCACGTCAAGGAACCGCCCGTCAAGCCGGGTATCGAGTTCCACAGATACTTTCTCTGACACATCGAGCGGCAGTGGGGTCTCGGCAAGGCTGATGATCTCAAAGCTCTCGGGGATGAGCTCGCGCCCGCCGGGAGCCTTGTCCACGGCCTTGACCTGTCCGCTGATCCGCACTACCGATTCGCGGGATACGGCTTTTGCCGCGGCGAGGACTGCTTCGCTCACTTTCTTCTTGGGAATGGTCACCTGGAGGATGCCGGTCCGGTCGCGGATCAAAAAGAAGGCAAGGCCGCCGAGGTCCCTGACCTCGTGGACAAATCCGCAGACTTCCGCGTGCCCGGTTTCCGGTGTGACTGACTGTATGGGTATACGCATCAAAATCCTATAACAATGGGCCGGGAGGGATTATGGACTTTATGGGGAATACCCCCGCTTTTGCAGCGAAAACCCGCCACATTTATATTTCGTCCCCTCGATTATACGATAGGAGAACTATGACGAATACTACAGAAAAATCCGGCTCAGGAATGGGCAACTGGAGCACCGGGACAAAGATCCTCGTCGGGGTCATTGCCGTTGTGGTGGTTGTTTCCCTGCTTGCCGTATTAACCCTGACCATCGCGGTCATCGATTCGCAGACCGGGACTTCATTCCCCTTCGTTACTTCATATCGCGTCAGCCTGCCGGATGGCCAGCCGGTCACCATCGGTACGACAAAGATTCTCGCCCTCACCATGCCGGACGGGGTTGATGTTTCTGTTGACGGGACCAAGGAAAAGCTTGCGATCGGTCAGACCCGTATCATCCAACCGCGATATGCACGGATCACGGCACTCGGCGTACCGCTCATGGATACCGATTTCCAGATCACGCTCAAGTATCTCGGACCTTCGGGAAGCAATGCCCTCTTTGACCTGACGATCAAGACCTCGAAGCAGGTTCCCGAGCTGGTCATCAGCAAGCTGATCCCGCCCAGCATGGGCGCCCAGCCGGTATAACTTTTTTAGGAAATACCCGAGCATCCGGGTATTTTTTCAGATGTAAAAATTTTCCGGAAAAAAAGGGTTTTTACCCGGAAGCATAACTGCGATTTTTTTTCATTCATCGCCATGGTTATCACTCACCGCGATGCACGGGACTAGAGCAGGAAGTGAACCGTGGAAAAAAAGTATATCCTTCTCCTGAGTGTCATCATCGCGTTAATCGCATTGTACGGGGTTGTCACCTGGCAGTTGCTGATGGCAATTGTCCTTATCACCTGCATCGGCATCTTTGCGATCCTCCTGGGGTATGTCGGATACCTCACCGGTATTCTTGAGGAACATCTCCAGGAGAATGACCCCGGGATCGTGTTTCTCATTGCAGCACTGATCGTTATTGCCGGTATCCTGATCTCACCCTTGCTGCTCCTGGTGATTTTCCTCTTCCTGCTGCTGTGGTTCCGGCGACCTGCAGCACGTACGGAACAGTGATCCGGGGCCGGGGAAAAACGATTGAGTGCAGAATCCGTGTGACACAGGCATACATTCCCGGCAAACCGCAGCATTATCTTTACTTTTTTAAGCAGGTCCCGGTGAATAAAACAGGGTCTTCACCCACTGCGCATACCATCAGTCCTGACCGGAACTTAGGGCCGTCCGCCTTTGTCCTGCCCGACCGTGCCCGGGTTTTCCATTCTGTCCGGCAGTACCTTTCAAACAAGAGGGATATCTGCACAAAGATCCCTGTTACGGAAAAATAAAAAAAAGAAAAAAGGTGCGAAGTGCGGTTAATCCTTGGTTGCCTGGATAACCAGGCTGTAGGTGTCATCAGTGGATGTTGCCCCAACCCAGGGACGGAGATAGACTGTCTTGAACAGGTACGTGTCTACAGTCTCGGGTGCAAGGATCCACTCGTGATAACCGGGGGCACCCGCAAGGGATGCGTCAGGAGCAGTGTAGGTATCGGAGATGATGGCAATGCCTCTTGAGGAGGTCACGTTCCAGGTGTACCCGGTGGTCGGGTTCTCGGGCAGCCGGACCAGTACGCGTTCCCCTGCCGGGATCGTCACGATCTCGCCATTGGAGGTGCTGTTCAGGTAGAGCGTGGCAGTGGTGACGGGGGCGGTTGAGGGCGTGGTAACAGTTGGCAGTGTGGCCGATGGCGTGATAACCCCGGTAACATTATCCGTGGGAACGGAGGGTGGCGTTGCCTTCCCGGCCGGTGTGGCGGAATCGGTACATCCTGCGATCAGTCCGGCTGCAAGAATAAGGACGCAGCCGATTATGGCAATTATGTGTCTTGTTTTCATGGTACTCACGTTAACAGTTATAATTCTGGAGGAGTCGGGATATATCTGGTGATAACTGAAGTTTTTTTTGCACTCATCCGAGGAACTGCATTGTTCAAAAACCAGCCGGACCTAACAATTCTTAAAAAAACATAGAGGAAAAATCATCAACGAAAAACGAGGTAAGAAAAAGGAGAGAAAGAAAAAATGATTTCCGTTACTCCATCATCCGCATCTCCGGGTACAGCACCTCATTGTTCCCTTCCAGCGTGATTGTGGCAATCGTTGTGTTGATCTGGCTTAACGGGTTTGCAAGGATCTTTGCAGACGAAAGGGTGTAGAGGGTATCGCCGATATAGAGCGAACGTTTCACTTCATTCTGCGAGCTGCCGTACCAGTAATATCCGTTTCCGGCCGTTCCATGCTCCACGGTTCCCCGCAGCACAAACCCGGTCTCCGGGTTGACGCCGAAGACGTACGCCCCGTACCAGACCTGTGTCGGGCTGGCCCCGTTTTTGGTATCGACCGTTGCAGCCTGCTTCACGACCCGGGCCGGGATCACGAGCAGGTTCTTTTCCCTGTCAAAGAGGAACGCCTTGTGGTCCGCGAGGGCCGCCGAGTCGGAACCTGCATCGCCGATCTCGACTTTCCCCACCTGCCGGGGGTGCTCCACATCCGAGACATCGAAGAGGGCCAGCTTCAGGCCCTTTGTCGAGACACCGCCCCAGTCATTGGTTGCTGTCTCTTTCCCGATCCCGATGATGAGGTTCTTGTCATACGGGTGAAGGTAATCCGAGTAGCCGGGGATCTTGAGTTTCCCGAGGATCTTCGGGCTCGCCGGCGTGGAGAGATCGATGACAAAGAACGGGTCTACGCGTTTGAACGTGACCATGTAGAGCCGGTCGCCGATGAACCGCGTTGAATAGATCTTCTCCTGCTCCGCGATGTGGGTAAGGGTGCCGAGGGTCTTCATCGCGCTGTCGAACACAAAGACGT
This sequence comes from uncultured Methanomicrobiales archaeon, assembly GCA_903832665.1. Lineage (GTDB taxonomy): Archaea > Halobacteriota > Methanomicrobia > Methanomicrobiales > Methanospirillaceae > Methanoregula. The sequence goes on along the minus strand of CAILCG010000028.1, from coordinate 64,230 downwards.
TGTTGTACTCGTACTGACCCCGTGCCGTGTAAACGCTGGACGTGGTTGCAACCCGGAGATCGCCGTCATACTCATCCATGGCGAACTGGTTCTTGAGAGACCCCGGCACTTCCCCGTTTGCCCGGTAAGCGATCGCACCGTTGCTGATCCCGATCTTGTGGATGACCGTGGTCGTCTGGTCGATCTCGTTCCTGCGGATCGCCTCCTGCTCGCCGCGCTTCATCTCCGCGATGGCAGCCTGCCTGTCTGCCTCGCTCATGGTGTTGAAGTCGCTGGCAATGGAGGAGACCGAGACGGGTACTGCGATTCCCGACGATGCCCCGGACCCCTGCCCCACCTTCAGCGCGGGTTCCATCATACCTCGCACCGGGTAGATGTTGTGATATTTCTGGTAGCTCACGTACATGGCCTCGGTCGAGACGTAGACGATGTTGCCGGTGCCGACCAGGTACGTCTTTGCATCCTTTGTGGCCCCGTTGGAGGCATCGAACGAGGTGATGGTGGTAAAATCATACTGCTGTTCGGGATTATCGAAGTAATACACGTCCGGCGTAGCGATGATCTTTGCATTTTCCCTAAGCGCCGGGACGATGATCCGGTCATTGTAGGGGTACACCGACTCGCGGGAGAGCAGGTACACGGTAGTGCCGATCATCCGGGAGGTGACGTAATCGCCGTCAATGGTGTAATCCCGAAGGAGCTTCGGGTGGGTCCGGTCGCTGATATCATAGAAGACCGCGTGGGTGACCGGTGCAGTCCGGTAGTACGGGTACCGCGGCATCACGGCCATCTTTGCTGCGACATCCGTGCCCACCGGGTCGTCACTGCCGGCAATGGCCGAGGTACCGGTCTTCAGGAGCACGAGCCGGTCGCCGCTGATGAAGATTTCCCGGGGGGAATCTTCCAGTTCGGTCCTGGAGAGGATGGCGGCAGTTGAGGCTGGGTACGCATCCACGATCGTCAGCGTGCTGCCTGAGATGACGTAGATGTACCGGGCATCGTTCTTGACAAAGTCCGGCTCATCGACACCGGCAACCTGCACATTTGTCTCCGAATGTTCCGTGGCACCCACGCTTCCTGCTGAGGGGAGGGCACCGGACTGGGCAACGCCTTTTGCCGAGGATTCCTGTACTGCCATGGGTGGGACGGCAACCATGCGATCCGTTGCCCACACCCCGTCAGTGGCATAATAGGAATTCCCGGTGAGCTGGGTATTGTTCCGGATATAATCCCGGATCTCTTCAGCGGAACTGAATTTTTTGATATCTCCTGTCGGTACGGTTGCCGCCGAACCCATGCAGCCGCTGACCATTACTGCAGTGAGCATGAGTACGACTGCGGCAATGGCGATACAAGTGAATTTCCTGCCGGACATAATTGAACAGCCATCAATTCACCGGAAAAGATGATGAATCTGGCGTTAACTTCGAAAAAAATCGAAGATATCATGTTTTTTCTGTTCTCAAACCCGACCACAAACCTATTCGGATACAACTACCCAGCTCCTTTTCATGGAGAGCAAGATAGGCGAAAAGGGCCGGACTGCTTTTATTGTTCTTGTCACGCTTGTCCTGGCCGGTATGGTTATCCCCCTCGCTGGAGCTTCCCCCTCCCCGGATACTCCGCGGGGTGCTCCGTTCGCAGCATATCCGAATCTCACCGGGATCAACGGGTCACTTGCCAATCATACCTCTTCCGGGTACCAGGTGACCCCAACCCTCCTCGCGGTCCGGGTCGAGCTGCCCGACGCCGCCTTGTCCGCATCGAAAGGAGAGATGGCTGCAGGTCCCCAGGCCATTGGTTTTTCCCTGGACCCGGTCATACTGGCGATCGCTATCCTGGTAATTGCGCTCGTGGCGGCCGGAACCGGCTATTACCTGAGACAAAAAAGGGCAAATGAGAAGCGGGAGTAAAAAAATTTCGAGTGCAACCCCGTGCCGGACCCAGTCCGGGAAAATACTGGAGTGCCGCAGCGCAGGAGGTTCGAGGGATCCCGGATACGCAAAGGAACAAAAAACCCGCGGGAAAAATTATTGTCTCACCGTTGCTTCCGTCAGCTTCTCCACGTTACTCCGGGTGAAGAACCCGTCGAAGTTCCCGAACCGGTGTATATATTCGTTTACCAGGAGGGTGTGTGGGGATGGTTCGGAGAATATCTGCATGAGCCCCTCATCCTCTGAGCCCACCAGTTCGAGCAGGAATGCCATACCCACCTTTTTCAGGGCCGCAACGGTCTCTTCAATCTTTTCGGTCCGGAATGCCATGTGATGCACCCGGGTCCCGAAATCCTTGATGAATCTCTCGGTCGGCCCGGATGCCTCGTCACTGGTGTAGGGGGTAATGCCGGAGGTAAAGACCATGGCAAAGTCCTCTTTTTCGCGCCGGGCAACGCTCGTGATGGAGTTTTGGGATTTGACATGGACCCCGAAATCGTAATGGTAGTTGGTCAGGGAGATGAATTCAAGGATTGCCGCAGTGCGGTCCTGCGCTTTCACGCGGGTTGCAGCGTGATCGAGCTGTTCGATATTGTTCAGGTGCCGGTAGGCCGGCTTGCTGATATCGGGGGAGAGGCCCGTGGATCCTGCGGGGGCATAGGTCCGCATCTCATCCAGCCACTCGATGATCCCGACAGAATTTCCGGTATAGGGGGAGGGGGCGGTCTGGATGAACGAGAAATAGTCTGATTCCCGGGGTGCCGGGGTCAGGAATTCCACCCCGCGTGCTTTCTGGACTGCCACGTACTCCTGGATATCCGGTGTGGTGAAGACAAACGTCTCGAGCCGGGTGTCCGGGAGAGACCCGGTCAGTCGTGCCTTGTTTGCCGAGGAGAACGGGTTGGGGCCGGTGCCCCGGGAACGGACGATGAGGGATGCCGAACCGGGCAGACCGAGGACGTAGCTCTGCGAGTCGGTATCGAAGAACGCTTCGGTGCAGCCAAGTCCGGTATATTGCAGCAGTTCATAGGTTGCCGGCACGAGATGATCCGTCTCGGTCGTGATGATGATCGAGTCAAGACCCCCGACAAGTCCGTCAAGACCGGCATCCCGGCGCGAGTCGAGCGCCCGGGCGGCCTCCTCAATGAGTATCAGTTCCTGTGCAGATGTCGTGTCGAGATCGTTGTGTGCAGTCATAAGTCCGGCTGTATTCTCCTGTCTATAGATTCGCAGTCGCAGTCATAAAAATTGTGGACTGGTGCACATGTGCGGAATTGAAAAAAAATGATGTACACCCCGGTAAACCAGTCGGACAATAAATACTATTTATATGCGCACGCAATATGGAATACAGGAGAATGTATGAAAAACGTTCGTGAACCAACGTATTCCTTTGTCATCCTGACCCTCGTCCTCATCGTGGTCAATGCCATCATTGCCCGGCTCTGCACCCTTATCCTTCCCGGGGGGGCCGGAGGAATACCCACCCTGTATTTTGCGGTCGCCTTCATGCTCCTCTTTACACTCTGGTTTGGAGCTTATGGTGCGATTGCTGCGTACGCCGGCACTTTTATCGGCTCCGGGCTGCTCTCCACCAACGGTGTCATCCCGGTCGATGTGGCGGTGTACTGGTCCATCGCGGGCCTCCTGCAGGTGTTGATCCCCCTGGTGGCCCTGCGGACATTTGAAGTGGATCTCACGCTGGAGAATCGCCGGGACTGGACACTGCTCCTCCTCTTTGGCGTATTGATCAACAACGTGGTGGGTGCCGCCTGGGGCGCCTACACCCTCGCGTTTGGCAATGTCATCACTTCCAGCCAGATAGGGAGCACCTTTACCCTCTGGCTTGTCGGCAACATCATTGTGACGATCCTCATCGTGCCCCTCGCCCTCCGTCACTTTACTCCAAAGGTCAGGAGATCAAAACTATTTGTCAGGAATTACTGGGATTAGGCACCCGGTATCCCGGTCTGTTTTTTTTTAGTTCTTCACTCATTCCCGTTTCGAAAAAAAAATTCTCACATGATCCCTCCCAAGGGTTTTGGTTCCCGGGGTCTATCTCCGGGCGGTGCAAGTGTTTTTATAAGAACCGTTCGCACCCTTCTTAGCAAGATTGGACGGAGGTCCTGTGCATGAAGTGGCAGTCTCTTTTTTTGGTGTTTGTCCTGATGATAGCGGTACTGACAGCGGGATGCACCGATGAGGGACCCCCGGTTCCGGTACCGGTATCGGTAAATGCGGTTGCGCCCGGCCAGGTTTTGTACTCCATTGGCGATGTGACGGGTGATGGTATCGCCGGGGGCACTATTGACACGATCACCTTTACCATAGGGCTTGCCCCGGGAGAAAAATCCGTCAACATGGAGAATGTCTCCATCGTATATGCCGATGCAATCCGGACTGAATCCCTTCTGCCGGTGACAGGTTTCCGGGGCGAGCCCCCGGCAGGTTACTGGGGAATACTGAAAGTGAACAACGAGATCGGCCCTTCCAATAACCGGATTGATGACAAGGAGCAGTTCGTCATACGCATCAATCCCAAAGCCCCGCTGGTGCCCCGGCAGTTTATCTCGATCGTGGTAAAACCCCCCTCAGGCCCTCCTCTCATCATTCGCAGGCTCTCTCCCATGGCCATCATCAAAGAGAATAATATCCTTGGTCCCGTGTAACTGAAAAATCCGGTGACCGGTGCCGGGGGGTGGAAAGACAGGTCCCCTGGCAACTTTTTTTGTAAGGATGAGCATTAACAGAAACGCTTTTTTCACGTAACCTTACGGGTTGAACGACCATACCTTCGCGCTGAGTCCTTAATTATTGTCCCGGCGCCGATGTGTGGTGCCAATTTCCCTTCCCAACGAGATGAACGAAAGGGATGATGACAATAGTATGGGGATTTTTGAGAGTGTACGGGACTAATCTCTTATTTTTCATCCCTGGATATCCTGTTCATGGCCCCGGAAGTATCTCTCCCGTACCAGGAAGATGATCAGGGCGATGACGTACACGGCCAGGGAAAAAGGCGGTGAAATGAATGATACGCCGATACCGAGAATTGCAACAGCCGGAATGGTGGCAAGGATCAGGTACCGTTTTTCCTGGGATGGGGCATCAAATTCCTCAGCGTAGAGATGACTGCTGCGGGAGATGTACTTCCAGTGGGCAACAAAGAGTGTGCCGATGATCAGGATATTTATGTGAAATAGAATCACCGCGACTTCCACCCGGTCATAATTTCCTGCCACATCGGTGGTGAAGGGGATCAGCACGGTGAATACCAGGATCGCCACGTTGAGGGAGAGGATGGTTGGATCAACGATCCGGAGATAATGGAACTGACGATGATGCTCAATCAGGAAGGTGATCAGGACCAGAAACGCGATCACAAAGAGAACAAATTGCGGGAGGAGTTTAGAAATATACTCGACCAGCTCAATGGCAGCCTGGGATTGCAGGGCCTGGGGTACCTGTATCCCGATAGCCAGCAGGGTCATGGCAAATGCAAAGATCGCATCAACAATGGTCTCAAGCCAGTTTTTGGAGATATGGTAGGAGTACTCTCCTTCAGTCCTGCCCATGTATTTCAATCGCAGGGAGAATTTGTAAATCTTTCATTTCATCTCCCGGACTTTTCCTTTCGATTCTGGAGAAAAATCCGGAGGCTGTGCCGGCTGATGTGGCAAAAAAGATCCGGAATGATGTTTTCGCGTCCGCCGGAGGGATGTGGGGTCTTTCCGGTCAAAAAAACCGGACATCACTCTTTTTCAGGTGACCAGAACCTCGTCTTCTGCCCGCCACCTTGGCGATACGATACAGAGGAAGACAAGGTCATCCCTGCCGGTATTACGGATCCACTGCCGGGCGAGGGGTGGGATGAGGACGATCTGTCCCGGGGAGACCGGGGCCGTTTCCCCTTCGATATGCATCTCTCCGGAGCCTTCGAGTATGTAATAGAGTTCTGTTGCTTTTTTCAGGACGTGGGGGAGCGTGGACTCACCGGGCAGGATAATGGCATGGGCGATACTGCACTCCAGTTTTTCAGCCCCGGCTACCTTGTCGGGATGCAGCAGTTCGCAGAGGTGTGAGCGGTCGATGACCGTTTCGTGGGGGTAATCAGCGATGTCGCGGACAATCATGGCAGGCTCCGGGCACGTTTCATTGAATTATATTCTGGACGTTAAAAAAGAAAGTATTATCCTACCGGCTGGGGTTCGATGAACAGGAAGGAAAAGAGAGTGGTACCGCCTGCCACAAAGAAGAGGAAAGCAGAAACCCAGATCATTGCCCTCTCCATAATGAGGAAGGATGCCCAGAGCATGGCCACCAGGACGATGAGATACAGGAAGATCCCCATACGGTGCCGGGTGCAGTGAATGAACGAGAACATGGAGATAAACACCGAGATGATTGCAAGAAGCACGCTCATCTCGGGCATCTGTCCGCGGGTCATGAGAAATGATGCCCAGAGGAGGCCCGCGAGCAGGATTAAGAAGAAGAAAATCCAGGTTCTTCTGTCAGGAACAGTACAACTGATTTCCATATGTGGACTCAGTCATCTCATCCACTATATAAAATACGGTCTATTTTTGCAAATTCTGCCAGGTCATTCCCAAAACGGGCTGGACGATTCTTTAAGAAAAATGGATTTGCAATGCACTGAGGATCGGCTGTTTGCACATCTTTATCCTTTTAGAAAAACACCATCTACGTAGAGTGATAGTACCATGAAGATTATCGGTATCAATGCAAGCCCGAAAGGGGAGAAGAGCCAGACACGGCGGCTGGTTGTGGCTGCTCTCGAGGGAGCACGCCAGACCGGTGCGGATATTACTTTTATGGATATCTGCAGCCTGGAGATCAACTACTGTACAGCATGCGGGAGCTGCTATGCGAAAGGCGAATGCATCAATGACGATGATTTCCCGGTGTTGCTGGAGAAGATGCTGGCTGCAGATGGCATTGTGCTGGGTTCCCCGAATTACATCAACTCGGTCACCGGTCAGCTCAAGACGATGTTCGACCGGATGGCAGACTCGATCCACTGCCAGTCCTTTGCCGGGAAGTACGGCTGTTCAGTCTCAACTGCCGGCGGATCCATGGCAGATGAAGTAGCGGAGTACATGAACACCACGCTGCTGAATCTCGGGGCAACCACGGTGGGAAAAGTGGGCGTGCTTGTCGGGGCCGACCCGAACGCGATCATTGGCGGTGAGAAACAGGCAAAGGAACTGGGCAGAAAACTTGCCGAGTCCATCAGGACGAGATGGAGCGATCCTGTACAGGAAAAAGCCCATCTCGAGCGAAAGGAATACTTCAAGCGGCTGGTCTCGTTCAACAAGGATCTCTGGACGAGCGAGTACGAGCACTGGAAAGGGTTGGGAGAACTGAAGTAATCTTTTTTTTAAGGGAATTTTCCGGGGAACTATTTTATTCCGGACCTGGCGCTCAGAGTTCCCCTATATCCTCATTCCAGAGCCGGGGGTTCCGGTCAATGAACTCTCTCATCATCGTGACGCACTCGTCGAGATCCAGATTGATCACTTCGATACCATGCTCTTCCATAAACGCCAGTGCGCCGGCAAAATTCCGCGATTCGCCCACGATGACTTTTTTGATCCCGAACTGGACCACGGCACCGGCACAGAGATAGCAGGGCATGAGGGTTGAGTAGAGCACCGCATCCCGGTACGTCCCGATCCGCCCGGCCTTGCGCAGGCAGTCGATCTCTGCATGGATGATTGGGTCTCCTTCCTGCACACGCCGGTTGTGACCCCGGCCGAGAATGACAGCATCCCGGACGAGCACCGATCCGATCGGTATTCCGCCCTCGTCCCGGCCTTTCCTGGCTTCTTCAATTGCTTCCTGCATGAACCTGTCCATCATCTGTCCCGTCCCGTCGGCTGGTATATTCAGCTGATGTGCAGGTTCTGGCGGGCTGTCATATCAAGCCTTCGCACGGGGAAACTTGAATACCGGCACCCGGCGGGGGCCCAAAAAAAGTTGAACTGCGGGGAATTATTGGGCAGTTCGCTTCTTGATCATTTCGAGTGCTTCAAATGCTTCCCGGCGCACGGCAACATTATCGTCCGAGAGGAGGCCGGTGATATGATCGACTGCCTTCTGGTCGCCAATCTCTCCGAGGAGAAGCACTGCACGCCTCCGGACATCGCTCTGGTCGTCTTTTAAGACCATGATGAGGGGCGTGGTTGCGGGCTGGCCGAGCATCCAGAGTGCCTCCATGGCTCCGGTTCTCATCCTTATGTCGCCTTCGCGGAAGACCTGCATGAGGGGGGCGATGGCCGGTACCCCGAGTGCGGCTAAGGATTTTACCACTTCGATGCGAACCGCCCTGTCGGGATCATCAAGGGCTCCGATGATTGGGGCGATTGCCCGGGTATTGCCGATCTGGCCAAGTACTTCCACCGCACCCTTGCGGATGCCGGCGTTCTGGTCCCCAAGCGCCTTGATCAGGGGATCGACCGAGGGCTCGCCCACCGTGACAAGGGCGAGTGATGCCCTCCGCTGGACATCGTCATTGGGATCAACGAGGGCCCGTATCAGGGGTTCAATGGCAGGCTCGCCCAGCGAGCAGAGGGTTGCCATCGCTGCCATGCGGATGTGCTCACGGGCATCGTTGAGACTCTCGATGAGGGGTGCGACTGCACGGGGGTCACCAATCCGGCCGAGTGCTACGGCACTCTCGTGCCGGACCCAGGGGTCTGCGTCTTTCAAAGCTTCTACAAGACAGCCGACTGCCCGGGCTTCTCCCATGATGCCGAGTGCCTGGACGGCTCCGCGACGGATGAGCGGGTGCGTGTGTTTTACTGCCTGGACCAGGGGGCCGACCGATGGTTCGCCAACCAGCTGGAGTGCCCGGATGGTCTCCTGGCGTACATCATCAGAAGACTCGTCGAGCGCACCGATGAGGGGAGCTACTGCGGGCTCGCCAATCTTGCCCAGGGTATCAGCCGATCCTCTCCTTATGATCCAGTACTCGTCTTTCAGGCCCTGGATGAGTGGCTCGATAAAGGGTTCCCCGAGATCTCCCACGGATCGCACAGCGTTCCACCGGGTATCGAGGTCCCCTTCGGTCAGGGCCCTGAGGAAATTATCGTAGCGCTCCTTTTGTGCAAGGCGACGCGCCTGCTCTTCCTCCTCGCCCTTTCCTGATTTGAACATGTTGAGGAATTTCTTTATAATACTCATGGGAATACTCCGAACGAATATTAGTACAAAATCCCTCAAATAGGTATCGGAAGCACAATCGACGAAAATCAGGCTTCTCTTGCATTTTTTTACCGGGAAAAAGTGTTGTTCCGGACAGAACCCACAACGACTCTTTTCATGCGGTGACTGGGAGCATTTCCCTTAGGTTCCGGTTTCTGTATCCATAGTAAAAAATGAATCCCGGGATATTCCATGGTAAAAAAGAAAAACGATCAGGAAGAGTACCCGACCGTGAACTGGGTACTGCCCGAAGCGGTTTTGGGAACATCGTACACGTACATGGTGTAGACACCGGTAGGCATGGTGTTGTCAAGAGTGTACTTAAAACTCCATGTTTTTTCTGCGGTAACGGAAATGGGGCCCAGTTCAGACCCGCTGGCAAACTGCCCCGGCCCGGACAGGACCAGCACCACGTTCTGTGCGCCCGACGTGCACTGGCCGGAGAAGGTTATCACATCGCCTTTGCCAACCGAATACGAGCTCGGCGAAATGGAGACAAGTCCTCCGCCAATCACGGTGAATTCAGTACGGGCTTCGGTGGTCTTCCAGGAGTCGGTCACGATCATGGTGTAGGAGCCTGCCCGGACAGAAGAACCGGGGTTCCAGGTATAACTCCAGGAGCCGAGACCATCGACATTCTGCGAGACCAGTGACTTCCCATCCGCATAGATCCCCGGCCCGTACAGGGTTAGCAATACGCTGCTGGTCCCGGTTGCAGAGCCGGTGAAAACATTCGAATCCCCGATGACCATTGTCCTTTTTCCTGCCTGGATAGATACTGCTGCAGCGGTTGGTGCAATGGTTATTACCTGCGTAGTTCCCGTGGACTGCTGCTGAACGACTGCCAGAGGGGTCAGGGCCGCATAATAATTGGATGAACCCGCGGTAACGGTGATGGCCGATGACCCGCTCTTGTACCCTGCGTGACGGTATTCAAGCGTATGAGTACCCGGCGTCACATCCGGAATGGTGACCGGGGTTGTTCCCTGGTACTGGTTGTCGAGATAGACCTCAGACCCGGACGGTGATGATGTAACAATAAGGGAATTTTTTTGCACATCCGGTCCTGATACGCACCCGGATAAGAATACAAAAACAACCACGATGATGATGCCCGTCTTCCAGCTCGCTCTTCCCGTCATGCCTCTCTCACGATAACCGTTAATCCGCAGCGTTAAATAGGTTTGCCACTCGGGGTTCCATGAGACCGGGGTTGACCGGACAAAGATAAACAAAATTTATGACAGAAGTCCTGCCGTCAGTGCGCCTGTACCTGTCTGAAGATCTCGCGGGCAAGGGCGATGCTCTTGTCCTCATCGGTCATCAGGGTATCGAACCTGACTGCCTTGCTCACTTCCACCGGGTCACGGATGTCCTGCACAAAGAGATCGACGAGTCCTTCGTAGCATTTGATCGTCCCCGCCGAGCTGGGTTCGAAACCCGAGGCCTTCATCAGGGCTCCCGCCGGGCCGCTGATGGGTTCATTGCCAATGAACGGGCTTACCGCGATCACGAATTTATCCTTCAGGGCGTTTTTCATTCCTTCGCAGGAGAGAATCGGCAGGATGCTGGTGATGGGGTTTGATGGCCCGATCACCACGGCATCGCTCGCCTCTATCGCGGCAAGTCCCTCTTCGGTTACGACAGGGGGTTCGGTGAAACTCCGCACAACATTCCGGATCTCTATCTTTCCTTTTGCCCGGATCCAGTATTCCTGGAAATGGATGAGCCCGATATCGGTCTCGATCTGGGTGGTCACTTCCGTGTCGGTCATGGGAAGGACATTTTCCCGGACCCCGAAGCGGTCGCAGAGGACTTTTGTCGCATTTGTCAGGCGCATTCCGTTTCGCATCATATCGGCACGGGCAACATGCACTGCCCGGTCCATGTCACCGATCGCAATGAACTCATCGATACCCAGCCGGGTGATCTCGTTGTGGGTGGTGAAGGTATCGTTCCTGACCCCCCACCACGTATCCGTGTTGAGGATGCCGGCGAACAGGTACATGACCGTGTCAACATCCGGCGACAGGTGGTTACCGGAGATCCAGATGTCTTCTGCCGTGTTGACAATGACCGAAATCTCGTGCCGATCCATCACTTTCTGCATGCCCCGCAGAAGTTTCGGGGTGCCTGTCCCGCCCGAAAAGAAAGTAATCATTACTCAATACTTTTATGCGATGTATATGAAGATTGTTTAGTGAGCTTGAAGATCATCAAGGACCCGGTTCATGGCTATGTGGAAGTGGAGGTGTTCGCCATCGCCCTGCTGGACTCTCCGCCCCTCCAGCGCCTCCGCTATGTCAAGCAGCTCGGGTTCTCTTTCCTCGTGTACCCGGGAGCCAACCATACCCGGTTCGAGCATTCGCTGGGTACGATGTTCCTTGCCGACATCGCCTGCCGGAGGTTTGCCCTACCGGATGCCGAACGCACGCTGGTGGTTGCCGCGGGGCTCCTCCATGATATCGGCCATGGTCCGTTCTCCCATGCGAGCGAACCCCTGATGGAAGAGTTCCTGCACCGGACCCATGATGATATTGACCAGATTGTTGAGGAGCAGGTCGGGGACCTGCTCCGGGCCTCGGATATCGACCCCGGGGAGCTCTGCGCCGTAGTGAAAGGAAAACACCCCTTGTCCGGTATCATTCACGGCGATCTCGATGTGGACCGGATGGATTACCTGCTCCGGGACGCGTACTACACCGGTGCCCCGTATGGTACCGTGGATGCCCAGCGCCTCATCCGGCACCTGATCCAGACCCCGGACGGAACTGTCCTGGACGAGAACGGGGTGAACGCAGCGGAATCCCTGCTCATCGCCCGCACCCTGATGCGTCCCTCCGTCTATTATCACCACGTGAGCAGGATCGGCGAGACGATGTTCCAGCTCGCGGTTCTTGAACATCTCCGCGACGCACCGGTTGCAGAGGCACAAAAGATGCTGGCCATGGATGATCCGAACTGTATGCATGCGCTGCAGACATCAGAAGCCCCCGTGGCCCGTGACCTTGCGGCCCGTCTGTACGAGCGCCGGCTGTACAAACGAGCTTTGTCGGTCGGCAGCGATCAGGTCAATATCGTGGGATTCCAGGATGGCGTGCCGCTGGAAAGATGCCGGGCATTTGCCGCCCGGATCGCAGAACAGGCCGGCATGGAGCCGCACGAGGTACTGGTGGATATCCCCTCGGTCCCCAGCGAGATGTCCCTGTGTGTCCGGGTGAAGAACCGCCATGCCATCGTGGATTTCGAAGAGTTCTCTCCCCGGATCCGGACCCTCAATGCCACCCGGCGGGACCAGTGGCGTCTCGGGGTCTACACGCTTCCCGGCCGGCAGGAGCGTGTTGCCGACGCTGCCTGCGAAGTCCTGCATATCAGGAAACCGACCCGGCAGGATACCCTCTTTTAAAAACCGGGTGCCGGAATGCACGTACCCGGCGAAATACGAATAAACAATAATATATCCCGGTCTCCAACCATTCACCATGATGAAGCACAGTCTCGTAATCTTCCTTGCCCTTCTCATCGCAGGTATCATGGTGGCAGGATGCACGGGTACCCAGGGCCCGGCAACTCCCTCATCAACCCCGGTAATCCCTGCGGTTTCCGCAGTGGCAACACCCGTTGCAACAACCGCCCAGGTCAAACCCTCATTTACCCTGGGAGATGCCTACCTTGCAGAGTCCTACTCGTTCCAGAGTGAGAGCGATGTGGTGGTAAAGGAGTTCCGCGTGGACAATCCTGCGTGGGGAATCGAGTTCGATGTCCTCCCGCTCAACGACAATACCATCTACTGCTGGTTCGAGATGAAAGTGACCAATGTGGATACCGGGCAGTCCGAAACCTATGGCTATGGCAGGAACAACGGGTTCGATCTCAAGAACCAGATCCCCATGTATACCACCGGCCCGTACAATCTCGAGATGAAGGGCAACCGGGTCAAAGTGGATGTAACCGCGGCAAAACGTCACCCTTAAGGGTGGAGTGAACAGAGATGAACGAAGACTGGATCGTGGTTACCTGCGGGGTTGTGGCAATCGTCATCACCCTCGTAGTCATCTACTATAAACTCCGGACCGCTGAACGGCGGACCATTGAGAATACCCACAAGCTCAAGGCCTATACGGATCTCTTAAACGCGATCACCGAACTGAATCTTGCCGGCGGGGATCCCTACAAGATGGATATTGCGAAAAAGACGCTTGCACTGACCCTCAACCGTCTCAATCTTGTCGGGTGCACCGGGGTCTTAAAGAGCACCAACGACCTGTTGGATTTCTTCAACGAACACAAGGACAAGGAGTACGATACGCTTCGGCTCCACAATATCCTCAATACGCTCGTGATCGAAGCGCGCCGTGACTTAAACCCGTCCCATGCCCGCAAGGTGGAGGATGCACAGGTCAGGTACCGCTTCTTTGCCCCGCCAAAAAACCAGTAATCTTTTTTTTCCGGCCGGACCGATCCCGGCATAAACTCTTTTTGCCCCGACTCCGACATTGCTATCACAAAGCGTGGGCAGGATCATGAAGAAAAAAGAGTATGTTATCGGAGTGACGGGGGCAAGTGGGGTATGCTATGCCCGCCGCCTGCTTGAGGTGCTGTGCCAGGATGCAAATGTCCATCTCATTGTTTCGGATATCGGGCAGCAGATCGCCACCCACGAGGGAGTCTCTTTTGAAGGGTTCAAGGCAACGGTCCACCCCATCGACAAGATGGGGGCATCGATCGCCAGCGGCTCTCACAAGATCGATGGGATGGTCGTCATCCCGTGCAGTGCCAAGACCCTCTCGGCAATCTCGACCGGGTATGCCGACAACCTGATCACCCGGACTGCGGATGTCTGCTTAAAAGAGGGCCGGAAATGCATTCTCGTTACCCGGGAGATCCCGCTCTCCAAGATACATCTCAAAAATATGCTTGCTGCCGAGGATGCCGGGGCATTGATCATGCCCGCCTGCCCTGCCTTCTACCACCATCCGAAGACGATCGATGATCTCGTGGACATGGTCGTTGCCCGGGTGCTTGACCATCTTGAGGTGGAACATACGCTTGCCCGGCGCTGGAGTGGTTACGATGCGTGATTTTATTGAAAAGATGCGAAACAAGGGGCTTGTTGTTGATGTAAAGGAGCCAGTCTCCACCGATATGCAGGCAGCAAAGATGGCGAGCACAACCGACAAGCTCCTCTTCTTCCACAATATTGAAGGCAAACGTGCCGTTATGAATCTCACCGCCAGCCGGACGTCGCTCTCCCTGGCCCTGGGTATTGATGAGAAACAGATTGTCAAAACCCTCGCCGATGCAAAATTTGACGGGAAGATTGTCGAAGCCGGTCCGTTGAAGATGGAGAAGCCCGATCTCACCCGGATCCCCATCATGCACCACTTCCCGAAAGATGCGGGAAAATATCTCACCTCTGCGATCGTCTTCTCCCGGTGGGATGGCGTGGAGAATGCCTCGATCCACCGGATGCAGGTGCTCGACTCCCATCGCGTTGTCGCCCGGCTCGTGGAAGGCCGGCATACCCATGTGATGCTCAAAAAGGCCCTGGCAAAGGGCGAGAAACTTCCCATCGCTCTCACCATAGGGACACACCCGGCCGTCACGTTTGCCAGCTGCACCCGGGTGCCAACCGCGATGGAACTCCCGTTTGCTGCTGAACTGATGGGCGGGGAGATGAAGGTGCACCGGTGCAGCAACGGGGTGCTGGTCCCGGATGCCGAGATCGTGCTGGAAGGTTTCATCACCGGCGACCTGACCGAGGAAGGACCGTTTGTTGACATCACCGGGACCTATGATCCGATCCGGATGCAGCACATCATCGAGTTCACCGGCATGTACATAAAACCGGACTGCATCTACCACGGCATCCTGCCCGGGGGCGACGAACACAAGATGCTGATGGGCGCACCCTACGAACCCAAGATCTACAAGGCGGTTGCCGGGGTCACGGAAGTGCGCAACGTGGTGCTGACCAAGGGCGGTTGCGGGTATCTCCATGCCGTGATCCAGATCAGGAAGAGCACGCAGGGCGATGCGAAGAATGCCATCATGGCCGCGTTTGCCGCCCACACTTCCCTCAAGCATGTGGTGGTCGTGGATGAGGATATCGATCCCAATGATCCTCATGACGTGGAGTACGCGGTTGCGACCCGGGTCCGGGGCGACCTCGATGTGATGGTGATCACCGGTGTCCGGGGCTCATCGCTCGATCCCTGCCAGCTCGAAGACGGCACGAACGTGAAGATCGGTGTGGATGCGACAATGGTGCTCGGGCGCGAGGCGGACTTCTCGCGGGCCACCTGGTGACCGTGATGTATCTCGATGCTGATGATGAACGGATCCTTGCCGGAGAGCAGGGCGAGACCCGTCAGAAGATGCTCGAACTTCTCGTTGCGCTGGGCAAGGTCTTTGGGGCCGAACGGCTCGTCCCCATCCGGAGTGCCCAGGTGAGCGGGGCCTCCTACAAGACGATCGGGGAGTACGGCCTCCAGTGGCTCTCCTCGCTCAATGCAAAAGCAGTGGTACCGGCGGTCCTGAACCCCATCGGCATGCCCCGGGAACGCTGGCAGGAGATGGGGGTCAACGAGGATTTTGCAAAGAAGCAGCAGGCCGTGGTCGCAGCCTACGAGCGGCTCGGTATCGGCCTCGAATGCACCTGCACCCCCTATTACCTGCGGGAGACCTCCTACGGGGATCACCTTGCGTGGTCCGAGTCCTCAGCGGTCAGCTATGCGAACTCAGTAATCGGGGCCCGGACGAACCGGGAAGGCGGACCCGGGGCCCTTGCTGCTGCCCTTATCGGAAAGACTCCCTGCTATGGCCTGCACCTGGCAGAGAACCGGAAACCCCAGGTGATCGTCCGCGTGCAGGCCGATACCCGCGACTGGAGCATCGCCCACTACGGGGCGCTCGGGTATCATGCCGGCAAGCTGGTGGGTAACCGTATCCCGTTCTTCTCGGGACTCAACCCGGATAAGGATCATCTCAAGGCGCTCGGGGCTGCAATGGCGGCAACCGGTGCCGTGGCCCTGTATCATGTCGAGGGCATCACCCCGGAAGCCCTGAAGGTCCCCTTCGACTATACCGGTCTCGAAGTCATTGCGGTGGAGTCCGGCGAGGTTGAGGCCCTGTTCAAGGACCTGCCGGTCGATGCCGTTGCAGTCGGCTGCCCGCACTGCTCGCCGGGGGAACTTGCCACCATTGCCGGGCTCCTGGCAGGCAAGCTTGTCACAAAACCCCTGTATGTCTTTGCAGCCCAAGGTGTGATTGACCAGAACCGGAAGATCGCCGATTCGATCGAGAAGAGTGGTGCCCGGGTCTTTGCCGATACCTGCATGGTGGTCTCTCCGGTGATGGAGCAGTACTCCGCCATCATGGTGAACAGCGGCAAGGCGCTTGCGTATGTCCCGGATATGTGCGGGGCACTGGCGAGGATCGGGACGATTGAAGTGTGCGTGAAAGTAGCTACGGAGTAGGTATCCGGTTCCTGTCCCTGTGCAGGCAGGATTCCGTAGGGAAAGGGCGTACCAGGAACGTCCCTCAGTACCCCCTGAATTCCTTTATGCGGCCAGGGTTTTTTTAGTATCGCCATCCCTCCGGGTGGCTCTCCAGCTCTCCCGAACTCCGGCAATTTGTACTATGGCCGCAGTCCTGCAGGTGAAAACTTAATGTTCCCTGGAGATCCGGCAATGAAGCCCGGGTCCCTGGCATCCCCCTCAGGACCAAAACTTAAGTGCCCATACCGGCATATGTGACGTTGATCCACCCGAAAATCCCGCAAACAACCCGGCAAGGGAGTTTCCCGGGGCGTGAGAGATCGGCGAATCGTGGTGTCGTGACTGCATGGAACCCCTCATCCTTCTTGGCATTCTCCTTGCGTGCGGACTCGCATTTGCCAATGGCCTCAATGACGCAGCGCACTCGATCGCAACGGTCGTTGCCACGCGGGCACTTTCTCCTGTAAGGGCAGTGTTCCTGACCGCTCTTTGCAATATGATCGGCCCCTTTATTTTCACAACCGCGGTCGCTGCTATCATCGGCACGGCAATCATCACGCAGAATGCCCTTACCCCGGCGACACTCATCGTTGCGATGGGCACCGGCATCTTCCTGATCTTCGCGGCAACCCGTGCCGGCATCCCCCTCTCGAGCAGCAATGCGATGGTCGGGGGACTGCTGGGTGCCGGTGTTGCAGCATATGGCCTGTCCGTGGTCATCCTCCCGGGGCCGGCAATGGTTGAAAGCGTTTCGTTCTATGGACTCCTGGGTGCAATTACCGGGGCTGCTGTTATTGGTGCTATCACTGCGTCTCTCGGGGGAGATGTCCGGGCCGGGGTTCTCGTGGGGGTGATCTGCGGGGCGACTGTTCCTGTCCCAATCCTGATGGTTGCCGGTGTGATCCAGCTCTCCGGGCTTCTCGCCATCGCATTGTTCATCATAATCGCCCCTGTCTTTGGCATGACCGCGGGGTTCCTGTTCGATCTCTTCTATGTCCGGCTCTTCAGGCATTCCCACCAGAACCGGATGAAACGGATCTTCCAGCCGCTCCACGTGATCGCATGCCTCGTCCAGGCTGCCGCACATGGGGGAAACGACGGCCAGAACTCGGTCGGTCTGATCACGGCTCTGCTGGTTGCATCGGGGATCCTTGCGAGTTTCGTAGTTCCCGTCTGGGTGATCCTCATTGCCGCGTTTGCCATTGGCCTTGGCACCTGTTTCGGGGGCTGGCAGGTCGTGGACAAGATGGCAAAAGGGATCACGAAGATCCGCCCCTACCAGGGATTCTGTGCAGCCTCCGCCAGCAGCGGAACCCTGGTCATGGTGACACTGTTAGGCATCCCGGTCTCCTCGACTCATGCGATCAACGGGGCGATCATCGGTGTAGGGGCCACCCGGGGGAAAAATGCGGTCCAGTGGATGGTGGTGCGGGAGATGGTAATTGCATGGATCATTACGATTCCGCTCGCGTTCGCCTGCGCATTTGCCGGCTATCTCGTCCTCTCACCGGTGCTGATTCGTTTTTCCTGATCGGCAGGATATATGCGATGATCCTTCCCGGTTGAGCAGTTCCTCCGTCATCCCCCGCACCCACCCCTGCCGGTCTGCCCAGCTCGCCCAGACTGCCGTCATCCACTGCCGGATCATCGCATCTTTCTCTGCATCAGTGCCGGCTTTGAGAACATCCGCGACCGTAATGCCGGCCGGATGCACCGGAGGTTCCAGCCGCGGCCAGTCCTTCCGGATCCGGGCGATCTGCATGTGGGCCCGCCGGACCTGTTTTCCCGTGTACCCTTTCTCCAGGGCGAGATACAATCCGATGAGCCCGAATGCCACGGTTATATTCCTGGTTCTTCCGCCGGCGTGCTGGGCTGCATAGGCATCCACCGCATGCTGGTGGATGAACGCCGGATCCTGCCGGGCCACCGTTTCACATGACAGGTTGCTGTACTGCTGCCAGCACACCCCCGAGGCATTGAACCGGTCCGGGGGATCGTGCCGGTGGTCGGGAAGACAGAGCCCACACCCGGGGCACCGGATTCTCGCGGTCACCGTTTCCACATTAGGTCACTCCCTCACCGGAGTATAGAGGGGAGAAAAGAAAAGGTATTCTCTGTATGGCGGTGAGAACTTTTTGCTGTCAGCACCAGAAGGAGATGTTGTCTCCCGTAACGGCCGCGTCTCACTTGTGCGGATGTTGGATGATGAATCCTGAGGTAGAGGCAGCAGGGAGAGAAGGACAGCACTTTTGAAAAAAGCCCTTCCCCGGTGTGAGGGAATCTGCCTGTCACTCTTTTTTTACCAAAACAATATAACCCGGTACGGGAATAATTCCCAAGCAGTATCCTACCATGTCCCACAGCACTGAAGACGGCCTGGGCCGGAGACGGTTCCAGGTCCAGAAAGAGAAGGCCGTTGAAGAGGCGTATGAGAAGATCCGGCGCAGCTTTGGTGAGGACTGGAAGTCCTTTTCTGCGGAGGATCAAAAAGCGCTCCGCCACGTATTGGGCGAGGTCTGGACCGATGTTGAACGGGAGAGCTGGAAAGAGTACTGCTTCTCCACCCTGTCCTATAACGAAGTTGTCTCCCTCATCGCGATTGCAAAAGAAGTACAGTCCCAGAAATGCCTGACCCGGGACGCACTCGCCCGGCTCGATGAGATTCTTGAGTAATGCAAGAAGTGACATTAATACTCATAATCCGGTCCCCGTTACGTCGGTAATTTCCATACCTTAATATAGGTACAACCTGTTAGGTTGTATCAGAAGGAAGGTATCATGAGTTTGGCAGGTTGGGAAGTTCCCATTGGAGCCGCTATTGCCTTTGCCGGGGGCGCAATTGCCACCGGCTGGGCTCAGTCGCGAATAGGTGCCGCAGGGGCGGGTGCAATTACCGAACGCCCCGAAGTTGCCGGATCGATCATTATTTTAGAAGCGATCCCCGAGACCCTCGTGATCCTGGGTTTTGTCGTGGCGTCCATGATCATCCTGATGGTCAAGTGACAGGAGAGATTCCTGCATGACACGACAGGAGATCTCTCTCCTGCTGAAAAATACCCGGGGAAACCCGGATGCTTTCCGGCAATGCATACCGGTTTTTTTAACGTAAGAATCGCTGGTGATCCGTGTGTCCTATGAAAACCTGTTGAAGTCGGTTGAGGAGAGTGCCCGGGAGCGGGAGCGTGAACTGATAGAAAAGGCACGCGCAGCGGTCGGGTCTATCGATAAAACGGCACGCGAACAGGCAGACGATATCCGGCGATCGCTGATCGCTGAGGCGGAAAAGGCGGCCGCAATTGAGAAGAATAAACTCATGTACGGGGTGGATGCGGAGAACAAGTCCCATATGATCTCCGTACGCGAAGAGCTCTTCTCGTCGGCTTTTGCCGAAGCAAAACTCCGGTTGTCAAGTTTACGGAATCGCCCGGAATACACGGCAATCTTTACCGCCCTTACCGTTGATGCAGTCGGGGCCCTGGGTGGGGGCACCTTCCAGGTCCAAGTGGACAGGCGGGATGAAGAGCTCTGCCGGAAGACGCTTGCAGCCCTGGACCTGCACGCGGAGATCATCCAGGACCTTGATTCTGCCGGGGGGCTTGTGGTGAGCCTCACCGACCGGACGGTGATCATCTCCAATACCGTGGAATCCCGGCTGGAACGGGCACGGGAGCGAAAGAAACAGGAGATCTATGCGATCCTGTCGGGTGAATGAGATGGACTGGGGGTATATCAACGCACGGATGCGGGGCATGAAGAGCCGCCTCCTGAACAAGCGTGCCCTCGATACCCTGGTCCTTCAGCCCGACCTTGCCTCTCTTATCGCCGAACTCGAAAAGACTCCCTACCGGGATGAGATCATCGAGGCCAAAGTCCGGTACTCCGGCGTGCTCTGTGTTGAGTATGCACTGCGGAAAAATTTCACACGAACGTTTCAGAAGATCCTGAAATTTGTCCGGGAGCCTGAAGCGGAACGGTACATCAGGATCTTCCTGCATCGCTGGGATGTCCAGAACATCAAAACGATCCTCCGCGGGAAGAACATCCATATCCCCGCAGAAGAGATCCAGGACTGCCTCGTCCCGGCGGGAGAACTGGATGAAGCCACGCTGACTGAACTCGTCCGGCAGCCGGATGTCCGGGCGGTTATCGATCTGCTGGCAACCTGGCAGGTCGTCTATGCCAGGCCCCTGACCGAAAGCTACCCGACGTTTGCAAAGAGCGGAGATCTTTCCCTGCTTGAATGTGCCCTCAACGAGTTCTATTACGCCGATGCGCTCGAACAGGTAAAGCCACTCTCCTACAACAACGGCCTGATCCGGAACATCCTCGCGCTGGAGATCGACGTCGTGAACCTCAGGACCGTCCTGCGCATGATCCGGGACCAGGTCGCGCCGGGCGAGGCAAAAAAGTTCCTCATCAGCGGAGGTAAGGAGTTCGATCAAGAGGGGCTCGATCATCTCATCACCCTGCATTCGATTGAAGAGGTGGTTGAGGAGCTCAAAACCACTCCCTACCGGTTCCTTGCCGACATCCCGCCTCCCGCCATGAGGACCCAAAAGATCTCGGTGATCGAGAAGCAACTCGAGAAGTTCCTGGTGCAGAAGGGCGTTGGCGCCTTTACCGGTGACCCCCTGAGCGTGGCCTCGGTGATCGGGTACTTCTGGGCAAAATACAACGAGATCACCAATATCCGGATCATCTCCCGGTGCAAGACTGCGGATTTTACGGTGGAGCAATTGAAAGAGGAACTTATCTATGTATAGATTCGTGGTGGTGACGGATCAGGATCGTGCATCGGGGTTCCGGCTCGCGGGTGCGGAAGTCATGGTGGCGTCAACCCGGGAAGAAGCCCTCACCGTGATTCCCCCTCTGCTCTACCGGGACGATATCGGGATCGTTGCCGTGAACGAGGAGTACCTGCTCTCGCTTGACGAGAAACTGATGGACCGGATCGAGCAGATGCACCGCCCGCTCATCATCCCTATTCCCTCGAAGTCCCGGGAGATTGACCGGAGAACCTACCTCGAACGGCTCATGCGAAAAGCGATCGGGTACAATATCGTCCTGAAGAGGTGATCGAGATGAAAGGCACGATTTCACGAATTTCCGGCCCCGTCATCATTGCCCGGGGTATGAAGGGCTCAAAGATGTACGATGTGGTCCGTGTGGGAGGAGAGGCCCTCCGCGGGGAGATCATCCGGCTGGAAGGCGAAGACGCGGTGATCCAGGTGTACGAAGACACAACCGGTCTCACGCTGGGAGAGTCTGTGGAAGATACCGAAAGACCGCTCTCGGTTGAACTCGGTCCCGGGCTCCTCGCCTCCATCTACGACGGGGTACAGCGCCCCCTGCCGGAGCTACTCAGGCTCTCCGGTGATTTTATTGCCCGGGGGATCTCGGCCCCGGGGCTCAACCGTGAGAGAAAATGGGCATTTGTCCCCCTGGTCAAAAGCGGTGATACCGTTGCTCCCGGGGATATTTTGGGGACCGTGCAGGAGTTTCATTTTGAACACCGTATCCTTGTCCCCCCTTTCGTTGCCGGTACGGTCACGGAGATCCGGAGTGGCGAGTTCACGGTGGAAGAGACCGTCTGCACGCTCGATAATGCGATCCATCTCCTGATGATGCAGGTCTGGCCGGTCCGGATTCCCCGTCCGCACCAGAAGAAACTCGACCCGGTCCTGCCGCTGATCACCGGCCAGCGGGTCTTTGACTGCATCTTTCCCGTCACCAAGGGAGGGACGGCGATGATCCCGGGCGGGTTTGGGACCGGCAAGACCGTCTCCGAGCAGACCCTTGCCAAGTGGTCCGATACGCAGGTCGTGGTGTATATCGGGTGCGGGGAGCGGGGCAACGAGATGACCGATGTGCTCGAAGAGTTCCCCCTGCTGGTGGACCCCAGGACCCGCCTTCCCCTGATCCAGCGGACGATCCTCATTGCCAACACCTCCAACATGCCGGTCGCCGCCCGGGAAGCCTCGATCTATACCGGCATCACGATCGCTGAGTATTTCCGGGACATGGGATACGATGTTGCAGTTATGGCAGACTCGACCTCCCGCTGGGGGGAAGCCCTCCGGGAAGTGTCGGGACGCCTGGAGGAGATGCCCGGTGAAGAGGGGTATCCCGCCTACCTGTCGGCACGGCTGTCTGCATTTTACGAGCGGGCCGGCCGGGTCGTGTGCCTGGGTTCGGGAGAGCGGAACGGCTCCGTCACGGTTGTCGGGGCGGTCTCCCCCCAAGGTGGGGATTTCTCGGAACCGATCACCCAGAACACGCTGCGGGTCGTGGGAACGTTCTGGGCGCTGGATACCAACCTTGCGTACCGCCGGCATTTCCCCTCGGTGAACTGGACCCGGAGTTATTCCCTGTACCTGGACAACATCGCCGAGTGGTACACGAAGAACGTGGCCCCGGACTGGAGGGAGATGCGGGAGAGATGCATCTACCTGCTCCAGAAGGAAGTCGAGCTGCAGGAGATTGTCCAGCTGGTGGGGCCCGATGCCCTGCCGGAGAGCGAGAATGTGATCCTGGAGGTGACCCGGATGATCCGCGAGGATTTCCTCCAGCAGAGCGCGTACAGCGATACGGATTCCTTCTGTCCGATTGAAAAACAGTACCTGATGCTCAAGGTGATCATGACCTACCATGCGAGCGTGATCGAGGCGATGAACCGGGGGATCACGCTCAAACAGGTGCGGGCTCTCCCGTTACGGGCGGGGGCTGAAAGATGGAGCAGGTCAGGCCAACCCGGATGGAGCTGATGCTGAAGCGATCCCAGATCCGGCTGGCCGAGCAGGGCAGGGATCTCCTGAGGGAGAAGATGGATGCCCTGATCGGGGAGTTTTTCAAGATCCTCAATGCGGTCTCAAACACCCGTGAAGAACTGGAGCAGGTGGCAAAGGAAGCGGATCTCGCCCTGATGATCGCCCAGGCGGTCGATGATCCGGTCACGCTCAAATCGGCAGCCTTTGCCACCCGGCGATCCATTACGGTCGGTATCACGGGAAAGAACATCATGGGAGTTCCGGTGCCCGTCATTGAGAAGAAACGGATCTCCCGGCACACGATGGAACGGGGATACGGTATCATCTCCACGAGCGGGAGGATCGACGAGACCGCTGAGCGGTTTGAGGCCGAACTGGATCTGCTGATACAGCTCGCGGAGACCGAGACGGCGATGCGGCGGCTGGGTTCCGAGATCCAGAAGACCCGGCGGCGGGTGAATGCGTTGGAACAGATCCTGATCCCCGAGCTGAAGAGCGAGGCGAAGTACATCAGGAGTGCGATCGAGGAGCGGGAACGCGAGGATATATTCCGGTTAAAAAAAGTCAAGAGCATCCTGGAGCGGAAGAAGAAGAAGGTAAAGGAGAAGAAAGAAGCTGCGAAATGAGTTGAACTCTTATTTGTGTTGACCGGACTTTGTCAGAAAATCATTCAAGGCTCCATTTAAAACCAAAAATTTATTGACTCATTTATAATATTCTTTATCAATGTTTTTCCTTATTATTGGATATTGCATTTCTTTATTAGCAATTTTGGTTATCAAATCTCTTGTTTCTTTAGCTTTTAACAATTTCTTTACGATTGAAATTTTATCCATTAGCGCTATTATTTTTTTAGCGGGTTGGTTAATTGAAAAATTTTATTGTAGTGCTGAACAATGTAAGAACACACTAAAACTCACTCAATACTGCAATATTGCAATTGCTTTTTTAATTTTTTTATTGGCATTCCCCTTTTTAATCTCATTTCTTCTAGGGATTCAGATAGATCACGTAAACACAATACCCCGAAATTTTACACAGGAAATCCATCCAAACTTTACACAATCATTTCTCTTATATTCTGAAAATCAAAAATATGTTGATTGTGTTCAAAATTTATCGGTTAACTCCAACATAACTTGTACTTTTAACCACAATGAAAATTTTAGATTTGGTGATTTAATAACCGGGATTTTGTTTCTCCTTGCATCGATTGGAGGATACATATTTTTCCTTTCATTCATCAGACAAAAGGCGAATTTTTTCTTTGGATTAGATGAATATGATTCCATTGGAGCACAGTATTATGTATCATTTTTTTACATCGCTAGTAACGTTATCATCCTTGGTGTAATTGCCATTGCATTCACTAATTTATATCTCACATCCAAATTTGTTGAATGCATTATTTTCTGTTTATTTTTAACACTTTCATTGATTAAAATGAAATGTTTGATCCGCTTAAAGGAATCGGTAAAGGAGAATTACAAAGAATTAGATAACCTCGTCAAATTAATTGAAAATGATAAGAATATCAAAGAAATCTTTAATGAGAACCAATCTATTGACTTCCGGACCTTTTTGTTATCGTTACTTGTTGTTCTAATATTTTTTATCGGTCAATTATCTCTTGTTACTTTTTTGCCATTGCAATTATTATGATATTAAACTACATCATTTGGTGTCAACTTCTTAATTTACCAACGAAAAGATACGTGTTCATTTTTAGAAATAATTCAAATTTTTCGACATATCCTACAGGATATATTTTACTTGAAACAAATACTGGTGAATTCCGTGTTTTAAAAGAGGATAATAAAATAATCAAAATAATGAAATCCTCTATTGCTTATATAGAACCCGTTATGGATGATAATAATAATACGGTGGAGAAAAGTAAAAAATCACCTTTTTCATCCTTCTGCAATCCGACCAGGAGAAATTATAGGAAAAAAAGAAACTGAATATTAACGATTTGGTCATTCCTACAAGGCAGTCCCTACCTTGAAACTGCCCGGATGGCCGCCTCTTCGTTGTCATAGATGGAGAGGATCTGGGCGAACCCCGACATGGTGAAGATGTGGTCGACAAAGGGGGCCAGGGCAAAGATCCCGAAGCGGCCTCCTTCTGTCTTTACGGTCTTTGCGGTCTTGAGAATGATCCGGAGCCCGGAACTGGAGATATATTTTGTACCGGAGAAGTCGCAGAGCAGGGCTTTGGGTTCCCGGGCGGCGAGTTCATGGAGCTCGTGATCCAGCTCAAGTGCTGCGACATGGTCGATCTGGAGGGGCATTACGACGATAGTGATCTCTCCTTTGGTTCGAACTTCACACAGGGCCATGACTAATTCCTGAATACTCTCTTGTTTCTCTGTCAGTATAATAATCTGGTGAGGTGCCCGCATGGGAAACCGGGATCGGAGGGTTCGTGCGGATGCTCCTGAGGATGGGGACCGGGCAGAGATGCTGCTGGTGAGTGCTGCAGATCACGTTTTGCTCCTGAATATTTTATCCTGATTTTGGATCGTTCCTTCACTCCTCCGCAGTCCAGGGACTCGGGTCATACCAGAAACAGCCGAACGAGCGTATCCAGAACTCGGGTAAGGTGGGTTCCCGGATCAGGCCGGTGGCTTTGCAGAGATAGGGATGGAGGGATGTTCTGCGGGTCTTTTTTATTGCATGCCGGCAGGTCTCGCAGCGTTTTGGAGGCATCCGTAATCACGATAGGGTTGATTTTTCGTATCTTGTATCTTCTGGTAGCTCACTGTGTTAAAACCGGATGCTCCTTGCTTGAAAAATTTTTACCGGGCCTTGGTTTTATTTTTTTAACCAGACTTTGCCTGAAAAATTTTAATCAAAGTCTGAATTTTACTTTTCAATCAAACCTTGCCGAAAATTTTTCAATCAAAGTTTAATTTTATTTTTTCAACCAGACTTTGATTGAAAAAAAATTGCCGGACTCTGATCAAAAAATTTCGTTCGAACCATGATTTAAAAAAAATTATCCGGACTTCGATTGAAAATCACTACGGTTTCCGATTACAATTTTTTTGGCTCAGGAGATCGTACGGGGATTTGATGCTCTTGGGGGTTCCGACGCTTTCGCGACCTTCACCCCCGCCGCGTGGGCATCCCCCATGAAGCGAGAGCACTCCTGGCGGTTGATGAAAAAATGAAAATCGTATGAAGGGGGTCAAGGGGGTGCTCCCCTTGGGGTGCTTCCCCCTCTGGGGGAGAGAGGGGGTCACTCTCATAGCTGCCGAACAGAATTACCAAACGATCGAGAAAGGAGTTCTATAGGTCCCTAAAAAAAAAGTTAGGACCGGGGAACCCTCCCCGGCCCCGTTTGTTCATATCGCGCTACTTGCCGTTTCCACCCGATTCCATGTGGTCCAGCACCCGGTCCCACATTACGAGGAGTCCGGGGATTACCACGTAGGCGAGCAGTCCCGCCCCGAGGAAGGCTCCCGTGATGATGAGTTCGTTGTCCATCATCATCATCATCCCAGTGCTGCAACAGTGTCTGCCCAGGTCTCGACCCGGCTCCGGATGGCTTCGTCCGTGTACGAGGTGAGGGTCACCTGGTCCCGGCTGAAGTTGACGGAGTAGATCTCCCCGTTTACATCGTGGCACCGGAGGGTTGTTGCGTATTTCTCGTTGTCGAGATCCCGGTAGTTTGTCGCCCCGAAGGTCGTTTTCAGCTGGGCGTCGTCCTTGATCTGGTTGGCGGCGCTCGTGAAGGCCGCGATGGTGGAGGCCCGGATGGTAATTACCGCGACGGTATTTGCCTCCGCGTCCTGGTATACGATCCGTGCCGTGTAGCCCTGCTTGCTCTTCTCCACGGGTGCGTGGCTCACTCCCGATGCGTTGTAGAAAACGCACTGGAAGGGGTTGTTCGTGATGACGCCCTGGACGATGTTGTCAAAGGCCGTCACGTCGGCGATCGGCTCGACGATCTTGCGAACCGCGCTCTTGGTTGTGTTGCTGATGTTGAAATCTGCCATAATCTATCACTCCTTTGTGTTTTTTCCTTGTCCTGGTTCCTCCCTGGCCGGGCCGGTGTGGCGAGCCGACCTCCGCGTTTCGCACCCGGATCCTCTGGATCCCGGGGTGCGAGCAGACGAGGGCTCTTATCGGTCCGTGCCATACTGGTTTTTGCCTGGATTTGGCGGGACCCACGGTGGGTCTCACCGTGTCCCGTGTGTGTTCGGACTTCTGTTCTCTGGTGTCTTGCGGGGCGCCCGTTTGACATACCACTATAGGATTTACTCTGGTATAGCCGCGGGAAGGGGGGTGACATCGGGGGCGAATGCAAGCCCTGCTGGCCCAACCGGGCAGGGAAAGTTGCGCGCTCGTTGATTAGCAGGCAGGGGGGTGTCTGTTTGTTTATCAGAGGGGAATTCCCGCGGGATTTTCAGAATTTTCTGCATGGTCTTTACGTTACCGATGCCCCAGTCATAGACCCGGTACCGGAGCAGCCCGTGCTCCCGGGAGAGGACCATGAACTGGATATTGTCGGCTTCCGTCCGGTAATACGGCTCCATCTCCCGGATAACATCCTCGTACTGCTCCCGGACATTGCGGGCGTTTGCAACGAGCTCTATGGGCCGCGTCACCCGGACGAGGATCGATCCCGCGTTGCTCCAGCCGATGAGATCGAAGGGTGAAGTGGGATCAGGGATTACCCCGACGATATACCCCTCCTCTTCCAGCATGCCCGCGATCTCGCAGCTCCCCCGGGGGACGTGCTGGCCGTTTCTCTTGCCCTTGGCTGCCACCCCGCCGGCGTTCTTCTTGTGCCGGTGCCCCTTCCGGCGCTTCTTTCCCTTTACTGAGCTGCGGCGTGGAGCTTCTTTTGGTTCCGCTGTGCTGGGCCCCGTCCCGCTCCGGCCGGCATCGTCAGTTCCGACCGGGGTTTCCTCCTGTTCGATTGTCTCCGCGGGAGCTGCGGTTACCGCTGCATCCGTCTTCTCTGCGATGGGGGTGTTCTCCTGCTGTTCCTGGGTCTTTTCTGTAAATCCGTTTTCTTCTGCGAATCCGTTCATCTTTTTCACATCTGCTGGGGGGGTTTGTTCAACAACGATTTCTTCGGGCGCTGGGGCTCGTTCACTTTAATCCAAAAACGTCAATCCAGGGAAAACCGGGGCTCGTGTTCCTGCTGGTGGCCGCCTGCTCGCGAATCGGCAGGTAACCTTGAGGATCAAAACCACGATGAAATTTCCGGAAGTCCGGACCGACGTCTACTGACTATTTTTAAAGAAGGTGAAGAGCGAGAAGAGTGGGGCGTGGCCGCTCGTTTTCCGGTAGCGCTTCCCCATGTCCAGTACGTTTCCATCGGCTGCTACAGGGACCATCTTTTCATAGGCTGCAACTGAACTGGGGGAGGTGATCCAGCGGATCACTGCAGCGCCCGTTTCCCTGAGCGTTGCAAAGGCCTCCTTTGCCAGGTTCTTCAGTGGTCCGATGAGTTCGCTGATCATTGTATTGATTTGTATGTTGCAAAATTCGGGTTAAAAAGGTAGTTGGTTGCTACGGGTTTTTTCGCAGTTATTCTGGATGGTATGGGGGAATCGGAGAGTGAATTGGGGCGCGGGGGGACTATGGATCCGGGCGCGGCTGCGGGATTTGGAACGGAGGGTTTTGCGGGGCCGGATTCGTGAGAGGTGGAAGGAGGTGCGGCAAAATGCTGCTGGTCGAATGGGAGTTTCGGATCCCGGATTTTTCTCATTTTCTCTGTACATGTGTATATACAATAGAGGGGCCAGATGAGAGCGGTTTACCGCACTATATCTAAGGGAGAGTATTGCAGTATCTCAATACCCGCCACACCCCAAGTCACAACCCTTAACGCACATCAACGAGAATAGAATTGTATCGAAGGAATCAGCACCATGGCCCGGCAAAGCACAAAGAAACAGAAGACCAGCAATGGGGCAAACCTCGGGTTCGAGGCAACGCTCTGGGCTGCTGCCGACAAGCTCCGTGGCCACATGGATGCAGCGGAATACAAGCACGTAGTTCTCAGTCTTATTTTCCTGAAGTACATATCCGATGCATTTGAGGAGCGGCACGTAAACCTTGAGACCGAGCTGAGCGATCCAAAGAGCGAGTGGTACGTTGCCGAACCGCAGGCCCGATACCTGACCCTGGAGGACCGGGACGAATACCTGGCGGCCAATGTTTTCTGGGTACCCAAGGAAGCCCGCTGGTCAACTCTCCAGGCAAACGCGAAGCAACCCACGATCGGAAAGCTGATCGATGACGCGATGGTGGCAGTAGAGCGGGACAACCCCTCCCTCAAGGGTGTGCTGCCCAAGGATTATGCCCGCCCGGCGCTGGATAAAACCCAGCTGGGTGAGCTGATCGATCTTATCGGCACCCTCGGGTTGGGTGAGAAGGAGCACCGGTCGAAGGACATCCTCGGCCGCGTGTACGAGTATTTCCTCTCGCAGTTTGCAAGCGCTGAAGGGAAGAAGGGCGGGCAGTTCTATACGCCACGGTCAGTAGTAAAGACGCTTGTTGAGATGATCGAGCCATACAAGGGCCGGGTGTACGACCCCTGCTGCGGTTCGGGCGGGATGTTTGTCCAGAGCGAGAAATTTGTCGAGGCGCACGGGGGCAATGTTGCGGATATCGCGGTCTACGGGTAGGAGTCCAACCCCACGACCTGGAAACTCGCCGAGATGAACCTCGCCATCCGGGGGATCGAGGGCAATCTCGGCCCCGAACACGCGGACAGCTTCCACCGCGATCTGCACCCCGACTTAAAAGCGGATTTCATCCTCGCCAACCCGCCGTTCAATATGAGTGACTGGGGCGGCGAGCGGCTCAAAGAGGATGCCCGCTGGAAGTATGGCCTCCCCCCGGCTGGCAACGCGAACTTTGCCTGGGTCCAGCACTTCATCTACCACCTCGCACCGACCGGCATAGCGGGATTCGTGCTCGCGAACGGGTCCATGTCTTCGAACCAGTCCGGTGAGGGGGAAATACGGAAGAATATCATTGAGGCCGATCTTGTGGACTGCATGATCGCCATGCCAGGCCAGCTCTTCTACTCCACCCAGATCCCGGTCTGCCTCTGGTTCGTGACCCGGGACAAGAAGAACCACAGGTTCCGGAACCGTCGCGGCGAGACGCTGTTCATCGATGCCCGGAAGATGGGGACACTGATCGACCGGGTGCACCGGGATCTCACTGAGGAAGACATTGCCCGGATATCTTCGACTTACCATGCATGGCGGGGTGAGAAGGAAGCCGGGGAATATGCGGATGTGCCGGGGTTCTGCAAGAGTGCTTCTGTTGAGGAGATCCGGAAGAACGGTTTCGTGCTGACACCCGGGCGGTACGTGGGCGCCGAGGATGTCGTGGATGATGGCGAGCCGTTTGAGGAGAAGATGGGGCGGCTGGCGGCGAAGCTGGGGGAGCAGTTCGCTGAGTCGGATCGGTTGGAAGGGGAGATTGCCGGGAATCTGAAGGGATTGGGGTACCGGTTATGAGTAAGAACAATCTTGGCGGGTTTTTTATTTTGCATAATCTCACATTGTGGGTACACTGTCCCCACAATCCGGAGTGGAGTCCCGCATATGAGTAAGAACGGAGAACAAGTCCCCGCGAAGAGTAAGTGTACCCCGGTAAAAATACCGGAGGAGAACGATCTTCCGGCATCGTTCCCTGTTCTCCTTGGTGATATCCAGGATCTGATTGAGACCGCCATTACCCGTGTAGCAATTGGTGTCAATGTTACGCTCCTGCTGCGGAACTGGAGCATCGGATCACGAATCCGCAGTGATATCCTTGGGAAAGAGCGGGCTCCGTATGGGAAAAAAATAGTCGCGACGCTGTCGCAACAATTGGCCCAAGAGTATGGGCAGGGATTTGAACGGACAGAACTCTTCCGGATGATACAGTTCGCCACCGCGTATCCCGATGAACAGATTGTCCAGACATTGTCGCAACAATTGAGCTGGTCCCATTTTGTCGAACTGATCAAGGTCGATGATCCTCTTGCCCGTGAATATTATGCCGCCCTGTGCCGGATTGAGCGATGGAATGTCCGGACACTCCGGGACAAAATCAACGGGATGCTCTTTGAGCGGACTGCCATCTCGAAAAAACCGGAAAAACTTATCCGGCAGGAGCTTGCGAAACTAACGGAAGCCGATCGTATAACTCCCGATCTGGTCTTCCGCGACCCGTATTTCCTTAATTTTCTCAAACTTGAGGACACATTCTCGGAGCGGGATCTCGAATCCGCGATCCTTCGGGATCTGGAGCGGTTCATTCTCGAACTCGGCACTGATTTTTCTTTCGTAGCCCGGCAGAAACGCATCACGGTCGATACTACGGATTATTACATCGACCTGCTCTTCTATCATCGCAGGCTGCACCGCCTTGTTGCAATCGATCTGAAACTCGAAAGATTCCAGGCTGCCTACAAGGGGCAGATGGAGCTGTATCTCCGATGGCTGGACAAGTACGACCGTCCCCCCGGCGAGGAGAGCCCTATCGGTCTGATCCTCTGTGCAGGGAAATCGACAGAGCACGTAGAACTCCTCGAACTGGAGCAGAGCGGTATCCGCGTTGCTGAGTACCTCACGGAACTCCCACCCCGGGATCTTCTGGAAAGGAGACTGAAAGCAGCAGTTGAGGCGGCGAGGGAGAGATTTGCGGGGAAAGAGGAGAGGGAATCGTGACGGGCCTGTCAGTGCATTCGTCCCACAAGCCGTGGGACACTTGTGGCGCCTTGTGTGGGGCATCGTTTCCTGACAATCCTCTCCTGACGCCCGGGCGGTATGTGGGCGCTGAGGATATCGTGGATGATGGCGAGCCGTTTGAGGAGAAGATGGGGCGGCTGGCGGCGAAACTGGGGGAGCAGTTCCGGGAATCGGAGCGGCTCACCGATGAAATCACTCAAAATCTCAAAGGATTAGGCTATGAGCAGTGAATGGCCAGAACAACATTTGGGTGTAATTGCTGATTGGTATTCTGGTGGAACCCCATCTAAAAATAATCCCTCTTTCTGGGATGGCACTATCCCTTGGATTAGTGCAAAATCCATGTCTCATTCGAGGGTTAGTGATTCTGAAGATAAAATAACCCTTTCAGCAGTTCAAAGTAAGAATAAAATTGTCGATACAAATTCAATACTCATTCTTGTTCGTGGAAGTACTCTGCATCAATATGTTCCAATATGCATAACCACAAAACCTGTAACCTTCAATCAAGATGTAAAGGCACTCGTAGCAAAACCTACGCTTGATCCTTTCTTCTTATTTTATTCACTTTTAGCTAATTCTGAAAAAATTCATAACTTGGTTGAATTTACTGGGATTGGTGCAGGGAAGCTGGATACTACTCGTTTGAAGTCGATTCTAATTCCCACCCCGTCATTGAATGAACAACTGGCGATATCTCGTATTTTCATCTCTCTCGATGACAAGATCGAGCTCAACCGCCAGATGAACGAGACGCTCGAAGCGATGGCACGGGCGATCTTCAAGAGTTGGTTCGTGGACTTCGATCCGGTGCGGGCGAAGGCCGAGAAGCGCGACACTGGGCTGCCGCTGGAGATTGCGGCGCTGTTTCCGGATGGGTTTGAGGAGGTTGACGGGCGGGAGGTGCCGAGAGGGTGGGAATTAAAAGAGATCTGAACCGAAACCTCAGTGATTCAGTACGGATTAACTCAAAGTGCCTCCCAAGAAGAAATTGGACCGAAATTTTTACGAATAACTGATATCCAGGGTGGGAAAATAAATTGGGATCACGTACCTTATTGTGCAGTATCTCCAGATGATTTTGAAAAATACCGAATAAATATTGGAGATATTTTTGTCGCCAGAACCGGAGCATCTACAGGAGAGAATATTTTCATCATTGATGCATCGAATTCAGTTTTTCCATCATATTTAGTGCGTTTTCAATTTAAAGTTCCCGGCATAGCACGAGTTGTCGGGGAATTTATGAGAACTGAATCATATTTCGATTTTGTAAGCAATGCTATTGGAGGATCAGCTCAACCAAACGCGAGTGCTCAGGTTCTTGCATCCGCATCATTTGTTTTTCCAACAGCAGATATTGCCGAGGCATTTTTGAAAATGGTTGCCCCTCTCGATAAAATGCGAGCAATAAATGAAAAACAGTCCAGCACGCTCGCCCAAATTCGTGATGCGCTGCTGCCAAAGTTAATGTCTGGGGAAATTCAAGTGGATAATTGAGATCAATTCACGCGATAATAATATGAAAGAACATATTGTAAATTTTTTAAATAAAAATCGGGATGTAATCTTTCCTTATATCGAGTTGATTCAATCAATATTTCCTTTTCTGCTTCCAGTTTGTCTCGCTTTAGCCAACAATCAGATTTTGTCAATTATCGTCAAAGATAAAAATTTACAAGGATTTGTTGTCTCAACCGCATTTATTTGCTTGATTACGTTTGTTCTAATCCTCATTACATGTGCAATAATAAAGAAACTCACACCCGTATCTGATAAAGATGAACAAATCGAAATACTACAAACAAGAATCATTGAGCTTTCCGAAGAAAATCGTGATTGGGTCGAGATATGCTATGAAACAATAGATGCACTATTACATTCCCTAGCATCCGGACCACTCAAATTCGGTGAAAAAGGAACACATACAGAGCGGATTTCATTATATAAGACAATGAGATTGAATTGGGATGGATTCATAAAATTAGTATATTCGACATATCCAATTCTTAAATCTGAAAGATATTCTGAATTAAATTTGGTTGAATTCGCAAAACAGTATCTTTTAGAGAATGGTGGCAAGTCAGAATAACCTCGTCTGTCCTTCCGGAATCTTTTTCTCGACACTTATTCTTTTGGCGTCTGCTTTCCAGCTATATTCCCATGTTGTGTAGTCTTTCAGTCCTTTCAGTTTCATCAGGTAGTGACCCGCATTGCTGTCTGTGCATAAGAAGAGACAATAGACAATCGCCGCCTCTTCCGTGGTATTGATTTCAACGATTATCGGTGGCTTTTCATAGAGTTTTGTCAACTTTTCTGCATAGAGGTCAATGAGGGCTTTTCGGGTGTTATGATCTTTCTCCATCAGGACATTGTATTTTGGTCGCCACTCCGATTCATCCATCCCCAACGCGTGGCTGACAATATGAGGATTGATATCGATGTTCATCTGGAGGCCGTATGTCATAAGGGTGATAATCATCTCCGGCTTTCTGGTCCTTACCTGCCCATTCTTGGTTGTAAACTGACCCCTGAAGTTTCCTATCTTCTCGACTAATTCCCAGGGCAGTTCGGAAGAGCTGTAAGGATCCAGAATCCAGAAACTGGGATACGTTGGAGATAACTGAGTCCGGGCTTCATCGATAGCAGTTTCGATCGGTAATGTTGTGATGGTTGGTTGTATTTTGGAATATTTTCCAAGTAATCGTTTCAGATTCACTTTCTGTGCTTCACAAATGGCGGGTTTCGGATGGTATGTATTGAGGAATAATTTTTGTCCATTTGAGTAATGTTCCAGGCATTCAGCAGCAAGAATTGCCGATCCCTTCCACATCGGCTCGCCGAGTTTATATTTCGCACTTTCTTCACAGAACACAACCCTGTCGAGGCGAAAAGATCGAAAATATCCAGCGTGGGAGGATGGTTCCTGACATTCTCAACCCAGATGTTCAGGTAGGATTCTATGAAGGCATGTTTTTTCCGGGTATGCCACTTGACGCGATCATAAATGAGCCCTTCATTATCCCGGAAAAAATCTTCCATTAATGTCCGATTATCTTTAATGAAGCATAAATCTGATGAAAAAACCAATAAGCAATTACGAGAAAAGGGATTGTAAGAAATGGCAATTAACTCCGGCATCGAATGGACCGAAACCACATGGAATCCGGTAACCGGCTGTACCAAGATAAGCCCGGGCTGCAAGAACTGTTACGCGGAACGGATGGCGTACCGGCTTCAGGCAATGGGGCAGCCGAACTACCGTGATGGGTTCAAGGTGACCCTGCAGGAAAGGATGCTTCCCCTTCCGCTGGAGTGGAGAAAGCCCCGGATGATCTTTGTCAACTCGATGAGCGATCTCTACCACAAGGATGTCCCGACACCCTTTATCAAAAAAACCTTTGATGTCATGAGAAAGGCATCGTGGCATACATTCCAGATCCTTACCAAACGATCCGATCGGTTCAGGGAAATTGAGGAGACCATCAGGATCCCGAAGAATGTCTGGCTGGGTGTCAATGTGGAGAATGAGGATTATCTTTTCAGGATAGATGATCTTCGGGCAACACACGCACCCGTCAAATTTCTCTCGCTGGAGCCATTAATCGGCCCGCTGCCGGGCCTGAACCTTGACGGTATCGACTGGGTGATCGTTGGCGGGGAGTCGGGACCCGGTGCCCGGCCTATGCAGGAAGAATGGGTGACGGATATCAGGGACATCTGCCTTGCGTCGAATGTACCGTTCTTCTTCAAACAATGGGGTGGCGTTATCAAGAAACGGGCCGGCAGGGTGCTTGAAGGCCGGACATGGGACCAGATGCCGGGTCTGACTGTAACGGTTTAGCCAGTCTGTAGCCTGGTCTCCCCCTTGCATATGCCTCTGGATAATCCGATGGACAAAATGACCAGATGACCTCAATGATTTCGCATGTGAATATGCATCTGGACAAATTACAAGATTTCATGAACTATTGTAATATCACACATCAGCCCAACTTACACCGGGGGATTCTCTAAATGATCTCTGAAACGAATCAACTGCTGGAAAATTATCTCTCGTGGCTCAAGGATACGACCACGCTCCGGCAGGTTGAAGAATGGGTCGAGATCACGACGCCGTATCTCGATCGCCACAACGATTATCTCCAGATCTATATCAGGCGCCAGAATGGCGACTACCTCCTCACCGATGATGGTTATATTCTCGGGGATCTCGAACGGTCCGGTTGCAAACTCGATACTCCGAAGAGACACGCACTCCTTACCATGACACTCAATGGGTTTGGTGTACAGTTGGCCAACGGGGAACTTACCATTCGTGCGTCCCAGGATAACTTCGCCCAGAAAAAAAACAACCTGATACAGGCAATGCTTGCTATCAATGATCTGTTTTACCTGGCGATGCCTACCGTTGCGAGCGTTTTTCTCGAAGATGTAATAGCATGGCTTGATCTCCACGATATCCGCTACACGCCCAAGGCGAAGTTCACCGGAAGGAGCGGGCTCGATCACCTCTTCGACTTCGTTATCCCGAAATCCCGGAGCCAGCCCGAGCGTATCCTCCAGGCCGTCAACCGCCCGGCCCGTGACACAGCACAAACTATGGTCTTCTCATGGATCGATACCAAGGAAGTCCGGTCACCGGATTCAAAAGCGTACGCCATCCTGAACAACGCAGAACACGCGATATCCGGTGAAGTGCTGGACATATTCAGGAATTACGAGGTAACACCGGTCTCGTGGAGCACGCGGGATATGATCGTCGAGGAACTTGCGGCCTGAGTGGAACGATAATGTGTCGCGTTTATTCAAAATAATTTTAGAATTTTCCCTATCGCGACAAAAATCACGACAACGTGTCGCAATTGTTCAAAATATTTTCATAGACTTCCCTACCACGACAATTTTCGCGACAACGTGTTGCGATAACCTTCGCATGGTTCCTCCTCTATCCAAATCTATCAACATTTCACAAACTGATAGATGTCACTCCCTGATTATCAGACCATTTCCCAACTACTAATAATTACTAAAATCTACTAAATTAGTAGTTGGTCCGACGGAATTTTTTCTGAAATGCTCATTTTCGGCCCGGATTCCGAGTCATGAAAAAGAAAAAATGGACTTGCAGAACCTGTAAATTTTTCAATCATTTACAGATATTTTCAGAATTATTTTTCCCAAAGCTTATCGTAAGAGAACGCCGAATCCTAAATTAGGTACCTGATGCCCGCCGCCCGCATAGCCGAATCCCAGGTAGAAGAACACACCCTCGCATGGCTCCGGGAGCTCGGCTATACCACCCTTTTCGGCCCGGACATCGCTCCCGGCGAACCCAGAGCCGAACGCGACCACTGGAACGACGCGATCCTGAAATACCGGCTCGCGGCCGCAATCGCACGATTCAACCCGGATATCCCGGCAGATGCGCAGGAAGCAGCATTAAAAAAGATCCTCCATCCGGACTCCCCCTCCCTGGTAAACAACAACCGGACGTTCCACCGGATGCTTGTCGATGGCGTCGAAGTCGAGTACCACCGGCCCGATGGCACCATCAAAGGCGACCAGGTACGACTGGCTGATTTCGATCACCCGGAGAAGAACGACTGGCTCGCCGTCAACCAGTTCACTGTCATCGAGAACCACCACAACCGGAGACCCGATATTCTCCTCTTCCTCAATGGACTCCCCATCGTCATCATCGAACTGAAGAACCCGACCTATGAAAAGGCAACGATCGAGACCGCGTACCGGCAGATCCAGCCCTACAAGCAGCAGATCCCGGCCTTGTTCGCCCACAATGAGATGATCGTCATCTCTGACGGTCTCGAAGCCAGGATCGGCACCCTGACCTCCATCCGCGAACGGTTCATGCCGTGGCGGACCATTGAGGGTGAACAGCTTGCCCCGCCAACCCTGCTCCGGCTCGAAGTGCTCATCCGGGGGGCATTCGACAAGCGGCGGCTCCTCGATCTGGTCCGGAATTACATTGTCTTCGAGATCGATGACGAGGGCGGGATTGCCAAGAAGATGGCGGGCTACCATCAGTATCATGCGGTAAAAAAAGCGGTCGAAAGCACAGTACATGCACCCCGGCCCAGCGGGGACCGGCGTGGCGGGGTTGTCTGGCACACACAGGGGTCGGGAAAGAGCTTAACGATGGTCTTTTTTACCGGAGAGATTGTGCTCAATCCCGCTATGGAGAACCCGACAGTCGTGGTTATCACCGACCGGAACGACCTCGATGACCAGCTCTTCGGCACCTTCTCGCGCTGTCACGAAATTCTCCGGCAGAAGCCGGTACAGGCAACCGACCGGGAGCATCTCAAGAAACTGCTCGCGGTCGGGTCAGGCGGGATCGTCTTTACCACTATCCAGAAATTCTTCCCGGAGAAGAAAGGCGGGAAATACCCCGAATTAAGCGGACGCAAGAACATCATCGTCATCACGGACGAAGCCCACCGGAGCCAGTACGATTTCATCGACGGGTTCGCCCGCCATATCCGGGACGCACACCCCGGGGCGACGTTCATAGGGTTCACCGGCACTCCCATCGAGAAGGAAGACAAGAACACCCGGCACGTCTTCGGGGACTACATCAGCATCTACGATATCCAGCGGGCGGTCGAGGATAAGGCCACCGTCCCGATCTACTACGAGAGCCGGCTTGCGAAGATCTATCTCGACGAGAAAGAACGCCCGAAGATCGATCCCCAATTCGAGGAGATCACGGAAGGAGAAGAGATCGAGAAGAAAGAGGATCTCAAGTCCAAGTGGGCGGCGCTCGAAGCCGTTATCGGGACGGAGAAACGGGTCTCGCTCATCGCACAGGACATCGTAAATCACTACGAGACGCGGCAGGAGGCCATTGAAGGCAAAGCGATGATCGTCTGCATGAGCCGGCGCATCTGTGTCGATCTCTACAAAGAACTCATCCGACTGCGCCCGGAATGGCATGCCGATGATGATGACAAGGGCCTGCTCAAAGTCATCATGACCGGGTCGGCAACCGATGAACTGGAATGGCAGCAGCATATACGGAACAAGCCCCGCAGGGAAGCACTCGCCAAGCGGTTCCAGAAGACAAAGCGTGATGATGACCCGATGAAGATCGCCATCGTCCGCGACATGTGGCTGACCGGCTTCGATGTCCCGCCGCTCCACACCATGTATATCGACAAACCAATGCAGGGCCATACCCTCATGCAGGCCATTGCCCGGGTCAACCGTGTCTTCAAGGACAAACCGGGCGGTCTGGTTGTCGATTACATAGGTCTTGGCGACGAACTCCGGAAAGCGATTGCCAACTATACGGAAAACGGGGGCACCGGTAAGACGGCAATCGACCAGGAAGAAGCAGTCGCCGTCATGCAGGAGAAATACGAGATCTGCTGCGGTATCTTCCACGGCTTTGACTGGTCGGACTGGGAAGACCCGCAACGCCGGCTTGCGCTCCTGCCAGTAGCCCAGAGTGTCATCCTTGGCAAGAAGGAAGGAAAGAAACGGTTCATCGGAGCGGTCACGGAACTCTCCAAGGCCTTTGCCCTTGCAGTCCCCCACGATGAAGCAATAAAGATCCGGGACGACGTGGCGTTCTTCCAGGCCGTACGGACAGCGCTGGTTAAATTCGATAGTGATGGTGAAAAGGCAGATCGTACCTGGGACATGGAACACGCCATACGCCAGATTGTCAGCGGGGCGATCGTTTCCGACCAGATCATCGACATCTTTTCTGCTGCCGGTCTCAAGAAACCGGATATCTCGATCCTGTCCGAGGAGTTCCTCGCAGAAGTCAGGGGGCTTCCTCAGAAGAACGTGGCAGTAGAACTCCTGAGAAAGCTCCTGAACGATGAAATCCGGACCCGGCAGAAGAAGCGGCTCGTCCAGTCCCGTTCCTTTGAACGGATGCTCGAAGAGACCATCCACCGGTACAAGAACCGGGCCATTGAGTCCGTTGAGGTCATCGAGGAGCTTATCAGGCTCGCAAAGGAGCTTCGGGAAGCCGACAAACGAGGTCAGGATCTCGGACTTACGGAAGCGGAACTGGCTTTCTATGAAGCCCTTGAGGTCAATGACAGTGCTGTTATGGTTCTCGGGGACGAAACACTCCGGAAGATTGCCCACGAACTGGTAGATCAGATCCGGAAAAATGCCACCATTGACTGGACGGTAAAGGAAGGGGTCAAGGCCAAGATGCGGGTGATGGTGAAGCGTATCCTGACCAAGTACCGGTATCCGCCCGACAAGCAGCCTAAGGCAGTTGCAACCATCCTGGAGCAGGCCGAGATCCTGTGTGCAGAGATCAGCGCATAATTTCCCAATCCATTTTTTCAACCAGACCTTGCCCAAAAAATTTCAATCAAAGTCTGATTTTTATTTTTTAACCAGACTTTGATTGAAAAAAAATAATCAGACTCTGCTCAAAAAATTTCAATCACACTTCGAATTTTATTTTTCAACCACACTGTGCCTAAAAAAAATAAATCAGACCATGCACAAAAATTTTCAATCAACCCCCCAGCCCCTGATTGAAATCCATCAGCAGATCAACCAGACTCTGCTCAAAATTTTTCAATCGGGTACGCGATTGCGATTGAAAATCATTTCCGGATCAATCAGACTTTGCCTGAAAAATTCCGGCCATACTTTGATTTTATTTTTTCAACCACACTCTGCTTAAAATTTTCAAATCGGATCTTGATTGAAATATTTCAAGCAGACTTTGAATGTTTTTTTTCAACCAGACTTTACTTAAAAAAAATAAATCAGACTTTGATTGAAAATTTATTCCGGCAGTTCCTGAACAGTTGTCAAGTATTTCTTGACTACTGATCCTTCTTCAGATCCGCAGATCATCAACCAAATGTCCAGGCCCCGAATCTCTCAACCCCTCTTACCCCTCCCCCACTTCCTCCACCACCGCCTTCCGGAACGGCCGGTACTTCACCCCCCCACCCTCATAAAACTTCGAAAAGAACTCCACAATATGCAGACGCATCGCATGGATCGAGGGACTGAATATCGCCAGCACAATATTGAGCGCATGCAGCAGCAGCGCCACCATGATCCCGATCACCGGGATCGAGAAGGCCCCCCCCAGCTGGTTCGCCACCATCGCGAGGATCACCGACGCCATCCCGATCGCCATCAGGTGGGCATAGGAGAGAATGTTCCCCACCGAACTCATCACTTCAATCGTCCCGAAGATGCCCGCCCCGTACAGGATCAGCGGCAGCGCAACCACCATCAGCACGACCGTGGGATAGATTCCTGTTGACGGCACAACCCCCGCAAGCATCGTCATGAGCAGAATGATCCCCGTCAGCATCAGCAGCATCCCCGCCTTCTCCGACAGGTGTCTCCTGCTCTTCAGGATGATCGCATTGCGCATCCCCATAACAAGCCCTAAGAAGACATGCAGCACCCCGATACCGATCGCCACCATCAGCATCGGGATCATCGCGTCCACCCGGTTCCACGTGATACCGAACAGGGTGACCGGCTGCAGCCAGCCCATCGTCTCGCCGAAATCCCCGAAGAACTCCCCGAAAAACCAGCCAAAGATGATGGTCGGGATCGATGACAGGATAAGGATCTCGGCAGCGCTCCGGGCAAAGGCAATGCTTCCATACAGTTTCCTGATGAGCAGCGCGATGAGCAGTATGGTGATCCCGTACCCGATATCCCCCACCATGATGCCGAAAAAGAGGGGGAAGAAGACGGCAAGAACCGGTGACGGATCGATCTCCCGGTATTTCGGGGGCGCAACGAGCTGCATGATCACCACGAAGGGTTGTACCCATCGCGGATTGTCGAAAAAGACCGGGGCCCCGTCCATATCCTTCTCCGTGGTATCGAGTTCCTTCACCACGACCCGGTCAGCGAATGCATCCGACAGGGTTTTTCTCGCCAGCTGCAACTTTTTCCGGGGGATCCATCCCATAATGACGAAGGTATATTCCGAGAAGGCGAAGTTCGAAAACGCACCCAGTTCATCGTTCATATCCCCAAGCTCCTTCTTCAGCACCACCAGTTCCGGGTACCATTGCGCCGCAAGGGCCAGAAGTTCCCCATCGATCCGTTTGATCTCGTCAGCGGAGTGCAGCTTCTGCTCCTCAATCAGGGCATACATCTCGAAGAACGGCTTTCCCAGGTATTCCGGGGGCAGCCGGACCTCGTTCACGTTCGCCGAGTAGATGAAGGCATGGACCTTCTCGGAATCCCGCTTGTTAAAGACCATGATGGCAGCGAGCGTATCCGCGTCTACACTTGAGGTCGTCATCCCGAACTCGTTCTTCGTTATGATGTCGAGTTCTTTCTTTATCAGTTCAACAACGTCGCGGTGCTCCTTCAAGATCAGGAGAATCGTGACTTCGAACCCCTCCAGCTGCGGCAGTTCGCGCTCGAGCGGCTGGAGAATATCGAGGATTTTTGCATAGCGGTTCAAGGTCGCGGCAGTGAGGGTGAGTTCGCTCTTTTTCGAGGCAAGGTCCCCGGTGGTGGTCTCGAGCATGAGAATGATCTCCTCCGCCCGTGCCAGCACATCCTCGTGGCTCCGGCTCCGGAGGGTTTTCCGGACCCAGCCTGGCGCGACGGGTCATCCGCAGTGGAGGGAAGGGCGGAGAAGATCCCATTGATCTTCCCCAGCGCGAGGGCAACGTTGCCAGCGGACTCCAGCACCACCTTGTCCAGCGGGATCTCTAACGGAGAGACCGTCCGGGACACATCCTCCAGGTGCAGGGTCCCTTCCCGGTAGAGCAGGTCAACTACCTGGTTGAATGCCGGTTTGGGCCCGATCACCTGAATTCGTCGCATCTGCTGGAGCATAAAAACCTTTACCGGGAAAGACCGGACTATTCCATTGTCACGAAACGCACAATTGCCTCAGCGGCTACGGGAATATTTTTCCTGCCCTTCTCTGCTGCCATATCCGCATCACGCCGGGCATCCTGCTGCAACTGTTCCATACGGGCTTCCGTCTCACCTTTCGTCCGCCAGTATACCTCTTCTGCGGCAACCTTTCCTTCGGCATTGGCCGTGCACAGCAGGTTCTCCGCATTCGTTTTTGCCGCGGCGATGGATGCGTCTGTTTCAGCCCGCACGGCATCAATTTTTTTTGCCACTTCCTGCTCTTTTTCCCGGATCTGTTGCAGCAGTGTCTTTTCCGTCTCCATCTCCTTTACCTCCTGTGCCGGTATTCCCGGATCGGGATTGTCCCCCAGGCGATTGTGCAGGTTCCGGTAGGAGCCTGCACTTCAATCCCCGGCCCGTTTTCCCGTATTTTGCGGCCTGTCAGGGGACCTCTTCGTTCCGGTC
This sequence comes from uncultured Methanomicrobiales archaeon, assembly GCA_903832665.1. GTDB lineage: Archaea > Halobacteriota > Methanomicrobia > Methanomicrobiales > Methanospirillaceae > Methanoregula. The sequence goes on along the minus strand of CAILCG010000028.1, from coordinate 20,777 downwards.
GCGACCACATCCCGTGATGGATTTTTGCAAACATCCATTCCGGGATACATGGCCGGATCGTTGCAGAGTGATTTCCTGATATACTGATTGGGTCTTTACCCCCGAAAGTAAATAAATGGTTTCCTGTAACCCGGCATATGAGAAAAGGAGGAGTGCCATCGGGATAATCCCTCTCGGCTAAAATTTCCTTGCACAGTATTCCTGCGGAGCAATGCGGTGACCTGCGTGGGAGGGAACAGTCAGTCTGACTCTGTTTGACCTCTTAGGGAAGTCCCGGCATCTCTTCCCGGGGGTGAACAGGTTCGCGGCATCCACGATTCACCGATTTTTCCCGGACCTGCGAAAAAAAGGGCTTCAGGCAATGCCCAGGTAGACCGGCACGAAAAGGATTGAAAAGTAGATCAGCATCAGGGCAAATCCAAGGGGCACACCGTACCGCACCCACTCCTTGCTCGTGATCCCCATCTTGCCTGCCGCGATGATATTGGGAATATTGCCCGGAATCAGCATGCCCCCGGCGATAAGAAGACCCATCAGGGCGCTTTTTATCTGGAGGATAGTGAGCTGCGGTCCGATCTCGGCTGCCGCAAGGGTCGCGTTGTCGAGCACCGCTGACACAATATTTACCCAGAAGAGGCCCTCAGAGGGGATCTGGATGATATATTCGAGGATGATCGGCTTGAATCCCTCTCCTAAAAAGACCAGCGCCATGATAAAGAGGTACACCTTGCCGGCTCGGATCACGACCTCGCGGAGGGTCTCGCGTTTGAGGTGGCAGTTCATGCGTTCGCCTCCCGTGTCGCTCCGCTTCAGGAACGCTACCCCCAGGACCCCGAGCGCAACGATCCCGGGCACGATATACCATCCGAGCAGGCCAATCAGGAACCCGAACCCGGCATAATAGGGATCGCCCGATAATTTTGAGATGGCAATCGTGGAGAGCGGCTCACCGAGCGGGGTGAGGGCGGCCCCGAGACCGATCGAGAAACAGGCGATTACGGTAAGACCGATCATCTCCCTGCGCCCCAGCGGGAGGGCACAGACAATCTCGACGAGAATTATCGCCGCCAGGATCGCCGAGATGACACTCGAGATGAGCCCGAGACCGCAGATCAGGAAGAAGACGATCACCGAAAGGGGCACCCGGCTCACCATCGACTGGATCGCTGCATGGATCTGCCTGTGGGCAACATAAATGATCAGGCCCATGATGAGGACAATCTGGACAATCCCGACGGGTATACCAAAGACTGTCGTGATCATAACCGGTGCGGCAAGTGCTTCAAGGATAATCGCGGGTGTCCACCCGAATGTCTCCCCGTGGAGGGTTGCAAAACTGGCAACACTCAGCGCAGCAACACCGCAGAGGAAGAGAAACATCTCGATATTCTCTTCGATCTTCTTGACCTTGAACGGGAGTACCAGTACGATGGCAAAGATGACAAGAAGCAGGATGTTGACGATCATGAGTTGTTCCATAGTTCAGAAGTCCTGTGCAGAGCACGGTTGAATAGTATATGGTTCAACCGCCGATCACAAAACTGTAATCCCCTTTGTACATCCTGACCCAAAGTCTGACGGTGAATGAGTCCTGCCGGCATCTCACCGGCTTTCCCATGGTAAAGGAAATCCGGTTTGAACAGATGTATCGCTGGTTCCGGGACGAAATTTTGTTTCCCCGTGTTCATCGATGCTGTTGAACAACGGTGAAAAGTTCAGCCATTTATGTGCCCCGGCTCCGTTCTCCCGGCGAACAACACACAATCCATTTATCTACCTCCTGACAAAGTATCATTCAGATGGGATTCTTTCCGCCGGTCTTCAGGTACAAACGTCTCTTTTACCTGATGGTCCCCATCGTGGTGGAACTCGCGTTTTTTGAAAATTTCAATCCCGCCGGACTTCTCGGGCCGGATGTTAAGAAACTGAAACGCCGGTGGGATGTGGCAAATCTTGCCCGGCTGCTGGATCATAAGGATCTCCAGGTCCAGTACGAAGCAGCAGAAGCGCTGGGAAATCTCGGGGATGAAAGGGCGATCGATCCCCTCATCGCCGCGCTGAAGCGTGATGAGTTCAGCGGTGTCCGGTGGAAAGCAGCAGAAGCGCTCTCAAAGATCGGGGATCGCGCTGTAGGCCCCCTTATAGCGACCCTCCAGTACCCGGATGAGGATGTCCGCTGGAAAGCAGCCATTGCGTTGGGAGAGATCGGGAACCCGGATGCCATTGTACCTCTCATCTCGCTCCTCGCCGATGACGACCGGTACGTGAGAAGCCGGGCTGCGCATGCCCTCAGCATGATTGGCGAACCGGCCGTCCCACCCCTGATTACGGCACTCAAGAGGAGCGACGCCGGTATCCGGTGGGGGTCTGCCCTCGCGCTGGGGAAGATAAAAAATCCCCTCGCGGTCGAACCGCTGATCCTCTTGCTTGCGGATGAACACCTGATGATCAAGGCTGAGGCCGCATCGGCACTCGCATCCATCGGTACTCCCGCCCTTGGCCCCCTGCTGGGTTTCCTGAAAAGTGCGAAAGGGGAGACCCGCATGGAAGTCATGTCGGCACTGGGGGAACTCGGGAACGCCGATGCGATCGAGCCCCTTTTCCAGCTCCTCGAGAATGCGGATGACGATGAGCGAAAAGAGATCGCCGATGCCGTAGATGCGATCCTGATCCCGGCGGTCGAACCCCTGGTGCGCAGGATACGGAACGGAAACCCCAGAAATGGATGTAATAAACATTGATACGAGGTTATTATGACGCAGGATTCCCACAACGTCCAGAACCCGCCGGATGACCAGAAGATCGTCACGCTCATCGCCCAACTGGATGACCCGTCTATTGATAAGCGGCACGAGGCTGTGCAGGCCCTCGGGGAGATGGGCGAACCGGCCATCCCGGTCCTGATCCGGGCACTTGCAGATTCAGCGGATAATGATCACCGCTGGTATGCGGCAGTATCCCTCTCACGGATTGGGGTGCCGGCGTTCTATCCGCTGATCGCTGCGATGCGGGTGAACAAGGAGAAGGAGTTCCGGCGCTATGCAGCGGCGGCTCTCGGGAATATGGGCGCCCCGGCCGTTGAACTTCTGATCGATGCGATGGGCAGCGATGATGCCGACCTGCGGGGGTATATCTCCCAGGCGCTCTGCCGTATCGGAAAACCGGCAGTTGAACCGCTGACCCGGCGGCTGGACGATGCCGACGCCCTCCTTCGTACGTGTGCTTCCCTGACCCTGTGGCAGATGGGGGAGACGGGGATTCCTTCCATGGTCGAGAAGATCCAGCAGGATGAGAAAGATCCGAAGTGAATCTGGAAGATTTTTTTGAATTTTTTCTGGTTTAATAGAATTTGTGTAGATTTCGTTGACCAGAGATGGGGGCTGATGTCCCCCATACCCTCGAATGCGATATCGCCGCCACCTCCTAATGGGCACCCCCGCGGCGGGTCAATGACATTAACTCTGTCGAGGATCTCGAGTTTCCGCCAGTGAAATTAACCTCTCCTTGTCGTGATTGCTCTAATGAGGAATTTAAAAAGGGAAGGGCCGTTCCCTTTGTGCGGCCTCCCCTTCTTTGGGGGAAAGGGATCACCCTCGCCGTATCAATGAGATATAACAGATCTATGGGCAACGTGGATTAATTAAGAAATCTTCAGATTTTTCCTCTCCCTCGAAATACAGACTGAACTTTTCCCGGTGCTGAACCGAAGGGATAAATCCCCTCCCGGACCATCGTACCGGTATGTTAGTGCTCTCGCCCGCGATGGAGGCTTATGAAAAGTCCCTTCTGGATGGTCTGCATCATGCGATCGAGATAGCAAAGCAGGCCCGTTCCCGTGGCCTCGACCCTTCCCTCGATGTCGAGATCCCCATTGCCAGCGACCTTGCGGACCGGGTGGAAGCGCTGCTCGGGATCAAGGGCGTTGCAGTGCGGATCCGGGAGCTCGAAGCCCAGATGTCGCGAGAGGAGATTGCACTTCGCATCGGGGACGACTTTGTCGCCCGCAAGTTTGGCGAGACTTCGGTCGACGAGGTCCTCGACCATTCCATCCGGGTGGCGATGGCCCTGCTCACGGAAGGTGTCGTGGCGGCACCCACCGAAGGGATTGCAAAGATCGAGCTTGGCAAGAATGATGATGGGACCCAGTACCTGATGATCTTCTATGCCGGACCCATCCGGAGTGCCGGCGGGACGGCACAGGCACTCTCGGTGCTGGTCGGGGATTACGTACGCCAGAAGCTGGGCATCAACCGGTACATCCCCCGGGAGGTGGAGGTGGAACGATATATCGAGGAGATCCGGCAGTACAACTCGATCATGAACCTCCAGTACCTCCCGAGCGAGGCGGAGATCCGGCTCATCATCGAGAACTGCCCGGTCTGCATTGATGGTGAAGCCACCGAGCAGGAGGAAGTGTCGGGGCACCGGAATCTCGAACGGGTTGAGACGAACGTTGTCCGGGGTGGCATGGCACTCGTCATTGGGGAAGGTATTGCCGGCAAGGCCCGCAAGCTCAAGAGCCGGGTTGAGAAGATGAAGATGGAGGGCTGGGACTGGCTCGACAAGCTCATCGCGGGGGCTTCAAAGTCCGGAGATGAGGAGAAATATGTCGGTGTCAAGCCCCTGGACAAGTACCTCCGCGACCTGATCGGCGGGAGGCCGGTCTTTGCCTACCCGATGCGCAAAGGCGGTTTCCGGCTCCGGTACGGCCGTTCGCGCAACACCGGGTTTGCCACGGCCGGTTTTCACCCGGCAACTCTGTATGTGCTGGGCGAGTTCCTTGCAACCGGGACCCAGATGAAGACCGAGCGGCCGGGCAAGGCCTGCGGGGTGGTGCCGGTGGATTCGATCGAAGGTCCGACCGTACGCCTGACCAGTGGCGACGTGCTCCGGATTGATGATGAAGCCACGGCAAAGCGCCTTCAGCCGGTGATCGAGAGGATCCTCGATGTGGGCGAGATCCTTATATCGTACGGGGAATTCCTGGAGAACAACCACCCGCTCGTGCCCTCCGGCTACTGCGACGAATGGTGGCTCCTGGACAGCGAACCCGGTACAAAAACCCCGACGGATGAGGGAGAGGCGATCGCATTTGCCAGGGCAGGCGGGTATCTCCATCCTGCGTACACGTGGTTCTGGGACGATATCACCATGGACCAGATCACCCTCCTCGCGGACGCGGTTGCCGGGGGCGGGAAGATTGTTGACGAGCACCTGGTCATTCCGCTGGAACCGGTGACCAAGGATATCATCGAGACCCTGCTCGTATCCCATATTGTGCGGGACGGGTGCGTGAAGATCCCGATCTACCGGGCCTTCATCGCGTGCCTCGGGCTGGATGAGACCCTGAAGAAACGCGGGGTCTGGGAGAATGCCCCGGATACCAATCAACTCGATCGCGTGCAGCACCTTTCCGGGTTTAAGATGCGATCGCGTTCAGGCACCCGTATCGGCGGACGGATGGGCAGGCCTGGGAAATCCAAGCCCCGGAAGATGAATCCTCCCCCGCATGTCCTCTTCCCCCTCGGCGACACCGGGGGTGCCCGGCGTTCGTTCCAGTCCGCTTCGACCCATATCGAGCAGATGGACCAGAATGATACCGAGATCGGCATCCAGAAGGAGAGCGGGATCATCGAGATCGAAGTCGGCCGCCGGCGCTGCTCCCAGTGCGGGGAGATCACGTATCTCAACCGGTGCGACAAGTGCGGTGCGCACACGGTCGCGGTCTTCACCTGCATCAAGTGCGGAAGGGAGACGAATCTGCCCCGGTGTCCCGCATGTGACGGTCAGGCCACCTGCTCCCAGCGAATCAAAGTGGATGTGAAGAGTGAATATGCCAAAGTGATGACCCGTCTCGGCATGAAGACCGATGCGGTCGCGCTCGTCAAGGGGGTCAAGGGCATGATCTCGAAGGAGAAATCCGTCGAGGCGATGGAGAAGGGAGTCCTGCGGGGGATCCAGAACATCTGGGTCTTTAAAGACGGGACCACGCGGTTTGACATGATCGACCTGCCCCTCACCCACATCCGCCCCGATGAAGTGCGGGTGCCGGTCGAGAAACTCCGTTCGCTGGGATACACGAAAGATACGCACGAGTACGATCTCCAGAATGGCAAACAGGTGGTGGAGCTGCATGCCCAGGATCTCCTGGTCTCGGACTCCTGCGCCGAATACATGGTGAGCGTGGCCCGGTTCATGGATGACCTGCTGGTGAAAGTCTATGGCCTGCCGCCGTTTTACAATATCCAGAAGCCCGACGATCTCGTGGGCCATCTTGTCATCGGTCTTGCCCCGCACACGAGCGCCGGGGTGCTCGCCCGTATCATCGGGTTCACCCGGGCGAACGTAGGGTATGCCCACCCGTTCTTCCATGCCGCGAAACGGCGCAACTGCTTTTTTGGCGATACCATGATCGAGGTGTACGATGGCAGGTCGTGGACCCGGCACCCGATCCGGAAGTTCGTGCTGGAGAACTTCGATGTCAGCCGCCCGGGTCTCGATCAGCTCGGCACCTACTACTCGGACCCGGCCCGCCCGTATTACACCCGCACCATTGATACGAGTGGCGCGATGCACATCCGGAAGGTCACCACCGTCTCCATTCACCGCTCCCCGGCAACCCTGCTCCGCATCACGACGGCGATGGGTAAGGATATTGCGGTCACGCCCGATCACGCGATGCTCGTCTGGGATACCGCGTACCTCCGGAAAATACGGGCCCTCGAACTTAAAGTCGGGGACGCGGTTCCAGTGCTGGAGGGCATGAACGTGATCTCGGACCGCATCCGCGCCATCGATATCGTGCCGGCGCCCGAGGAACGAGTTTACTGCCTGACGATTGCTGACGATCATACGCTGGTGGCAAACGGGATCTTCACCGGCCAGTGTGATGGTGATGAGGACTGTATCATGCTGCTGCTGGACGGGCTGATCAACTTCTCACGCTCGTTCCTGCCCCAGAACCGGGGCGGGTCCATGGATGCCCCCCTCGTGCTGACGAGCCGGATCGATCCTGCCCAGATCGACAAGGAAGCCCTGAACGTCGATGTCTGCGAAGGCTACCCGATTGAGGTGTACCTGGGGGCTCTCAACTATATCGAACCCAAGACTATCGTCAAGCTCATCGACCGGGTCGAGAACCGGATCGGCACCCCCGCCCAGCTCGAAGGGTTCCAGTTCACCCATGACACTTCGGATATATCGGCGGGTCCGATCGAATCGATGTACACCCAGCTCAAGTCGATGACCGACAAGCTCGAGGCCGAACTGGTGCTGGCAGAGAAGATCCGTGCGGTCGATGCCAACGATGTGGCAGAGCGGGTGCTCAATACGCACTTCATCCGGGACCTTATGGGCAACCTGTCGGCGTTCTCGAAGCAGAAGTGCCGGTGCACGAAGTGCAACACGAGCTACCGCAGGATGCCGCTTTCGGGCAAGTGCACGAAGTTCAAGGGCAAGCACCCGTGCAATGGCAACATCATCGCGACGGTGCACGAAGGCTCGGTGAAGAAATATCTCGAGATGTCCCGGGAGATCTGCCGGAAGTACAAGGTCTCGGAGTACACCAAGCAGCGGGTCGAAGTGATTGACCTGGCGATCCAGTCCACGTTCGGCGATGCGAAGGAGCAGCAACTGGGTCTCGCCGATTTCATGTGATGCAGGGTCTCGATCTGTTTCCCCCTACCAACAGCGGCCCTCGCGGCCATCACCCGGGCTTCGGCAGGTAACCGGAACCTGATGTCCTGGATATGCACCTTTTTTTAATACCACGCCAAGATCCATGCAGGCAGCAGTATGGTTCACACCCCCCGGGATTTTAAGAAACCATTGCAACTTGCGCTCGTCATCACGTTCCTTTTTTTCATTATTGAACTCGTTGGCGGCCTGGTCTCGGGGTCCCTTGCGCTGGTCAGCGATGCCGGGCATATGTTCAGCGACGTGCTGGCACTCCTCCTCTCGCTGGGGGCTATCACGCTTGCAGCCAGGCTCCCTTATAAGGAACGGACATACGGTTACGTGCGGAGATCTTTGCCGCCTTTATCAATTCCCTGCTGCTGATGGCAGTCAGCGCCATCATCCTGTGGGAAGCGTACCAGCGGTTGCTGAACCCCGCACCGATCCAGAGCGGTCTCATGGGGGTCGTGGCGGTGACCGGTCTCATTGCCAATATTGCGGTGGCGTTCCTCCTGCACGGGAGTCATAACCTGAATGTAAAGAGTGCTTTTCTGCATGTCATCGGCGATGCAGTATCATCGGTTGCCGTGATTGTTGCAGCCATCTGGATCGGGTTTACCGGCCAGGTCATAGTCGATCCTCTCCTTTCGGGATTTATCGCCCTCCTCATTATCGTCTCGGCTGCCGGTATCCTGCGCGAGACGATTGCGATCCTTCTCCAGTTCACCCCGCGTTCCGTGAATTTCGATGCGGTCATTGCGGATATGAGTTCAGTGACGGGAGTTGACGGGGTCCACCACATCCATATCTGGAGCCTCAGTTCCGATATTCACGTGCTTGATGCCCATATTTATTCCTGCGAAACGGATGTGACACAGATCGCGGAGATGAAGCAGGAGATCAGAAAACGGCTCGAAAAGTACCATATCCACCATTCCACGCTGGAAGTCGAGAACGAGGAATGTGAGAACTCTGCGATCGTGGAGCCCGTCGACCGGCACGCGGAATTATCATGAAAGGGTGGTTTGAATAACGAAAATATTGCGGTTTCCTCCCGGATCCGGTGAATTCTTCCCTTCGGCAACGGCCTCCCGGCCACGGCAGGAATAAAAAAATTTGTTCAACGGCGACAGATAACGGATCGGATGATGTTTTTTGGATAAGATTCTTTTAATCCAAAATCCATGTACTATTCCTATATCTTATTCTAAAAAGCGAGGGTAACCAAGCCTGGTCAACGGTGACAGACTCAAGATCTGTTCTTGCAGAAGTTCGCGGGTTCAAATCCCTCCCCTCGCATCTGGACGCGAAGTTTGAATCGTTCAGTTCTCTTTTTAAACCGCTTCAATCAGACACTCGTATATGACTTACCCAGTCGCTCAGTTAATTACTGAAAGCTCTTTTCACAACATCAGGACCGATTTGGCAGAAAACGCCATCAAGACCGCACTTCAGAATTTCACCATCACGACGATTGATGCCGCTCAGATCCGGGAATTCATTGCAGAACTCCGGTCCTGCAAGAACATCAGCGCCGGTCGGGCAAACAAACTCACCTTCACGCTCATAACCTGGCGCAGGTTCATCGGTCCGTTTGCAGACAATCCCATCGGCGATCTCTACGCTGCAATCCCTGAGTTGAGAAATGCAAAGAGCCGCCGTGAGACGCCATTCAAACAGAACACCATCAGCGATTTCATCGCCATTCTCAAACAGTTTTACCTCTGGATGATTGATAACAAATATTCCCAACTCACCGAAAGCAAAATCCACAAACTCCGGACCCCGCCCAAGGACACTATGACCAAAGTGGCCGCTGACCTGTTGACTCCCGATGAAATCACCGCGATGATGAAGGCGTGCACCCGGACGATTGACCGGGCCATCGTCATGAGTCTCTATGAAGGAGGATTCCGTATTGGCGAGATCGGGACTATGACCTGGGGAGATCTCACGTTCGATAAATACGGTGTCATCGCGAACGTGAACTTCAAGACCAACATGCCCCGGTATGTCCGGCTCATCATGTCCCGGGAATACCTGGCGCAGTGGCGGGCCTGCTACAAGCCGGACCCGAGCGGTGATGCACTGGTCTTCATAAACGAACGCGGTAAGCCGCTCATCCATGCGACCATCAACAAGCGGCTCAAGTGCATCGCGAAGACAGCTGGCATCCGGAAACACATCACGCCTCATGTCTTCCGGCACAGCCGGATCACGCATCTCATCAAGGAAGGCGTGCCCGAGAGTGTGATCAAGCTCATGATGTGGGGCAACATCAGCACTGATATGTTCCGGACTTACGCCCATCTCGCCGGGCAGGACATTGACTCAGCGATGCTCAAGTCGTACGGCATCAGCGCTACGGATACCAACAGCAATGCGTCGCGGCTGGAGCCCTGTCAGTGCCCGCACTGTAAAAAGATCAATCCTCCGGTCTCGAACTATTGTGTTTCCTGCGGCCAGCGCTTGACAGATGTTGTAATCGATACCGATGACGGCATTCAGCAGAGTGTGCATAACAACCCGGATATCCTGCGGCAACTTATTGATGAAAAGATTGAGGAAATGAAGCGGAAAGGGGAACTCTGATTTTTTTGCAGAATCTTTTCCTCCCACCAAAATCGACAAAAATGTTGAGATTGTCGGCGTGCGAGCGATTAAAAAAAATCCGCCAAAAGTATTCATACTTACAATGCTTACAATACGATCATGTCAGCGGTAAAGCGAATACCGGTAACCGAACCGGTATGGAAGGATCTTGCCGAGATGCGATCGGCAGGCCAGACCTATACGGATCTTCTGGCAGAGATGATCGAGGACCGGAAGAAGCGCCGGTTAGAGGAAGATGTCAGGAAGTGGAGCAGCCGAAAGAAAGAGGGTTTCGTTTCACTCTCGGAGATTAAGGATTGACCTTTTCTCTTGTGCTCTGGCATGAATTATCTGATGAGATCAATCGCCTGCCGGAGAAGTCACGAAGGATAATCAAAACTGCCCTGAAGCGGCTTGAAGAAGATCCGTTCCCGGGAAGCCAGGGGGATAAAGAAAAACTGGTTTTACGGGGCGGGGTTATTATCTACCGGCTTCATATTTCCCACAGTTACACCGCGTTTTACGAGATCGATAAAGAGGAAAAACTGGTGATTGTCCAGGAGATCCTGCCCATCGAGCAGGCTCATAAGAAATACGGATATTATTGATTCCTTTTTCACCGGGGTTTCTGCAAAATCATTTTTGTTTTAGAGATTTTGCCTGATTATCCGATAATCTCTTTTCTTTTCTCTTGGCTTACCATAGTGGCATAATACGAAGGAGTCATTCATAGGTCCTATGCAAGGAATTTACCATTTTTAGAAAATTGTGGAAAAATCTTTGAGACCGTTCCGGCACGTTCCGGCATACTACGAATGAACCCGTCATAGGTCCTGTGCATGGGATTGAGTCTTTTTTGAAAATGGCGGCAGAATCTTTGAGATCATTCCAGCTTGGTTCCGGCACGTTCCGGCACGTTCCGGCATACTGCTGATGGCACACCAATTTTTTGAAACAAAAGAGAACCGCTATAAACCCGGTTTGGTTTTTATTTTAGTGAGAACTGCAATAAATTGTTCTAAAAATTAAAAAGGAATACTTATCCCATCTCCTTTTAAATTAAAATTTGAGAAAAAAATGCCAAAATTTTGTCCAGAATACGGAAAAAAGATTTCCGATGACTTAAATTATTGTCCCGAATGTGGTATCCATATCGATTCGATTGTAAAAAGAGATCGTGAGGATAAAAAAACACCAACAAATCATTCCGCGATACCAAAAACAAATTCAAAATCAGAAGTGAAAGAGAAATCAATTTGGGATACAATATTGACAGTACTTGCAATAATTGTTGTTTTGTGGTTTGGTTATGTCTTCTTGATCCAGGGATCTTCAAATTCAACAGGTTCAAGCACTTTTTCTCCTAGTCCCATAGAAAGCGCAAAAAACCAGAATATCAATACTGTGAAAAAAATTGTTGAAGATTATCATGCAACCCACACTTACAGCAAGCCAGATATGTTTGTCTGTGGTGATATGGCGAGCGATGTTTGGAATATGGTAATAACTAAGGAAATAAATGCAAAAATCCAAGTGGGGAACGTTGATAAAGATGTTTCAAAAATTCAAGATGCTACTCATGCCTGGGTATTAGCGGAAGTTTCCCCGAATGAGTGGATTGCATTAGAATGCACTGCAGGATATCTTGTATGCCCTTTTCCAGATACCTGTCCTGTCAACAATCCCCGGTATTATTCAGGTTGGAGTTTTGCCAGCCCCAAGGAGTTCAAAGATTATTTAGAGAAATCTAAACATCCATGTCCTGATGGTTCTGTACTTGGTGATGATGATAAATGCCATCTTGCGTGTGGACTAAATTCCTATTGCACGGGTGATAGTGTTTGTCTCAATGGAGGATGTCGTCGTTGCAATGATGGATATGTATTCGGACCGGACTATAAATGCCACCAAGAATGTCCCGTTGGATCAGGTAAGTATTGTTTGAATGGTGTTTGTCATACTGACGGGAAATGTTACGCATGGTAAAATTGTTTATTCATACACTACGGCCCTTCAGAGGGATCTATAACAAATCGAAACGTATATCTTTGGAAAATGGTTAGTACAATCGAATGTCAAAAATTTGCCCCAATTGTGGGGAAGAAATCTCTGATCTAAAACTTTTTTGTCCGGAGTGTGGTGTAAATCTCGAATCTCCGGATTCAGGTTCTAATCAATCTCTGAATGAAAAACCGCATAGTTACCAAAAAGACGATCACACAATTAAAAAATCTGAATACATTGATAGGTCCGATGCAAACCCAAACAAAGCAACCTCCCTATTCACCCATAAACCGATCGTTTTAGCAATTATCGGGATCTGCATTTTTTTAATTGTCATTTCTTTAGTTATCGTTCCAACAAAAACGATCACTAACGAAGTTGAGGTTGCATACACCGCTAGCGAAACATACTACGAAACAGAGCCCTACATGGCTCAAGAATCATATCAGGAACAAGTACCCTATCAGACCACTGAGACGTATACTGATACTGTCCCAGTACCGGTAAGTGTTCCCTATCAGGACTATGAATATTCATATCAAAATTCTGATGCAGGAACCGGAAAATATTATACATCCGTTCCTTCTGGTTGTGTGTGCTCAAGCAACCGATATATGTACGATAAAGATGGGGTATATGGAGCATTATGCGTTCAATTGAGTTGTAAAATCTCGACACCGGTAACAAAATACCGGACCGAAATGCAACAACAATCACTCCAGAAAGAGCGACCCGTGACAAAATATCGGACTGAAACAAAAACCAGAGATGTCACAAAATATCACGATGTCGCTAAAACCCGCGATGTGATGAAAACCAGAATTGAACAACGACCTCTGGAAGTGAACTGGCTCCTGGGATTTAAGACTCCTTACTCACTCCATCTCCCTTTTATTTCAGGTAAATAAATGAAAAAAATAATTGTAATTTTGGTTTTCTGTTTGCTCATCATCGGATGCGTATTCGCGTTTGTTATCTATAATTACAATAAAAATTACGAAGCCGAACAAAACCAGCACCAAAAAGAAATTGAAAGAATCAAACTGGAACAAAGCCGTCTGGATACCCAGTTCTCTCAACAACAACAAACCCTGCAACAATAGCAGATCAAATCTGAGGCTGAACAAGCTTCACGGTTAAAACTGGATAAGGATGGCGACGGATTAACCTATGAACAGGAATTGAAATTAGGGACCAGTGATGATAAGGCTGATTCGGATGGAGACGGCATCCGGGATAATGAGGATAAACATCCTGCCGGTGGAGGGGAAACCTACAAAATTACGGTCCATTGGAGACACAATAATCAACCTTTTACTACCCAGTTCGGTATCCCGGAAGACAAATATTTGTACTACAAAACCCAGAAAAGAACTACATCGGCAGATGGGAAATTTGCCACATCCCATGATCCTGTAATCCAAACGATCGCAAAAGATATTGCCGATGCCTCGGTGAGTGCTGGAGATTCTTGTAAATATTGTCTTGCGATTGATTTTGTGGAATCAATGACTTACCAATATGACATAGACTATAATTCCAATATAGATTATCCAAAATATGCAATTGAGACTATCGTTGATGAACGTGGGGATTGTGAAGACACATCATTTTTAATGGCTTCAATTCTGGAGGCTTTGGATCTTGATACTATCTTATTGTTATATTCAGATCATATGGCCGTCGGTTTTGCTTCGAATAATTGTCCAGGAACATTTTATAATTACCAAGGACGGAAGTACTGCTTCCTTGAAACAACGAACGATCCAGTCAGTCTAGGGAATTATTTTACAGTATGGGGCAAATACATGAATGAAAAACCATTCGTTATTGAAGCGAATTAAAAAACAATCCTCAAAAAGATTTTTAGTAATATTCATGACCCTCGTTCGAGTCATAAGACAATTTTCCCCAAATTCTTCTATAAAATTTTTAAATTTCCCCCAACGTTTGCCAGCGTAAAAAAAACTCACACCTTTTTGCGGCACCTCCCGCCCCTCCAAAATATTCCAACCACAATATTAATGAGAGAGTGCACATTCTCTAAAAAATCCAGCCGCGCACCACTTTTTTTGCAGGAAAAACGGGCAAATCAGTTAACTTTGTACGCCAAAAAGCAGCCAGCTAACCCGCTGGTTCAGATAACCCTATAAACAACCGCGCATTTATAAAATATTTACAATGCTCTGGGAATTCTTCAAAACGACGAGCGCTCGGATAAAGGCGGCAGCAAAATCCGTCAAAACAAAATTCCTTGTTTTGATCGGCCAGCCTGAACCCGAGGCTCCGGAAAAATACCCGGTCCAGAAGAACAACTACACGTCCGAAACCCGGCGTGCAATGAACAAGGACCAGTGGTGCAGACTGACGAGCAGCCACGCCCCTATCTTTTCGCTCTTCACCTATTTTGGTGATCGTCAGTAGAATCAGATAACCTGCTGTCGGATTTCTTTCATGGCGTTTGTCCGATAGGGCACCTGGCGTTTCGAAAAAAACGGTTCATGACCGGACAATAGCCATGGCTCTATCCGGCCCGGCAGAGAGAAATTTTCAAAATTCAGGGAACGTGGTTGAACAAAACACAAAATTTGGTGAAAAAATGCAGAACGGGATTGTTCGTGAACCTCTGAGGGGCACACAGGAAGCCGTGGATGCGTACGAGAAGCGGTCCGGCTTCTATGGCATTGGCAAGAAAATGGTTGAACACGGTCGCTGGAAGATCGTCACAAAAGAGGAGGCACCATGCAGTCACAGTTAGTTGGCAGCTCACAGGCGAAACTTACCCAGTCATGCCGTGAAACTGCCAAACATAATTTTGTTTCTGACTTTATATCCCTCACTGAATGGACACAAACGACCGGAGGAGAAGCATGAGCCATTTCTCCGCCGGGATTGTCATGACCGGAGGTGACGGGTATGTCCATGTCCGGATCTGGGGCGAATCGTACTACATATGCCCCGAAGAACTGGGGATGCTCATCTTCGTGGGCGACCGGGTCCCGCTTCTGAAAAAAGGACCGGACCCCAATGGAATGCCACTGATATCTGGCATTGCACATCTCAATCCATCGGGCCGTGCCGTTATTATCGGCGTCGGAAAAACCCGGTACATGCTCCCCCGCGACCGGTTCATCGCGGTTGCGCTTGACGAGGATATATCCTGCCTCCTCTTTGAAGTCCCTTCCGATGTGAAGGAACCCGAAATCATTTCCCCGTCAAAGAAAGGAGCGACCTCATGACCAGCCGTCGCAGCAGGCTGATCGAGGACGGGGCCCGCGAACTGCTCCAGTTTCACGGGTACAAGGTCCGGGTCCTGCCGGTCGGATTCAACAAGCGGCTTCCCCCGGCCCACCTTGTCGCAACCCGGCCATCGGGTGAGACACGGTTCATCCGGATTACGAAACTCTTTCACCAGTCCTCCTCGGTGCAAACCGTTGAACAGAGATGTTACGTGGGCCTCACGCAGCTTCGCAAGCATCAGGCGCTCCATGCCAAGATCTGGTGCTATTCCCTGAGCTACGGTTTCCGGTGTTTTGAAGTGCACAAAGACAGCGTGCGGGAGATCCCCAAACTCTCGCTCTATACCCCGGTCACCCGGAAGGCCGGAGGTGTTGCATGACCGCTGTCCACCGGATGCGGATACTGGAACAACAGGCCGGCACCATCTTACTGAAGCTCGGATATAAGCCCGTGATTGTGAGCAACTGTTTCCGGAATCCCCGGTATATCCTCTTCAACCTGTCAGCCCGCAAGGAACTGGAAGACGGGACCATCGATGCCGTGATGGTGAAACTGAAAATTTCCCTTCACGCGATGCAGTCCCTGGACGAAGCAGCGGTCTTCTGCCATAACGAGACAGGGCGCATGAAGAAATTCTTTGACCAGGTACCGCAGGGAGTGAAATGCTCCCGGTTCGAGATCTGGATCTCGATTCCTTCGGACCGGTTCCAGCAGTTCGAGATCACCCGGGACGGCATCCGGGAAATTCTTATTCCAGACGAAAAGACCGGGCAGAACGGAGGTAAGGCATGATCGCACAGACATCATTCAACGCCTCGAAGGAGCGGGCTACTGAACTGCTCATCTCCCGGGGCTTTGAGCCGGTCCTGCCGGAGAACAGCCGATTCCTCACACGCTACATCCCGCTCCACCTTGTAGGATTGCGGGGGAACTATGAGGCGCTCTGCGTGAAATTGCGGATCGCTCACGGTGCGGTGAGCGTGCCGTACGTTGAATCGTTCTGCAGGTTCGAGTGCTGCCAGTTCCGTTCGTTCCTGACAAAATATCCGGGCAATGTGTTCCTGCGCTGCGAGATCTGGGTCGTGTCACCGAACGGTTCAATCCATTGTTACGAGGTGCTGCCAGATTCTCTCCAGGAGGTGGCAGCCTATGCCGGATGAAGACACGAATCCGGCAGTCACGACTGACAAGAGGGGAGGCATCCCGCTCTACCTGATCTCGAACGTGATCGAAGCCCTGGTCAATAAACACGGTGATGCAATCTTCCAGATCCTCGTAGAGCGGAAAAACATCACAAATTTACGATAACGGTTGAAAACAAAGCCAAACAGTTGCTAGCGGTAAATCCGGAAAGCCCTGCCCCCGAAGAAGGCGACGGGCATGGCTAACCATTATTTCTTCCTGAGTCCGGACGGAAGCCAGGGCGTGGGTGGTGACTCGTGGATGGATTGCTGCGTGAGGCAATTGCCCGAATAGCCGGACCTCCTTACCACTACCGGGATTGTAAATCGGGAGATCAATCGTAGCCGCAGGTTTCTTCTTTCTCGGGGCCGGCTCCGGAAGCAGCGCCAGCACGGCCGGGTCAGTCACCGAGTTCTTCTCCTTGAAGACCGGCACAAGGTTTGCGATATACCAGTCGCGGTGCCAGTCAAGGAGGAACTGGTAGGCACCGATCAGGAACGAGCCGGAGCCGCATGCGGGATCGAGGATGCGAAGCTTCGACACTTCACGGGGCGTCTTGTCCTTCACGAGTTCGCCGACCGTATGTTTCACGATGTATTCGACAATGTACTGCGGCGTGTAGAAAACCCCACCGGCTTTCTTCACTTCGGGCTTGAACTCGACCTTTGCCTGGTGCTCGTCCGTAAGTCGTATCACTTTGCCGAGGAACTGCTCGTACACGTGCCCGAGAATAGCCGGAGGGATAAGGGAAAACTCATACTGGCTGTCGGGGAAGTAAAGGCGTTTTATGATCCCTTTCAGGACCTTGTCATCCATCGCGACGGTGAGTGAGAGTGTATCCGGGGATTCGTCCCAGTCCGGCTCCTGCTGGAAGTGGAAGAGCCCGGAGTTGTATTTGTCATCAGCATTGCGGAAGAGCTGGCAGAGCCTCCCATAGACCTGTTCGCCCTCCAGAAGTTTGTGGAGTGTCTCATACTCCTCGATACCGCGATCTTCGCAGATACGGAGAAAGAGAATGCGATCGATGGTCCGCTGCACGATGCTGTTCAGTTCTTCGACCGTCAGGGATGGATTGCGCAGGGCGATATTTTTCGCAAGAGCGTCACGCCATTGCTCAATCTCTGCAAGAATATCGTCATCGACACTTGCCGTTCCCCGCTTGCCTTTCGTTGTTTCGGCATACTTGTCAAACGATCCCAGTTGGATGCTTTCCGGGGAGATGATGGAAACGAGCCAGTCCCATTTTTGGGAATATTCTTTGTACGTGAAGTACTCGATCCGCGCCTTGGATGCGGCATCACCATTCTCCGGTTTTATCCGGCAGTCATAGATGGCGAATTCTTCAAAATTCGTGAGGATTGAGAGCGGCAGTTTCTGATTCCATGCATACCGCCGTATTTGCAGGGCTGCCTCATTAGCATCCTTGATCCGCACAAACGGTTTCTTGGTCTCGACTAAGAACTTCCGGGCGCCCCCTATCCGGAACGTGTAATCGAAAAAGAGAGTCGTGCCCCGGATCCGCACCGGTTCCTCGTGCATGACTTCCTTGTATTTCTCGGAAAATCCCTTGTTGTTATCCACGTCCCAGCCGAGCGCAGAGAAAAACTTATCGACAAATTCACGACGGAGTTGCGTCTCGTTGTAGTTTCCCAGAACGTATGCCTGGCGATGAAATTCAAAGCGTTCGATAAGGGAGAGAATCGGGTCCGGGGCTGGCATTTGTAGTGATATTTTTTCTCAGAGGCGTTAAAGGTGTTGAATTATCTTAATCAGTTGTTTTTCAATACTTTAATATGCTTAAAAAGGTCAGCGTTACACTATGACTTATGAGGACCGGGTCAAATTATACAATAAAATTGAGGAAGTACGCGGAAGACCGCTTATTACCTACATCACCAGTTCCCGACTGAATGCGTCTGGTAACATGGCTGCTGATGTTATCCCGGAATTTTGTAAACAGATCATAAATATCCCGAAAGAAAAAACAGAAGTGGATCTTTTACTCGTCAGCAACGGTGGCGATCCTGTTGTATCCTGGCGAATCATCAGTCTGTTGCGGGAGCGATTTAAAAAAGTCGGTGTGTTACTCCCCTATCAGGCATACAGTGCTGCAACGCTGGTCGCTCTTGGGGCTGACGACATAGTTATGCACCCGTTCTCAAACCTTGGCCCGGTAGATCCGCAACTTTCCGGCCAACGAAATATCCCGGGAAAACCCGGGATGCAGGAACAGATCAACTTCGGGGCTGAAGACCTGTCGCATTTCATTGATTTCGTATGCAAAGATGTGGGAATAACCGATCAGGAACAAAAAGAGCGGGCATTCGAACTGGTATGCAAGGAGGTCGGAGCCATCCCTATAGGGATTGCGAAACGAAGTTCAAATCTTGCCTCATCACTCGGCCAGAAATTACTCAGCCTGCATATGACCGATCAGAACAAAGTGAAGGCAATTTCTGATTCACTCAACAAATCCTTCTACCATCACGGTTATCCTGTGGGAAGAAGCGAGGCTAAATCTATTGGACTTCCTATCATTGAGACTCCCCCGGATAACCTTGAAGATCTCATGTGGAATGTATGGGAAGATATGCAGAAAGATATGAAATGTGACGCTCCTTTCAATCCGCTGGAAGTTGTGATGACCGATCCGGTTCTCAGCCAGCAGATCTGCTCCATTCCGCATATTGAAATGCCGGCAAATCTTCCTCCGGAAATGGCCAACCAGGTATTCCAGCAGATCATGCAATGGGTAAAAGTCACGATAGTTAACCCTGTCGAATCTGAACTGTATCAGGCCGCAGTTGAGAGTAACCGGATGAGAAGCGAGTTCAAAACAAAATTGAAAATAACGGCAATCCGGATGCCTGATATGAACATTAATATCAATGTAGCGCCAATTTCAAGTAGCTGGAGAACAATCAATCAAACATAAGGGAGGGTTGTAAGATGCAGTACTCGAGATTCGACACTACCGATAATGAACAAGAGATGTTAAAATCGGTTGGTCCCTACCGGCAACAGGTGTCAGGGAATTTAATTTGTAACGTGTCGGCTATTCCCCATATCGCATGGGGGAAATCTACTCTCGTAGGGATGAGTGAGATTTATTCTGTCCCGAAGGAATGCATAAGCATGCCCGAAAACATCGGCGGAGCACTATCTCCTGTCGAGTTACATGCCCTCGAAGACTCAATGAGCCGATACAGCCAGGCTCTTGATATCTTAAGCAGGCATTAATTCACAAATTTATTTTTTCTCTGATCCATTGTTCGACTTCGTCGAGCGTACTTTCATACCTTCCAACTTTTTCAATAAATGCCGCAACTTCCTCATTATTACAGTTTATCCGATAGGCCCGTGGATCTAATTTTAAAATAACCAGCGCTGTTAACAAAGCAGTTCTTTTATTTCCCTGAAAAAAGGGGTGTTCTGTCGCAATTTTGTATAAATACCAAGATGCTTTGCGGATAGTGTCGGATTTCCGGTTTCCTTCATAGACAATATATTCAAGAGTGCCCCAGTCACGTATCTGTCCCCCGAATCCTAAATCCTCGGGGCGGGTGCTCATCCTGATCGCCCGGACCTGAATTTCTATTATTTTATCGATAGTGAGATTTTCCATATCACGGTCTCTTCGGTATTTGATATTCAGAAAATGCGCTGATTTTACTATTATATTCCTGAATATTTGAATCTCCTATATTTGCTGTTCATTTGGTGTACAGATCACTTCTTGTTTCCTCCCCTCCTCCCTTCATAAAAACCTAAATTCCCCGTCCTACAGAGTACTATTTTAGCCCAAGGGCGGGAGCCAGAGAAAACTTATGGCAGATTTCGTACAGAGCAATGTAACCAAGAGTGCGGTCCGTGAACTCGCGGACCCGATTGCAGACGTTGCGACGTTCAACACGATCGTCCAGTCGGTTATCACCGACAACCCATTTGCATGTGTAGCGTATATGACCGCCGGGCTGAACCACGACCCGGTAGAAAAGACCAAGGAAGGGTACACGGTGAAGATTGTCTATCAGGATACCGATGCAAAGGTTGTCGGCAGCCTGTCGGACAAGTTCAACACCATC
>CAILCG010000027.1 GCA_903832665.1 uncultured Methanomicrobiales archaeon | reverse complement strand
GACCAGACCCGGACCAGACCCGGACCAGACCCGGACCAGACCCGGACCAGACCCGGACTTCAGCAGAAACAGCTGGGGCCTGAGCCTTCCGCTTCCCTGGTAACTGAGAACTTTGCGATACCGTCCAGTCTCCCAAAAGTTCCGGCCGGTGAATTTCTCCGGGTTGCGAAAACGCCGGCAAACGAACTGACGGGGCGGTCCGTTCACCGCCATTGAAACGCTGGCCCGGGAGACACAGCCTGCCGGGTACCAGTCGCCGTGAGAACATTCCCTTAAACAAAATGGTACTAGCGAGGCGGGCTGTGCACACAGATCCGGTCAGGTTTTTCGGCGTCTGCTTGGAAGATCGATTCTTCCTCCGCTTTCTTCTCGGTCATGTCCGTCCCGATGCTGAACATGCCGATAAACTCACCCTTTTCATCATAGATCGGTTTGTTATTCCACCGGATCCAGACCCGGGTTCCATCCTTTGTGATGTTCTCGTTCTCATTGGCGGTGTGGTGTTCGGGATGGACCAGGATATCTTTGATCATGTACTCGAGATCGCGTTCCGAGCCCGATTCCTTGTCCGGGACAATGGTTCCGATCAGCGGTTTTCCGATGACCTCATCATGGTCAAAGCCGAAAAACCGGTGCCCGGATTCATTGAAGTAGGTTATCTTCCCGGTTTTATCCCATTTCAGGATGATCCGGACGGGAACCCCGAGTTCAGCCCGGTGTTTTACTACGGCTTTTCTGAGTTGATCGGGACTGGTCACGGTCGGAGAGACGACAAAGACCTGGTTTTTCAACGTGTAGATCTTGATTTTTTTTCCTTTAACACTGTACTGGGTTTTGGCGATCTCCAGAATTCCCGCCTTCAGAAGATTCTCGATATGATACTTGGCAGCGTTCAGGGAAATTTCCCGCCGTTCGGCAATCTCCGACAGGCTGAGCGGTCCCTCCGCTGACAGGATCTGGACCACGACCCCGGCAGTCTGGTGGGATATCGCCCGTATGATATTCTTGGTATTCTCGTCGCCCGGCTCAAGGAAGACCACATCGTCCTTTTTACCGGCCCCTTCCCCTGCTGTTGGAGCCAGACCGGAGTCACCGGCACGATCTCGAGGGCTGGGCAACTGGCCGTCGGGCGTCCTTTCCCCTGCTCCCTGCTCTGGTTCTCCGCACATTATGACTCCTCTTCGCGTTTTTGGTTTTCGTTCACTCGTGCAATCATTGGCGCTACGGGCCTTTTTGCAACCATTTCCCGACCGACTCCGGGTTTCTTTACTGACCCGTGCGTTTGCCCGGGAGCGTTTTTGTCGGAGAAAAATCCGTGATTTTGTTTACCGGTTAAACTCTCATATAGGTATCGATATGCTGCTCCGGCGTTTGCGATGATAAATACATTTTTTTGTCATTCACCGGCACCGGCGCACGGTTGTCCCGTTACGCGAGACCGGTCAGCCCCCGGGCCTCAGCGGGGACGGGCGGGCCAGATCCCGGTCCAGGAAAACGATCCGGAAAGTATCAGTTCTGATTTTTACGCAAAGCCCGGGAGAAATCTGGATAACGTTCCAGGGAGATCAATGTTAAGAAAAGGTACAACCATGGAAAAGAATCGAGAAGTACCCCGGGATCCGTTGCCGCAGAATGCGCTTGTTGTGGTCTTTTCTTATCATCACAGGAACACGGAGAAGATCGCTCACGTCATCGCAGGTGTGCTGGGTGCTCCGGTAAAAACCCCGCAGCAGGTCCGTCCTGACGAGATTTCCGATTACGACCTGGTAGGTTTTGGTTCAGGGATCTATGGTGCGACATTCGATGCATCCCTTCTCGACCTTGCCGACAGGATGCCGCAGGTGAATAATAAGAACGCCTTCCTCTTCTCGACCTATGGGGCCCCGGCCTTTGTTGCCACCAGGGAATTTGTGGAGAAGAACCATGCGCAGATCTGGAAAAAACTCGAGGCAAAAGGGTACACGGTCATCGGTGAATTTGGGTGTGCCGGGTGGAACACGAACAGTTTCTTACACTATTTCGGAGGTCTCAACAAGGGTAAGCCCGATGCCGAAGATCTCCGGAATGCAGAAGCGTTTGCCCGGGATATGCACAACAAATCCCAGGGATAACGGGCGATACTTCCGCTTCGTCACCGGGAAAAAATACGGGATTACAAACCGGCAGGAGCCGGAAAATTTTCGGCAATCCCGTTCCCCCCGGCCCTGATCCAGCCGCCCAAAAGTTCCGGAACATTTTCGTGCCAGTCTTTGCCAGATAATTATTTGCCCAACGGTTCAGCGTGTCACGTCGCTGCGCTCTCATCCCGGGTAACACCCACACGCCAGGCTGCCCCGTCTATTCCTGCAGTCTCCCAGACTGCAGTCTTGGTGACATTCCCGTTCCAGCCGCGATCCCAGATGGTATATTTTCCCGAGGCTGAAGGATTTTTTACGATACTTGCTGCTACTTCCCTGATGGAGGGATCCGCATAGACTGCGTCGGTTATGATATTCTTCCCGACTTCCCCGGGCGAGGTATCATAGATCTCGGTCCCGTCTGCCTGGATCACCCAGACATCGTACCCCGTCCGGTTCATCATCGGCCCGATATACCGGTCAAGGAACGTTTCCGGCGCATAGGTGATATCGATATACCCGAGATATTCCCCGGTGGGCGAGATGACCGGGTAACTCTGCGATACTGCAGACGGCCCTTCTGCCATCTGGAATACGCTGCCGATATGGGGGACACGAGCCGTGTTCGCTTCCTCGACCTGTACCCGTCCGCTCATGTTCAGGCCGGGCTGGACCTCCGGGTGCTGCGGCCGTGACAATCCCATCCCGCAATACCGCGATCGAGGAGAACGCCCACGGGTACTGCCGGAGGTTCCGGGTGAGTGCGTCCTCCGCTTTTGCGTCCGAAAGGCCCGAGACGGAGAGTTCGCGGGATGTATTCTGAAGCCCGGCCTTCATCTCGCCGAGGCCGGTATTGATCGATGAGGCAAGTTCGCCGGCAACATTTTTCATATCCGCATTTTTTGTTTCGGGTGCCGGAGCGGTGCATCCTGCAAACGCCAGGAACGCAGCAAGGAGAAGGAGAAGAATCACCGCAGAGGGAGAGGCCTTCATAGGAGTGTATTGCCGGTAAATCGCAATGAAGATTGTCAAAAGGTCCTCTGCCAATAAGGGGATTGCGGGAAACAACTCTGTATATACCGGTTCGGCTTTTCGCAGATCTGCCTCACGACACCCGCCCGTATTTCACAGTCCCTGTAACTCCCGGCAGTTTTTCCCGGGTAAAAAAAATTACCAGATGACCGGCCGGTCGGTCACGTTCCGGTACAATGCATCGCCGGGTTGGATCTCTGGGAATGCCTGGTAGAATTCGGGAATATTGAAGACCACGCCATCGACCCGGTACTTCGGTGCGCTGTGGGGATCCGTCAGGGTCCAGAGGCGCGTTGCATCGTCCCGGGCATTCTCCCGCCAGATGGTCGCTGCACTGGTGAAAAACTGCCGGTCCGCAGCACTGTCGGCAGCCGGCGAGCCGGATACCGTGTTCCCATTCTCCTTCCAGGCATGGTACGCAAGCGTCAGGCCCCCGAAGTCTGCGATATTTTCGCCGAGTGTCAGGTTCCCGTTCAGGTTGAGCCCCGGAAGAACTTCGAAGTGGTTGTACTCGGTAACGAGCATGGCCGTCCGGTTATTGAAATTCTTCGTGTCTCCCTGCGTCCACCAGTCATGTAAGGTCCCGTCCTTGTCGTACTGCCGTCCCTGGTCATCGAAGCCGTGCGTCATCTCGTGGCCGATAACCCAGCCGATAGTTCCGTAGTTCTGCGAGGGATCGGCATTTGGATCAAAGAACGGGGGCTGGAGGATCGCTGCGGGAAATACCATCTCGTTTTTTGTCGGATCGTAAAACGCGTTCACTACCTGGGGTGCGATAAACCAGGTGTCCGGGTTCACCGGCCCGCCGATCTTATCGAGTCCCTGGGGCCCGTGGATAAAGGTGTACGCTGAAGCAGACCGGACATTACCGGCATAGGAGTCGGAGAGTTCAAGCCCCGAGTAGTCCATCCACCGGTCGGGATACGCGATCTTCTCACCCATGGCGGCGAGTTTCTCCCGGGCTTTGGCCTTTGTTGCGCTGCTCATCCAGGTCAGGTTCCCGATCCGGCGGTCAAATGTTTTCCGGATCGAGGAGAACATCCCGGTCACCATGCCGCGTGTCCGGGGATCGATATAGCTTGCCACATATTCCCGACCCACGAGATCGCCAAGCTGGTTGCTCTCGGCAGAGATGACACGTTTCCACCGGGGCTTCATCTCTTCGGTACCGTAGAGTGTCTGTGAGTAGAAGGCGAAGTTCTCGTTCTCGAACGATGCGCTGAGATAGGGCGATGAGCTATCGACGAGATGGTACCGCAGGTACACTTTCCAGTCATCAAGCGGTGCGGTCAGCAGCTGGGTGTTCAGCCCCTCAACGTACCTGAGCTGGTTAACATCCACCACCCGGACCGGCCCGGAACCCGGGAGGGTGCCCAGGGCATTCCATCCAATGGCCGGATATTTTTCTTCCAGTTCTTTGAGCGGGTAGATGTTGCTGGTCGTGGCAGGATCGCGGTTCTCTTCGGAGGAGAAATGACTCCGGGCAAGAGTCTCTTCCATTGCGTACACGGTCTTTGCATCCATTGCCGCCTGCTGCTCCGGCTCGCCCATCAGGACAAATACTTTTGCGATATGGGCCCGGTAGGTCTCCTGCAGCTTCAGGCTCTCCGTATCGTTCCTCAGGTAATAGTCCCGGTCCGGCATTCCGAGCCCGCCCTGGTAGAACCAGGGAACGATCTCGGTGCTGTTCCGGGGATTCGAGTCGGCGAAATAATAGTACAATGGCCCGGATCCTCGTGCCGTAAGCGTGACGGTCGCATTCGTCAGATCCTGCCGGGAACCGATCGCATCGATCATCGCGAGATCCTCTTTCAGGGGAGCAAGTCCCGCCTTCTCGATGGCAGCGGTATCCATCCCGGACCGGTAGAACTGCCCGATGAGGGTGAGGTTCCGGTCAGCGTCTTTTGAGGAAACATTCTCCGCCCTGAGGGAGAGGGCGAGGAGATCACTGTCGACCTTATCCCCCAGTTCGTTAAAGGATCCGTAGGCGCTCTTGTCCGCCGGGATGGGATGGCTCCTGAGCCATGCATCGTTCACGTGCGTGTAGAAGTCATCGCCCGGACGGATGGATTCGTTTACAACAACTGCCTGCGTGGTTTTTGTGTCGGCAACCGTTGAGTTCGGGCCGGCCGGAGCGACACTCGTGCATCCGGCCATGAGGACGCACGCGATAATCATGAGGATGAGAACCGCTTTTTTCACAATAGGTAATGGTTCGGTTTGAGGGAGAATAAGGTTTAGGGGATTTTGGGGACGAGTGGGAAATTTTTTCTGGCTCGGGGGAAACTGCCCCAACGGATCGAATACTTCCTCCCGGCATTTCTGATCTGCCGGGGATCTTTTGGGGTTCTGTTTCGGTTCCACGGCTGACATGCCGGACGAGTTCTACCGGCTGATGCTGGTCCTCGCCACCACATGACCGGTTTTATTCACCGCAATAACTCCGCCCTCTCCGCATCCGGTTGTCATTTTTCCCCCGGGTCTTTTTTGTTAATCTCCGGTCAGGGAAGAATGACGGGTAATTCTCATGGAGTTGGTACCGTGGGGGCCCCCCGCTCATCAGGGGACCAGTTCATCATAAACCCGGTAGGTCCGGCCATCGGTCATCAGGGCAATGATCTCAACCCGGTCGGGCTCGTTCGTCCCGTTGAGGATGACCTCGGTTATGCCCTTCAGGGGCAGGATAGTACCCGTTGCTACTGAACCGTCCCGGTGGGTGACCCTGACATCCGCGCTGCTGATGCTCCCATACCCCGCGCTTCCCGCGAATGCGATCAGGATCCTTGACGTGATGGGGCTCTTCTGGACCTGGAAGAAGAACTTCAGGTCAGCAGGCATCAGTTGCGTTGCCTGGGGTACAAGTGCCCCTGGAACAGGTGTCGCGGTCTGGGTTGGCGCGGGTGTCCTGGCAATGGTGGGTTCCGGCGGGGGGTGATTGTGACCGCTCCGCCGTTCCCTGCGAGCATCGGCAGTCCTATGAAATACACGACGGCAACCATTGCGATCAGTACCAGGACTCCTCCGATGATCCGCGTCGTGTTTCCCCGGGATTTTGCCGGGGCCCGTGGCTTTCGTTGCAATGTAAACAATGCGTCATCGAACGTCTCTGCTTTTGGCCGGAGATTTGGTGTGCGGGAATTTGGCGTACGGGGAGATCCCAGGGTCTCATCCACCCCGTATTCCTCCCCATAGTGTTCCAGTAATTCATCGGTGCGGGGTTCCCGGGTATCTCTATCAGGGGGAGGCGGGGCATCATCAGAATCCGGGAGACCGTCTTCTTCGTTGAATTCTTCCGGGAACCCGTCCGTGTCCACTTCCGGATTTTCCTCCGCATCCCGTTCCGGTGCCGGCTCTCCAACCGGCCCGGTCTCTTCTTCCACAGGGTATTCCTCCGAATCTTCCTCCGGGTTTTCCAGTTCACCCTCCGGTGCATCAGATGGTTCCGGCACTTCTCCCGGGATGAAGGTTGCTCCGCACAGGTCGCAATATTTTTCCTGGGTGATGAACTGGGTACCGCATTTGCTGCAGGTTTTTAGTTCCGGTATAGGCGTCCCGCAGCTTTCACAGAATTTATAGCCGGGCTCTACGGGCCGGTGGCAGTTAGGGCAGGAGTGAATGGACCTGGGAGGAGAGGCCGGATTCTGCATAGAACGCAGTATAGCTTTCGCGTGTTAAAAAGGTGGGTACCCTGCCACCTGCTTTTCAGCGGGGACAGGGGGCTTTTCTGGTTACGGAGCAGCGTTAAGCCCGGTCATGCTCCCTTTCGTGACATATTGACCGGCTGGATCTCCTGCACAATTTTTCGTGACAGGTAACTCGCGTACACATCGGGGCAGATAAAAATTCCCGTCAGTCTCCCGTTGTCTTCCATGACCGGGAGGGATTCGCGGCGGTCTGCCCGATCCGTTGTTGCTACCCACCTCCTGGCCCAGCCGGGAATTTTCATAACAGCAATTTTTTTCACTCAACGCCACCCTTATCAACAAACCTTTTCAAAAACTATTGCCATGAAAAATGCAAACCCGGACGCAGCTGCCGGACGCGGCTCGTTTCGCGACATACCTATCGATATTCTCCGGGGTCTTGCAATTGTCCTCATGATTATGGCGAACATGTCCCCGGCCCTCTTCCTGCCCCCGGCGCCGGGCTGGTTCCGTTTTCTCTCCTCCCTTGCAGCCCCACTGTTTATTGTCACCGCAGGGATGATGGTGGCGTTGTCCCGGACCGGCAAGGGCCGGTCATTCGGGTATATGGCCCTCAGGGGCGGGTTGGTGATTATCATTGCGGCTCTCGTCGACCTGCTGATCTTCCAGTACTTCCCGTTCATCGATATGGATGTCCTGTACCTCATCGGGATTTCGATGCCGCTTGCCTACCTCTATCTCGGACTTCCGGAGCGGAAGCGCTGGCTTATCCTTGCGGGAATCCTCCTCCTGGCACCCGCTCTCTGGGCTGGTTTCGGGTACAGCTCGAACACCCTCACCCCCCTGCTCGCTTCCCCATCCCTGGTCCCGGGGCCGGCAGATCTCGTGAAGTCCTGGTTCGTGGACGGCTGGTTCCCGGTCTTCCCCTGGCTCGCCCTCGCCCTGTTCGGTGCCGAGGCCGGAATGTACCGCTGGGGCAACAACGGGGTCCGTTCGTTCCGGTTCAACCGGGAAGGACTGTTCGCCGCGGGTCTCCTTATCGGGGGCGGGGCCCTCTGGTCTCTCTTCCCGGGTACCCAGATCCTGCGGGAGGGATATGTCGAGCTCTTCTATCCTCCCATCATCGGCCTTGTACTGTTCAGTGCCGGGTTTTTCCTTCTTGCCCTAACGGTTCTCGATCGTCTGCCGGCGTACTACGAGCTCTTGGATCCCCTCCGGGCTGCCGGTGAGTGCACGCTGGCTATTTACCTTGTCCAGTATGCGATCATCCAGAAGGTCATCGCCCCGTTCCATATCCAGCTGCCGGTGGTCCCGTACCTTGGGGTGTACTTCCTGCTCCTGGCGGGAATGATCCTCTTTGCGTACCTGCTCCGCACGGTACGGAAAATCTGGCGCAACCAGCCGGTCCCGGTCCGCCTCCTGATAGGGGGATAGGCAGGGAACATTCGCGTCGGTTCAATAGGAGGCTGGGGGTACCTCAGCTGCAATTGCTCCGGCCAAACCGGGGAGAATAAAAATCAAGTCCTTAAATATCATCGCGCTCCTATCGTATTTTCATCGTTGATCATGCGCATTCTCACCCCGAGTTCCACGCTCCGCGACTGGGACGTAAATGATGTGATGTCCCTTCTGAACCATGCAGATAATCCCCGTATCGCAGCCTCGATGCGGGATGCGTTTCCCTCTCCGTATACTCGGGACGATGCGAAACGGTTTATCCGGATGGCCACGAGTGGCAGCCCGAATCTTTTCCTGGCAATCGATCTCGATGGTGAAGCGGTGGGGGGCATCGGTATTCATCCGCTCGAGGATGTCTATCATGGTTCGGCAGAGATCGGGTACTGGCTTTCCGAGTCCTGCTGGGGGCAGGGTATCGTGACCGACGCGATCCGCTCCCTTGTCCCGGTCGCCTTTGAAGAGTTTGAGATCGTCCGTCTCCAGGCAGGAATTTTTTCCAATAATCCCGCGTCAATGAGGGTCCTGGAGAAGTGCGGATTCCGGAAGGAAGCGGTTCATAAAAACGCCATCACGAAGCACGGTATACTTCTTGACGAAGTGATGTACGTGCATTTTGGATAACTCCCTTCCAGCGGGACCAAAGCTCCCCGACGGCATTTCATATGGCACGGAACACCCGGGAAAACGACATCTCC
Source organism: uncultured Methanomicrobiales archaeon (assembly GCA_903832665.1). Lineage (GTDB taxonomy): Archaea > Halobacteriota > Methanomicrobia > Methanomicrobiales > Methanospirillaceae > Methanoregula. Next base: position 994 of record CAILCG010000027.1, on the reverse strand, counting down.
GGGACCGGCACAGACCCTGTGGAAGACCCGGGAATGAGATTTTTTTTCTGCCCGGATATGTTCAACCGTGCTCAGCCGCCACGCGAAGACCGGCAGGCACCGGGCATTCTCATTTTGTAATCAACGATCTCATTATTAATCCGGGATGAAAAGAATTGAGCGTGTACGAGTACTGCGATCTGAAATGGGGGTCCATCACCGCTTCAGGTTTTATCGCATTTATTATCGGTGTTGCCACGTTCCTCTTCCCGCGTCACGCGATTGGGTTCATTGTGATTTTTAGCGCCATCGTGATCCTGATCCTTGCCGGTATCCTGATTGCCGAGGGACTGTTCATTGAAGGCGGAGGAATATCCCGGTGGCTGATCGCCGGCATTGGGGTTGTCGGGGTCCTCCTGGCGCTTCTTTCGCTGGTGTATCCGATACTGATTGTCGATACTGCGGGGATACTTATCGGGGTGAGCCTCGTCATCTTCGGTTGCATGATGGTTTTTGCCGCCGCGACCATCATCTTTGATTTCTTTGTGCGAAGCATTGTGGCCTTCTCCTCGTTCCTTGCGATCCTTCTCGGGGTTTACCTGATATTAACCGGAGAGCAGCCTGATGATCTTCAGCCTGGCGATCGGGACATTTCTCATCCTGTTTGGCATTGTCCGGATCGTGTATGGTATTCGCCTGCGGAACTGGCAGAAGACCTGCCCTGCCTCCTATCTCAAAAAGAAAGAATGACCGGACCCGGGGCCAGGAAAATTTTATTTTTTTATTCCGGGGGCATGTCTTGCAGTAAGCCCGTTCAGTCCGTACGGTTGAAGACCCGGCACCCGGTTCCCAGCCCGGTTAAAAATGCACAAAATTCTGCTCTGTAGAAAACCTAGTCCAAAAGAGATGTACTGACGACCGAAAGATCTAAGGTACAGCGTCTCCTTTTGTTGATTGTGAAGTCAAATCGAAAGGAGACAATAAAGAAATCAGCGAGCCGGAATATCAGGTTTGT
>CAILCG010000026.1 GCA_903832665.1 uncultured Methanomicrobiales archaeon | reverse complement strand
TGGATAAACCTGATATTCCGGCTCGCTAATTTCTTTATTGTCTCCTTCCTATTTGACGACACATCAAAGGAAGGAGATGCTGTACCTTAGATCTTTCGGTTGTCGGTACATCTCTTTTGGATTAGGATTTCTACAGAGCAAGAAATTAATAAAACGTGTTTTCCCACTCAAAAAAACGAAAAAAAATTGACTGCTGGTTTTTTCTGAATTGCTCTTACGCCCCGACAATGAGCCGGATCATAACAAATGACATAAACCCGATAAACGCACTGATGGGAATTGTCAGGATCCATGCCCACATGATCGTCCGGGCAACTCCCCACTTGACGGTACTGATACCCTGGGTTGATCCAACGCCCATGATGGAGGTGCAGATGATGTGGGTAGTACTGACCGGAATTCCCATGACAGAAGCACCGAGAATGGTTGCCGAGCTTGCTGCATTTGCGGCAAACCCATGAACCGGGCGAAGTTTTGTGATCTTGTATCCCATTGTTTTGACAATGCGCCATCCCCCGGACAGGGTGCCCAGCGAGATGGTAATGTAGGCAATCATGATGACCCAGAACGGGACCGGCAGGTTGTTCACATCGGCAGAAACGCCAAAATACCCAATGGAGAAAAGCAGCGGGATTATGATCCCGATTGTCTTTTGTGCATCATTCGTGCCATGGCCGAAACAGTTGGTCGCTGCTGCCACGAGCTGGAGTGTCTTGAAGTGTGATTCAGCCTTTTTTTTGTTGGCATTGCGGGTGACGTTGAGCACGAGCGCCATGACGGCAAACCCGCACATCAGGCCGATGAGTGGGGAGAGGATCATGAATGCGACCACCAGCTGGACGGTAGACCACTTGATCGCAGCAAGACCCGCTGCCGAAATACCGGCACCCACAATTCCCCCGATAAGCGCATGGGATGAAGAGGTGGGCAGCCCGAAGAACCAGGTGATCAGGTTCCAGGCAATTGCACCGGTGAGGGCTGCCAAGATGATATAGGGAACCATGACCGTGTCGACAACTCCCAGTTCAATGATCTTTGCAATGGTGCTGGCAACTGCCACCCCAAACCCGAACGCGGCAATAAAATTAAAAAACGCAGCAAAGATCACCGCATTTCTTGGGGAGAGGACTTTTGTTGAGACGACTGTCGATATTGAGTTTGCCGAATCATGAAAACCGTTGGTGAAATCAAAAACTAATGCAATACCTATGATGGCAATTATCAGGATGAATGGTGCCTCTATCATGCAAACTCCTTATCGTGAGACCTGACCCTATGAGTGCCGGATTGCGATATCTGAGAGTACGTTTGCTACATCCTCGCAATTATCCGTAGCCGTTTCAAGATGCTCGTAAATATCCTTGAGTTTGATGATCGTAATTGCATCCGTAGTCTTGAAGAGTTCCGTAACCGCATTTGCAAGTACGTCGTCGGCCAGGTTTTCGAGACGGTTCACTTCAATACATCGTTCCTCGATGTACCGGGGATCCTTGATCGAGCGGATACCTTTGACTGCACTCTCGATCTCGGTCGCGGACATATGGATCAGTTTTGCCAGTTCGACCATGTGGATGTCAGTGCCTTCGATATTGTAATAGTACATCTTCTCGGTTGCACCGTCGATGTAGTCCAGCACTTCGTCAAGGGATGAGGCGAGTTTCGAGATCTCTTCGGGATCGATCGGCGTGATGAAGGTGCTGTTCAGCTGCTGGTAGATATCATGGGTGATCTGGTCTCCCTTGTGTTCGAGCTTCTCGATCGCGTGCCGTTTCTCCTTGACCTTGGTGAAATCCTCCGTCAGGGCAACGAGCAGCCAGGCTGCTTCCTTTATAACACTGGCCTGCTTTTCAAACAGGTCGTAAAAAATTTTATCCTTCGGTATCAACAACTCACGAATACCCATAACAAACCTACTGGTAATCGGTTGCTGTTCTTAAAAAATATAGCGGAATTTTTGTGAATTATTGTTGAATTTAAGACGATTTTTTTTGCTCTGTAGAAATCATTTTTCACGCTCAGTGGAAATTGCGATGGTGACCCCCTTGACCCCCATATTTTCGTTGGGATATAACCAGACGCCGAAGTACTTTTCATGGCCATGCTCCACGGGGCGAGGGTCGATGAGACCCCGAGCGCCCGTGGCTTCATCGCAATCCAATAGGGTCCTTTTTAAGATTTCTACAGAGCTTTTTTTTTAAAACACTATACCTTACCAAGAATGAAGCTGATGAGCAGGTATCCTCCATACGAAACTACCAGCGCGAGCGGGATGGTAATGATCCATGCGGTCATCATCTCCCGCACCACCTGCCACTGGACAGCAGTTCTCCCCCGCGTGGCACCGACTCCGATGATTGCCCCATTGATTGCATGCGTGGAAGAGACCGGTATTCCCTGCTGGGTGACCATCACGAGAATGGCACTGCTTGCGGTTGCGGCACAAAACCCCTGGTGCGGCCGGATTTTTGTGATATCTTTTGCCATCTTGTCCACCACCTGCCAACCCCCGAAACAGGTGCCCAGCCCGATCGCAACTGCCGATGCGAGGATGACCCAGGTCGGGACATCGAAGGTCAGGAGAAATCCGGATGAGACCAGCAGTGCGGTGATCACTCCCACTGCATGCTGGCCGTCGTTTGCACCATGTGCGGTTGCCTGCCCGAGGCATGCCAGTACATGCAGGGGCTGGAAGATACGTTTTGCCCTGCTCTGGCGTGAATGCTTGATGAGCTGGGAGATGAGGATATTGAAGAGGAAGGCCGCGGACATCCCCAGGAGGGGCGAGATCAGGATGAACAGTACGATTGCGAGCAGGCCATGGAGCTGCAGTACCCCGGCAACCATCAGTACCGGGATAATGATTCCCGCACCGCAGACACTTCCGAGCATGATGCCAAACCGGATATCCCCTTCGAATGCAGCACAGATGATGGCCAGTACAAGAGCCCCGAGTACTGCGCCGAGGCAGGCAAAGCCGAACACCTGGAGTATAATCTCCTGCGTGGGAAGGATCACGGCAGAGAGGCCGGCTGCTCCGATTCCGGCTCCCAGCAGGCCTCCCACCAGGGCATGACTGCTGGAGAGCGGGATGCCCATGCGGGTAGCAACAAACACCAGGATGATCGATGCACCCATTGCAACGACAATCGAGAGCGGGGTAAGCGCACTTTTGGTGATGATCGCCGTTCTATTGTGGCGGCTACTGCGGTGGAAAAGATAAACGGCCCGATCATGTTGCAGATCGCCGTTGAGAATACTGCTTTTATGGGTGAGAGGGCTTTTGTTGCTACTACGGTGGCAATCGAGTGCGAGGCATCATTGAGGCCATTGACAAAGTTCAGGGCGAGAGCGAGGATGATGGGATCCATGCCTATCATGCGTGACTCATCGCGAGGTCATTGAGTGCGTGCCCGACATCATTGCACTTCTCCATTACCCGGCTGAGTCCCTCGTAGATATCCTTGAGCTTGATGATCAGCAGGAGATCCTTTGTCTTGAAGAGATCGAGCACCGCCTTTGCCTGCAATTCAATGGCCAGGTTATAGATCCGGTTTATCTCGGTCGTGTGGCTCTTCACGTCATCGGGGTTCTTCAGGTTCTCAAGACCATCGACTGCTTCTACGATCTCTGCGGTCGAGAGCATGATCAGGTAGGAAAATTCCTTGAGTGTTTCATTGCTCTGGGCAAGTTCATAGTTGCAGATCTGCTGGGTGACCCGGTCAATGCGGTCCATGACATCATCCATGACCGGTGCAATACGCGAGATCTCTTCGGGTTCGAGCGGCGTGATCAGCGACTCATTCAGCCGCTCGTATATGTGACGGGTGATCTCGTCGCACTGGTGCTCAAACTGTCGCACCTTGTGGGATTTTTCTGTGCCATTGGGAAGTTCGTGGGTGATCTCGTTCAGGGTGACGGAAGCTTCGGAAATTTTCCCGGCCATCTCTTTAAAAAGGGTAAAAAATATTTTGTCTTCGGGGAGAATCAGATCGCGGATACGCATGGGAGGTCTGAATAGTCCCTCTGGTATTCAAGTATAAAAAACGAGGGGGCGCTATCCCGGGAAAAACTGCCATCTCATCGCGCCGCGATTTTCCATGCTCAGGATTACCGGTATTTTTCCGGCCCCTCACGAAAAGAATAATCCGGCTTTCCGGTACATGGGCTGGACCTCCGCTCCTTCAAGGTTCCCCCCGGCCCAGAGGTATCTCTCGCGTATCGTGGCGGGCAGCTCTTTTTCTTCTATCGGTACGAATCCCATTTTGGCGTAAAAACCGGTGAGGTGGCGGACTGCATGCATGTACAGCACATCATTATGGCAGGCATCTACAAGCGCCCCGACTGCAAGCCGTGAATAGCCTTTGCGGCGCTCTCCTTCCGGTGTAAAAATGCCATCCACATCCATCCCGTCCGGATGACGACGGCAACGGGCCAGAGAGACGATCCGGTCCCCTACAAAAACCGCAAAAATACGGTCCGTAGCGGGATCCCCCGTAGTGTCATGGTAATCCACCCAGCATCTGTCCGCTGCGGAAAATTCATCCGGCCGCAATTCCCGTACCATTGTCGTTGTCCCTGCCGGGATCCCATTCGTCCGAACCGGATCCTGGCCGACACTCCCGTTATTTTTCCGGAACCCGATGATATCGTCCTGCTCTCTCATCTCAATACGGAAGCCTTCGGGAGGTATGAGGATCTCAAACCGTGTGCCTTTTTTAGGCGTTCCCGTTTCCCGGATGGTCATATCGCTGATGGCACAAATTTCATGGGCTAAAAATAACCCGTGACCATAGCGTTCCTCCCTCTGGGTAAAGAGGGATTCTTTTGCGCTCGTTTCAAACCCGGCACCATCTGTTTCTGCGATAATAGCACAACCGTTCTCCCGCGGGTGATACGTGACGACAATGGTAGTGACACCCTCGGTCTCTTTTATGGCCGAGTCAAAGATATGGTAAAAAACAGCGGTCAGGTGGGGATCGGCAAAGACTTCGAGCCGTTCAGTCCATATCCTGAACGAGACACCTCCACACCCGAGACGTCCCATCGCGTCCTGCACGGCGTTCTGTACATGAATCCATTTCGGGGATGACGTGCCGATATCCTTAAACTCCCGGGATATATCGATCTGGCGCTGGATACCCTGGGCTGAATCCTTGAGGGCTTCGATGAAGAACAGGACGTCGGGATCATCGAATTTCATCACCCCGATAGAGAGGATCCCATACAGGCCGGCGAGTTTTCTTGAAATGTCGTGACGCACGATGCCGGCAATCGTATTGAGCCGGTTGCTGGTATTCTGGAGTGCCGATTCGGTCAGCACCTGCTCGGTAATGTCCCGGATGGATTCAATGGCGCCGGTGATATTTTCTCTCCCGTCAACAAGGGCGGTTGCTGCGATCCTGAGATGTACTCCTTTTCCTCCTTTGAAACGGGGGATAAAAATTTCCGTAACCAGTTTCTTGCCCTCTTTTTTTACCTGGGGGTAATAAGATTCGGTCCGGGGATCCGGGTGAAGAATGAGATCCAGGAGGGCAGGACGCTTCTCTCCATAGAATGCATGGGAATAGGCACAGTCTCCTTTATGGAGGATCTCTGTTTTTTGCACGCCGGTCAGCTCCTCAACGGCCTGGTTCCATGCGATTACTGTCCCCTCACGGTCTACGGCAAAGGTAGGGTAGGGGAGAAATTCAATAATCTCGTGAAGCTGCTGTTCGGATGCCCGCAGTTTTGCTGAGAGAGATGAGACTACTCCTCCGATAAGGATGAAGAAGACCATCCGGAAGAGGGTTGAGATGATAAGGAGAAGATCAAGGGGCAGGGTGAGTACGATCAATGCCCCATAGGCCCCTGCGATGAGCGCGGAAAACGCAAGACCCCGGCGGGGAAACCAGTACGCTGCAAGAACAATCGGGATGTAGATGACATGCGAAAGGAGTGCAGTGACACCGTTGACCATTCCCCCGAGATTTAACGCCAGTGCAATAACTGTTGCAACCGCAAGGGTCAGTACCCGCGTACGCGTGAACGGGGATGATAACTGGGAAAAAATCGTATTCATCATGAGGGTACCCTGGGGTTCTGGATTTGGTTCTGGACGGGCATTTTGGTTTTTTTAAGAGGAGCGGATGGTTGCCTGCGGGCAGGTAATTTCAAATCGTGCCCCTTTGCTAGGTTCTCCCGTTTCTTTTATGGTGATGCCGGTGATATTGAGAATTTCCCGGGAAAGGAAGAGGCCAAGACCGGTATTTTTTCCAAACCCGTACGCAAAGATCTTCTCCTTCTCATCCAAGGCAATTCCCGCCCCGTCATCCTCGCAGATGATTTTACCGATATCATTGCTGCACCCATAGGTGAAACGGATCGAAGTAAGTGATTTCCCTCCATACCTAATGGCATTTTCAACAAGATTGGAAAAGACCTTCTCGATGAGCGGGTCTGCACGCAGTTCAATATCTGCGGGAATTGAATTCTCCAGTTTTACGGTGCCAAGCAAGGTATGTTTCAGGGAATTATTCACCAGGGAATGGATATTTCGCCAGACTGCAGATTTGATCCCCACTTTCTGGTAATCCTCAGTAAACCGGACCGTGTTGATCGTCTGGTTGACAACACCATCCGCGGTGCTGATATGATTCCATGCTTTTTCTGCATCATCATTCCTGGTAAGGAGGGCGAGTTCGATGTACTCGTGGAGGGCCATGAGCTGGTTCAGCAGATCGTGCCGGGTGATACTTGCCATCAGCTGGAGTTTTTTGTTGGCTTTTTCCAGTGCATCCTCGACTTTTCTCCGCTCGGCATTCTCTGCGAAAAGATCGTCATTTGCCTGTTTGAGTTTTTCTACGGTTACCTGCAGCTCTTCATTCACTGCATTGAGGCGCTCATGGGTTTCCTGGAGTTCGGTATTTTTTTTCACTGCCAGGTCATAGGTCGAGAGCAGGATGGTGAGGATCTGTAACCTTCCGGCCGTTATGGTATGGTGGCTGTTGGCAAACGAGACCTCGATGCCCGCTCCGGAGCGGCCGTCCGGATCAGGACGGTCGAGCGTCTGGAGTACTCTATGGATCCGGGAATAGACATGCTGGGGTTCAAAGGGCTTGATGATGAAGTTGTCCGCCCCCGCTTCCAGGCCCTTGATCACATCAACGGGATCGAACAGCTGGGTGACGAGAATAACGGGCATTGCCGCAGTGGCGGCATCGGAACGGATCCTGCGGCAGAGTTCATACCCGTCCATCTCCGGCATAATAATATCGGAAAGTACCAGTGCGGGACGATCGATCCTGATCTGTTCCAGTGCATCAACGCCATTGGTGGCAAGAACAACCCGGTATCCCTCATTTTCAAGAATATGGCGCAGGTACTCGGCCTGGGTCCTGCTGTCTTCGACGACAAGAAGTTTCATGGGATTTTTTGGAACAGTACCGTTCATGGAATGGCTGACTCCGCAACTGGTATATCATCTCTTTTCATGCTAGTAATCTCCCTGGAGCAGTTCATGGATCACGGATAAAAACTGTTCCTTCTCAAAACCGCTTTTTTCCATGTACACATCCGCACCCACTGCAATACCATGCGCCCGGTCCTCCTTGCTGTCCAGCGAGGTGACCAGCACCACGGGAAGGTACGCAAGACGGCTGTCTGCCCGGATCTTTTCTGTGAGGGTAAAGCCGTTCATCCGTGGCATATCCACATCTGAGACGACCATATCAAACTTATCCTCTTTAAGCATTGCGAATGCTTCCATGCCATCCCGTGCGGTCATGACTTCATGTCCTCTCTGTTCCAAGATATTTGCCAGGAACATCCGGGATGTGACAGAATCCTCAACAACCAGCACGCGTCCCAACACGGCATCGCGCAGTTCCGTGTGCGGGGCCGACAGTTCTGTCCAGACCGCTTCCTGGATCAGTTCAATCGGGTCAAGGACAATGGCGATGGTCCCGTCCCCGAGAATTGCAGCCCCCGTGATGCGTTTTACCCGGCGCAACTGGCTGCCCAGGGGCCGCACCACGATCTCCTGGACCTGGAGAACCTCATCGACCATGCAGGCAATCTGCCCTGCACCATACGCGATGATGATTATCGGTACCTGTGAGAGAATTTCTGAGGCATGGTGGTATTTGCCAATTCCCAGGGCGTCGGTGAGCCGTATGATGCTGATGACTTCTCCATTGAGCGTGAGGGTAGGCCGGTTGCCCTGGAATGTGACTGCATCGGGTTTGGCCCTGAAGACCTGGCGGACCTGCTGCATGGGAAGGACGTACTTGTGGCTGCCGGACCGGACAACAACCCCGCGGAATGTGGCAAGCCTCACCGGGACTCTCATGGTGATGCTGGTTCCTTTTCCTAACTGTGACGAGAGGATCACGTTGCCGCCAAGACGCGTCACGGTATCTTCAACAATGGCCAGCCCGAGCCCTCTTCCGGAAATGTCGGTGACATCGGGTTTTACGGATAACCCGGAACGGAAGATGAGCCACATCGCTTCTTCATCGGTAAGTTTTTTTGCCTCTCCCGCCGTGATGATCCCGTTTTTTACCGATGAGTTCCGCACTTTGGTGCAGTCAATTCCCGCCCCATCATCGGACACTTCAATGCCGACTTTGCTGCCGGATATGGGGACAATATGGATCCGGATATTCCCCCGGGCTGGTTTGTGCTGTTCCTCCCGTATGTCGGGATAGCATATGCCGTGATCGATGCTGTTGTTGATCAGGTGCATGAGAGGATCTTTGAGCGATTCGAGGATACGGCGATCCATCTCGATCTCTCCGCCTTCTATGGTGAGATCGACTTGTTTTCCCGTCCTGCGTGAATATTCCCGAACAAATCCCGAGAAGGGTAACAGGATATCGGATATCGGTACCAGGACCGCATCATGGATCAGGTCAGATATTTCTGACGTGCTGGCTTCGAGTGCAGCCCGGTCCTGTTCGGTTGCCCGTATGTGGGCCCCCAGATCGTGCCGAAGATAGGTCATGAATTCCCGGTCATACTCCATGAACTCGAGCATGTGGCGGAGCGGGACGACAAGATCCGGGGGAAGAGTGGTTGTTTTTGTTCCCTCGATGGCTTCGCGGAGCAGATAGAGATCGGAAGAGATCATGGCATGGTTCCAGCGCCACTGGGCAAATCTCGTCATCATCTCCTCAAGCTCCCGCATCCGGTGGGTGATGAAGAGCCGCGTGGTAAGGAGATCATCGGATCCCGCGATCAGCCGATCAAGTTTATGGGCGGCAATCCTGACCGTGGTACTGCTCCCGGTTCCCGGGTACAACCCTTCTTTCAGGACTGATCCCCGGACAGGTAATGATCCCGGTTCCAGAGATCCGGATGCACCGGGAGAACTCACCGGAGAAGAGCTGGTTTCCCGGTAGTCTCTCCGTGTCGTGTCTTTTGGACCAACAACGCGGATAACGGGGGATGTATGGAGGGAAGTGCCATCATAATTCCTTTGGGTGGAATCCGGTTCGTTTTCCGCTTTCTTTTTAGGTACGATCAGCCCCCTGATCGCCTGGATGATTTCAGCGGAGCTGGGTTGCTGGGCGTAGGTTCCCTGCAAGTGTATCCGGATTACCTTTACGGCATTGTGGAAGATATCGAACGCCTCAGCATCGGGACGGTACCCCCCGTTTTTTATGGCGGCAAAGACATTTTCGAGATTCTGGCAGACAAGTTCGATCTCTTTTAAACTGACTGCCCGGGCGGCTCCTTTCAGGCTGTGGATTGTCCTAAAAACCCTCTCGGTTATCTGGGGGGAGGTCTCCGGCCCGTCCTTCTCCAGTTCAAGAAGACCGTTGGTAATCGTGTTTACGTATTCCTCTGCCTCCTCCCGGAATGTGGCGAGGAGTTTTTTCTGGAATTCATCGTCCGGGCCGGTCATATGCAAAGGTGATCAGACGTGGTACTGGACGGTGAGTTTCTTTAAGCGCACGCCCAGCTCATGCAGGTCCTCTGCAGTCTTTTCGGCTTTCCGGGTAATCTCGAGATTTTTCTGTGCCGCAGCCCGTATCTTTTCCATGGCCCGCGAGATCTGGTCAACGCCGGCTGCCTGTTCCTGGATGGATGCAGTGATTTCGATCGCTTCCCGTGATGAGTCGGCAATAGACCGGGTGAGGACCTCGATCGCTTCCCGGGCATCGCTGGTCAGCCGGACTGCGTCTGCAACAGACCGGGTTCCCTGCTCGGTCGATACCACGGTCGAGGATACTCCGCGCTGGATATCGGTCAGGATAGTCCGGATGTTGGCTGTTGCCTGCTTGGACTGTTCGGCAAGGTTGTGGATCTCATGGGCAACTACGGCAAAACCTTTCCCGAAATCCCCGGCTTTTGCCGCCTCAATGGAGGCATTGACCGCAAGCAGGTTGGACTGCTCGGAAATATCCGTCACGGTTGCGATGATCTCTCCTATAGCCTGGCTCTGTTCGGAGAGCTTGATGACGCTCATGCCGATCGTATCCATCTGCCGCTGGATATGGTTCATCCCGTCAAGAATCTCCTGCACGGATTTTTGGCCCTCCCCCGAGACCGTTATCGCTTTCATCGCCTTTTCGGACACGGATTTGGACTTGAGGATAACGATGTCGGTTTTTTTCCTGACCCCTTCAACGGTATCCGATGTATCATTGATCGTGCTTGCGGTCTGGGAACTCGCATTGGCAAGCTGGGTGGTGACGGTCAGGATCTCACTCGATGCTGATGAGAGGACGGATACACCTTCGTATAGTTCCTCATTGATCAGCTTCATCAGGCGCTGGAGTTCGATACCGATCGTATTGAGTGCATCCCGGTAGGCAACAAATTCGCCGGCAACCGGGATCTTCTCATCGAACCGGGCGGTAAAATCGCCGGACGCGTAAAACCGGGCCAGGCGCATCGCTTCATTCACCGGTTCAGTAATCGTTTCGAGCGTCTTGTTGAACCCGGCGATGATCATCCGGTAGCCGCCCCGGAACGCATTCTCATTCCCCCGGACGGACAGGTCCCCGGCCCGTGCTGCATCCGTGAGTTTGATCGTTTCTTTATGCAAGTGATCCAGCGACTCCACCATCATCCGCAGGGCTGGCCGGATCTCGTCACGGTCATCAACCGGTTCAGCAAAGGCCTCGATGTAATCGCCTTTGGCAATCTTTTTGATATTTCCCACTACGTTTGTCTGGAGATCATCAGCAAACTCATCCATGGTCGCAGCCATGATCCCTATCTCATCCTGTCTCTTGATGTTGAGTCGCGTAGAAAGGTGACCGTTCCTGAGTTCCTTGATCATCACTACGACCGATTGCAGGGGTCCGGAGATGGAGCGCCCAAAGAGGATTGCAATGGTCGCACCGATGGCCATCGATGCAATCATCAGGGCAAAGATGGTGTTTCGTATGGTGTCGATGGGTCCGGTGAAATCAGAGAGGTCTGCCCTCGATACGATATACCAGTCGAGCTGGTCGTAGTACGTGTAGGCATCAAGAACATTCTTCCCGTCAGCAATGTGGGGAATCGCCCCTTCTTTGTTTTTGAACATCAGCTGGACGTAATCCTTGTCTTTCCAGTTTTCTCCCTGGGCGCTTGGATGGACAAGAACGTTTCCGGCGCCGTCAATCACGTACATGTATCCGTTTTTCCCTACTACGGTTGAACGTATACTTGTCTTGACCACGTCGAGGGTCTGTCCTTCTTCCGTCCCTACGAAGAGGACCCCGATTATCTTTCCATTGGGATCTTTGATTGGCTCATAGGCAGTGACGTAATTCTTCCCGAACAGGTCGCGTCTCCCGTAGTAGGTCTTGCCTTCGTTCACGGTCACTTTATAGACATCGTCAGTAAGGCGGGTTCCCACTGCACGTTTCCCATTGGTGTCGAGAACATTGGTAGAAATGCGTACCGCGTAACTGTCATTGTATACCTGGAAAACCGTCGCAGCCCCCCCGACCATTGCCTGCACCTGGTCAACGATCTCGAAATTGTCGTTAACAACATAACGGTTCCCGCTCTTGTCGATAACCGTCATCTTGCCGTCAATGACCTGCGGAGTTCCTTTACCATAGAAATTCTGTTTGGCTACATTGAGGTCACTGTTTACCTTATTGCGGGTCAGCTTGTAGACGTCGCCAACCCACCCTTTCATATCCCCTGTCTGGGTCTCTAACAGTGCCTGGGTCTGTTCACTGATAACACTGCTTGAACTGGTGTAGGCGACCAGCCCGAGTAACAGTGTCGGGATGATTGCCAAGAAAAGACAGATGACGAGAATCTTGGTCCCGACTTTCATGTTGGAAAAAAACTGCATAACTATCCGTACCCTTCAACACCAGTTCATATTCCGGTAAACAATAGACTGATCCCATATCGTTTAAAAGTGCTGATATTGCGTCAGGGTTGCACGCTGGCCAGAATCAGCGGGGCTGGTACCAGGATATACCCATGAAGGGTTTCATATCGAAGTTTCATCGATAAGCATCCGGGGATCTGACAGGAGTGCGGCCCCGTCCAGCACGACAATTCCTTCCACAACTCCCAGCAGGTAGGGAATTGCATCGGTCGATGAGTCCGGTGCCGGTGCTGAGGGGATGGTGGCCGGGATCGTGGCTATACCGGTGATATAATCTGCAAGAATTCCAAACGTCATTGACTCGTTGCTGATCACAATGACACGGTTTAAATCCGTCAGACCCCTGCCACTAATGGAAAAAAGCGCCCGGAGATCTACCAGTGACAGGATCTCCCCGCGTATGGCACAGATCCCGGGGATGTATTCGGGTGTTCCGGGGACCGGCGTGATCCCCCTGGTCAGGACAACCTCCCGCACGTATTTCATCCCGATGGCATATTCCTGGTAGGCGAGGCGGAATTTCAGGACCTCGACACGCACGACCCCCCGGGTTCTGGCGGCCGGTTGTGAGAGTTTTTGCGCCCGTTCCAGAAGGATCGCCGCGACTCTTTCTTCCGGCATCTCACCCTCTTCCCCGGGTGGAAGCACCTTTACCGTAGCAAGTGCTGCATGAATCTGTGCAGAATCAGGATTTGTTAAAAAACCTGCAAGATCGTGGATAACAATGAGACCTTCGGAGGAGATGGTCACCCCCTGCGCAACCGGTTCCCCCTCCGTTGCCGAACCAGGTTCCTGGGCGAGAGTAGTATCTGGGCTGATGCCGGATGTCTCATCGACCCAGAGCGCAATGCAGTCGGGGCCCGCCTTTGTTACGATCAGGACATCCGAGAGGCGGGGTCGACGCGAGGGAAAACCAAGGAGTGACCGGACCTGGTAGACCGGAACGGTCCGTCCATGATGGTCGACGACCCCTGCGCTGCCCCGTTTTCCCTCCGTTTGGGGTGTGATCGCAACCATCCGTTCGACGAATACTGTCTTACCCATCGTGATGGCACAGGATACTCCTTCAACTGAAAACTGCAACAGATTCGTCGTTCCGCTTCACCTTAACGATCCCTCATTGGCTTTGATGCGATAAAAATATAGGGGAATTGAGGAGGCACGTTCCGGGATGAAGGAGAGGATCTTCTCGTTAAGTCAAGGAGGCCACTCCAGAATTTATTTTAACGACGCGTTGATTGGGTGCAGATATAGATAGATCCCAAACCGCATGCCCTGCCGGTTTTTTTGAATCCGGTAAAAAAACCAAGTCCTTTGGAAATTTTAAGAAAAAATGAGTGGACTGGGCGGGAATTGAACCCGCGGCCTCTCCCATGCCAAGGGAGCGATCTACCACTGATCTACCAGCCCGCTTCCTAACTAGTAGGATGCCATAGGTTAAAAGAATTGTTTATGCCTCCCGGGAAAAAGGACGATGATGCCAATGGTTTTTGCCCGTATCTTCAAAAACCCCGCCTGACGATGATGCGAGGGATTTTTTCATGAATTCCGGGTAAAAAGCATAAAAACAGAAACATCCGGTAAGACGCACGGTCCCGGCTCCCGAATCAATAAAAAAGTCGTATCCCTGTGGGGGATGATCCATACTTGAGTTATTTTGATGATACGGAATCGGGCAACGAGATGATGGACTGGGCAAGCCGCAACCGGGCATCCTCTATCACGGATCGTTTTATGACCCTGCCGTTATCCACGTACTGATCGAGTAACGGCAGTGCATTATCTGGCCGCCGGCAGTGAGCCGGCAATGCCTTGTGTCCTCCGGAAGGCATCTCGTAGACCTGTTTTTTACCGCTCCTCTTGCCCCGTTTTGCAACGGCTCTCCCTTCAATCTCAACGATATCCAGGGCAAAATCTATTACCGGTGCATTTGCAATGGACCCCCCGACCCCAAAGGCATCTACAATGTCACGGCAGGCAAGGATTTCTTCCCTGGTCACTCCCCCGGACAGGAATATTTTCACCCCTGAATATCCGTGGGTATCGAGTTCCCAGCGGACTTCTTCGATGATCGCATGCATATTTCCCCGCCGGGAACGCGGCGTGTCGAGCCGGACTGCAGTAGCGCCGCATTCCGCTGCCCGCAGTGATTCTGATTTCTCATCGCAGTAGGTATCGCAGAGCATGATCCTCGGAACTTCTTTTGGTGCCTGCTTGTCAAAAGAGCGCCATGCATCTTCCGGCTTATTGTAGCACATCACGAATGCATGCGGCATGGTACCTACAACCGGTATCCCCTCCGGAGCGCAGGTGTTGGAGACCCCGTCCACCCCGCCAATCCACGCAGCCCGTTCGATCATGCGGGCGAGGGCCGGGTGCTGCCTGCGGGAGCCAAAGGAATAGACGGGGCGGCGATTGGCAGCGATTTTGATATGAGCGGCTGCTGATGCAACTCCTGACGCATGGCAGAGGAACCCCAGCATCGCCGTCTCGTACCGGCAAAAATCCCGGTATTTCCCGGATATGCTCAACACCGGATCGTTCTTGTAAAAAATCGAGCCTTCCGCCATCGCATCGATCGTGACCGGCAATCCCTCGAAAAGATTGATCACATCGTTAAGTCCGCAGAAGACCGACCATGGATCGGGAAGTGCCGAGGCAGTAACCTCCATGACAACATCCGGGTTGCGTTCCTCTGCCCTGAGCGTCTCTTCTGTCCGCTCGAAATAGATGTCGGTGCATTCACCGCGACGTATTGTTTCATCGCTGACCGTATCGAACATACCCATACCAGATGTTAGTGTGCAGGAGGAATTTACGCTTAACGTAAATGCTCCGGATAATTCGCTAAATATTAGTGTCACCCGCGACAACATTCTCCAGCGCAGGTAATGCATGCAGTCTGGAGCGAACACGTTTGCGAAGAACTATTCTGAACCGGGCGAGGGAAGCAGCTGATGCTGGGCATTATCGGGGGTACAAGCCTCCTGTTCTCTGATCTTCCGGTGCTCGAGAAGCGCCAGGTGCAGACACCTTTTGGCAATGCAGAACTTCTCTGCGGGGATATCGTGATGCTGATGCGGCACCAGCAGGGTATTCCCCCGCACCGGATCAATTACCGGGCGAACCTGGCTGCGCTTGCAATCGCAGGGGTAGACCGGATTGTCGCGTTTGGATCTACCGGATCCCTGAACCGCGAGCTTGTACCCGGGTCGCTGGTGATCCCGACCGATTACGTAAGCATGACCAGTATCCCTTCGATCCATGATCATGCGATCGAGCACGTACTCCCGGGAATATCTGAGGCGTTTTCAAAAATCCTCGCCTCTCACCTGCCTGAAGCCAGGTACGGCGGGGTGTACATACAGACCAAAGGCCCCCGGTTTGAGACGGTTGCCGAGATTCGGGCGTTCTCCCGGATCGCCGATCTTGTCGGGATGACCATTGCATCCGAAGCCACTCTTGCCGGCGAGCTGGGGATGGATTTTGCGGCACTCTGCACCGTAGATAATTACGCAAACGGACTGGCTGAAGGGATCCTGACGTTTGACGAGATACTCGAGATCTCGCGGTCGTACCGGCACCGGACCTCAGCACTGGTAAACACGATCATCAGAAGTATGGCATAACTCTTACACGGAGCTCATTATGGGTGACATGGACAATATTTTCAACAAGCGTCAATCGATCCTGATTGCGAATGTGATGGTTGACGGCAAGCCTGCAGATATTTTTGTAAATGACGGGGGCACCCTGGCTGCAGTGGGGGAAGGAGTACGGGGACAGTACAAAGGCGAAGCAGACCTGGTAATCGATGGGGATGAGGCAATTGCACTTCCCGGCCTTGCCAATACTCACACCCATGCGGCGATGTCGCTGCTCCGCGGGTACGCAGATGACATGATCCTTCAGGACTGGCTCAGCCAGAAGATCTGGCCGCTTGAAGCGCATCTGACCGGCAGTGATGTGTACTGGGGGACCCGGCTTGCCTGTCTTGAGATGATCAGGACCGGTACAACCGCATTCAATGATATGTACTTCATGATGGACGAAGCAGTCCGGGCAGTCGACGAGTCAGGGATCCGGGCCGTCCTCAGTTATGGGTTTATCGATCTTTTTAACGCGGAAAAACGGGAGGCCGAGTGCAAAGCCACCGAGAAGCTTGCGTTCCAGATCCGCTCGATGAACAACCCGCGGATCAAGGCAGCTGCCGGACCCCATGCAATCTATACCGTATCTCCTGAAGGTCTCACCTGGTGCGCGGAGTTTGCAAAAGAGCAGAAGATTGCCATTCACATCCACCTGTCCGAGACCGAGAAGGAGATCAACGACTGCATTGCCCAGCACGGAAAACGCCCGGCGGCACTGCTCGACGATTGCGGCATCCTCACGCCGAATACCATTGCTGCTCACTGCTGCTGGCTCGACGATGCCGAATGTGCCCTGCTCGGGAAACGGGGTGTTTCGGTCTCCCACAACCCGGCAAGCAATATGAAACTTGCCACCAACCGGGCCATGCCCGTTCGCCAGCTGATGGCTGCCGGGGCGAATACCTGTCTGGGAACCGACGGGTGCGCCAGCAACAACAACCTCGATATGTTCGAGGAGATGAAGACCGCGGCGCTCCTCCAGAAATTCTTCTGGAACGATCCCACCGTTCTTCCGGCACCGGCAGCACTTGCAATGGCAACGTCAAACGGTGCTAAGGCGCTGGGCTTTGGCACCGGAACGCTTACTGTTGGCGCTCCCGCAGATATCGTGCTCATCTCGGTCAGCACCGCCTGTAATATCCCCCTGCATAATGTCACCTCCAACCTCGTGTACTCCTGCAGCGGGTCAGCGGTAGAGACGACCATCTGTGATGGCAGGGTGCTGATGCTGAACCGTGAGATCCCCGGAGAAGATGAGATCCTGACGGGTGCTGCACAAGCAGCCCGCGAGCTCGTCAGCCGTTCACAATCTGCATAATTATGTTCCAGAAACCCCCCGGGAAAACCGGATGCCAGGTTGCGTCTCCGGCCCTTTGCCTTCTTTTAATTCTGGCATTATGTGTTGCCGCCACCGGTTGCCTGGGCGATCTCGATATTCCGGTCTTTGGCCCGGCAGGGTCTTTGCATCAGGCAGAGAATGACGGGAAACTCTCCGTTTATTTCCTTGACGTGGGCCAGGGCGACTCATCTCTCGTCATCTTTGGCAATACAACGATCCTGATCGATGCCGGGGAAATTGAGATGGGTGATCGCGTGGTCAGTGATATCAGGGCACTGGGCGTTACCCGGATCGACTTACTTGTCGCTACTCACCCACACTCCGATCATATCGGTGGTATGCAGAAGGTCCTGGATAATTTCCCGGTCGGTCAGGTACTTGATTCCGGTATACCTCACTCGTCTGTACTGTATGAACGATTCTTAGAAACTGTTGATAAGAAAAATATCCCCTACAAGGTAGCAGTGCAGGGAGATACGATTGACCTCGACCCTGCGCTACGGATTGTTGTCCTCTCCCCGCCGGAAAAACGGTTCGGCGATGACCTGAACACCAACTCCATTGTATTGCGGATATCGTACGGAACGATCAACTTCCTGTTCACGGGAGATGCCGGTGGCGAGGCCGAGACTGCGCTGGAAAAGTCCGGGTACGCGCTTGACTCCCAGATCCTCAAAGTCGGTCATCACGGGAGCCTCCACTCCAGTTCTCCGGCATTTCTTGCCCGGGTCCACCCCGAAACTGCGGTCATCTCCCTTGGGCTGGATAACCCCTACGGGCATCCCCATAAACAGGCCATTGACGCACTTACCGGTGCCGGAGCCACGATTTACCGCACCGATCGCGACGGAACGATCCTCGCGAGGAGCGACGGTTCTTCGTATGGGGTGAAGACTCAATGGAGAGTTAATGGCCAGGCCCCGGAAGTTCCCCACGTTCCCGCGGTAAACGAATCTGCACTTCCGGTCTTCCCTCCGTTTCCAACCATCCCTTCAGGGATCGCCAATGTCTCTGTTTCTTACCCTTCGATCCCCCTGCCGCAGATTGGCAATGCCACTGCGATAGCATTCAGTGCCACACAGTTCAATGCCCCGGGAGATGACCGGCAGAACCTGAATGGCGAATGGGTCCGGCTGACAAACCGGGGAGATGATACCGTACTTCTCGCTGGCTGGACCCTTTCCGACAACAGCGGGAGTACCGTGTATACTTTCCCGGCCGTTTACCTTGTGCCCGGCGAGACCGTTACCGTCTTTTCGGGAACGGGAACCACGAACAACTCGGCTCTTTTCATGGGCAGAACTGAGCCCGTGTGGGGCAACAGTGGTGACATTGCAATCCTGAAAGACGGGAACGGGAAGATCATCGACCAGAAGTCAGAGTGAGGAGAGATGAACGCGACCATTGACCGTATCGAAGAGGGTATTGCGGTGTTGATCATTGCAGATGGAGATCCCGTGCGTCTGACTGTTCCCGCATCGCTGCTCCCGCCCGGTGTAAGGGAAGGTGATTCCGTTACCCTCCGAATTGACCGTGATGACGGGGCGACGGAAACTTCAAAAGACAGGGTATCTACCCTGATAGAAAAACTACAACACAAATGAATGGGGTTTTTCCGGGTTATTTTTTTGAATATTTTCCCCCCCACGTGGCTGAATTCCCGACGTTGCCAACAAATATCTCCGTTTTTTGTTTTTGCTCGTTTCGGTATGTTTTTTCCCTCGCAGGATCAATGGGGATTATATGACTCATCACCAACAGTTCGAGCACCCGGAGCCTGTGGGACACCCGTGCAAACTCTGCTCATCTTCCCATGATCCCGAACACAAGGCGTCAGTGGGAGGTATTTGCCACCACTGCGTGTATAAAATTATCATTCTCGTCGTGATTGTCATGATCACGATATCCTATGTCGCATGGTTCGGCATTTTTTAAGGAATTTTATTTTTTATTTTCTTCTTCTGTTTCGTGCTCGCGTAAGCGCGGAACAATAAGTGCCTTGTATTCCTCAAATTCTTCTTCGGTGATCAGGTCCCGCTCTCGTAATGCTCCCACGCGCTCAAGCAGGGAAATCCCTGTTTCGGTCCCGTAATGATTGTGGCCTGCAAGTTCCTTCTGCCGTTCTTCCATAAACCCCGAAGCAAGGATTGCCGAAGGGAGGGCGAGGAGTAATACCCCCCCGATTGTTACCATTCCGGCGATAGTCTTTCCCCAGGGTGTGATAGGAATAATATCCCCGTATCCAACGGTAGTTACCGTCATCACCGCCCACCACATGGCTGCGGGTATACTGGAAAATTTGTCCGGTTGGGCAGCGTTCTCGACAAGGTACATGATCGTCGAGGCGAAGAGAATCTCGAAGACCAGAAATATAACCAGAAATGAGATGATCTCCCGCTTCTTGAAAACTACCCGTTGCAGAAGTTGCAGTGCATCAGAGTGGCGGGTGTAACGCACCAGCTTGAAGATCGAGAGAAGCCGGAATACATGGAGCAGCGTATAGTTCCCCGGAATGACAAAGGGGAAGATGATGGGGATAACCGAGATGAGGTCGATTATCATGTAGATCCCCGCTGCATAACGCAGCCGATCTTTAACTCTGCCGAAGAATGTGGGGTTATGCGTGCACGACCAGAGCCGGAGGATGTACTCGATAGCAAAAACAGTCAGGCATATCGAGATGATCGCAAAGAGCTGGTAGCGGAAGGAGAGAGGAAGATCCGGTATTGTGGAAATAACCACGGAGATGGTGTTGATCAGAATGAAAATGGCAAGAATATATTTTACTGTCCGGGCGTCCCGGTTTTCATTCGGGTAGGTGTTGAGGATGGTATTTACGCGGATTTTTATCCGGTCATAACGGGTTATGGTTTTTTGGATAAATTGTTCTGGATATTCAGGCATAGGCATCCGGTATTTGTTGGTTTTTTATATGGGGATCAGAAAAACCTGTTCTTTCAACAGTGATAAGACGAAATCCGGTTGGATGATATTTATAGTGTTCGAGTTGAGCCCGAAGAACCCGGATTTTTTTTATGCTAACTGGATAAAAAAAGGTGAAATTATCATTACGCGGTTTCGATCCTATCCGCTTCCTGTAATCCAAGTACCTTGATCGAGGCATCCCGCATCTTGAATTTCATGATCTTGCCGGAGATATTGATCGGGAAGTCGTTGACGAACATGACGTACCGGGGAATCTTGTAGTGGGCGATCTTCCCTTTGCAGAAATCTTTTACATCCTGTTCGGTCATGGTCTGGCCGGGTTTCATCTTCACCCATGCGCAGAGTTCCTCACCTTACTTGACATCCGGCACACCGACAACATATACATCGGAGATCTTCTCGTGGTGGTGCAAGTACTCCTCGATCTCACGCGGATAGATGTTCTCCCCGCCCTGGATCACCATGTCCTTGAGCCGGCCGACAATCTTGAAGTAGCCTTCCTCGTCCATAGTACCGAGATCGCCGGTGTGGTTCCAGTGGTCCTTGTCGAGAGTGGCATGCGTGGCCGAGGGATTGTTGTAATAACATTTCATGACGCAGTAGCCCCGGGCGCAGATCTCCCCGATCTCTCCATGGGGGACGATCTTGCCGGACTTGGCGTCAATGATCTTGAGCTCGGTATGCGGGAATGCCCTCCCAATCGTGGTAACCCGGCGTTCTACCGGGTCCTGGGTCGTCGTCATGGTGACTCCGGGGCTTGTCTCGGTCTGGCCGTACACGATCACGATCTCGCTCATGTGCATCTGCGTGTTGACCTGCTTCATCACTTCGATCGGGCAGGGTGAACCCGCCATGATGCCAGTACGAAGGGACCTGAGGTCATACTTGGAAAAGTTCGGGTGGCTGAGCTCGGCAATGAACATGGTCGGGACTCCGTGGACTGCCGTACAGTGCTCCTTCTCGATAGTCTTGAGCACTTCCTCGGCGTCAAAAGTCGGGGCCGGCAGCACCATGGTTGAGCCGTGAGTAACACAGGCAAGATTACTCAGGACCATGCCAAAGCAATGGTAGAAGGGAACGGGAATGCAGAGACGGTCCTTTTCGGTAAATTTCATCCCCTCTCCGATGATGAAACCGTTGTTGAGGACATTGTGGTGGGTCAGGACAACTCCCTTGGGGAACCCGGTAGTCCCGCTCGTATACTGGATATTGATAGGATCGTCGAATGAGAGCCCTTCTCCCCGCTCAATGATGTCGTCCATCGTCATCTCGTCTGCCTTTTTCAAAAAGTCTCCCCATGTGTACATGCCATTGTACGGGATCTCACCCATGAAGATTGCATTTTTGAGGAACGGGAATTTCTCGGAGGCTATGATATCCTCCCGGGTTTACATTCGTACGCTTCGGGGCAGGCTTCATAGAACATTCCCACGTAGTCTGAGGTTTTGAACCGTCCCCGCACGATCAGGGTCGAGATCTCGGCCTGCTTGAGCACGTATTCGAGCTCGTAGGTGCGGTACGCCGGGTTGATGTTCACCATGATGGCGCCGATCTTGGAGGTCGCGAACTGGATTACCACCCATTCGGCGTGGTTCATTGCCCAGATGCCCACCCGGTCGCCTTTCTCTACGCCAAGCCCCATCAGTGCGCGGGCTACCTGGTTTACCCGTTCAGCGAATTCCCGGTACGTCCACCGGATATCCTGATGCACAGAGACGATGGCTTCGGTCTCCGGGTATTTTGCCGCGATACTGTTGACCATCTCGCTGATGGTCATTCCCAGCAGGGGAACCCCTGATGTCCCGCATATATAGCTGCCCTCAACCATTGGTAAAATATGGGGTATGAATGGCATATATTGATACTGATTTATGCTGAGAGTGGTGCAGTTTTGAAATTAATGTGGTGCACAATATAAGCGTCACGTCGGAATTTTTTTTAACTATTTGCCTTCAATTCTCTTGCCGGTTTTCCCAGAACCCGGATATGATTATCACTCAGGATCTGGTTGGTTACGGTCCTGCAAAAAGAGCGGAAATAACCAAACTCTTAAGTTTGTGAACTGCGAATTTATTGAGTCAGCGGCAGGAAATTCCTGTACGCGGATAGCATGGGGTTGTGGCCTAGCCCGGAATGGCGACGGGCTCCAGCGGTCTTTGCGTTCTTTGTGCTCGCAGATGATGAACAATGGGTCTACTGATGAAAAGATGATGACCCGTTGGAGCACTGATGCATGTCGGAGAGACCCGTCGATCGTGAGTTCAAATCTCACCAACCCCACATTTTCTTAATTCGTCTTTGACCGATAGTCTACGGTTTAATCCCGTCTCTTTCGATTCAGCCTCTGTGAGGATTTTAAAAAATTTTAACAAAAAATTTTGGATGATTGTTTGAGTCAGCGTATCCGTTCTGGATCTGCTGACGTTAAGGAACATACTTTAAACCGCGATACACCGGACCACGATAGGAAGAGTTCGCAACTTTCAGATCATAGTTTTCAGTAATCACGTTGCGGAACTCTTTTTCAAGAACCAGTTTCGGGTAGCCTGCGGTCTGGCGCCTGAAGGTGCGGACCCATTCACTCCAGAGCATCATGCACTGGATATCGCAGATCCTGTTTTCCTGCACATGGTTCCTGAGGAACTTTTCTAATACCTCAAGTTCCTGGG
This sequence comes from uncultured Methanomicrobiales archaeon, assembly GCA_903832665.1. GTDB lineage: Archaea > Halobacteriota > Methanomicrobia > Methanomicrobiales > Methanospirillaceae > Methanoregula. Next base: position 134,061 of record CAILCG010000026.1, on the reverse strand, counting down.
TTTCCTCCGTTCCTATAGAAATTCCGTTCAAGAGGAACTGCTCAGTATAACGGTGCATCATTCCGGTGCTCACCGGATCGAGAAAAACCGGTGATACGTAGTCAGCAACTTTTACCGGCCTGCCGGTGGTTGGGTGGAATTGTTCCGGCTGGAGCGTCCTGAATGCAATACCGTTTCCTGAACTTTTTGTAGTGGACATGGTACCTTTCCTTCACAGCATGTGGAGGTCGGGTTTATAGGATGTCTTCTGAAAAACAAAAAATGAAACCTCTTTTACGTCAACTACGATTCCGTTTGAATGTAAAAAAACAAGTCGGGTTTTCTTCAGGATAGCCTTCCTGATGGAAAATTTCTGTTTTTAGTAATCGTAAGAGAAATGAAAGGTAAGAGTACTTTTTGGCCGGATAAAAATGACGTAAACGGGGAATTTTGAAAGATACTATGGGATCTCTTTTTTCATAAAATCGCTGTAGGTATCTTTTTTACCAGAGTTTGGTCTTCCATGAACACTCGGGATCACTTCCGCATTCCCTGCCCTGGTGAATCTCTCCTGCAACCACTTCCAGCAGCATTGCTGCCTCGTCCCTGCTGTAAGCATTGTTCAGCCTGACGGTAATTTCCTGACTTTTTTCCATATGAATCCTCCTTTCATCTTTTCACGTATTTTTGCTGGAATTCCCGTTCAACGCCGGTTTCAATCGGATGATCGGTTTGGCGACCGTTTGGTTTGGTGGGGCTAACGTGAAGACAGCCTTATTTTCAAAGGCATCCGTCGTTTATTTCAGTAAATATACCGGCGTCTTTTATAGTGTCTTTCATGAAAATCATTTTTTGAAACGAATTTTGATGCTGGTGTTTTGGAGTAAAAATCGGAATTATCCAGAGCCTTGGGAGCTATGCTGCCTTCAGAACGTTCACCCGTATCGTGGCCCAGGGTTCGGAAGGGTCAACGTTATCCTGCAATTCTGATGATTCAGTGTTGGAAAAAAAGAGATTTTATTGATTATCTCGTTTCGAGATCCATCTTAACTCCATGGGTTGACCCGAGCATCCGGTTATACACGAGCGCAATAATTGCACCTCCAATGAACCCGCCGATTACTCCATATAGTACCATCGGCCCCAAGCCGGAAAGACCGGTCACAATTAGGGATGCCTGGCCGGTCGAAATATATCCCTCGATATAACTTGCAAGGAGGATTATTCCCGCTAAAAGGCCCCAGATCAGACCGATGACTGCAAAGAACTTTGCAATGCTTATTACACTGAATTTTTTTATGGTGTATGCCGTTGTTGCCATAGGTTCATACCTACGCAAGGGATGAAAAAGATTTCCCTGAGTTTTTTTCTTAGATGCTGCCTGTTCTCGGAAAAAGTCCCGTTACGTTTTTGTGGCAAAAATCAATTCGGGCATGGTTACACACGATCATCCGGTTATGTTCTCTATTGTGTTCTGAATTGGTTTAATCTCCAGAAACGGTCATACAGTAGTACGATGGGCAATCCGGGATCAACCCCCGGAACAATGCAACAATTCTTATCCAATCCTGATCATTTGGTTCAATTGATCGAAATGTGTTCCCGCCCCCTATCGGACCTCCTTGGAATTCTAGTCCTCCTCTGCATCATGATACCGGCTGTTCAGGCTTCAGTACCCCTCTGGACTGTACAGGCATCTCCGGGAATTGATTTGTCCACCGTTGTCATGTCGCACGATGCATCGACCATTGTTGCGGGAGGGGATCAGCTGATCCTGCTCTCTCCCGATGGAAAGAAAATATGGTCAGGCTGGTCCGGGACCACGCTTGAAGTGAGCCGGGATGGCAGGTATATTGTCACGTCGCAGGGTCAGACCGTGCGCCTTTTCTCACGGGAGGGAACCATCCTGTGGGACCAGTCCCTTGAAGGTGGCGTGACGGCAATTTCCATCACCCCGGATGCATCGATGATTGCTGCCGGTGGAGGAAACACCGTACAGTCCTGGTACAATTCCGGTTCCGGTCTCGGTAAAAACGTGACTGAAACCGTGCAGGACATCAAAATTTCTCCGATTGGGGATCAGATCATTGTCGCCACCGCAAAGGCACTGCGAAGCTTCAATATGAGTTATGTCCCCAACTGGGATGACGACCGGGTCAGTCCCGGTAGCGTGATGATCTCAGGAGATGGTACGGGCATTGCATTCCCGAACGGTAACCATATTCGCATGTACCACGGGAGTGGAACCCTTCTCTGGGACCGGACCTACTCCGGAGGAACGATCCTCTCACTCGCGTACTCGTGGGACGGATCAACGATTGTTGCGGGACGTGATGATGGAACGGTCATTGTTCTTGACCGGGATGGAAAACTCCTCTGGACGGGAAAAGCCGGACTCTGGGTAACGAGTGTGGGAGTATCGGATGATGGGTCGACTATTGCCACGGGAAGTATTGATAACCAGATCAATGTCTTCAACCGGCAGGGAACTCTGCTGGGGTCCTATACAACAAAAAGCCCCATAAAATCCCGGTCGGTTGCGGTGAGCGAGGATGGAACCCTGATCGTGGCCGTCGATCTTTCAAATGTATATGGCTTTTCCCGGACACCTCCCAGCTCGCTGGTGACGGTACCTGTTGCTGAAACAACGGGAAACAAATCAACCGGTTTAATCCCTGACAGTGTTGCGATTGTCACGACGACCCCTGGTGTTGAACGCGTGCCTTCGCAATCCAGCACCGCATCCGTCCCGACAACAGGGACAACTCCTGCATCGGGATTTCCATGGACCCTGACCCTTCTATCGCTGGCCCTGATTCTCCTGGTGCTAAAAAAGAAGTGATATTCTTTTTTTATTAGGTCCGGCGGAAGAGCATAAAAACCGGTAATATCCGGATTCACTATCCTCATCGATCTTTTTTGCCGTGGTAATTGCCCTGAGGAATTACCTGATATGGTTGTGGTGATAACCGGAAACTATGACAGAGAAAAAAGGTATCCTCTATAGTCTGGCCCTCTTCAAACAACGCTATACCCGGGGAACTTCCTGGACCCAGATCCTTCTGAATTTTGGTATCATCACGGCAAATGCCAAACTTTTCGAAGATTTCTTTCTCATCCACTTTGGACTGACTATTGTTATGGTCATCGCATTAGCTATTCCCTTCTACATCATCTTCTGCTACCTCCTCGGGCATATCGATGAAAAGAGTGGATTCTGGCAGATTGAAAACGATCTCGGGTACCGGGTGACCCCGTTATCCGATGAGATGCTCAAAACCATCCGGGAGATTAACCGGAAACTCGGGTGATTCTGGAAATCTTCTAAAAAAATTCCATTTTATTTCTTTTTTGCCGACAGCAGTACGGAATCAATAAATGATGTTCCAGGCATGTTGAAAACCCTGCAAAGATATCATTAAATTCTCCGGTACAAACATCATTTCGGAGAACTACTATGGAAAAAATCACCATCGGACCGATGCCATACATGAGTGTCATGCCTACCCTTCTCGTAGGGGCAAACGTCAAAGGTAAAGCAAACTATATGACCGCCGCGTGGGCAACAGTCGCTTGCATGGCGCCACCCATGGTTTGCGTTGCGATCAATAAAGTCCGGCACACTGCAAAAGGTATTGAAGAGAACAAAACCTTCAGCCTGAATATCCCATCAGCAAAGCAGGTGATAGAGACCGATCACTGTGGTCTTGTATCCGGTACACATGAGGATAAATCAAAGGTCTTCAAGTCCTTTTACGGGAAGTTAAAAACCGCCCCCCTGGCGGAAGAGTGCCCGGTCAACATTGAATGCAAACTGTTTAAATCCGTTGACTGTGGGAGCCACCTGTTGTACATCGGTGAAGTGGAAGAGATTCACGTTGCTAAGGCATGTACCGTGGACGGGAAACCTGATGTTACCAAGATCGATCCGATTGTGTACGCACAGGCCACCTACTGGAAGGTCGGAAAAGAGATCGATAAGGCATTCTCGGCAGGAAAGAACTATTCAAAGAAGTAGAATCGTGCTTTTCGGACCAAATCCCAATTTCGCGCCCCAGACCAGCGATTTATGCATGACGGGGATAGGAGAGATCGTGGAGGAAACCCGGATTGCAGCAGCTCATATTTTTTTGTGAGGTGCTGGCGACAACATGAGGTCATCACCGGCATGTTTGGAATAATATTTTAAGAACTGTTATTATCGAACTCTTCTCTGACCCTTTCTTCCTCTCGCTTTCCGGGCCGGGATCTTGCGCATGATTTGATATATTTATCATCACTCAGCGTCACATACTATCAGGACTAGGAGAGTTTCAATGTATTTAGTCGGAGAAGCACTTATTGGCGATGGCGCGGAGATTGCGCACATCGATCTGCTGATGGGCGATAAGGAAGGCCCGATCGGTACAGCGTTTGCAAATGCGATCTCACAATTATCTGCAGGACACACCCCGCTGCTTGCGGTCGTCCGCCCGAACCTGCTCACAAAACCCGTCACACTTGTCATCCCGAAGGTTACCTTGAAGGATATGGCGCAGGTCAACGAGATGTTCGGCCCTGTGCAGGCTGCGGTTGCAAAGGCAGTAGCAGATTGTGTAGAGGAAGGACTGTTCAGCGGTGTTGACATTGAGAAAGTTGCGATCCTCGCATCGGTCTTCGTTCACCCGGATGCGAAGGACTACAACCGCATCTACCGGTATAATTACGGTGCAATGAAACTCGCACTGAACCGGGCACTTGCTTCATTTCCCGATGCAAAGACACTGGTGTACGAGAAGGATCGTTCAACCCACGCGATCATGGGATTCAAGGTGCAGCGCCTCTGGGATGCCCCCTACCTCCAGGTCGCCATGGACCTCGTGGACATGGGCAAGGTTGCTCAGGTGTTAAAGGAACTGCCGGAGAACGACCATCTCATCATCGAAGCGGGGACCCCGCTTATCAAGAAGTTCGGCCTCGGTGTCATTTCCGAGATCCGCAAGCTCCGCCCCAATGCATTCATCATCGCAGACTTGAAGATTCTCGACACCGGGAATCTCGAAGCCCGCATGGCTGCTGATGCAACCGCAGATGCTGTCGTGGTCTCCGGTCTTGCACCGGTGTCTACCATGGAGAAGGCAATTGCCGAAGCCCGCAAGGTTGGCATCTACTCGATCGTGGATATGCTCAATGTGCAGAACCCGGCGAAGGTCATTGCGAGCCTGAAGGTCAAGCCCGATATAGTAGAACTCCACCGTGCCATTGACACCGAAGAGACTGCTCACGCATGGGGAGACATCGCAGCGATCAAGAAAGCAGCTGGTGGCAAGCTTCTTGTGGCAACCGCCGGCGGCGTCCGTGTCAATGTGGTCAAAGGCGCGCTCAAGGCCGGGGCAGATATTCTCGTGGTAGGCCGTGCCATTACCGCGAGCAAGGACATTGGTCATGCAGCAGACGAGTTCTTAGAACAGCTCGACCGCGAAGAGATTGACCAGTTCCGTATCATGACTGATTTCTAATTTTTTAACATCAATTTTTTTTGACTATTTTTTTTAGATCCCGTTTTCATCGTTTTTTTTCTAGAAATATCCCCATTAGATTAATAGATAAACATATGTTCTATTGTTGCCAAATCAAAGCAAACCATTTTAAAGTTTTTTTGCGTAATAGCACCCTGTCTTGCAAAAAATATTCTACTATGTCGAACGCCCCCCGTATCCTGATTGTGGATGATGACTGCGTTATCACCCACCTTATTACCCTGATGCTGCAAAAAAAAGGGTACAATATTGTAGGAAAAATATCCTCCGGAGAGGAAGCGATTTTACGATCTGCAGACCTGAACCCGGATCTTATTATCATGGATATCTGTTTATCCGGACATATGGATGGGATAACAGCAGCCAGATTTATTTTCCAGTTATTTCATTTCCCTATTATATTTATTACTGGTACAGATGATGAAAAACTCCTCGAAGATGCCCGGTATTCACAACCCTATGGCATCGTCTTTAAACCGTTTCTGGATATAGAGCTGAAATCCAATGTAGATCTGGCTCTTTATAACCACTGTATCTGGAAAAAATACCTGAATCATTATCCCATTGGAGAACCCGGTAAGATCACTGGGGTAAACGAAGTCATTATCGTCATGGACCGGAGTGGCCGAATTATCTTTTTCAATTCCTATACCGCTTGGTTTATCGATCTTCCGGAATCCGAGATTATGATGAGTTACTGGAGGGATGTCCTGATGCTCATCAATGACCAGACCGGCGAACAACTGAAAGATCCGATTCCTGAAGTAGCCCAGCAAAGTGCCGTGGTAATCTATGACACCAATACGGCCGTAGTTACGAAATCCGGCAAGCGCCGGAAAGTCGGCGTTTTGGTTCAGCCAATCAAGGATGATCAAGGAAAAATATTTGCTCTTTCCATGAAAATCAAAGAAAAAAAATAGTTGACTGTTCCTTTACAGGAACGTCCTTATTAGGCATTCACAAATAAGCGGTCGCTCATATGCCAAATATTCAGATTTCTAGTTCTCAAACCCTGTCGTTAGGTGAATTTTGTCGCGATTCGTTTGTTTTTGCAGCATGTATTGCGCTAATCCCTTGAACCTGTTATTATCACGTTGTCCAAGTGACCCGGGTTTTTGTCTCCATATTGTCAAGAAAGAAAAGGATGAGGAAATCGGTGTTCTTTCACTTACCAGACACCCCGTAATGCCCAAAGTCAAACCCTGATCAAAGGACCTATCGTATATGGGTGTCAACGGTTCTGTAATGTTCCGCGAACCACTTCCGGTTATGCTAGTTCATGGATGGAACAGCCATCCTGGGATATGGAACCGCCTTGTTCTCCACCTTTCCGGTGCCTCGATCCCGTATTGGAAATTCGATCATAGTGGCATGACCGGTTCAGATATTGCTGAGCTGGCCATTGCACTGGACAATTCCATTACCGATATGCGGAACGATAGTGGGTACACGGGACCGATCGACATTGTAAGTCACTCCGTCGGAACCTGTATCACCCGGTATCTTCTTGAGGTGGTTGACGGAACTGCACAAGATCAAAAAGTCCGGCGGCTGATCGGCCTCGGTCCGCCCAACAATGGTTCAGCGCTTGCAGAACTGTTCCATGACCCCCTGAAAGGAGGTGAGGTTATCAACCGGCTTACGGGTGTTTTCCTCAAGCCGGGGTTCGATCCTTCTGCCGATGCTATTGTGCAGGACGTCCGTCCGGGGAGTCCCGTTATGCTGGCACTCCGCTCCGCGGGAATCCGTCCGGATATCACCTACAGGATCATTGTGACCGGAAACCCTGGTGGAAGATCTGATTTTTTCCCGCAGTTTGGTGGAAAGACCTGGGAGATTGCCACTGACGGAGGATGGCAGCAGACGTATGAAGGTGATGGGATTGTGCCCCACCGCGAATCCCGTCTCCCGGGAATATCGCTGGATATTGTATCCTTGGATCCGGATGATGCAGCACTGTCGCTACCCCCCGGCCAGTACGGTCACATCAATCTGCCGAAAAATCCGGTAGTCATCGAACGGATTATGCGATACCTGACTCAAACAACTTCGTAAAGGGAAGCTCTGCCCCCATGGTGGGTTAGGGTATTTCAGCTGCCCTTTCCGACAGGTTTCTGTCGGATGACGAAATCTCAAGTGGGGAGGCACATCGCCGCAATCGTGGATCCGATTGCATCCGTCCTCATGAGGCGATGCACCTATTTTTCATCGGAGATGCGAATACATTCTGTTTTTATTCAAAGGTGACGGATATACGGTAATGATAATTCCCCGGGCACAGCGAGTATCCTCTTTCGGATCTTTTATCTCCGTTATTATGGTCTTCCTGCTCACCATCATGCTGATCGCAATCATCGCAAATGTGTTGTTTGGTGCCATGCCCGCGCTCAAAAAAACCGGTTATTTCACCCCGCAGGTAGAACGATTCCAGATCCATGGTCATGAGGTTGTCCGGGTGCTCCACAAGGGAGGGGATTCTTTTGTGCTCAACATTACTCCGGATTCACCCCGATATTACTGGATGGGGCTCTATATTGAATCCCGGAGCGGTCTGGAACGTGCAAAGCCGGCTCCAACACTCTCAAAATACCTGTTTGAGGAGGGAGATATGCTCTATATTTTCCGTTCTGCAAACGGGTACCTTTTCACCAATTCTCCCCCAAAAATTGAGAGTATTGAAGACTTTCCTTCAGATTCGTACTATCTCATCCTGCGGGACGAGGACCAGAAGATCAATACCATCCGTTCCGGCCCGTTATGATCCTTCCCGGTGCCTGTTATCGCTCGATAGTTCCCGGGACCCGTGAACTCCGCCTCTTCCTGTTCCCTCCCATTCCTGGAAAAACACTTCCCGCAATCACTCTACCCCGGAACGGTGAACCGGGAAAACAGGCTAATTTGCAATTTGTGCCACAAGACGCAGGTGCAGCCCGTTCTCCGTCCGGCCGTTTAATTTTTTAACTAATCCCGTGAATTTTACCCGGGATACTGTCCGGCACATCTGCCTGAGGGATTGACTATGCCAGAAATTACGACCGATCAGAAAAATATCGCCATCCTTCTTGCCTTGCAAAAAGGTGAGATAACAGAACATCTTATCTATACAAAGATTGCCGCAACAACTTCGGATGAGCACAACCGTACGGTGTTAACAAAGATCGCCAGCGATGAACTCGATCACTACGGGATCTGGAAGCGCTATACCAAAAGGGATGTTCAACCCGATGTTTTGAGAGTCTGGTTTTATTACGTGCTCGCACGCCTGCTTGGACTGACCTTCGCCATCAAGCTCCTTGAGGGTGTTGAGAAGAAGGCCCAGTCGTTCGATCGGGATATTCCGTTCACCATTCCGGAGATTGCCGGGATCTTAAAGAACGAAGAGATACACGAGCGCGAACTGATTGCCCTGATCGATGAAGATCGCCTCAAATATGTGGGTTCCGTGGTACTGGGGTTGAATGATGCACTCGTCGAGTTCACCGGCACGCTTGCCGGACTCACGTTTGCCATACAGAATACCCAGATCATCGCAGTTGTGGGGCTCGTGATGGGGGTAGCAGCATCGCTCTCCATGGGAGCGTCTGAGTATCTCTCGCAGCGATCTGATGGGGGACCTACCGATCCATTCAAGGCTTCGGTATACACCGGTATCACCTACATTGTTACCGTAGCCCTGCTGATTCTGCCGTTCCTGCTCCTCTCCAGCCCGTTTATCGCACTGATGTTTACTCTCCTGGCGGCAATTCTCGTGATTTTGGTTTTCACGTTTTACGTATCCGTGGCAAAAGATCTCCCCTTTTACCGGCGCTTTGCTGAGATGGCGGCGATCAGCCTTGGTATTGCGGCGATCTCGTTCGTGATCGGGGTTGCAATCCGGACCGTACTGAACGTCAATATCTGACCGTTAAATTTTTCAGGAAACATCCTCAATTTTCAAGGTTTTTTTGGAAAAATTAGGAGCCAACCCACCCCCCTTCGGGGGTCGCTCGGCTGCCTCGTCGGGGCCTCGCTGGGTAGAACGGTTTATTGCGATAACCGGTCCCTGACCCGCCGCGGGGGCGTCCCTTCGGGGGCGGCGGCGTTCATCGCAATAAAATTAAGACGCATTTCCATTAACCGCCCTAATTCAAAGAAACAGAAAAAATCTTTTTGTTTTCAAGTGATCATCGTTATATTGCATATCTTTTTCGCATCAAATAATAAAGGCATAAATATCTGGTATTATGATATTTTTCTCATGGACTTTATTGCTGAGATACAGGCATTTGCCAAAAATATACCAACAATTTCGGAAAAAATTGCCACAGAAGAAGGCACAAAAAATGCACTAATTATGCCATTTATCAGAATTCTAGGATATGATGTCTTTAATCCAAATGAAGTAAATCCTGTATTAATCGCTGATGTCGGGACAAAAAAAGGGGAGAAGGTCGACTACGCGATAATGAAAGATGGGAATCCAGTGATTCTTGTTGAATGCAAAGCCGTTAGTGCAGATTTAAACAAAGAACATGCATCACAACTGTTCCGGTATTTTTCAGTTACTCCAGCTAAGGTTGGAATCCTTACCAATGGTATCGTCTATCAATTTTTTACAGATCTTGAAGCCAAGAACAAGATGGATCAGAAACCATTCCTTGAAATTAATCTGCTTGACATCAAAGAACCTCTCATTGCGGAGTTAAAAAAATTTACAAAACAGGGTTTGAATCTCGATGAACTTGAAGATACAGCGTCCCAGTTGAAGTACACACGAGAGATAATTCAGATAATCAACAAAGAATTCTCAAAGCCTTCTGAAGAGTTTGTAAAATTTTTTGCTAAACAGGTATACCCAAAAACACTGACCGCACAGGCAAAAGATAAATTCACCATCATAACCAAAGAATCGTTGAATCAGTTTTTATTAGAGAAAATAAATGACCGGTTGAAATCGGCAATGGAACCAGAGACGCCAAAGTTACCAACAGAACCAATTGAAGGAAATTTAACACAACCCCTCGAAGAAAATTCTGAAGAAATTGTCACGACAGAAGAAGAGTATGAAGGATATTATATCGTTAAAGCAATCCTGACAGAAACAACCGATCCTGTTCGAGTTGTGATGCGGGATGCAAAGTCTTATTGTGCAATATTATTTGATGACAACAACCGAAAACCGATTTGCCGGTTTTATTTCAATACCAAACAGAAATCAATTGGAGTCTTTGATAATGAAACCCGGACAGAAAATAAAATTCCAATCAACAACCTAAACGAATTATTTAAGATGGCAGAACATTTTAAGAAAATTATTGCAATGTACGAGCCAAAAAAGCCGGAGAAGTTGGCTGTTCAATAACATAAATTCAAAAAGGAATTTACCCCGCCGTGCCTCTGATAGATCCCGAGGCGGGGAACCCTCCTTACCATTTACCATTTCAGCCCCCTTGTTGCATGTTCAAGACCCACCCCACTTTTCTAAAATGGGGTAGGGTCCCCTCTTTCCCTAAGAGGGGAGGGTCGGCTCAAAATATTTTCAAGAAGAGGGGTGGTCAGGCACCTCCCCTCTTTTTTTGGAGTTGAGGGTCACCTTTGTGCAAAATGGGGGACCCTCCCCACAATTGACCGGTTTGTTAATCCTTAGGATTTGATTAAAAATTTGGATGAAGTTCCCGTACTTTTGCAATACAAAAGCCGATCCGCATTTTGCACGAAAAAAATAAAATCGATCTCTGAAATTTTTTTTTCAATCGACCCCTCGTCCCCTGCCTGAAAATTTTTAATCAGACTTTGATTTTATTGCCGGACCCTCACGCCGGAGAAAATAATTTGTTGTCAGTTGTACATACCTTTTGCCGGATAATTATCCGACAATCGGCACATTATCTAACACCCCATGTACGCGATTGAAATTTTTCAGGCAGGGTCTGACCAAAAAAAATTATTCAAAAAACCTATGTGAAGTCAAAGACACTGCACCAAAACAATGAAAATTTTGCACGACGGACTCAATTTCTCCTTTTGCTGATCTATCTCTCTGAATTTTCAAAATTTTCATGACAACGCTCTCCTACCGCTTCGTTCTATGTTTTTCTCCCCATTCCGGGAGATCGGTAAAGCCGGATTCCCCGGGGCTTACGTTCCCCGGGCATAATGGAACGTATATCCTGCCATTTTAATATACCCAAAAGAGAAAAGATAGTATTCGAACAATAGCTGAATCTTCGCCCTCGTTTGATGAACGGGCTCATGATCTTGTCCAGCTGGGAAAGATACGTGAAGCACTGGAATGTTACGACGAGGCTCTCAAGATAAACCCGGATAATGACGTAATTCTTAACAACAAAGCCATTGCACTGATCAGTCTCGACAAGTGCGCGGAATCTTTGACCTGTACGCAGAGAGCAGTATCCATTAATCCAGGATCCGTTGATGCCTGGATCAACAGGGGAGTGGCGTTTGACAAGCTGGGGCAGCATCACGAAGCGATCGAAGCCCTCGAGCATGCCGTGGAACTGAGTCCCTATCACGCCTATGCCCAGGCTCTGCTGGGGATCATTTACCAGAAGATGGACATGGGAGAACAGGCGGAGTTGCAGAACCGGAAATTGCAGGAGATTGTTTTTCCCAATGAATATGCCGGCTTCTATTTTACCCTGGTTGCATTCCTCCTGGGTACCCTGCTCGGGGGCATACGGACCGTTGAGGGAAATACTCTTGAAGTGAGTTTCGGTTCGCAGTTGATCATATTTCTCTTATTCTGTGCGATCTGCTGGATGTACTGGCGTTCAAGAAAGATGTGGTAGGAGATCAACCGGCAGGTAATCCTTGGGGTCTCTCCTGCGCAGGCCCGGTCAGACTCATCGGTATCCTGCCTGAATTTTGTCATAATTATTATGATCGTGGTATTTACCATAGGAATACTGATGGGTGGCGATGTACGGACATATCTTACGTGAAGTTCACTCACGTTTTAAGAGCGTGCAGATCCCTTTATGTTCAGGGTTTCTTTGAAAGATGAGGATTCAAAAATAAATTGCCTGATACCATGACCCCTTCACTTTCCCTTTTCAAAAATTTGAGCGTCCGGGAGAAGATTCTCGTCATTTTATTATCCCTTTCTCTCATCTCGCTGCTCATCATGGGGGCTGTAGCTTTTACCACAATAATGGCAATCGGCAATTACGCAAAAAACGGAAGTCTGGATCTCGGCGAGACCGCGAAGAATGGGAGCACAGTTGCTCTTGCGGGCCAATCATTGGCAAACCTGAACGTAGTTGTGGAGAATAAGGCTCTTATCGTCAACCTCCTTTTCAATATTACGGATGGCGAGATGGAGATTCTTGCAGCACAGGCTGTCACCCTGCAGAATAATACCCCCCTGAACCCCCGGGTTCGATCCTTTTCAAGGAATGACCCTCCTGCCGATAAATTCGAAGGTACCTTTGCCTTTCTTGTCCCCAACTCCACAACTACTGAAAACTCCGAAGAGTATCGGAAACTTGCAGGAATGGATGATCTGCTCAAGAAAGTGTTCCAGGAAGATGGGGATATGACCGCGATCTACATTGCCACAGATTCGGGAATCATGCGAAAATATCCCTATGACAACAGGACAGATCCTGATTATAATCCCCGGGAAAGGACCTGGTTTAACGATGCGAAGAAATCCTCCAAGGTAGTCTGGGGTTACCCATATGACGATAAGGGTGGCAACGGGAGGGTTGTTACGAGTTCGCGGGCCGTTCCGACAAAATACGGTACCTGGGTGATTGCTTCGGATTTCACCCTTCAGCAAATAACTGACAATATTCTCAACTTTCTTCCCGATCATCCAGGATCTTATCATATGCTCTTAACAGGGGAAAGGTCCCAGAGCGACAAAATCGATCTCAATAATAATCCTTTTAGCTCTTCATTTCTGATCGATAACAAAGGAGAAGTGATTAGCGGACCTTGCCTGACTGATGACAACACGAAATGTGAAGAGGTTTTTGGAACGCACAATATCCTCAATAGCTCCCATCCGGATCTGGTAGGTGTCGGAAATAAAATGATTGCCGGCGGGGATTTTTTTACTACAATTACGATCGATAACCAGAAATTCTACATTGCCTATGCTCCCATCCAATCGATGAACTGGAGTTTGGCCTTTTACGAGCCGGCTTCAGAAGTAATGGCACTTGCCAATATGACCCGGACCGATATCCAGGAGAAAACTAATGAGACCACTAAAGAAATCAACGACATTACCTTCAGGATCCTGGTCCTGTTTGGTGGCCTTTTCTGCATACTCCTGATCGTTGTCCTATTCCTCTCGTTCCGACTCGCGAGGATCATTACCAGACCTGTGGAGGTACTACGGCAGGGAACTGTTGCCATCGGTAAAGGGGATCTCGATTATCATCTTGCCATCGACTCAGGAGATGAATTTGAGGGCCTTGCCAATTCGTTCAATTCCATGACCCTGGATCTCAAGAAGAACATCGAGGATCTCCGGCGTACAACGGCAGAGAAAGAACGGTATTCCAAAGAGATGGAGATTGCAAAGGAGATCCAGGATACGTTCCTCCCAGAGTGCATTCCGGTTATTCCCGGAATCGAACTGGCAGCAACAACTATTCCCGCAATGGAGATTGGTGGCGATCTGTACGATTTCATTCCCCTTGGCCAGGACCGGTGGGGACTCGCGATTGCAGATGTTTCCGGCAAGGGAGTGAGCGCTGCCTTGTTCATGGCACTCTCCCGCACCTTAATCCGGGTGAGTGGCATTTCTGAGGTGAATCCCTCAGTTGCCCTCAAGCGGGCGAACCGGCTGATCTATGAAGACGGCCGGTCGAGCATGTTCATCACGGTCTTTTACAGTGTCCTGGATCCGGTGAACAAGACCTTTACTTATGCAAATGCAGGCCATAACCCCCCGCTCCTCGTACGTCGCGATTCAAGTGAGGTCCAGTTCCTGGATGATGGCCGGTGTATTGCGCTGGGGGTTGTTCCTGAAGTAGGCGGTGTCCCGGGGAAACGAGTCCTGGAATCAGGGGACCTTCTCATCCTGTATACGGACGGGGTGACTGAGGCGTTCAATCCACAGAATGAGGAGTTTGGCGACGAACGACTGGCCAGTTATGTGAAAAAACACCGGGATGATCCTATACAAAAAATTCTTGCTGGTATCATCGATGAGATCAGAACATTCAGTGACAGTGCCCCCCAGTCAGATGACATTACCCTGATAGTTGTGAGAGTCAGATAGAATATTCCGGCATCTGGATCCGGACATAATTTTTTTTTTGATTTAACCTGGTAGATCTCAACGAGATTTTACCGGGCGTGACATTTGCTGAAAAATAATATCAGGTAACATTAACCGGAAATATCAGGCCCGGCGCGCCTGTTCATTTTCCCCACCAATCAGTGAGTGGTCGTCTCTGACGATACTGGACATACGATCCGCACATCCTGGTGCCAGGGATTTTTTTGAAGATGAGCCTTTTGCTGGTTCTGCCATCTGCAAAAATTGTCTGTCCAGTGATGTTACGAAGATCTCAATTTCCCGGGTATCATGGTCTTTCTGTAACTCTGCAAGCAATACCCGAATCTCCTCTCTTTTGAACGGATCGTGATCGCGTTCGATGGAGAGGAGAGAAATGTCCGCACAACAGAGTGCAGAATGGTATGCGGCCACATAACTTTTGAGATCCGCATACAGCAGATCCCGGTAAACGTGGCCTTTGCGGGTTTCAAATGAAGTGAGTTCTTCGTTGATCCTGTCGAATTCCTGCCAGAATATGTCACATTCGTCACACTCTGATTTCAGTGCATCGATAAGGAGAGATATACCGCTTTTTTCAAAAAACGGGGAGCAGGCGCGGTATCTTCCAAAACACTCCAGCTGATCGAAATGCTCATCAGTCTCCTGAATGCTCTTCTCATACCTCTCCAAACGGTGCCTGAGATAGTTGATCTGGTCGTTGTCCATGAGTAAGCCTTTTCATCGGTTCAGTTGAGAAATCAGCATCGGGTATTGTTAAAAAAATGCTCAACTTTATTGCCGGGGAATCTTTAAATTTTTTCCTCCCGGGGTTTTTAAAAACTCATTTTATTTCTTTTTTTCAGGATAGAAAAAAAATTTCCTTCCGGATGAATTCCGAGGTCTTTTTAGCCCATGAAATCCCAAATGGAAATGTAAATCCATGTCGCATGCAGAATCTTTCGATGTCGGAGGAGGCCCGGGTTCCTATGCCGCCAAACAACGGACCGTCCTGACAAGCCTGATTATCGATTTCATCCTGTGGATTCCGGACATCGCAGCTGCAATCCTTTCGGGATCGATTGTTCTGTTTGCTGATGCGGTGAAATGCGGCAACGAGATCATTGCAACGTTCCTTGCCTATCTCACGATACGCAAGATGGCAAAAGGTGGCGCCGGGTCATACGATTATGGCATGGGTAAGATGGAGACGATCACTTCGGTCATCACGGGCGGTGTGATGATCATCTCGTTATTGATTGTCTTTGCAGTTGCCCTGTACCGGATTGCTGTTCCGGGAGAGCTTGTTCATGAGGGGGTATTGCTGGGTATCGTTCTGATGGTGATTGGCGTGAGCATGAACTCCTATCTCTGGTTGAAGAATTACCGCTTCAACCAGAGAGAACCGTCACCCATCATGGATTCGCAGTGGAAGTTGTTCCGTACAAAGGCATTCTCTGATTTCACTGTTCTTGTTTCCCTTATTGCTACTCTTGAACTCTCCGGCTTCAGCTGGTCACTCTACATCGATCCACTCGCTTCTTTCGTGATTGCCGGGTTCCTCCTGTTCTCGGGGTACCGGGTGATCACAATCTCCCTGCCTGACCTGCTTGACAAGACGCTGGATGAAGAACTCCAGATGGTCATCGTCCGCCATCTCGCCCTCTTCTTCAATGATTACACTGCTCTGCACGGCGTCCGTTCACGGCGATCGGGAAGCAATGTGTATATCGAGATATTCTTAGAGTTTGATGGTGAGAAGAAGATGGGCGAAGTACAGGATATTATCAACCGGATCAAGGTGTCGCTTGAAACGCATATTCCAAAAAGTTCGGTGAGCCTGGTTCCGACAGGTCCGACCGATAGTGAGCATACATCACCCCCACCTCCTGGATTTTAAGGTTTCCTGAATAAACGGTAATTCTATTTTTTATGGAACGGCACAATCTTTCCCTGTTTTGAGCATAATAAAATTCAATAACGAACTTTTTTGTTCTCAAAATCCAATAACTGGAAGGAATTTATCAAAAAAATGGGAAAACCGGCCATGAAAACGATAATTTATTATTTTACCGGGACGGGAAACTCTCTCGCTGCCGCAAAAACCATAGGTGCACGTCTCGGGGACTGCCAACTGGTGTCGATCCCCTCTCTCGCAGGATCCCCGGCAGAGATTGTTCCCGATGCAGATCAGGTCGGCATAATTTGTCCGGTCTATGATCTCGGACTTCCCTCAATCGTTGCTGCATTCGCAGAACGACTTGATATTCGCAGTACTGGTTACTGCTTTGTGGTCCTTACTATGGGCGGCATGGGCGGGTCTGCTCTGCACCAGATGGATAGCATTTTACAGAAACACCGCGGCAGGCAACCTGATGCGGCCTTTACGGTCCGGATGCCGGGTAACTTCGTCCCGCTCTATGATCCCCCGCAGGGAAAGAAAAAAGAAGAAATTCTCGCATTGGCCCATGAACGCCTTGTTGAGATCGCCACAATTATTGATACCGGGCTTATGGTACGACCCGGGATATCCCCCTTCACGTCCCTGCTCAAACATTTCCTGTACAAGGGATTTATTAAAAATGTGCAGGGGATGGACAAGGATTTCGTTGCCGATGAAAAATGCACATCCTGTGGGACTTGTTCTCGGGTGTGTCCGGTGCAGAACATTGCAATGGTGAATGAAAAGCCATCCTGGTTGCACCATTGTGAACTCTGCCTTGCCTGTATGCATCTCTGTCCGGTTGCAGCGATCCAGATGGGATCAAAGACTGCATCCCGTGGGCGATACAAAAATCCTTCCCTGTCCCTTGAGGATATGAAAAAACAGCGCGGGGAATAACCCCATAAATCTTTTTTCCGGGGATATTCCTTATGGATTATAACCTGGGCTGCTGCTGTGTCCCGCAGTGAAAGGTACCGAATCCTTCTACCATGGCCCGGGCATTGATGCCAATTACTTCCCGGTCCGGGAAGAGTTCCTTTATGATCCGCAGTGCTTCAGCATCGTGTGAATCCTTGAACACCGGAACGATCACCACTGAGTTTCCGATATAGAAATTCGTATAACTTGCCGGGTAACGTTCATCGCCATCGATCACCGGAGCAGGCATCGGGAGTTTAATAATCGTGAGAGGTTTCTGGCTCTGGTCGCAGGATTGCCGGAGTATCTCGTAATTGTCATGCAGGGCAGGGTAATTTGCATCCGCAATGTCTCTTTCATAGGCGCAGACAACCGTTGACGGGCCGACGAACCGTGCGATATCGTCAATGTGCCCGTCGGTATCGTCCCCGACAACTCCCTCGTTTAACCAGATCACCTTCTCGATCCCGAGATACTCTTTGAGCCTTTCTTCAATCTGATCGGCAGAGAGATCGGGGTTCCGGTTGGGATTCAGGAGACATGCCCGGGTTGTCAGCATGGTTCCCTTGCCATTTACATCGATTGAGCCCCCCTCCAGCACCATGCCCGGGCTGAACAAGGGCAGGCAAAGCCTGCGATTGATTGCGAGAGGGATCCTGCCGTCCTGGATTTGGTCTTCATATTTTCCCCCCCATGCATTGAAGTCCCAGTGGACAATGGCGATCTTTTTCAGGCTGCGGTTGACAAGGAATGTCGGCCCGTAATCCCGGATCCAGACGTCAGAATATTCACTGGTATGGAGATTAATCCGGGAGAGATCTACACCGGACTCCCTGAGCCGGGCCCTGACCTTGCGGTGGATTACTGCTGAAGGTACAAAGAGTTCGACCCTTTCTGAGGTATGGACCGCCCGGATGAACTCATAATATACTTCTTCAACGGCTTCAAGGTGGGGAAATGTATGGGGATTGTGCGGCCACGAGAGCCAGACTGCATCATGAGGCTCCCATTCAGCCGGCATGTGGAATCCGCGGTTCCTTGGAGTGTCTTCTTTCCGTAATGAGGGAAATGCACCACTTTCCCCGGGAAAAACAACGCCTATCCGCCCATAGGTATCCGGGCGGCGGTTCCTGAAAAAGCCCCAGGATTCCTGGACAGAGGTATTCATGGAGAGATCAACGGATACAATGAGGTTCTCTTCACTGTTTCCGGATTTTGACAGGATCTTGCCAAATGCATCGCATACAAATGATCCCCCGAAGAACCGGCAGGCCTCTTCCGGGCCAACCCTGTTCACCGCAGCGATGTGGACACAGTTTGCTACAGCATGACTCCGCTGAATCAGCTCCCATGCCTCCTGCCAGTCCCCTTCAACCGGCTCTTCCCCTCCCGGGTGCCCGATTGCCGTGGGGTAAAAGATGATCTCTGCACCCTCAAGGGCAACACACCTTGCAGCCTCAGGGAACCACTGGTCAAAACAGATGAGGACCGCAATACGCCCGTACCGGGTATCAAAAATCCGGTAACCCTCACCGGGATAGAAATATCCTTTCTCAAAGAAACCGGGATCCTGGGGAATATGTACTTTATGGTACGGAGCCGAAACGGTGCCATCTGCATCGATCGCAACCGCGGAATTATAGATCTTCCCTTCCGGTGTTTTCTCTAACAGCGGGACAATGATAACGATCTGATGGGCCCTGGCAATATCTGAAAAAATCTGGGTTGATTTCCCGGGGACCGTTTCTGCAAATGCCGAAATATCGACCCCCATATGCTGGGGAAAATAACGGTTTTTGAACAGTTCCGGGAGGCAGACAATGTTTGCACCTGCTTTTGCTGCCTGCTCTACCTTGTCCTGCGCTTTTTTCAGCATCGCATCCGGGTCATTCCCGACAGCCATCTGGATAAGTCCGATAATCACTGGTCCCTGCGGCATATGGTTCGTAGTATACGGTTTTTTTTACTGGGATATCATGCTATCCAATTCCCG
Source organism: uncultured Methanomicrobiales archaeon (assembly GCA_903832665.1). Lineage (GTDB taxonomy): Archaea > Halobacteriota > Methanomicrobia > Methanomicrobiales > Methanospirillaceae > Methanoregula. The sequence continues at coordinate 114,475 of CAILCG010000026.1, read as the reverse complement.
GTTGTACCTGAATTGCAGATGAGACTCGGCGCTTCCGCGTTTTTGTTGGTTCTGCAAGAATAGCAAAAATCCTTTATTGGTAAAATATATATTCCAAAAAGTTAAAGGTACTTTTTAAAATGTAAAGGATAATTTACTTTTTTATCCTTTGATGGAGTTATACGAGCATGATAAAAAGAACTTGGTCGTCATCTGTTCACCCGTTTACCGATGAACGTGAAAAGGATCCCGGTATTGCCTCACAGCCTTGGGGATGGAAGGATACGTTTTGCCCTGACTGCTGCAGCCTGCCTGTTTGCCCTGGTGATTGTATTAAAAAATATCCTTGCTATTCCCGAAAGCAGGTTTTTGCCGGATATTCTCATCTACATCGGGGTGTATACAGGTTTTTCCCTGATGTATCCCGTAGTAATACACGAGCGGCATTCCCACGCGATCAATAATCCGGCGCTCTGGAGCGGGGTTATTGTGGTCATGACCTTTGCAATCATTGTCTTCTATGCCCTGTGAATGGACGGAATCGTAGAGAAGATTCGACGTAAAACAATTCCATCCTAACCGTTTGCCGCCATGTCCCATAATTGTCAAAACTATGAGGTTCAGGGCTGAATGAAGAATCGCATCAAAGTCTACCGGGCGTTACACGATCTCACGCAGGAAGCCCTGGCTGACAAACTGGCGGTAACACGACAGACGATCCTTGCCATTGAAAAAGGAAAATGCGATCCCTCCCTTGAACTGGCATTCCGGATCTCGGATTTTTTTGGAGTCCCGGTTGAAAAAATATTTATTCGGGGTGGCCATGGCGATGACTCTCCCCAGTTTGAGGATTAATTAACCGGCCCCCCTGGGACTGTGCGCATTCGGACTGACTACGATCTTACTCAGCCTTCACAATGCCGGGTTCACCCCCCTTGGAAGTCCCATTCTTGCAATGGCGATCTTTTACGGCGGCCTCGCCCAGGTTATTGTCGGATTGATGGAATGGAAGAAGAACAACACGTTTGGCATGCTTACATTTGGCAGTTTCGGATTTTTCTGGATCTCCTTTGCCACGATTCTGGTGCTCCCTGCACTGGGTCTAACAAAGGCGCCCGGTCCGGTGGATCTCGCAGCATTCCTTGCAGTCTGGTCTCTCCTTATCTTCGGCTTGTTCATCTGCACATTAAAAATGCACCGCTTACTGGCGTTCACTCTCTTTATGGTCTTTGTCCTGGCAGTTTTGCTGGTCGCAGCGCAACTCACCGGCAGTTCCCTTATCCTTCATCTCGGTGGATTCTCCGGTCTTGTCGCAGGACTGCTCGCCCTGTATATGGGTGTCGGGCAGGTCATCAACGAGGTTTATGGCAGCCGGGTCCTTCCGGTATAACTCTTTTTTTAACAAATCCGCTGATTTGACACTTGTAGGCTATAGCCCTCACGATTAACAGGTCTTATTTATCTTCCAGCCCAAGATCCAACGTATGAGTCTTATGGAAATCCTCTGGTCGCTCCTCTTTCCGCTTCTTGGGGTACTGGTTGCCGTGGTACATATAACCCGGGAGAAAAAAACCGCTGACACTCACCGGAAACTCGAAATTATCCTGATGTGGCAGCTCGTATGCGGGCTCGGTCTGTCCCTGCTCTGGGGGGGAATCGGCCACCTGCTCTTCTCTGACCGGGTAGCCGAGTCCATCGGGTGGGCCGCCGGCAGTCCCTTCCAGCGTGAAGTGGGGATCTGGGACGCATCGATCGGTATCGTTGGTATCCTGTGCCTGAAGTTCCGGGATCATTTCTGGCTAGCAACGATCATTGGAGGAGGGCTGTTCCTGTTTGGAGCGGGTCTCGGCCATGTGTACGAGTTTATTGCACACGGAGATGCTTCTCCCAACAATCTCGGGGCGGTATTATGGATAGATCTCCTCTTCCCGGTTGTCCTTGCAGCCTTGTACCTGCTCTATCATAAAGAGAAGGCTGAAGTCCATACCCTGAAATGAAAGGTCCGGACCCCTAACGGGTAATCCTCTTCGCACACACGGTCATACGATGAGGAAGACGGGATGTTGTAAATGAGGGGATGTAATTCCGGATTCAGTCACCCGCTCATCTGCATAGTGAGGGAAACACCGTTCAACTGCTCTTTTTCCCTCTTCACTTTCAGTGAATACCTGAGCGGTAACCTTATTGATCATAATATCCGTCATAATTTTTGCCTGTAACGACCAACAAGCTGACTAAATAACCGGAAAGCAGGGTAGTGATTCATGTTTTTCTCTCAGCACAGGAAAAATTCCATTGGGCCCAGTATGCCAAAGAGATTGCACAGAATGGTGCCAGTCCAGCGATATACGAACCAAAAATCCGCAGAAACCTGTTCCCGGCATTTTGTTTTTACATCGGCACCCTGCTTGCAGCCCGGGGAGAGGATCGCCCCGGAATCGAATGGCTCGAGGCGGGTGCGAAACGAGAAGAGGCGGGCATGTCCACATCGGCGTTTCTCCTGGGCTTTTTGCAGCGGCACCAGGGAAAAATGATAAAACCGGTTGTCGTGTTCGAAGATCGCCGGCCTTTTGTTCATTTCTCCCATGTGCCAATGATGAAAAAGATCCGGAAGCAACTTGTGCACCAGTGCACCCATTCCCTCCCCTCATTTGGTACCCCCGTGCGCATTATGGATATCGGATGCGGGGACGGGGGCCTTACGGTGATGTTCCTTTCTGGTCTGGTTGAGACCGGGAAGGCAAACCGGATTTCAGAAATACATCTCGTGGACCCGTCTCCCGCCATGATTGAACTTGCAAAAAAAAAGTCTCTGATGCCTTCCCCGGCATCCCCATCACTACGGAGAATGCACGTATCCAGGACTGCTCTGCTGGCATTCGCCAGCATTACGATATCGTTTTTTCCTCGCTTGCCTATCATCATATGCCCGTCGAAGACAAACGGATTCATCTTGCCCGGCTCAGACCGTGGATCGATCATTTCGTCCTTTTTGAGATGGATGCAAATAATGATACACCCGGATTGTATTCACCGGATCTTGCATTATCCGTGTACCAGTCCTATGGCCGGATGATTGCCTTTGCTTTTGACCAGGACGTACCTTCCGGCGAAGCTACCGATTGTGTGGATTCCTTTCTCATGACCGAGGTAATCTCAATCCTGACAGAGCCGCGGGGAGAGAGGACCGATTACCACATGCTCCGGACCCAGTGGCATGATCTATTCAGGACAGTACTGGGGCCTGATTTTTCCCTCAGGAGCGACACTGCCTGCTATGAGGATGAGTATATGGGCCTCTTCACCCTGCATTATGGCCGGGAAGTGTGAACCAGATCGAAGACCCAGCGGCTCACGCCGGGTGCTACATTTCCGCACGGGCTGTACCATGTGACATCAAACCCTTTCTGTGCGTATTCTTCCATCAGTGCCGGAATCTCATTCCGGGTTTTAAATGTGTAGAAATGCATCATTCCATTTTTCACAACAAGGGGTGAGAGGATATCAAAAATCCTGTCCAGGCCGTACGGTGCCGGAGCTATGATCCGGTCAAACAGCCGGTGCGGGAGCTGGCCGGTATCGAACGCATCCCCCTGGATAGCGATGATATTCTGTTTCACCTTATTGAGACCGATATTTTCCTCAAGATAGGGAAACGCGTCAGGATTCTGTTCAACCGCTACCACGTGTGCCCCTCTGGCTGCCACGGGAATAGCGAATGGTCCGACTCCGCAGAACGGTACATACACCCTCTCGCCGCTTTCAGTCTGGTCAGCGATCCGCTTCCGTTCACTCGCCAGCCGGGTATTGAAAAAGACCTTGCTCACATCGAAGCGGTACGCAAAACCAAATTCTCGGTGCAGGGTCTCCATTGTTGTACCCGTAAGGATTTCATACGCAGCAGTTCTCCCGTCTCCGGAAACCTTGGCTACCTTATTGAGCACGGTAGAGATATTCCTGCGACGGGAGACGATCACCCGGGCTATGTCTGGTTTATAGGCAGAAAGTTCCGGCGGGATGGAAATGATTGCAATATCCCCAATCACTTCGAAATGATCGGAGATCCCACGAAGTTCCCGATCCGGAATAATCCCCCGCAACTGGTCCCTGAGTCCCATTATCTCCGGAATGTACGTACGCAGTGCCAATAAACGCGATCGTTTTGCCGTACTTCTTCTGGATGACCCATACTTTAATGAGCCATGACTTCCAGTCCTCTCTTATGACACGGGTGCGGATGATGGAAAGAATCCTTTCAGCATATGCAACAGTGGAAGGAGCGGGAGTCCGGCTGCACCGGGCGTTCGGGTACTATGAAGTTCCCCAGTTTGACCCGTTCCTGATGCTGGATGATTTCCGCTCACCCCGCCCCGAAGATTACCTGGCAGGATTTCCCTCCCACCCGCACCGGGGTATCGAAACCGTCACGTATATGCTCAATGGCTCGGTGGAACATACCGACAGCATGGGTAACGCAGGCAGCGTCAATGCCGGGGATGTTCAGTGGATGACCGCGGGGTCGGGCATCATCCATTCTGAAATGCCCCAACCGATGAATGGCCGTATGGGGGGGTTCCAGCTCTGGGTGAACCTGCCCCGGTCCGGCAAGATGATGAAACCCCGTTACCAGGAAATAAAAAATGAAGATATTCCCGTGGTCACACCGCAGAAGGGCATCACGATTCGGGTGATTTGCGGGGTAGTTGACGGGGTAAAGGGTCCCGTCCGGGATATCATTGCCGATCCCCAGTACCTGGATGTCACCCTTGGTCCCGACTCGGTTTTTTCCCACGAAGTAAAGGCGGGTCACACCGCAATGGCCTACGTGATCGGGGGCGAAGGCACCTTCGATATCAAAGAGGGATATCGCGTCACCAACCGTGACCTGGTCCTGTTCAGCGATGGAGATTCCATCTGGGCACAATCGTTTGAAAAGGGTTTCCGGTTCCTTTTCATCAGCGGAAAACCCATCCGTGAGCCCGTCGCATGGCGCGGACCTATCGTTATGAATACCCGGGATGAACTGCGCCTGGCGTTTAAAGAATATGAGGAAGGGACTTTTATCAAAACAAAAGCATAATCTCCGGTACAATCAAGGCACTGCCCGATGTGTCCCTCCTCCCGTTTTCCCGAAGATGAAGTAGTAACCTTCCTGTCACGGGACGCACCGTTTCGCCAGATTACTGAAGTGAGCGAGTACCGGTTCAATGACATCCTGCCGGAAGACCGGGTGGTGGATATTGGTGCAAATGTCGGGGCGTTCTGCATCCGTGCAGCCCGCTTTGCCCGGCAGGTAACTGCCGTTGAGCCGGTCACAACTGCCCTGCTCCGGGACAATATCCGGGCAAATAATGTTTCAGTACGGGTGCTGGAGGGGGGACTTGGCAATGGGAAACCGGCAGTGATCTGCTGGGATGACCAGCAGGTAAGCGCCTCTACCTATACTCTGAAAATGATCCTAGAACGTGTGGGTGGCTGCGATTTTTTGAAATGTGACTGTGAAGGTGCGGAGTGGTTGATCCATCCCCCGGAGCTTGCGGGCATCAGGAGGATTGAGATGGAATTGCACCAGCCACCTATCGGGGGTCGCCCGAACCCGGCCCTCCTCGATTATATCGGTGTGCATTACGATTTTGAGATCGAAAGGAAACCCGTGCATGCTGCCCTTGGGGTGATGGGCTTACTGCATGCGATTCATCGATAACCCGAAAGGTCCTTATCATTCCCTGTCGGCAAGCTTCAATAGCCCGCCATGCAAACACCTTTGAAAGGAAATTTGTATGTGCGACGAGATTTTCGACCAGAAAAATATGCACCTTGACCAGATCCTTGCTGACCGCCGTTCCTACCGGCAGTTCAGGCCCGAGTTTCCCGATGAAGATGAGATCCGCCGTATTCTTCACGCAGGATTGCTGGCTCCCTATGCAGCCGCTGCAATCGGGGGATCGAAAGATTACTTCCGGCGTTTCTTTGTGATGAAGAGGGGATCCCGGAGCCTGGATGCAGCCATACCCCTTGTCATGGACCAGGTCACGGTCATGGCGCAGGGACTGGAGCGGGAGATGGAACAGAACCCGGTGCTCCGCGAAAAGGCAGTCTCCTTTGTCCAGCGCCTCGGTATGATCCGGAAGATGGGACGGGTTCCCGGTGTGGGCAATGCGCCGTATTACATCGTCGTGGCCGAACGCAAGGGGTTCCCCCCCGTTGAACTCCAGTCGCTTGCACACTGCCTGGAGAATATGTGGCTGAAGGCAACGGCGCTTGAACTGGGGTTCCAGATCGTTTCGATCACTTCCCAGATGTCGGGCAATCCAGAGTTCTGCAAAATCCTGGGAATTCCTGCGGGCGAATGGGAACTGATGGGGTGCGCTGTCGGGTACGCGGCAGATGAACTCTCCCCCTCCATCCGTCCCCCGGTGGAAGATGTAACCCGGTGGCTTGAATAGGCTATTGGCCTTAAAAAAAACTTTTTTCTTCCTGTATGGTCAATGGTAGCCAAAAAATATTCTGGAATCTGCCGGAGGGTAAGATATTTTTTTTAGTAATAATTATCCGCTTAGGATTGATCGAACAAATCCGATTGTCATAGCGCAGTTTGAGATCCGGTAAACATATACCACGCAATTCCTGCACTACACACTGCGGAAAAAAAGAGTACGAGTGCGATATTGATCGTTTTTTTCTTCCGGGTCATGGCAGACCATTCACTCTTCTGCTGTTTTGTTACAAACCCGATGAGCAGGCCAATGCCGGTTCCGGCTATGGTACCCAGCCCCACTGCCATCAGGATCTCAAAGATACTTGCACTCATGCAGACTCCCCCTTTCCGGTTGCCCATTCATCGATATATATTACCCTGCTTTTAGCACTCACCGGTTTCAATCCGGTTTTTCGGGGTAAAATATGGCATATGGTGATTGAAGGTTGTTCAATGTCTCCGCACATAGTGGAGAATACCCATTATTGCCAAAAACCCCGCAATGAGCGGGGCCGGGGCTGGTCCGGACTTGGGCGTTGTCGCGGCTGCTGTCTTTTGCGGGGATACCGGAGAAAGATTGATCGCAACCGGCAGGATCTGTCCCGGGAGAAGCGTCACGGTCTGTTGCCAAGGCTGGTAACCTTCCAGGGAAACTGCTACCGTATGATTTCCGCTGGTGAGATTTCCTGCGATAACCGGTGTGATCCCGGTAGAGCCTCCATCCACCTGTACACCTGCCCCGGCGGGGACCGAGGTAATAGCGAGAGCTCCCTGATCCGGAACAAGGTTAGCGGTCACATCGGATATTCCCCCGGCAACAACGGGAATCTGCGTGACAAATTTCTGGTACCCGAACGCCGAGAATGTGACCGTATAGGTGCCCGGATTAAGTCCTGAAAGGGTGAGTGGTGTCTTACCCAGGTATTTTTCCTCCATCGTTACAGAAGCCCCATCGGGAACGGACTTGAGGTCCATGGTGCCCGGTACTGCGGGCTGATCAACAGAGATCGAGGGTTTTCCCAGCGTAACTGAGATCGTGCTGTAATCGGCCTGGCTCAGGTGGGATAAGTCGTTGGGTCCGTTGACTACCCAGATCGTGTAGGTGCCTGAATCGAGTCGTCCCCCGAGGTTTCCCGTACCCCATTTATAACTCCAGTGGTCATCCCCGTCGACCTGCACGCGGGTAAAATACCCCTGGTCCGCATGTTTGGTAATGTCATTCAGGGCCACCCCGTTCACCGGGAGATTGGGCCCGGTCAAGAAGAGATAGACCGTCTGGCTGCCATAGGAATATCCCGACAGAGGGATGATCTCCCCGACAGATGCCTGAATTGACGCAGCGGATACCCCGGTGATAAGGAAGAGGCACGCAAGGGCAAACAGGCAGCGCACGAGAGTGTTATGATGAGTCTGCATATGTACAGCCGTTTTGTTCCGGAACCTCATTTAGTCTTCGGGTTGGTGATTTACCGAATTACCACCGGTTCGTACCTTCCGGATCCCGTTAATGGTATATTCGGGAATCTATCGGAAAACCTGCAGAATGCATCCTAAAAATATATCCGGAAAAAAAGCGCTATGCCTTTGAGGATACGTATGATTGAGCGGATTTCCCCGGTCCCGTTTGTCTGCTACAGCCCCTGCTCCCAGGTATGTTTACAATCATTGCAGATGCAGACAACAATCGTCTTATCATTGACGGTCTTGCAGTCTGTCCACTCGGTATTTTTTGAACCGCACTTCGAACAGTTGGACATGGTAATGCACCGGGTGAATTTTTGTTGCGGAGATCATCTTTGCCTATCTATATATATTTTTCATAGTTCCGTGCGGTGACGGTCCGGACAGAGGAGATCATGACCCGGTCTGTATACTCTCTCCGGGTTTCAGGATCTGTACTTTGATGTCGGTTGTCCGCTCGATCGCCTTTTTGAACGGTACAGGATCCGCAGCAATCCTCTCCCAGGTATTATAATGGATAGGGATGACCGTTTTTGCCCCGATGAAATTTGCTGCCATCATCGCTTCGGCAGTTCCCATCGTAAAGCGCCCGCCAATCGGGAGAAGTGCGATATCCGGGTGATAGAGATCCCCGATCAGTTTCATGTCCGAGAAGAGTGCTGTATCCCCTGCATGGTAGATCTTCACCCCATCCATACCGATAACAAATCCGGCAGGGGATCCGGCAGAATAACCCGGTCCCGCTTCTTCGATGCTACTCGAGTGCATCGCGGCAGTCATGGTAAAAGAGACCCCGTCAACAACGATTGTTCCCCCGATGTTCATACTTTCAGCGGGCAGGCCCTTTGCCTTCAGGTACCGGGCGATCTCGGTGATGGCAACTGTCTTCCGGTTGAGGGCAACGGCCTCACCCAGGTGATCTGCATGACCGTGTGTCACTGCCACAATGTCCGGATCTGTTCCCGCTACACTGCCGCTGTTAATGAAGGGATCGATGAGCACTTTTTTTGAACCGGTAAGCAGCACGCACGAATGTCCGAGCCAGGTGAGTTGCATATATGCAGATCTGCTGCCTATCGAATGAAATTTGCCATTGGGTCACGGCTCAGGTGATTTTGAAAAAGAGCGCCCACGGCTAAAAAAGGTCTGATGTTGGTAAAGGATCGGCCTTTACGTTACATCTATCAGTTCAGCTTCGGTGATATCGATGGAGTCCCCAAGACTGTCCGCAGTTACTCTCCGGGTCATCTGCTCGGTCAGGTCGCGGTCTTCCATAACGTCGCGGATGCGGTCGATGTACGGATCAATCGTCGGGTCTTCCTGTTCTTCGATCACATGGCGGTATTCACGGAGCGTTGAAGGACTCACTCCAAGCTCTTCGGAAACTTCCTTCATGGTCTTGCCGGACGTGATAAGTTCTTCCATCTTCATCTTGTCAAAGGGCATCTTGAAATCAAGCTCGCGGAAGAGCTTGAGCCGGACTCTTGCCCGGGCTACCGTCTTTGACAACTTCTCATCACCCAGTTCCCTGGCGATCTCAGTGTCATTTCTGCCAGCGTAGAATAACGTGACGAGTTTGGCAAGCTGGATCGGCTTTAATGAGGTCTTGAAGATTCCCTGTTCCGTGATCTCTCTCATGACGAGGGCGACCTCTCGTTCGATCGCGTCGCTGTCTCTCAAAGTACCATGGATATTTTTCATCGGCTCGACTATCTTGGTCTTGCCCGACATGGAGCTGAAGAGTTTTAAGAGATGTGCCTTGCGTTTGTCTTCGGTCATTGCATACCCCGTACTGGGATTAGGATATACAATACTTCGTGAACTATTTAATCCTATCTTTACGCTTTGTTTGACCAAAAGACCTTTAAATTGGTGTTTAAATGCGCATGATCGCGGGTGCTGTTTCACATCCAAATCGCCCAATCTGACGCGCATTTTTTTTATCTCAATTTCTCATCAAACTCATGGTCAACTGGTACCTGCATGCGGATTGTAATACACTTTGATTAACATCTGTGCGATGCCCCGGCAGGTGCAGTACCGGATGAGAGTCTTTTTGTCGTCAGTTGTGCAATGGTAGTGAGATATTGATCAGGGATCACCATGAGCGACGTATTTGAAAATGTGATGGAGCTTGCCAAACGCCGCGGGTTCATCTGGCCCACATCCGAATGCTACGGCGCAGTGGCGGGCTTCATCGACTACGGCCCGCTGGGCGCGATGATGAAGCGGCGGGTCGAAAAAATCTGGCGGGATTTTTACGTCATCCAGGAAGGCTACTATGAAATTGAATGCCCCACGATCGGGCAGGAAGCAATTTTTATCGCTTCTGGTCACGTAAAGGGATTTTCTGACAAGATGTGCCAGTGCCCGCACTGCAAGGAGTTCCTCCGGGCGGACCACGTGGCAGAAGCCGGCGGGGTAAAGAATCCTTCCATTATGAAAAATGAGGAACTTGCCGCAGCGATCGCCCCCTGTGCCTGCATGGCCTGCGAGGAAGTTCTCGGTAACGTCGAGGTCTTCAATTTCAACCTCATGTTCCAGACAACGATCGGTCCGGGTTCCCAGCGTGTCGGGTACCTGCGTCCCGAGACGGCACAGGGGATGTTTGTGGATTTCTCCCGCCTGCTCCGGTTCTACCGGGACAAACTGCCGTTTGGTGCAGTTCAGATCGGCAAGTCCTACCGTAATGAGATCTCTCCCCGCCAGGGTATGATCCGGCTCCGGGAGTTCACCCAGGCAGAAGCCGAGATCTTTGTTCATCCGAACGAGAAGAATCACCACCCCTCGTTCAAACGCTACGCCAACTACACGATGCCACTGCTCACGTACGTCCAACAGGAGAAATTCGAGGATGCAGTCTCAATGTCGATGCGGGAAGCCGTTGACAAGGGAGTTATCGCCAATGAATACCTCGCCTACTACGTGGCCCTTACCCATCACCTACTCGTAACGATCGGCATAAAACCCGACCGGCTCCGTTTCCGGCAGCACCTGCCCGAGGAGCGGGCTCACTATGCTACCGATTGCTGGGATGCCGAGATCCGCTCCGACCGGTTCGGCTGGGTTGAGACGGTTGGTCTCGCCGACCGCACGGATTATGACTTAAATGCCCATGCCAACGAGAGCGGCACCCCGATGACGGTCTTCATCCAGTACGATGAGCCAAAGAAGGTTCCCCGGAGACGGATCATCCCGAATATGAGCGTACTGGGTAAACAGTACCGCACGAAAGCAAAGGCGATCTTTGAAGCTCTTGCCGTTGCAACCCCCACGGCCGATGGCGCTGATGTAGAAGTTGATGGCGAGAAGATCCATATTCCCGCTGACCTGTTCGAGGTCCGCGATGAGATCATTGACATACGGGGCGAGGATATTGTTCCTCACGTCATCGAACCCTCGTACGGTATCGACCGCATGTGTTACGCGGTGCTCGAAGGGGCCTATGATGAAGATGTTGCCGACGGCGAAGCCCGCACGGTGATGCGCTTCTCCCCCAACGTGGCCCCCATCCAGGTCGCGGTCTTCCCGCTCATGACCCGGGATGGTCTGGAGGAGATCGCCGATACCATCACCCGCACGCTTCACAAGGCCGGTATCCTTGCTGAATATGATGACAGCGGGGCAATAGGCCGGCGTTACAGGAGACAGGATGAAATCGGTACTCCCTTCTGCATCACGGTGGATTACGATACGAAAGAGAACCAGACCGTTACCCTCCGGGACCGGGACAGTATGAAGCAGGTACGGATTGCGATCGACAGGATTCCCGCTACCGTCACAGCCCTTGTCGATGGCAGCCTGAAGTTTTCAGCACTGGAAACGTAAATTTTTACCAACCCCATGAGCAGCATCAGCCACCCCCTGATCAAGCCGGACAGTCTCGAATCGCGGGAGTACCAGCTCTCGATTGCGATGCGGGCACTGGATGCCAACACGATGGTCATCCTCCCCACCGGTTTGGGCAAGACGGCAGTGTCCCTGCTGGTGGCTGCTTCCCGGCTCTATAATGGAGGGGGCAGGATCCTGATGCTTGCCCCAACCAAGCCGCTCGTCGAGCAGCATCTCCGCTATTTTGAAAAGTACCTGCTGGTAAAGTCCCGGGAAGGCAGTACCGCATCGCCGTTTGTGATGTTCACGGGTGAAGCACCCCCGGCTGAGCGAACCGCCGACTGGAACCGGGCCACCGTGATCCTTGCCACCCCGCAGGTCATCAAAAATGATCTCCTTGCCGGGCGGTATACCCTGAATGATGTGACGCTGCTGATTGTAGATGAGTGTCACAGGGCGGTAGGCAACTATGCCTATGTCTTCCTGGCCCAGCGCTATATGGGCACCGCGGACAAGCCCCTCCTCCTTGCAATGACCGCATCCCCCGGAGGGGTGCAGGAGAAAGTTCAGGACGTCTGCTCAAACCTCGGTATCGCCCACATAGAGAACCGGACCGAGAACGACCCGGATGTCCGCCCGTATGTATTCGAACGGGAGGTGGAGTATCTCTCCATCGCTCTCCCCTCCGACCTCAAGGCAGCCATCCACTCCCTCAATACGCTTATCGGGGACCGGCTTGCAATCCTCACTTCCCTGAACTTTACCGTACCCAAACGGGATAAACTCTCCATGAAAGAGCTCAATGCGATCAATGCCCAGATCCAGGCGCGGATCCAGAACCAGGATCCGGCTGCCTACTCGGGAGCATCGCTCTATGCGGAGCTGATGAAACTCCGGCATGCCATTACATTGGCAGAATCGCAGGGAAGTGAAGTGCTCAAGGGGTATCTCGCAAAGCTGGTGGCGGAAGGCACAGGAGCCGGAGGGAGCAAGGCGAGCCAGCGGCTGGTCAAGGACCCGGTCTTCCAGGAACTCTTCGATCGCACCCTCGGGTGGACCCGGGAACTGCACCCGAAACCCGAACACGCCCTGAAGCTCGTACAGGACCAGCTGGTCTCACACCCCGACAGCCGGATCATCGTCTTTGCCACATACCGCGACACGGTGCAACTCCTTGTGGACTTCTTTGCCCGCTATGGTATCGTCAGCGAGCGGTTCGTGGGACAGGCAACCAAGGATGCCGAGAAAGGGCTCTCGCAGAAGAAGCAGATCGCTGCTCTCACCCGGTTCCGCGAAGGCGAGTTCAAGGTGCTGATCGCGACTTCTGTTGGCGAAGAAGGCCTTGATGTCCCGGCGACCGACATGGTGATCTTCTATGAGGCCGTGCCCTCGGAGATCCGGTCGATCCAGCGCCGCGGCCGGACAGGAAGGTCCGGCGCAGGAAAGATCGTGGTGATGGTGACGAAGGGAACCTCGGACGAGGTCTTCCGCCACGTCAGCGCATCGAAAGAGAAACAGATGCACAAGAGCATGCGGACCATGGGCGGTTATTCCCCCGCCGCTTCGCAGCAACCGCTTGTGGTGGAACGGGAGACTCTCGATGAATTCACCCCGCAGGGACCGAAGATCATCATCGACGACCGCGAGACCTCCTCAAAAGTTGTGGAGGTTCTCTCGAATATGGGCGCCGTGATCAGGATCGAGCGCCTCGCTCACGGCGACTATGCGATCGGTGATCGTATTCTTGTCGAGCGCAAGACCGCGAGGGACTTTGTCGATACGCTCATCAACCGCGACCTGCTGGGGCAGGTAAAAGCAATGGCAGAGTCTGTTACCCGCCCGGTGATGATCATCGAGGGCGGGGATCTCTATGCCCAGCGCGACCTTCACCCGAATGCGATCAAGGGTGTGCTGGCGGCCCTCACGGTGGATATGGGTGTTTCGATCCTCTTCACCCGCGATGAGCAGGATACCGCCCAGATGCTCTTTGTCCTCTCGAAACGCGAGGACGGGGAGCGGGGCGAGCGCAAGGTGCACCCCCACAAGTCCCATCACTCTCAGCGCGAGGAGCAGGAGTATATCATCTCGGCATTCCCGGAGATTGGGATGAAGAACGCCCGGTTACTGCTCGCGCATTTCGGGTCAATCCAGGAAATTGTCAATGCATCCTTGGAGGAGCTCGCCGCGGTGAAGGGGATTGGGGAAAAGACGGCACAGAAGATCTTCGATCTTTGCCGGCGGGTGTACGGGTAGGATCTCTCCAGTCCGGATAACCCTGTTAATCCTCGTTCACCTCACTTTTTTTCTCGTGCAGCAGTTGTTCTTGTTCTATGGTATGTTTCAAAGAATGAGGTTTCATCCCAAATTTTTTATTTTCATGGGGCTATTCTGGGGGTGGTGACAGACCCATGATAAAGAAACTTGTCGTAGCGTTGATCATCCTTGCGATGGTCTTTATCACGGTAGGTGTCGTGATGGCAGAGGACAGCGGAAGCAGTGGCGGTGGAAGTTCCGGTTCCAGCGGTGGTTCCGATGCCGGAAACAGCTCTGACTACGGAGGCAGCTCAGGTTCCGGAGGAAGTTCAGACTCCTCCACAGGGGTATCAAAATCCTCAGATACATCGTCCGGGTCCGGCATGGACAAGAAAGATGCCGGTTCAGGAAGTTCTTCGGTCTCAAAGGACTCGTCCACATCAGGCAATGATGCGGGCTCAAAAACCTCAGTGGATAGTTCATCCGGTTCGAAGGATACGTCCCCTTCCGGCAGCTGCGTGAGTTCATCCTCTCCCGACAGTTCATCACTCTTGTTTGGCGGAGATAAGGTGGCTGCGGATGATATTGCCAAACACGTCAGAGATGATATCGCGGCTCTTGATAAAATGGACAAGATCCTGAATGATCCGACAACCAGCCCCGCGGTGAAGCAGTTCACCCAGCAGCGTGAAGCGACTGTGCGGGCCGAACTTGTGCGGCTTCAGGGTATTGCTGAGAAGGAGAAGCTGAAGAAAGGGATCTTCGGGTAAGTGAACGTTGGATATAACCTTTTTTCGTTTCCGGGTGATGGTACCTGGATTCCTGAATCCAGGGAACTATTTTTCATTTTTTTAGCCAATCCCAGTACATATATTACTATAAACGTCGCCGCCCCCGTGGGATGCTCCCGAGGTTTACGACAAAATTGATCCTCATTGCCCCGCCGTGTGTCTGAGATGCCCTGAGGCGGGGTACCCTCTTAGTATTCTATCATGCCAATGAT
Source organism: uncultured Methanomicrobiales archaeon (assembly GCA_903832665.1). GTDB lineage: Archaea > Halobacteriota > Methanomicrobia > Methanomicrobiales > Methanospirillaceae > Methanoregula. The sequence continues at coordinate 99,470 of CAILCG010000026.1, read as the reverse complement.
CCTTTTGATGAGATCAATGTTTATGTGCTGTCCAGCGTAGTGCAATCTAATTTAAGGCCCTGCCCACTCTAAAAAAAAAAGAACGGGATATCCCGTCAACCAACGATGTGACTTCAATGAATCCCGGACCCATCAAACCGGCGGGCTCATCGGTAACTGGGTGCATGCCTCAGCCTTGTCGGTGAGGTGGTTGTAGGACAAATTCTTACTATAGGCGTCCCGTGCCAGCTGAATTCTCGTGTTCTCCCTTTGGTATCCCGCCGAGGTATTGTCATCTTTTGTGTACTTGAGGACATTATTCTTGTAGTTCAATGCGCACACTCCCTTTGGATCCGGGGTATTCTGGATACAGGAAACAAACGCCTGCTGGGTTGCTACATTGGAGATGATGGGATTGGCCAAATAACAAGCCTCGGTCGCGTCAACAAATTTCTTATCCGCAATTGCCGCTAAATCCGGTTCGGGAACTGGTGCGGGAGTAGTTAACGTGGGGATCACGGAAGTTGGTGCAGGAGTTGACGTTACGGTAAATGTGTTTGCAACCTTAACCCCGGGCGGGGTGGTAGTACTTGTACATCCACTCAACGCGGTCATCACCATGACGACTGCCATAATTACAACGAGAACCAGAGAGCGTTTCATGGTTCTTAAGATCCTTTGAGGGATGATATAATTTCCTATGGATAAAATCCTGTCATTCTTTGGCTAGATTTTCTCAGGTAATATGTCCTGCGATTCCGGCCATGACCCCGCTGTGCTCCCCATGGCTACCCCCAAACTCACGGGCACCTATCCCACCCAACAAACCTTCTTAGATCGGGGATTTATCTATACTATAGTGCGCGAACCGAGCCACCACATCTATACTAAGTGGACCCCCCTCTCCAAAGTACGAGTGGGGGTATGGTACCCTACCCACCCCCACTCCACAAAGTGAGAGGGGGTCCCCCTCCCCCCTGTCCCGGACAAGAGGGGGTACCACCCCCCCTTTCCGGCATCTGCATAACCCTCGCTTCCCGTGGAATCACGTCTGAAAACCCGGTATCTGGTCCGAGCCGGGAAGGGGGGGATCCCCCCACTCGAACATACGAGAGGGGGTACCCTACCCCCCTTGTCTTGTGCAAGACAGGGTACCCCCCCTTTTGGAATGAGGTTTGTGTTGGCGAGCTATCGTTCTCTAGGATTTTCACACCTGCCTGCCCTATTCGGGAGGAATGAACGTTTCCTCGCCCTGACAGGTATGCTAAAAACGCCAGATTTATCATCGATTGGGTGAATGTGAATTTACCCAGTTGTTGTGGAGATAAATCCGTGAAAAGCCATCATCCCTATAGCCCCGGATTGTCAAGCGATTTGGATTTTCCGGTGAATTCCGATGAATGAAATTCCGGTGGTCCTAAACCTACGGAAGCGTGCGAGCCTCATCCTTGTACCGGTCTATCTTGCCCTTATCGCAATCTTCCTTTTCCTCAATATCAAGGCTGCATTTAATCCCCCGGTCCTCCTGCTGGTCTTCAACTCATTGTTCCTCGGTCTGATTCCCCTGTATGTCGCCTATATCGCGTACAGGTCTTTCAGGGGCAGCGGATCGAACGGTGTCCTGCTCCAGGGGACCGGTATGCTGATGCTCGGGCTCGGGGCGATTGCTGCAGCAGTTATCAACTACCTGCCAGACTCGATGAACGCCAATATCACGGTCCATAACACCAGTTTCTGTCTTGGCGCTTTTTTGCAGTTGGTCGGAATCCTTATCGCCCTCTCAGGGACCATCCCGAGATCGAGTCCAGGGGATGCATCCAGGATCGCGATCCTGTATGCCGGATCGGTTCTTGGCGTCTTCGTTTTAGCCGGCGCTGCTGTGCTTGGCATGGTTCCCCTGTTTTTTATCCCGGGTTCCGGCTTTACCGTCATGAGGGAACTCATCATTACCGGTGCGATCCTGTTCTTCCTGATGGCATCGGGAATTCTTATCTGGTTATATCACCAGAGACGTGAGGATTTTTTCTTCTGGTACTCGATCGGTCTGGCACTTATTGGGATTGGTCTCCTTGCGGTGCACTTCCCCGCAGTTCTCGGCAGCCCGCTCGGATGGGTCGGCAGGTCGGCCCAGTATCTCGGGGCGCTGTATGTCCTTGTAGCGTTTATCTCCCTGAGTCGCAGTGCCCGGCGGACGGGTATCCCTCTCGAAGAGATGCTCTCCCGGTTCTTTGGCGAATCAGAAGCCGGTTACAAATCACTCATCGAAACGGCGACCGATGCCATAGTGGTCTTCGATTCGCTCAACAGGGTAATTATCTGGAACCCGGCTGCAGAGAAGATGTTTGGGTACAGCCCGTCTGAAGCGGTTGGCTCGTCTTTTGTCCAGCTGGCGATCCCTGAAGAATATGCCGATAGTCTTTCCTGCAATCCCGGGAGTTCTCTTAATCCTGAAACTGATTCAGCCACTCAGAATCCCCTTGACATGGTAGTCCGGAGAAAAGACCTCAGTACGTTCTCCGCGGAAATCTCCTTATCCCGTCACAGGGTAGCGGGATCCTGGGTGTGCACCTGTATCATCCGGGATCTCACAGAGCGCAAACGGGCGGAAACAGCGATCAGGGAGAGCGAGGACCGGATGCGTTTTGCGCTTGAGACCTGTCATACCGGCGCATGGGACCTTGATCTCATTGACCATACGGCCTTCCGGTCGCCTGAACATGATCTCATCTTTGGGTATCCCGAAATGCTCCCCCAGTGGACCTACGAGATGTTTCTCGATCATGTAATCCCTGACGATCGTCCGGATGTGGATACAAAGTTCCGTCATGCTATCGGGACACGGGGCGACTGGAATTTTGAATGCCGGATCCGGAGAACGGATGGCGAGACCCGCTGGATCTGGGCGGTGGGCCGGCATCGCGATGGCAGTTCTGGCCGGTTGTCCCGGGTGGCCGGCATCGTGCAGGATATCACTGAGCGAAAACGTGCGGAAGAAGAGGTGAGGCAGAGCGAGGAAAAATTCCGGGTTCTTTTCACGCGAATGACGGAGGGTAGTGCACTCCATGAACTGGTGTATGATGCTTCCGGTGATCCTGTCGATTACCGTATCCTTGATGTCAATCCGGCATTTGAGCGAATTCTCGGCCTGAAACGGGAAGATGTTATGGGAAAGACCAGTAGGGAAGTGTATGGGGTTGCTACTCCCCCGTATTTCGAACTATACTGCCTTGTCGCAGAGACCGGTCATCCGGAAGATTTTGAAGTCTTTTTCCCGCCCCTGAATATGCATTTCGCTGTCTCGGCGTACTCCCCGGAACACGGAAAATTTGCGACCGTATTTACCGACATCACCGGGCGCAGGAATGCAGAAGAGAAGATTGCCAACCTTGCATCCATTGTCGAGAGCTCTGACGATGCCATCATCGGGAAATCCCTCGGCGGGATCATAACAAGCTGGAATGCCGGGGCCGGGAAAATCTATGGGTACTCCCCGGAGGAAGTCATAGGGAGGAATATATCCATCCTTATTCCGCCCGGTCAGAGCGATGACAGGGAATATCTCATTGACAAGATCGGACGCGGTGAGCCATTCGCTCACTACGAAACACAACGAATCAAAAAAGACGGGACCCTGATCCCGGTATCCCTAACACTGTCGCCCGTAAGGGATCGTACGGGAAAACTCATCGGTGCCTCTACCATAGTACGGGATATCACCGACCGAAAGAATGCCGAAACTGCCCTCCGGGAAAGCGAGGAGCGGCACCGGCTGTTGTCGGAGACGATGCTGCAAGGGGTGGTTCACCAGGATGCAAGCGGGTATATCATTGCGATGAATCCCGCTGCAGAACGCATCCTGGGCAAGACCCGTGAGCGGTTCCTTGGCAGCAGTTCGGTCAAAGAGGAACGTGACACTATCCGTGAGAATGGCGAACCATTCCCTGGAACTGAGCATCCAGCTATTGTCGCCCTGCGGACCGGTCTGCCGGTGAGGGGAGTGATCATGGGAGTTTTTAACCCCGTGCTGAATATGTTGCGCTGGATCAGCATTGACGCGGTTCCCGTGTTTCATCATGCTCAGGCCGAACCCTCTGAAGTGTATACCGTGTTTGAGGATATCACGGGACGCAAGAACGCGGAAGATGAACTGAAACGGAGGCATGACGATCTCAATGCGGCGTATGAGGAGCTCACATCGACCCAGGAGGAACTGCGCCAGACGGTCGATGACCTGACAAGCAGGGAGCAGCAGCTCACCGATGCTCTCGCGGAAAAAGAGGTCCTTCTTGCCGAGATTCACCACCGGGTCAAGAACAACCTGACCGCATTCATCTCACTCCTGAGTCTCGACGGCTCGACTGAAGAGACCCCGGCGGGACGTGAGCTCAAGAAAGATCTCCAGAACCGGGCACGAAGCATGGCGCTCATTCACGAAACGCTCTACCGGACCCACCAGTTCTCCAATGTCGATATGGAACACTATCTGACACCTCTCGTCGAGCAGGTCGTCATCTCGTACCGGTCATCACAAGCCGTCATGACTATCGTTGAGGCCCGGGGGGTAGCTCTTGATATCGGGAGAGCAACCCCGACCGGCCTGATCATCAACGAACTCGTGACCAACTCCCTCAAACATGCATTCCCCCCCGATGAGATTGGATGCCGGCCTGATCAGTCGGATCCCTGCACCATCGTTATTCGGATGACAAGGGAAGGGGAGTCGTACCTGCTGAGCGTCAGCGATAACGGAATCGGCATGCCGGCGGGATTCGATCCCCTGACTGCCAGGTCCCTTGGCCTCAAGCTGGTAAACTTCCTGGCAAAACACCAGTTGCGATCAACGGTCGAAGTGGTGACGGGGAAGGGCACGGAATTTGTATTCCGGTTCGGGGAACTGCTGGAGTAACCTCCGAACGATTCGACCGGACTTTCCTTTACGGCGATTATGTCGCTTAAATCAACTTCTCCTGTGGCGGGCTGAAATTTTTCCCCGCCGGATAAGAAGCAATCCCCGTTCGTGGAACCGGGCATAAGATCCGGCAGGCGCTCTGCAGGAAACGTGCAGAAAATACCCGCTATGAAATCGAAGAGCGCCTCAGGTTTGCACTGGAACAGGCCAATGACGGGCTTTGGGATTTAGACCCCCTTTAGGAAGAGTTTACTTCAGTCCTGGGGTTCGAGATACTCTGTATTCATTTGAGGAATTATTCCGGATTGCCTGATAATGGCCGGGTCTTGTTTTTGTTGCATTCCCGGACTTTTCATGAGACCTGAGTCTCTTTACGATAACGAGCTTCATATGGGATGAGCGGACATTCTCGGTTACCGTGATTTTCCTCAGTGCAGCCCTGCTGCCGCTCACCAGTCTGTCCCTCTCGGACCAGATCATCCAGTACGGGATTGGGATGTACCTGCTGGTTTTCCTCATCATTATGCTCGCCTCCACCATCATTGGCGGTCCGATTCCCGATAACACGTTCCTGGTTCTCCTGGGGGCGGTGGTAATGGCCGACGGGCTCTCGATGGAGTGGATATTTGTCTTTGCAGTCGCGGGTGGGTTTGCGGGGTACGAGATCAATTACTGGAGCGGACGGATGTTCGGCCTCACACTCTGCCAGGGCACCTGTCCGGCAGTTCTCCAGGATGGAAACATCCGGAAGGCTCTCGCGCTGATTGACCGGTTCGGCCCGGTCTCGCTCATCCTCAGCCGCTTCCTGCCGGTCCTGAATGTGCCGTCTTTTATTGCGGGAGTGAATGCGATGCAGTACCGCAAATACTTGGTATCCAATCTCATCAGCTCGGCTGTCTGGTGCGGAATGCTCCTCCTTCTCGGGTATTCTATCGGGAGCATCTCGGTTGTCAGCGATTACCTAGATTACCTGACGGACCTCTTCATCATCATCCTGGCAGCAGCGATCATCATCACACTGGTCCTCTTTGCCCGCGATTACATGCGGCAGAAAAACAGAACCGACACCCCAAATTACATCTTGACGAGAAGTTCGAGCGTCTCGGTGCCGGTCTTGACGGCATTCATCAGGAGAAGCACATTCTCGGGATCCTTCTCGTTCTGGATGCGCTCGCAGAGGGAGAAGATGGTCGTTGCGAGTTCATCGACCAGGCCACCATCGCAGGTATCTTCATGGTCTTCGCCGCATCCGCAGGTCTCGCCGTGATCGTGGTCCTCGCCACAGCCACAGGAATGACCGTGTTCGTGATGTGCCGGGGCGGCTGCACTCGCGGGTGCTGCCGTTCCCCGCTCCTCACAGACGACACAGAGTTTCTTTCCCTTGACTTCAAAGAGTGGACATCCGCAGGTTTTGCAGGTCTTTTCGAGCATTTTACCCCCTTTGAGGAGGTATTCAGCCATTATTTCATCTTCTTTGCGCACTGCCATGTTTTCACCGTCGGTTTGATATTTAATCTATATATGCCAGTTACGCATATTAACTACAGGTACACAGGTAGGTGTTCCCATGCCAAACCCTGAAAAAACAATGGAAAACTGTATCCTGATGTTGCAGCACATCCAGGAGGACAGCTCGATCCCCAGAAATATCCGGCGCGTAGCAGACGAGACCCGGACGCTGCTTATGAACAATTCAAAGGCGATGGGTCTCCGCGCAGCCGAAGCCATATCAAAAGTTGATGAAATCTCCAATGATCCCAACATGCCGATCCATGCAAGGACCCGTATCTGGGAGCTGGTGTCACAGCTCGAGCAGATTCCGCTCGACTAAACCATTTTTTTAGTATTTTTTACCCCCCACAGCAACCGTACCTGTTCCTGTACGGCTGATCAAAAGTAAACCGATATACGTTCCCGAACCTACATGGGTATGAGCGTATTCTCATGGCAATCGAATGGGATCCAATTCTCTTTGTGAACCTGGTGCTGTGTATTGGTATCGTGCTGCTCGGATGCCTCTGTTATCGCAGAAGTCACGAATCCCTGCCCCTCTTCATCGGCGCTGCGTTTGGCCTGTTCGGCATCTCGCATGCCGCCACGCTCCTCGGATTTAAGGTACCTCTTACCGTTCCGCTGATCGTGATCCGGACCCTGGCGTATGTCCTGGTCATTTATGCCCTCTATATGCATCTCAAATCTAGCATGATTGCAAAAGAGACCCAGCAGGCATGGGTTGATTTTTTTAAGGAAGAAACCCGCCCGCCTTCCGATGAAGGGGAAGTCCCTGACCAGAAGACCTGATTTTTTTAAAATACTGGTCCCGCGGGAGAATGATTGGCGTAACGATAGGGGAAAAAGTGCATTATTATTTTTTCTGCAGGTTCGCCAGTGCCTCATCCCGCGTACCAAAGATAGAGAAAATTTTTGTGAACCCGGCGATCTCAAAGACCTGTTTCACCTGGGGGGAGAGCGATGAGAGAGCAACCTTTCCCCCGGCTTTCATGATCGTTCGGGTCGTGCTGAGCAGGACTCGCATGCCGGCACTTGCGATATACTCGGTCCGGGAAAAATCAAATATAACGCCTGCCGGGTGTTCTTCAATTACGGTTTTTAATTCGTTCTCTATCGTCGGGACATTCTCTGAATCAAAACGCCGGACGAGCACGATCGTGGTGGTGCCGTTTATCGTTGAAATGTCAAGTACCATACAACCCATTCCTGTATTCGTTATGTGTATCGTGCGGCGATGTAGTGTTTTTGGTTTGGTATCTCCCGGTATTGACCGTGAAATACCCCTCGTTTTTGCCTGTGTCTTGGATCCGTCCTGTTATGGTGTATTTTCAGGATTGAAGAGATTTAACAACAATTCCGTTATCAGGTCACCAGCTCTTCTTGAACGTCCCCCCGCAGATCCATGTCCGCCGCCATGTCCGGGTGCAGCCGGTACGGATCTCCCGGAGACCCGCATTCCTCATCAGGCTCCGGATTTCCGAAAGGGGCATCTCGTGCAGGGGATTTGCCGGTTCCCGGATGAAGAGGGAACCTTCTGGTCGCAGGCATTGTGCAAGCGTACTTACGATCTCAACTCTGGCTGCCGGTTCAATGTCATGGAGAACAAAATGCACAATGACGACATCGAAATGATCGGTCGGCAGTGCCATCCGGGTAATATCTCCCAAGAGGTAGGAGATGTTGCTAAATGCTTTCAACCGGTGCTTCGCTTTTTCTATCCAGTAGGGGGAAATTTCAACGCAGGTTAACGCTCCTTCCGGGCTGAGTGCCCCGGCAAGTGCCCGTGAAATGCTCCCCCCTCCGCTCCCGAATTCCAGTACCCGTTCAGTGCCGGCAAGGCCCAGGGATTTGACGTACTTCGGGTGGTAAAAACGGGAGCGGATCCGGTAATCGATCAGCTCTTCTTCTATGATTCGTGTAAGATTAGGATGGTTCTCTTCCATAATGTCGCCTTTGGATGCGTACTAGTACCGTAATTCCACCGGCTAAATACCTGTTGAATTGTTATTTCATAAAAAAGGGGGTGTTATCCCGGCATAGGGTTCTGTACCGGCGTCACCAGTGAGACCGGCGTCTGGTAGATCAGGACATCCCCGGTCGATGCGGTGATGGAGAGCTGATTGCCATCGACATTGTATGCCATGGCTTTTTGCAGGATATTGAGGTACGTTGTCTCCTGGGAGGAATAGTCCGTACAATACATCTTTGTGGAGACAAGTGGTCCGACAGAGATGCCCTGGCCCTTGGGAGTTGTCGTTCCTGAGAGGGTAAAGGGTCCATTGTAGTTGTTGCACCCGCCATTTCCGGAAAGGGTACCACCCGTTGCAATGGTCAGGGTAATCTTTGCTGCCGGGTTGATGACGGCTGAACCATCCTGGATTCCCATGGAAGTGATCACCCAGTTTCGCGCAAGCTGGGCGGGAATGGCCGGAGTTGCCACGGTCGTAACTACGATGGTTGGGGGCTGGGTGGCAGGGGTTGGTTGCGGTGCTGGCTTGGCAGGTGTTGTGCACCCGGCAATCAGGGCAGCGGCAATCACTAAAACTGCGAGGAATACGAGGGATTTTCTCATACGTGAAATGGGGATCTCCTCATATTTAAATTGTTTATAAGGTTCCGGGACAAAAGTGATTTTTTCTGGAGGATACTTTTTACAGATCCCGAACCATAAGCGTAATCCTGCCTTCCAGTCCGTTAAAGAATGCGATCCCGTCAATAAGAAATGACGAATATTCTATCGATCCCTTGGGGGTAAAACCGCAATTCCCGAACGAACTGCAGGATTGCGGCCCGGTGCATTCGGTAACGATCTGCTTGAACCCCCTCTCCCGGGCAAAGGAGATCGCGGTTAGAATGAGTGCGGTTGAGACGGAACGATTCCGGAATTCCCGGCTGATCCCCAGCTGGTACACATGGAGAGCCATTCCCGGCTTCATTGCACCGGGATCCCGGTAATTTTCTTCCAGCGCATCGATAAGCCGGATCGTCGCGTCAAACCGGGAGAGATATTCCCGGATATCGGGCCCGAGTGCGTCGAGGTCCAGCGCCAGGTCGTGGCAGAAGATAAACCCGATTACTTTACCGGTGCCTTCTTCCTGTGCGATGAAGCTCATTCCCTCCTTCTCGCAAAACTGCACATACGCACGAGCGAAGGGTAAAAAATTATCCTCGGTAATCCTGTGCCACCGGGTGGTGGGTTCGTCCCGGACAAAGACTTCCGTGTAGTGTCGTGCGGCTGCCTCGACATCATCCGGGCTCAATGCGACACAGGTGAAGAGAACAGGGTTCGTCACGTTGGATTGTTGTGGTCCCTGTATGGTGTTATCCGGGTTTTTTCCGGCTGGTTCAGGCATGGGTGCATTAGTCTTTGTACCGGACCTTTGCATATCTTTCGCGTTTCGTTAAAAAAAAACAGGTTTCGGGAAATACTGATTCACGAGAGAGCAGGCCAAAGTGATTATTCATCGGGAATTTTTTATTTTTTTTCAATGGGTTATTTTCCCCCGTAGGATCTCACGTGGTTCCACGCCTCGTGATAGTGGCTGAATTCATCCGTCTTCTCGTTATAGATGTTCATATCTTTCCTCCGGAACTTAACGCGATCCTCTCCTGCGGGGCAGACCTTGATGCAGAGACCACATGGAGAAATATACCGTTTGTGCAGCTCACTGGATCGCGTGGCACAGGTGCGCTTGTCGGTAATCCCTTCAGGATAATCCCTGCTTCCGATAGCAGCGACCGGGCATATCTTTGAACATCGCATGCACCGGATGCAGAGGTCTTTTTCCATTACGGGGTCTGGCCGGATCTCGGCGGTGGTAAATAGGGTGGTGAACCGGACCCGTGGCCCGAACTGCGGGGTCAGCAGCATGTTGTTGATACCGAATGTCCCCAGGCCGGCGAGATAGGCCGCATGGCGATGGGAGAAGAACGCAACGGGCCGTTCCTTGAGCACCTCGATCGATCCATACCCGTCCCTTGGCAGGGAGATTGACGGAAAACCACGGGTGCCTAAGAACAAGGCGATCCGGTAGGCACTGGTGTCGAGCAGGGTATTGACCGTCCGGTATACCTCGTGGTACCAGATGGAAGGTGCCGTCTCAAGGGCCGGCAGGCTGACGTGGATGCCTATGACGATGACCGTTTTTACTTCCGGCCATAATGCGCGGGGCCGGAACTCCGGGGGAATCCACGGTTCGAACCGGGGGGTATCCCAGCTGCTGGCGGACGCAAAACCGACAAGCGGAATGTCGAGTTCAGCACATTTGCCAGTGATCTGCTCCCGTATGGTATTGCTCATGGTTTTATTGTGCGTGAGGAACGGGGATAAAAACTTGGCTGGAGTGCATCATCCCTTCACTTGCCTGTCACGGTGCAGATGATTGTTCTCTCCCGCCCGGCATTCACATCCAGCTCCAGCAATACGATCTGCTGCCAGATGCCGCACATCGGACTGCCCTCGGAAACCGGGACCGTCAGAGAGGGTCCCACCAGTGAAGCCCTGACATGGGAGCGCCCGTTACCATCGCCCCAGCGGGTATTATGGGCATAGGTCGCATTGTCGGGAGCCAGTACCGTGAGTGCCCGCCGGAGATCTTCGAGCACTCCCGGCTCAAATTCGATCGTGGTCAGTGCCGCTGTCGAGTGCTGTACAAAAAGATGGACAAGTCCTGTCCTGATCCCGCTCTCCGTAATAACTGCATTTACCTGATCGGTAAGATTGATCACATCGCCTTCGCTGTCTGTCCTGACCCGGATTGTCGTTCTCAGCATGGATGCCTCCACCTGCATCTCTGCTTCCCATACCAAAATGATTCGCTTTTGAGAACCGGAAAATACTGCCGGTCTTTCCATGGTTGCCAATTGTTAAACATCCCGGGAACCAAGATTCCTCAAGCGTGTGCAATGAGCAAAAACATCTCTTCCGCAGGTGAACCCCCCGGCGGGTTGTCTCCTTTTCGTCACCGGTATGCAGTACTCATTATCGTACTTGCCTCGGTCCTGATGGCAGTTATTGACGGCACGGTCGTGAATATTGCCCTGCCGACCATGACCCGGTTCTTTGCCGTGGACCTTTCCAGTTCCCAGTGGACGATCACCGCCTATCTCATCACCATGACGAGCCTGCTTCTCATTTTCGGCAAAGTCTCGGAGTACGTGGGAAGGGCCCGGCTCTTTTTTGTCGGGATTATTGTGTTTACCGGCAGTTCTCTTGCGTGCGGACTCTCGATGGGACTTCCTGAATTGATCCTGTTCCGGGTGATCCAGGGTGCGGGGGCCGCGATGCTCTTCTCCATCTCGTCTGCGCTCATCTTTGCCACAACCCCTCCTGAGGAACGAGGACGCGCAATGGGATACCTTGGTGCGACGGTTGCGATCGGGAGCATTGCGGGGCCGATTGTCGGGGGTTTTGTCGTGGACTCACTGGGCTGGCAGTATATCTTCTTTATCAACATCCCGATTGGCATCCTCCTGATTATAGCAGCAGCCGCTTACCTGCGGATCGATGAGAAACGGACAGATTCCTTATCGCGCGACTGGCATGGATCTGCGGCAATGGTGGTCATGTTTGCCGCCCTGATTCTCGCACTTGGCAGCCTTGCCGAGTCGGGACATATTACCCCGGTGGCTATTTTTTCAGCAATAGTATTTTTTATCACGCTTGGCCTGTTCATCCGGCACGAGCGCTGTTGCCCGGCACCCCTGCTGGACCTGAGTGTCTTTTCCGACCGTGCGTTTTTATTTCCGGTGATTGCGGTGGTACTGGTCTTTATTGCCAATTTTATGATGGCCGTGGTGGGGCCTTTCTATTTTGAGGGTGTGCTGGGGTATCGTCCTTCCCAGGTGGGGCTGGTCTTCCTGGTCACGCCGGCAGTCATGGTGATTGTAGCCCCGCTGGCCGGGTGGCTGTACGATCGCCGCTCTGACCGGAATTATGCTGCGCTGGGCATGGTAATCACCACAATAGCCTTCCTCCTCTTTGCCTACTCCGCCCTTACCCGGGAAATTCCGGGCATTATCATCGCCTTCGTGCTCTTCGGGACCGGCGTCGGCCTCTTCCAGTCACCCAACAATACTGCCATCATGAGTGTGCTCCCCCGGGAACAGCTCTCGACTGCATCGAGTGTGATTGCCACCAGCAGGAATCTGGGCATGGCACTCGGTGTTTCGCTGGGCAGTATCCTGCTCTCGTTCCAGCTTCTTGCCGCAGGTTACGGAGGGGATGTAATCGATGCGGACCCGGCACTTCTGGCCGTATCAATCAGCCGGATTATGCTGGTATCGGCCTGCCTGAGTGTGATCGTAGTGCTGTTATCCCTGCTGAAAAATCCCCGTACGGATAAAAAAACTGCCTGATCTGGAAACCCGGGCCACCTGCCCGGAGCTTTCCGGAACAGGGAAGTCCACCATCATCTGATTGTTACCGGAATGGTGTGGAGCAGGACGTGCACCTTATCGTCATGGATGGTAATCTTCCAGGTTCCCGGGGCGAGACTGGTAACCCCCGTTGGTGCGGTGTCAGAAAAACTATAACTGCCACCACTCTGGTAAATATAGAGGGTATCGCCAGGCTGCCAGGCCCTCTGACTCATTGCAGTCAGTCTTCCGAGCGGGATTGTCGCACCAGATGGAGAAATTAATGATAACGTTATGATCGCTACTCCGTCGGTCTGCGAGGTACCGTTCAGGATCACGTGATCTCCCTGGTTATTATAGAGGCTTATGATATGGGCCCCGCCGGTTGTATCGAACTGGTCGGCCTGCACCGTGACAAGGGCCGGTTTCTGGAGCATTCTTGTCATTGTCCCGTTCAGGAGCGAGGTGATCAGGACCGTGGCGATGATCAGCAGGACGATGATCAATATCACCGACATGGTTTCTGAAATTGCCCTTTCCTGGCGTTCCGGCATGGTGATTCGTACCTGATTACTTAGCTTGTGTGCAGGGTAACAAAAATGTATGGATATTATGGCACATGAGGCGAGAGCGAAGAACAGGCATCTGGATAAAAAAGGTTTTTCCTCTTCTACATATGCCAGGCATCAGTAACGTACTGCCTTGTCAATGCCGGGGACGAGTATTCAAGCCGGGCAACCGCCTGCCCGGTATTTTCGTACATCTTTACCACGATGTGGTGATACCCCGGCGTGAGGTGGATCGAACCCGTGCGTTCCTGGGCAGAGTGGAGCCCTCCATTATCGATGATCATCGCCTCATCTGCCCAGAGCCACGAGCCATCGTCAGACGTCAGGTAGAATGTGTACGTAGTATCGGTTGTTACCCTCAGGTACCCGTCCCAGAGGACACTGAAATCTTCCTGCCTGCCAACCATATCGTTTGGCCATGTAGAACCGCCCTGGTCGGAAAACTGGATCTGTGCATCTGTCCGGGTGCCGGCGAGATCTGTCCATGTCTGCCCGCGATAGTAGGACGCTGAAAAACCGGCAACAAATGAACCAATGGTTATGTAATTGTCCTTCCGGGAAGTGGCAGACCCGAATGAATTTGTAGTGGCGAGGGTGACGTTGAAACTTCCCCCGGTGGTGTAGGTATGGGCCGGGTTTTTTGCTGTTGAGCCCGGGGTGCCATCCCCAAAGTCCCACGACCAGGATTGTGCATCCGCAGAGGCATCCGTGAACTGGACAACAAGCGGTGCGGTACCGGCGCGTGGCGTGGCAGTAAAATCTGCAACCGGTGGTGTGCTCGGGACATGGTAGAGTTTCGTCACTATCTGGTGGGCCCCGACTGAGGGTGCTGAGCATTCCAGCCAGATCACCGCCTGCCCGGTATTTTCGTACATGGTAACGGTGATGGGGTGGTAACCGGGCAGGAGGTGGACCGTGGCCTGTTTCATCTGTGCACTATGGAGTCCTCCATTATCCACTACCCGGGATCCATCGATATCCAGGTAAGACCCATCATCTGACGTGAGGTAGAAGGTGTAATCGTCGGTGGTATCGATCCTGATGAGTCCATCGTACTTCCCCGAGAAACTGTCGGCTTTCCCTATATATCCTACCGGCCAGTTACTGATGTCCGATGCCTGCCCGCTGGAAGCGTCGGCAAAATGGATCTGGCTGGCAATATTCGTGACCAGCGGTGATGTCCATGACTGGGTATTGTAATAGGTCCCCAGGATACCGGGTGAGTACTGCATACTGGAACCGTTGCCCCGGATGGTGATCGGGATGGTGATCGGGATGGTGGCAATCAGCAGATTTGCCTTGGTATCAATCACTTTTACCTTCCAGGTGCCACTCTGCATATCCCGAATCTGGCCTGACGTGAGGTTCCTTGCAATACGTGTGTTCATATTGTCGGTCGCCCAGTAGCCGCCGTCATCCAGGTAGATGAAAACCGTGTCACCCGGTTGCCACGTGGTATCGGCGATCAAGGGATAAATGCCGACCGGCTCTGTGGTGTTGAAGGGTGTATCAAGCGTGAAGCGAACTGGTGAGATTCCCTGGGTCCGGGTGGCATCGAGGCTTACCGGGTCTCCCTGCATATTGAGCAGGGCGAGGGTTGTATTCCCCGAATTGGTCGTATAGGCTTCTCCCCGCAGGGCAACAAACGCAGATTTCTCGGTCGGACTGGCAGATCCAAAAAGGATGATAAAGACTGCTAGCGCCGCTATCAGCACAAGAAGAATGATCAGGATAACGCTGATGGATTCTGACAGCGCATCTTCGTATTCAGGTAAACCGGACAAGATCTTTTCTAAAAAAGAGATTTGAGATGAGATTAATAAAATGTATGGATTAAATCTTATAATCCGTCGGTCTCGGGCTTTGCCGGTTCTTCAGGCACATCCGTACCGGTCCCTTCTTCTGCTACTTCCGGTTGGACAATCGCGACACCGATAACCCGGTCTTTATCATCCAGGCGAATCGTCCGGACTCCCTTGGTTCCGCGTCCGATGATTCGTATCTCGCTGACCGGCATACGGATGACAACTCCGGACGCCGTCATGACGATGATCTCATCGGTATCCAGCACGGCACGCGACTCTATCACGATCGCATTGCGTTCGAGCTGCATGTTCTTGACACCCATCGTGCCCCGGCCATGCCCGCGGAAGTCATCAAACTCCGTCCTCTTCCCGAACCCGACATCGGATATGGTGAGAAGGTGGTCTTTCTCAACTAACGTGAGCGCGACAATGGTATCCTCGCCCCGGAGCTTCATCCCCCGGACACCGGATGCATTGCGCATGACTGTCCGGACCGTCTCTTCATGGAACCGGAGACTGTAGCCGAACCGTGTTGATAAGACGATCTCCCTGGTGCCGTCGGTTGCAATGACATCAACTAACTGGTCATTCTCCTTGAGCCGGATTGCATTGGTTCCTACCGACCGCGGGTTGGAAAACTCCGTCTGGGGGATCTTGATGACCTGTCCGTACCGGGTGGCAAAGAGCATAAACCGGTCTTCTCTGAAGACCCGGATCGGGATGACCTTGGTCACGATCTCGTCTTTCAGGTTCAGGAGGTTGACGATCGGTTTGCCCTTTGCAATACGGGAGCTTTCTGGAATCTGGTAGACTTTGAGCCAGTAGACCCGACCTATGTTGGTAAAGCAAAGCAGGTAATCCTTCATCTCTGCCGCAAAGACCCTGTCCACCCCGTCGTCGTCCTTGGTAGTCATGCCGGTGATCCCGTGGCCGCCCCGCCGCTGCTTGCGGTAGGTGTCGATATCCATCCGCTTGATGTAATTGGCAGTCGTCAGTGAGATTAAGACCGTCTTGTCCTCGATCAGGTCCTCGTTGGAGAGGTCACTGGTATCGATCGCGATCTCGGTTCTCCGGGCATCCCCGAATTTGGCTGCGATCTCAACGGTCTCCCGTCGGATCTCGTCCTTGATATTGGCTTCGTTTGCAAGGATGGTCTCCAGCCGTAAGATTTCGGCCTCAAGTCCCTTCTTCTCATCATTGATCTTCTGCTGCTCAAGCGCTGCGAGGCGGCGGAGCTGCATCTGGAGAATTGCATTCGCCTGTAGTTCATCGAGCCCGAACTGGAGGATAAGTGCATTCCTTGCATTATCAACCGAATCTGATGCCCTGATAGCGGCGATGATCAGGTCAATCTTGGAAAGGGCGATAAGCAGCCCGACCAGGATATGGACTTTGTCCTGTGCCTTCTTCAGGTCAAACTCTGACCTGCGCCGGATCACTTCGATCCGGTGGTGGACAAATTTCTCCAGCAGGCCGTGGAGGTTGAGGATCTTGGGCTGGTTGTCGACGATTGCCAGGTTGATTGCCCAGAAACTGGATTCGAGGGCGGTCAGCTTGTAGAGCTGGTTTAAGATAACTGCCGACATCGTGCCCTTGCGGAGCTCGAAGACGACCCGGATACCATCCTTGTCGGATTCGTCACGGATATCGGAAAGACCATCGATCCTCTTGTCCTTGACCATATCGGCAATGTTGGTGATCCACTGCGCCTTGTTGACCTGGTACGGGAGCTCGGAGACGATGATGCGATCGCCCCGGTTGCCCCCTTCGCTCTCTTCGATGGTGGCGACACCCCGGACGATCACGCGCCCCTGTCCGGTGGCATAGATGTTCCGGACTCCTTCCGTCCCCATCATAACACCGCCAGTCGGGAAATCGGGGCCGGGCATGACCTTCATGATCTCTTCAACCGGGATCTCCGGGTTGTCGAGGTACAGTCCGACTGCTGCACAGACTTCACGCAGGTTGTGCGGGGGCATCTTGGTTGCCATACCGACGGCAATACCATCCGTACCATTGACCAGCAGGTTGGGTATCTTGGACGGGAGTACGGTTGGCTCTTTTAACGACTCATCGTAGTTCGGCTGGAATTTTACCGTGTCCTTGTCGAGATCTTCGAGAAGCGCTTCTGCGTACGGGAAGAGCCGGACCTCAGTGTACCTGCTGGCTGCCGCAGCATCGCCGTCAACGGATCCAAAGTTACCCTGCCCCTGTACCAGCATGTTGCGGTACGAGAACGGCTGTGCCATCTTAACGATCGTATCGTAGATGGACGCATCGCCGTGCGGGTGGAACTTACCCATCACTTCACCAACCACCCTCGCACTCTTCTTGGTGGGTTTGTCGCTGGTGTTACCCATCTCCCACATCGCAAAGAGCGAGCGGCGGTGAACGGGCTTGAGACCGTCGCGGACATCGGGGATTGCACGCCCGATGATGACACTCATGGCGTAGTTGATGTACGAGGTCTTCATCTCGTGCGCGATACTGATAGGTTCGGTGCGGTGGGTTTCCGGGCCGCTTGCGGGGGGTACTTCAGATGTCAAGGTTGGTCACCTCCTTTGCATGGCGGATGATGAAATTTTTACGTATCTCCACGTCTTTTCCCATCAGGGTCCTGAACATCTCGTCTGCCTCAAGAGCATCTTCGATGGTGACCTGCTTGAAGACCCGGTATTCGGGGTCCATGGTCGTATCCCAGAGCTGCTGGGCATTCATCTCACCAAGACCCTTGTAACGCTGGATGGAGACGCCCTTGTCTCCCATGGCAGCCGAGACGGTCTGCATCTCATCTTCCGTGTACACGTATTTCTCTTCCTTTCCTTTTGAGATCCGGAACAGGGGGGGCTGAGCGATGTAGATGTACCCGGCTTCGATCAGCTTGAGCATGTAGCGGTAGAAGAAGGTGAGCAGGAGGGTGCGGATATGCGCACCATCGACATCAGCATCGGTCATGATGACGATGTGGTGGTAGCGGGCCCGTTCCTGGTCGAACTTCTCGCCAATGCCGGTGCCGATTGCCGATATGAGCGTCTGGATTTCAGCATTCTTCAAGATCTGGTGCTCACCGGCCTTTTCCACGTTGAGGATCTTTCCCCTGAGGGGGAGGATGGCCTGGAACTTACGGTCCCGTCCCTGCTTGGCAGAACCACCTGCAGAGTCACCTTCCACAATGTAGACCTCGCTCTTGGCCGGGTCGCGTTCCGAGCAGTCGGCAAGCTTGCCGGGGAGACCGGAACTCTCGAGCGAACTCTTGCGCCGGGCAAGGTCGCGGGCATTGCGTGCTGCTTCCCGGGCCTTGGCTGCCGAGAGAGCTTTTTCTATGATGATCTTGAGTATGTTTGGATTCTCGTCGAAATACTCACTCAGGGCTGCATAGACCAGCGAGTCAACGGTTCCTTTGACGCTGCTGTTACCGAGCCGCATCTTGGTTTGCCCCTCGAACTGGGGGTTTGCCATCTTGATAGAGACAACCGAGGTGAGACCTTCCCGGACATCTTCGCCCCGGAGGGTGATGGTCGAGTTCTCCTTGATCAGGCCGTTTCTCTTTGCCACGGTGTTGATCGTCCGGGTGATGGCGCTCCGGAATCCTTCGAGATGGGTACCGCCATCCCGGGTATTGACCGAGTTGACGAACGAGTAGATCTTCTCGTCATACGAGGTGGTGTACTGCATTGCCACTTCGATCTCGAGCTTGTTCTCCAGGTCCTTTTTCGAGATATCAATCGGGGTTGGGTGCAGGCATTCCAGCCCGTCGTTTAAGTATTTGACAAACTCGATGAGCCCGCCTGCATAACAATAGGTTGCAGAATCGCCGGATCGTTCATCGGCTATGATGATGGTGAGGCCTGCATTGAGGAACGCGAGTTCCCGCATACGGTGGGCGAGCACATCATAATCGAACGTGGTGGTCTCAAAGATGGTGGCATCGGGGACAAAATGGATACGGGTGCCGTTCATCTTTGCACCGAATTGTGCAAGGAATGTCAGGCGGCTCTCGCGTTCAGATTCGATCGGATCAGTTTCCGGTGCTACAGAGAGATCCTGTTGGCCGGATGCGTGGGTGTTGACCGGTACTGCGGTCCGGGTGAAGGGCGCGGGTTCGCCATACCACTGCTGGTACCGTGCAAGCAGTTCATTGAGAGATTCTTCACGCGTGGAGAGCGGGGAAGTCATGATACCCTTGGAAAAACGCATCTCGTAGATGTTGCCATCGCGGTACACGTGGGCCGAGAGCCAGTTGGAAAGTGCGTTGACTACAGAGACACCGACGCCATGAAGACCACCGGATACCTGGTAACTTTCCTTGTCAAACTTGCCCCCCGCGTGGAGAACGGTCAGCACCACTTCAAGGGCGCTCTTCCCGTTCTTCTCCATGCGGTCGACCGGGATACCCCTGCCGTTATCCTCAACCTGGAGTGAACCGTCTTTATTGATAATTACGGAAATCCGGCTGCAGTGTCCAGCGAGAGCCTCGTCGATCGAATTATCCACCACTTCATAGACGAGGTGGTGAAGGCCCCGGGTGTCGGTACTCCCGATGTACATGGCCGGGCGTTCGCGGACCGGTGTGAGCCCTTCAAGCACCGTGATATGGGATGCGTCGTACGTGTCAGTCAAGTAAAACCTCCGTTAAAAAATAAAAAAAATAGTGTTGAAAATTCACAATAAATATAGGCTGTTCAATGACTTAAAGCATAGGCGTAAAAAACGGATTCAACTATATAAACTATGCACATGTTACCGGAACTGTCCGATTTCGGCATCCTTAATCCCCAGTTCGCGGTCGATTGCAACGATCAGCCGGTTGAGGGTCCGGATCACCTCCTGCGCATCTTCCTTGTCCATATTTCCCGGCTGGTGCCAGATCACTTTCTTCCTCAGGAGCGTGGTGAGTTCTTCAATTTCAGTTCCCCTGAATTTCTCCGGGAGGATGAGGCCCTCGACATGATCCCCAACTCCATGCCATGCCTGTCCCGGTGGCAGGCCAAAGTGCTCTGCGATCAGCATGATGCTGGTGATGAACCCGTGCCCGAACAGGTTTGCCATGCAAGATGATGGAAGGAGTAATTAAAAAAGGTGACGACAGGGACAACTGTTCGCCGGTATGGTATTGTCCCCGTACAAAAAATCTTCAATTACCGATGGTGTCCCGCTAATCTGATTCATCAGTGCGTATATTCCCGTAGGCCTCTGAACGCAGAAGCCGGAAGGTGGGATAGAGTGAAGCGATCCCGCTGATCACGAGCGTGAGGACAAGGGTACTTCCTGCGGCAGAAAGAAGATCCACAGCGGTCGGGACAGAGAACGGGACATTCAGGGAAAGTGCAATGAAATCCTGGAACCCGAAAAGCACAACCAACGCTGATCCGATGCCGGCAAGACTACCGATAAGCGCTGCGGAAAATGTCTCTGCAAGGATCAGCCTGAGGACAAATGCCTTCGTTGCTCCCAATGCTCCCAGGATCGTGAGTTCCTGTTTCATGTCCCGGGCCAGCATGACGGAGACAAAGACAAGAACCGGCAGAAAAATCGCTGTTACAATTACTGCGATGTCATGGAGGAGCAGGGTGATGCCGGCAAGGTGCTGCGTTACCGTTCCCGAAAGACTGGCCCGGGTAAGTATCCGGGTGTCGGGTACCTCTCTGATAATCGCATCCTCCACAGCAACTGAGGATGCTCCCGGGTCCATCTGCACGAGAACCGATGAGATCATCCCCGGAGGCAGTACCAGGGGTTTTACTGCTTTTGTTCCGGATTCATCAGCCATGATATGGGCATCTTCCATCCGGATGAAGACGGCCTTGTCGATACTCCGCATGCCGGTGGGTTCGATCCTGCCGACAATATGGTAGCTGTGGCCATAGAAGATGAGCAAAGAATGAATGTCACCTTCTATCCGGCTGCCGACAATAATTCCGTCCTTGTCCAGCGTCACGCCCGGGTGATCGTTGAGCCACGGCAGAAGGGTGAAGTCTTTTTCCGGATTCACGGCAATAATCTGGAGAAAATCAGAACAACATGAGGCACCTGCCAGGGTAGCCACCAGGATCTGCGGGCTGGCTCTTGCAACCCCGGGAATGCGTGAGACATTTTCAACCACTGCACCATTGAAAAAAAACATTGCGGGGTTTCCTGTCAGGAGACTACCCTCGCCCACGGTGGAGGAGTTCTCCGGAATGACCGTGAGATCCGCACCGAACCATCGCGTCCCCCGGTCAAGACTTTGTGCAGCACCTCCGGCCAGGTACATGGCCGAAAAGAGGGTTGCCGCAATGAGAGCAAAGATGAGAATTATCGCCATACTCCGGTACGGGCGGCTTTTCAGGTTGCGGGAGATCAACCGGAAAAAATTGAACCGGGGGGATGAACGCATGCTATTCTCCCTTTCCCTGAAATGAATTTAAACCTTGTAGTATGTTTCAAAATCTGCGACAGTTCCGGGTTTCCCGCTCCGTTCGGGCACATTGCTCAGGGTTACCATGTTTCAAAAAATGAGGTTCCCGGGTATATTTATCAATTAATTTGAAGAATTCCTCACCACGTGAAATCCGAACGGAATATCTTATGAAAACCCACGATGCCGAGCTCCAGCGGATAAAGGACCTCCTGCGTGACAACCCGAAAGGTATCAAGATCACCCGGATCGCCAGCACCCTCGGGATGAACCGGAATGCGGCGGCAAAATATCTTGAGATTCTCCTGATGACCGGGCAGGTCGAACAGCTCGAGCATGGCATGTCGAAAATTTTTATCATGTCCCGGAGGACCAGCATCCCAACAATGCTGGATCGCTCCGATGATTTTATCATTATTCTCGATCGGGAGATGAAGATCTCCCGGGTGAATGATAATTACCTGGAGTTTTCCGGGATGAACCGGGAAGCACTTCTCGGAAAACGAGCGGACCTGAGCGGGATTCCGGTTATTGGAAAGCAGCAACTCGCTGATAAAATCCGTGAAGCCCATTACGGGACCGATATCAGGACCGAAATCAGTGAGGTTATCCGCGACAGGGAGCTCATCTTTGATGTCAGGCTGACCCCGACTGTCTTCAATGACGGGACGCGGGGGATCACGATCATCATGAGCGATGTCACGCGGGAGAAGCAGAAGTTTGAATCCGTGACGGATGAAAGTCGGAAACTGGTCGAAGGAATCATTTCCTGTATTGATGATGCGGTTATCCTCATCGATGCGAGAACCGCCGCAGTTTCGTTCGCAAACCCGGCAGCAATGAAGATGTTCGGGTATGCAGCGGGAGAATGTCTCGGGAAAAACTCCGGCCTCCTCTTGGAAATCGGGGGAGCCATACCCCATTTTCCCGGCAACCTGCAGAATGCCTTCACTGGACAGGGGCATTATGAAGTGAACTCCCGGATGCGGCGAAATGATGGCGGGGAGTTCCCCGTTCATCTTCACCTCCGCCCGATTTACAATGCCCGTGGTGAAATAATCAATATCGTTATGGTCATACGGGATCTGACCCGGCCTTCCATCGCAGGGCCTGAGAACCTTCCCAGCAATGCGTGGGATCGTTTGGTTCTGCCGGTCCCGGGATTGTCGGGCGCGGGCTCGGACAGGGTCAGACCTGTCGTCTGAACAATCCCTTCTTTCAATTCAGATAATTGTCCCAGCATCTGCTCTGTTGATCCCGAAGGAATTTCCTCTGTTTCTTAGATCTGGCGCCCCTGTTTAGTGAATCATCAGGCTTTTTGTATGCCTGCGGTCCTTCCGGGGCCTGGAATCTCTCTGGGGAACTATCCTGAACGGAATGAACCGTGCTGCGACTTTCCGGAGATAATATTTGTCCAAGACTGACATGACGGATCCCATCCTTATGGTTGTTTTATTGGTTAATGCGAGGGTTATTTCCCCGGTCGGGGGAACGTTCTTTTTGGGCACATGATGCCTGGTGCCAGGGGATGTGGCAAAGAGAGCATCCATTCCCGTGACGGGGTATCGCACAGATAAGGCCGGGAAACATACTTCAAATACCTTTGGTAATTGCTTCACACTTTTCTGACGTGAGGTCCCGGGTGTCCCTGAAGATTTTTATGCAAAGGAAGATCTCTTTGGCAGTAAGTACTACCCTGCAAAGAAGCGATGCAGGTGCTATGGGTGGGGTTGTTGTAACGACCTCAAAACAATTTTTTTTATGATAAGCGATTACCAAATGTTTAAATAGGTAATCACTCGAGAAGAGGGTATGAAAATTTCGTTACCTGCAATTATTCTGGTAGTATTGGGAATTCTCCTGCTTGTGGGGCCCTGGACGTTTGCCCCTGTCTGTGAAGTGGGTGGAATGTATGCAAAACTCGCCAGCGGCTCATCCCTGGTCATGCCCTGCGGATGGACCGCCAGGGCCGAAATCGGCGTCGGTGCACTCGCGATCCTCGCCGGCCTGCTGCTTGCGTTTTCCAAGTCAGCCGAGACCAAGAGGGTCATCGGGTTCTTTGGTATCGGTCTGGGTATTCTCGCGTTCCTGTTCCCGCTCTATATCACCAAGATGTGCGGCATGGCGGAACACCCCTGCAACCTGGTGACTAAACCCGTGCTGGTAATCCTCGGCGTTGTTATTATTGCCGTGGCCTGCTGGGTCATCTACGATGCACAGGAAGAGATGTCACCGTAATCTCAAAACATCTGGTTCCGGTTTTCCCGGAAGAAGCACCTTTCCGGGAACCAAACCTTTTTTTGTTTTTCCCTATTTTTTTTGTTTTTCCCTATTAGTTCAACAGGGAAAGAATGTATCACAGGACAGAATATACCAGGACTTTTTTATGAAACCGGGCTGGAACAAAAGGGAATACCTTCCGGGAAGCAAAGCCAGCACGGCCGCTCTGCAGAATAACCTCGGCAGGCTCCCTGTTGTGATCCTCGCGTTCCTCATCGCCATCCTCATCGTCCAGCCGGTCTCGGGGATCGTCATCCTGGAATATTTCCACCAGCAGGGGTGCGTCAACTGTGAGAAGACCGATCCTCTCATCGATTCCCTGCGGGCTCAATACCGGGACCGGGTCGCAGTCGAGAGCATCGAGATCGACGATAGGGCCGGGGTAAATCTTCTCGTCTCCTATGGTGTCACGGAGATTCCTGTAGTGGTGATCAACCGCAACAAGGTCCTTTCCTTCAACGAGATCTCTCCTGAAAAGCTCGCGAATGAGATTAGGCTCGCCGAATCTGGTGCGTATCCTGTCCCGGAAAAAAGGAAAAGTCTCTTTGATGGTAATAATCTACCCTCTGTGCTATTTTTCTTCATCCTGGGCCTGATGACTGGGCTCTCACCCTGCCTGCTGTGGAGCCTCGTGGTGCTCATTGCGGCAGCCGGGGGTGCGGTAGCGAAAGGGAAGGCCGGTACGTACTATCCCCTGGTATTCGGCACTGGCATCCTTGCGGCATACCTGCTTGCCACTGCGGGTATTCTCGGTGCCGGTGTTGCATTCAGGCCTGACACCGGTTCACGGCTGCTTATCAATGTCATCGCGGGTCTTATCGCGATATTTGTAGGACTGCTCCAGCTGGGACTGTTCTCTCTTCCCGCGGGTGAAAGACAGTGCGTCTACCCTGGCATTCCGGTTCCATACCCTCCCGGGCATTTTTTCTCTCGGCATCGTCTTTGCAATCCTCTTTGCACCCTGTGCCATTGCCCCGTTCCTGATCCTTATTGAGACACTGCTCCTGAATGCAACCATCGCACCTGTATCGATGATCCTGGTATTATCCGCGGGGATTCTTACTCCCTTTATCGCTCTTACGGTACTTCATAGATCAATTCCCGGGGAACGGTTGTTGCGCTACGCGGGCGTTGTGCAGAAACTCGGGGGCCTGCTCCTGCTCGGGTTTGGGATCTGGCTCATCTTTTCAGGGATGTCGTGAACCTGTCGCCGCTAACAAAAGGATCTGGCTGTTGCTCTTTCATTCCCCTTTCCAGACATCAGTCCTGATCCGGATCCGATTGCCCTGACCTCACGGAAAAATCCTAAAAAAAAATGATTATTTCCTGTCCTGTTGAAAAAAGCCCGTTGATCAGAGCAGCCGAACTCCGGTGAGCCACGTCTCAACAGGGACGATTACGGCCAAGCAGAGGCAGAAGATCAGGAACAACCACTCCACGGTCCGGAGCGGTTTTTTTGCAATAAAGATGTGGCTGTCCTTGCCATATCCCCGGCAGAGCATGCTCGTGTAGACCCGTTCCCCCTGTTCATAGGACCGGATGAAGATCGTCCCGACCGTATACCCGATCTGTTTCATCCGGTAGCGGTAGGGAAGAGCGGAATTGAACGGGTCAAAACACCGGGTGGTGAGGGATTCATTGATCTTCCGGTAGATGTAGCCAAAGACAAAGAGATACCGGATCATCATCCCGAACGTGAGGGCAAACTCCGGGGGCAGACCCATGCGTCCCGCTCCTTCGAGCATGTCATGGAGTTTTGTAATCGAAGAGAGCAGGATGATCGCAGTCACACAGACGACAAACTTCACGAAGAGGATGATGGCAAACTCCACGGATTCTGCGTAAATATGGATGCCAAACGGCAGGTTTGCAATTACGTGGAAGACCGGGTAATACCGGTTGGTGAAGAAGATCTGGAAAACAATGATGAAAAACCCGAACGGCAGTACCATCAGCAGGCGTTTTGCATAGATGAGCCACGGCAGACCGGCAAGTGCCCAGAGCGCCGCAAGGAAGGCAAAGAACAGTACTCCTACGGTAAACACCAACGGTGAATACGGGATTGCAACCATCGCGATGATCACGGCAAACATGCCGATGATCTTTACCCGTGCATCGAGCTGGTGGATAACGCTGTCCCGGTAGGCAGCTTTCTCGATGTAAAAGAGTTCCTCTATCATGGGAGGGTGCTGTCCCGGGGTAAGCCCTTATAGGTAGTGATAAGCGCCCGTTCCACATCCTCGTAGGTATACGCCATGGGAACCGGGATGCCGTGCGTATTGAGGGATCGGATCAGTTTCGGTAACACGGGCACATCGAGCCTGACCGAGCGGAGCATATCCGGCTGTAAGAATATTTCTTCAACACTGCCCTCGGCAACAAACCGGCCCTTATTCATGACATACACATAGTCCGCGACTTCGGCAACCATCGCCACATCGTGGGTGGAGAAGATCACGGTCATGCCGTATTTCCGTGAGAGTGAATTGATGAACTCGACGAGATCGTGGACACCTTTCGGGTCGAGCCCGGCGGTCGGTTCATCGAGGACCAGCACCTCCGGTTCCATGGCAATAATTCCCGCTATCGCGACCCGTTTCTTCTCTCCTCCGCTCAGGTGATGGGGGACGCGGTGGGCAAGGTCTTCGATCCCCACGAGCCTGAGCGCTTCTTCCACCCGGTGGTGGATGGTCTCTTCATCAAGCCCGAGATTGGTAGGCCCGAATGCCACATCCTGCTCTACAGTCGGGGAGAAGATCTGATCGTCGGCATTCTGGAATACGATGCCGACGAACTTGCGCACCTCGCGGATATTTTCTTTTGTTATGGGTTCTCCGCGGATCAGGACGGAACCGGAACTCGGCCTGAAGATACCGTTGAAACATTTGAAGAGCGTACTCTTGCCGGCGCCGTTCGAGCCGATAACGGCGATGCGGGCATTGCGGGGAGCTACGAAGTTGAGCGAGTGCAGTGCGGTGACATTGCCGGGATAGGTATAGGTGAGATAGCGGGTCTCGATAAGATGCATAGAGAAATTCCGTTTACTCGTGGGTTTTTTTCACAATAAAACCCTCTCAATTCTTCCGGGCTATGAACCGACTGATGCCGAACCCGAGAATGAAGAGGATGATCACACCAAAGAGAATGGCAAGCACTTCCCCGGGCTTATCAAGACCCGGCAGGGAATACCCCGGAAGTGGTGCCTGCCATGAGAAGGAGTTCCCCGTCTTCTCAATCACTGCCGATTCGGCAGATGCGACCTTTGATTCATCGATATGGACCGTGCTCACCTCTTTTGCCCCATATGCGGAGAGGAACGTGCTGTCCAGTCCGTCAGGATAGGTGGAGGCGTAATAGGGGGCAAAGATTGCGATCCCGAGTGCGATAGTAATACCAGCCACAATGAGCATATCCCCTGCCTTACGTGCACCCGCAGGAATCTCTCCCGAAACGATATCCGGCCGGGCATGGATGATCAGCGAGATGGCAAAGGCCGTGACACCACCTTCGATGATTCCGATGACTGCATGGTACACCCCCATCGTTATTAGGCCGAACGTGAGGGGCAGGGTTCCTGCAACTGCCAGCTCGACTGCACAAACGATGGCAGGGATAAAGAGCGAGACCCAGCCGGCAATGAAGGCTGCACAGAAGCGATTGCGGAACACATTGTTCACAGGTTGGTACGTGTAGAACCCAAAAAATCCGCCAAGGACTCCCATATTGATGATATTGGCTCCCATCGCTGTGATGCCCCCGTCGCCAAAGAAAATGCCCTGGAGGATCAGCACGAGCGTAAGAATAAAAATTGCGGCAAAGGGTGAGCCGAGCACGATTGCAGCAAGGGCCGCCCCGACGACATGCCCGCTCACCCCGCCGGGAATGATCGAGATGGGAAGAGCCATATTGAGCGTCTGGATGGCAAATATTCCCGCTGCGAGCACAGCAACGAGCGGCACTTTCTCCTCGCTCATCTCCCGCTTTGCCCAGCGAAGGGACAGGGCGATGAAGATGAGGGCGATAATCCAGTACATGGCAGCTTGTGAGATCGGGAAAAAACCATCGGGAATATGCATGGGCCACCAGGGTTCGGTATTACGAATATGAATTCTTGTAACCCCTTGTAGTTAAAAAGTGTTGTTATTTGATATTTTATCTCACCATTATTTTCTTTTTTTCTGAATTTTATTGCAGAGATGACCTGTTTTTTCCTCATGGGATAGAACTTTTGGGTTCTCGTTTTGATCCGCCGGCATCCATTCCCTCTCCGCAGGATCGAGAATTCCCGTGTAGATTCGTCTCACGGATTCATACTTTTCTGGATTTTTTTAGAAAACCTTAAAAAACAATCCGCATTCATATACACATAACGAGGTTTTTTATGACCATGGACTCTGATCTCTCCCGCATCGGAATATCGCTTCCCAGCAATCTGCTCGACAAGTTTGATGAGATTATCAACCAGCGGGGGTACTCGTCCCGGTCAGAGGGTATCCGCGATGCAATCCGTACCTACATCACCTATTACAAATGGATGTCGGATGTCAAGGGTGAACGGGAAGGAGTCATCACGATGGTATACGATCACGACCAGCGGGGGCTGCTCGTCACTCTCACCGATATCCAGCACGATTACCACAAACTGATCAAGGCATCGCTGCACTCGCATGTCACCCATAACCGGTGCCTTGAAGTGATTCTTGTTCACGGCGACGGGGCTGACCTCAAGCTGTTCGCTGAGCGGCTCATGTCCCAGAAGGGTGTGGAGTCGGTCAAACTCACCACGATAACTGTGGATGAGTAAAGAAAGCTCCGATTTTTTTACCGTTCAATGGTTTACTGTCATCCTTTTTTTGATGTACTATTCCGGTTGCGTGTTGGGGGTGGGTAACCCCCCTGCCAGGATGGGTGGGTGGGGGTCAAATCTTTTTTCCGTGGGGGTATGGGTAGCTAGGGTCACTCATTTTTTTGTGGGGAGGGTGGGCAGGGTCCCTTCCGGTTACTTGGGGGACCCTACCCCTCTGCCCATTTTAGCCAGCCGCTGGATTTCCCTCCGTCGTGGATCCAATCAAAATTATGGCTAGGTTTATGGAGCAAGCGGGGGGTAGGGTCCCCGCTTGTGCTGAAAGGGGAGGGTTGGGTTAAATCTTTTTCCCGTGGAGGCATGGGTAACCCGGTCTCCTCATTTTTTGGAGGAGGGGGTGGCAGGGTCCCATCCGGCAGTAAAACCGGTTGGTATGCCTTTGCCCGAACCCATAACGTTATTCAGCCAAAAAAGAGATTTCCGGTAAAGAATCCTGTTGACGGGGAACTCACTTCTGGAAAGTCAGGCCTTGTCATTACCGGGGGATCCTATGACCGCAATCGAGACACATGACCTGACAAAATATTATGGGGATCTTTGTGCTATCGATCACCTCACCCTCTCGGTCGACAACGAGATCTTCGCACTTCTTGGTCCCAATGGTTCGGGTAAAACAACTACGGTGCTGATGCTCACCACCCTGCTTCGCCCGACCGAAGGTACTGCAACGGTCCATGGGTACGATTGTGCCACTGAAGGAGAGAAAGTCCGCAAGCACCTCAGTTATGTTCCGCAGGATATGGCCGTCGATATCCGCCTGACCGGCCGGGAGAATGTGATCTTCTTTGCCAAACTCTATGGGGTCCCTGATCCCCGCAGACAGGCAGAGGAGGCCCTTGAGATCATGGAGCTTGCCGACCGGGCAGACGATCTGGTGAAGACCTATTCGGGGGGTATGCGGCGCAGGCTCGAACTGGCCCAGGCGCTCGTGCACAACCCCGCGGTGCTCTTTCTCGATGAACCGACTCTCGGTCTTGATGTTGCGGCACGAAAGAAGATCTGGGAGCATATCCAGGAACTCCGCGGCCGGGGCATGACAATCTTTGTGACGACTCACTACATGGATGAGGCAGACAAGTACTGTGACCGTGTGGCGATCATCAGCCGTGGCAGCATTCGGGCAATCGGTGAACCAAAGGCGCTTAAGGCACAGCTGATGAAAGATGTCATCACGGCAATTATTTCCGGCGAATATTCTCCTGTGGAACTGAGCGGCATCCGTTACCTGGGAAGGAAAGAGAATGAAGTCACGTTCACCGCTGAGAACGGCCGCGAAGCGCTGCCGCTTATTGCAGAATCCTTGTCCGCCCTGGGCATGAAAGTCCACTCACTCTCGCTGCACGAGCCCACCCTTGACGATGTATTCCTCAATGTGGTGGGGAGCAGCGATGAGCCCCGATCGTTCAACGACAAGCAATTCAGGGTCATGCTCCGGAGGCGGTAATGAAGGGCATATGGTATTACATGGAACGCGACCTGGTGAAATGGGCCCGGGGTAAAGTAGCCGTCATCACCCTGCTCGTGATGCCTGCCGCCTGGCTCATCTTTGTCGGCCTTGCCCTGCCGGTCAAATTCACCGGCAATTATCTGGACTTCATCACGCCTGGTATTCTCGTGATGACCATGCTTGCGTCTTCCCTGCAGGGTGGATCGCTGCTGATGTTTGACAAGGTGCTCGGATTCCTGAACAAGTTCCTTGCCCTGCCGTCGCCCCGCGAGGATATCCTTTTCGGCAAGATCCTGTTCATTACCATCCGGGGGGTCATCCAGGCTACGGTGATCCTGCTCATCGCGATCCTTATCGGGGCAACGATCCTTTCCCCTTTTCAGTATGGTATGATCTACCTGATCCTGATTCTCTTCGGGGTGCTTCTGTCGGGACTTGCTACCACCCTGGCCCTGTATATCGATGACCATGACACCTACGCCGCGGTAAATACCCTCATCTCGATGCCGCTCTTCTTCACCTCGAGCGCACTCATGCCTTACAGTGTGATGCCCTCATGGATGCGTGACGTCGCCCTGGTGAATCCGCTCAGTTTTGCCATCGATGCAATCAGATCGGTCGGTACGGGGCAAGTTCCCCTGCTCCAGATGGGGCTGCTCTTTGTGGTGGGGGGAATCGTACTCGTGGTCTGCGTACGGGTATTCCGGAACATGACGGTCTGATCTCTGCTGTTGGTTCCGGGAAAAATCTAGGGGATGTTCCGCTTCACCAGGAGGACTGCGCCGATCATCGCGACAAGACCTACTCCCATCTCCAGTGGTACCCGGGGAGTGGGTGTGCCCGTTGGCGATGGCACTGGTGTTGTTGTCGGGACCGGCGTGGGAGTCGGGGTCGATGGAATCGTATCGAATCCTACCGATCCGCTCTTCACTGAGGTATCTCCCCGCTGGACCGCGATATTGTCCCGGGCAGCAGACTGGGGATTTTCGACATTCACCGAGAAGGTCCGCATCGCGGTATTCCCCGAGGTCTGGAATACCACTGTTGCCTGTCCGTTACTGTCAGTAGTAACCAGGCCGTAATACTGCGTGTTGGACATGGATGCGGTCGAAGGTGCCACGTCGTCAAGGATCGTGCGCCCGCCTCCGTTGTTGAACTGGTACGAACCGATTACATATGGTCCCCCCTGGGGATCTTTCACAATATTTGCCTGGTTGGCGAGCAGTATGGGTGGCTGGTCGCCCGGTTCACCGCTCATGGTGTAGGTCCCGGGTCAGCCAGACATAATGGGGGGTATTGGGCGTTCCTGTTACACTCACCGAGAACCGGGAACCCCGGGTGAGACCGGTATCAGCGGCAGAAACAAGGGGCATAAGCAGGATTGACAGGATAATTGCAGCAGCGAGAAGGGCACCTGTTCTCTGCCACCTCCGGTATGGATGCACGGAATGGTACATGATGATCGTGAGAGTGATTGGCCGATTCTCTCAAATACATTTGGATTGGAGCAGCACCGGGCCGGAAGATCTCCTTTGTTCTGAACAAAACCGGATATCCGCTCCACTCGCGATTCATATCCGGAATGGAGAAACCCATGTAAAATCACGTAAAAAAAGAGAAATAATTAACCGTGAAAACACTTAGAAGCGGGGCTTCCGGTGTTTCGGGAGACAGTCTCTGCAGTAGACGGGCCTTCCCTCAGTTGGCTTGAACGGTACTTCGCATTCCTTTCCACAGTCTGAACAGACTACTTTTGTCATTTCACGGGGACCGAAGTCGCGGGGACCGCGGTTGCCGCCAAAATTTGATGATCCATACATAATGATTACTCAAACAGTCCTTTTATAAACTGTACTCTAATATTGTTCGCAAGAGTATAAGTGTTTACGCATGGAGAGAACCGGTTTTGCGGACTTTGCGATCGAATCATCCATGATCAGGTACCTGGCGATACCTGCCCGCCGGCACGACCATCTCGAACCGCGCTCCCTTACCCGGTTCTCCGACTTCCCGTATCGTGATGGAGGTGATGGCGAGTATCTCGCGGATCAGGAAGAGGCCGAGGCCTGAATCTTTTCCATACCCTTTCTTGAATATATGCTGCTTGTTCTGGTGCTCGATACCGATCCCGTTGTCCTCGAAAGACAGGATCAATCCTTCTTTTGACTCAGTACAGGAAACCGTAATCCGGGTGACTCTCTCTCCATGCCTGAGGGCATTATGAAACAGGTTGTAGAATACTTTCCCGATCATGGCATCAGCAAATATCTCCAGGCCGTCACACTCAACCGTTATGGTGATCGAAGGAGTATCCAGCTGGCGTGCCGCACTCCATACTGTTGGGGGAACCGGGTGCCATGAGGGAGCCTCTGCTCCAATGTCCTGGTAATCCTTGGTAAAGGCGATCTGGTCCTGGATTGCCATAGATGTCCGCTCCAGGTTCCCGAGAGATTCCCTGAGCCGGGGATCGGTTGAGAGATCCTTTGCATAGTCGATCTCGGTCATCAGGGCAAAGATCCGGTTCGAGATATCATGCCGGGTGATCTGTGTGAGGAGGGAGAGTTTCTTGTTTGCCGTCCCCAGCGAGAGCTCCACGATGTGACGCTTTTCGATATCATCGGTAAGATTCCGGTTTGCCTCAGAGAGCTCGTGGGTCCGTTTTTCAATTCTTTCTTCCAGGTTGCGGGTCAGTTCTTCAAGATCGGCCTGTGATTTGCGCCGTTCAACAACTTCGGCTTCCAGGAGAGAGTAATTGGTCCTGATCTCCCAGACAAGGAGTGCAACGATCGCTATCATCAGGATGAAGATTGCACGATTTGGCAGGTCGGAAGGATCCTGCCGGACAGCGGCCGATATCAGGCTGCCTCCCAGGATGGCCCCGGTGATGAACCATGCCGTGACAAACAGAGCATAGCGATACGAGAGCCAGACCGATATCAGGAGTGGCATGAGATAGAGGATCCATATGACAAACCCCAGGGGGAGAAAGACATCCGCAGTGAGGATCCCGGCGCTCATGCAGATCATCACGAGCTGGATGAGGCGTTCTTTCTCTTCCAAGGTTTTTCCGAGATCGATCATGTCCAATCCTGTTTTTTTTGCTTCCATTAAATGATGGAAGTATTACCTACTACCTATGTTCTTTTTAGTACATGAGGAATCGTACGGTTTCCGGTATGTCACGTCGTAAACCTGAGAACGGGTTGAAACCCGGCTTTTGCTATACCCTGCGGCCAAAGAAATTTGGGGTTATACCAAACCTTATGTGAGTCATTGATCCATATATCCGGTATGGAGCCAGAATCCGGTCTTGCGCTCTCCCCCCGGAAAGTGGAGTACCTTAAGTATATCTTCGGGCGGGGGAATACGGTCAGGACCAGCGAGATTGCCGCAGCTTTTGCCGTTGATCCTTCTACCATCACCAAGACTATAACCGAGCTTACGGTTGCGGGGTACATCACTCATGTCCCGTACCGTGGTGTCTGCCTTTCCGATGCGGGAAAACACCATGCAGAATTCCTGGTAAAACGGCATCGGATCCTCAGCCTGATCCTTGTGCGGTATGGCCTTTCCCACGAGCAGGCATGCCGGGAAGTCACCCGGTTCGAGAGTCTCGTGACCAAGGACGCGATCGATACCCTCTGCCGGGCAATGGGTCATCCCAGCCAGGGCATATGCGGGGAGATAACCCATACTGACGGGTGCATGACCGATTCCATATTAAAAAATCTGGCGGAGTCCGGATGATGAAGGAGGTGCCGGAGTCATGAGTTCAACGATGATCTCTTCGCATATCCCGGATCTGGATCTGATCACCACGTATGCCCAGCGGGAGGGTACTTTCTTCTCCCGTGTAAGCCCGTGGACAAAATTCTCGGGGCTTCTTCTCGTCATACTCCTCATCACCCTCACCCGCAACCTGGTGATCTGCGGGATACTCTATCTCATCATTCTCGGGCTCTACGCCTCAGCAGGGTTTCCGGTAAAGAAGCTGTTCGCATGGTATACCCTGCCCGTCCTTTTTGTTATCTCCCTGGTTGGCATAATGGCGTGGACTGAGCCCGGCACTCCCGTATTTTCCTGGACCCTGGGCTTGTTCACCCTCACCCTCACGAACAATGGCGTGATCCTCATCGTCACGCTGCTCCTCAAGGCATTGATCTCGGTCACGTACTCGCTCTTCTTCCTTATGACCACACGCTACCAGCATTTCTCCGCCATGATCTACCGTCTCTTTCCTACCCCCCTTGACCAGATCTTTCTCCTGGCATATCGCTTCCTGTTCCTCACGCTCTCCATGACCGGTGCGATCTTCAAGGCCGTGCGTTCCCGGGGTGGCGGAATTATCCACAGCATCCGTATCCAGGGCCAGATCTTTGCCGAAGTATTTGCTCTTGTCTTCATCCGCTCGTTCGACCGGGCGGAGCGGGTGCATCTCGCGATGATCTCCCGGGGATATAGCGGGAAGTACGAAGCGGGGACCGAGATCCCCCGGCCCGGGTTGTCGGGCATGGTTGTGATAGGTGTTTTTTGCTGCGTAATTGCCATTATTGTCCTGATGGTGCCAAATACCGGGGGAATCTCCTGAAATGACGGTCATACGCCGCGATCCCCATGCTCACTGTGCTCCCGTCGATCCCGAGCGCGAGCTGATTCACGTCGACTGCGCAAGCCACTCCTATCCGGATGGAAGCGTAGGCATCCACGACATGTGTTTTTACGTGCTTAAGGATGAGATCGTAGCACTCTGTGGCCCGAATGGTTCGGGCAAGTCCACTCTCCTTGAACACCTGAACGGGCTGCTGACCCCCTCAAAGGGGGATGTCTGGGTAAACGGCCGATCGATCACCCACGGTGAACGGTCGGATCTCTGGAAGGATGTCGGGATCGTCTTCCAGCGTTCCGATGACCAGCTCTTTGCCCCCACGGTACTGGATGATGTGATGTTCGGCCCGCTCAACCTGGGGATGTCCCATGACAATGCAAAAGCGGCTGTAATGGGTGCTCTTGAGTGGGTCGGTGCAGCAGACCTTGTTGCTAAACTCCCCAATTACCTGAGTGGCGGGCAGAAGCGTCTGGTCTCTATCGCCGGCGTGCTTGCCATGAAACCCAGAATCATGGTGCTGGATGAACCCACCTCTGATCTGGATCCCCTGCACAGCGAACGGGTCGAGGCATTGATTCTCCGGTTCAAACGGGAATATGGCATCAGTGTTGTCATTGCGACCCATGATCTCGATCTTGCTGCAAGGATCGCAGACCGGGTCTGCCTGGTCAGGGATGGTTCGGTCTTTGCCGAAGGCACTCCGTGTGAGATTTTTTACAATCCCTCTCTCATCCGGGAGGCCGGTCTCGCCCTGCCCCAGACTGTCAGAATATATCTCGATTACTGCACGGCGCAGGGTCGTGAGCCGGAACAGCGTCCCATCCAGCGGGACGAACTCATCCGGGCATTGCAATCCTCCCGTTCCCGGTGAATGCCCGGTGTTTGGGTTTCAAATGTTTGGGGTCTGCTCAAAATTTCCCTAATCTTTTTAAACATCTCCGTCAATTGTCTTCTTGAATTAACCGGGTTTTTTCCCGTTTTAGTCAGGAGCAGTTGAGGATCTATGGCGCATATTCATCTGGAAGACGGATCTTTTTCCCTGTTTTTTGTTCTTGTCTGGTGGGCTGCAGCGATCATCCTTGTCGGTATTGCAATTTACCTGATACGGGCTGAAAAGAAACCCGACCGGAGGAAGATTACCCTTGCTGCTTTCTGTACCGCGGCAGCCTTTGCGATCTTCCAGGTGAGTATCCCCATATTCGGGGGAGTTCATCTCAACCTGACCCCCCTCATCGGGATCCTTGCCGGCCCGGCAGCGGGATCTCTGGTGGTACTGATCATCAACATCCTCTCATCTGCCATCGGTCACGGGGGATGGGGACTGATTGGGGCAAATACCCTGGTCAATATTGTTGAAGTGGTGGTGGGATACTCCTGCTTCAGGCTCCTGAAATCCACCATTCCCGCATTCTTACCCCGTGCAGGAATCGCAACTATCGCCGGCCTGCTCTGCGGGAATATCGCTATGATCCTCATCATCGTTATCTCCGGCGTACAGGGTGTGAACCAGAGCCCCGGCCAGATCCTGGCCGGTCTCTCCCTTATTGCTGCGGTAAATATGGGAGTTGCCGTGATCGAGGCGTTCATCACCGGGCTTATTGTGGCGTACATCGGGAAAGTCCGGCCGGACCTGCTGGGTGAAGAGAAGTGACGGAGAAAAAACCGGGCGATACAAAAGGGCTTGTCATTTTTATTGGCCTTGGTCTTCTGGTGATTGTCATATCACTGGTGGCGTATAATGCAACCGGCGATATGGGCATTGAAGAGCGTTTCACCCATACTCTGGGTCTTGAAACGGGGAGCACTGAAGCGGACAATAACGGATGGTCTGGTATCGCGATCGAAGGCAGCACCTGGTTGTATGCGGTGTTACTGGGGGGTCTCGTGGTCGCCTGCTACCTGGTCTTCCGCCATTTCAGGATATAACCGGCAAAAAAAGCCAACCCGTCACCTGTATATATTACTTACTATATTATCTCCTCGTGAGGTATAAAAGAAAACTATATCAATTATAAAAAAATACCGTTCATTGATGTTCTCTCTTCTCTACGTGGATGATGAAGAAGTCCTGCTGGATCTTGGCAGGACCTATCTCGAGAAGGAGGGAGAGTTCTCGGTGGTGACGGCCGAATCTGCCCACAAGGGTCTGGTGCACCTTGCCACCCACCCGGTTGATCTCATCATCTCCGATTACCAGATGCCCGATGTCGATGGCCTCGCGTTTCTCAAGATCGTACGGGAAAAATATCCCGAGATCCCGTTTATTCTCTTTACCGGCAGGGGGAGAGAGGAAGTCATCATCGATGCTATCAATAATGGTGCGGATTTTTATCTCCAGAAGGGTGGGGATCCCAAGGCCCAGTTTGCCGAGCTCAAGCATAAGATCCGGATAGCAATCGAGCGCAGGAGTGCGATCAATGCGCTCCGGGAATCCCGGCAGCGCCTGTCCGATATCATCAACTTCCTTCCCGATGCTACGTTTGCGATCGATACCGGGGGGCGTGTCATCGCCTGGAACAAGGCCATTGAGGATATGACAGGTTTTATGGCCCCGGAGATGCTGGGCAAGGGCGACTTTGAGTATGCATTGCCGTTTTACGGTACCCGGAGACCCGTCCTGGTCGACCTGATCTTAAAATCGCCCGATGAGATCGATCGATTCAGGTACGCTCTTATCAACCAGGAGGGAGGCGTCCTGATCGCAGAGACCACCGCCGCCCGGCCCCGGGGAAAGACCAGTACGATGCTTGCAAAAGCCTCCCTGCTGTATGACAAGAATGGTACCGTTGCCGGGGCGATCGAGTCTATCCGGGATATTACTGAGAGTAAACACCTGGAAGAAGCCCTGCGCCAGCGCGAAGCTGAACTCAATGGTATCTTCCGGGCAACTCCCGCGGGGATTGGTGCGCTGGACGACCGTATCTTCCGGGAAGTCAACACCTACCTCTGCACCATGACCGGTTATTCTCATGACGAACTGATCGGCAAAAATGCCCGGATGCTGTACCTTTCGGATAGTGAGTATGAATCCGTCAGGACAAAGAAACACAGCCAGCTCACACTGCATGGCATTGCCACGGTTGAATGCCGCTGGCAGCGCAAGGATGGATCCATTATCGACATCCTGTTGAGTTCCGCCCCGCTGGTTGCAGGCGATCTTTCCAAGGGTTTGATCTTTTCTGCCATTGATATCACCGAGCGGAAGAAGGCTGCGTCAGAACTCCTGGCCGCGTATGAGAAGAACAAAGGCCTGATGGACTCGGCAAACGATGCGATCTTTATTGCCGATATCGAGACCGGGATGCTCATTGATGCAAACATCAAGGCCCAGCAGATGATTGGCCGGACGCGACCGGAAATCCAGCAGATGCATATCACTGCACTCTACCCGGATCGGGACAAGGAGACCTACCGCAAGTACTTCAACCAGCATGCGCAGGTAGGATCCGGCATCCAGGAAGAGATCGTTGTCGACAGCGAGGGACGCGAGATTACCGTCATTGTAAGTGCGACCCGGCTGGAAATAAGCGGCCGTTCCTGCCTGATGGGAATTTTCCATGATGTATCCGAGATGAAAAACGCCCAGGATGCCCTCAGGTTTGCCAATAAGAAACTCAACATGCTCACCGAGATCACCCGGCACGATATCCGGAACAAACTCACGGTGCTGGGGGGGGTATCTCGAACTGCTGAGGGATCCCCCGCCCAAGATGCAGTACTCGATGTATCTCTCCAAACTCAAACAGACGCTCCTGACAATCAGCGAGAACATCGAGTTTACCCAGTTATATGAAAACCTGGGAATCGTGCCACCGGTCTGGCAGAATGTTCACGATCTCTTCTTCTCCACCTGTGCCCAGATCGATATCAAAACAATCCGGGTGCAGTCCGATATCAGCGGTCTCGAGATCTATGCCGATCCCCTGCTGGAACGAGTATTTTTTGATATGGTGGAGAACAGTATTCTCTATGGCGCCGGTGTATCGGTCATCCGGTTATCCACCCGCGAAGTGTCAGAAGGCATCATCGTCTCGATGGAAGACAATGGTATCGGGATCCCCCCCCAGGACAAAGAGAAGATATTCACCAAGGGTTTTGGCAAAAATACCGGCTTTGGACTGTTCCTGGCCCAGGAGATCCTCTCCATTACCGGCATCGGGCTCAAAGAGAATGGAGAGTACCATCACGGAGCCCGGTTTGAATTCTTCATCCCCCATGGCAAGTTCCGGTATTCCCCGGATGCCCAGACCGATCGCTGCCATATTTATACCGGGGAATCCCGCTCCGTTCCACCGGGTGTGATCTCCAGCGGATTATGGAGCAAAAAACTGAAGTAGCCTCCCGGGCTTTTACAAAAATGATCGAATCCCCGAGATCAGCAGGGGTTTGAGCAGGTGAATCATTGAGGGGTTGAGCAGGAGTTTTCTCATGAGTTTTCCTGGCCGGTCCATATCCCCATACTCGACGATGGACGCGAGCAGGGACGGGTCATTGAGCGCCTGGATGATCCGGTCCAGGTCTTCGGGGTGCATTTTTTGCCGCATGCCAAAGAGCCGGAACCCGAGTTCGAGCTCGCGACCGAAATCTGCCTGCCACCTGCGCTCATATTCCGCGAGGGACAAGTCATCCGAGCATCCCCGCTCACAACACGCGATGGCCGTTGCAGCCGCATGCCGGCCGGAGCGGATCCCGGTATAGATCCCTCCCCCGCTGGTAGGCTTTGCAAACCCTGCAGCATCCCCTACAAAGAGCGTGTTATGCCCATAGGTCCTGGGCATCAGCCCGAGCGGGAGCGTGCCGGTGACGAGGTGAGTCGCAGAAGTCCCGAATCGTTTGAGCAATTCTGCGAACCGTTCCGGCACCTGCGTCTGGCCGCAGAGGCCAACCCGGGTACGCCCGGGACCGGTGGGAATCGACCAGGCGAAAAACTCCGGTGAAGCATCAGGAAATATCTCCACAAAACGGGGATCGCATTCAAAGGGTATGTCGGCCTGTATCCCCGAGAGAAACACCTGTGCCCGATCCTTCCCGTACAGCCGTGCGATGGTGCTTCGTGGGCCATCGGCCGCTATAAGGATCCTGAACCGGTGCTCCTCGTGCCCATATACCCCCCGCGTCAGCACGCAGTTTTCCCGTATGCCGTACACGCCGGTCTTTAACCGGAATTCCACCCCGGCATCTGCCGCATTGCGGGCCATCTCCCGGTCGGCTTCCCCCCGGTCCACGACCACCGCTTTCTGGATACGGGCATCGATGAGGAGCTCGCTGCCTTGGCCGGTGATCACCCGGGCACCCGAGACCCGGTTCAGTACTGACCTGTCAGTGATCCGGCATTCGGCAAACGCTGCATTCGAGAGCAGGCCCGCACACTGTACCGGAAAGCCGATGGTTCCGTGCTCTTCGATGCACAGCGTCGTGAGCCCCTGCTCCGCGCAGGCTTGGGCTGCAGCATTTCCCGCGGGCCCGGCTCCGACAACAATGACATCGTACTGCATAGGGACTTACCAGAAAAAAGGAAACGGATGGAATTGGGATATTATTTTTCGTTGGTCTTTCTCCAGATATGTTTCAGGGGAGTGTCTGCCATGGGTCTCGCGATCTCTTCCTGCATGTACCAGCCCAGCAGGATCGAAAAAAGACCAAAGACCAGGGCAAATGTTCCCAGTACCGTCAGGAGCAGATATTTTGAGACTGAGGGGAAGTAGTAGATCAACACGCCCAGAAGTGCCCCCCCACCGATAAACATTCCCGGAATGAGGATAAATTTCGTTTTGGGATGGGTAAGCGCGAGTGTGATATCGGAAAAACCCGAGTAGACTGCAACTCCCGCAATGAGCAGGACAAATATGTTCGCAAATATATCGTGTGCGAAAAATGAGGCAACGCCAATGGCAAGGAAAATTGCAGAGAGCGTGAACCAGAACATTGAGTCGTCACTTTTTGACGTGATGGCAAGGA
The DNA here is from genome assembly GCA_903832665.1 of uncultured Methanomicrobiales archaeon. Lineage (GTDB taxonomy): Archaea > Halobacteriota > Methanomicrobia > Methanomicrobiales > Methanospirillaceae > Methanoregula. The sequence goes on along the minus strand of CAILCG010000026.1, from coordinate 58,787 downwards.
GAAGAAAACCCGCAATTCCCACGGCAAGCAGCACCCAGAAGAGGGCATAAAAAGTTACAAGGGTAATCTCAGGCACCAGAAGGGCCAAAAGCCCGAATATAATCCCGATCATACCCTGGATGAGGCATGACAATTTCGTATCCATAATCAATCACCGGATCAGGGGGACCAGACGTATGTCCCGGAGTTCAGTTCCCATATTGGCGTTCCGACTACAAAATCTATCCGATCGTCGTCCCCCGGTAAAAATGGAGTTTTTACTCCTGCCAGAACCCGAAAAAGCTGATCCCGAATATCTTTTCTATTGCATAGAGGATCCCAAAGAACAGGACCGCATACAGGACAAAACTGACGAGGAATTTTACCCATCCGCTCAACCCGACTGCCGCGACAATCATATTTGACAGGGTATCTGCGATGATGATCGCACAGAGAATCCCGATAAAAAAGATCACCCATTTCCTGACCATTAACATATCCATGATCTCTATTGGCTGCCGGAGTATTAAAACATAAAAATCACCGTTCGTCTCTACCATTGTTGGGGAGAAGTTTTTCTCAGGAAACCGGCATGTATCCGATCGCGTTATAGCGCAGTGATTGACTCACGCAAAATGTGCGGTCACGACACTTGCCGAAACGGTTATCCTGTTGCCCGGTGAATTTGAGGATATGGAAGAGCCACCGGCCGGGATCCTGGCAGATAACCGGTATATTTCGATCCTCCTCATCGTCGGCCTTGCAGTCTGTGTTGTATTCCTGTTCCTCTTTCTTACGAATCTCTCGCCAAAACCGCTGGAGGTTGCCCATGAGACATCATGGATTCTTGTCTCCTATGTAGATTTAACCGGGATTCTCATTCCGGTGATCGGCGGGTCCGATATCACCACCCGTTTTAGCACGAATGGGACTATCTCCGGTACATCCGGCTGCAATACCTACACTGCCGCATATCTTGTATCCGGAAAGAAGATTGCCATCACCCCCGCGGTCCGGACCCGGTTAACCTGTCCAGAGCCCGGTATTATGCCCCAGGAATCTGCGTTTCTTGCCGATCTTCCGAGAGCCGCGTTCATCCAGACCGGTGGGGAGGGGATGAAACTTTTGGATAATGAGAGCAGGGTTATCCTTGCTTACCGGCTCGCATAAGTTCCCGCGGATACTATCTTGTCTGACCTGCAAAGATCCTTTTTTTTGTATTCCTTATGGGTGGCCGGGTGGATGCGAAGTGGCCTTTATACCACGAGTCCCCGTACGAGCCCCGTCCTTTACCGGCCTCCCCGGTTTCCTTCGGCGCTCTGAGCTGACGGATGGATTAGAACCCCGTTCCTATTCAAAAAAAAATACCCAAAAGGGTTTGATTAACTGGTCTTCGTGATCCATTGGGTACAGTTATGGATTGATGGGATAGGCTCTTTGACATACCCGATGATCCCGGAATCCAGCGTTTCAGTCCAATATTATATATATCCCCTGTATATGAATTCGATACCATGGCACTGACGATTATCCAGAGTTCGGTCACTCTCTTCGAGATCCTCTGTGTGATCATCGTCTTTGCGTCCATCTTCATGCAAAGCCGGTTTTTTTCCGAGATTTTCGAACACCGGACTTCATGGTCCACGTCGCTGGTCCTCATAGTATTTTTTGGCATCCTCTCCATATTCGGAACCCTGAGCGGGCTATCGGTAGAAGGCGCAGTGGTCAATGTCCGGGATCTCGGCCCCATGGCAGCGGGGCTGGTCTGCGGACCCTGGATCGGCATCGGCTCCGGGCTTATCGGTGGACTGTTCCGTTTTGCCCAGGGGGGACCCTACATGTGGACCGGATTGTCCGCACCCTTCCTTTCAGGCATCCTCGGGAGTATCGTATATATCGCAAACCGGCGGCAGTTCGTTTCCACTTGGATCGCGGTTGTCCTGATCGCCCTCTCCGAGACGCTGATCTCCTGCTATACGCTCATCCTCGTGACAAAGCCCGCGGAATTTTTTACGATCGTCACGACGGTTGCGATCCCCATGGTCGTCTTCAATGTGATTGGGATGTTCATCTTTTTTTCCGTAGTGTACCACACGCTTGATGACAAGGAGGCGGCAAAGGAGATGCAGGCGCTCGAACTCGAAGTCGAGTCCAAGAGAAATGTCGCCACCATCATCAACACGATCGCATACCCGGTCTACGTCCTTGACCGCGACCATCGGTTTGTTGTGGTCAATGAAAGCCTCTGCCGCTTTATTGGGCGGCCTGAAGATGAGATCCTCACCCGGACCCCCCGGGATTTTTTCAGTGAATCCGATGCAGCCTTCCATTGGGATATGACCGAGGACGTCTTCCTGAGCCGGACAACCCGGGAAGATGAGGTGACGATCACCAAACCCGATGGCCAGATCTGCACCCTTATCTCCACCTCGACCCTGTACCGGGATGCATCCGGCCAGGTGTTTATGGTCGGGGTTATCCAGGACATCACCCGGCGCAAACGGGTCGAAGAGGCGCTCTTCCAGAAAAACGAGGAACTGGACCAGTACTTTACCCATACGCTCGATCTGCTCTGCATTGCGGATATGGACGGGTATTTCCGGCGCCTGAACAATGAGTGGGAATCGGCCCTTGGCTACACTCCTGGCGAAATGGAGGGAAAACGGGTTCTCGATTTTGTTCATCCCGATGACCGGAAAGCTACGCTGGGTATCCTTGCCGAGCTCCGGGCCGGTAAAAAAGTCCTCCAGTTCATGAACCGGTACCTGCACCGTGACGGTTCATTCCGCTGGATCGAGTGGCGCATCTTTCCGGCAGGAAATGTCTTCTATGCAGTAGCTCGGGATGTTACCGAGCAAAAGAAGATGATGGAGCAGATCCAGGCATCTCTTGCGGAAAAAGAGACGCTGCTCAAGGAAGTCCACCACCGGGTCAAAAACAATCTTCAGATCATTGCCAGTCTCTTGAACATGCAGATACGGAAGATTCACGATCCCACGACAGTTGATGCCCTGAAAGACTGCCAGAACCAGGTCAGGTCCATGTCGCTGGTGCATGAACATCTCTACCGCAGCAAGGATTTATCCCAGATCAATTTGGAGAACTACATCCATTCCCTGGGAACAACGCTCCTGTCCCTGTATGAGCCCGGAAGCCGGGGGGTCCGGTTCGAGACCAGTATCCATGAAATCTATGTAGATACCAACACCGCCATTCCTCTTGGCCTCATCAGCAACGAACTGATCACCAACAGCCTGAAACATGCGTTCAAAGGAAAGGACGGCGGCAGGTTGTCCGTCACTGCTTCAGAAGATCAACACTTCCTGACTTTTGTTATTGCGGACAAGGGGGCAGGAATCCGTCCTGATATTACGCTCGAGAACCAGGCGACCCTTGGTCTCAAGCTCGTCAACATGCTCACCGGGCAACTGAATGGCACGGTCGTGATTGATCGCTCCGAGGGGACAAGGTTCACGTTTACGTTTCCCAAAGGTCCGGAAAAAATACAAAAATGTTAAACCGCTGACAATACATCAAAAGTTTTTTTCACCGCCAGAGTGTAAGACACGCTATGCGTTTTCCTGATCCTTATCATCGCGGTAAGTACCAGCGGGTGCACAACCTCATCACCCGCCACGGTTCCCCCGGCCCCGGCAACTTCTGTTTCCCCGGCACCTTCCGGGTCGGGGGACTGGAAATTTGTCGTATTCGGGGATTCCCCTGATCCCGCGTCAAACACCACTACCGGTGTCAGCCCGGATCTCCTTCCTATCTCCCGCGCAATTTCCGCCGAGAAACCGGACTTTGCCCTGTACATGGGTGACCTGATCAACGGCTGGGGACTGACTAATGCATCCCCTATGGAGGGAAATTATACCGGCCAGTTCAACAACTGGATGGCTGACGTTGCACCGATCCATAATTACTCCGATGGTTCCGGTATCCCGATATACGTTGTCCGGGGCAACCATGAGGACGGTCCGAACCAGACCGTTGCTCCCCTTCTTAGCGCCTATCTGGCCACCGCCGCAGCCGGCATGCCGGCAAACGGCCCGAGGGGAGAAGAGAGACTGACATATTCGTTCACCCACAAGGGTGCAAAGTTTGTGGCAAACGACAATTACATTGCCCACAATGGTCTCAAGGAAACGGTGAACCAGAGCTGGGTTGTCGGGCAGCTTACGCAGGATACCCGGCCCTTCACCTTTGTCTACGGGCATTCTCCAGCCTATGCGGTAGTCAACGATGATGAAGAGGATAATTATGCCCTCGACGCGCATCCGCCTCAGCGCGATCTCTTCTGGAACAGCCTGGCGGAGAACAATGTCTCTGCCTATTTCTGCGGGCATGCCCACCTGTACGCTCGCGGCGAATCCCAGGGCGTCCAGCAGATCGTCAGCGGAAATGCCGTGGCGCATGCGATAGCATTCGATCCTGCAAACGTGGATCCGGCACTCGTGCTGGAATCGCCCAAATCGGCCATCGCCAAGAAAGACCAGAGAATAGGCTATCTCGTCATCACGGTCCATGAAAGCACCGGCACCTTCGATGGTGTAGAGAAACAGCTGAACCCGGTGACCCGCGCATGGGAGACCGGCGATACGTTTACCTTGACGGCCTGGTAAAACCCGGGACTCCCCAGGGGGTCACCGTCTCTCTTTTTTTGACACATTCTTTTCCGGCCACGTCCTCCCCCTTGCGGAGACCTTTGCCCGGAAAGCCATATCATTAAACGGTAAAAGGCCAATAATCTCCATTAGCCTCCCCGGTGTTTACCGGGATGACAGACCGGTGGCGGGTTTTTTTTAGAGAGTTCATCTCCTGCGGGAACCCGGCTATGCTCTACGCTGTCAGTAAGGGAAAAAAGGGATGGAAGTTTATGCAAACAGGTAAGCTCACAAGTTGCGTGCTGGTACTCTGCCTGCTCATCGGTTTTTCGTGCCTGGCAGGATGTACCGAGAAGGGATCGGTACCCGGCACAGCGAATACATCCTTTATCGTGAAGACAGATGCCGGTCTGGTTTCCGGATTACAACAGGGCGACCTCATGGTCTACCACGGGATCCCGTTTGCGGCCCCCCCCAACCGGTGACCTGCGCTGGAGACCGCCGGCAACGGTCAGACCCTGGGATGGGGTAAAGGAGACAAAACAGTATTCAGCAACCTGTCCCCAGCCGGAGCCGACGGCGCCCCTGAACATGAGCGAGGACTGCCTGTACCTCAATGTCTGGACCCCGGCAAAATCTTCCGATGAAAAACTGCCGGTCATGGTCTTTTTCTATGGCGGGGGATTTGCCAATGTTGCCGGATCCATTCCGTTCTACAACGGGACCACGCTCGCACAGAATGGTGTCATCGTTGTCACGCCAAATTACCGGCTCGGAGCCCTCGGTTTCCTCGCCCACCCCCAGCTCGATAACGAGTCCCCGCACAATGCCTCGGGCAATTACGGGATCATGGATCAGCAGGCAGCCCTCAAATGGGTCCAGAAGAATATCGGGGCATTTAGCGGCGACCCGTCCCGGGTGACCATCTTCGGGCAGTCGGCAGGAGCAGAGAGTGTGCTTGTCCACGTCGCCAGCCCGACGAGCACAGGGCTCTACCAGCAGGCCATTGTCGAGAGCGGTCCCTTTTGGGCCAATGGTGCGATCATCGATGCCACCCATCCGAAAACATATGCCGAACAGTTTGGTATGAACTATGCAGCAAGCCTCGGGTATTCAGGCCCGGATGCGATCGCAAGGATGCGGCTCCTGTCTCCCGAAACCCTGATCAATGCAACACCATCACCGGGAGCCGGGTTCTGGACTACACACACCGTCCAGTTCGAGCCCACGATTGACGGGTGGATCCTCCCCGACACCCTGGCTAACCTGTACCTTCTCCATAAGGAGAACCCGGTCCCCTTCATGATCGGGAACAATGCCAATGACGGGACCACCCTCTCTGCGAACGCCAACATGACCGTCACAGAGTACCGGGCCTTTCTCAAGGGGCGGTTCAATGAGGATGCAAACGCAGTCTTTGCGAAATATCCGGCCAATTCGACTGCTGAAGTCCAGCTCCGCCTGGCGCAGATCATGACGGACTACGACTTCTCCGACTCGGTGAAATTTGCCGCAACCTCCATGGGAGATATCAGCCCGGACACGTACGTGTACCGGTACAGCTATGTCCTGCCCGGCCAGCCCAACGGGGCATTCCACGGCAGCGAGGCGCTCCTCTTGTTCGGCGTGCCGGTCCCGGCGGTGCCTGCGGTATCTTCGAATGTGGTGGATCTCTGGACCCGGTTTGCAAAGACCGCAAACCCGAACGGCGGGATGGATATCACCTGGCCGAATTACACCCGGAAGCAGCCCCGGTATCTCGACATCAACGTTACCCCCATCATTGTGGGCGGGAATTAGACGTTACTTTTTCTTGTACCTTTTTTGTGCCTGCAATACCCTGCTGGCACAAAAAAACCACGGCACACAAATTTTTAAAAAAAGTACCCGCATCCCATTAAAAAATGTGGGACCTTCAGGTTCATGATGGATTTTTAGGTTTTCGTCAGGTCACCTTTTTAACCCGGAAAAATGACCGGTACTAACCCTGATTCAATTACCTGCTCTCCCCGGAAAATTTCTCTTGGCCGATCCGCGTACGGTTACTGGCCAGCGCCTTATTCTTGCATCTGTCTGCCTGGCCTCACTGCTGGGTGCGCTGGACATGAGCATTGTAAATATCGCAAACCCGACCATCATAAAGTCATTTCAGGTATCCGTGGGGATGGGTTCACTGGTCATTCTCGCGTACATGCTCACCACCTCCGCCCTTATCCTGTTCATGGGAAAACTTGGCGACCGGTACGGGTTCCACCCGCTTTTCATAACCGGTCTTGTGGTCTTTGGTATAGGTTCGTTCCTCTGCGGAATTGCGCCGGATATCTATTTCCTGATAGGTTCGCGCATCCTCCAGGCAACCGGCGCTGCCATGTTCTCTGCAATCGGGCCGGCAATAATTACCGGGTTCCTCCCGGAATCCACCCGGGGGAAGTCGCTGGGCTATCTTATCGCTCTTTCCGCTATTGGTTTCGCTCTCGGCCCCGGGGTAGGCGGGTTTATCACCCAGTATGCGAGCTGGCAGTGGATCTTTTTCTTAAACCTCCCGGTTGTAGGCATCGCCCTGCTCCTCAGCTGGCATGCTCTCCCCTGGCAGGAGCTCCCCGCTGTGCAAAAACCCCTGCAGTTTTCCGGGGTGGCAGCCTTTATCCTTGCAACACTCTGCATCCTTCTCGCCTTCTCCCTCTTCCAGGTTCCCGGTACTCCGGACCTCATGCTTATCTCGCTCTTTGTTGCGGGAGTCCTGCTGGGCCTTATCTTCTGGCAGCTCGAAAAACGGAACCCGGATCCGCTCATCAGCCCGGCCCTCATCAAAGACCCGGACTTCCGGTCAGGACTTGCAGCCAGTTTTATCGTAACGCTACTCTTCTCCGGTGTCACGTACCTGATGCCCCTCTATCTCCTCAACTCTCATCATCTCGACACGTTCACGTCAGGGATGATCATGACCGTGCCGGCACTCCTCTCTTTCATCGTAGCTCCGCTCGCGGGAAACCTTGCAGACCGTTATGGTACCAGAAGGATCTCGATGATCGCCGTTGCGGTCGCGGCAGCCGGATTCCTCGTTTTTGTAACCTACAACCCGACAACAATTCTTGTGGTTATCATCATCGGGATGCTTGTCACCCGGGTATCTACGTCGGCCTTCTTTGGCCCGAACGGGAAGCTTATCATGAACCACTGTCCCGAAGGTGCGGTCGGGAACGGTTCCGGGGTGATGATGATGATCCGGTACGTCGGATTTGTCTTTGGGATCGTCGTTTTCCAGTCGGTCTTTGCCTTCCGGATGTATGCTGCCGGGATTCCCCGGGACGGAACCCCGCTGGTACCCCGGCTTACACCGGAACTTTCGAGACTTGGGTACCAGGCAGTTTATCTCACATCCTTTCTCCTCTGTCTTGTAGTTATCTACATCCTGTGGAAGACCAGGGAAGTTCCGGAGAGCACATAACCTTGGAAATTTTCCCTGCTTATATTGGCAGGAGGTTACGGCCCCGGGAGTTAGCTCTTTGAATCGGCAAAAATATCCCCCGGTGAATGCAAACGTGGATCAGGAACGCGATGGATGAGTTGATACCTGAAGATGAACCGTGTGAGCAGTGCGGGCTGTGCTGCCGGATGTTTGGCCCCAATATTACGCCAACGGTCCCGAATGTGTACGTCTGGATGGAACAGGGTCGGACCGATATCCTGCGCTGCTTTATCGCCTGCATGGAGAAGAGCGGACCCATAAACTGTGCCGATCTCAAACCCGAAGATCTCGGGAATGTGGTCTCGGTCGAGATGCGCAATCCCGATACCGGTGACTACGTGGCGGTCTGTCCGTTCCTGCGCCGCGTAACCAAAGAGCGGTACCTCTGTGGTATTCACCTGGTGAAACCCGATATGTGCTGTACCTACCAGCCATGGATCTGGGGCGAGACGTACTTCAACCGGTGCCGCGGCCTGGGGAAGATCAACCAGAGCGGCAAGTGGCAACTCTGAAAAGACCGGATGATTTTTCCCCTGTGACCGATCATTCCCTGCCCCTGTTTTTCTCCCCCATGGCCGGCTGAATAATTCCGGTGGTCATCAGTCCCCAGATAGGGAAATGAAAAAACGTATTTTCCAAAGATTTCCGGTATGCCGGATATATGCCCCAGGCTCCAAGGTTCCAGGATTACTGCGTCCCGTTATTTTTGTTAAGACCGGTTGCCTTCTCGATCCTGACAGGGGCTTCGGATCCTTCTTTTTTCGTATCTTTTGCGGCCGGGATATAGAACGCGTTGCGCTCCAGGGGCGGGTGCCGTTTTAGCAATGCGGCCACATGCGTAAAACGTCGAGGGCATTGTTCCCGGTCCTGCTCATGATATTCCTGAGCTCGTCATTTGAAAAGATCCCCGCGATGGCATCAAGGTCATCCCCGTAGATGTCGACCAGGCTGAAGATAAGGAAGATCTTGGGTATCCCGCGCCGGTCATAGACCTGGGAGAGCAGCCGTTTTCCCATCTTTCTGATGAGGGTTGGTCGTATTTTTTTGTCGCAGGCATCGACCAGCAGGTGAATTGCCGTCATGCCGTTGTACTCGATACCAGCGAGATCCTCCAGGTCAGCGAGCATGATCAGGGCCGCACGATCGATCTTCCCGCCGTTTTTTATCACTTTCACAACAAACGAGCCCACGTTCGCACAGTCCGCCCGGACGAACTCCCGGAGCATGGATTCCTGGTCCCCGCTAAGCCGGTGCTTGCCGTGGCTCATCTCATCCACCAGCTCCTCCGGGGTCAGGTACAGGTCTGAAAAGAGTTTGCCCCATGCATCTGCCAGCAACCCGTACTCGGTCTTTTTTGAGCCCGTCTTAAGGCAGTACTCGAATCTGCCCAGTAGCTCCGCCGGGTCGCAGTCTTCCAGTATCGCCAGGTGAGCATTCGGGATGGGGGTCCGAAGCATCTTCATGAGTACTAACAGGTTTATTCTCCACGCTTATCTGGATTATGCCCGGCCGGACCTTCCTTCAACCCGGTGATCCTGCTGCTGAAATGTGCAGGCTGAAACGGAGCAATCCCGACATTCCGGCAGATGGGCGGGGAATTTCACTGATGGGATCACGCCGCGCCGCATCATTGCCCGCAATGCCGTCATTCCGGCTGGGCTCTGGCTCCGGTCCCGGCACGGCACCTGGTGTTTCCTCATGAAGATGTTAGGCTCGTTGACCGGGATCGACCGCGAGGGAAACGGTCGTGCTCAGGACCGGCGCTTCGCGTGAGCCGGCCGGGAAATTTTTCAATTTTTTTTATAGCGGATTTTTTGTGAATAGTTACGGGAATTTTTTTAAGCGATTTGTTTCCGGTCCGGGAGATCTCTCGCGCCTGATTCAATCGTAACCGGTCTGGGGGAATTTTTTTCTGCCGGGATTTCCTGCTGCCGGTGCAGCACGAGAAAGCCCCGGGCTGCCGGTACCTGCTCCTGAATCCTGGCGGGGAATCATCGTCGGAGGAATGGATTTTCTTCCCTTCAAACTCCCCCGTGGGAAAACTGGTACAACGGAGCCCGTAAAATGCCCGGTTGTACCTCTTTTCCCTCACCCCCCGGGATCCAGAGGTCATAATTCCCAAAAACACGGGAACCGGGCCGGAATAATTGGACGTTATCCGGCGGGAATGGGGGAGGTCATATTTAGCCATGTTACACTGGCTGAAGTGGGGAGGAAATGAAGTTGGGGACGTGGCTGGGTCAAAGAAGGGGCCGGCTGGAGACTCCCCCACGAACCAGAGCTGTTCCCGATCCCGGAAATACTTACAACCTGGGCGTAGCACTTCGCCTCCATCTCACGGCTGAGCCGGCACTATTGATAGTTAAAAAAATAATTTTTATCCAAAAAATTTTTCCCGGTTTTTTGTAGCATAGTACACGCGGTTTAAAAAAACCAGGACCGATTCCAAAAGAACCATTTGGCCTATCCCGAGGGTCCACTAACTCCGGTCCATCTTCTCATCCGGTGTAAGACATCCCACGAAGCCGGATTTTTCCCGCGGGATCCCCGCCCGGCTCAACGCGTACCGGGCGACACCAGGTGTTTTTCGAGGTATCTTTTAACATCCTCGGGAGGAACCGGACCCGGAAACCGGATTGATCCGGCACCACGGCCGTCACGTATTGCAACAGCCCGAATCCGGTGTTGAAATTTGCCGGGATCGCAGGTTTATCCCCCGTTCACATTTTTTTGCCCGTTCGCTGCATTTTTTCTCTCATTGCCGTGACCACGATCGATGTCTCCGCATCCACACTTAACCACAGCGCCATGGCGGTAAAGCATATGAGGGGAGAACGATCAAACATTGGATCTGGCACCATGAAACGCACCGGCTGGACATTCCCCATCATTATTCTCCTGCTCCTTGCCAGCGGCTGCGTTTCTTCGACCCGTAATGACGACATCACGGTCACAGGTCTGGATTCGGGCGGTTTTTTATCCGACGCGGTGGGGAATTTTGATGTGTATACCGGAAGTTTTTCCGTGGCCAACCCAACCAATCGCACGGTTGAAAACCTTGCCGTGGATATTACCCTGGTTCCCGCTGCTAGCTACTGTCACGGGATGACAAAAACCTTTACGATTCCCCGGCTCGACCCGCTCCAGAAGGAGAAGGTACAGATGTCCATTGCCGAGTTTGGCAATCTCAACTGCCAGTACGATTACACCTACCGGGTGACCACAACCAATGTTCCGCACACCTGAGTACTCCCGCATGAACCGGATCATCGTTACCGGCACCCGGATCATCTTCACCTGCATCCTGATCGTAGCTACCTGCCTTGCCAGCGGCTGCCTCATCCCGGCTGAATCTGCATCGCCGGCGATGAGTCCACCTCCTTCGTTTTCCGGAGAATCGCGGGTCCAGTACGGGGGCACTTCCGTGGCTGTTGCGTTCGAACGCAACGGGATCTCCTCATCCTCTCCCGAAGCAAAAGAGCAGTTCCTCCAGGGGCTGACCCTCCTGACCCAATATGGCCGGTATAACGAGTCACTCCTGTATTTCGATGCGGCTCTTGCGCTCGATCAGAATTTTACCGAAGCATGGGTGGCGAAGGGGGTTGCCTTTCATAATCTGAAGCGCTATGATGAAGCGATACGATCGTATGACCGGGCCTTGGCACTCTCGCCCGGTGACGCGGGTACCTGGCACCTGGAGGGTGTGACGTATGCCGATGCCGGCAAGCCGGAACGAGCAGCGGAATGCAACCGGAGAGCCGCTGAACTCGATCCCCGGTACGTTGTCCCGTAGTATTTCCTTCAACAGTAACGACAGGATATGAAAACGCGGGGTTTTTTTTAAGACTCCGGTAAAATACCAGTGAAGGAATGTACCTGACCATGACTTCCGATCGAGATCTTTACCCGGTAGCTGATACCGCGGCCCTCGTGATGCTCTGGGCCCGTGATTATTACCGGACGATGCCCCTCGTGGGGGAGTATCTTGCGATGCTGGATCTTTCCCGGGGCCGCGGGCTGCTGGAGCGATCATCGCGGTGGAGGACGATGGCGAAGGGATCAGTGAGGAGGACAAACGGCAGCTGTTCACGCGAGGGTACGGCAGGCACACGGGTCTTGGTCTCTATCTCTCGCGCGAGATACTCTCCATAACGGGAATGACCATCACCGAGACGGGGGAACCGGGGAAAGGTGCCCGGTTCGAGATCGTGGTGCCGGAGGGCGGGTACCGGTTCTCTTCCCGGTGAGGGTCGGCAGAGTTCCGGTTCTATGCTTTTTTTCCGTATCCTTATTGCATTTTTTCATATCTTTTTCGCATCCTCATTACATATTTTTATCAGGCCAAAATCCGATAGAGCCTTCTTGATCATGAAGACGCTCATTGATGTTCACCGGGAGGGAAAATATTTCGTGGCAGTTGACCTGCTCTCCTCGCTTGCCGACCAGGGGTTATCGAAAGAGGAGGCGCTGAAGAATCTCAAGCGGGGAATTGAGGAGCAGTATGAACTCAGGATAGAGCTCACGCCCCGCGACCATACCCTGATGTACCTGAAATTTGAGGTGAAGGACCATGACCGGTATCCCGCTGCTCCCCTCTCATGAAGTGGTGCACCTGCTTGGGCTGTTTGGTTTTGCGCCCATCCGGCAGAGCGGAACCCATAATCACCTGCTCCACCCTGGGAAAAACCGGCTCGTCACGGTACCGAGCCACCCGGAGCTTGCTCCGGGTACTCTGCTCGCGATTTTGAAGAAGGCGGGGATCGATCCGGATGAGTTTCTTAAGTTGCGGGAATGAAACGGTTTTTGGTGAATATCTTTCAGGAAATTTTTCCTGTCCGGATCCGGCCAGGTAATTTTTCTACCGGGCTACCCGGGCCGGTAATGGGAATGGGTTGAGGTGCAGGATAATTATCGTCCGGGCATGAGCGAAAGATGCAATGCTTTTTTTGATGGCACCCTGGTTGGTGGATGCGATACGCGTTATCCAAAGTTTTGATCCAGGCAGTCGCGATTAAGACACAGGGCCGAAAGGCCGGAAAAAATATTTTAAAAAATATTCCGGTATAAATGATGGGGAAAAAATTCCTAAGTGATAACGAAAAATCTGGAATTTTTTTCAGGTTACTTTTTTTTATTCACCTCCCGGCAAATTCAATTCCCAAAAAATTTCCAAAAAACCCACTCGCCGCTTTTGGGGGGGCCACATGAGAACGAAAGAGCGTCCCGAGAGTGCGTACTGCAGGGCAAAACATACTCTTATTCATCCGAGGGTTTCCGTATGGCGAAACTTCACTTTTCAGGATCATTGATCGAGCCCGGGACCCAAGGGGAATCGGACTCCGCTCAGTTCACTTCTCCGTCGGAGAGTTTGGATTCATGAAGGGGTTTGGGAGATCATTTTCGTGAATTATGTGCAAAAAAATGGATAATTGTATTTTGCATTTTTAAATGTGAGATTTGCTTGTGATTCAGGCCAAACGGAGCATTTTGCGTGGCGCTAAAATAACCCTAATGGATGCTTTTGGATGGCAAAACTCCCTGGGGGTGGGGGGTAACACGGTCAGCATGAAAAGAAGGGCTGTTTTGAGGCTCGGGTTGAATCGGTTATACGTTGGATGTCGGCGTGAATTTCGTATATTCTACCTTATCCCAGTTCATGAAAACTATCCTGATGTTTTCGATAGAGGGTGAATGGTGAAATTTTTGTGAGAATTTTTGCCGCGAATTTTTTTCAGCGAAATGTGATGAGCGGATAAAAAATTTTCAGAAAAAATCTTATAGAAATTTTTTTCCAGCTCCGGCAGGAAATTTTCCGGCAAACCGCTGGCTTAAGCCCGGGAAATTGAAAAATCCTGCCCCGGCCAACGGGATAATTTCCCGTTAGGCAAAGCATCACTCTCCCCGCGAAAGAATCCCCGAAAAAACATTTTGCAAATCCTATCATTCGCCCATACTCTTATCATCCCTCACTCCCATTTCGCAGCATGCCTATCAAAAATTTCAGAAGCCTGCTCTTGGTCGCGCTCCTCCTCCTTCTCGCGGTCCATGTCCAGGGGCTTGTCGAGCCCGGCAGGATCGCCGTCTACTCGACCCCATCGGGAGCAGTCGCGTGCATCGACACCGTGAACTGCGACACCACTGACACGATCTTTACCGTTACTGGTAATGCCTGGCACACCGTCACGGTGACCAATAAAGGGTACGCAACCTGGACCAACCAGATCTTTGTCGTGTCGGCCCAGACCCAGAGAGTCGACGCAACGCTGGACCTCAATCCTGCCATAACTGTTCTCCAGGTTGACGTAACTCCCGGCAGCGGGACGGTCTGCCTCGACAATGTCCTGTGCCACACGGGCGTGGGATCGTTCAGCGGTTCCGGCAGCACCCAGTTCCTGGGCCTGAGCCAGGGTTACCACACGATAACCGTCAGGAGCCCCAGTGGCTACCAGGATTATTTCACGACCGTGTACGTGAACCTTGCAAAGACCACGTACCTCCCCATCAACCTGCAATCCCTCTACCCTCCCACAACAACTGTTGCTCCCATCGTCACGCCCATCGGGACACCTCTAACCTCCTCGACCGGTACGGTCAGGGTGTACGTTGACCACACTGGCAGCACGGTCTGCCTCGATACCACGAACTGCCGGCAATATGTTGGCGGGAACGCAGGACCGGGAACCGGCACTACGCTCTTTACCAATGTATCAGTGAGCACCATGCACACGATCACGGTAACTGCTGACGGCTACCGCCCCTACTCCACTCAGGTTACGGTCCTGGAGGACCTGATCAAGACTGTCGATGTATCGCTCCAGCCTGCTAGCCAGCCCGTCATGACAACGACAACGGTTGTCACCCAGCGTGCGCCTGAGCAACTACCCACCCCCCTCGCAACCAAGGCTGCACTGGGTGCAGTCCCCATCATCGGGGCACTTGCACTCTGCGGAGCGGTCTTCCTGAGCCGGAATAAACAGCGATAATAACGGTGATATCAGCCGCAAGAATAACGTCTATCATAATGGCTGTAACAAGAATGAACGTAACAATGATAATACCAGAGATAATCTTTTTTTGAGGCACCTTTAAAAATAACGGACAATTGGTCAGGATCGTCCGCTCTATTTTTTTGCCGTGCCATTACCGGAAGGAACTAGGGGTGATGCAATCCAGGCTCTGTCGTTTAACATCGGCACCCCGGACCAATAATACCCCAACAATAAAAACCTAGCAGCATAATATACTTCATCAGGTTAACCCTATGGAAGCACGGAGCGAGAGAATGGACGGGGTGGTGATCTTTTTTGTATCGGGACGGCTCGATGCATTCGGAGCCCAGCAGCTGGAAACCTGGACCCGCGACACCCTCCGCGACGATGACAAGGAACTTGTTATCGATATGTCAGGTACGGGATACCTGAGCAGCGGGGGATTGAGGGTTTTTAACAGCCTCAAGATAGAGATGAAGCGCCGGAGCGGGCGCTTTGCCCTCGCGGCTGTCGGTGAGTACCCCAAGAAAGTGCTCGACATGGCCGGGTTCTCATCGGTCTTCGATATGTACCCGACAACCGAGCTAGCGGTCGTTGATCTCGTCAAGACCCGGAAGAGCCTGACGCTCTTCAACGAACTCTTTTACAAGACGATCCTGGGCGAGGGTGTCTCCCTGATTATTGAGCCCGGCTGGCTCACCACCCCGCCAGTCCTCCATGTGCTCGGGGACCTGGACAAGGTTCTCCATGCCCGGCTCACCGAGGCCGATATCAAGGCCCGGAAATTCTCCGAGATCAATTACTCGCTGGGTCTCGGGGCCCTCGGGGCCGATGTAAAAGAAGCCATGCCCCTCATGGGCGAGATGATCACCCTCTACGGCTCGATGGTCTGGCTCCCGACCGACGGCAACAACACGCCGGATTTCCTAACCCCTCTCGACCATGACAGCGATGTGGTGGTTTATACCGGGTTCAATGTCACGCTTGACGGCCCGTTCAATGAGTATTTCACGCTCGAAACGAGCCGGCCCGACGGCATCAGCATCGCAGATATCTACCGGACGATCTTTACCTCTGCCCAGGAACGGGTCAAGAGCTATCATGGCGTTGTTGCCATCACCATCTGGGGTGTACTAGCGGGTCTCTCCAGTTCTGGCCTCAGGAAAGCCCCGCTGGCCGATGCCGCTCCTGCTGACGGGTCCTCCATTATGGACTCGGCAAATATTCATGAATGGGTTGCCTCCGACAGCGGGAATTCCCACAAGGGCGAGACGCTCGTGAGCTTCGGTATCGGTGTCGATCTCACTGCCGATCTCTCCTTTTTTCCCGCAGAGAAACTCTCTTCGCTCTCTTACGTCAACCCCCTGAACAAGGGAGCGCCAAAGACTATGTACCTGCATAACCACGGTGTTGTCTTCAAGAATGTCTCCTATAATTCCTCGCTGGACCTCAACACGCAGGTCAAAAAGATCGTAACCGAGGGCGAGTTTTCCGATATGCGGCACCTGCTGGACAGCACCCGGCTTACGAAGGCGAAGATCGGTATTGCCTATGTCCAGGATATCGTCAGGGATGCCTGAGCCGGGTAACCCATCCTCTTATTTTATCGCTCAAATTTTTTTAGTCACACTCAGATTTTTAGTCGCTCAAAGATTTTTGGTTTTTTTCAGGTTCATGCGGGTAATGTAAGCCTTGTAAAATTCTATGCCGTTCACTCCTCCGCGATACAGAAAGACCAATCATCCCGACAAAGGGCCTTCGCCGTGGTCCAACTATGGACAAAACGAATTTGCCGAGTTTTTCCGATCTTCCTTTTTTACTCTGGAGAAATCCTTGCGGGAAATTGGAGGAATCGCTCCCGGGGCTCCAGCATTTCGCGCTTCCGTCCTCGTCGCTCTGGCATCCCTCAATGAGCGATAACCTCAGAAGGGCAACGAGATCTTCCGAAATGGGGGTCAAGGGGTGCACCCCTTGGGATGCCTCTCCCTCTGGGGGAGAGAGGGGGTCACCCTCACATGTCACAAAGAGGGCTGGCAAATAACAGGAAAACGATGATCTCTTCCGAGCATTTTTTCCGAACCGAGCGAAACATCCTAATCAATCATATGAGCAAGGGAAAATTTCCTGCCATGGCCGTGTCCTGAAAAACCATCCGAGGGGACCCATGCGCCTGGATGACCTTCCGGGAAATTATTGTCAGTAAAAATGCCCCGTTCTTTTCTTTGGAACTCTGTCCCGCCTCATGCCCATAATTGAGAGAAATCCTGTCCGGTTTTCAAAATAAAATCGCGATGAGCCGTTTTATCTCATGCCTTTCGGCCTGGAGAAATATTCCGGAGAAATAGCACCCGCCCGGACTCATTCTTTCTTCTTTTTTACCAGTACGAGGATATTGTGTCCGTCCTCATACCGGTAGCTGACCTCATCCATGACGCGTCGGATCAAAAAGACGCCGAGCCCGCCAATCTGGCGTTCCTCGATCTCCTCGGTGATGTCCGGTTCAGCGATAGAGAGGGGATCGAACGGCGGGGCCGAATCACGGATCTGCAGCTCAGCTGCATTGTCAGTGATGCGGCAGGTGATGAGGATCTGCCCGGGATTGCCTGCATACCCGTGCACGATCACATTTGTCATCGCCTCTTCAACCGCGAGCTGGGTATCGAGACAGTCTTCGTCAGAAAATCCCCCGGCATGCATCACCTCGTCAAGCGCAATGGATACCTGCGGGATCGAGGGGATCTCGGCATCGATCGCGCAGCTCATAGTCTCTTCCATTATCTCACCTGCACTCGAGCCCGGGCAGTGGTGCGGGACCCCCGGGAGCTGCCGCAGACCGGGCAGCCTCCGGGTATGTTCAGGAATTTTTGTGAGGTACGGAAACGGACAGCAGCAACCTTCGCGCAGCTCCACATGAGCAGTACCCGCAGGGACGTAACAATGGTTGCAGCCATGAGTTCTCAAATATGTTATTGCATCCGGCTCTTTTAATGATCGCGTGATAACCTGTATCAAAGCGAGGCGGTTTGTTGCGGTCATAGCGACGGTGACGATGCCGGGAACCGGCGATGGAGGGCTGTTGAAGGTCCGCCGGAGTTCCAACATGCATAGCATTATCTTTAAAAAACGCCAAAATACTCTTTAACATACTCTGATCCATTTCACCAGATAAGAGAGAATACCGTGGAAATTACAACTGCAACCCGTGACGGGGCAATCATCCTTTCGATCTCCGGGAGAATAGATACCGCAACTGCACCGACGCTCGAACAGGCGATCAACAAGGCAATTGACGGCGGGAACCGGAAGATCCTGCTCAATTTTTCCGCGGTCACGTACATCAGCAGTGGTGGCCTGCGGGTACTGCTTGCAACCGCAAAAAAACTTAAACAACCCGGTGACAAGTATGCTCTCTGTAACCTGGTCACAGAGGTGCACAAGATCTTAAAGCTGGCGGGGTTCACCACCATCTTTTCCATCTATCCTTCTGAGGGCGAAGCACTTGCCGGGTGGTAGCGAACCTCTCATCTCCCAGCAGTGGCAGCCGGTTCCGGGTGCCCCGGCGGCACAGATATACCCCTTTATTCGCAAGATCGATACGCTCTCTTCCGACTCCTGCCTGATCCAGACTCCCGATATTATCCTCCTGATCGATCCCGGCGGGTTTCCTGAACAGGCAGAAAACCTGGTCCGGATTACCGAAGAACTTCGTAAGGAGACCGACCGCCCGGTCTTTGTCATTCTCACCCACGCCCATATCGATCACTTCAGCGGGACTGTCGATATCCCGGCCTTTGCCCATACCGGGGTCTTTGTCTTCGCCGTGCAGGAAGCCGGCGCTGCCGTGCTCGAATCCGGGGATGGGAAGATGACCCAGGCCGATCTCCTCGGCCAGGCGATTAGGCCGTTCCCTATCGGTCTGCCATTGGTCACCGCGGAACGGGCCGGTGCTGCTGGTATCCCGGTATCGCTGGCTTTTTCCAACGGGGCTGAGGTCACCATCACACGGGGAGAGACCCCGGGAGGGCTGGCCTGGGAAAGAATCGGGTTTGGCACCGGCCCTGTCCTGGATGTCTATCATACGCCCGGGCACAGCCCCGACAGCATCTGCCTGCAGGTGGGCGGACTGTTATTCATTGGCGATGTGCTCTTTGCCGCAAACCCGGGTATCGCCGGTCTCTGTGGGTGGGACCAGTCGGCCCTCATCTGTTCTCTCGATGGCATCGAGTCGCTCCTCTCATCGGGCACGGTCGAGGTTGTCCTGCCGGGCCACGGGCGGGTGATCGCGGCTGCCGATGCAAAGCGGATGTTTGCATCCATCCGCTCCGATGCCCGGGCGCTGGAAAATATAGCCGAGCTGAACCGTGAGCGGGCGATCGAAACCGCCGCATTTGCCGAAGAGTGCATGGAGCAGGTCAATGAGCTCTTCACCATCATGGCCGGACGCCTGTACTATGTTACCTACGTGATGGAGGAACTCGGGGAGGATGATATCGCCGAGGAAGTCAGCCGCCTGATCAAAGGCGACGCGATCGATGAGCTCCTCGAGGTCTTCCGCTCCTTTGCCGATGAGCATCACAAGGGTGGCGGTGTATCGATCCACCTGGCTCTCAAGGCGGGCCAGGTGATCGGGAAACTCCAGCGTTCGTTTGACGGTCCCGAGCTCTCGCGCATCATCGACCCGGCCCTGGTGCAACGGGCTGCCCGGCTCCTCTCCGATTACACCACGATGCTCCGTGGGTTCTGCCCCCCCCGCGAGCGGGCGGAGTGCGAACTGATTGGGCACCTTGAATCGCTTGTGACGGGGCTTTCGGTTCCCGCCTGTTCGGACAGCGATCTCCTCGCATCGGATGATGACGATTCAACCTTCACCCGGCTGCTCCTCAACCGGATCGGGATGCAGCCGCTTCTCTCCGATGTCACCTTCACCTTCTCCGCGGGCGAGAAGTCCCTGGTGGTGGCGATCGATCACGATGAGTTCAAGGACCTGGTGACGTATATCCTTGAAGACCTCGTGGGCATCGGTGCTGATGCGATCACCCTCACGATACACCGGGACAATGACTGTGCCCTCATCACCCTCAGGGGCACCGGGTGCACTGCTTCGGATGCGGCAAAAACCGAAGGCGGTTTTCTCGGGCGACTCAGTGACCGGGCAGGAGGAACCCTCACTTCGGTTACTGCGGGAACCGAGCGGGAATATTCGATCAGGATCCCCGGCCTGATTTGACGTGCATGGATGAGACTGCCGTGCTTCGGCCGTCATCTGTTGAAAAAAACTGAATAATAAAAAAAATACCCAAACGCGAATCTCCGGACAAATCTTCCTGAAATACCCGGGATCTCCGGACAAAAATCCCAAAAATCCCGGAATCTCCCGGCAAAATTCCCGGAACATTCCGCGAATTCGCTCAAGAATCCCGGAACCCTGATAGTTATCTCCGATAAAAAATGCTGAAATGACTGAAAAAAACGCTATACCCGGAACCTGCACAACTCCGCTGCTCGAATTCGAAAATGTCACCGTGATAAAGGGAGACAGGAAGGTACTCGACTCCCTCACGGTCTCGATCGGGGAAGGCGAACATATCGCCATACTCGGCCCCAACGGCGCCGGCAAATCCTCCTTCATCAAGACTGTTACCCGGGAATATTATCCCCTCCCCAATGATGACCTGGTCTTCCGGATCCGGGGCGAGGAGTTCTGGGATGTCTTTGCCATGCGATCATTCATCGGCGTGGTATCCAATGACCTGCAGTTCACCTATACCCGGGAAGTCTCGGGCAGGGAAGTGATCCTCTCGGGATTCTTCTCCAGTATCGGGCTCTTCAACCACACGGTGACGCCGGCTATGGAAGCGAGGACAGATGAGATCCTGGAATTCCTGGAGATTGGACCTCTCCAGGCACGGTTGATGACCGAGATGTCATCCGGGGAAGCCCGGCGGTTCCTGATCGGCAGGGCGCTCGTGCACCGCCCGGCCGCCCTGATCCTCGATGAGCCCACCAACAGCCTCGACCTGCATACCCTTCATACCTTCCGGAACCTAGTGCGGAAGATTGCGAAAGCCGGCACCGGCATCATCCTGGTGACCCACAACCTGCACGATATTATTCCCGAGATCGACCGGATCATCCTGATGAAAGACGGGAAGTTTGTTGGCGACGGTCCCAAGGAGAAGATGCTGACGGACAGGAAGATTGGCGGGCTGTTCACTGTGCCCGTCCATGTCCAGGAAGAAGGTGGCTGGTATTATGCCACCGGGTACTGAGTTCGTCGACATGGCCGATCGATTCGGAACCTGAAAAATCCGGATAAAATCTTGTTTCAAAATCCGGCACTGACCCATATGTTTATGGGATGATTTTTCTTAATTGTCGTGCATGATACCGGATATCAGGATCTTTTTTCTCTGTGCTCTTGCAGGAGCGTGTATTATCGCGGCGGGATGCACCGGGACCACGGGTAACATACCGTCATCGCCCGTGACTCCCGCAGGGACCCTGGGCGTACCGGGAACTGCCGGTGCCGTCCCCGGGACCGGCATCGATCTGACCAACCAGGCTTCTTCCCTGGCGGCCTCATTCACTGCAGGAGTCTCGTCCACTCTCCTGAAATCCCCCCCGGTGACAATCGGTCTTGAAAAAACAGCCGGCAGTTTTTCCGCACCCATGATGATTGCGATACCGCCCGATGGGAGCGGCCGCATGGTGGTGGTTGACCAGATCGGGGTCGCAAAGATCATCAACCCTGATAAGACAGTGGTTGCTCGGCCCTTCCTGAACCTGCGGGACCGGATGGCTTCGCTCAGTACCAGCTATGATGAACGAGGGTTCCTCTCCCTCGCGTTTCACCCTGCCTTCCGGGACAATGGGCGGGTCTTTGTCTACTACTCCACTCCGCTGCGGACCGGTTGGCTGGGACTGCACAAACCGGCTCTCGGAATTTCATGTTATGCCGGGTGATCCCAATGCCATCGACATGAGCTCGGAAAAAGTGCTGCTGATGGTTGACAAACCCTTCTCCAATCACAACGGTGGTCCGATCCTCTTTGGGCCCGATGACGGGTACCTCTACCTGGCACTCGGTGACGGGGGTCGGGCCGATGACACCGGGCTGGGCCATACACCGGGTACCGGTAATGCCCAGGACGGGACAAAACTTCTTGGTAAGATCATCCGGATCGATGTGGATTCGCCGGGCACCGGGGGAAAGCAGTATGCGATCCCTGCGGATAACCCGTTTGTCGGGATGGCCGGATTTGCTCCCGAGATCTATGCGATGGGATTCCGGAATCCCGCCTATGCCTCATTCGATGCCGGGGGAAACCATGCCCTGACTACCGGTGTGGCCGGGCAAAAATTGTTTGAGTCGGTATTTATTGTGGACAAGGGGGGAAATTACGGATGGAATATCCGGGAAGGCACGCACTGCTTTGATCCCGCCGATGATTCAAAACCCCCGGCTGGTCCCTGCGGGACGACCGGTGCCCGGGGCGAGCCGCTGATCGGGCCGATCATCGAGACCCCATGATGTGGGCAATACCGTGGTGGGCGGGTACATCTATAGCGGCGCTGCGATTCCCGAACTTTCCGGGAAGTATGTATTCGGCGAATGGAGTACCGGCTTTACCAAACCGGATGGGGCGCTACTTGTCTCGAGTCCTCCGGCAGGGTATGAGATCAGCCGGTACCCGGCCTCAGTTGGTAATATCACGGCAATGGATAACGCCATGTGGACCACGCAGGAGTTGAGCGTTGTCAACACTACCGGCGGGCGGATCCATGCGTTTGTCCGGGGCTTTGGCGAAGATGGGTCCCATGAACTCTATGTCCTGACCAGTACGAAGAGCGGTCCTGACCCGGCAACAACAACTGGAGAGATCTGGAAACTGGTCAGGAGATGAATAAATGAACCCGATAAGTCTCTTATTCCCGTATAAACTCGGGGCCCTGCCCCTCCGCAACCGGATGGTGATGGCCCCGATGACCCGTTGCCGTGCGGGAGAGGGAAATGTCCCCGGCCCGCTGACCGTGACCTATTACACCCAGCGTGCGACTGCAGGCCTCATCGTCTCGGAAGGTTCTCAGGTAAGTCCGCAGGGTGTAGGGTTCAGCCGCACCCCGGGAATTCATTCAGCGGAGCAGGTTGCCGGATGGAAGAAGGTTACTGCTGCTGTGCACCAGGCCGGCGGGAGAATTTTCCTCCAGCTCTGGCATGTCGGGAGGATGTCGCACCCGGATTATCTCGGGGGCGAGCTACCGGTCGCCCCGTCAGCTGTTCCGGTTGGCGAAGAGATGCATACTCTGCTGGGAAAAAAGATGATCCCGACGCCCCGTGCCCTTACTGAAAGTGAGATTACGGGGGTTGTGCTCCAGTTCGGGCTTGCAGCAAAGCACGCGAAGGAAGCAGGATTTGATGGTGTCGAGATTCACGGGGCGAACGGGTACCTGCTCGACCAGTTCCAGCGAGACGGGTCCAACCGGCGTACCGATGCGTACGGGGGAAGCCGGGAGAACCGTATGCGGTTCCCGCTCGAAGTCGTGGATGCCGTAGTGGATGTCTGGGGTCCGGCCCGGGTCGGATACCGGATCACTCCCCATTTCTCTGTCCACGGCATGTCGGATTCGGATACCGCGGGAACGTTTTCGGGTCTGGTAACGGAACTGGACCAGAGAGGAATCGGGTACATCCATCTCATCGAAGCGATCGGCGGAAGGATGGGGGTGACTGATCCGGATGCGAGGCTGGCCCCCATGATTCGTTCAAAATACAACGGAACCCTGATCCTGAACGGGGGATATGGCCGGGAGAGCGGGAACGAGGTGATCGAGAGCGGGCTTGCCGATCTCGTATCGTTTGGGGTGCCATACCTGGCAAATCCGGATCTGCCCGAAAGGTTTGAGCGCAATGCCCCGCTCAACCAGGAAGATATCTCGACATTTTATGCAGGGGAAGAGAAGGGATACACGGATTACCCGGCTCTTTCGTAGACGACTCCCCGGGAAAAATCCCCCGGCCGGAGCAAACGATTCCATCCGGTGTCACATAATCTGAGACCCGGGGATAGTGATATATTTCACCCTTCCCTGAATGGGTGATTGTCCGGCCAGCCGGACTTTAGAAGGGTGATGCCATTTATGATACACGAAGCAGGAATGATGCCCCATGGGATGGAGCAGCAGGAAATGATGATGGAAGAGTTATGGGAAGCTCTCTCCGACGACCAGAAAAAAACTCTGATGAAGCGCATGATTGATGCGAAGATCATGATGAAAGAGGGCATGATCAAGCACTTCCAGTTCAAGATCGAGACGATGCAACTCGTCAAGAAGATGCTGGATGAGTGCTGAAGGGTCAAAAAAATTTACGAGATTGGACCGTACCCTCAGATACCTGGATGATTCCCCGGTGATGTGAGCGCCGGGGAATATCTCTGGAACCGCCTCCTCCCGGTTCGTCTGGATCTGAGTCTCTCTCCCCTTGTTCTTTTCTTTGCAGAAACTTTCCTGGGACGCTGGAAGTTTAAAAATTTCCCAGTTGTGGTTTTTTCCTGGCCGGCCGATTTTCCCCGGAGTTATTGAAGCAGCGGGTGTTGGTAATTTTTGAGAATTCAGAGTGTACGTTTTTTAGTTTTATTTTTTGAAACATTCCACAATCTTTAGGAGCGGGAGGGGTAATCACTCCACCAAACGAGGAATATCCCTATGAAGTATCCCATTGCCACCCTGTCATTGTTTTTCGTCCTGATGGTGATCCTGATTTCTGTTCTTGCCACTGCTGCACCGGTTATTGCATCGGAACGGAATTCCAGCATATCTGGAGATCAGGCCCCCCCAACGCCCCGCGTAGCGGTGACCCCGGAACGAGTTACGATAACTCCCCGGGAGACGCCCCGGATCAGCAGTGGGGAAGTTGAGGTTTCCATTACGGTGCAGGCAACTCCGACACCGGTTATTCCGCAGACGACCGTCACGGTTCCCCGGACCGAACCCCCGACAACCCCGCCGGTGACTCAGCCAACTGCCGTTCCCGTAAATGTCGTGACGGTTCTGGTCTATCCCTCCGGGAATGTTTACACGCCGACCTACTATTACCCGCCAGGTTACCCCTATAACATTTATTCCTATTACCCGACCGGCACACTCACGGTCACATCCAACCCCTCGAGTGCGGTTGTCATCCTTGACGGGACCAATTCCGAGATTACCCCCTGGATTTATTCTGGGCTGACTACCGGATATCATACCGTTGAAGTTGATTATCCGGGCTACCAGGCATATGTCCAGAATGTGTACGTGGACAACGGGGCAAGCGCTGTGGTCAATGCTGATCTCACTACGCTGGGTACATATGGTTCATTCTTTATCCAGTCAACGCCCCCGGGTGCCGATGTCTATGTTGACGGGAATTACCAGGGAACCTCTCCGCTCACGGTCAGTGCGATGGTTGCAGGGCCGCACAAGATCGAACTTCACCGTGCGGGATACGAAGTCCTGACCCGTACGGAAGTCGTATCAGCCGGCCAGGGAAATAATCTGAACTATGCACTCACGCCCTATTCATCATTATCGGGTTCAGGTTCGATCAATATCATCTCCACCTCCCCCGGGGCACTGGTGTATCTTGACGGGACCTACAAGGGAGCGATCCAGTCCGGGACGAATTTCAACATCATCTCGGTCAGCCCGGGTGCCCATACCCTCCTTCTTCACCTGCCCGGGTACGCGGATTTCACCCAGACCGTCCAGGTATATGCCGGGCAGATTTCGAATGTGAATGCTACATTCACCTCACCACCCCCCGGTCAGCTCAGTCCTCCCGCATCGTCCCAGGATGTGGGATCCATCATCGTTACCTCGACCCCCACCGGGGGACAGGTGTCGGTTGATAATCAGTTCCGTGGGATCGCGCCGGTTACGATCTACAACGTGGCCCCGGGAACTCACATTGTCAACCTGAAACTTGCGGGATACAGCGACTGGTCGAGCTCGGTCGATGTCCAGTCAAACCAGATGGTCACGGTTCCCGCAACCTTTGTGCCGGGGAGTGGAACGATACCGGTATCCACACGCGCCGGGCTTTCCGTTGTGGTAATTTTTATCGCTCTTGCAACAGGATCGGTCATCCTGTCGGTCCGACTGCGGAAATGATCAGGGGATGAAGAATTTTTTTACAATAAAGAGCGGAGAGAAAGGCAAATGTCCTGAAAATATTCCGGACACCTACGGAGTTCATGGGAATCCTTTGTCTACCGCAACAATAAGAACCGGTTCCACGGGATTTCCGGAAACGTGCATGAGAGATCATCATCAGGAAATCCGGTTCGTTATTTCCGGTCAAACATGATAAACAAAAAAACATGGAAAAACAAAAACAGAAACTCCGAATTCTCACCACGTTCAATGGATCGATCCATGTTCTTTCATTTTCTGAGACATAGAGAAAACCTTAAATGATGATACCTGTTTTTTAACAATACAGGAATCACTGCATGGTTTTCCGGGAAGATTCTTAAATGACAGTGCCGCCTTGTAGTATCGCGTCCGAACCCGGCTCTGGAGATGAAGCAGAACTTTTTAAGAAACTTGCCTGCGCTTTCGGATTCCTTGCGATTGTTACCAGCGTAGTGAGTATTTTCGGGAATATTTCAGGAATTGTTCTCCTGAGCAGTGTTTGCGAGGGGTGCAAGACGATGTCCCTGAGCGCATCGCTGGCATGGATTTTTTTTGGGGCAGTTCTCATCTTCCTGTCGCTGCGGTCAATCGGCCGGACCGGATCCCTTCTCCTGCGGGCTCTTCTCGTGGTGATAGCAGGTGCTGCGGCAATGGAGATTCTCTCCGGCATTGGCGGTGGACATTTCTTCACTGAATCCTGGTTTATCGCAGCCGGGTCGATCCTGTTCGGACTCCTGTCATCGCCAATCTCACCGGTCTCTGCCGGGTTCATCATCCTGGCTGCGTTCGGACTGTTTTTTTTCAGTGATTCAGCCTTTCTGTCAACCGGCCGCAGCCGGACCCCGAAGATCATGGTTGCTGCAGGGATCGTCATCACTCTCATCTCGTTTACTCTCGTTTTGAGTTATTTCTACGGCAATCCCTTCTTCTACGGGACACCAGTTATTCCGATTGCGGCCCTTGCAGCGATCGCAGCGGGCTGTATAGGGGCCGGGCTGATTGCAGCGGCCGGGCCGGCAACCCCTCCGTTCTCATATTTTATCGGTACATCGATACGGGCCATACTCCTCCGGAACTTTGTATCGCTGACCGTTGCCGTTACCTTTTCTGAAAATATTTTTTTTTACATCATTGGGTCCTGGTGTCATTTTTCGGATGCGGTCACCCTCTCGGTGAGTATTGTTATCTTTATTATTGCAACCGGACTTATAGCCGCACGATTATCCGGCGAGATCGGGCAACGGCTTGATACGGCAGAACAGGCACTGGTTCATCACAACGAAGAGCTTTGCGGCCTCAATGAGGAACTGATTGCCACTGAAGAAGAGTTGCGGGAGAATGTCGAGAACCTCACCTCCACAGAACAGGCTTTGCGGGAGACCGAGGAGCGCCTGGTCTGGCACATCAACAATTCCCCCCTTGCCGTGATAGAGTTTGATTCGGCATTCCGTATTACGGTCTGGTCGGATGAGGCATGCCGGGTATTTGGCTGGACAAAAGAAGATATCCTGGGAAAAAACCTGGGTGAATTCCGCTGGGTGCATGAGGATGACGTTGGCCGGGTTGCTGCCATTTCCTCCGAGATGCTTGCGGGGAAGAAACCCCGGAATATGCACAGCAACCGCAACTACCGTAAAGACGGTTCGATCATTGACTGCGAATGGTACAATTCGGCACTCCGTGATGAGAAGGGAAATCTCATCTCGGTTCATTCCCAGGTGCTGGATGTCACCGCCCGCAAAAAGACCGAAGACGCGCTCGCCGGGAGCGAACGGTTCCTCAGGGAAACCGAGAGAAACGCGAAACTGGGGGGCTGGATGACAAACCCTCAGACGGATTACCTCCAGTGGACTGAAGGAGTGTATGATATTATTGAGGCTCCCCGGAGTTACCGGCCCGGTTTTGAAGAAGGATCCAAATATTTTTCCCCGGATGACCGGAGGCTGATCCGGGAAAAGATTGAGACCTGCATGTCTACCGGAGCACCCTTTGTTCTCGAATTGCTGATCACTACCGGGACCGGAAAGAAAATCTGGACGGAATTGCGGGGATTGACTCCAATAACTGAAGGTTCCCGTTCTCTTGTTGCCGGCACGCTCCAGGATATTTCCGAACCCAGGGATATTGAAGAAAAACTCAAACGCGAGTCCGGTAAACTCGAAATCCTTGCCGATGCGGCGCGCCGGCTCCTGGGTGCTGAAAAACCCGAACGGGTGATCCAGGCCGTGGGGGAACGGGTGATGCAGTATCTCGACTGCCAGACATTTTTCAATTATATTGTTGAGGCAGGCGGAGATCAGCTGTACCTCAATGCGTACGCCGGTATCTCCCGGGAAGACGCCCGCCGGTTTGAGTACCTGGATCTTGGTGAAGCAGTCTGCGGCCGGGTTGCCCGAGACGGGGAACGGATCATTGCCTTTGATGTCACCCCAGGCAGGGACGGTTCTTCCCCGATTCATTCCTTCGGAACCACCGGGTACGCGTGTTACCCGATTGTCTACCAGGGCCGGACCCTGGGAACTCTCCTGTTCGGTACCTGCAAAAGGACCCGCTTTACCGATGACGAACTCGAGCTGATGCAGGCTGTTACGGATCTCACGGCTACTGCAATCGCCCGGAAAACTATTGAAGATACCCTCAGGTCCACGAGCCTGTATCTTGAGAATCTCTTCGAGTACGCGAGTGCACCGATCATTATCTGGGACGCCGCATTCCGGATCCTGCGGTTCAACAGCGCTGCCGAGTACCTGACCGGTCTCTCATCAGAGACGGTACTGAACAAGCCACTCGATATCCTCTTCCCGGAAAAAACCCGGCACGAATCCATACAGCTCATCCAGAAGACGAGTGTTGGCGAACGGTGGGAATCCGTTGAGATTCCCATCCGGCACGTTTCGGGAGAAACAAAGATCGTACTCTGGAATACTGCGTTCCTGTACGAGGGGGAAGGTTCCCAGATATCCTCGACGATTGCGCAGGGGCAGGATATCACGGAGCGCAAGCTTGCAGAAGAGAAGGCAACAAAAACCGCCTCCCTTCTCAATGCTGCCCTTGATTCCACCGCAGACGGAATCCTCGTATCCGACACCAGCGGCAATATTACCAGTTACAACAAGACCTTTTGCGAGATCTGGGGGATTCCGGAACACCGGCTCGAAGCGGCCGGGGAGAAGACCGCCCTTGCGTACATGACCCCCCTGGTTGCGGACTCCCGGGCGTTTGTCGCCCGGTTAAAGGATTACAATGCCCACCCGGAACGGGAGAGCTATGATATTGTCAGTCTTGCCGATGGCCGGATCTTCGAGCGGTACTCCAAACCCCAGAAGATTGGTGAAGCAATCGTTGGCAGGGTCTGGAGTTACCGGGATATCACCGAGCGCCGGCAGGCTGAAGAGGCCCTTCGGGAGAGTCTGGAAAAATTCCGGATCATCGCGACCAGTACACCGGACCATATCCAGGTCCAGGATAAAAATCTCCGTTACACCCAGGTCATAAATCCCCCGTTTGATCGCACCGTGAATGGTATGCTTGGAAAAACGGACCAGGAAGTGTTATCCCGGGAAGATGCCGATACCCTGACAAGGATCAAGAAGCAGGTCCTGGAGAGCGGTGCCGCCCTGCACCAGGAGATATCGCTGCTTGATCCCATGGGCGAGAAGAACTTCTTTGCCGTATCCTTTGTCCCGAAACTGAATGCTTCCGGCGAGATCGACGGGCTCATCGGGTACTTCAGGAATGTGACCGAATCCAAACAGGCAAATGAAAAGATTGTTGCTGCACTGGCAGAAAAAGAGATACTGATCCGGGAGATCCACCACCGGGTTAAAAATAATCTCCAGATCATCTCCAGCCTCCTCTATATGACGAGGATGAGGACGCAGGATCCCGCCATCAGCAGTGTGCTGACCGATGTGATGATGAAGATCAAGACCATGGCCCAGATCCATACCCGGCTGTACGAGAGCAAACAGTTCGATAAGATCAATATGAGCGGTCATATACGGGACCAGGTGGCCGATCTCCTGAACATCTACCGGAAGTCCGGACCGGAGATTACCTGCACGGTGGAGGCAGAGGACCTGTATCTTCCGGTGGACCAGGCAATTCCCTGTGCCCTGGTGATCAACGAAGTCCTCTCAAATGCATTCAAACATGCCTTTAAGGGGAGGGAGCGGGGGACAATCCTCGTTATGGTGGGAGTAGCAGGAGAGAATGTCTCTATCAGTATCCGGGATGACGGTGTCGGTATTCCCGGCGATGTTGACGTTGATAAATCGACAAGCCTGGGACTGAAACTGATCCGGAGCCTTGTAATACAATTACAGGGAACACTGGATGTTGAAAGTACTCCGAGGGGTTCTGCGGTGACGGTGAACTTCCCGATATGTTTTAAGGAGTGAAAAGATGGCGAAGATTCTTGTTGTTGACGATGAAGCGATCATTTCCATGCAGCTGAGCGAGGTGCTGGAAACGATGGGGTACACGGTTGCGGGACTGGCCGCAACCGGAGAAGACGCAGTCGAGAAGGCCCGGCAGCTGTTGCCCGACCTGATCCTGATGGATATCGTGATGCCCAAAAAGATCAACGGCATTGAGGCTGCACGGATAATCATCAGCGAACTCGATATTCCGGTTGTTTTTGTTACTTCCTATGCAGACGATGCGATCATCGAGAAGGCCAAGCAGGTCCGGCCGTACGGGTACATTGTAAAACCCTTCAATGAACTGGAAATCAAAGCAGCCATCGAAGTTGCCCTGTTCCGGAAAGCTGCAGAGCGGGAATTGAGCAAGCTGGCAGAGGAAGCCCGGGCAAAAGCCCCGGCCGGTACCGTGCCAGGGACCGTTGAGCCGGAAACAGAGTATATCGGCCAGCCTGAAGTTCAGATGGTTCTTTTAAAGGATATCTTTTCAGATATTATCCTTTTCCTGTACCTGGACCCGTCCGCAAAAGAGCCGCTCTTCAAGACCGCGCTTGAAGCCGGGCTTAAGAAAGGAGGCCGGTACTTCTTTGCCTACCACCAGTCCTCACTCAATAAATTTTTCCTGCAGGAGATCCAGAAAAAAGAACTGTTCACCCGGCGCATCAAGAAAGGGGAACTCTTCTTCCTGCCCCGTATCCTCGAGAAATGTACCGCCACTCTTTCCCCCGCAGATCCCTCCGCCTCTCTCAATATCCTCTTTGATTTTTCCGACACCGAAGAATTTGCCGATATTATTGCTGTTAAGAACCTGATCCGTGCAAAACGGGAAGCCGGAGTTCCCATCACGGGAATTATCGCCTTGAATATTGTCGATCTCGATCACAGTCACATCCGGCTTCTTTCGGAAGGCATCACCAAGATCATCATCTCCACCGGCAAGGATACGAATCTCTCCTTTGCCCAGCCGACATTCCCCACAGAATCTCTCACAGTTGTTCCCCAGGCAACGGTGGAGGATGTGGTGAAAAAACTCCTCGAGCCGGTGATCCTCTCGATGCTGGAAAAGCCGATCTCGGGATATGATATCGTCCATGAGATTCATAACCGGTACAAGGTTCTCATCTCCCAGGCCCGGATCTATATGTTCCTCTATGATCTCGAGGCCAAAGGATACCTGGAGATCAAGATGTCGGGCAAGTCAAAGCTCTACTATCCCACGGAAACCGGGAAGAAATATATCCGGCAGCAACTCAATGATTTCAAGGTGGTCTTCCAGCTTATCCTCGGGGATGGGGCTGGCGAGTCAAAGAAAAAAGAATAATTTTTTTTAAGATCCTGGCAAGTGTTGCCGGTGAGGCAGACTGGCGTCCCCCGGGCTTTTCAGGCACGGGAAAAAGATCCCGGTAGTTCTAAAATTTGAGACAGTTCCTGAGATATTCCCATAACTACTTGTCGTGTCGAACCAACTGGTGGTTTTGTGAGCCTTGTGCTCCTGGCAAAAGGGGGTGAAACACCAGACGTTGGATGTACCAATTCAGGACCCGTCTCTGTTTAAGAGCATCTTTCAGGAGTTACGGGTTTTGATCAAACTATATGTTCACCAGAGTAAACCATGCCGCAACCAGTGCAAAACAATGATTGATTCAGTATATAGTGCCAGGGGCAGGTATTCCACACTCGTGGATTTGTTTGTCAGCAGATTTCAATCGGGATACCCGTGCCTCTGGCAGTTTTTAAACAGCCGGTGCTGAACCGGACATTTTTCGCCCAGTTATTCAGGGAACTTATGACTACAATTACCAGGAAGCCAAAAAAGAGAAAAACCATCATCGATCCTCCTACGGGCATATCCGAGAATGGTGGTTCGATCTGTATCATAAGCCAGCTGCACGGCATTCCTGAAGAGGATATCAGGATCGATCTGGAAAAACGGCAGCTCGTGATCTCAGCATTAATGCCCGAAGCGATTGTGAAGCGGGAGGTCCTGGTTCCCGAGGGTTCGCGCATTATCAGAAAGAAGTTCCATGACGGGATCCTGGAAATTATCCTGGAAACCCCCCAGTAAATATTCGTTGCTTTTTTAATAAAAAAGACCCGGTTTAAACCACCAGCGATGTTTCAAAATGAGTCTCGTAATCTGTCACTTCCGGGTAACCTTATAAGAGGCCCTTATCAATATCCCCAAAAAGGGTGTGACGTATACCCTTTAGAGTAAACTCTGATGGAATCAAAAGGTCGGGAAAGGTACCTGATGCCTCCTGAGAATTTCATGACGGAGGATTAGTAACCCGAGAAAGATCTCCCGGGTGGGTGATTGCTGCTATCAGGAACCCGGAAGTCTGCAGCCGGTTGTCATGAATGCAGTACGGTAAAATCGTGAGTGTATGCCGGCTTGTCCGGAGATAGGGAGTCTGCCGGGATGGAGTTATGCGCATTAACGAAAAAATTCCTTCGTCCCGAGTGAGTGGTGATGGAATTGGAAACCATTGAACAACTGAAAAAAGAACTCGATGAACAGACCCGTCTGGCAGAAGAGCGTCTCAACCAGTTGAAGTACCTTCAGGCAGATTTTGACAATTACCGAAAGTGGCAGGCGAAAGAAAAGGATGGGATCATCGCTCTTGCCAATGAGAGGCTGATCCATGATCTGCTGGTGATCCTTGACGAATTCGAGCTGGCGCTTCCCGCTATCGAGAATGAAAAAAACAAGGAGGGCATGCAGATGCTCTACAAAAAATTTGTCAAGATCCTTGCGGATTACGGGCTCGAACCGATCGAATGTATCGGGAAAAAATTCGATCCGAATTTTCATGCAGCACTCTGCAGGGAGCGGTGCGGGGAGAAGACCGACACGATCCTTGAAGACCTGGGGAAAGGCTACCGGTTGAAATCCCGGGTCATCAGGCCATCGAAAGTAAAGATTGCTGAACAGATCTCTGAAGAAAAAGGTGACTAAACATGGGTAAGGAAAAAATTATCGGCATCGATCTGGGCACATCGAACAGCGAGGCTTCCGTCATGGTCGGGGGAAAACCGACCATCATTCCGTCCGCGGAAGGAGCAACGGTAGCCGGCAAGATGTTCCCTTCATATGTAGCGTTTACGGCAGACGGCCAACTCCTGGTGGGCGAACCGGCCCGGCGCCAGGCAGTAACCAATCCCGATGGGACAGTGACCGCAGCCAAGCGGAAGATGGGAACTCCTCACGTCTATAAGATCTACAACAAGGAGTATACCCCCCAGCAGATCTCTGCCTACATCCTGCAGAAGATAAAACGGGATGCAGAAGCGTTCTTAGGAGAACCCGTGACCAAGGCTGTCATCACGGTCCCGGCGTACTTCAACGACAACCAGCGTACCGCAACCAAGGATGCGGGAAAGATCGCCGGCCTCGATGTGGTCCGGCTCGTGAACGAACCCACCGCGGCCTCGATGGCGTATGGCCTCGACCGTGGCGGGGAATACAAGATCCTGGTTTTCGATCTGGGCGGCGGCACGCTCGATGTCACCATCATGGAATTCGGCGGCGGAACGTTCACGGTGCTCGCAACCTCGGGCGACACACAGCTCGGTGGCACCGATATGGACAATGCGATTTACGAGTGGATTGCGTCCGAGTTCAAGAAGATGGAGGGCATCGACATCCGGACAGACAAGATGGCGATCAACCGGGTGAAAGAAGCAGCCGAGAAGGCAAAGATCGAGCTCTCCACTGTTCTTGAGACCGAGATCAACCTGCCCTATGTCTCTGCCACCCAGGCAGGACCCAAGCACCTCTCCCTGAAACTGAGCCGCTCAAAACTCGAGCAGCTGGTCGAGCCCATCATCAAGCGCTGTATAACCCCGTTTGAAACAGCGCTCAAGGATGCGAAACTGACCAAAGATGATATCCAGAAGGTAATCCTTGTCGGGGGACCGACCCGGATGCCGATTGTCCAGAAGTTCATTGAGGACCATGTCGGCAAGAAGATGGAGCGGGGTATTGACCCGATGGAATGCGTTGCCATGGGAGCTGCGATCCAGGGTGCAATCCTCGGAGGGGAGATCACAGACATGGTGCTGCTCGACGTGACGCCGCCCCGTCCGGCGGCAGCGAACCGGGAAGTGCCGGCAGCGGGCCGGGTGGCGAAAACGTTGTTGATGCCGATTTTAAGGTTCACGATGAGAAATAATTTTTTTTAAGTTCCCATGGCAGCTGCAGACTATTACGAGATTCTTGGCGTAAAACGGGATGCATCAGCGGATGATCTCAAAAAAGCATTCCGTCAGAAAGCCCGCAAGTATCACCCGGATCTCAACAAGGGAAGCAAGGAAGCAGAAGAGAAGTTCAAAGAAGTCAATGAGGCCTACCAGGTTCTCAGCGATCCCCAGAAAAAAGCCCAGTATGACCAGGTCGGCCATGCGGATTTCGCGCCCGGTGATGCAGCCAGTTACAAGCAGCCCAGCTATGACGATCTCTTCCGGGATTTCGGTCTCGGGGATATCTTCGATGCGTTCTCCGGCGGACCCAGAAGGGCGAGACAGAGGGCGGGGGCGGATCTCCGGTACGACATCGAGATCTCCCTGATCGACGCATTCCATGGCACAAAAAATACCGTTGCCGTTCCTCATTATTCGGAGTGCGGAACCTGTCACGGGACCGGTGCTGAACCCGGCTTTGTCCGGGACTGTCCTACCTGCAAGGGGACCGGGGAACTCCGGCAGCCCCAGAGTGTGGGAAACCGCCAGGTCATGAATGTCGCCCAGTGCCCCGACTGCGGGGGAAGCGGGAAGCGGGTTGAGAAACCCTGCCGGACCTGCCAGGGAAAGGGATCCCTTCAGAAAGAACGAAGGATTGACGTCACGATCCCCAGGGGGGTTGAAGACGGGCAGTTCCTGAGAATTGCCGGGGAAGGAGAAGCCGGAGTGAACCGCGGACCACCCGGTGATCTTTACGTAGTGGTGCATGTGAAAAAACATGACCGATTTGAGCGGCATGGCGCCGACCTGCACACTTCTGCAATTGTGGGACTCGCACGGGCCCTTCTCGGAGGCGAGATCACGCTTCCGACCCTTACGGGGACCGCCCTGTTAAAAATTCCCAAAGGCACACAGAGTCATACTATCTTTCGCCTGCGGGGACAGGGCATGCCGTTTCTGAACTCTGACAGCCGGGGCGATCTCCTTGTCAAAGTGATCGTGCAGATCCCCACTAATCTGACCAGCAAACAGGAAGAACTGATGAAAGAAGCGTTCCTGGAATGATGTGACCCGGCATGACCTGTGCCGGATTGCCCGGTTCAGGAAAATCCCGTTTTGCTCAGCATTAACAATTTTTCCGTGTACCTGATTTTTTTTGTCTTGTCTATTCCTGCCAGGAAACGTGTTCTGTGTTGCGCAATCTTTTCCACAAGAATAAAATTCACGGCAATTTTTCCCGGAAAAAATCCTCACAATTCTTTCCCAACCTTTTCCGATACGCGAAGATAATCGCGTATTTTGATTTTTCCGGCCTCCGGACGATGTTTCATTTTTTGTCTTACAGTTTGACATTCAGGCAAAACCCTATACCCTCCCATAGTCGATGGGCATGTAAGCAGGGAGTAGCCCGATGAGGCAGCCCCCTTGTGTTCAGAGGAAAGAAGTATGGACGAAAAAAAGTTTTATTCTTTACCAAAACTGCCGTACGAATACTCGGCACTGGCCCCCTATATCTCTGAAGAACAGCTCAAGCTTCACCACCAGAAACACCATCAGGCGTACGTGAACGGCGCCAACAGCATCTTTGAAAAACTGGACAAGGCACGTAAGGAAAATACCGATCTCGATATGAAAGCAACCCTCAAGGAACTGTCGTTCCACATTGGCGGTTTCAAACTTCATAACCTGTTCTGGGAAAATATGGCCCCGGCGGGAAAGGGAGGCGGAGGTGCACCATGAGGTGAACTGGCCAAAGTCATCAATGGCGAGTTTTCCAATTTTGAACGCTTTAAAAAAGAGTTCACCCAGGCTGCAACGAGTGCGGAAGGCTACGGGTGGGCAGTCCTGACGTTCTGCCGCAAGACAGAGCGGCCACTTCTCATGCATGTGGAGAAACACAACATGAATCTCATGCCCGGCTTTGAGATCCTGATGGTTCTCGATGTCTGGGAGCATGCCTACTACCTTGACTACCGTAACGACCGGGCAAAATTTGTTGAAACGTTCTGGAACCTGGTGAACTGGAACGCAATTGCCCAACGGCTCGAAAAGATGAAGAAATAACGTACAGCCAGAACCAGCCTATAAAAAATTAACAGGGACGTGAAAAAATGCCTGAATTTGTTAATCCATTCTCCGGAATGGTACCGAAACGAACAATGACTGACGGGGAATTGGTCCGGGCACTGCGCCTTGACCTTGCTGCCGAGCATGAGGCTGTCCACACCTATCTTGCTCATGCAGATGCAACGGAAAATCCCCTGGCAAAGGCGGTACTGATAGATATTGCCAATGAGGAACGCGTGCATGTCGGTGAGTTTGCCCGGCTCATCTCCATCCTTTCAAGGGATGAGGATGCGTATCTCATGAAAGGGACGCTCGAAGTCGATACAATGGCAGCTTCACTGGCACCCCCGGAACAAGCCCCTTCCCAGGGCAAGGGTGAAACTACGATCGGATCCTTAAAACAATCATAGGAGATGAAAAACATGGAAAAAAACTATCTTGGAAGAGAAGATGCCCCGATAAGCGCTGAAACCTGGAAACTGCTCGACACTACCATGATCGAAGCAGCAAAAAGCCAGCTTTCCGGGAGGCGCCTGCTCAGTATCGACGGACCGTTCGGGTTCGGGCTCAAGGTCATACCCCTCAGCGACTTCGAGACCCCCGACGGAATCACCACCAGTGCATTTATTCCGGTGAACCTGGTGACAACATCGTTCTTCTTAAACAAGCGGGATCTTGCAGCAAGCGAAAGGGACCGGCTGGTTCTGGATGCCGGCCCGGTCGCGGGGGCTGCCATCACCTGTGCAGCGAAAGAAGATGATATCATCTTCAACGGGATCATGGATGCCCCCGGGCTTCTCAAGGCGGAGGGATCCGGTTCCCTGACCCTGACAAAGTGGGACAAGGTTGGCGCTGCTGCCGACCAGATCATCAGTGCTGTGACCAAGCTGGATGATGCCGGGTTCCACGGTCCCTACAGTATGGCGCTCTCCCCCGCCCAGTATAACCTTCTCCTCCGGCGTTATCCCCAGGGAGACGGGACGGAAATCGATCATTGCCGGACGATCCTGGCCGGGGATGTTATCAAGGCACCGGTCCTCAAAAAAGGCGGCGTCGTGCTCGCTTCCGGTCGTCAGTACTGTTCTCTGGTGATTGGGCAGGATATGAGCATCGGGTACAACGGCCCGTATGAAGATTCGCTTGAGTTCAGTATTTCGGAAAGTCTTGCCCTCCTGGTCCGGGCACCGGAGTCCATCTGTGTGCTGAAGTAATTACAGAGAATTAGCGAGGTTACCCCATGAAAGAACAAACACAGGCACTCGTAAAAAAATTCGAACAGGATTATGAAATTTATATCAGTGCGACCGATGCCCTGACCTACTGGATCATTCATGCCAGGGTGCCCAAGTCCCACGAGGAAGGTCTCCACCACCTGCATCTCGGGAAAAAATATGTTTCCGGGCCGAACCAAGAGGGAAATGTGTTGATCATCTCTGATCCCGAACGATCCGATGCATATACGGTGGAATCGTGGGGGACAATGGAATCGATCGATGATTTCGTGAAAAAAGCGCTCGCCCGGATCCTTTCTGACAGGAATGCGCCTGATGCAGGACAGGAATGCTGTGCGGATAGTAATGGATGAATTAAAAAAGTGAGGATTATCATGAACTCTTTACCCATGTCGCAGAAAAATGTGCTGGAGATCCTGAGCACGGAAGGTGCAATGACCCACAAGGATATCGTGAGAAGATCAGCCTCTTCTCCAAGGACGATACGGTACGCCCTGAAGAAACTCAAGGAAAAAAATCTCCTGATCGAGAAGATGAACATGCGTGATATGCGCCAGATCATCTACCAGTACCGTTTTATCCAGGCAGAGGATAACGGGCTTGCGGGCTGTTGAACTGGCTTTTCAGGAAAATGTACCTGAACACGGGTCGGGTCTGCTCTGGACAGATCGAAAGATTTTCCCGGCTGATCCTGCCTTTTTGCTTTTATTATTGTTCCTGAGCAAAACCGGAGGAAAAAAGATGAAGGTGACCATTGACCGAGATGGGTGCGTAAGCTGCGGAACCTGCCGGGATACCTGCCCGGATTTCTTTGAGGAGAATCCTGACGATTCATTAAGCCAGGTAACAGAAAAATTCCGACTGGGGAAAAATCCTGCCCAGGGGTCCCCGCCTAAGGACCAGGATTCCTGCGTGAAAGGTGCTGCCGATGCGTGTCCTGCCGAAGTTATCCATGTCGAAGAATAGCTGATGGACATCCATGGCTGATTATGATCTTCTGGTGATAGGAAGCGGTGCTGCCGGAGCCACTGCTGCAACCACTGCTAT
Organism: uncultured Methanomicrobiales archaeon; assembly: GCA_903832665.1. Classification (GTDB taxonomy): domain Archaea; phylum Halobacteriota; class Methanomicrobia; order Methanomicrobiales; family Methanospirillaceae; genus Methanoregula. The sequence goes on along the minus strand of CAILCG010000026.1, from coordinate 19,622 downwards.
TCACCAAGGGGCGTCCCGGGTAGCGATTGTTGAGCAGGGGATTCTGTGGGGGACCTGTGTAAATACCGGATGTATTCCCAGTAAATTCCTTCTGACCCTGGCGGAGGAGTATTATTACAAAAACCACGGCCATGCCGGCCTCCGGGTGGAGAGCAACATCAACCTGGAAGAGATTATCGCTGAGAAAGATGCCCTGATCTCGCGGTTAAAACAGAAGAAGACGGATCGCATGGTCACCGGGCTTGGCATTGAGATCATAACGGGGACCGCTGAGTTCGTGGCTCCGGGACAACTGCGTATCGGCAGTCGTGCAGTTACTGCGGACCGGATCATCATTGCAACCGGGTCCTCTCCATCAGTCCCGCCCCTCACAGGTTTAGACTCGGTCCCTTTCATGACAAATACTGAGGCCCTGAATCCTGAACGCATACCGGCATCGATCATTGTTATCGGGGGACGGGCGCTGGGACTTGAATTTGTCCAGCTGTATACCCACCTCGGGACAAACGTTACGCTCCTGCAGAGAAGCTCCCGCATCATCCCCGAAGAGGAACCTGAGATTGCCGAGCTCCTTACCGGTTATCTCCGTAACGAGGGTATCGATATCAGGACGGGGGTTGCAATTACGGGCATCAGGAAAACTGCCACAGGAATTGAGGTGGTTGGTACTATCGGGGGGATTGAACAGGTGTTTTTTGCAGAACACCTGCTTCTTACAGCAGGGCGTTCCCCGAATACCCGAAGTCTTCATCTCGAACGGGCAGGTGTAACAACCCGCCCAAATGGCTGTGCTTGTCGATGCGATGCTGAAGACAACAACGCCGGGTATCTGGGCTGCCGGGGATGTCACCGGAGAACCGATGCTGGAGACCGCAGCCCGGTACTCCGGGGAGATCGCAGCCCTCAATGCATTTGGGGAACCGAAACGTTCGTTCGATCGTTCATGCATCCCCCGCGGTATCTTCACCATGCCGCAGGTTGCCAGTGTGGGAATGACGGAGCAGCAGGCCCGGGCTGCCGGCCTGGACCCTGATACCCGGACTCTCCGGATGGATTCGATGGCCCGCTCGTCAATGGTTGGGGATACCAGGGGGATGGTGAAGATTGTAGCGGGTAAGCAAGACGAGCGACTGCTGGGGGTCCATATCTGTTCCCCGCTCGCCACCGAGATTCTCCAGGCATCGGTACTTGCCGTATCGCGACATCTTCCGGTTCACGAGCTGGCGGATATGTACCACCTGTTTCCTACGACCGGCGAAGCAGTCTCGGTCTGTGCCCGCCGTTTCCGGATGCCCGGGCAGCCCTGATCCCGCTCATTTTACGGGACGGATCAAGATTTAATTTCAAAGGAGTGAACATGACAAAAATAACCCAGTACAGTGCAATCAACCTCTATCCGGAAGTTATCGTTGACGTTGATACCTGGAACCGGTTCCCGACACCGTATCGTGTAGACCGAACCATCAAAGCGGTGGAAGAACGAGGGATAACCGTCATTCCCGTTACTGACGGTGACGAAGCGATGGCGGCGATCAAACGGCTCATTCCCCGCGATGGGGAGGTGATGTCCGGGTCTTCGACAACCCTCATTGAGATTGGTTTCGAGGAATATGCTGCCGGCGGGAAGAGCGGGTGGAAATTCCTGCATACGGGTATCAATGCAGAGAATGACGCGATAAAGCGGGCTGAACTACGGCGGAAGTCCGTGACCGCGGACTATTTTATCTCGGGTGCAAATGCCATTGCCCAGACCGGCGAGATTGTCGGGTGCGATGCCAGTGGCAGCCGGGTAGGCGCATGGCCGTTTGCAGCCGGCCATCTAATCCTCGTGGTGGGGATCAACAAGATTGTGCCCACGCTGGAAGATGCCCTGAAGCGGGTTCGGCTGTACGCGTACCCGCTGGAGAATGTCCGAACGAAGAAAGTGTACGGCACCCCGAGCGTGATTGGCAAATGTGCGATCATCTCGCACGAGAAAGTTAAAGGACGGATAACCCTGATCCTGGTAAAAGAATCTCTCGGGTATTAGGTTCCCCCGGGTTGTCCGGAATTTTTCTTTATCCCGGGAACATGGTTTCAATTTTTGTCTTATAATCTGTCTTTTAACAATAATATTTTTATATATCCTGCAAATACATCGGAACCGGTGACAATTATTCACGCGTCGGAAGCAAATGCACCTTTTATCGCGGGAGAAGAGAGTCTGAATTATGGCCCGTGGGGTTTTCCCCGGGAAAAAAGAGACCGGGATGCCCGGTTCCAGCGGGGAGATGCCCGGTTTGGCAAAGTCTGCCCGTCACATTCGTGCGGTCGTTGCACGGTCCGGGATTGTTTTTACGCTGACTTTATCCGGAATCATTGGAAACATCCCCAGGGCGATTAAAAAAATATTGCTCTTTTAAAAAATATCTTTTTCCCGTTAATAGCTAGTCATCTTCGGGATATAGGAGAGTGACCCCCTCTCTCCCCCTGAAGGGGAGGCATCCCAAGGGGAGCACCCCTTGACCCCCATTTCGGAAGTTTTTATCCACCTTCTGAAATTATCGCTCTATGGGGGTGCTCGAGCGGCGAGGCAAAAAGCACGAAGTGCGTGAGCACCCAAGAGTTACTCCTAAATTCCCTGCAGGGACTTCCCATAAAATTATCTAGTTCATTGATGTTGATGGGGGTTGAGAACCCCATACCCCCAGTTACGATAAACTCCGCCGCCCCAAAAAGGGGCCCCCCGCGGCGGATCAACAACGGAAATTAAAATGAAAGAAACCTCATCGCCCCACCGTGCCTCGGAGAGGCCCTGAGGTGGGGGATCACCATTACACCAGATTATGGTACCGGTTTTCATGATTCTGGGGTGAACCCCGTTCATGTGTGTTTTTCCAGAGCAAAAAAACAAGCCGGGAAAAAAACCTCCTGTGCAAAGCCCGTTAGAAACCCCGCTTCCGCGGGTATGGCAACGTTTGCGAGGTGGTTTTTTTTTCGATCCTGAACCCTGATGAAATGCGCGAGCTGGAAAAATTTATGGTTCGCAGCAATGATGGCGGCAGGCATTTTTAGGAGTCCGGCATTATGCATCCTTCTCAATTGTTCATGTTCTCCCCATGGGTTTTTTAGGTTGCGTCCTTTACCGTTCACCGACTGTACCGGCTAAAAAGCATATTGCTCCGAACAGCGTACAGTAACCATACGCAAGTGAGGAATCATGGGCGACCCGTACTTATCCAGCGACGAATCCCTTATCCTGTCCGCGCATGGCATCAGCATCGATGACCTGCCCCTGGACCTGATGCTTACCAGCCGGCGCCTTATTCTTATCGATAACTCTGTCACCCCGTTCCAGCTCCATACCATCCCGCTCGAGACCATCATCACCGTGTTTGCGGGAACTGATGCGAAAGGGGAGCCCATCATCACGCTCTCCCACATGGATATCACCGGTACCGGGGCACCTCACCCGATGGATATTATCTTCAACCGGCAAAAAGGTGAACCGAGAGTAAAGGAATGCAATGAGTGGGCTGCAACCCTCAGCGATCAGGCGTCCCGGGCACGCGATGATGCTCTTGCCGCGGGGACTCTCCCGTACGATCCGGTCAAGGTTATCCAGCCGCGGATGTCTGCAACGTACCGCATCGAAACATTCAGCCCCCGCAGACCGGCCGTTGGGGAATATCCGGTGAAGGCCGAACCCGCTCCATTACCACCGGTCCCGGAACCGGAATCAGAAGATCGGATGCCTGCCGTTATTGATACACCCTCACCTCCGGCAGAGGCGGAATGGGTTGAACCCTCCGAATCTGAACCATCTGAACCCCCGGCCCGGGAAGAGGCCGTCCTGCCGGGCGCTGAGATCAGTGGTGCCGGTGAATTCCTCAACTTACCCGAAGTTACAGATGCGGTAATCCTCTCAGAGGATTCGGTACAACCGGAAGATGAGATTGTTGAGGAGATCCCCTTAGCTTATGAAGAAGTTCCCGTTCCCTCCCCCGTTCCTCTGGGGATCGAACCACCTCCAGAACAAAATCCAGAACCCGGAACCGGCACCGCTTGCGCTGAACTGCCGGTCGAAAACACTGAAATTCCCGGTATCTCCGATGCTCAAAGGATCTGGGCTGATGCAGCCCGTTCAATCGTCTCCCCGGCACCCCTGATTCCCGCAATTGTTGATGAAAATTCCGCCTGTCCCGGGGAAACCGCTGCTGATGAGACCAAATCCGCGGTGGCGGAAAGCGGGATAATTCCTGAAAAGCCTGCGGAGGAAAGAAGCGAATCGATAACGCCGGCCGAATCAGTGATCCTGGCATCACCTGCAATCCACGAGCCCATAGAATCTTACCCACCTCAATCTCCCCAAAAAACAGACGCGGAAATTGCGGTTCATCCTGTCGCAGACTCCTTCCCGGTCCAGAAAAACCCGAAGCGAACCACTTCACCCATTCTTGTCGCCGCTATCGTGATCGTTATTCTTGTCGTGCTGGGAGTCGCCATCATCGGCTCAACCCACCTGATCGACTCCCCGAAAACCTCCCCGCCCGTTGTTATCCCGGTCATCACGGCCGGGCCTACTCCCACGCCCGTACCGACCCTGGTACCCTCGGACGGAGTATACGTTCGGATCGAATATCCGGGAACATTTATAGGCGAGGTGGGAAATCCCGAACGCATGCATCCGGTCTATGGCTCCGGTGTTCAGCTCTACAAAGTAGTGATGAATGATCCCATCCTCAAGGCATCTGTCCAGAAGCAGGATAACTCGGGAGATACGCTCATCATCGAGATCTACAACAATGGTACCCTGATCAAACGCAGTTCAACCCGTGTCCCCATGGGAAGCGTGGACATCCTTATTGATCCGCTCACCGGCAAGCCTCCGGGTATCGAACGGGGGGATATTCCCTGAACTCCATGATCCACAGGGGAAAATTATCCGCAGGTGCGCTGGTCTCCCGTTTTCCTCTCCCGGATGCAATCCCCCGGGACGCGCAGTGGGTACTCGTGAGCGGCAATGGAGTAGGAGTGACGGGTGGCGATAAACCAACTATCTTCTCCGGATGTAATCCTGCCGAAGCCACTTCATCCGTGCTGAGGGTGCAGTACCTTGGTCACCGGGATACTGTTGCGTGTTATGCCGCCGAGATTGCTCCGGGGACTCCTCTTCCCGGCGGCTGGCAACTCTCCGGGGTCAGGGAACTGTTCGGGCGGGTGCCGGATCAGGAACTGGCGATCGCGGCTCTCGCGGTCCAGATCATCGATTTCGACCGTACCACGCAGTTCTGCGGGCGGTGCGGTGCGAAGACCCGTCAGCTCAGGACCGAACGGGCGAAATTCTGTTCGGACTGCAACCTGATCACGTACCCTCGGCTCTCCCCTTCGATCATTGTCCTGATCCAGAAGGAAGATCAGGTTCTCCTTGCCCGATCCCCCCATTTTCCCCCACAACTTCACGGGTTGATCGCCGGCTTTGTAGAACCCGGTGAGAATCTTGAGGAGGCAGTTCACCGGGGAGTCCAAGAGGAAGTGGAAATTACCGTAAAAAATATCCGGTATTTCGGCAGCGAACCATGGCTGTTTCCCCATTCGTTCATGATCGGGTTCATCGCAGACTATGCCGCAGGAGAGATCACTATCGACAACAAAGAAATTGTTTCGGCCGGATGGTTCTGCCGTGACAACCTTCCGCAGATCCCGTCCCCGCTGAGTATCTCCCGGGCACTGATCGATTCCTGGGTGGAACGGTAGTAACGATCTCCGTCGCTCTTTTTTTCCTGGTCCCCCGGGGATTGGAATCTGGAGCCCGTTCATGCGCACCCCTCCCTCCTCTCTACTTTTCCGGTAGTCAGATCTTTTTAGATCTTCTCGGAAGGATGGATAAAAAATACTCAAGGTGCGGACCAAACTTTTAATTGTCCCGAATTCTGCAATGCATAACACAATTTTTCTGACCCTCTTTTTTCCAAATATCGCGTGTTTTAGCCACAGTGGGGCACCGGCAAGCTCTTTTCGACCAGAAGTGCTATAATCCTGTATATAAAATCATATATTCAGGCACAAAGTACTTGAGAGTTTAACCGTGCGAGAGATGGCGATGAACAATCCTCTATCAGATGGAAACGAAAATGTCATAGATATTTTCGTTTTGGGCGAGAGTGAAGCAGGGACACTGGAGCTTATAGAACAGCTTGAGCAACAGGATTACCGGGTAACCCACTTTACCGATGGGCAGGAGCTGATCGGTGCCCTCCGGTCAGGAAGACCCAACCTCATAATCTGTGATACAACAACCTGCGGGCAGGCAGCATACGATTACTGCCGGCAGATCAAATCAGACGATACGCTCTGGGTGATCCCGGTCATGATTCTGACCTGCGCTACATCGCTCAGCGATCTGCTGAATGTCCTCGACAGCAATGGTGACAATTTTATCGCCCAGCCGTATGATTTTCCCTATCTTCTCTCGCTCATCGAAGGAATGCTCTCGACCCCGGTTGAGCGGCTGACTTCCGACCAGATTAAGACACAGTTCAAAATCCAGCATGACGGCAAGATCTTTGTTGTTACTGCTGACCGGAGGAAACTGCTGGAATTCCTCTTGTCCGCATTTGAAATCGCCGTAAAGAACTCTGAAGAACTCTCCTCGGCCCAGAATGAACTCATCTCTCTTTCCTCCCGGTTAACAACGCTCGAGGATGCGGGTATCGATAATGCACGGGTTATCGGCCTGCTGAATACGAACCTCAAGAAAAAAGAGCAGGATGAATCCGCTCTCAAAGGCGATCTCGAGGAAACGGAACAGGCTCTCGATGAAAAAACTGCGGAAGTCGGACAACTTACGCGGGCCCTGGGCGAATCAAAAACGCTCCTTGCTGCTGCTGAAGAGCATGTCCGCATGCTGCTTGCTGAAAAAGAAAAAACTGCGGCCTGCAATCTTTCCGAGACCACGCTGATGAACGATCAGTTAACTGCATTGTCGCAGGAGATAAGCCTGAAAACCGCGCTCCTGAATTCCACCCAGCAGGCACTGGAATCAGAAAAAATCCATACGGCCGATCTTGAAGATGCGGCAAAGGTATCAGCAGAGCGGGTAGATCAGCTCCAGTCGTCCATTCAGGATCTCACCTCAGAGCGTGAAAACCTGAAGATTGCATTTACCTTGGAAAAAAACCGGGCAGAATCTGCTGAACTCGAGATCAAGTCCGTGCTCTTGGCAAAAGCCCAGTCCGAAGAGGAGCTGACCCATCTTTTCGAAGAGATGAAGGATTCAGCCCGGCAGCAGCATGAGGAGAACCTCCTTATAAAAACGGCCCTTGAAGAGGAAAATGTCCGGCGCACATCGGCAGAGGCCCGGTCAGAAACTCTCCGGCTCGCAGCTGAGGAGAGCAATGCAGCCCGCCAGGTGCGGGAAGAATCAGATAAAAAACTGATCGATGAACTGCAGGGCCGGCTGGATTCGTCCGTTGCAACGATCTTTACCCAGGAGCGTGAATTGAAGCTGCTCCGGGATGAACTCATCGTAGCCCGGGCAGAAGAGAAAAAAACTGCAGCAGCAGTGGTATCAGTCACCTCCACCCTCAATGAAGCACGTTCAGAGATTGAAGAGTGTGAATGGAAGGTCCAGTCCCTGGAAAAACAGATTGCTGATATCCGCATCCAGAAAGCAACCGACGAGGAAAAAATCCGTGAACTTACCGCATCGCTCGAAAGTGCACAATCTGCATTGACTGCGGAAAAAGAGCAGCATGCGGTGATTGAAGAACAGCTGAATGCAACCATCCGTAAGAGAGACGAGACCCTGCAATCGGTGCAGGGTTCTCACGATCAGGTAAAAACAGATCTTGAACTGCATAAAAATAATCTTTCCCAGCTCAACCGCGATCTTGAAGCAGCTGCCCTTCTCCGGTCAACGCTCCAGGGAGATATAACCTCAGCCTCCTCCCGGATCAAAGAACTGGAGCATGAACTCACCTCCGCGATGCAGGCAAAGGACCAGGCCGTGGAACAGGTCCGTGTTCTTGCTGAAGAACGGGAACAGGTTCAGGCCGGTTTCCATGAAGCATGCCAGACACTCGCCAGTGAGAAGGAATCTCATGCGGCCCTTCAGGCACAGTTGAACGCGGCGATCCGCGAGAGGGATGAAACTTTACAATCGATCACGGGAGAGCATGACCGGACAAAATCCGATCTGGCGGAATATAAAAATAATCTGCTCCAGCTGAACCAGGATCTCGAGGCTGCCAACCGGATCTATACCACACTTCTTGCAGATTTCAAGGTTGCCTCATCGCGGAACGATGAACTTGAACGGGAACTGAACTCGGTTGCTTCAGGAAAGGAACAGGCCGGCCAACAGGTCCGCTCGCTTAATGAGGATCTGGAACGGACAAAAGCGGAACTGGAGACGGAGCGGAGAATTCGCCGCACCGCGGAAACGGGCCTTGAAAATGCTGCACAGGTCACCCGCAGGCTTGAAGGGGAGATTGCCCGGTCTGCTGCCGAGCGGGAAGCGATACATGCGGCTCTCGAACAGGAGAAAATACTGCACACGGCGACCGCCGAACAGGTCCGGGCCGCCACCCTTGCAAGGGAGCAGGCCGAGCGAGAGATCGGTGCAGTAAAAGAGGCACACGAACGGCACGATGACCAGCGTGCAGCAAAGATCGAGAAGTTCAACCAGGATTTCGAACGCATGCTCGCCCGGCAGCGGGATCTCGAACAGCAGGTCCAGGTCCTCGAACACGGAAAAGCGGCAGCAGAAGCCCGGGCCGATGCCCTCGCCTTAGAGATTGAACATGCCCGGACCGCCCTTGCCGATGAGTGGGAAAATCATATGAATGACGAGGAGCGACTCGAAGCCACCGAAAGAAAGGCGATTCAGCTGGAACAATCCCTGTCAGTCACGGGAAAAGCTGCAGCCGAGCGGGAACGCAAGTGGGCGGTTGTGGTCAAACAGACCGAGCTTCCCGCCGAGATCAAATCCACGCCACGGGCTGTCGTTATCACGCATCCGCCGGTCAGGCGGGAAGAGCCGGTCCCCCCGGTAATTTCAGAGATCCCTCAGGAGTTCCAGCCGTCTTCAGAGATCGATGACCTGTTTGAGGATGTTACTCCCGGACCAGAGGCAGCAAAGGGCACCGCCAGGGCTTTTGAATCCCCTGCTGCGGGGTTTGCTGCGGAAAACCCGGGAAGGATCCCGGGAGAGAATCCTGCTGATAAGCCCGGGTTGGATGCTCAAAGCGAGTGCGAGCCGGAAGCCGAAGAAGAGATTGAAGAAGAGCCAGTTGAAGAGCGTGATGAAGAGACTGAAGGAGAAGATGAAGAGGCGGTGGATGAAGGAGACCCGAGAAAACAACTTGACGATTTTATGACAACTCCGTCAGGTTATGGGATCTCATTCAACCGCCCGCAGTGGCTCGATCTCCTCAAATGGTCGCACCAATCAGGAGCTCTTTCCCAGGAGCAACGCATGCAGATCGTGAGAATGGGACGATTGATCCAGAATGGGCGCAAGCTGACAAAGAAGCAGGATGAGCAGGTCCGGGAAATTATTGTGCTCGTCCAGACACTGGGATACCGGCTCCACTGATCTTTTCCGGGAAAAACCCTTGTGAGTTTTTCCTGAGGGTATGGCCGGGGACCACGGATTAATTTTACAATCCCGGTACCCTTATCTTTTTAAAAACCCCAGCTGGTAGCTGAAAGTTATGGCCGGACGCTCACCCAAACGAACAGATACCACGCCAAAAAGCCGGAGTATTGATAAAAAAGATCCCAAGGTCGATTCGGATTCACGGCTGATTATCGTGCTCGTGGCTGCAATCGTTCTGGCAATTGTGATCATCTTTGCCATTATGCTGACAGTTCAATAAGATTCTGGTCGTTATTTTCCTCCAGAAAATACCATTACGGAGAATTTTTTTCAGGCGGTGAATTCAGATCCAGCCTTTCGATAAGAGATAGTAACCTGTGCCGGTGTAGGCACCTGCTGCGATCAGTATTGCAACCAGACCCGCAAGGATGCTGTAGTAATTTCCAGCCGCCGCGGTACTCCAGACCCAGGAGAGAAAAAAGAGCACTGCCAGGATACCGGCAATGATGACGGCAAAAAATGCGATGAGCGATAATGTCCCGGTCAGCACCAGATCATCCATGGATCAACGTTGTGCTCTTGATCTATTTTAACCGTACCGGGCAGCCGTTTGTCTATTCAAGATAATTCGCCAGCAGATCGTTGTAGAGCCCGCTCACGTTTTCCCTGGTTGACGGCATATCGGGAAACCCGGAATACCCCTGTGCAGCGGGAAGATCCTTTGCGAGATCCAGATGGTACTGGCTCTGTGAATAGAACCAGCCCTGCTTCTGGTAATACCATGAAAGATATTCCTGTTCGGTCTGTCCGGGAGTGGGGATAAACAGGCCGCGTTTTTTCCCGAGTTCGGCAAGTTCCATCATCGTGGTATACCCCGAACGGCAGATGACAAACCTGGCCCGGTTCATGAGCTCGACTTTCTCATCATTTGACACGTATCCTTTCACCGTGCAGGTATCCGTGTTCGTAATCTCGGTCTTTCTCTTCGGGCTCCCGAGAATCACCACGGTTTTGCCTTCGAGTTCGTGGATAGACGGGAGCAGGATCTCTTCGAGTTTCGTCCGCTGGGGTTCCGGTCCCGAGATCATGACAAGGTTATCGAGGTCTTCTCGGCGTTCCTGTTTTTCTATACTCGTGAGGATACCGGAGAAAAATGCCCGCGACTGGGTAAATTCTGATCCCGGCCGGGAGAGTTTTCCTGCAAGGGCCAGAGGGCCCGGCGGATTGTCGGGCACGATGATCCGGTCATATTTCTGGTGAAGATAGGTATTGATCCTCAGTGCAAAGAGTTCCACCGGCCAGAGGGCAAGGGGCATATGGTAGTGCAGCTGGTGGGTGATGAAGACTGAGGGCACTTCGGCCGAATATGCACCCAGCCGGTTATCGCTGATGATGAGGTCGTAATGATCGTGTGCAAGAATCTTTGCAAGATTTTTTCGTTCGTTTGCAACCGCCTTGAGCATCACGGGGAGAAATAAAAAGAATTTCGGGAGAAACAGGCTCCCCGAACTGTACGGTACGGGGTAATCCTCAAGCTCGATGAATTTGCACTGGGGGAACTCCTGTTTAAGGGCATTGAGGGCATTACCGCAGGCGGCGATAGTTACCTCGTGATCGTGTGCCAGGAGTGTTCGTATAATGGGGATATCCCTCATCGCGTGACCGAGTCCCCAGCTCAGTGGTGAGAGTAGTACCTGTGCCATTCAATAGTTCCCCCTATTCGTGTATAGAGTTCTCTCTCGAAATGTATTGAACTCTTCGAAGATCCCCGTGAGTATTTTTTCTGGGTTTTTTTAAGAATTGGGGCTCTGTAGAAATCATCGTTTTCCCGTTACTTGCCAGTCACTCCGGAATATAGGATAGTGACCCCCCCTTTCGGAAATTCTCATCGACCGTATGAGGTTATCGCTCTGTGGGGGATGCCCGAGCGGCGGGGGCGGAAGCACGAAGTGTGTGAGCCCCCAAGAGCGATTTGTCAATTCCTCGCAAGGATTTCTACAGAGCAAGAATTTAGGAAAACATATTTTTTTAAGAATTTCTTTTACCACACAAGGTTTGGATCTCTTACCTTCAAACCGCGATGCCGGCAGGTTCATCCCCGCCTCTTCATTCATGGCGCGAAAAGCGGTGCGAAATGGTGACAGGTCTTTTTTTTACCGGCTCTGTTTTTTACCGGTTCTGTCGTTCATCCCTCCGGTCATAATCCATAAATTCTTTTACACCGATGTGTGTATGCATCTGGCAGATTTTAGGAGAGATTGATATTTATCACCCATTGAAACGACTCATCCGGTTTGAAGCCTACGGTATCCTCTTTGTGATTGCGGGAATTTTTGGAGCGCTTCTTGCTGCGGGCCGGTTGGATCTCTCCTTCCCCGTCTTCCTTGTCTTTATTGCAGCATCCTCAGCATTCGGCTTTGTCATCAATGACATCTCGGACCAGGCGCTGGATTCCCGATCAGCAAAACCCCGGAACCCGCTGGCTGACGGGTCAATGACCTGCCGTACTGCAAAGATTGTCAGCGCAGTGCTGCTCCTGATCTCCCTTGCCTGCATGGCACTTCTGCCCTCGTCCCTGCTCCCCGTTGAGATTGTGGTCCTGTTCATCTTTATCACCTATTCGTTCTGGATTGAGGTAAAGACTATTGCGGGTCTCGATCTGGTGTATCATGCCCTGTTCCCGGCCCTCTACGGTCTCCTCGGGTATTTGCTGTACCATCCGCTGGATCTTACGGGAATTGTCTATGTTGCCCTGCTCGGCTTATTCGGAGCCGTCGGGGAACTGGGCAATGAGATCCGGGATCTTGAGAAAGACCGGACCGAGCGGAGAAACACGGTCGTGATCATCGGCGAGCAGGCGGCCTTTTACCTGACCATCGCGTTCATGGCCGCAGCGTTCTGTATCATCGCAGTCTTTGCGGTTCTCGAGCCGGGATTTTTCTGGCTCCTCCCGTTTGTGCCATTCGGCCTCCTCCTTGTCCACCCGGTGGTAAAGGCAATGAAGGATCCCGAATACAAGATGAAATTTGTGGATGCGATCAATAACCGGGCAATCCTGCTTGCGGCAGCAATGCTCGTGGTGTATGCTATTGTAAGGTTCGTATCCATTGGTTGATGACGAACGGATTCTTTCCGGTACATTTTTCTTTTTTTTATTTCGCTCGACCGAGCAATCCTGATGTATTCGGATTCCCCGGACAAGGGCTTGTTGTCCCGATTCCAGACACGATCGGACGCGCTGCACTCCCCCCCGATGTATCCAGATGGCAGTATCGGAAAATGGCAATAGATACCAATAGCGCGGGGCTCTTGAAAAAAGAATAGTGATTCTGTTTCTAATCAAAATATTTGCTCTGTTGAAACGAGCATGAACGGGATTTCGCACCCGAAGCATGAAGATCGGTGTCATGATCTGATGCAATGATGATCCCCCGCCTCAGGGCCTCTCCGAGGCACGGCGGGGCAATGAGGTTTCCTCCATCTTTATTTTCCATCAATGATCCGCCGCGAGGGCGCCCCGAAGGGGGCGGCGCTCCTCTATGCCGATGAGAGCCAGCAAGAAACGGAAAACGAAGATTTCTACGTTAGCAAAAAAATGAAGATGCGTTTTTTACTATGTCTTTATCAAAATGTCTTCTTCACGTGACAACTGCTTTGCTGAATCGCCACCGGGCAAATCCATACATGACCAGGGCAAAAACTACAAGGCCGGCAAAGGAGAAGACGATGTCCCCAGTTGTATAGACATAATGTTTCCCGATTGCAACAAAATCATCGCCGATAGCAAAGTAGCGAATCCCGTTGATGAGCAGGGTCATCGGGTTGTACGTGGAGAGCACCTTTAGGAATGCCGGGAATGCATCGAGCGGGTACAGGGCATTGCTTGCGAAAAATATCGGCATGGTGAGGAGGGTTATGATTCCCTGCATGCCTTCCGGAGTTTCCATGGAGATCGCGATTCCTGCCGACAGGAACAAAAAACCCAGGGCAAAGACCGCGACAAAAATGAGGATCCCGGCAACCGCCAGAGCAATCTCTGCTGCGCTGAAACCAACAAAGAAGCCCACCCCGATAAGGATGCCAAATACCATGATAATGGTTGCCTGGATAAAGGATTTTGTCACCCCCGAAAGTCCGATTCCGAGGATCACGTGATCCCGGGGCATCGGGCTTGCCAGGATCTCCCGCATGAGCCCCCAGTTCTTGTCAAAGAGGATGATCATTCCTCCAAAGAGACTGGTAAAGAGGGTGGTCATGGCGATGATCCCGGCTGCCATGAAGGTGAGGTACCCGACCGCATGTGCACCCGGGGGAACCGGTACCCCGCTCATCAGCGAATCAAAACTGCTCGACATGGCAATACCGAAGAATGCAAGCCAGAGTGCCGGCTGGAGGAGTGAGGAGATGAGCATGGTTCTGAACCGGACAAACCGGATCATATCGCGCCAGTAAATATTGGCAAACCCATAATTCATCTCAACTGCCTCCCGGGCGATGAGTCAAAGTGCCGTTTTTTCCCGGCGGATCGTCCCGGATCTCTTTTCCGGTATAGTAGACAAAAACATCATCCATAGACGGTTTTTTCAGGTTTACGGTATCAATGCTGATTCCGTTCTCCCGCAGGCGCTCAATAATCTTCGGGAGAACTTTTGTCCCATCCTTGTGGACGCTGACCAGAATCCCGCGAAACTTTTTGGTGGCGTCCTTAACGGACGGGAGCGTGCGGAGCAGCTGGATCGCAGCAATGTTGTCGCTGGTCTCCAGGTAAATGATATCCTGCCCCAGCGTATTTTTCAGTTGCCAGTTTGTGCCGGTGATGATGATCCTGCCGTTATCAATGATACTGATCTGGTCCGAGAGCATGTCTGCCTCATCCATGTAATGGGTAGTCAGGAAGATCGTGGTTCCTTCCTTGTTCACTTTCCTGATGTAATCCCACATGCGCATCCGTGTCTGGGGATCGAGGCCTATGGTCGGTTCATCCAGGAAGAGTACTTTCAGTCGTGTCATGAGTCCCCTGGCGATCTCGAGCCGGCGTTTCATCCCACCACTCAAGTATTTGGTCCTGATATCCCGTTTGTTCCTGAGCTGGACGAGATCGAGAAGTTCTTCGATTCGGATCCGCCGCTCATTCCGGGGCATGGAATAGAGTTTTCCATGGAACTCGAGGATCTCCCACACGGTCATATCCCGGTCCAGGGTGATCTCCTGGAAGACGATCCCAATCGACTCTCGCACCTTCTGGGGATCCCGGGACACATCATAACCTGCGACCGTTGCCTTCCCTTTCTGTAAGGAGAGCAACGTGATGAGTGCGTTGATCACCGTGCTCTTGCCGGCACCGTTTGGCCCCAGGAAGGAGAAGACCTCACCTTTTTTTACCGTGAGACCGATCCCGTCAACCGCTTTGAAATCGCAATAGGCGTATTCAAGATTTTCAACCGTGATAATTGCCTCTTTTTCCGGTTGTTGTGTCATATTGTCTCCAGCGGGGGATACGTGAAATACCGTCCGTTTTTTTTTAGTGAGATCCTTTTAGTGCGGACTTTTTTAGGCCGCTGCCCGGTAGTATTCCCTTACCATTCGTTGAGGACGAATACGGCCCCGTCCTTTTTGCACTATTCTGCAGCTTCTCCATATGAATTCTTGGTCATTGATCAATTTTTAGAACTATCCGGAGGATTGGTTTTCCGGAGAAATGGAGTGATTTTGTGTCGGACCCGGAAGTATTTTTTTAACGATCTCTTTTGGTCATCCGGGCCGGTTTCGGTCCCGAATCCTCATCGCTGTCCGGGAAGAAGGAACAGTTATTCAGGTTGAAAATGTGAATAATGGTTAAGGTACTGCTGTGACCAACAATAATAATCCGGAAACGAAAGATACCGAAAAGGTGGGCCTCCCGGCGGGAAAGACAAAGGAGCAGCCGCTGTTCAGCCGGGGAGCCCTCATCGCTATCGTGGGCATCGCCGTGGTGATCGTTATCCTGCTCATTGCCGGGTTTGCCCAAAATCCGGCAGGGATGGGTACAGTTGTCCCATCCCAGGCCTGCGCAGAAAAAACCCTCCAGTTTGTAAACGACAATCTTGCTGCCCCGGGAACATCCGCTTCCCTGGTTTCAGTGTCAGAAATCCATGGTATGTACGAAATGAAGATCAGTTACCAGGGTCAGGCTATGAGCATCTACACCACCCGGGACTGTTCATCTCTCTTTACCAGCAGGATTGACATGAATGCCACCGCAGGCCGGGCCGGCACTGCACAGTCATCTGCCGCTCCCGTAAAATCCGACCGCCCGGGGAATGTTCCACAACCTTTCCCCCGTTAACAGGAGGGAATGCGGTAGCAAATGGCGGGTGTGGATAAGGTACCCGGGCTTTTGTCCCGACCATTTTTTTTAAAATTATTCATGAGCACTGTTTTTTGGGAATTATCGGGTTATATTGTTCTGATGGGATCGTGTGAAACTTTTATTTACGGATTTTTTCTGAAAATTTTTCCGGAAAAATCTGCTGAAAATTTTTCCGGGAAAATCCGGTAGAAAATTTTCCGGGGAAAGTCCGGCCGGGAATTTTTCCGGTAACATTTTCCGGGAATTTCCGGCCCGGCCCCCATTCGTCCCCTCCAAAAACCCTCGGTTGTCTCAGTGTAGGTTACTGGCATTGATGGCACGTCGGTAACGTCGAAGAAACATACTTCCAAACCCCTCAGGAATTCACAACACCTCTCAACTCACTTCTCCGACGTAGACTTCCGGTCATATGGTGATAGTGAATACCCAGTTTTCCGAATTTGATGCGAAAAATGATGAATTACGATCTTACTTTTCAACAATACCCGTTTTAATCGCTCCGTTTGCCAAAATTCGCTATAAAATGACCTCTGAAAATGCCCCTCTTGGAGCCCTTTTTGACAGCCGATCATATGCCGGATGGCCTGAGTAGGTGAAAAATGAAAAGAACCCCTTTATTGAGGCCCGGAACGGAGTCCCCTCACGTCAGACACCGACGTTAATTTCGCGATATAAACCGGACCTCCTGTTCACGCAATTCTTCCAGGAGTTTTCGATCAAACAGGGGGTAATTTGTAGTAAAACGGGGTCCCCTTTGGGCTTTGTTTGGGAATTTTGGGGAAACGGGGTCCTATGCGTGCCCGGATTGGGGAGGTTGTAAAGTGCTTTGGGAAGGGGGTTTTGGGGTATGTTTTTAGGGGGGTGAGGGGGGTTTTGTTCTGTTGGGATGATGTGAAATTTTTATTTTGAATTGTTTCTGGATTAAAAAAAAAATTTGCTCAAATGTTTTCAAGGAAATCCGGTTGAAACATTCCGGGAAAAATCCGGTTGATAAATTTCCGGAAAAAAGTCCGGCCGGGAAATCTTCCGGCCCGGCCGCTTCCCCATCCCGCCGAAATTTGGGCGGGCCGGACTTGACCAAAAACACCCGCTGCGGTTTTTGCAGAGTTCATCCCGAAATTGGATCCATCGTGCAGCATCTGCACAGATCCCCGTGAACGGGATTTCATACTTTTTCAAGAAAAAATCATAGATCCGGGATATTTGTCTGCCCCGGAAAATCCGGATCACGATCGTTGTTAAACCGCGATTGTCCTGTCAGGGAACTGTACCGTTGCCTCGTCACAGGTGACTTTTGTTTTCAGAACCAATGTCTGCTGGATACATTTGGATGCAAGAAATCCGCAATCCGCTTCTATGACAATGGGTTCACTCTTCGATTCACCCTGGGCAATATCGCCAATACATTTTTTGATGGAGGGGCCTCCGTTGAGTGAGATAAGATCTCCTCTGCTATTGTACAGCGTGATCGAGATACAGACATTGTGTGCGGTTTCGCTTCCCGAGTTGGTGATGGCGGGGGTCAGCTGGCGGCAGGTCAGGCCGCATTTCTCCTGCGGTCCGGGATCAATAACAAAATCCACCGGTTTTACCGTTGAAGTGAGGGCCGGTTGGGGATTGGATTGCCTGACCGGTTGGGGAATGGAATTATGCGGAGAATTTTCGACAACTCCCGGCGACATAAAAAAAAGGACACCCCAGACTATGATGACAAAGAGTACGATTCCCGTTATCACGATATTTTTTCCCGGGATGGTGAATACCGGCTCTTTTTTTTCGGGAGGTTCTTGGGGTATCATGGGTGATTTCACCGTCACTGATTGTGTATACTTTCCATTGGGGATGACCCTATAAAAATATTGCAGGATATGGTCCTGCAGATTTTTTTAATGCACTTCTTCACTTGGTAAGGATGACATGTTCCCCCGGGAGAATGGAGCCATGGTTTGACCGATGATAAGGTTAATCCTCGTGCAAACTAAAGAGATTCTGACATGGCAAATCCCCCAAAAAATGAACATGCGCCCCGGCCCGAGGTGGAATTCCGGTACAAACAATGTCTCATCATCAGGAATGATGTCAAGATGAGCTGTGGCAAGCGGTGTGCCCAGGCTGCGCATGCATCCATTGGTGCGTACAACAATGCCGACAAGACTCTCTCGAAGGCATGGATTGCCGAAGGGCAGAAGAAAGTTGTGCTCAAGGCCAATGATGAGCGTACCCTACATGAGCTCAGGGTTATTGCGGAACGTTCCGGTATCTCCCACTCGCTCATCCAGGACGCCGGTATGACCGAGATCCCGCCCGGGACCATCACTGCGCTCGGACTAGGTCCGGCCAAATCTGAAGACCTCGACAAGATTACCGGTAATCTCTCCCTCCTATGAAACAGAGCACGTACCCCCTCGAGCGAGAGCTTGGCATGTGCTATTATGCGAGCGATGCCGACGGGATCGGTGGCAAACTTCGTTCCCTGCCGGAAGATTTTCTCGTAGAAGAGCTCCCGCTTCCTGAAAAGGGGGGAAATGCCGGGCCGTATCTTATCTGCCTGCTGGTAAAAAAGAACTGGGAGCTCCAGCATGCTGTCAAGGAGATCGCGAAACGGCTGGGTATCAGTCATCGCCGCATCGGCTGGGCAGGCACGAAAGACCGGAATGCGATCACCCGCCAGTGGATCTCGATCTATAACGTGACCGCTGAGCAGGTAGCTGCAATCCATCTCAAGGATATCACCCTCGAACCCCTCCGGCAGTCCAATGAGGCCTTGTCCCTGGGACAGTTGCAGGGAAACCGGTTCGATATCGTGATCCGGGACACCCAATCTTCCGATCTCGCTCAGCAGGTGCAGACAATTACCGGTACGGCCTCCGATGGTGTCCCCAATTACTTCGGGCTCCAGCGGTTTGGCGCGATACGCCCTGTGACCCACCGGGTCGGGGAATGGATCTTACGGGGCGATTACGAACAGGCTGTAGTAACGTATGTGGGACAGGAATTTCCCGGCGAAGTGGATCCGGTAAAGACGATCCGCTCGGACTTTTTTACCACCCGGGATCCTGAACCTGCGCTGCGCAATCTGCCGGTCCACATGGCGTTCGAACGCTCGATGCTCCACCACCTCTATTCCCACCCGGGTGACTATCCCGGCGCATTAAAGGAGTTGCCGCCAAAATTGCTCTCCCTGTTTGTCTCTGCCTTCCAGTCGTACCTGTTCAACTGCGCACTCAGCCAGCGGTTCGATGACGGGGGAACCCTCAACGACCCGGTTCCCGGTGACCGGCTGATCTTTGCAAACGGGCGGACGGATACCGTTACGGCTGCAAACCTCAACGCCGTCTCGATCCATATCAGGCGCGGACGTTGTTCCATTGCACTGTTCATGCCCGGTAAGGTAAAATCGGCGTCAAATACTGTGGGGGAACAGATCATGGAATCGCTTCTTTCCAAGCACCAGATCACGGCCGAGGATTTTGAGCGGGCTGCGGCATTTGTCAGTAAAAAATTTGAGGGGGCATGGCGTCCGATCGCGTTAAAGACCGCCATTGAAACCTCTATAGAAAATACCGACCTGCGCCTGAAATTTACGCTTCCCCCCGGTCATTATGCGACAACGGTCTGCCGGGAGTTTATGAAAGCCGACCCGATTCAGATGATCTAAATCAGGTGTGGGCCATCTCGATTTTTTTTCGGGAG
>CAILCG010000025.1 GCA_903832665.1 uncultured Methanomicrobiales archaeon | reverse complement strand
TTACGTCTTTGTATTTAGCCATTTGAATTCCTCCAAATTTTCATTTAACCGCGGTACAATACTGTCAGTGAACGAAAGTATACTCTATCGGGTATACTGGTAATGAGTGAAAGTCGCTATTGCACGTCCCCTAAGATGGGATAAATAAATAATTTCCAATTTCGCCATATAAGGTTTCTGATTTCATCCCGGCACGTCGTGTTATATTAATTATTGAATAATAATTCAAAAGGGAGCAATGTTCAAATATTACATATCCGCTGCATTTCTTTATTTTACGCAGTATTACCAAACGTCACAAAAGTGCTACGAATCACCACTCGTTTTACGGGAAAATCAAACTTTTCTGTGCGCTCTGTATAAAAAAGGTGAGGTTGAGGATGAAGCCCGATATCTTTTCAATCTGACTTTTGTTTAGGTTAAAAACTCAAAAAATACCTCGGAAAAATGGTTTCTCTGGCCATTTTTCACCTATCCATGTTCTTTAGGACCAGCACTGGTGCGTCTGATATAAAAAAATGGATGATTATTTGTTGAACTCGTTTATGGGGCTTGGCCCGAGTTCGGTAACGGTGTTTACGACGTCAGTAATGACAGATGCCCACTTTGCACCTTCCGATGCAGAGACAAATGTCATCCTGAAGCGGCGGTCGTCAAGGCCAATGCTCTTCATCAGGCGCTTGACCATGAACATCCGTTTTGCTGCCTTGTAATTGCCTTCAAGGTAGTGGCAGTCACCAAAGTGGCAACCGGATACGAGCACACCATCTGCGCCATCGGCAAAAGCCTTCAGGACAAACAGTGCGTCGAGGCGTCCGGTACACATGACACGGACTACCCGGACATCGGGTGGGTACTGGATACGGCCGCCACCGGCAAGGTCTGCACCGGCGTAGGAACACCAGTTGCAGAGGAGACCGATGATCTTGGGTTGCCAGATACCGGGTCCGCGTTCGGGGATCTTGAAATTTCCTGGAGCTGACATTTACTGCTCACCTCCGAGGAGGAATGCATCAATCTGTGCGACGATCTGGGGGGTGGTAAAGTGGTTCATCCAGATTGCTCCACCGGGGCAGAAGCCACCGCAGGTTCCGCAGCCTTTACATTTGGCCTCGGTTACTTCCATAACTGTGCGACCATCCTTCTCGACAAGCGCAAGAGCGCTGTAGGGGCAGAGGTTCACGCACATACCGCAGCCTGCGCACTTCTCATCAATGCAGGTTGCAAAATATGGCTCGAGCTCGACTTCTCCCTTGTGGATCGGGATACTGGCTGCTGATGCTGCACCTTCGGCTGATGCTACAGTGTCGGGGATATCTTTCGGACCCTGGCAGACACCGGCAAGGAAGACACCGGCTGTGGTGGTTCCGCAGGGGTTCAACTTCGGGTGGGCTTCTAACAGCCATCCGTCCATTGAACAGGATACACCGAAGAGCTTCCGGGTCCTGTTGGTGTCAGCCGATGGCTGTACTGCGGATGCGAGCACGACCAAGTCGACTTCCATGTCAACCGGGCGGTCCAGCAGTGTGTCATCAGTCATCACGTGGAGATTCTTGGACTTGGAATCTTCAAGGATATTTGCAACGCGGCCGCGGATAAATTTCGCTCCTTCATCCTGGATGCGGTAGTAGAACTCTTCGTACATCTTACCGAATGACCGGATATCCATGTAGAAGAGATACGGGGTGCATCCCGGGATCTTCTCGATGATCTGGTGGGCATGTTTCAGCGAGTACATGCAGCAGAACCGGGAGCAGTAGGGCTTACCGGAACCGGTGTTGTCACGGGAACCTGCACAGAGCACGAATGCGACTTTCTTGGGGGTCTGTCCATCGCTTGGGCGCACAAGGTGTCCTCCGGTTGGGCCGGATGCACAGATCAGACGCTCGAACTCGAGACCGGTGATGACGTTCTCGAACCGTTTGTATCCCCACTCTTCTTTCTTCTCAATCGGGAACAGCTCGTACCCGGTTGCGAGGATGGCAGTACCGACCTTGACCTTGACAAACTCATCCTTTGATTCGAGGTCAATGGCACGCTTTTCGGGACCGCACGCAGTCACGCAAAGCCCGCACTTGATACAGGAGTCGAAGTCGATGGTGTAGATCAGGGGAACGACCTGCGGGTGGTTGATGTAGATTGCCTTGCGGGGTTTCATGCCCATTTCGAATGCATTGGGCTTGACGACCGGGCAGACTGCATCGCAGTCACCGCAACCATTGCAGCCACCGCCGACAAGCCCGCGGGCTTCTGCTTCCTTCGGGGTGAGAACGCCGCGTGCCTTCTTGCGAATGGTCACATCAAAGTTGCCTATGTAACCTTCGACCGCATTGACTTCAGAGTAGGTGTACAACTCGATATTGGTGTCACGTCCTACATCTACCATCTTGGGGGTGAGGATACACTGGGAGCAGTCGAGGGTGGGGAACGTCTTGTCCAGCTGGGACATGCGTCCGCCGATACTGGTATCGGCTTCAATGAGGTAAGTCTTGATACCTGCTGCTGCGAGGTCGAGGGCTGCCTGCATACCGGCAACTCCTGCACCGACGACCATTGCTGCTTTCTCTACCGGCACTGACTTCGGGTAGAGGTCCTGGAGGAGTGCTGCTTTTGCAACCGCAATGCGAACTGCATCTTTTGCCTTCTCGGTTGAACCTACCTGATCGTGCATGTGCACCCATGAGTTCTGGTCACGGATGTTTGCCATCTCGAACCGGAACGGGTTCAGGCCACCTTCCTTGGTTGCGGTCCTGAATGTTGGCTCGTGGAGACGGGGAGTGCAGGCTGCGACAACGATACCGGTTAATTTGTGATCCTTGATCGCTTTCTCGATCTTACCCTGTCCGGGTGTGGAGCACATATACTGGTAGTTGTCTACGTGTGCAACACCGGGGATCGTCTTGGAGTACTCCTGTACTGCCATGAGATCCATCGAACCGGCGATATTCGTACCGCAGTGGCAGATGAAAACACCGACCCGGGGTTTTTGCTGGGTGGTGCTCCCGGTTGCCGCCGGTTTTGCCGCCGGTTTTGCAGCCGGGGCCTGTTTCTTAATATCCTGTTTCACGGGGGCCGCCTTCTTGGTGATTGGCTTCTTGGTCACGGTCTTCTTGGTGGTGGTTGTTTTCTTCTTTTCTGCCATTTTGTACCACCTCAGAGCACCTTCCTAAGGAACGATTCGCAGCTTATTCCATGGAGATCGAGCCCGAGATCCTGGGGGCTCATTCCCTGTGCCAGTCCGAGAAGCTCTGCAAAGTGCAGTACCGGCAGGTTATACGTGGCACCGAACTTTTCCTGAATCTCTATCTGACCGCGGTCGAACTGAAGCTGACAGAACGGGCAGATGTCCGTGAGGGCGTCGACCTTCTCTTCCTGCAGGTTGATCAGTTTCTCGTTGGTGATATCCAGTGCGTGGACAATATCGTATCCACGGACACCGCCGCCGGCACCGCAGCACTGCATCTTGTTGCGGTATTCGACCGGGGTTGCGCCCAGTGCAGAGACAAGTTCTTCCATCCACATGGGGTGTTCGGTGTTGAGCATGACTTCTTTCTCAAACTCGCGATCCTTGTGGGGTTTGACAAGGTGGCAGCCGTAGTGGACTGCAATGCGGGCACCAGTCAGCGGGTTGGTGACGCTGTCGCGGACCTTGTCGACACCAATGAACTTGTCATTGTACAGGAGTTCTGCAGTGTGGTACACATTGATGGTACCCTTGTACTCCATGTCGACTTCCTTGAGTACTTCGTTGACTGCGTCGCGGAGATCCTTGTTGTGCTTGAGCTTGTGGTTGACTTCCCAGATGGATTTGTAACATCCGTTGCAGACGAGAGCAATATCCATCTTCATCTCTTCGGCAAGGACAAGATTGCGGGCTGCCATTGCATAGAACACATTCATATCGATGGATCCGAATGCGCCTGGTGCGGGGCAGCAGCTTGCACCCTTGAGAGGTACCAGCTCAACGCCGAGTTTCTTCATTGCCTTGATAGAGGCGGATTCGACACCGGGGTAACGGTTGGGGGCAATGCATCCAAGGTAGAATGCGAATTTGTGTTTTGCGCCTGGTTCTGACATGGTATCTTATCCCTCCCTCTCCTTGATGATCCGGTCTGCATTGGCCTTGAGCTTGTAGTGGTCAAGGATCTTCCTGATACCGGGCATGTATTCCGCGTAGGTATGGGTTGTCGGTGGGTCGCGGGAGAGACCGATCTTTTCTCGTGCAGCACGGTTGACATCGTTGTTTGGCACACCGTGGCCTGAGGCATAGATTGCAGTAACGGTCTTTAAGAAGTTGACCGGGACGATATCTCTCTTGAATGCAAGATTCCTCATTGCCATGATGACATCGGTTGGCAGGATATCTCTCGGGCAGCGGTCCGAACAGCTGTAGCAGGTAGTGCAGAGCCACAGATCGGGGTCGGTTAATGCCTCGTTCTCAAGACCGAGCACCGCTCTTCGCATAAACTTGCGAATGCGGTAGCTGCTGCGGGGAGCTGATGGGCAGGAGCCGGTGCAGGTCCCGCACTGGTAGCACATGTGGGAATTCGTGCGCGAAATGGCTTTTACGCTCTTGCTGAACTCTGGATTTGAATCGTCAACATAGAGTTTCGTGTCCTGGAGTTTCTTGTCCAGCGCTGCCGGGTAACCTTTTGTTCGTTCCATGGAACTCACGCCTTCTCCATCTGTTTGAGGTTAACCTGTCCTGTTATCTCCTCTTTCACCTTCGATGTTCTTCGGGTGAAGAGTTTCTCCTTGATCTTCTTGAACAGGTCAGTTTCCTTGCCTTTCACGCGTACTCCGGTCCTCTGCAGGACAATGATGTCCTCACCCGGGCAGGCATTAACACATGCTCCGCACAGGATACAGTAATCCTTGTTGACTGCGATGGTCTTCTCGATGCTGTCACGTTTCATGTCAGCCGCTGCCATCGGGGTTGGGAGATAGATCGCATTTGCCGGGCAGATCTCTACGCACGTTGAGCATCCGCCGGGGCATTTGTCGGCATTGAATGTGATATCGCCTTCAAAAATCTTCTCGACGGTAATTGCCTCTGTCGGGCAGTTCTTCGAGCACCATGTGCAGGTGCAGCAGTTTTCCTGGATGATATCGACTTTGCCGAGAATCTTGTCAGAAATGATCTCGCGCTCTACGGTGATGCACTCTTCAGGGCATGCCTCAACGCACACCTTGCAGGCATCACACTTGGCCTCATCCCAGATTACGTCGCCTTCGACCTTACCGGACTCTGCGGTGAATGCTTTGTGCTTCACGACGATTGCCGGGCAGAGGGCCCCGCATACGCCACAGAGTGAGCATTTCTCTTTGTCGACGGTAAAAATCGTCTTGGCCTTGATTGCAGTCTGGCGTTCCTTTGCGCCAGCAACCGGTCCTTTGTAGGTTCCTTCGAAAGCAGGGACGTTGCGGTCAATGGCGTCACGCGGGCAGACCTCTTCGCAGATCGTGCACTTGACGCATTTCTCGTCATCAATTTCCGCTTTCATATCATATTGCGGGAACCCTTCCTTCTCAAGGATCGGAAGTCTCTCCTGTCCATCCACTTTTAGGGTCAATGCGTTGAACGGGCACATTAAGACGCAGACGCCGCAGTATGAACACTTGACTTCGTCGACATCGATGGGAGCAGCGTAATTGATTGCGCCACGCTTCGATGCACCGACGAGACCGAGGACAATAGCTTCCTCGGGGCAAGCCTCCACACATATACCGCATCCCGTGCAGGTCTCTGCATTGAGAATAAGGTTGTTCACGTTCTGAAGGAGTTTTTGCTCCATTACAACGTTGACCCCATCCCTCTTCTTGGAAAATTTGGGAAACAGATTGTTCATGAATTAACCCTCATGCAATACCATTATAGTACGTTTGCCTGTGCTCTGGATTATCAGGGTTCTGTAAACGTTTGGTTACAGCCAGTACAATTTTCCCTGTAGATTTGCACGACAAATGTCATTTTTTTTACGCACCAGCTATGATCGATTCTAAAATCGACTATCCAAAAGTGGTAGAAGAATGTAGATAAATGTTCTGAAATCTACTCGAAAAAATGGGATTTTTATAGATGTTTTTCAATCCGAATCTCTATACTATTTATTAAGATTAACACATTGTTGTGTACTTATTGTATACTTAAATACGCATTTGTTGTGCGCTCTTTTGCAGGAAGTAATTTAGAAAATTTATTCAATACCCATCATTGTACCATTGTAGTATTGGAGGTTATCGTATGGAAATTAACGGAGTCACCATTGACAACGAATTTGCAGAGGCATTCCCGACATGGGTCTGCCGGGTGATCATCACCGCAGTCACCATGGAATGGGCAAAGAAAGCTGCAACTGAGGCAACCGGTTTTGCTACATCTGCCATCGGATGCCCATGTGAAGCAGGGATCGAATTGGAACTTGACGCTTCCCAGACCCCAGACGGTCGCCCGGGAGTTTCAATCCTGATCTGTGCCGGTAAGAAGAAGATCAAGGATCAGGTCGTCGAGCGCCTCGCTGAGTGCGTACTGACTGCACCCACGACCGCCGTCTTTAACGGTATTACCGATTCCGAAGAGAAGATCCAGGTAAAACTGCACTTCTTCGGGGACGGATACGAGTACCAGAAAGAGGTTGGCGGCAGGAAGTGCTGGGTCATCCCGATTATGGAAGGGGAATATGTCGGAGAGGAAGAGTTCGGCATCGTCAAGGGTGTTGCCGGTGGCAACTTCTTTGTGATGGCAGAGAACCAGATGGCAGCCCTCATGGGAGCACAGGCCTCAGTAGATGCCATTGCCAAGGTCCCGGGCACCATTACGAGCTTCCCTGGCGGTATTGTGGCCAGCGGTTCAAAGGTTGGCAGCCTCAAATACAAGTTCATGCCCGCTTCAACCAATGAGAAGTACTGCCCGACCCTCCGGGAAAAAGTTCCTGACTCAAAGATCCCTGCGGGAATCAAAGGGGTTTACGAGATTGTCATCGACGGTATCGATGAGAAGTCTGTCGCAGCAGCCATGGCAGCTGGCGTCAAGGCCGCAGCAATGGTGCCGGGCGTGAAGTTTATCACTGCCGGCAACTTTGGCGGCACGCTCGGACCCTACAAGATCGAGCTCCACAAAATTCTCTAATTTTTTGTCGTTTTTGCTTATTTTGATCATTTTTCCGGGTCAGGTACCTGGAAAAGAAAAAACCATAACTGAAATTTTTTTTCACTTTTCGATTTCTATAAATACTGTTGTTGCCGACTCTCTTGTTAACGGAATTTTCGGCGATAACATGATCACCCTGAAACCTGACGACGTGAAAAAGCGCTTTGGCCCTCTTTTTGCCCAGAAATTTCTGGTAATGGTTGACGAACGCGCCGGCATGGCTGATATTTTGGAGCAATGCCGTGCCCGGGGCACCATCGAATGGGATGCGATGAACCGGCGACGTGCCGGCGGAGCGGTCACCCGATGCGAGGTGGAAGGTACCTCGATGATTATCCATGCCCGGCTGGGAAAATTTCCGGTGAATTTTGGGGCAGCCGCGGGGGATATCGGGGGACAGGCCCTTGAAGGTGTCGAGATTTCGGGTGACGAGGTTATTACCACGTGGTCGGGAATCGCTGGTGCTGGCGTAGGCGTCGCCGCATGCCTGCCGCAGGCCCCGGGGGTAATCCGGGCAGAGTATCCTACCGAGGACGATCTGAAAGTGGGCGGAGCACGGACCAACCGGGTCAGGATTGTCTCTCCCCGCTACGAGAGGATCTGTTTTGGTATCGATGACACGGACACAAAAACCGAGGGAGCGACGTGGGTGACCGCGCTCAAATGTACCGAGGCATGCGCAATCGAGGGTGTTGAATTCCTGAACATGCGTCTCGTCCAGCTCAATCCTGCAGTCCCGTACAAGACCACCAACTGTGTTGGTTCGGCTTTGAACTTTGCTGTTAAACCCGAACGCGTCAAAGAATTGCAGGAGTATATCTGCACATTTGTCGGAGAACACACATTCTCTCAGGATACCGGAATTGCTTGTTATTGTGGCCTTGACTTTCCGGTTGATTCACCGGTCTTCAAAGCAATCAAGACGGAGATCATGACCCTTGATCAGGCCGAGCGGGAGGCAAAACTGTTGGGCATTGAATTCCTTGACACGAATGGCAGGAAGGGTCGGATCGGAGCACTGGGTGCGGTGCTCTGGGGCAACCGGGGTATAGAAGCGGCAGGATTGTATGGCGAACATATCTGAACCTTACGTGATACACTACCCACAGATTGTGGCGGTGGCTGATGAGGCCGGCAACCGGGTGGAACTGATCGAGTTTTTTGACTGTGTGGGCGGCGCGATGTGGTCGAAACACCACTATGCCCAGAGCCCGGTGGTGGAGGATGTCCGCTGCGTGGGTTCGACCATGAGGTATCTCCTGAAACCCCAGACTGTAGATCTTGCCCTCGAAGGCTCACGCTTCCCGGCGGGTATTTCGGCCTGTACCGTGGACACGTCAGAGATTGCGGTCACCTATATCGGTATGGGTGGCGGTGGCGTGGGTGCTGCCGCATGCCGCTCAGATGCCCGGGGGGTTCTCCGGAGCCGGAGCGATCCTGCGGGTGGGGGAAAGGTAGCCGGTGCTACGATCTGGATGCCCCGTATGCAACGGGTGCTCATAGGTGTTGACGATACCGATACGCCCGAAGAAGGAGCGACCTGGACACTGGTCCATAATATTGCAAAAGCCGTGGAAGATGAGCATTCTGTCTATCTCTCGCACACGATTGTCCAGCTCTTCCCGGTGCCCTACCGAACCAAGAACTGTGTCGGTCTCGTTGCGGAGTTTGCAACAACGGATCCCGAAGGGCTTACCGACAGGTTCCATGCCTTATTGAAAAAATACACCCTCTCCCAGAAGACCGGGATGGCGGTATATTCCGGTTTTTCACCTTCAAAGGAACTCCTGGCGTATGGGCGGAGTGTGAAACGCGGCGAGGTCCAGCCGGGCCTGCTGGAACAATTCCATGACAAGGACTTAAAGATCATCATGAACGGCAGGGGCATCACTGGGGCAGTAGCGGCGATACCGTTTGCAACCCGGTACGAGGAGGCGCTTGAACTATGCAGTGGACCGACCTGAAAGCCCGGCTCCTCTCTGTCGGTTCTACCCGGATTACCGGCAAACCTGCCGAAATGTATATTGCCCGTTCCGCAGCCGGCCCGGGAGCCGGTGGCAGCGGCGCCGTCTTCTTTGCCGTGGGTAGCAACCGGGTCAAACTCGCCCTCAATCCACTCAGCGCAGTAGAGATCGCCCACCATGGCAATGGGGTGGCAGACCTCCATTTTGAAGGGGTAATCATTTCCGGGAGACTCCTTGAACCGGGATGTCACTGCCCGGACCAGGCGTTCATTACGGTGACAGGGAGCTGCATCTTCCACTGCCGGTACTGCCCGGTACCAACGCTCGGGGGCAAGCGAAAAACAATCGAAGAGATCAAGGGCATGATAGAGGCCGCATGGCACCGGATTGGTGCGATCTCAATAACCAGCGGTGTGTTAGAGACAATTGAAGAGGAGGAATCCTATGTGCTTGAGGTGATACAACACCTCCGCGAGTATAATCTCCCGATCGGGGTCTCGATCTATCCAACCGACCATACGCCGGACCGGCTCCGGGCGCTGGGAGTGACCGAAGTCAAGTTCAATATCGAGGCGGCGACCCCCGCAATCTTTGCAACGCAATGCCCGGGGCTTGATTACGAACAGCTTTGGCGGGTGCTCGATCGCTCTGTGGAACTCTTTGGCAAGGGCAGGGTCTTTTCCAACGTGATCATCGGTCTTGGGGAGACTGACGATGAGATGGAAGCCTGCATCAGGCGGCTCGCTTCCCACGGGATCATTCCGGTGCTGCGCCCGCTCAACCCGGTAGCCGAACTCAAAGGTAACCCCCGCCCGACTGCGGAACGGTTGAAAACGATCTTCTCAATCCATGAACGTGAACTTAAGAATGCGGGGCTGAACCCGAGAGAGGCACTCACGATGTGTACGAACTGTGCCGGCTGCGATCTCGTGCCGGGGAGGGACTAGATGAAGGGTATCGATGTAATCACAGAAGCATTGCTCGCGTGCACTGACCGGCAGTATACCGTACCGGGTTTTCCTGTTACTGACCTGGGAGCCCGGACCCGGGCCGAGATGGTGATCAATGAAAAAACCGCGCTGGAATACGCGCTCGGGGACTCTCTTGAAGAGCGAAGGGCCGCAGTGATCATCAAGAACGTGGGGGTGAATGCCTGCGCCGATCCGCTGCTCCAGGCTGCGTCCCAGGGTCTTATCGGAGGAGTGCTACTGGTTGCGGGAGATGACCCGGAAGCCTTAGGGTCCCAGACGGCACAGGACTCCCGGTATTACGGCGAGCTTGCTGAAATTCCGGTGATCGAACCGGATGCCTCAACCTGTTATGCCGGTGTTGAGGCTGCGCTGTCAGCATCCGAACAGTTCTCAAGGGTGGCTATACTACGGCTGACACCCGAAATACTCGATGCGGAAGTAACGCGTTCTCCGGTCCCCCGGCAGAACGGGAAAGGGCGGCTATCAGACCGATCCTGGACCATGAACGGCAGGATAACGGCTGCCGAGGAAGTCTACCGGACCATGTTCGACTGGTCAGATTCTTCGCCACTAAACCAGTGGAAAGGAGAGCCCGCCGGTGCAGGGGCCGCTCAGGGAAATACCCGGATTGTTACTGTGCATCCACTACCGGAACGGGCCATACGCATCAAGGAAGTGCACGAGATTGGCAGGACCTTCGTCCGGGATCACCGGGGGCTGCAACCACCGGTTCACCAGGAACTTCCTGAAGTGATGAAGGACCGAGGATATTACAAGACGTTCTGTAAAGACTGCCCGTTCAAGTCGATGATGAACATCCTCAAAGAGCGGAATATGGGCATGATCTGCGATGCAGGGTGCTCAATCCTGGGGATGACTCCCCCGTATGAACTGGGGATAGCGAGTTACGGAATGGGTTCAAGCATTGCGACAGCCGCGCGGAGCACAAAGCTTGCCCTTATCGGCGACTACGCGTTCCTCCATTCGGGCCTGAATGCCCTGATCGACGTGTACGAGAAGCAGCTTCCGATGCTCTGTATCGTGATGAGCAACAACTGCACGGCGATGACCGGCAAACAGACCTCCTACGATCCGGTTCCCTACCTCAGGTGGGCAGATCCTGTTGTCTGTCGTGCTGAAGACACAGAGACGCTGAAGAACGAGCTCGTGGTGACGGACACGCCCCGCACGCTTGTAGTGGAAGGTACCTGTCCGGAGGGAAGCATCCATGAAATCGTTAAATATTGAGATCTGCGACGTGACATTGCGGGACGGGGAGCAGACGCCGGGCGTCTCATTCTCCTGCGAGGAGAAGGTACAGATTGCGACCATGCTCGATGAGATCGGCATTGAGGTGATCGAGGCCGGGTTTCCCGCTGTCTCCCAAAATGAGAAACATTGCGTTAAGACGATCGCAAACCTGGGACTCGATGCCCGGATCTGCGGTTTTTCCCGGGCACGGGAAGAGGATATCCAGACGGCGATCGAATGCGATGTCGCAATGGTGAGCATCTTCATCCCCACCTCGGATCTTCATGTCCGGCTCAAGTTCAAAAAATCCCGGGAGCAGGTGCTCGAGGACTCACTCCGGATGATCGATTATGCCCGGGACCATGGTGTCCATGTGCGGTTCGCCGCCGAGGATGCCTCCCGGACCGATCTTCCTTTCCTCAAGGAAGTCTACACCAGGGCGGCCGAACACGGTGCCGTGCTCCTCAGTTTTGCCGATACGGTCGGCTGTCTCATTCCCTCCGAGATGAACCGGATCATGACCGAACTGGTTGCCTCAGTGGACGTGCCGCTCTGTGCCCACTGCCACAACGACATGGGTTGTGCAGTGGCAAACACTATCACCGCTGCCGAGGCCGGGGCATTCCAGCTTCACACCACGGTGAACGGTATCGGTGAAAGGGCAGGAAACGCCTCCCTTGAGGAGCTGCTCGTTGCATTGCGGATGAAGAAGGGCATTGCCCGGTATGACCTGTCCAAACTCACCCAGCTTTCGCATATGGTCGAGAAGTTCTCCGGCATTACCCTTCCCCGGAACAAGCCCGTGACGGGAGAACTTGCATTCTCCCACGAGAGCGGCATCCATATCGCAGCAATCCTCCAGGATCCGTCAGCGTATGAATACTTCATTCCTGAACTGGTGGGGGGCGAGCGCAAATTCATTCTCGGGAAACATACTGGCAGGAAGGCACTTGAACACGTGATGGAATCGCTCGGATGCGAATGTACTGAGAAGCAGGTCTGCCGCGTCCTCGACCTGGTCAAGGATCACTCCGAACACAAGTGCAATATCACGCCCGATATCCTGCGGAAACTGATCAAAAAAGCACAGCAGGAGAGCGGATAATGGCGACCCTGTCAGAGCGGATCTTAGGGGGAAAAGCCGGCGAGTATGTGGACCGGAAGGTCGACCGGGCGTATGTCCATGATGGCACGGGTGTCCTCACGCTCGAGGCATGGAAACGTATAGGGAGTGACCGTCTCACGGATACGACCCGTCTCTCGATGCTCTTCGATCATATCGTGCCGGCCAACAACAGCACAACTGCAACGCTCCAGCATGAACTGCGTGAATTCGCCCGCGGTTCATTTATGCACTTTACTGACGTTGGTTGTGGCATCTGCCACCAGATCATGAGCGAAGGCGTTGTGCTCCCGGGGGAAGTCGTTGTCGGTGCAGATTCGCACAGCTGCACGCTGGGAGCTTTTGGTGCCTTTTCCACGGGTGTCGGGGCAACGGATATGGCGGCGATCTGGCTGACCGGGGAGACCTGGTTCCGTGTGCCGGAGACTATCGGCATACATCTTTCTGACTCGCTCACCGGCGCTGCGGAAGCAAAAGACCTTGCCCTTACCTGCGTGAGCCGGCTGGGGATGGACGGCGCCACCTACAAGGCCCTGGAATTTGTCGGGGCCGGGGTTGCCGGTCTCTCCATGGATGACCGGCTCGTGCTGAGCAATCTTTCAGTAGAGACCGGGGCAAAGACCGGGTTGTTCTATTCCGACGACGTGACCGTGAAGTATCTCGCCCGGGCCGGGCAGATGGTCCAGCCGCAGGTGCCGGAACCCTGCACCTATGTGCAGGAACTCTCCATCGACCTCTCGGAAATTGTCCCGGTGGTAGCAGTTCCCCACCGGGTGGACACCATCCGGCCCGTGCGGGAGATTGCCGGCCAACCCATCGATCAGGTTTTCGTCGGCACCTGCACGAATGGGAGGTACTCAGATCTTGCCCGGTTCGCCCGGATCGTCAAAGGAAAGAGCGTGGCCGTGCGGACTATGGTGGTCCCGGCTTCCAGAGCGATCCTTGCAGAAGCGATCCGGACCGGTGTGCTCTCGGAGCTCGTGGATGCCGGCTGCACTATCGGCACTCCCGGATGCGGCCCCTGCCTGGGGTCCCATATGGGTGTACTGGGCGAAGGAGAGATCTGTCTCTCGACTGCAAACCGGAATTTCAAGAACCGGATGGGGGTCGGCGGCATTATCTATCTTGGATCCGTTGCGACGGCGGCTGCCAGTGCGCTTGAAGGCGAGATCACTGAACCGGAGGTGAACTGATGCAGGGCAAAGGGCGTGCAGTCTGCGTGGGAGAGGATATCGATACTGATCTGGTGATTGCGGGGCGGTACCTTAGGACCAAGGATCACAGCGTCTGGGTTGAGCATGTATTCGAGGATCTCGATCCCTCCCTTGCCCCGCGGCTTGCCGGGTCCGTGATCGTGGCGGGAAAGAATTTCGGCTGCGGGTCATCCCGGGAACAGGCGGCGATCGCGATACGTGAAGCCGGTGTGGCGGCAGTAGTGGCGCCATCTTTTGCCAGGATCTTCTTCCGCAATGCGATCAACGTCGGTCTCCCGCTCATCGAATGCAATGTTACCTGCTCAGAGGGATCCCTGGTTACTTTCGATCTGTCGGAAGGGTGGGTAGAAGCAGAAGGAAAGAAGTGTTCCACCCACCCGCTCTCGCTGAAGATGCAGGCAATCCTTTCTGCCGGGGGACTGGTGGAGTACTGGAGGAACCAGCGGTGATCTTCCCCGAACAGTGCAAACAGGTGGGGTACGCAACAACGAAACCCTGCGGGGATCTCGTCTATTTCCTGAGCCGTTACCTGGTCCGGGATACCGGTTCTGGCGTTGAACTGCTCGAAGTCACTCCCGATCCGAACGGAAGCGGCATGATGCGAAACCCCCTTGCGTCAAAGGTAATTGCTACAGTCAAAGAAACGTACCGTTACCCCGAAAAAGTGCAGATCAATGACCGGGTCCGCCTGGTCGAGCTCGCGCTTGATACGGGATACCGGTGTACCATCTTTACCGGTCTGGACGAACACATGACCTTCGTCCTCGATCCCGATCTTGCGGGTTTTCTCACGATCCACGTCTATGATGTGACACCCCCCCGACCAAGTCTCTCCACCTGTCTCCGGGAGCTCCAGGCAGCGGGACTCTTCGGGGAACTTGGCGTCACGTTCTGCCATCACATCCGGGACATCACGCATGTGAAAGCGGATGTCTATCCCTGCCGGGCAGCGGGATATGTAAAAACCCTCGATGCCGATCCGATGCATGGCGGCGAGACGGTCGCCGGATGCCTGACCGGGTCGCAGTTTTACACCGAGTGTTATGGCAAGGATTTTTCCCTGGAGAATATCTGTCCCCTTGAATCCGTGCGGGAAGAACCCTTCATTGCCCGCTGCTGCCGCTCCGAACGGGAAGGGATCGGTACGTGGAACGGGAAATACGGGGCCGTTGTGCACTGGGGGGCAAGCCCGTCCAGTATTGCCCATGCCGTTGAAGACCTGATGACGCAATGGAAGGCGAAATGACCCGGATTGCCGTTGTGGAAGGGGACGGGATTGGTCACGAAGTGATCCCGGTTGCCCGCAGTGTTCTGGAACTGCTTCATCCGGAGTACGATTATTTTACCGTGGATGTCGGGTATGGCACGTGGGAGCGGACCGGCTGCCCGTGTGCCGACAAGGAGGTACGGGAACTCAAGGATGCAGATGCAATCCTCTTCGGTGCCATCACCACCCCGCCCATGAAGGATTACCAGAGCGTGGTCCTGTGGATCCGCAAGGCCCTCGACCTGTATGCAAACCTCCGCCCGGTCAATGACGGCGGGTTCGATATGATAATTGTGCGGGAGAACACCGAGGGGCTCTATTCCGGTATCGAAGAGAGTACCCCCGATCGTGCGACCACCCTTCGGGTCGTGACCCGGACTGGTTCGGAACGGATCGTACGGATGGCCATCAAACTTGCCCTCCAGCGGCGGAAACTGCTGACAATTGGGCACAAGGCGAATGTGATGAAGTCCGACGTGCTCTTCCGCGACATCTGCATTGCTGAGGCAAAGGCTGCCGGGGTGGCCTATAATGACAAATTTATCGATGCCCTCTCGCTCGATGTACTCCAGCATCCTGCATCCTACGATGTTGTGGTCACGACCAACATCTTCGGGGACATTCTCTCTGATGTTGCATCGTACCTTGTGGGGGGCCTCGGACTGGTGCCGAGTGCTAATATTGGTGAACGCTATGCTCTCTTCGAACCGGTGCATGGCAGTGCCCCGGATATTGCCGGCAGGAATATCGCCAATCCAATCGCAGCCCTGCGAAGTGCGGGGATGCTCCTGACCCATATCGGGGACAGGGAAGGAGAAATCCGGATTGAGTCGGCGATCCAGACCGTACTTGAACAAGGAATAAAGACGCGGGATCTCGGTGGATCGGCCGGGACGCGTGAGTTCGGGGAAGCAGTGCTCCGCGTGCTGGAACCGGTGGGGAGGCGTTCCTGATGTTTGCCCGGAAAGAGGATGCCGGATACATACCGGTTGCTGAGGGCATCACCCGGAAAACGCTGGTACATGGTAAGAATACCCTGCTGACGGAATTTGTGCTCAGGAAAGGAGCCCTCCTTCCTGTTCACCGGCACCCGCAGGAACAGACGGGGTACCTGGTCTCGGGAGATATGCTCCTCACCATCGGCAAGGACGTGCACGAGGTGCGAGCTGGTGACAGCTGGATGATTCCGGAAAATGTGGAGCATCATGCCACGATTATTACCGATTCTGTAGCAGTCGAAGTATTTTCTCCTGTCCGGGAAGATTATCTGCCATAATTATTTTTTTGCACAGACAAAACCCGGTGTTGTTCAACAAGCATGATCAGTGGCGGGAGTGACTGCACCAATGCGATCTGAACTACTCGCACAACCGGGCCCGGTGAGGGGGTAGGTACCCCTCTACCAAGCAAGGGAAGGGTAGGGGTCAAAATCTTTTTTATGGGAGTATGGGTGGAGACCACCCCTCCTTTTTTTGAGCCATGGGGGAGGTAGGGTCCCGTCCGGGCACCCTGGGGGCCCTACCCCCTCCCGTGCGACTTTTTGCGAAATTGTTCTCCGACGTGGCTCCACGCGAAGCAGTGCATCGAGTCATGCAAAAAGAGGGGGGTAGGGTCCCCTCATTTTTTGGTGCGGGGGGTCGGGTGGGACTGAGGAGAGGGTGGGTGCCATCACTGGATCGTGGGAGTGATGGTCAGATTTTCAAAAAAGTACAAGGGAATGAGACGTTAGATCCGGAAATAACCGGTATCAGTATTTATCTACACCTTTCCCAGACGCTCGTTCCGGAACCGGATCAGGGCATCGCAGAACTCTCCCAGGTACTCCTCCATCGAGAGACTGCCTTCCTGGAACGCACAGTCCCCTTCCTCGATCACCTTGTTGATGATATCCCGGGTGGGAAGGATCAGGTCAATGGGAATCCCCGCCTGCTCCGAACCCCGGATGAGAGCCTCACGGAAGAGTCCGATGGAATATGCAATGCGGAATTTGTATACGTGCCGGGTCTTTTCAAGGTAGCCGGCTACCCGCTCGGTCTCGATGCGGAGAAAATCCTCCTTGATCTTCTCGTCATGGCATTTCCCGAGCATGTACTTATAATGGGCATACGGGTACATGGTCTCCAGCTCGGCAGGCACAATCCCACAGGTCCCGAAGATCACGATATGATACTGGGATGGTTCCAGCACCTGCGAGATGATCATCCGGATCAGCTGGTGGCTCGGGCTTGCACTGTAGGGTTTACGGACCGCACAGGGCATGAAGATCGCAATATCTTTCGGGGCCACTTCGTATTCATCGATGATATACCGGTAGGATTTCTCAAACTCCGGAAGGTAAAAGGGAGGATCGGTCAGGATCGGTGGTTCCGCCTTTTCGGTATTGGACTGTTCTTCCGGCATGCCCATGGATGTTCCATTACGAGATCAGCGTGGAAATACAAGAAACAAGCGCCTTGACCTTGCAGGGACATTCAGGGCCGGGCTGTACCTCTACGCCCTATTGATGAATGCAATCATATCCTTGATTCCCATCCGGTATTGAGTGACGGTCTTCATTCTTCCCGGGAGGTGAATTGGTACTTCCCCGAACAGAGTGTTAATCAGGTTTAGCAGTCAACCAGTATTTTATTAAAAAGACTGAGCTGACACATGTTCGAGCGATTTTTTGAACACGATACAAATGGTGTCTTAAAGGGGCTTACCCTCGAGTGGAAATGCCCCAAATGTGAAGGATTGAACTTCAAGCTCATCTTAAAGGGGCAGCGACGCAGCGGTGACTACCACGCCCGCTGCCGGTACTGCAAGTCAAAATACCGGGTTGTCTATCCCGTACCGGAGAAGGCGATCGAGGGAGAAGACGAATTTCTTGAGCGACTCTCCCAGGAAGATTTTACCCGCGAAGAAGAACTGGATATGATCAAGGATTTTGCAGAAATTGCAGCATTAAAAGTCGATCACGCCCCCCTCCTGATCATCAAAGGCAAAGAAAATGCCCTCGAAGAAAAGATTGTATTAGCCAAACGCCGCAGGCGTTAACGATCAATGACTTCCCTCATAACCTGTGGGCAATATCCATGTTTATCGATGGCAACTGGGTGAACCGGATACGAAAACCGGATAACTCCCGTTGCCACACTTTTCACAAAAACTATACTTCTCACAAAACTATATGTGATCAAAAATGTATCCCTCACTACCTTAAGTATCCCGTTAAAGCGATTCCGGGGGAAACGGGCATGAGAGGAGGAATCCGGCAATGACGCAATTGTCGGGGTACCTTTGAACGGGTGCACCATGGAATTTACCGCAATACAGATGGATGCGTTGCAGGAACTTGCCAATATCGGTTCTGCACATTCGGCCACAACCCTATCCCAGATGCTTAATACCAACATTGGGATGAGCGTGCCAAAGATCGATATTATTGATATCTCCAAAGTGGGAGAGTTCCTCACCGATGAACTGACCCCCATGGTCGTCTTCGAGCTTCAGGGCGAGATCCCCCACGGGGGATTTTTAATCCTGCATTTCCCCCGTGATTCTGCCAAGCGGACTGCCAATATCGTACAGGGGATCGAATCCCAGAACAAAACCATACCCTGGCCTGAAAAAGTCGAACACCCGTTCAGCGAGATGGACCAGAGTGCGATCATCGAGGTGGGAAATATTATGGTCTCATCCTTTTTGAGCGCGGCATCGGATCTCATTGGTCTTGTGATGCTTCCGTCCCCCCCGGTTCTGGTCGTCGATATGGCACATGCCGCGATCACCTCCCTCATTGCCCAGATGACTGTCGAAGTGGACGACGTGATTCTCTTTAAAGTCAAACTGACCTCGGATGAGCATAAAATCGCCGGGAACATCCTCATCTTCCTTGAAGTCAACACGCTCCAGCAGATTGCGTCCAAACTCGAAGCAATGATGCAGGGTGGAACACCTGCCTGACCTCCTCCTTTAGGTGCAGCGAAATCCCGACCCGGAAAAATAGCTATTTTCCAATGTTTCTGGGCCGTCCTCTTCATTTCCATCCGGGCAGGAAATCCCGGGTCCTTCCGCAATCTATTCAAGACCCACGGTAAGACTATTAGAATCAGGAGTGTGCTTGAGAGATGGAACTGGTTGTCCTGGGGGGATTGGTATTACCCTTCATTATCCTGATTGCCCGGATCGTTGAGACTAGCCTTGAGACGGTCAGGACGATCTATATCAACCGGGGGCACGCAAACCTTGCGGCCTGTATTGGAATCATAAAGACCGGTATCTGGCTCCTTTCTACGGGTCTTGTGCTCACCAATCTTTCAGATTACCTGAACCTGTTTGCGTACCTTGCGGGCTATGGTCTCGGGACCCTGCTGGGCATGGAGATCGAGAAGATGATCTCACTGGGGTATGTGATTGTCCGGCTCTTCATCCCGGTGGATCCCCAGCCGCTCATCAGCGAGCTCGCCACCCTCGGGTATGGCATGACCCGGATCGAAGGTTCGGGTAGTTTCTCTACCCCCGTGACCATCGTCTTTATGATTGTTCCCCGTTCAGAACTGGGGCGGCTGATGGGTATACTCTCACGGGAGTATCCTGAGATTCTGTACA
Source organism: uncultured Methanomicrobiales archaeon (assembly GCA_903832665.1). GTDB lineage: Archaea > Halobacteriota > Methanomicrobia > Methanomicrobiales > Methanospirillaceae > Methanoregula. The sequence goes on along the minus strand of CAILCG010000025.1, from coordinate 75,422 downwards.
CGGTGGAAGATGTGCGCAATATCAGGGAAGGAGCAAAGATCTTCCACAAAGATACCAGGAGCCGGATTCTCGGGTTCTTCGGGATCTGAACCATCCAGTTTTTTTATTTACCCCTTTATTTCGTATTTTCCTCAAACCAAACTTCTATACGATGTCCCGCCTACGTAGACCGTTAGCAGAAAGATCGGGATGATGGAGAGATGGAGACCAAAAAAACGCTTTCAGTATATAATGCCCGCACGGGGAGCATTGAAGAAGTATTGCCGGTGGTAAAGACCGACGCGGAGTGGCGTGCCCTCATTACGCCGGAGCAGTATGATGTAGCCCGGAAGCAGGGCACAGAATTCGCCTTCACCGGAAAATATCACGCATCCAAAGAGCCGGGCATCTATTCCTGTGTCTGTTGTGGCACCGACCTCTTCGACTCAAAGACAAAATTTGATTCCGGCACCGGCTGGCCCAGTTTCTCTGCACCTGTATCGGAACTCAATGTCCGTACCCACAAGGATATTTCCGCCGGGATGGTACGCATTGAGGTGCTATGTGCACGCTGCGGGGGGCATCTCGGTCATGTCTTCGATGACGGCCCTGCACCAACGGGTAAACGCTATTGTATGAATTCGGCTGCGCTGAATTTCTCCAGGACTCCCGGATAATCCGGTGTATGATCCTTCACAACCCTTTTTTATCATGCCATTCCCATAGCAGAGCAGGTGAATGGATCTATGGGAAAAATTTCTGCTGGCAGAAACGTCTTTATGTACCCCATGCCGGTCGCCCTGCTCGGCACCCTTGTCGACAAGCACCCCGATTTCATGGCACTGGGGTGGGTTACCCGCGTTAATGCAGATCCCCCTACCGTTGGCTGCGGTGTGGGCCGGCACCACCATTCCATAAGGGGTATCGAGGAGAACAAGACCTTTAGTCTCAACTTTCCCTCCGCAGAAATGATGGAGAAGACGGATTATTGCGGGCTGGTCTCGGGAAGGAATGCAGACAAGGCGGCTCTCTTCGATGTATATTACGGGGAACTTGAGACCGCCCCGATGATTACTGAATGTCCTCTCTCCCTGGAATGCCGGTTGCAGAGCACGGTCGAAAATCCTACCAATAATTTTTACATTGGTGAAATTATCGCGTCCTACACCGAAGAGAAGTATCTCACCGATGAAAAACCCGATATAAAAAAGATAAACCCGCTCCTGCTCACGATGCCGGACAACCGTTACTGGACCATTGGTGAATATGCCGGCGATGCGTGGAGTGCCGGGAAAAAACTGAAGGGTAAATAATCCGTGGTGCCTGATGCTCTACCGCCGGATGAATCGGACCGATCGGAAACTCTCCATCCTGGGCTTTGGCTGTATGCGACTGCCCCAGACTCCTGATTTTACGATCGATGAGCCGAAGGCGACCGCCATGGTGCGGTATGCGATCGACTGGGGGGTCAACTATCTCGACACAGCCTATGTGTACCATAATGGCGGGAGTGAACCCTTCCTCGGCAGGGCTCTGTCAGATGGATACCGGGAACGTGTCAACCTTGCTACAAAACTGCCAGTGTGGGAAGTCAGGTCCCGCCAGGATATGGACCGCATCCTTGGCGAGCAGCTAACGAGACTTAATACAGATCATCTTGATTTTTACCTGCTCCACGGCCTCTTTCATTCGTCATGGCATGATATGATGTATCTCCATGTCAATGAATTCCTCGACGATGCGATATCCGACAGCCGGATACGCTACGCGGGATTTTCCTTTCACGATTCACAGCCGGTATTCAAAGAGATTGTTGATGGGTACAACTGGACGTTTGCCCAGATCCAGTACAATTACATGGACGAGGAGTTCCAGGCCGGTACCGGGGGATTGGATTATGCTGCGGAGAAAGGACTCGGCATCGTGATCATGGAACCTCTCCGGGGAGGTATGCTGGCACGGGAGACGGCAGAGACGAAAAAACTCTGGGCCTCGGGTGGACAAACCCGTACCGCAGCCGAATGGGGATTATGCTGGCTCTGGAACCGGCCTGAGATCTCCGTTGTGCTCTCGGGCATGAGCACGATGCAGCAGGTAAAAGATAATCTTGGGTATGCGAACGCAGGCAAACCCTCCTCGCTTACCATAAATGATCTCGCGGTGTATGAAACGATAAAAAACTTCTACACCGGCCGGATAAAGATCCCCTGCACCCGGTGCGGGTACTGCCAGCCATGTATGGTGGGAGTGAAGATCCCGGAGTGTTTCTCGGCGTACAATGATGCATCTGTGTACCAGGATTCCGCTGCCGCGAAATTCACGTATGATGCGTTTACCGGTGAAGGCGGAGTTGCATCGCAATGCCAGGATTGCGGGGTGTGCGAGAGTCTGTGCCCCCAGAAGATACCGATACGAAAACATCTCAAAGAGGTCATCTCGTTGTTTGGGCATTAACCGGGGCAGATCATGCGCATTGGTTACCCCTGCATCAACCGTTCAATACATTGCACCGCTTCCCATACGTTCCGGCTTGCATCGTATACCGGAGAGCGGCTCAGAGAAACGGTGACTGCAAATCTCGCCTGCCTTGAAAAAATTCTCCGCTATAATCACGAGCATGGCCTGCTCTTTTTCCGGATCACGTCTGACCTTGTACCGTTTGCCTCGCATCCGATCTGCACGTTCCCGTGGCAGGAGCATTTTGCCGGCGAGTTCCGGAGAATCGGTGAATTCATTCGTAAGAACGGGTTTCGCATCTCCATGCACCCGGATCAGTTTGTGCTGCTGAATGCACCCGATGAAGGGGTTTTCCAGCGGAGTATTGCCGATCTGGTGTACCAGACGCAGGTGCTTGACCTGATGGGTCTTGACGCAACGGCAAAAGTCCAGATTCACGTAGGGGGCGTGTACGGTGACAAGCGGCTCAGCATGGACCGGTTTGCCGAAAAGTATACACTGCTCGATGAAGTCATTAAAAATCGTCTCGTCATCGAGAACGATGAGCGCCTGTACACGATCCGCGATTGCCTTGAACTGCACGACCGGACCGGCATTCCCGTTATTGCCGATTCGTTTCACCATGCCCTCAATAACAAGGGGGAGCGGTTCGCCGATCTGCTCGAACCCCTCCGGGAGACCTGGAAGGGGCGTGATGGTATCCCGATGGTTGATTACAGCTCGCAGGAACCGGGCAAACGGGTCGGGGCACATGCAGAGCATATCGTCCTGGAAGATTTCCGGCAGTTTCTCAAAGAGACCCTGTTGGCGGATATCGATATCATGCTTGAGATTAAGGATAAAGAAAAAAGTGCCCTTCTGGCCCTCGCCGCCGCCCGCGATGATGCCCGGCTTATTACAAGAATACCTGCACATGCGTGATCTTATCAGATTTCCCTGCCTATGGTAATTCAGCATATGGATCTCCTGACACCCGCCGTGATCGGCATTGGACTATCGATGGATTGTTTTGCCGTATCGCTTGCGATAGGCACTACTACAAAAACCCGCCTGATTTACGCTGCCGTGATCATTGCAATCTTTTTCGGAACATTCCAGGCGGGTATGACTGCTATCGGCTGGCTGGCAGGGTCATCGGTTATCGGGCTCATCTCTGCTTATGATCACTGGGTTGCGTTTATCCTCCTGGCTATTGTTGGCGGGAAGATGATGTGGGAAGGCATACACGGCGGCGAAGAGGATGCTCATACCGAAGTTCTCCATCTGGTTCCAGTGATTGTCCTTTCGTTTGCGACCAGCATTGATGCTCTCGCGGTAGGGATCAGTTTTGGCGTACTCCAGACTGCAATACTGGTTCCGGCACTCATCATCGGGATTGTCTGTTTCGTCATTTCGCTTGCCGGCGTACTGCTTGGTGAGCGGCTGGAAGATATTCTTGGCAGTAAGATGGAAATCATCGGCGGCCTGATCCTTATCCTGATCGGCATCAACATCCTTGCAGGACACCTGTTCTGGTAACCATTTTTCCCCATGCCTGTTGTTTTTTGGCTTAAGGTATGGAAAAATGAACTGTAAAACCGATTTGCAAAAGTAAGGAAAAAAGACAGGATATCTTTGTATCCCGGTTCGCATATTTTTTGTTACCACTTTTCGGGGAATGCCATGTTGGTGTAAAGATCCTCGAGCCGGGCCTTGTGGCCCCGTTCCATGTTCGCCAGCTGGGAAAAGACCAGTTTTGTCTCGGTGTCCTTGGACAGGTTGGCCAGCTGCGTATACATCTGCATTGCTTCGAGTTCCTTCTTGATAGCGATCACGATACCGTCTATGGGTTTCAGGTCAACGGTCAAGGCAGGAGTCGGGAGTGAATCTCCGACTTTATAATCATGACTTGGGTCAAAGTGCATCTTCGCAACATCTTTGGTGAGCATCCCCTGCAGGAACTCACGGTGCATCTTCTCTTCTCCGGCAAGTTCGTTAAACAGTGACTTTAATGCCGCGTCCTTTACCTTGTCGGCAATTCCCCGGTAAAAAGTATATGATTCGACTTCCCGGTCAATTGCGGTTGAAATAATCTTCTTTGCATCATCTGCTTTCATTGTTACACACCTCTTTTTTTAGAGTATTGCAAATTACTCTATTTAAGAACATTGGTTTTGCCACAACCCGGAGGAATTCCACGCCAGTCTTGTCGATATTTGGAGTATGGACCCGCAGGTTTTAGCTAAAAATCCCATTTTTTTATCCAGCATTCCGGAAATACGCTGAGGCTCCCCTAATATCGCCTTTCTTTGAGGTCATGAGAATCGAATGATAAGAAAAATAATTGCTCCGATGGCTACCCGCAGGAGTTTCTGCCAGTAAAAATGTGATGGGGAGGTTTTTTTGAATTAGATGTGCTCTTTTGTCTTTCATGCCATCTGTTTTATCCGATGCCCTCATGAACACTACATAGACATGGACGCAGATGACCGTGCCGAGATAGAACAGATTCTCGGCTATCATTTTTTTGAACCGCAACACCTGATCCGGGCACTCACTCACCCCGCTTGTGCCCACGAACTGCTCCAGCAGAACAAGAGGTGCATGGATCAGGAAGCCTACAGCACGCTCGGGGACGCGGTGCTCAAGACGGGACTGATCCTCTATCTCATGGAAAAAGGTCTAGAAACCAAGGGTGAGATCACGGTGAACAAGGAACCTGTTGAGAAGAATGAGACCCTTGCAAAGATCGGCAAACGACTGAAGATCAAACGGTTCATCCGTCTGGGACGTGGTGAGAAAGAACTCCTGCGGCTTGGTGAGGAGACGATCCTCGCCGATACCGTAGAGGCCCTGATCGGTGCGATATTTTTAGACAGCGATGCAGGATTTGGCGTGGTCAAGCAGTGCATCGGGCTCTGGTTCGAACCCGAACTCAAGAAGATAAAAAAAGGAGTCGCAACCCAAAAGGTTGAAATTCCGCTAATCAGTCGTCCGCTTTCATCTTCCAGACGTGCAGCACCCAGAGTAAAGAAGCCGCAGTCGCGAATAGCGTGGAGAGGATGAGGAGCGGCAGGTACCACCATTGCGCTGCCATCGCTCCATCCATAATCCCGCTCCCTGCGATGGTAGCGATCGTGTTGGGGACCAGGAATGCCGTGCCGAGTACCGTGAGGTACGCCGTCACAAGGGAAAACCGGTTGTTCATGCTCTGGAGCTGGTTGTTGTAGATGCTCTGCATCACTTCAAGGCCTGAAGAGAGGACATTTGACATCTGTTCCGAGAGTTCGATATGGCGGTCGATGTTATCCGAAAGGATACCGATCCTGCCTAAGAATTTTTCATTATTTGTTATCAGGTCGGCATCCCCGTATCGCAGGGAGTCGACAACGTCCTTTGTTGCCCAGAGCACGTTTAAGTAATCGATCAACACGTGTTTCATCCGGTAGATATCGTGGGCGATCTTTCGCTTGGCCAGGTTCTCTTCAATCAGGGATTTGCTGATCTGGTCGCCATGCATCTCGATCTCGCGGAGATACTCGAAGTTGCGATCATTGTTCTCATCGATGATCCGTTCGAGTACCATCGTGATTTTATCAACAACCGGCTCATCTGCAATCTTTTTGAAGAATTGAGGGGCATACCGGGAAAATCTCAGGAGCCGGTTGATCTCCTGGCTGTGGATGGTTAGGATAAAATTGTCCCGGATAAGGACAAAGAGCGGGTGAACCGCCATCTTCTCTGCCTTTACCGTTGCTGAAGGGAGCATGATACCCATCTCGGTGTCGTAATCTTCGTACGCGGAGTAAAAACCGGTGGTCAGTTTCGGGATGGGAATCTTGGAGAACCCGGCAACCTGGGCGATCTGCTCGATCTCAGTATCGTCATCAAGCGTGCTGCAGTCAATCCACGCGATGAGGATGCCGTCCATTCCTTCGACCGTGCGCTCAGGTTAAAACCGGATTATTCTCTTGCATGGACCGGACGGGGAGATGCCCTCCTCGCATTGGGACGTTACGACGGTTCGATCGAATCCGATGACCGTGCACTGACAATTTCACACGATACAACCTCTGCGCTTGTGGGAAAGAGCCTGGTATATTTTGTCTTGGGGGATTACGCACGGTCGCAGGAGTTTTCCGAAAAAACAATCGGTCTTGGACCTGACAATATTTGGGCCCTCGTTGCCCTCGGAGCTGCACTGGTTGAACAAAAACAGTACGAAGAAGCGATCTCTGCCTGCGAGCATGCGATAACAATCGATGAACGGTCTGAATCCGCCCATGCAGTAAAGGCAGCAGCACTTACGGAGATGGGTCGGTTTACCGAAACCCTGACCACATTTGATCGTGCCCTTTCTCTGGATCCTTCTATGCCCGACGCATGGATGGGTAAAGGAGTGGTACTGGAAAAACTCGGGAGGAATACTGACGCGATGCAGGCGTTTGAGCAGGCCCTGCAACTCAACCCGGACTGCGCCGCTGTGTGGTATACCGAGGGTAGAGTCTTCCGTTTTGTCTCCCGTTCAGAAGAACGAATGGAGGTTACGGACCGTATGCCCCCGGAGAACCCGAACACTGCGGAAGCATGGGGGAGCCGGGGCTTTGAAAAAGCGCTGGCAGGACTGCTTGAGGAAGCTGTGCAGGAGTACGATAATGAACTCCGGACAAATTTCCATTCTGCCCCGCTTTGGTATAATCGTGGCGTGGCGCTCGACGGGCTTGGCAGGACGGAAGAAGCGCTCCACTCCTATGAAAATGCCCTGAACGCGGATCCGGCGATGTTTGCGGCATGGTACAATAAGGGTCTTGCAGATGCGCGTCTCGGACAGTTTACCGAAGCGCTCAGTAATTTCGATCAGGCGCTGGCACTCGATACCGGTGCCGCCATCGTCTGGGTGAACAAGGGACTCGCATTCTTCCGGCTCTTCCGTTTCGAAGAAGAGCTGTCGGCGTATGATGCCGCTCTTCTCATCAACCCCCGGATGGCGGTGGCGTGGTACAACAAAGGAGTGGCGCAAAAGCAGCAGGACCGGGGCCGGGAGGCACTTATATCGTTTGAAAGAGCGATTGCTCTCGATCCGGGAATGGTCCGGGCATGGCTGAACAAAGGGGCATTCCATAGCCGGGAATGTGCCTATGAATTTGCTCTTCAGGCATATAATATGGTCCTCTCTTTAGATCCCCTGCATCCGCTTGCATGGGTGGGGAAAAGTTTTGTCCTGATCAATATCGGCAGGTCCGGAGCAGGGAAAAAAGCCTTCATTCGGGCGAACCAGATGGACCCGCAGTTCTCCCTTATGCGGAGGAATTACGGGGGAGCACTCTTTTTTTCGAAACGAAGTCGCAATTATGTGGCCTTCCTTGACAAAAAAAGGAAAATCCCTCACGATGCTTCTCTGGTATGGTATTCGACGGGTCTCTCGCTCTACCAGAATCACCGGAAAGAGGAAGCCATTGGGGCGTTTCACCGGGTACTGGCGATTGACCCTGCCAGTTCCCGCAGCTGGTATTACATCGGGATGGCTTCTGCGGATCTGGGGAAGTTCCATGAAGCTCTTGAAGCGTACGGTCATGCAACCCGGTTGGATCCTGCCAACAAACAGTACTGGAACAACAAAGGACTTGTCCACCGGAGGCTGGATCAGGCAGAGGCTGCCATCTCATCGTTTCACAAAGCGCTTGAGATCGATGAAAAATACTTCCATGGCTGGTACAACCTGGGGCTTGTCCTGCTTGATGTACACAGGTATTCCGAGGCTGCAGGGGCTTTTGACGCCGCACTGGCCCTCAAACCCGGGGACTCTCGCGCCCTCAACCGAAAGCATTACGCGGAACTCAAAGCAGGTCTCGCCTGAATTCTGGAAATGGAGTTTAACCGTTCCATTTTTAGACTGTGAATACGACTTTTCCGTTTTGGCATACCCCTTTATGGTAATACAGATACTTTCTCATAAGAGAGTTGTCCAGTATGCAGCATGAGTCCAGTTCAAAGGGCGCTATGGCTTCTGAAGGGGGCATAAATCCATGATCTCCATGCGCCTGTACAGGATCTATGATATTGGCAGGGAGATCGACATCGACTGGCTTGAGCGTGCGCTCGCCCAGAACTATTTTACCGCAAGGACCAGTTTTGTCCGGGTCAAACCCAAGTCCATCATGATGGAAGATCCCCCGCTCATGATCCAGATGCACCCGATCCGGGTGGAGCGGGAGGGCAGGACCTTTGAGTTCACGGTAGTTGCAAGGGTTTTTGATATCGGTGCGATCAGTTTCTGTTTTGTGCATGATGACCGGGATGCCGACTACGATGAACTCGAGAATCTGGCATTCCTGTTTGCCGGACAGGAAGGGCTTGCGGAATATTATGTCCAGTATCTCAAGACCCTGGGAGAGATCATCAAACCCCATATCAAGAATTTCGCTATCGATCCTGAGTTCTATGAAGATTACACGGTCTATGTGACCGATCGCCGTGACGATTCAATTGACCCGGTTCCGCTCCTCACGGGAGAAAAGACAAAAATATCCCCGCAGATGCGCCAGGAAATTTTGAAAAATTCCCTGAGTTATACCGTAGACGATCTTGTCATGTTGTCGTGGGATTCGGCGCTTATATGTGACCCGGAGAGTCCCACCGATATCATTGACCTTATCGAGTTTGCCAATGTGCAGGTGCTCGAACTCCGGTACTATGATCGCGAGCTCACCCGGGGGATGGAGAAGATGTATGATGATATTGAGCATGCCGACCGGCTTTCACAGTTCCGAAGGAGTCGGAAATATCACGCGATCATGGCAGCCCAGATGGAGATGTATGCAGAGATCTCCGAGATCATCGAAAAAGTTGACAACCTGATCAAAGTTACGGAAGATATCTATTATGCCCGCGTGTATGCAACCGCCTTAAAAGTGCTGCGTAGCGGGTTGTGGAGCGAGAGCGTGACCCGGAAGATCGATGTGATCAGGGAGAACTACTCGATGCTTTCCGATGAAGTGCGCATCCAGCACTCGAACTTCCTCGAATGGGTGATCATCATCTTAATCGCGATGGAATTCGTGCTTGCGATCTGGCAGAGTATAACATAAATAAAAAAAATCCCTTTTTTTTTATCTGCGTTATGCCCTTTTCCTGCACATCCGCTCGGGAGTATTTACCGATTTAACCCCACAGGGTAATTGGCATGTGAAAATGGGCAGAGCCATTTTTCATAAAAAAGTATCTAAAGATACCGGTTCTTGCGCAGCCAGTCTGCCTGAGGCGGAAGATAACGGTAGATGATATCGCATTTCTCATCCTGGAAACTCCACGGGGTGACGATCACAATATCGCCTTCCCGTATCCAGGCGCGCTTCTTGATCTTACCTTTGATCCTGCCCATACGGGTGACTCCATCATAGCACCGGACACGGATATGATTGGCTCCCATCATGAGATCTGCGAATGCGAACTGCTCACCAGCCCATTTCTTGGGAAGACGGACCCGGACAACTGGCGAACCGTCCGGATTTACTGCGTTTGGATCTACATCATCGTTATTATTGGGTCTAATTCAGACAACTCCTTTGTTACATGTATGACGTTGAGGCCAATGAAGGTATGTATTGTATACATGGTGGCGCTGAGATCTCATAAAACTTACCCGCATCACTTTCTCCCCACGCACTCTTTCCCTTATATCCTCTCGTTCTCATTCTCTACCAGGCAATGATCGGCAAAGGTGCATATCTCAAGCAACTGACTGCTTCTACCCAGCAGATGAGGTCGGTCGATGTGGGAAAAGAGATGGAAGGAAGTTCTCCCCCGTCAGTGTTTATCGGCAGCTGGAATTACCCGGATGTCTATGCCGGTCCGATGATAGCGCCCCAGCACGGTGACACCATGATTATGGACATGCCAGAGTCCTGGATTGCCGGCAATCACACCCAGGAAGAGATTATCGGGTACCGCCTCAGTCTTGTGCGGGGAAAATCCATGGTGAATGCGGGGGATCTCACCACGCGGTATATAGAAAAACTCCAGGAGATCACCCTGTCATCATCATCCATCGAGAGTGATGTGTCTTTCTCATCGGTCCCCACCGGGACAAACTTTTCTGAAGAACATACTCCCTTTGGTCCGAGTGCAGGAATCGAACGGTTTGAGATCGAGAGCGGGAGGTACGATTCCAAGCTTGAGAAGGTGTTCTATGACACAGACCTGAGATCCTCCGAAGCAATTACCGGCCTGCATCAGCAGGGGGTTCCGTTCTCCAGTATCCAGAAAGCATTTTCTGTCGGAACCATGGGGATAGACCGGAACCGGCATCTTGTTCCTACCCGGTGGTCAATCACTGCCTGTGACACGATGATTGGTGACCGGCTTCTCACCGAAGTGAAGAAAAATTCGGTCATTGATACGTTCCGGGTTCACCAGTTTTCCAGCCTCCACAATAATTATGCCGTCATCCTGATGCCTACCGGCTGGCAGTACGAATGGTCAGAGGCATTTTTGAAAGTGCTGGGCAATGAGGAACTTGTTTTTTCCGATCATGAAGGATACAAAAAGAAGACCGAGTATTCTCATCTGGGGGGATGCTATTACTCCTGTAAGATGGCAGTGCTCGAAGCCCTTTCCCGGCAACAGGAACAGGCAGGCGCGATCATCCTCAGAGAGGCTCACCGGGGCTATGTACCGATGGGCGTGTTTAATGTCCGTGAAAATGTGAGGAGTGCAATGATGCAACAGCCGCAGGAGTTTGAGGATATTCGCTCCGCCCTTACTCATATTTCAGAATCGTTTTGCCTTCCCATGACACGGTTCATCAAAGAAGGAGAGTTATTGCGGGAATCGATACGGCAGCGCCAGTGCAGGCTCAGTGATTTTTCATCGGCAGTGAATTGATATGGCAGAGATATCAGGGACTGAATACAGGAGCATGAATCTCTCCCCGGAAGAGAAGATCAACGAAAATGAGCGGATCATACTGCACCTGGACATGGACAGTTTCTATGCCTCGGTCGAGATGCGGGACGACCCGGGACTGAAAGGAAAACCCGTGGTTATTGGTGCCGATCCGAAAAATGGGGCCGGCCGTGGAGTCGTTTCTACTTGTTCATACGAAGCCCGTGCATTCGGTATACGGTCAGCAATGCCCATCTCGCAGGCATATGTTCTCTGTCCGCATGCGATCTATCTTCCCCCTCATTTTCCCCGGTATACCCAGGCTTCTTCTGATGTAATGGGACTCCTGAAGTCGCATGGATTTCCCTTCCAGCAGGTGAGCATTGATGAAGCGTTTCTTGATGTGAGTTCCCTGGGGAATTATCTGGCTGCCACTCGTCTTGCAGAACAGATAAGGGATGATATCTGTACTCAGATTGGTCTTACCTGCTCGATCGGAATAGCCCCCACGAAGGTCGTGGCAAAGATCGCTTCGGATGTGAACAAACCCCGTGGACTTACCGTGGTTGAACCGGAGAACCTCTTCTCATTTCTTGCACCGATGCCGGTCCGGAAGATTCCAGGTGTGGGCAGGAAGGCAGAACTGGAGCTCTTTGAGCTGGGTATCAGGACCATTAAAGATCTTGCCGGTTATGATATCCAGGTTTTGATTGCCCGGTTCGGGCGTTCCGCAATCGCTCTCCAGGCAATAACCGATGGTTCCGATGAGGATTTTGTCGTAGAGCGGGATTGTGTGAAGTCGGTATCCCGGGAGACAACATTTCCTGAAGATACTCCAGATGAGCAGGTAATAACTGCAACCGTGGACGCTCTGGCGCAGGATGTATGCCGGAATCTTGCGGATGAATCCTTGCGATGCAAAACAATTACTCTGAAAGTGCGGTACGTGGGTTTTATCACCCGAACAAAATCCCGGACACTCACCCACTATACGGATGATGCGAGTGCTGTGCGCTCCGTTGCATACGCCCTGCTGCGGGATATTTTCGATGGCTGTCCGATTCGTCTTATTGGGATACGGTTATCCTCGTTTGAGAAACATGATGCCCGCCAGAAGATCCTGGACCTATAAGTGCCCGGCAGGATTCATTCTGTAAAAAAATATCATGTTTTTACGTACTTGTGCGGTAAATTGCAGAGTGTGGCAAAGTACGTCGATGTATGTCGTATTGTATCTCTTTAAATGAAATGCGCTAGTTCCAGTAAATGTGTCCCGAGAATGAGCAACACAAAAAAGATTTATTGTATTTAATGGGGCTGGAGGCTGTTTCCTGCCATGGTAACGTTATGACAGGAAGTATGTGTTCTTTAGGGGGGTATGCAGTGCTGGGGTCAAAACCCGGAATAAAATCAAACCACCTCCGAATTATAGGGATATTTCTTAATTGTTTATTATACTATATAATAATTTGTTTTGAGGAACAACAAAGAATTTTTGACGGTTCGATATTCGCGTAAAAAATTCTCGCAGATTTCGGCGATTTTTTTGATCCCCCGAATATCATGATCATTTTTTTTGAAATTGTGTTCATGGATTATTTGTGCAGAGTTTTTTCCGTTCGAAAAAGAGGTTGACCAGAAAACAAATCAATCAAGGATGTCTATGATGAATTGAATATTCTCTGGAATATCCGTCGAATGATTTGCAGTATGATCCGGTTGTGTGAGCAGAGGAACACTTCCTCCCTGTTCCTCTTCCAGTAGCAAAATCCAGTTTGGCCGGCACATACCCGATAATCCTTCCTCCCTTTCGTCACCAAAGGGTCATCCCATAGAGTTATCCGAGGTTTAAGCATGGAACGGTACCGGTTTAAAAAAATTGACGCGTTTGTCCAGGGAAATTCAACCGGTAATCCGGCCGGATGCATATATCTACCAACCGAAGACGCACTTTCCGAAGAAAACATGCAACAGATCGCACGGGAACTGGCAGGATGTGTCAGTGAAGTAGTGTACGTCTACCTCTCAGAGGGACACACCGGCCTTCGGTTTTTTTCCGCCTAACGGGAAGTTGCTTTCTGCGGTCATGGGATCATTGCGGCCATGTATACCCTTATAAAAAATGACTCGGTAATGTCCTTTGATCCAATCACCCGTATTCACGTGGGTGGGCAGGAACTGCTCGTCAGAAACGAGATTGCAAAAGCAGATTCGGTCTTCATCAGTGCCCCGCAACCCGTTGAACAAAACCTTTCTGTATCCCGTGACGGGATTGCAGCAGCATTGCGGATAGCGCCCGATGAGATTTCTGAAAATCACCGCATTGCCAACATCAATGCCGGACTCTCCACCCTTATCGTTCCCATAGATTCACTCATCACCCTGCTCTCTCTTCATCCGGATCAGCAGCACCTGAAGGAATTTTGCCTGGCAAACGGGATTGAGATCATTTGTGTTTTCTCGACCGAGACTTCCAGCGCTGGTAACAGGTATCGGACACGGGTGTTTGCCCCGGTCTTTGGGTATCTCGAAGATCCGGCAACGGGTTCAGGGAATGCGGCGCTGGGATATTACCTGCTCAAATAGGGTACCTGGGACGGCCATATGATTGCCATCGAGCAGGGTAAAGTCCGTGAGCACCCCAATATCATCCGTATCGTGAGCGATGCATCAAAAGTGCAGCACAGTGTATTTTTCGGGGGCAATGCAGTGGTGCGGATTGAGGGTGAATATCTTCTCTATCCCTGAGCATTTCGAAAAAACAATTTTTCAAATCGGGGTTTTTACCATTCCCGTTCCAAACATTTGTTGTGCCTTTTTTTTATTCGGATGACATTTTCAGGTTTTTTACCTGAGAGCAAAGCCACTCTTCAATGTCCGCCGGTTCGACCGTGAACAATTCAATTCCCTTTGCAAGGGCGTCCAATCCCGCATTGTCATCTCCGATCGTGAAACCGTTCTGGTTGAGGATCATTTCAGCCACCAGCCGGGCAGTGTGACTGTTACCCTCGCGAAATGCCGGATAGGCAACAAGGGAAAAAAAAGCAAATCCGGCCCTTGAGCAGCATTCATCGATACGATTCGCAGAAAAGATCATCTGGTGGAGACTTGCTTCGGATAACAGCCGGTCATCGCCGACATCAATCGTCATCACGTGCCTGTGAAGGGTGATGACCTGTTCCACTGTAAGATCGTCCATGCATTCACCGGTTTATTCTGGAGAGGTATGCGTGCAGTACCAAATAAATCCGTGGAATCCCCGATGAGGTTTTTGTACGTCGATTGAGCGAAAGAGAGATGTAATCCTGCGCACAATAATAAGAAAAAAAAGGTGTTCATTATAGGAATTTTTGACAAGTTAACCGGAAAGACTGCAATGCTCAACCCGAAATCAGCACTGGTGCTCTCCGCCATTACGGTCATTGCAGCCGATGGTGTTATCGATCAGGCCGAGATGAACGATCTCGCAAAGATCTGCCGTGGCGACCAGAAATCCATTGATACCGCAATGCAGGTATTGAAGGCCAACAAGTTCCCCGGCGTTATTGATATGATCGCAGCGGTTCTTGACGAGAAGCAGAAGATCGCCACCCTTGCCATTCTCTGTGACCTTGCCATGTCCGATGGTGTGCTCGCGGGAGAAGAAAAGGCAATCCTTCAGATGTACATGGACAAATTCGGAGTCCCTGAATCAAAGATGACGCCGATCATCGAAGCAATCGCTATCAAAAACGGTTACTCGATCTTCGCGTGAAACCATTTTTACCTTTTTCTTTTTTCTGTCACACTTTGCGAATCTCGTTATACAGCGTGACTACCGACAAACTCACGAGATTTAGCGTTGTCCCTGCATACCAGAAGAGAGTTTCAGCCGGTGAAAGTGTCGCAATCCAGCCGGACCAGAGCATCAGGCAGACAATCGAGAACGAAAGAAGGGTATCGAGTGCGAGAAAGACCATAGGCCGGGAAAAATACCTGCCGGCCTGGGTCAACATGCAACACTCAAACCGGGCCGGGAGGTGCCACAGGTCCTGCACCGAATATATTCCGTTCATGAAGAGATCCGCCACAGCCCAGACTATAATCACCCCGCCTATGTCTGCAAACAGCCATCCACCATTCGCTCCTGCCCTCAGGATGCTGATCCCAAAAATCATCTTATAGATGCAGAATGGAACGCCTATTGTCAGGCTTAAGAAAAACGGGCGCAGAAAAAACCACTGAATTGTATCCGATTCCCGTTTGTTCCGGCACACAAGCGCGTTACCGTCACGAGTCGGATCACATCCCGGTGAATGAGTGTCATCCATGTCTATGGGAGAGTATGGTGTGTCACGGATATATGCGCTGCGACATGTGGTTTTTTAAACGTCCGGACGCCCAATATGGTACATAAGGAGTGGGTTAAATGGGGTTTGATTGCCACCAGTGCGGGGAGTGTTGTTCCCACCTGGGGCTAGTCCATAGTATTCATAAAGATCTCGGCAACTTTCACTTTATTGTGTTCAACCAGTATACTTCTGATGAAACCGAAGTTACTGTAGATGCCGATAAACACGAGCTCTTCTTAGACAAAAGCATCTTTGAGAAACTCCCCGAGGCGTGCCCGTTCTTCCGGCATATGCCGGGGAGTGAAAAAGCGTACTGTACGGTCCATCTGACCCGGCCGGACATCTGCCAGGACTTCTCCTGCTGGCGGCTGCTGATCCTCAATCATACCGGACGACGGATTGGGCGCGTCATGTTCCGGCGGTCCCTTGTCACCGATGATCCCCTCTTAAACCGTATCTGGGAAGAATGCATTGACCCCCTGACCGAGACCAATGATGCGGTTTGGGATAAGGAAGTTGTCCAGATTCTCACGCGGGCGGGTTATTCGGTACGGCAGTGATAGTGTTCCTGTTCCATAAGCATCGTTTCTGAATCTGTCCGGCAATCCGCAACAGTTTCTGGTTGCAGAATAGCGGGGTTCGTAACGGAAAAACAATAAATCTGTTGCACGAAACGAGAAGGGTGTCTGCTCTTTCCTTACCGGATATTTCTCTCGTGGTTTACGCGTTTCTCAATATCATCGCATTTCTCATCTTTGCCAACGATAAGAGGAAAGCAAAAAAGAACGCATGGCGAACCCCGGAGAACCTGTTATTGGTTTTCGCTGCACTAGGTCCCTTTGGTGCATTTGGGGCGATGCTCATCTTCCGGCACAAGACCCGGAAACTAAAATTTTACCTGGTTCCCCTATTTTTGTTCATCCACATTGTGGCAATCATGTACCTGGTACGATAATTTTCTGCTACCAGCCGGATCGGCACGCTGACAGAGATAAATCCCATTTTTTGTGTTACGAGCGGAGACGTAACCGTATCCAGGAAAAGAAACGACAAAATACGTGCTGAAAAGGAAAAAAATAATGAAATTAGAACCGGGGTTTCCGGTGTTTTGGGAGGCAGTCTCTGCAGTATACAGGCCTGCCCTCGGTTGGCTTAAAGGGTACTTCGCATTCAGCCCCACAGTCTGAACAGGTTGTCTTTGTCATTTCGCGTGGGCCTTGATCTCTTGCGCCGCCAAAATTTCTCTGGCCGCCGAATTTATTATCTCCAAACATGATAGTTCTCAAACAGTCATTTGAATAACTGTGCTATGATATAGGTTGCAGGAGTTTATAAAAAGTGCGATACTACAACATCTTTCCTCGGAAAACTCTCGTAAATCCGACTTGCACAGAAATCGCTTCACGTCGTATGTGATGCTCCTTTTTTTGTCCGGGACAAAAAATCTTGCGATTAAATCCTGTAGTTTGATCTTTTTGTTCTCAATCTTTTTTTCAATAATATACCAAGAGAATTCCACAAGTTCTTTTGACATTAACTTAAAAACCTGATCCCATGGCAAGAAGCTACTCTGTTATCGCAGTTATCGTTCTGCTCGTACTCCTGTTGGCCGGTGCCGGTTGTACTGGTTCCTCCTCCCCCTCATCCCAATCTGCTGCCGGAGTTCAGCAGAAGAGCTATATTGTAGGAATCGATGGACAGTATCAGCCGTTTAGTTTTGTTGATTCCAGTGGTACGGCTACCGGTTTTGATGTCGATGCCATGCGCTGGATTGCCCAGAAAAAAGGGATGAAGATCACCTTCCAGCCAACCGCATGGGACGGGATCATACCCGCACTCCAGGCAAATAAGATCGATCTCATCTACGCAGGTATGACCATTACCCCGGAGCGTGCGGAACAGGTGAACTTTTCAACGCCGTACTGGATAGTGAACCAGGATGTTGTTGCCAGAAACGGCACCGCAACAACGCTCAGTGATGTGCTTGCCGGAAAGGTCATTATCGGAACCCAGAGCGGCTGCACGGCAGCAATGTGGATCGAAAAGAACCTGATCGAATCCGGCAAGATGCCGAAGGAAAACCTGAAACTCTATGACAATACCCCTCTTGCGGTCAATGATCTCGAAGCCGGTCGCATTGATGCGGTGATGTACGACGATCACGTGTTAAAAGAGATCATCCAAGGTAAAAACCTGCATATCTTGGGAAATGTGGAGACGAAAGAGGAATTCGGTATCGCGGTTCGCAAATCTGATCCCGAACTCCTCGCAGTGCTCAACGATGGCCTGGCCCAGCTGAAAAATGATCCTTACTGGCAGGAACTCGTTGTCAAATACAAGATGTAGTGATGATAAACATTTTTTTTATTTTTTTACTGGCTCATGCCCGGTATTGCGGTCTTCTTTTCGAGAAGGTGCACAGCATACGTGGTGAGTGTCACAAGGGCGAGGTAGACAATCCCAACGGCAAGAAACGCTTCGCTATACATGAAGTATTTCGTTGCCACGATCTTTGCTTCTCCTGAAAGTTCGATGACCGTGATCATGTACGCCAGTGATGAATACTTTATGAGATAAATGAACTCGTTGGATAACCCGGGAACCGCCCGGCGAATTGCCTGGGGCAGAACAATGGATTCAATCGTCTGCCACCTTGTCATCCCCAGTGCCTGCGCAGCGGTAATCTGCCCGTCTTTTATTGAGAGAATGGCTCCCCGGATGTATTCGGAGTTATATGCAGCATTACAGAGAATAAATCCGAGCACCGCCGCGGTAAATGCCGGCAGCGTGATGCCTATGGAAGGCAGCCCGAAATAGAGCATGAAGAGGAGCAGGATCAGCGGGCAGCCTTTGAAAAAGATGATATAACCGGCACAGGCTGACGATAGTCCTTTTCCCCCGTACTGCCGTCCGAGAGCGATCCCGATTCCCAGAAGCAGTCCGAATGGTGCGGTGAGTGCCACCAGCTCAACCGTGACAATCAGTCCCTGCCAGAGAGCAGGTACCAGGATCTGCGTTAAAAAAAGGGTCGGGTCCATAGAAGTGCCTTCTACTGATCTGATATTTTGCCGATGAATTCCCGCGTTCTCATGTGCTTCGGGTTTGCGAGAATCTCTCCGGGAGGTCCCTGTTCCACGATCTCACCGCCTTCCATGAAGATCACTTCGGTTGCCACCGATCGGGCAAAACCCATCTCGTGCGTAACAACAAGCATCGTCATGCCCCCCCGGGCCAGCTCTTTCATCACTTCGAGCACCTCCCGGGTGAGTTCGGGATCCAGAGCGGATGTTGGTTCATCGAACAGGATCACCTCCGGATCCATCGCAAGTGCACGGGCAATTGAGACCCGCTGCGCTTGTCCCCCGGAAAGCTCTGCAGGATAATGATCGGCCCAGTCCTGCATTCCAACACGGCAGAGTTCTTCCATCGCTTTCTTCCCTGCTTCGGCCGGCTTCATCTTAAGGACCTTGATCGGAGCGATCTCTACATTCTGTAGAGCGGTCAGGTGGTCGAACAGGTTAAAGTTCTGGAAAACCATGCCGATCCGTTGCCGGAATGTGCTGATCTTCTGGCCGCAACCCGTGATCTCATCATCATCGAGCCAGACCTGTCCTGAGTCCGGCACCGTGAGCTGGTTGATGCAGCGTAGCAGCGTGCTCTTGCCGGTTCCTGAAGGGCCGATAAAGACCTTGGTGTCACCTTTTCTTACATTAAATGAAATGCCGTGCAGGACCTCGCGTTCCCCGAATTTTTTATGGAGATTTTCAACCCGCAGGATATATTCAGAAGCCATAGTATCTACACCGCCTTTATCCCGAAACCCGGGATTGCAATCTTCTGTTCCACCCGCTGGATCAACCACATCCCTGCGTAATTGAGCAGGATGAACATTACTGCAGCTGCCATATAGACCGGCATGGTCATGTACGTCTGGCTTACGACCTGTGAGGTCCGGGTGAGGAGCTCTACAACGCCAATCGCATAGCAGACTGCCGAGTCAGTCAGGATCTCCGGGTACTCATTGGACCAGCCCGGCAAAGAAAGTCTCAGGGACTGGGGGAGGATGATGCTCTTTATTGCCATCCAGGGTGTCATTCCCAGGGAGAGGGCCGCCGTCATCTGTCCCTGCGGGATGGATTGTATCGCACCCCGGAAGATTTGTGACTGGTAGGCAGCCCCCCGCATACCCAGCACCAGTGCCCCTACGAAAAATGCCGGAAGATCAATCCCGATAACCGGAAAGATGCCAAAATAGAAGAGAAACAGGAGCACGAGTATGGGAAGACCCCGGAAGAACCAGACATAGGCTGCAATTATTGCCCGGATTGGTGCAGAACCATAGACCTGCCCGAGGGCAAGGGGAAGACCGAAAATAAACCCAATCGCAAGAGCACTTGCCACGAGGCCCAGAGTGATGGCTGCACCCCCAAGCAGGTACGGGCCCCATTCAATAAGGATCTGAAAAATATTCATGGACGTTCTTCCTGATGCATGCCCTCTGCAACATAACTGACCCGGTCAGGATCGCGATTACAGTGTATAGGCCGATCGAACTTAAAAAAAATTGTTTTCGTTAATCCACCAATGACTTACTGCACGGATCTTTTGTTGTTACGGACAAACCCGTTCGATTCAGTGTTCCGGGCAAAATTCCGTGTCAAAATTATTCAGATCGGGATACATAATTTTTCAAAAACCGCTTCATCTGGCATTTATTCAGTAACAGATAGCAG
Organism: uncultured Methanomicrobiales archaeon; assembly: GCA_903832665.1. Classification (GTDB taxonomy): domain Archaea; phylum Halobacteriota; class Methanomicrobia; order Methanomicrobiales; family Methanospirillaceae; genus Methanoregula. Next base: position 55,060 of record CAILCG010000025.1, on the reverse strand, counting down.
TGAAATAAACACCGCTCATTGTTGTCTGCGGGTAAGTCAGAGACTCAATTGAGTTTCGAAATATGAGAGTCGACGGTTGAATTAATAGTGATTCAAGAAAATTAGATTGATATCCAAAATTAATGGTCCTGGAGTTCCGAATCTTAATGGTTGATCCGTGACTAAAACGTGGCTGTCTGTGCCCGCGTTTGCCCGACCGTTGCTCAAAAGATCTCTTTGGTCTGGTGGAAAAAACAGGGGACTCATCCATGACAGTCCCCTGTTCTCCTGTCTGCCGTTTCATTGGGATAAGGATCTCATTGCCGGGAAAGCGATCCGTGGCTGTGAATGACCTTTGAATTTGGAACCAAACCAATCTTTAAATAAATATATCCGAAGGGATAGTATTGATGACCTCAAACGAATGGGCATATGGAATTGGAGTTATCACCGTCTTATCAGGTTTTTTTGATAATCCCAATCCCGGGGGGATTTTGCCAGGTCTTCTCTGCTCATGGTCCCCGTGGTCAATACAGGAAAATGGAGTGAAAAAATTACTGCCCAACTGAATTTTTTCAAGCTTGTTGCACGCAATATTGCAAACCGCCCGTACAGGAACCTGGCAACCATTTTTGCCATTGCAATTATTGCTGCAACCCTTTTCTCCGCGTTTTACCTGATTGGCGGGGCCCAGGAGAGCCTGGATGCAGGGATTTCCCGTATGGGTGCCGATATCCTTGTTGTTCCCGAGGAGTATAGCTCTGCAGCCCAGACAGTTATCCTGATGGGGGAACCAAACTCGTTTTTTTTCAAGGATGCCGGTTTCGAACAGATTGCCGGTATACCCGGCGTTGCGAAGGCCAGTCTCCAGATTTATGTCGGCTCGTTGGCCGGGCAGTCCTGTTGTTCGGCGCCCGTTCAGATTATTGCCATCGATCCTGAACATGATTTTACCGTCTCACCCTGGCTGAAAGAAAACCCCGGGGTAATGCTGGGAAAAGACGATATCATTGTCGGGAACATGATCGTCGGCGATATCGGTTCTGATCTCAAGTTCTATGGCCATACCTTCCATATCGCCGGCCGGCTCGCCAAAACCGGTATGGGGGTGGATATGGCGGTTTTCATGCGGACTGAAGACGCCTACGTGATGGCCGATGAGTCCCCGGTAAAGGCCGTCCAGAGAGTTACGATTCCCCGGGGAATGGTTTCTGCGGTACTGGTAAAGGTTGACCCGTCAGCGTCCCCCACCGGGGTTGCCGAAAAGATCCGCACGCAGATTCCCGGAACAAAAACCATCACCCCGAACGGTCTCTTAAACGCCGTGAGTGTACAACTGGGTGCCATAACGCGGCTCCTCTACAGTTCGATGCTCGCCGTGACCTTCATCTCCATTCCCCTGCTGGCATTCATCTCTGCGATGGTAGCCAATGAACGACGCAAAGAAGTTGCGATTCTCCGGGCACTCGGCGCCAAAAAAACCTACGTGATGGGGCTTATGCTGGCGGAGTCATTCTCTCTTGCGATTATGGGAGGGATCCTGGGGATCTGTGCAGCAATGGTGGTCTTTGTGGGTTTTGAGGATCTCATCGCGTTCTCGTTAAAAATTCCGTTCATCGCCCCGCCCCTGCTTACGATTCTGGCAGACGCGTGCCTGACCCTGGTCCTCTGCATAGGCATTGGGGGGATATCCTCGCTCTACCCGGCGATTATAATCGCCCGCTCGGAACCGTACGAAACAATCCGGAAAGGTGAATCATGATAGAGATTATCGGTGTAACAAAATCCTTCAGTACCGACTGCTCGGAAGTGCGGGCAGTTGATGATGTGCATTTCACGGTAAACCGTGGGGAATTTGTCCTGATTCTGGGACGTTCGGGAAGCGGCAAATCCACGCTCCTGGGGATGCTCTCCGGTCTTACCCGTCCCACTGCCGGAACCATCCTCCTGAACGGGATGGATATCAGCGAGCTGTCCGACGACGCTATTTCGGAGTTGCGGGCAAAAGAGATCGGATTTGTCTTCCAGTTATCCGGTCTGATTCTCACGATAAATGCGTTAGAGAATGTGATGCTTCCCACGCTTTTCTGCCCGGACTATCCAGGTTCTGATTCACGGGCCGCTGACCTGCTGACGAAAGTCGGGATGTCTGAACGGGCCTGTGCTTATCCCTCCACCCTTTCCAGCGGTGAGATGAAGCGGGTGGCGATCGCCCGGGCGCTGGTGAATGCTCCTTCTCTCCTGATTGCCGATGAGCCGACCGGAGACCTGGACGAGGCTACCGAACAGGAGATCATGGAATTGTTCCGGCAGCTGAACCGTGAAGGTACCACGATTATGATGGTCACGCACAATTCGGACCTTATCCGGTATGCAACGCATACGTACCGTATGACACAGGGGAACCTGATAAAATCTGATGGTGCACTATCCCCCCGGCTTACCCTGGAACCCCGGACGAATGTGAACGACAAGGTTTCGTCATGAAAATGAATATCATCACGCTCCTGACTGCCAGCATCCGCAACAAACCTGGCCGCAATCTGGCAACGATATTCTGTTTTGCCTTTATCGCTGCGAATATTTTTTTCCTCCAGCTCCTCTTTTCAGGAACGGTACTGAATGTGGACCAGGGGATCTCCCGAATGGGAGCAGACCACATCATTGTAGGGGCCCAATACACAGCACACCTGCGAATCGGTGAAAACCCCCCGGAAAATACCATGGCGCTTGTCAAGGTCGAACCCTCCTCGGCTCGGATCAAGGCCGATGTCATGGGGGTAGTCGGGAAAATTCCGGGAGTATCGAACGTGAGCCCGCAACTCTATGTTTCTACCTTGGATTTACCGGCAGTTTCCCCCGAACCGGTTGATCTCTTCGGGATTGATCCGGCAACCGATTTTACGATTCAACCATGGCTCCAGACTCCCCCGGATCATCCTTTCGGCCCCGGTGAAGTACTGGTCGGGAGCGAACTATCGGGCAAGGTCGGATCGCAGATCGATATCCAGGGGCACCTGTATACGATAGCCGGCAGACTGGATCCCACTAAGTCATCGGTCGATTATACAGTCTTCCTTAACATGGATGATGCGTATGCCATTGCTTCCGCGAAGGGTATCGTACCCCCGTCTGCTCCCCAGATCTCACCGGGAGATGTGAACGCGGTCCTTGTGCGAATAGCACAGGGGGCAGATTCGGGAATGGTCAAATCCCGTATCCAGCAACCCTTCTCGTATTCATATGTCAAAGTCATCCAGAGACATTTCAGCCTGGACCCGGCCTCGCAGGAGATCAAGGGTTTACCGGGTCTCCTGGGAGTAATCTCCACCTTTGTGGTGGTGGCTGCGTTTCCGCTCATCGCGCTCATCGCAGCAATGGTAGCTCATGAACGCCAGCGGGAGATCGGGCTTCTCCGCTCGATGGGGGCGAAGAGAAAGGCCATCTTCCTCCTGGTGATGTCAGAGTCCCTGGTCCTTGCCACGATTGGGAGTATCATCGGGGTGTGTGTGAGCCTGGTTGCGTTCCTGCTGCTCAATACGATGGGTCTCCTCCAGACTACATTCCAGGTTTCATTCCGCACGCCGGCACTCTATGAGATCGTTGCAACTTCCTGCCCAGCCCTGATTGTGGTCATTGCGATTGGCAGCATATCCTCGCTCTGGCCGGCATACTGGAGCAGCCGGATGAATCCTTACGATGCTATACGGGGCGAAGGGAAATGAGGAGCTGGAAGAATACCTCCACTTATTTTGTGTACGGCCGGCGCCCCCGGGAATTCACCTCCCCTTCTTTTTTTTATAAAAACCTCCGGCAAATGGAACTGGATACTTTACCATGGGGAGTTTACTTTTCGATCATTTTTCGTAACTGCCGCATTGCATCTGATCAATGGTGGTGATCAAACCCTGCTCAGGAGTCTCTGAGCGGGACCCTGTTTTTCTTTTTTTTAGCGAAAATTTTCAAGGCAGACCTTGCCTGAAAAATTTTAATCAGGGTACGAGGGTGTCAGTTAACAAACCGTGGCACGGATAATTATCCGCGGCGCGGATGTACAACTGACAACAAATTATTTTCTCCAGCGAGACTGTTTGGAACCTGAAGCCAAGGTTCGATTAAAAAAAAGTGAGCAGGGGGTAAGGGGTCGATTAAAAATTTTTTGCCGGAGATCGCTTGCAATTTTTTTCTCTGCGAAAATTATCTGAATATTTTGTGCATTGTGATCTGGCATGGGGTCAAATTCAGTGTATAAATCCAATTACGAAAAATATCGAACTGATAAATATCGAACTGATAAATATTGAACTGATAAATATTGAACTTGGTGACGCTTAGGAATGGGATTTTTTTTGGCAATCTCCTTAGTAATCTATTATCCAATTTTATTCGATCATGAGTCAATTAGGTCTTTTTTACAATATTTGCCATTTGCAATTATCCTTTCTCTCGGATTGATAGCAATTTATGAACCATTAGTTCCACTGTTTATTGTCCCATTATTAGTTTTTCTGGTTATGTGTATAATTGCAGGAAACAGTGTTACTCGTTTAAAAAACGAATTGTTCTATCTTTCATCGGTTCTTTTTTTTGTTGTCATTTTTTTTAGTATATTTTTATATCCAATTTCGATTATTCATTTCTTTGAGAAGTTTCTTTATATAAATGCCGTTTCAGTCGGTTGGAGTATTCCATTTTTATCACCGGACTGGATTTTTGGACTTGTGGGATATAATATCGGGATGGAACAAATTTCATTAATTCCGAGATTCATTTTATCTGTTATTATTTTGGTCATGTGTTTATATTCGATGAAATCTCTTTATAATGATAATAAAAAATTGTTCTTCTTTTCAGCATCTAATTTACTATTCGTACTCATTTTTTATATTTATTTAATATCAAAAGAGGAATTGTCTCTTTCTTTCACAGGAGAGGGCTACAAAGCGTATAAGCTAATTACGTACTTTCTGCCCATAATTCTGATATCCAGTTTGTATTATTTTAAAAATTTTCAGTTAAATATTTCCAAAGAAGACACAAGAAAAAAAAATAATTGTACTTGGATTACTCGGATTATTACTGACAGGGAATATTATATCAGCAATTGTAATGATTTCGACAAGTAATAATGGGGTAGAATTCGTTAGCGAAGATGTAATCGATCTTGGAAAAATTGATAATTTTGATAATGTGACTTCTATAAACATTCAAGAATCAACACATTGGAATCAGATGTGGATTTTTTATTTTCTTTTCGATAAATATAAATTGTATCTTAAATATCCATCATATTATGCAGCTTCATCTCAAATTGGTGAATGGACATTACAGGGAAAAAAATCAGATATATTATCATTATTGAATTTCACTAAATCCAGTGATATTATACCAATAAATCGTATATATTCTTTGGAGAAAAACAGTTCGTGTAATATCTCATTCTATAATGGGTGGTATGATATTGAATCAAATCAAAATACCCTATCGAGGTGGAGTGGTGAAAAAAACGATACTCCTTCAATAGAAATTGGTTGCAATAATGAGGAATCTATTAATGTGAAATTGAACTTCTCTCCATTGAATCCAGAAAATAATTTATCAATATTAAAGGATGGTAAAAAAATTATGACCTGCCCAAATAAGTATTGTGAAATAAATAATATTAATTTAACTAAAGGAAAGCATATTTTATCATTTGATGCAAAATTATCTCCACAACAACCAGGAAATGGAGATACAAGATATTTAGGATACGCTTTTTCGAAAATTGTAATCTCTAAAAATGTATAATATAAGTGGGTAGTGTATACGAAGTGCAGTAAAAAGTGAAGATACCCCTATCCAATTGTGATTAGAAACAAAGAGGAAATGGGCAATAGATCTAAGAGACCATCTGGACCTTTTCAAACAATGCCAAATATTTTCCTTCCACGCGATTCCAGTTGTAATTAGCTTCAACGTATGCTTTACCATTTTCCCCTAATCTTTCTCGAAGTTTGTTATTGGATACAAGGAGATTAATGCACTCAATAAATTCATTGTAATCAATATAATACAACCCGGCATTGCTCCTTAGGCAATGTCCCTTGAGGACTGCACATCTTTCATTCACAAGCGTAGGTGTTCCTAATGCCCAGGCTTCCGTTAATACTATCGAATAACTTTCAAATTCAGAGGGCATGATTAGTATTTTCGCTGCCTTAATACCTTCGAATTTATCGATTTCCGACAGAAACCCCAAGTGAATGATATCTGGATTTTTTGGTATTTCCATTACCGCTTTACCAATTAACACAAGTTTTAGGTTTGACGGATTCTCTTTTTTGTATTTTACAAAATACTCAAACAAATAGCTACAGCCTTTATTACCATCTATTCTCCCAATGTACAAAATGAAATCGGAAGATAAATGATACTTTTTTTTAAATCGATCTCCCTCTACATCTTGCGGAATTGTTAAACCCATTCCAATAACGTCATTTAGCGTGTTTTGATTTTTGAATAGCCTGATAATTATTTGCTTCTCTTCTTCTGAAAGGTAAATGACCGCTTTGGGTAGGCAAAAAAATACTTTGTTGACACCCAGGTTTAATGTTGGCTCATCTTCAGCAGTTGGAACCAGAATGCTCTTTTCAGATACTAGGGGTAACCCAAAAAAACTAGGGTAATACCTATACGTAAAAAAAACAAACAGATCATAATCATTTTTGTGCGACTTTAAAAATTCCAATATCCCCGGGACATATGGCCCTTGGTCTTCTATCCATTTAAGTTCATCCAGTTCTGTATGGGATTCATTGAATAATGTCTGAGTGAATGTATTAAATTTCTTTAGATCTCGTTCTGTATCAACCTTAAATCGACGGACAAGGACGTTATCTATCTCTTCGACGCCTTCGGCGTATTCATTTCTCCAGGTGATATAATCTTTCGCACATGTTGTAAGCACTTCAATTTTATGAAATTTTGCCAATCGTTCAGCTACTTGTCTGCACAGGGCCTCAGAACCGCCGGCCACTTCAATACCATATCTCTGCACAATAAACGCAATTTTCAAGATATACTCCCCAAAAATTTTAGTGCGATGCCTAAAGAGCGGCTATCTCCGTTTCTGATCAAATATTCCGGAATAAATGTATAGTCCAATTCGCATTCAAATTTTAAAACATCTGGGGATTGAGCAGAGATGGGCAAATTTAATTTATACCAAGTATCTGGGAAAATTGAATATGATTTGATGCACACTTCCTGTTGTCGTAATTGCTGTTCATCTGTTTCGACAAGTCTTTTACAGATAATTTTCAATTTCCTTTCATATGCGATCTCTTTAGGTCCGGAATAAAAATCTATTACAATTTCATGAATTGGTTTTGTGAAATGGAGCCATATGTCAAATCTTTTTTCAGTCCATCGAATGTTTCCATATTCTTTACCCCAATCTTCCAGGTCAAATATTCCATCGAAGAAAAAATTATGGTTTTTAATATCAATACAATCCTCATCCAATCTATTCAAAACAAATGCGTTCCAACGATAGTTTAAAAAATTATATGTTTTATATCGCTCATTTTCACATTTTATATCTCGAATAAGTCTATTTATTAAAAATTTTTCAGTCCACCAATCATATGTTGCTAAAAAAATATGTCCCAAATCCGGAATATCATTTTCATCAACGACTAAATTTGTAAATGGGATATTTTTTCTTGCATCTTCCAACCAGCAGGTGTCATGTTCATTCGGAGCAAGAGGTAATCCAGAATAACCGAATTTATTTGGGCCAAATGCGGGAACCGTGATCAAAATTTTATTTCTACATATTCTTTTTAAATTGTTTATTGCTTTGTTGAGATATGTGGGCGGAAGGTGTTCTAGTACTTCCATGCAAATAACGAGATCGTATTCTGCGGAAGCGACTTGATCTAACTCTAAAATATTATCTTTGAAAATATATTTCTTCATTGGAGATGCATTGATAAAAGCATCGCTAAATTCACTTCCATATGCATCAATATAATTTTTTCGTAATTCTTCTACTAATTGACCCATCCCACATCCAATATCTACCACTTTTTTAGGATTTAGTATTTTTTTATGTAATTTGCCATATAAATGGCCGACTGATTATTGTTTAGCCAAATTAAAGCATAATCTATATCGTAAAAATCCTGCTTTAAGATACAATTAGTATATTTCTTTTCAATTTGATTTAATGTAACTGAATCAGAAAGTCTTAAATTCTTAGTCAATTCGATATCACCTCACTTAAATAGACTTTTAATTTTCTTTTAATTTTATCGAGTTCAAACGTTTTTAATCTCTCTTTTTGCTTTTTGATAATTTTCATTTTTAAATCGTCATTATTTATTATCACATCAATTAATTCTGCGATCTCACAATAATTTTTGTTATTGATGAGGATACCCGAATCACCCAATGTATCTGGAATTGCTGTGACATTATTCGCAATTATAGGGACATCGAAATACATACATTCCACGAGTGGTACGCAAAATCCTTCATGCTCGCTCAAACAGAGGAATACATCTGCCAGGGAATAATAGGAATTGAGATCTTGGTCACATACTTTCCCCGTAATAATGACATCAGTTAAGGATAATCGTGCAACCAGTTCTTTTAATTTGTGATAGTATGTTTCAAATCCCTCATAACTACCGATAATAAATAATCGTGAATTCGGATGAATATGTTTAAAGTAATAAAAAATTTTCAACATCTCATCCGGTCGTTTATTGGGTGCAATTCTCCCAACAAAGAGCAAATTTACTTTTTTATCATTATAGTGATTGATAATTTTTTCGTTTTTCCTGGAATATTTTTCAAAATCTATTATAAGGGGTAAAACCTCTGTTTTGGGGAAGCCTAATTCCTGCAATTCCTGACGGTTAAACTCCGAATCCCCCAATCCAAGTCTGGTAATTTTCGAGAATTCGTTGAGATCCCCTTTACCCTTACGTAACAATTCTGCTATATGATCATTAATTCCCCAAAAATATTTTTCTGGAGTTTGGTTATGGTATATTATCACAATCCTATCGGGCAACCCTTTAATAAAATCCGAAAGGCAAGACCCAATAGAATAATGATATATTAAAATATTATTTTTCGATGACCTTTTTTGGTAATTTTCATATTGAATCGCACCAGTCCCCGATCGAATATGTTGAGCATAAATATCAGATCGGAATCCCCACTTCCTAAGGATATCTCGGATTAAAAGTGCTTCATTGCCAATTGCATCTCCATTAGTGATATCTGGTAAAATTTGATGAATCTCCATCAAGCAATCTCCAATAGTAACTGCTTATATTTTTGGACAATTCGGTTCCAAGTATAATTTATTTCAACATATTTTTTGCCATTTTTTACCATTATAGTACATTTTTTTGGATTTTGAAGAAAAAAATTGATGCACATCACAAATTCGTCGTAATTTTTGAAATAAAGTCCGCCATTACTTTTTATGCAATGATATTTCGTAACAGCGCAATCAGCATGGACAAGTACAGGTGTACCGCATAGCCATGACTCCATAATTACAATGGAAAAACTTTCGTTAACTGACGGTTGGCAGAGGATCATAGCAGCCGCATACGCATCATATTTGTCCTGACGAGATACAAAACCCAAATCGATGATATGGTCTCTGGATTCTGAAGGAATACCTATGTTTCCGCTTCCGATAAGTACCAATTTTAGATCCGATGAGTATTCCTGCTTAAACCTTGAAAAAAATTTCAGGAGCAGGTGAACATTTTTTCCTGATTCTTTTCTTCCTGCATAAAGGATGAATTGACCAAAAATTTTGTATTTTTCTCGAAATCGTTCTGGATTAGAAGAAAAATCATTGTCAATTCCCCCACCTAAAACAATTTGTCTGCAGGTTGGCTTATAAAGGCAATTTGCCAAATCCCCTTCTGGTTCTGAAAGATATATTAACGCTGCAACTTGTTTGAACATTTTTTTATAAATCGAAAGATGTGCATAGCTTTCTTCATGGAGACAAGGTATAAGAACCGATTTTTCCGGATGAATTTGCGATCCATAGTACGTTGTTCCAAACATATACGGGATAAAAAGCAAGAGATCGTAATTCGATCCGTGTTCCTGAATATAATTATTAAGACTATCGCTATTGATCATCTCGCGGATAAAAATTTCCTCTTCTTGAAGTGAGATCTTTTGACCCTGCATGAGTTTATAATTGATAGAATCAAAAAGCGCAGTATCTCTTTTCCTCACAGAAAATCTGCGAACCGGTATTTGATTGACCTTATACATACCCTCTTTAAAGTGATCAGTATTCCAGTCGCTCAAAAATTCTTTTACACAGGTTGTTAAAATTTCTACTTCAATTCCAGCCTTCTGAAGATTTTCCGCAGTTGTTCTACACTCAGTTTCTGCTCCCCCCGGAATGTTTTCACCGTACCACGGAATGATAAATGCTATCTTCATGAATTGAAATCCAAATAAATCTTAATTTTTAATTCAGTCCTATTCAATGAATTCTCATAAAAACTTCAAAAAATTCACTTCTTCCCAACTACTGCATAATCCTGAGCGCCAAATAGTAAGGTATTCAGCATCCCAACATTATGATTATATATATCAAAATTCTTCCGTTCGGTTTCATTCATATCAGCAGCTCCTTCAATCATTTTCAATCTGCCTTCATCAGGAACTGGTGAGAAAAATTTCTTTTCGCATTCTCGGAATCCAGCTGCACTTATGATATATTGCAACGTCTCAGGATGAACTGGTCTCTTATGGGTCAGATCGATGTAGAAGTTGGCAAATGATACAAATGATAACGGATTCACCGTTTCAATGACAAGATGATATCCGAATTTCATCTTCTGATGACACAGTGCAAGTAACCTAATAAGATAATCTGGCTCAAGATGCTCCACAACTTGGTCGATAAAGATCCCGTCAAGACTTTTGTCTTCAAGTGACTCAAGATAGGTGAGTGCATCCGAATGCTCTACGGCTAACTGGCGGGAACGGCAGTAGGCTACCATATCCCGCTCACTATCTACGCCAATACCCCCAATGCCGTTATCCCTGAGAATCTCCAGGAATTCACCTCGTCCGCAGCCGATATCAAGCACGTTGGAACATTTTTCAAAGTAGGGAAGGAATGCCCTTTGTCGTTGAGTTATATCATCCCGCGAACCTCTGAATCGCTCTTCGAAAAGAAAATAATTTGTATTCCCTTTTGAGGTAGATAATGGGGGATTATTTTTTTGGGAAAGTTCTTTTTTAACCCGGTCTTCAAGTGCGTGGGCAATCCTTGTCCGTATGTGAATATAATCGTCAATTTCAGTAAACCGTTCTTTTATTGTTATTTTGATTTCTGAGTTGAGGTCCTTTTTCGCGATAGTCACACAATCGGTAATTTTTTTATTGGATTCCTCTTTAAATGAGGAAAATGCGGTTTTAAAATCCTGTTGACTCTGTTCCAATTCGGCACATTGCTGGGATATCCTTGTAATAATTCTGAAGGTACTTGCATTGAATTCCGTCTGACGTGATATCATTGGATCGATGTACCGGCGAACTTCCCCATGAACCAGTTGGCGTCCTTTAATGAGGAGTTTCCCTATGTGGGGTTGATGGGAGCTGATAAAGTAGTTGTTATTGTGGATATCCCAGTTAGAATTTATAGAGGCGAGATCACGTTGAATTGTATCGTCAGATTCACTCGAATAACAGTTCTTTGAAGGGGATCCGATTAGTGAATCCGGATCCGGAGGAAGTTCTCCTGCGGCCTGTCGCCTCCTTATATTCTCCCGGATCTTTGCCATGATCTCTTCGAAATTGATTTCGCCATCGCGGATTTCTATGGTATTATCATCCATTCAGTACTCCTCAGGAACTCCATTATTAATCTCCTTAAAATCGATTGTAGGATTTAAATTAGTGATTCCATCATACAGTGGTTGTTTTTCGTTGCGCCCCACTTTTAATGTTGTGATATCATTAAGACGAAGCAAATATTCATCGAAATAATTTGTTGCATTTCCTTTATTATCAATGGCAACGGTAATCAAATAATCATCCGGTTGTAATGGCACTTTAAATTGATAGGATACCTGATACATTTTCCCTGGCAGAAGAGAATCACTTTTTTGGTTTAAAAGATGAGTGTTTGTCCCAAATATTGACACCCCGTATCGGTTCCGGATTAATATGCCAAATGTTGGATCTTCTATATGGCGTAAACTGCGAAATGAAAAAGATACGATAATCTCATCATCGCTATGAGCATGCGTGATTACATTTTTCGATGAATCTAGAATCCTGATGGAACAAAATTCAATTTCTTTCGTTGATATATTCATATGGTTATTAAGAGGACCTGTTGTATCCCCAAGAGTAACTGGTTTTTCTCCTTTATGGGATTGTATGCATATCCGCGATATGTATAAATCAACTATATTCCGTGGAATGCCATATGATATCACCTTACCATGATCCAATAATATTGCATTGTCGCATAACGTCATCACTGCATTAGTATCGTGTGAGACAAACACAATCGATCCTCCACCCGCCCCAAACTCTTGGATCTTCCGCATGCACTTCTGTTGGAAATAAGCATCCCCTACCGAAAGTGCCTCGTCAACCAAGAAGCATGTCGGGTCCGCATGAATGGCAATAGAAAACGCGAGCCGCATTGTCATGCCAGAAGAATAGGTCTTGATAGGTTCATGGATGAACTCCCCCAGTTCGGAGAAATCGATAATCATCTGTTTCTTACGGTCAATCTCATCCCGGGTCATCCCAATAAGCGTCCCGTTCATGTAAATATTTTCCAGACCGGTCATCTCGGCATTGAAACCCGTTCCGAGCTCAAGTAATCCCGTGACTTTCCCATCAATCTGGATGGAACCGCTATCCGGGATCACAATGCCGGAGAGTATCTTCAAAAGTGTAGATTTCCCGGCGCCGTTTTGCCCGATAATTCCGAGTATCTGACCGGGAGCAATCTCGAAGGAGATGTTTTCAAGAGCAACGAAATCCTTATGGTATTGTTTCCTGAAGAGGATTTCTTTAAGCCGGTCGGCAGGTGATCGGTAAAGCTTGAACTCCTTTGAGAGCCCTTCGACTTTTATCATGGATGAATACACTCCGGTAGATTCACCGCTTTAATATTAATAATGGCGAACGTTTCATATTTCATTTGGATTGCCATCGAAATAATCATATGAAATCCCGAATGTCCTTTTCAAGTTTTTTGTATATTACATAATCAACAACAATCAGCAACACACTTCCGATAAGGACAAGGGTAAGGTAAAAAAATGATGGCAATCTCTGGAACACGAAAATATCATGGTATGCAGATACAACCGAGAGCATCGGATTCAGGATCAGTATATGCTGGGCGAAGGAAGGCAATATGTCAAAAACGTACACGATCGGTGTGAACCAGAACCAGATTTGAAATATGATTGTGACAACTTCTTTGAGATCCCGAAGAAATACTACAAACATTGCGAAAAAAAAACCAAGTGCGTAACCTAATACCTGCTGAATAAGGTACAGAACCGGTATCAATAACAAGTACCACGAAAACGAAAATCCCGAGAGCAGAAGGATCGTGAGGAATATCATAAGCGTGACTACGAATGTGATGCTTTCCGATATTACAATATAGAGTGGAAGTGAGGGAAGATCAACGTGAATTTTAGCAATAATATTCTTTTTATCCAGGAAGACTGTAGATGCCCGTGTTACTGTATTTGCAAACGCAGTCCAGGGGACCAGCCCGGCAATAAGATATACTCCATAGCCCCAAAGCGAGGACATCCCTGGCAACCGGGCACCCATCAGGCTGCCAAAGATAATCATATAGATGAGGATGTTAATCAGTGGATAAACAAATGACCACATAAATCCGAGCGCAGAACCGGAATAGCGTTCGGTAAAATCCCGTTTTGCAAGTTCAAGGATCAGGCTGAAATTCAAGATATGTACCTTCCGGAAGTGTATGTCCCTCTCCTATAAACATGGTAATGACCTTTGACATTGCAGTATTTTGAATCTTTCTTATTATTTTTGGAAATATCCACATAAATAATTCCATAAAATTGCAGATTTGTCTGAAGATTTTTATTAATACAGAAGTGGAAAATTTTCTGGCAACGGATGGCAGTGGTGGAGTCCACTATTTTCATTTCTCCATATCACAGGCTGCTGTTTTCACTAGTCCACTGAATTGCGTTAGATCGAATTCCTTAGACCTCATCAGGCAGGCGTCCCGGTACTGTTCAGGATTTTGTGCAACATTTCGTATGGCTTTTATAATCGATGTGACCGATGGCGCGACAAGCAAACCCGTTTTATCCGTCACCGTTTCCCGATACCCCCCTTCATTAACCGCAACAACCGGCTTCCCGCTTGCCATCGCTTCAAGTGGTGTAAGGCCATAATCCTCATCAAGGGCCGTACAGATGTGTCCTTTGCACCGGGCGTACAAATCCACCAATTCTTTCCCGGTGACTTCTCTACGGAGTGTCACATTGGGTGGCAGGTTGAGACGGATTTTTTCCGCATACATTGCTGCATGGTCTCCTTCTGAATATCCCCCGACGATTACAAGGTTCTCTTCGGGAATCAAACGGAACGCTTCGATCTGAAGTTCTATCCGTTTCTCCGGATACAGCCGGTTCACAGAAAGCCAGAAATTCCCGTATTCAATACAGTGGTAAAGTGACGTATCAACTGGAGGACAAATAATCTCTGCGTGGCGGTTATGGTACTTGAGAATACGGCTCTGAACATTTCCAGAGATGGCGATAATATTATCAACATGTCTGATTGACCGCTGATCGAAAAAGCGGTGAACGTGCACCCAGGCACGGAACAATTGCCGGGTTACAAAATTCTGTCGGGAAAGAAACGTTGAATACAGATCGTAAAACGCACGGACGGGAGTATAACTGTACCAGATATTCGGGTGATGCCGGTGTGCAGCCGCATGACTCCAGTTTCCTGTGAATATGAACAGGTCATATTGCTGAGAATAATCGCAGATAAAAAAACGAAATGCGGCGGAAATCTGTTTGAGCGGGGGGAATTTTATCGTCTTTCCCAAGCTGATGACCCGTACTGTTGGATCGATTTTCTTAACCGCATCCGTATCTGTAGTAATAATATCCGCGTCGAGAATTTTTGCCATCTCAATAACTACTTTCTCTCCTCCCCCAATGGCGCCAAAATAATCGTGGAATATCGCAATTTTCACCGGCTTTTCCTGGTCCATTAGTCTCCTTTCCACCATTTCTCCGGGAACTTCTTAGTAATAATTGCGTCACCTTCTCCGGGAACTTTAATACCGGCGGCCCGCAGGTCTGCATCGATCATGATTTTTACCAATTCCTTGAACTTTATCTGCGGTTTCCAGCCTAGAACTTTATCGGCCTTGTCTGCATTTCCAATGAGCACATCCACCTCAGTGGGACGGAAATACTTTGGATCAATTTTAACATATTTGCTCATATCAAGATCAACATAAGCAAATGCCGCCTCCAAAAATTCCTGAACCGAGTGTGTTTCACCAGTGCTAATGACAAAATCATCCGGTATATCCGTCTGGAGCATCCGCCACATCGCTTCAACATATTCTGGAGAGAACCCCCAATCGCGTTTTGCATCAAGGTTTCCGAGATAGAGATGTTGAGCCTTTTTTTCAAGGATAGCAGCGATCCCCCGGGTTATCTTCCGGGTTACAAAGGTTTCTCCCCTGCGGGGCGATTCGTGGTTAAAAAGGATACCGTTCGTGGCGAACATATTATACCCCTCACGGTAATTCCTTACCATCCAATATGAATAAACTTTTGCACAGGCGTACGGGCTCCGGGGCACAAACGCAGTTTGTTCATCCTGGGGTGGTTGTGCCCCGCCAAACATCTCGCTGGATGATGCCTGGTAAAACCGGATCGGGTTCCCACTTCTCCTGATAGATTCGAGAATCCGCGTTGTGCCAAGACCGGTAACGTTTCCCGTATATTCCGGGATGTCAAAGCTGACTCTCACGTGACTCTGGGCGCCAAGGTGATAGACTTCATCCGGTTTCGTATTGTAAATAATATTTGCAATCTGTTCCGAATCTGAAAGATCCCCATAATGGAGAAAAAGTTGTGCCCCCGGTTCATGAGGATCCAGATAAATATGGTCGATCCGCGATGTATTGAATGTTGATGCCCTGCGAATGAGACCGTGCACTTCATATCCTTTTGACAGAAGGAGTTCGGCGAGATATGATCCATCCTGCCCGGTTAATCCGGTAATAAGCGCTTTTTTCTGGTGAGTCATGATTTTGTCTCCTTTGGAAAAATTTTAAAAGATAAATTTCTATCACTTGTCTTTGCATTAACCACAAACGACCTCACTGTTTTTCCTCCTGATGCGGTAATTTTTCACGTACAATGTGCGAGTCCCAGTATTCATACATCGACTTCAGACTCTCTTCAAAGGAGATTCTGGGTTTCCATCCTATATCGTTTTGGATCTTCTGGTAGCTTCCGATGATCCGAGGATTATCAATAGGGCGCATCTGGGATTGCTCCTGATGCACCTGGACATTAATTTGATACATATCAGAAAGTAGGGATATGATCTCATTGATTGACCGCCCTTTTCCACTACAGATATTGTACACTTCCCCCCGCTTCCCTTGGGTAAGTAGCATTCTGTAAGCCTCCACAACATCATGGACATCAACAAAATCACGGACAATCGCGCCGTTTCCGATATGGATCACTGGCTCTTGTAAATTCCGTGCAATCCTTACGAACTGTTTTACCAATGCACTAATGACAAAACGATCGGTCTGTCCAGGGCCACAGTGATTGAAGGATCGTGTGCAGCAGATATCCAGTCCATATCCGGTAGCATAAATCCCGGCCAGTTGTTCCTGGGCAACCCGGGCAACTGCATAGGGATTGGAAGGTCGTAATGGTTGGTCTTCAGACAGGGGTAAATTTTCCTGAGACACAATACCGTACTGCTCTGAAGAACCCACGGAAAGAACCCTTGCCCCGTTGTCGATGAGCCTTACTGTATCAATAATATTTAAAAAAATATTCGTATTGTTCATAAACGAGGATACTGGCGTTTTCCAGCTCTCTGCAACTGAACTTTGTGCCGCCAGATGGAGAATATAATCTGGTTGTATCTCTGTGATAAGAGATTTTATTTTGGGTATATCATTCAGATCAGCGATGTGAAAGTGATGACTATTCAGAATTTCCGGCGAACCTTTTACATAATCCCAAGCAGGTTTTGAACGGCTGATGCCATGGATTTCGATATTGTTGTCATGAGATGTGAAGTGTTCAACACAATATCCCCCAACAAAACCGCTGATACCAGTGATTAAAATTTTTTTCATAAATTTTCCTTGGTTTAAGTCCCAGCACAATCAATTCTTCCCTAAAAACAGGGATGGCAGATAAATTATATACTATTCCTCTTCCGGGTATATATTCATTTTTTCATTGAATTTCAAAGCTATATTTCTTATTTGGCATCCAGAATTAGCATATTTAAATTTCACCATAAATTCATTCAATCGTAATCTATATTTTTAACAAAAATTCCATCGTTGTTCGTTTCAAACAAAAATTATTAGCATTACGAACAGGATTCATTTTTTTTCATTACATTTTTACGGTCAAAATAGAGTGATGGCTATCCTGATATTTTCTCACATTAAGAGTCATGTGAGGAGACGTGGGTCATGTGGACGAAAAAAAATGACTCGCGAGATATTTTTCCTCTCGAACCAAAAAATTCAGGCCAATCTGTAAAAAAAAAATATTTATCGATGAGTTTATTGAATGAGGCGCCGAATCATTTTAACTCGAATTACAATCCCGTGCTGAAAAACCATGGAACCACGATCTATGATTGCATCCCCTCCATTCGATGTATCCGTAATACTGCCAGCTCTCGATGAAGAGCTCACTATAGGCGCATGCATAAAAAAAATCCAGAAGGTATTTCACGACTCTGCAATCAACGGTGAGATCATTGTCGTGGATTCATCATCTGACAATACTGCAGCCATTGCCGAGTCCCTTGGGGCGCGGGTGATAAAATCAGAAAAAAGCGGCTACGGGAATGCCTACCTTACCGGGTTTACCTATGCTCAGGGCCGCTACATTATTTTGGGGGACTCCGACAATACTTATGATTTTTCAGAGATCCCAAAGCTTTTGGTACCAATAAAAAACGGCGCAGACTTTGTCATCGGTTCTCGGTTCAAAGGAACCATCCATCCCGGAGCAATGACCCCACTCCACCGTTATATCGGCAACCCGATCCTGACCTGGATGATCAATGTCATCTTCCGGACCCGTTACTCCGATACCCACAGCGGGTTTCGTTTAATATCCCGTGAAGCACTGGGCAGGCTTGACCTGAAGACCGGCGGGATGGAATTTGCCTCGGAGATGCTCGTCATGGCATCAAAAGAGCACCTGAATATCGCAGAAGTTCCTATCGATTACTATCCTCGTATCACTCCTTCCAAACTCCATAGTTTTGCCGATGGATGGCGCCATATACGGTTTGTCCTCCTCATGAAACCTCTCCTCTTCGTGGCAATACCCGGACTGATCTTTTCCCTTATGGGTGTTTTGCTCATGGCTTTTTTCTACCTCCAGGGTGATGTTGAATCCTCCCATCTCCATACGTTTATCCTGGGAGCTATCCTGATCATGGGCGGTCTCCAGGTAGTTCTTACCGGATTTCTGATGAAAACCTATTCGGTCATTCACGGGTACGAAACGAAGACCGGCATTATTGAACGAATTATGAATTATGAGAACCTTGAAAAGTTTCTCGTTCTGGGTGCTGCGTTACTCTTTATCGGTGCTCTCCTGGGGATTAATATTCTCATCCAATGGTTTTCGGTGAGTTTTGGTTTTCTGTCAGCGATCTCGACTGCAATTCTTGCCCTTGTGCTCATAGTGAGTGGCCTTCAGGTTGTTCTCTTTGCAATCTTCCAGAGCATGATGCTGTTAAACGAGAATAATGGTCATGATAAGGGATTTAAGGAAACCTGAACGGGATTTATGAAAAATTACCTAAAAGAGAAAATCAAAAAGAAAATTCAAGAGAATAAAATCTTGATTATCTCCGACAGATCTGCGACCATGAGTGAGATGTATTCCCTGTTACCGGTACTCGGGAGAACTACTCCAGATCTTAGGTTTTCCACATGAAGATCGCCATTATCTACGATGTCATCTACCCCCATGTAAAAGGCGGTGTGGAAAAACGGGTATGGGAACTTGCGGTTCATCTTTCCGGTCGCGGACATGCTGTCCATCTCTATGGTATGAAGTTCTGGGATGGCAATGACGTGATCGACCGTGATGGCGTCACACTGCATGGCGTTTGTCCGGCACAGGACCTCTATGCCGATGGAAGGAGAACTGTCCGGGAAGCGATCTCATTTAGTTTCGCCCTTTTCTTACGGCTGCGCGAGGACACCTATGAAATTATCGACTGCCAGCAGTTTCCTTATTTTTCCTGCATTGCGGCAAAGTGCAGCACAGCCCGTAAAAAAACACCTCTCGTTATAACCTGGCATGAAGTATGGGGCGATTATTGGTACACGTATCTTGGTATAGCCGGGGTTTTTGGAAAATTTATTGAATGGTGGGTATCCCGGCTCACTCCTGCGATGGTTGCCGTTTCAGCAACCACAGCAAACGATCTCATGACCTTGAATGGTCAGAAAAATATTCGGATCATCCAGAATGGCGTTGACCTGAAACGCATTGACACGATTCTTCCGCATCAGGAAGTTTCAGATATCATCTTTGCCGGACGTTTGATCCGGGAAAAAAATGTAGAACTGCTTGTCCGGGCTGCGGGTATTCTTTCATCGGAAGGTAAAAAATATCAGGTGCTGATCCTTGGCGAGGGCCCGGAACGGGAAACCATCCAGCGACTCATCCACGAACTCTCGCTGGAATCCCACGTACGCATCATCGGGTTCCAGGCTGATCATGATGATGTCATCGCCCGGATGAAATCCTCAAAAATCTGTGTCCTGCCGTCAACGCGGGAGGGTTTTGGGATTGCGGCGCTGGAGGCATTGGCCTGTGGGATTCCGGTTATCACCGTGGATCACCCGGCAAATGCGATACGCGATCTCATCTCTGAAAAGAATGGTCGCCTGTGTAAATTTTCCGCTGAAGATTTGGCAGATTCCATCTATGAGATCATGGTCTGCCACATGGAAATGAAGAATGCCTGTATCGCTTCCGCTGCATCCTTTGACTGGGATGGTATTGCCTCAACTCTTGAGACATATTACCAATCAGTGATTGATGCAAACAATCCAGGATAAAAAAAATCTCCCGAAAAAAGTAGTTTTAATAGAAATTTTAACGGAAAACTTACCGTCATGGAACCAGGTTTCCATTCAATATGTCCTCTTCTGTCACGGAAATATTCCGGGGTGTCCCGGCAATGCGGTACGGGCCGGTGGTCCTGACATCATACTGATTTCCCGTTGTGGAATACGGAACGACAAACTCACCGTTCACGCTTTCCTGGCTGTACACAAGTTTTCGCCCGGTATTTGTCACAACCGGCACTTCAATAATCCCTTTTCCGCTGATGTGTGCTCCCTTCACGTACTCGAATATTTTTACCGTTTTGCTATCCAGTAATATCGTGGGAGATGCTTCCCCGAAGAGAGTGGCTGTAGCATTATTCTCTGACTCATGGATGAGCCGGTAATGTTGCAGTGACGGAACTGTTCTAACGGGTTCATAGGGTTTATCAGAAAAGAGATCTGCATACCCCTTGGTTTGAAGATCCCCGCCTTCGCCGGCGATTTGTGCGTCCCTGATCTGTGAACCATTCAGGGGGAGTTCCCGGGTAATGACCCGGGCATATCCGTTCACATCTCCTGCGGTCTCGCCGGCAGCAGGCACCTGGTGGATCACATAGTTCGTATACAGCACAGATCCCGGTTCGATCCTGGAGCCATCAAAATTGTAAAGCCGTGCGACCATGGTCTGGAAATACTCATCAGTATACCGGTGAACTTTGAGCAGGTGGGAAGCATCACCGGTCTCCGGTGTCATGAACTATTTTATGTAGGGGGAAATCTCGGTGGAACCGCTCGGCCAGGGAACCAGACTGGTGAAGGTATCCACGGCCATATTCGAATCCACGATGACATATTTTCCCTTGGAATGCTGGAGTATCCCGTTGGCAACGGTCTCATTCGTGCTGAGGAAATAAGCAGCTGCTCCATCTGTTCCTCCCAGATGATCCTGGAACGGGTTGGTGATGGGGATACGGTGCGAGAAGACTGTAATCCAGTGTCCGGCATCCCAGCTCCCCATGATGCCGTAGGCCTGAGCCGGGTACGTAAATCCCCCGGCCTCATACCCCTGATAATAATCAACGCCGGTATCGGGACTGTTTTCACCCAGCCATTTCAGCGATTCAATCCTGTCAGGAGAGAGGGTATGTTCCGGCGTCTTCTGCCCATAACTGATATCCTGCGAAAGTGAAATGACAACACATGCAGCCGTGAAAATGATCACGATAATTACGAGAATATCTTTAAGGGTTTCCGATATTTTTCCCGGATTTGCTGCGGAAAGCCTTTGGTCCCTTTTTTTATTTTGTCTGGGTGGAGACACCGGGTTTTTATCCCCGGCCGAATCCGCCGGTTGCACCTGAGATGAAAAAATGCGTGAAGACACCCGCTTATAGTACTGGCAAATTTTTTCCTCTCTCACAGTGAATGTGCCTGCAATACAAATTGCGGCCAGCAAGGCCATATTTACAGTAAAATAATACAGGAATCGCTGGAACTGGATCGTCAGGAGGAGCAGAACTACGGACCAGATCACAGAAAAACTGTGGTGCTCTCCCGCTTTTTTATCAGTGCATACCCGAGGAAAAGCCACCCGCCCATCATCAGGAACAGGGCAAAATTAAAATTATCCCATGCTTTTGGCAGGGTCCAAGGCTGGGTCTCTACAATTCCCACGGAATAGGCCGAGGAATCAAATACAAGTTCAAGTGCCTGATTACTGACTGCACTCAACAGGGGATTGACCGTAATGAAAATGTATCCCCCTGCGGCGAGCACGGCAAGGCATACCGTGTAGAGCCATTTTTTGCCGGCACGCATTTTCCCGACAACTGCCAGAACAACGGTTTCAGCGATGAGTGCCCCCTGCACATATACGACCCCTATTGAATAGCCGGTGATGGATGTCCCGGGTTGTTTGATCCCAAAGAGCAGAAGAAGGACCGCGGTTGCTGAAAACAAGATCACATTGACGAAGAACAGATAGTCGGAGTTGTTTCCCTGGTGATAATCCAGAATAAACTGGACAGCAGTGTATAATGCCACGACCAATAACACCAGTATGACGGTAGTCGAAGCCAGCAGCGCGAGGAAGAGGGCAACGCCGGCACCAAGGGAAAAAATGATGGGTATGAGAAAAGTGGCACTTTTTTTCAGGTCAATGGAATTCTTTTGAATATACCGAAGAGCCGAGAAATAGATGAGGATAAAGACGGTGCTGAATAAAATCTCGGCTATGTGGTGATCGGTCCAGCCATAGGATGATATCGTGAAATAATACAGGGAGATGATTGCAATCAGGCCGGCAGCTGCGATACCCGCGCACCTGTTCCACAATTGTTTTCCCAGGAAATACATGACGGGAACCATCAGCATTGCCATGATCGGGACGACCCATCCGGACATAAAAAAGATCGCGTCCCGGGTAGTGGCACCGGTCAGGATGCACAAGATTGCTGCAATAAAGGGAAACAGCGGCCCCCAGCCAATGGTCTTTCCCCAGGGAAATGCGGTCATGGGATCAAACCAGTTGTACTGGGGAAAATGATTCACCATCACTTCGATCTGCCGTAGTGTGTAGTAACTGTCGGTATCGTGAAGATAGAGAAAACCTGCGTCCTGGATGAAGAGTGCAGGAATGGCTCTCAAAGCAAGCGCGAATGCCATGAAAAATAACAATACTGCAGCGATTGCGTACTGTTTTTTTGAAAATCTCTTAAAAAAATCCATCATCCCCCAAATCGAATTCGCTATGGTTTACAGATATTATGACCTGTCAATATTTCACCTTCATACCAATAATTCTTGCCGTTTAATTTTTTATTTCTCCAGCACTAGTCGGAGGAAGATTGTCTGGTCTCCGGTACTATCTATGGGACACATTCCGTGTTGGAAATGCACCGGAGGTCTGCGAGGCAAATCCATACTTTATGGATGGCACGATTCTCCGATTATGTGCTGCACCGTTCTCATGCCAGACCTTCCGATAAATTCACGACTGTTTTTTCCCTACGGCGGCACAGTATACAACAAATTCCTCCTCTCCATAAATACCGAGAACGTCTGCGATCTGCCGGTCATCGAATGCCCCGATGGCACAGGTCCCGCAGCCGATCTGTTCCCCGGCAAGATACAGGTTCTGGCAGACATGGCCGGCATCGAGATGCACCAGCCGGTATGTCCGCTCGCTGTACCTCCATGACATCCGGTAGATCAGCGCTGACCAGATAAACGTGACTGCTGATGCGCGAACAAACGCCTGGCCGAGACAAGCTGCCATCACGCGATCCACAATACCTTGTTTTGTATCCACCGGTATGAGGCAATGGGAGAATGCAAGATACCGGTACAGTCCCGGTTCCAGTCCACCGACCCGGTTAATCAGCAGGTACGTCTCAAAGGCATGACGTCCCCCGGCCGAGGGAACATTCCGGAGCGTGTAGTAGGGTGCCTTGATGTCAACAATTCCCTGGGTGGTCCAGCACAGGAATGCAAGTTCGTCAATCGTAAGCGGATTGCGGGCATAGTGTCGAATCGAGCGCCGTTCCTCAATGGCAGTCCGGCAATCCATGGGAGATACCGCAATCTCGTCTGGTCTTGGGAGGGGGATGACTGCGGTCCCTTCCGGTGCGGCTTTCTCAAGCGGTGGGGCCGGGATCCCTTGTGACTGGTCAGATGCGGACAGATTCTCGTAACGGGTCTGGTCCATGAAGGTGTGGCCGGTTGGCAGCATACTCCAGAAATAGCTGCTTCACCCTGATAAGCCGTACGATGGATACACCGTTTTTGTTCCGGGAATCCTGATACCAAAAAAACCTCGCCTTTAATACTGTGCCTTTACAAAACTCTTGTAGATGCGAACCAACCGTCACGAATATTTCCTGGATCTTGCCCTCCGGTGTGCCCACCAGGGAACCTGTCTCCGCCGGAACTTTGGTGCGATCATTGTGGATGAATTCAATACGATCGTCTCGACCGGTTATACGGGTGCACCCCGCAAACAGATGGACTGCACCGAACTCAACCGATGCTGGCGAAAGGATCACAATATCCCGTCCGGCTCGAACTATGAACGCTGCAGGAGTGTTCACGCCGAGATGAATGCCCTGCTGCAAGCGGGAAAACAGGCCCGGGGCTCCACGCTCTATCTTGCGGGATTCGATGTCGAGACCGAAGCGCTCACCCAGATATGGCCGTGCTTCCTCTGCTCGAAGATGATCGTGAACTCAGGGGTTACCAATGTTATCATGCGAACCAGTGATAAGGAACATCGCGAGATGGATCCGATGGTACTCTACCAGATGCGGAGTCGCGAGTCGCTGGGAGAGGATGCGAAATAACTTTTGTGGGATGATAAAGACCGTACATCAGTGGAGTAATATCCCCGTTGGCGATTGTTTTTAGATCTTTTTTCCGGTCTATTCGTTTATTTTGCGATCGGGAAACACCATAAGGAGCTGAATGCGATCACAATTTGAGGTTTCTGATGCGTCCAAGGTACCGTAAAGGGAAATGTTTGTTGCAGAACTGGTTTTCCGATTACGGCAGTAACTCTCTTTGAAAAATGGAAAATAAGAAAAAACGGACGTGAGGGGAGGTGTGTGTGTTAACCCATCGCGTCGCGGTTTTTCTTCGTTGCTGGTATTTTTTTAGCGTGCCGGGAAGCATCATATCCTCTCACCCATTGATGAGAGGTGCTGGTGACGAATGCAGGATCACCTTGTTTTACCGGACCGGGCACAACAATAGCGTGCGCAGGTCCTTATCCATCGGCATCGCTGTTTTGCGTGCAGTGTAGGCACAATCCCAATGCTGTGCATTAGCGCACAAACACTAAGCACAGTATCTATTTTAATCATAGCTTTTAATAAATGAATCGATCAAAGATCGAAGCAGCAGAGAAAATGTCATGCCCGGGATAAAAAAAATCTGTGGTAAATAGAATAATGAGGTAATTTTAAAGCATGGAAGACGAGGACAATGAGATCGACCGCATCAAGGAGGTGCTCCGCAGTAACCCCCGCGGGATGAATATCAAGGAGATCTCTTCAGCAGTTGTCATGAGTCGTAACTCCATTGCCAAATATCTTGATGTCATGACGGCAACGGGTCAACTCGAAGTACGGTATGTCGGCAATGCAAAACTTTTCTATCTTGCAAAACGCGTTCCTCTCGAGTCGATGATAAGCATGGGTCCTGATATGATCGCCGTAGTGGACAAGGATCTGCGGATTGCCCAGGCGAACTCCCCCTTTGTTGATTTTGTCGGGGCACCCAAGGATCATATTATCGGGGCCCGGCTTTTTGACCTTGCGGCGGCCCTGCTGCCGGTAGAGCAGATGATGGGCTGGCTGCAGCAGGAAAAATCTGGGCCCGATGCACATCACGAGTTCAGGATTAAAAAAAATGATAAGGAGATGTACTTCAATGCGCTCTGTATCCCCACCCTCTTTGAAGACGGGGATGCGGGTGTAGCACTGAGATTTGAGAACATCTCGGGACAGAAGCAGGCAGAACTCTCCAGCGAGGAGAGCCACCGACTCTTTGAAGCGGTCCTGTATGCATCCCCGGTTCCGATGTTTGTGATAGGCAGGGACCATCATATCCTCGGATGGAACCTGGCGATGGAGAAGATTTCGGGATTAAAATCTCCCGGCGTACTGGGAACCCGCCGGCAGTGGCAGGCGTTTTATCCCGCTGAACGCCCCTGTCTTTCTGATCTGGTTGTCGATGAAGTGGCTGACCGGATAACGGACTGGTTTCCGGAGACCGGCCCACAGCCGGAAAATCCTGAAGGTACTTTCACCGCAGAAGAGGTACAATCTGCCCCGGGTGGTGGCAACAGAAGATTCCGGCATACCGTTACGACTGTGACGAACAAAGACGGGACTCTGATTGCAGCGGTCGAGAGAGTTGAAGAAATTTTCCATACCTGATTTTTACCCTGGAAAAAATCGCGATATCTTTCTCTGCCTTGGTAATCCGGCCGGGTTTTTTACTGTAAGATCCCATATACTATCCTTACGGGTATGGTGATCAAAAATGAAGGATTATTTTGATAAGGCTGCCGTGATCTGGGACAAGGATCCCGGGAGGATGCAGATGGCAAAGACGATAGCCGATGCGATGATCAATGTCCTGCATCCGGATGGGACGGAACGGGTGATGGATTACGGTACCGGCACCGGTAACATTGCGCTCCGGATTGCTCCGCACGTGAAGGAGATCATTGCGGTTGATTCAGCGATAGGTATGCTGGAGGTACTTAAAGAAAAACTCCGGAGCGACGGTATCACTACTATCGAGTCCCGGGAATGGAGTGTCGGACAGGATACTGCGGCGCTTCCTGCTTTTAACCTGATCGTTAGCTTGATGACCCTTCACCACGTGAAGGATACTTCTGTTGCAGCCCGGACATTTTTCGAACTTCTTTTGCCCGGGGGAAGAATAGCCATTGCCGATCTCGATTCCGATAACGGGGAGTTTCACGACGCGCCCGGCATCGCAGAGCATGAAGGGTTTGACCGGAAGAACCTGCAGCGGATTTTTGAAGAGGCCGGGTTTGATGCTGTCAGGTTCAGTGAAGGGGCAACGATCCACAAAACTTCTTCCCGCACAGGAAAACCCCGTGTTTTTACCATCTTCCTGATGACTGCCCACCGGCCGTAACCAACAAAAAAGAAAATATTCAGAATTTTTTTTGTGATTTCTTTTGAGTACGTCAATTTAATGAAGCGAGTTGATTTTTTTCTCTTTACGATCGTCAAAGATTTCCCATGGAAATTGGAAAAATAAGAGCACTGAGTGAGAATACAAAATCGCTGACTTCAGAACGATTTTTTAGTTTTGGGGTGGTTCTCCGTTTTTTTTAATATTCCGGCCAATTAATACTATTCATATACCCCTTTTCTTCCATTGGAGCGGACCGTATATAAAGTCCCGATTGCCCGGTCACGGATTTATATGCCTTTTTAAATTTGTTGAATTTTTTATCATTTCGAGCTGATATTGCAAGAAAACAGTGCTTCAATGAACATATTTTGAGCGGAACAGAAATTTTTTAAGAATTTTCGTAATTTTTTTGGGAATGGTGGATTAAATCCAAAAATAGTGTCCGGTTTTTTATTTTGTTCTTTTTTCCTTATGGGGGACATTCTCCTTCTCCATCAGCAGGTTGATCACGGTCTCAGAGATATCGCCGGCATACTCGCCCGCCCTTCTGACACTCTCGGCAATGTACCCCACATGTATTGCCACGAGAGTATCCTGCTTGAGAACCATGTTATTGATCTCTCCACAGATCGTTTCGAGCGAATGGATCGATTCGATGTTCCGGTTTGCATCCTTCATATCTGCATTAAAAAACGAGATGATGCTCCGGTCAAAGTTTTCCATAGAGAGAGAACTTGCCTTCTTGATCGCAGCAAGGATCTTTTTGTCGAGATCCCCATCGATAATCGGCTGGGTGTTTTCAGCAATCCTGACGGCATGGTCACCAATCCGCTCGATAATCCGGCTGAGAATGTAATAGTGCATAGCCATCGTAGTCGAGATCCCCATCTTGCGTAAAAGGGATGCGTTCTGCATGATCATATTGGTCTGCCGGGCGATCAGCCAGTTGAGCCGATCCACATCCATGTCGCGTTTGACGACATCTTCAGCAAGTGACAGGTTGCGGGTTTCCAGCGCAGTGACAGCATCCTCGTGCATTGTCTTGACAATCACAAACATGCGCTTGATGGTGTTTTCAAACGGCATCTCTGAAGGATTTAGGAGATCTTTTATTGCAATCACCGATTCGGTCTCCTCAACTACTTCCTGGCCAATGGTCATCTGGGAAAAATCCCGGACCACAGTGCGGACAAACGGGGGAAAGCGCTGTTTTGTGGTGAGACGGATCATGGTGAACCCGGTGATATAGGTCCCAATCAGAAGGCGGAAGAGAAATGCCGGGTCAGCAATCGTGCTGCAATCGATCTCCTTGATCCGCTGAAGGGGGTCTTCCGTAATTTTTGTGGTGACCAGCAGCGTACCATCGGGTTGAGCGATAAGCCCGAGCGGATCATTTTTCTTAATGTGTTGCTCTCCTGCCCAGTCTTTTGGCAGCGTCACCACGAACGACGCACCCCCGGTTACCTGCACCCTCCTGATTTCCATCATTCACCTCGCATTACTATAGTAAACTGATTTCACTATGTTACTCTATTCTTGTCTTTCTCATATATATTCGTGTATAGTCTATTTCGAAAAACAGTATATTGGCACCCGGGAAATGGTGGATGGAACATCATGAAACCGACCAGGAATTCATCGTTACTTATCGCACTCGGACTTGTCGTCCTGCTCATTGCAGCGATGGCAGTTGCCGGCTGCACCGACACGGCAAACAAGAACACCCCGGCTCCCAAAGCGCCGGTGACAACTCCGGCAGCAGTGGTGACTGCACAGGTTGCCGTCCCCGCAGCAACTCCGGTGGCTCCCGCGGCAACCATTGCGCCAGTATCAACCGGCCAGAAGCAGACCATCAAGATCAGCGGTTCAACAACGGTTTTGCCGATTGTCCAGAAAGCAGCGGACCAGTATATGGCAGCCCACCCGGACGCAGACATCCAGGTATCCGGTGGCGGATCCGGTGTCGGTATTCAGGCAATCGGTGCCAAGACCGTTGACATTGGAATGTCTTCCCGTGAAGTGACCAAGGATGAGATGGCAAAGAACCCGTCATTCATAGTCACGTCAGTTGCACAGGACGGTATCGCAGTCATTGTCAACCCGGCAAACACGATCCAGTACATCACTCTTGACGAGGCAAAGGACATCTACCTAGGGAAGATCACCAAGTGGTCCGAGATCACCGGTGCAAATGTTCCCAATACCAACAACCAGATCGTAGTCATCGGTCGCGACAGCACCTCAGGAACCCGCACATACTTCGATGAGACCATTCTCCTGAAAGCGACCCCGACCAACAAGATGCTTGAGAAGAACTCCAACGGTGCCGTCCTCCAGACCGTAGCCCAGACACCCGGCTCGATCGGATATGTCTCGATCGGATTCGTCAGTAAGGATGTCAAGGCACTCCCCATCTGGTACAATGCCCAGAAGATTGTCCCTGCATCACTCGACAATGTCAAGACCAAGACCTACCCGGTCTCCCGTGATCTCTACGTTATCACGAACGGTCAGCCCAGCGGTCTGGCCGGCGACTTCATCAAGTACATCCTCAGCGCAGACGGCCAGAAGATCGTAGCCGACGAAGGTTACGTGGCCCTGAACTAACCTGTGAGAGGAACAACAACAATTTTTTCGTTATTAGGGAGGCAAAAAAATGAACGTTACCAAAAAAACCGGGAGTGCTGTAACCGCCTCCTCAGGCACTGCCCGGCTATCCTTCCTTAAGGAACAGTCGATCAAAACCGTCTTCTTCTTCACAGCCTTCTTTGCCGTAATTGTCGTCTCATTCATCCTGCTCTTCTTGTTACGGGACGGTTACCCGATCTTCTCACAGGTCGGTATCCTCAGTTTCCTCCTTGGTCCCGACTGGGCACCGACGGCGGTTGTGCTGTTGTATGGTATCTTCCCGCTCATTGTCGGAACCCTGCTCGTTACCATAGGGGCAATGGTCTTTGCCGTCCCGCTGTCTATCGGCTGTGCAATCTATCTTTCCGAACTCGCATCTCCCCGAACCAAGAAATACCTCAAGCCGGCCGTTGAACTGCTGGCAGGCATCCCCTCCGTGGTGTACGGGTTCTTCGGGCTCATTGTTCTTACAAACTTTATCCGGGTGTCCTTTGACATTCCCACCGGGGAGACCTGGCTGGCTGCATCAGTGCTGCTCGGGATCATGGCCCTTCCCACTATCATCAGTGTCTCTGAGGATGCGATCAGTTCGGTACCTCATGAGTACAAAGAAGGCTCGCTGGCGATTGGCGCGACCCGGTGGCAGACGATCAGCCGGGTGCTGGTGCCGGCAGCCCTCTCGGGTATTGCAGCAGCAGTCATCCTGGGCATCGGCCGGGTTGTTGGTGAAACCATGGCTGTATTGATGGTGGCCGGTAATGCTGCGATCATTCCCGAGCCGATCTGGAACAACCTCTCACCGTTGCGGACCCTGACTGCTACATTCGGGATTGAGATGGGCGAGGTTTCGGTCGGGAGCGAACACTACAATGCTCTCTTCGGCATTGCGGTCATCCTGCTCGTCATCACGCTCATCATCAACCTTTCCGCAGTGGCCATCCTGCGGCATCTCAAGGAGGGACGAGCTCAGGGGCCGGCACGAAAGCCGCTCATATCTTCTGCCACAAAAGAATCCCTTGGACGTTTCGCTGAGATTATCGGCATTGCGGTTTTATTGATCTTCCTGCTCGCTGCTGCACCATGGTGGCTGGCAGCTCTTGTCCTGCTTGGTGCAGGTGCGTGGTATTTCGGCAGGGACCGGCTCTCGGAGAACCATATCCAGACGATCGCCTTCGGCCTAATCGGTCTTGCAACGGTTATCGTGCTTGCCATTCTGGTCATAATTCTCCAGGATATCGTAGTGCACGGCCTGCCGGCACTCTCGTGGGAGTTCTTAACCCAGCCTCCAAAGGATCTCGGCCGGGCCGGAGGAATTTTCCCGGCGATCATCGGGACGCTCTATCTCGTCCTGGGTGCGATTGCAATTGCGCTGCCTCTCGGGGTGGGTGCCGCCATCTATCTCGTGGAATATACCCGGGAAGGCCGCATCACCCGGCTCATCCGGACCGGCGTTGACCTGCTTAACGGCACACCCTCGATCGTTTTTGGGCTCTTCGGGTTTGCGTTTATTGTGCTCTACCTGAATGTCGGCGTCTCACTGCTGGCCGGGCAGGTTACGCTCGCCCTGATGGTGCTGCCTACGGTTATCCGCACTACTGAAGAATCACTGAAAAACATCCCGCAGTCGCTTCGGGAAGGCAGTCTTGCCCTGGGTGCCACACGGTGGCAGACGATCAGCCGTGTTGTCCTTCCCCCGGCTGTACCGGGGATTGTGACTGGTGCGATCCTCTCCATCGGGAGAGCGGCCGGAGAGACTGCGCCCATCATGTTTACGGCGGTTGTTTTCTCGTCGCGATTCCTGCCGACATCAGAACTTCAGCCGGTGATGGCACTGCCCTATCACCTGTTCATTCTCGCAACCAATGTGCCGGGTGCGTCCACCAACAAGTACGGAACGGCGCTTGTCCTGCTCCTGCTCGTCATCGGGTTCTACTCAGTCGCGATCTTTGTAAGAACTCATTTCCAGAAAAAAACCCGGGGATAAATTATGTCTGAAACCTGTATCATTTCCACAACAAATCTGAACCTCTGGTACCATGAGAAGCATGCCCTCCAGTCCGTGTCGATGAGGATTCCCAAGAAGAAGGTCACCGCTCTGATTGGCCCTTCCGGCTGCGGGAAGTCGACCCTGCTGCGGTGCTTCAACCGGTTGAACGATCTCATCGACCACGTGAAGATTTCCGGAGAGATCACGCTTGACAACGAGAGTATCAATGCAGCTTCGACTGATGTGGTGACACTCCGGAAGAAAGTCGGCATGGTCTTCCAGAAACCCAACCCGTTCCCGAAATCCATCTATGAGAACGTTGCCTACGGTCCCCGGGTGCATGGCATCCGGGATAAGGCTGAACTCGACACGATTGTTGAGCAGAGTCTTCGCCACGCAGCGATCTGGGACGAAGTGAAAGAGCGGCTGAACGATTCGGCGCTTGGCCTCTCGGGAGGACAGCAGCAGCGTCTCTGCATTGCCCGGACGCTTGCCGTGGAACCGGAAGTAATTTTAATGGATGAGCCCTGCTCGGCGCTCGATCCGATTGCCACGGCAAAGATCGAGAATCTGATCGAGCGGCTCAAAGAAGATTACACCGTTATCATCGTGACCCACAATATGCAGCAGGCGGCACGGGTCAGTGATTATACGGGATTCATGTATCTCGGCAAACTGATCGAATGCGGAAAGACCGGGCAGATCTTCGAGCACCCGAAAGAAGAACTCACGGAGAATTATATCACCGGCCGGTTCGGGTAGGAGAAAAAATGGCAGAAAAATTCCACACGGAACTTAAAAATCTCAAAACCGACACGCTGGAGATGGCCCGCCTCGGGCGGTTTATGCTGAGGACTGCAGTCGATGCCCTTATCCGGCAGGATGCGGAACTCGCAACATCCGTTGTTGCACAAAAAGAACAGATTCACGAGATGGAAGTCCGGATAGAAGAGCACTGTTACCGGCTCATCGCGCTCAACCAGCCTATGGCCAAAGACATGCGGGTCATTGCCTGTACGCTCAAGGTGATTACGGCTTCGCTGCGCATCGGGAGGTACGGCAAATCCATTGCTAATACTGTTGCGGACCTCTCCTCAAAACCCCACATCGCCAACCTGATGAGTATTCCTCATATGGCTGACCTGGTGCTCGACATGGTCGATGATGCGATCAAAGCGTACGAGACGGATACACTCCGGTATATCGATGATTTCTCGTCCCGGGACGATACGATCGATGCACTCAGGCACTCTATCTTCCGCGAAGGGATCACCTATATGATGGAAGACCCCAAGAACATCTCGCGCTGCACCCACTATATCATGGTGGCCCGGTATCTCGAACGATGTGCGGATCATGCCTGCAAGATCGCCGAGAATGTCCAGTACATGGAGACCGGCGAGCGGGTGGAGATTCACTGAACGGGCGGGATGAACGGAGGGACAATCAATGACCGGCCGGGATCGAAAAAAACAAAACTTCTTTGATACGGTACCTGCTTCGGGAGAATGCGTTGAAAAACAACCCATGCACCCGGATGATTTCAACGCACACCTTGCCTGGGTGACGGCAAAGCGGGAGAACCCGGCTCTGTGATAGATTCCCGGATAAGGGCCCGTATGTTGAGTCCCCGGTTGAGATACATGAGGGAGTCGATCAAATCCATTCGTGGCTTCTTTCAGAAAAGTGCCTTGTCGCCCTGTTCCCCGGTTCTTACCCGGATAGCGCTGATCATCGGGCAGACAAATATTCTCCCGTCGCCGTGCTTCCCGGTCTGGTTCGCATTAACAATGGCCTGGACAATCCGGTTGACTTCTTCATCCGGTGCAATAATTATCAACATCCTTTTTGGCAGGAACCCAAACGCAAACTCGGTATCCTTATGAAACGGAGCAGGAACCTCGCTGGCTTTGCCATCCCTGGTGGTGTTACCGGTTCTTGCGCTCTCAAGTTGCATTCGCAGGTGCCGGTTTAAGGAAGTACCCAATTCCTGAGCACTGACTTTTCCTTTCTGCTGACCGCGGCCGGTTACGTACAGGAATGTGATGCCCCGGAGACCTATCGATTCAAGTCCCTGCTTGGTAGCCTCGATCTGCTCGTCCCTGATGATGGCAATGATCTGTTTCATATCGTTTCAGGTTCCCCCGGTCTTTCCGGCGGTCCTGATAGCGAAGGTGTCCTCAGCATAGGTAACAAAAATCTTTCCGTCCCCGATAGAACCTTCATCGGGCTGGCTTTTGGAAGAGTTCTTTGCTTCTGCCCGGATCGTCGTGACCGTTTTTGCCACATCCCCGTCAGGCACTACAATCATCAGCATCTCTTTTGGAATTTCTGAATAATGAACGGTACCAAGAGTAATTCTCAACTCCCTGCCATGGCCGGTCACATGGAGCCGGGTCATCCCCCCGATTCCTATCGTGTCGAGAGCTTTTATTACCCGTTGTGCCGATTCCGGCCGGGTGACTGCCCAGATCATCTTCATGATGTTATCCCCCTTTCAGATTTTTTTGTCTATTGGGATTTTTCATTGATGGTTGGAAAAATACCATACGGTCTTTCCTTTCCCGCATCATACCGGAAAAATCCCTTGCAAACAAATATTTTCATCATCTCTGGCATTTTTTGTGCTGTTGTGCCGCATATGGATAAATTTTTTAGAAAACCGGAACGGGGGTGGTGATCCCCGGTGCCGGTGGTAAAATATTATTGGTGTGAAATTATGGTGTGTGCCAGCTTTTTTTCGTTACACCTCCGTTTCCCCGGTGCGAATCTTGATTGCCCTCTCCACGGGCATAACAAAGATCTTGCCGTCCCCGATCTTTCCCGTCCGGGCCGATTCCATGATCACGTTGACCAGAGCATCGACATCTTTCTCCTTGACGACAAGTTCAATCTGGACTTTGGGCAACATGTCGACGTTCATCACGCCGCCCCGGTATTCAAGGGTAATGCCCTTTTGTTCCCCTCTCCCTTTTACTTCTGATATGGTCATGCTGACGAAGCCTTTTTCCTCCAGCGCTTTTTTTACAAACTCGAATCGTTCTGGTTTGATGATTGTTTTAACCATTTTCATGATGACACCCCCGGCTCAGCAGCGTTCTCCATGCTGCGAGAGATCAAGACCAACATATTCTTCCTCCTCTGTGACACGAAGGCCCATGGTTTTGTCGACAATGATCGCAAGGATGTAGGTTACGACAAACGCGTAGATCACTGCAGCACCCGCTCCCACGACCTGTGCGATGAACTGGGTGACGTTGCCTTCGATGAGACCGGATTTGCCGTTGATCGCCGCTACGGCAAAGATACCGGTGGCGAGTGCTCCCCAGAGACCGCCCATACCATGGACTGCCCATGCATCAAGGCTTTCGTCGATCTCTTTACTCTGCCGCCAGAGCATTATTCCGTAGCAGAGCACCCCGGCCACGGCGCCGATGACAATCGCTGCCATTGGTGTGACATACCCGGCAGCGGGCGTGATTGCCACGAGACCCGCTACTGCACCGGAGACAAAACCGAGTGAACTGGGTTTACCCCCATGAGCCCACGAGACGAGCAGCCACGCGATAGCAGCCGCTGCGGCCGCCGTGTTGGTGGTGACGAACGCCACGGCAGCGAGACCGTTTGCATCAACCGCGCTGCCGGAATTAAACCCGAACCCGCCGAACCAGAGCAGGGCTGCACCAAGTATGGACCATGGAATATTTGCCGGTTCCATCCCATACTTGCCATACCCGACCCGTTTGCCGATGACCAGCGCAAGTGCGAGAGCGGCGAATCCTGAACTGATGTGGACCACCGTGCCCCCAGCAAAATCGATTGAGCCAAACTGCGAGGTCCAGCCACCACCCCATACCCAGTGGGCGAGGGGGGTCGTAGACGATCGTGGTCCAGAGAAGTGCGAACACGAGATACGAGCTGAACTTGATCCGCTCGGCAAAGCCCGAAGTCACGATTGCCATGGTTACCGTCGCGAATACGAGCTGGAAGACCATGTAGAGCAGTCCCGGCACCACCGCACTGTACGGGCCCGGGTCCATTCCCACATTATTCAGTCCGAGGTACTGTAAGTTGCCAATAAACCCCCCAACGTCCGGACCAAACGCGAGCGAGTACCCGATCAGCACCCACTGGATGCTGACGAGTGCAAAGGCAACGAATGACAGGGTGATCATGTCGATGAAGTTTTTCTTCCGTACCAGACCACCGTAGAACAATCCTACGCCCGGCGTCATGATCATGACAAGCGCCGTTGAAGCGAGGACCCCTGCTGTTGCTCCAGATTCAATAGCCATTTTTTTCACCTGTGATGAGTAAGTCAGAACTTGCACCAATCCGGAGCGGTTGTTTCTCCGAAGAATGCCACTGATCTCGTAAGGATTCCGGTATTCGACAAACCCGATCGATGCAGAGACCCGGACTGCCCCACAATCCGGCGCCTTCCTGCATGCATGGTGTCATCATCTCCGTCTGCCTCCCTTGATCGATTTTGTAAGTTTTGCAATTTATAGGAAAGAAGATTCCTTCCTAATATATTTAAATATTACTAAAATATCTGTTCTTGAGAATATTTAGCAATAAAAAAAATGAGGCGTCAACAACGATCTGGAGATAACAGACCCTGCTGTTTTTATGTCGTTGCTCTTGCCCAGGAAAATTCCGTCTCGTTTCCTGATAACCTGCCACGCCGGACCTCTCCGGCTATGACCTCGAGGATGAGTGCCGTGTCGTCATGACCGGGAATCTTTGTGAAGGTAATGCTCAGTTTCCGGTTCATGTCGGTTACGTCAGGTTTCCCGTGGGCATTCCTCGTATTCAGGCACTTGTTCCCTTCCCGTGATGGAAGGAACACACCGGTTCTTGGTTGAAAATTTCCCATCGTCTATCAACACCCGCAGGATCCTGCCGAGGTTTTCGTCAACCGGACACTGCACTCATTGGGCCCGAGTTTTTCCGACCGCAGGGTAAATCCCTGGCACTCGGCATCCATCTCGATCCATGGGGGCACATGGTCGCAGATAATTTCCAGTTCCCTGAATTTTCCTTCACGGATAAATTGCTGAAGTACCTGCTTGCTGCTGATGGCCGGGGATCTTCCCTGAATCTTTTTGATCGATATGAAGAAACTGCCCGGAGTACGCTCGGCGGAGCCGGGATTCCCGTAATCCCGACAACCTGCGCTGCCGCCCGCTCCTTCTCTTCATCTTCCAGGATAATTGCCAGGAAGTCTGCAGGCTTTCCCGAGATCTCCCAGACACTGAAGCCGGCCTTCTCCAGCTCAAAGTACAGGGCGCCGCTTGCCGACCGGGCAACAAAGATCTTACAGCCGTTGAGGAACTCAATGAGTTCCGCCATCTTCGCCCGCAGCTCTTTGAGACCCTTGTCCTGGTCAAGGGCAAACGTCATCTCCCGCACCGGCTCAAAGGAGCAGCCCTGTTGCCGGTACACGACAACCGTCCCCGGTTCTGAAAGGGTGCTGCTGCACCCGCCTCTGCCAAGGATGGCGGCAATCTCCGGTCCCATCCTTCCCTCTCGTTTCTGGCACATGATCCTAAATCACCAGTCTTTCTACAACGGCGCCTCCTTCGATATGGCTCTCACGGATCTCTTCGACATCTCCCGGGGTGACCGACCCGTACCAGACATTTTCGGGATACACCACCACGATGGGTCCCTTCTCGCAGATCCCGAAGCACCCGGTATTGGAGAGGAAGACTTCGCCCCCGATGCCCCGTTCCTCGATTCCTTCCATGAATTTCATCATGATCTCAACGCCTTCTTTCGCATGGCAGAAGCCTTTCTGCTGGCCGTTTGGCCGTGAACTTGAACAGACAAAAATATGGTGTGTTGGTTTTTGCATATCAGGCACCTTCCCGGATACCCATCTCTTCTTTTCTCAGTTCGCGGTACGAGTCGTATTTGGTCTCCAGTAGTGCGTTGGTGAACCGGTCGAGGAACGCCAGGGTTCCCGTATACCCGGCCGACAATATACGCTGCCCGCCGGTCCGGTCATGGATGGGAAATCCCACCCGGATGACCGGGATGCCCCGGCGTTCGGTGAGGAATTTTCCCCCGGAGTGGCCGATAGCAATGTTTGCTTCAGCCATGAAACCTGCCTCATCAATTGCGGCGAAGTCAGTCTCCTCAAGGATGACCGGCTGCTCGTCCGCATCGGCAAGGAGCGTAGCCAGCAGCCCGGTGAGCCGGTTGCTTCTGGTCCCGCTCGCGATGACAACGGGAGTCGCACCATTCTCCATGCAGATACTGGAGAATGCGTACACGATTTCGGGCTCGCCGTACACGATCGGCCTTCCGTCCGCGTTGAACTTGTGGGAGTCCGCCATGCCGTCCAGCAGCCAGCCCCGTTCCCGTTCAAGGATGTCGGGCAGTGACAGTCCGCTGAGTTCTTCCAGGGTCTCGACCAGGCGTTCCATGTTCTGCAAACCAATGGGCAGGGGCAGGTTGTGCAGTGGCACGCCGTGCTCCTGTTCGAGAAGCAGACCGGGTGAGAGGTTATCGGGGCAGGTGAGACCGAACTGGATGGTGGCTCTCGCTCCGGACATACGGGCGATGTCCCGTGTTTTTGTTCCGCCCGGGGGAATTTTCTGGTATC
Source organism: uncultured Methanomicrobiales archaeon (assembly GCA_903832665.1). Taxonomy (GTDB): domain Archaea; phylum Halobacteriota; class Methanomicrobia; order Methanomicrobiales; family Methanospirillaceae; genus Methanoregula. The sequence continues at coordinate 16,798 of CAILCG010000025.1, read as the reverse complement.
GTCCCCCGTAGGGGCGGTCGAGGGTCATCGAATAATCCGGCAGCATCGTATACTCAAGCCCAAAGAGCCCGAAGATACGTTTGATCTCCCGGATATCAGCCGGGCTGATGTGGGGGATGATTACGTTGATCCCCTGGTGCCGTTCGGTTGGTTGTGCATAGTATGCAACCAGTTGCCGGGTCGCTGCCCAGAACCCTTCTGTCTGGCTCCCGCTGTAACTCGGGGTGGCTACCGGAATGATATCGACTGCCGTGATGCCCCGGTTCAGCCGGTAGGTCGCGACCAGCCGTTTGAGATCCTCGCCCATGGTTTCGGTCAGGCAGGTGGTCAGGACGCCGATGAATTTTGGCGCGTAGACCCGGATGACATTGTCGAGCGCCTTGTGCAGGTTCGCTTCCCCGCCATAGATGGCCTGTTTCTCATTGAGGGCGGAGGAGGCAATATCCACCGGTTCATTGTAATGCTCGACATTGGTCAGGCGCATGTAGGTGCTGCAACCCTGCGAGCCGTGCACGAGCACCATCGCGTTCTCGATGCCTTTGAAGGCAACGACCCCGCCCAGCGGCATGCACTGCTGGCACTGGTTCTCGTTGACCTGTTTTACTTTTGGCGTGGCAACAGTTTCCATTCTATGCCCTCCTTCCGGTTGCTTTCAGCTGGCTCCAGACCGGCGTACACGTGGTGACATACACCTCGCGGGCAAACCGGACCGCCCCGTCAAAGCCGGCGAGCCCGTCTTTCCGGTCATGGTTGTGGTCGACAAACCCGATGCCGAGTTTGTACGCAAGGACCCGTTCCTTGACGCCGCCGGCCATTACATCGACATTTTTTTCCAGCAGGAATTTTTCCAGTTCGGCCGGGTTCGCGTCATCGATGATGATCGTGCCCGGGTCGAGCAGGGTGCTCAGGTTGTCATACTCCTCTTTCTTCCCGGTCTGTGTGCCGGTGAGCACGATCTCCATGCCGAGTTCCTTGAGCTGGTGGATGATGGCAACCGCTTTGAAGGCACCGCCAACATAGATGGCAGCCCGTTTGCCGGCCAGTTTTTTCCGGTATTTCTGGAGAACCGGCTGGATACGGGCCTGCTCACGCTCGATGAGTGCTTCGGTTCGTCGGATCATCTCCGGCTCACCGTAGAACTGTGCGATCTTCCGCAGACTCCCGGCCGTATTTTCAGCCCCGAAGAAATTTACATCCAGGTACGGGGTGCCGAACTCCTGTTCAAGGCTCATCGCCACCCAGTGCATGGAGCCGGTGCACTGCACCAGGTTCAGGCAGGCACCCGGTGCCTGTTTGAGGGCGGCAACGGTTGAATCCCCGGTGAACGCGACATTGATCTCAATGCCGATCTCCCTGAGGTACCGCTCGACCACCCATTTCTCGCCGCCGAGATTGTACTCGCCAAGGAAATTGAGTTTCCGGGTTTTTTCTACCGTCTCTCCCACTTTGGGTTTGATCAGCTGCATCAGGGCGATGGCTGCCGCACGGTACCCGACTACTTTGTTACCGGAGAGGAAACCGCTGGACTCGACCGGGATCACATCGGTGGCATGCCGCTCTGATGCCGCTTTGCAGACCGCGATGATGTCGTCGCCGATCATGCCCGAGACACAGGTCGAGTACACGAAGATCGCCGGTGGGTGATACTTGCCCACAATCTCATCGATACAGGTGGCAAGTTTCTTCTCCCCGCCAAAGACCACGTCCCGCTCTTTCATGTCGGTCGAGAAGCTGTTCCGGTACATCTCGGAGCCGCTTGAGAGGCTCCCCCGGATGTCCCAGGTGCACGTGGCACACCCGATGGGGCCGTGGACAAGATGGGCGGCATCGGTGACCGGGTTTAAGACCACCCGGGCACCGCAGAAGACACAGGCCCGCTGGCTGACGGAGCCGGCCAGGCTGTCGTCAGCACAGTGGATACTGCTCTTGCTCTTTCCCGTGGTCAGGATGGAGTTCTGGCGTTCGCTGATACATGCCGATCCTTCGGCGGTTACTGAGCTGGTATCCATGTTTCACCTCCGGGCATTACCCGTTATAACACAAGTTCGAAATCTTCATCCAGGCAGTCGCGATCCCTGCATTCCAGGAGGGCGTTGCTGATCTGCTCGATCAGGCGCAGGCATCCCCGGTAGCCTACGACCGGCATGAGTGGGTGGACGGCCCGGTCCAGGATCGGGAATCCGAAGCGGACGAACGGGACATCTTCGGCACGGGCAATGTACTTCCCGTACGAAGTGCCGATCAGGAGATCGACCGGGGCCTCTTTGATCCACTGCTGGAGCTCAAAGAGGTCGCCTTTCGCTTTTACTTTTGAACCGGTAATTCCAGCATCTTCGAGCATCTTCCTGATTTCTGCCTCGAACGCTTTGCCGGGCGTGCCCGTAAGGACATACACCGGGACTATGCCCATTGCGAGCAGGAACTCGGTGAGCGCGATGACATGGTCGGGGTCGCCAAAGACTGCCACGCGTTTTCCCTGGTAATGGAAGTGCGTGTCAATCAGGGTATCGACGACCTGCCCGCGTTCGAGCGTGAGGGACGCGGGGATCTCGACGCCGAACCAGTCTTTTACCGCCATGATGAAATCGTCCGTTGCTTTGATGCCGATCGGCAGTTTTAACGGAATGCCGGTGACACCGCATTTGTCCTGCAGCACTTCGGCCGCATCGTGCGAGGCGAACGAACCGAGCGCGAGGGTGACTTCCGAGTTGCCGGCATCGCGGATCTCGGCAACCGTGGCCCCGCCATCCGGATACATCTGGTATTTGCTGGTCAGGGGGGTGTCGAGCACATTGGACGTGTCCGGGAACATGATCATTTTGACGCCGAGCGTATCCACGATCCGGCGGATCTCCCGCATGTCGCCGGGATTGACAAAGCCCGGTATGACGTTCATCTGCGATTTCTTTGTGGTGCCGTCAGCCTGCGCAAGATACGAGACCATGGCTTTGCACATGCCGGAGAACCCGGTGATGTGGGAGCCGTGGTAGCTCGGGGTGTTGACGTGAATGACCGATTTTCCTTCCGGGATCTCTGCCGTTTTGATGATATTGGGCAGGTCGTCGCCAATCGTCTCGCTCAGGCAGGTGGTATGGACCGCCATGATCTCGGGATTGTAGATTGCAAAGACGTTCTTGATGGAGGTCTTTAAGTTCGCAGCCCCGCCAAAGACCGAGGCGCCTTCGGTAAAGGAACTCGATGACGCGAGCACCGGGTCCCGGAAATGCCGGTTGAGGTGCATGCGGTGGTACGCACAGCAGCCCTGCGAGCCGTGGCTGTGCGGCAGGCAGCCGTGAATGCCGAGTGCGGCATACATGGCGCCGAGCGGCTGGCAGGTTTTTGCCGGGTTGATCTTGCCGGTTGTGTGTTCAACCGGCCCTTCCGGTATGCATTCAAGCATTGGTTTCACTCAGTGGTTCTTCGGTTTTCTCCCAGGGGGGAGTGATCAGTTTCCAGGCCGGGGTGGTCAGGGCATTGACCACGTCCCGGGCAAAGTTCAGGGCGCCATTGTAGCCGGCGTACGGGCCGCTGTAATCGTAGGCATGCAGCTGTTTGGAAGCAACGCCCATCTTGTGGACAATGTACTTGTCCCGGACACCGGAGAGGAACAGGTCGGGTTTTGCCGTCTGGATCAACACCTCGACTTCGTGGTGGTTGGCGTCGTCGATGATGACCTGCCCGTCTTTCATGTTCGGGTAGATGCCCTCGTAGTAGTTGAGCGGAACTGTTTTTTTGAGTTCATCGTACTTCTCTTTGGACATGTTCAGGTGGACATGGGCTTCCTGGTACATTTTTTCATCGGCCACGAGATGCAGTTCGGGAATATTTTTCGAGTCTGCATCGCTCTTGATCGTGGGAATGACCTGGCGGCCTTCGTAATCGTCCCGGTGGGCGAACTCGTAGCCGGCAATGATCATCTCCATGCCGAGATCCCGGAGCAGGTACTGGTAGTGGTGGCTCCGGGAGCCGCCGACGATCGCAAACGCGGTCTTGCCTTTGAGGATCTTGCTGTACTGCTCAAGGACCGGTGCAATCCGTGCGGTCTCCCGCTCAATGACCCCTTCGGTCTGTTTCACGAGTTCCTCGTCTCCGAAACACTGTGCCATCTGGCGCAGTGACTGGCTGGTGGAGTCGATCCCGATGAAGTTGACTTTCAGCCACGGTGTGCAGTACTTGGTCTCCATCATCTCGGCGATGTAGTTGATCGAGCGGTGGCACTGCACGAGGTTGAGGTCCGCGAGGTGCAGGTTTTTGATGTCAAGGTAACTGGAATCCCCGGTCAGCACACAGTTCACCGTGTGGCCAATCTCTTTGAGGATCCGTTCCAGTTCCCACCCGTCGCCGCCAATGTTGTACTCCCCGAGGTGGTTGATGACATGGTTCCCATTTTTCCGCTCTGTGCCGGTCCCAATAACTTTCTCCATTAAGTCGTTGTTCGCGATATGGTGGCCTGCCGACTGGCTGACTCCTTTGTAGCCTTCGCAGTTATAGGCGAGCACCTGGATCCCATGGCGTTCCTCTGCGGCTTTCGCCACCGCATTGATATCATCGCCGATAAGCCCCACCGGGCAGGTGGCGCAGATGTTGATCCCCCGGGGTGGAATGCGGCCACAACCTCGTCAATCATCTTGGCAAGTTTCTTCTCCCCGCCAAAGACAATGTCAGGCTCCTGCATGTCGGTGATGAAGCAGAGCTGGGTGAATATCTTGTCTTTCGGGGTGTTGTCGTCAGCCCGTGCTTTGTTGCGCCGGGTTCCCCAGCTGTAGTACCCGCAGCCCACCGGGCCGTGAGTGATGGTGATCATGTCCTTGATAGGGCCGACTACCACACCTTTGCACCCGGCATACGCACAGCCACGCTGCGAGATGATGCCAGGAATCGTCCGCGTGTTCGCCTCGATCTGCGGACAGCATGCAACCGCCTCATCTTTTACCACAAGATGCTTCTTCCGGTTTTTCTTTACCAGGTCCGGGTAGGATACGAGCATCGCCTCTAGTGTGCTATCGATTTCTGCCATTTTGTTATGCCTCCCTTATTACCAGATTGCTGCATCTCCTGCTTCACCGGTGCGCACGCGGACTGCATCGGATACCGGCAGGACAAAGATGGTCCCGTCGCCAATCCCGTACTCGGTCCGGTTTGCGTTTGCCACTGCCTCGATGATTCGCGGGACATCCTCATCGTGTGCCAGGATCGTGAAGAGGCGCCGCGGGAAGAACCGCGAGCCGTCAAGGAAACAGTTCACCATCTTCTCGGTATCTCCCGCTTCGCTGAACTCGTCCATTCCCATGGAGAGGAATTTCTCTTTGCACTCTTCGATGGTTTTTGGATCCGTTACCAGGTCCCCCTGCCGAGCACTTTCACCGCAGTAAACCCGGCTACACCGGCCGCGATGAGGGCTTTTTTCGTGGCGCCGGTCTTCTTCATCCGGACGATCGCCATAATTTCTTTCATCGTGCTCCTCCGTTTTAGAGACCCTGGGTTCCCTTTGAGATGGTATAGACCTCATCAACGGGGCTGACAAAGATCTTGCCGTCCCCGAACGTTCCCTCTGTTCCGGTCTTTGCGATCGACAGGATCATCTTGATGACCTTCTCCTTCGCATCCTCCGGGATAACCATTAATATGAGGGTCTTCGGGATCTCATCGTAGACCATTCCCCCGATCTTGATCCCCTTCTGCTTTCCCCGGCCCACGACATCAACCATGGTTGCTGCATTAAATCCCGCAGTGGATAGTTCAGCAAGCACTTCATCTTTCTTTTCCGGTCGCACAATTGCACGTATCAGTAACACGTCTTTCACATCCGCTTTTTCTCTTGCCTCGAAATTTTTCCACACTTCACATCGCGTCAAGGAACCCGTGCTGCATCATGAGCTCTTCCAGGCGTTCTTGGGTCATCGGTTTGGGGACAACGAACATTTTGTTGTTATCGATGGCTTTTGCCAGGTTCCGGTACTCGTCTGCTTGGCCTGATGTCGGGTCGAAGTCGATGACGGTCTTCTTGTGAATCTCGGCCCGCTGGAGGAGGTTGTCCCGGGGGACAAAGTAGATGAGCTGGGACCCGAGCTCCTCGGCAAAGGCCTTGAGGAGGGGCAGTTCGTTGTCGACTTTTCGGCTGTTGCAGATGATACCGCCGAGCCTCACTTTCCCGTTATCGGCATATTTTTTGATCCCTTTTGCAATATTGTTGGCCGCATAAAGCGCCATCAGTTCACCGGACGCCACGATGTAGATCTCTTCGGCCTTTCCTTCCCGGATGGGCATGGCGAAACCACCGCAGACCACGTCCCCGAGCAAAATCCCTGGAACTTCTTCTTCTGATGTTGACCCTTGCTCGCCAGGGACCTGTCATACCCAACTCCCGGTTCGGGACCAACAGAATCAATGTTCGCACTTTCAGCAAACATTGCCTTGATCTTTCCGCCCAGGAGTAAGCAGGTGGATTCAAGCTTCGATTCGACAGTTCCTGCCAGAATGCGCCCTCGCAGCGTACCCGGTGCCGCCGTCAGCCCCCGGCTGATCTCCAACGGGCAGGTATCTCCCGGATTGTAGATTGCATTCTGTCGCATGGTACCTCCTTTTCGTATTACACAGAAATGTCTAATTTACAAATATTTATATACACTAGTAGGAATATTCCTTCCTACAAAGTGAATGATCGATCATGAAGGATCCTCCTTAGTATCAACCAAAATGAGAATGTTTACTCATCCCTCCATGTACAAGAGATCATACCGGGACTGTCTGCGCAACCGAATGTTCCGGAAAATTCCTCCGCATCCGATACAGCATGAAAAAAAAAGAATGTGGAAAAAATAGCTGATGAAATTTTTTTTAAATCGTTTTTGCGATATCGCCTCTATTCTTTCCGTCCGGCAAAGACAACGAAAAGCCGGTTCTTGTACACAACGTCAATATCGTGAAACCCGCATTCCTTCAGCCACGCGAGCTGCACCGAGAGTTTTTCGTTTTTGTCAAAAGTGTCCCGCCGGTACAGCATCTGCTTCTTATCTTCCGGCGAAAGCGGGCAGGGAACTAAAAAATCGTCCCAATAGGCCATGTAACGCTGGTTGATAGCCGGTGTCTCGCCCAGTACCTGGTCGACATTGACAAACATGCCGCCGGGACGTAACGCATCGTAGCACTTCCGGTAGAGCCGGTGTTTATCATCCCGTTCAAGATGATGGATCGAAAGGGCCGAACAGATCAGGTCACAGGGACCGGCAAAGTCCACGGTGCTGTAATCCCCGGTAATGTACCGCACATCCTTTCTCCCGGCGAATCGCTCCCGTGCAATGCCCAGCATCGCTTCGGAGAGATCGACCAGCGTGAGTTTCGCGCCCGGGAATTTCTGGAGCATAAGAGCCGAGAAAAGGCCGGTACCTGCACCAATGTCCAGGATGGCCGGCTGGGGATTTTTGCATTCCGCCGCCCAGACTGCAGCGCTATAATAGTCATCCATCTCGGGAATGATCCATTTCCGCTGGACATCGTACCGGGACGCGGTGGCATCGAAGGCTCGCTTGATCTGCTCCATGAAAAGTCACTTCATATCAGAATTGGTTGAGGAAGGATAATCAAACCCTCCGTGGTGGCAAAAAAGGTAACCTGTCCGGGTTTCTTTGTGCTTTTCTGCCACCATTCCGTACCGATCAAATCCTGTCCCGGGATTACGGCGTTCCGGTCCCGGGCCCGGACCCAGCCTGAGTATTCGACCGGCAGGCGCCCTTCGGCACCGTGATCTCGAATCGTGCTCCCTTCCCCGGCTCCCCGTTCTCGCGGATGCTGATACCGGTAATGTCAAGAATCTCCCGGGACAAGGCCAGTCCCAGCCCGGTGTTCTTTCCGAATCCCCGGTCAAATATTCGTTCCTTATCCTTAACCGGCACCCCGTCGCCATCATCCTCGCATACAATGATGCGGTCTTTTTCGGATTTTTCAACCGAGAACCGGATTGTCGAAATTTTCCCGCCATACCTTGCCGCGTTGTCCAGTAGGTTGTAAAAGACCTTGAGAATCAACGGGTCGGCAAACAGTTCCATGGTTCTCGGGAGATCGTTCTTGAGGATAATATCCCCCAGCGGAGCCTGTTGCCCGGCAATGGTGACCAGGGTCCGGCATCCCTGCCAGGCCGGTTCATTCGTACCGATCTCTTCATATTCCCGGGTAAACTGGATCATCGCAACGATCCGCTGGGCGGCAGGATGGGTTTTACAAAAAATTTCCTGATCGTGGGATCGTTCTGTTTCTTCTCAAGGATCGTCAGAAAACCTATCAGTATCGTGAGCTGGTTGTTGATATCGTGCCGGGTGATCCCCGAAAGGAGCGTGAGTTTCCGGTTCGCTTGCCGGAGCGCTCCTTCCGCCCGCTTGAGATCGGTGATATCATGGCAGATGCTCATCACGGCAGGTTTTCCTTCCCACGTGATCATCCGGGCGCTGACCATGATCGGAATGAGGGTACCGTCTTTCCGGCGGTGCCTGGTCTCGAACGAAAGATGACCGTTTTCGACCAAGCGGGCCATACGGTCCGGTGCATGCAGGGTATCCTCAGGCGAATCGACCAGTTCGATCGTCATGGACTGCAATTCCTGGTTCGTGTAACCGAGCCGTTCGCAGGCAAATGTATTGAATGCCAGGATTCGCATTTCCCTGTTGTGAATAAAGATGATGTCCCCGGCACTTTCAAACAGGGTCCGGTATTTCTCCTCGCTCTTCTGGAGTGTTTCTTCACTTTGTTTTCTCTCGGTAATGTCGCGGACAAGGGAGAGATCCACATCCTTTCCCCCGTAATGAAACGTATGGGTGCTCACTTCAATGGGATAGATGCTCCCGTCTTTTCTCCGGTGTGCCGATTCAAAGGTAGCATGACTGTCCGTGAGCAGTTTTTTTATCACCGCCGGCATGACTTTTTTCTGGATCTCTTCGGGCACGATATCCCGGGGTGACATGGTGAGGAGCTCTTCTTTGGTATAGCTCAGCATTCGTACGGCTTTCTCATTCACCAGGAGGTACTTCCCGGGACCCGCCGAAGTCCTCTCTAGGAGGAAGATTGCATCGTTTGCATTGTCAAATACTTCACGCAGCAGCAGCTCGCTCTCCCTGAGGGCCGCCTCTGTTGCTTTTCGTTCGGTGATATCCCGGCTGAACGTAAGCGAGACCCTTTGTCCGCCCATCTCAAAGAGATGGATGCTGGTCTCTACCGGAAATGTCGTACCGTCTTTTCTCCGGTGGGTTGCTTCAAAGACGGCTCGGTTATCCTGGAGCAATTTCTTCCCGACATCAGAAATTTTCGAGCTCGTGTCGGGAACTACCAGATCACGAATTGACATCTGCATCAGTTCATCATATGAATACCCGCTTCGCTGGCAGGCGACACGGTTGACCATGATGAACCGGTCCGGCATCCCGTTCGGCTGTATCTCTGTCAGGAAGATGGCGTCGTTTGCATTTTCCACCAGGAGCCGGTACTGTTCTTCGCTTTCACGAAGTGCGGCTTCTCCCCGGCTGCGCCCGATCTCGGCTGCGGCTTTCACGGCAATAATATCCATGATCTCCTGCATGGCCGGTGGCGGCCGGAGGGGATTTTTTGAGAGAACGCAGAGTATCCCGATCACTTCTCCGGAAATTCCCCGCAGGGGTGTGCCGGCATATCCCCGGATATGCAAATCGGCCAGGGTCTGGCTGTTGGGGAAGAGGTCGGCTGCATTATCCGGGTACAGGGTGAAACCCTCTTCCACGACTTTCCCGCACGGGGTGCCTCCCAGCAGGTAGGTAAAGCCCGGTCTCTCCTTTCCCTCCAGAAGCATGGAGATGACCTTTACGCTCAGGCGGTCGGGCAGCAACTCACCGATAACAACACAATCGGCTTCCAGCCATGAACTGACACTTTCGGTAATGTTATGGAGGGAATTGAGCCCGGTTGTGCCCACCATGCTCCTGACCATCACCTGGAAGGCGTCTTCCGCCTGCCTGCGCCCGGTAGTATCCAGAGCAGCGCCTTCGATTGACTGAACTCTGCCCCCGTCATCCCGGATGGTCCGGGCAGTTATCGAAACCCAGAACCCCGTCCCGTCCCGCCTGAGGTGCCGGGCTTCAAAATTTTCTATGGTCCCCTTCTCCGCAAGGATACTGAGGGCTCTTTTCCTGTCTTCAGGATCCGCATATAACTGCCAGGTACTCACACCGGCCTTTTCCATGTCGGCAGAATCCGTATAGCCGTACATGCGGGCAAGAGCAGTGTTTGCATGGATCAGCTGGCCGCTTGGCGTAGTCCTGAATAATCCCGTTACCGAATTTTCAAAAATATCCCGGTACTTCTCCTCGCTCGCCTTAAGTTTCCTGTCAAGGGCATGCTTGTACAGGGCCATCCGTACGGTGGCATTCAGTTCGTGGGACTCGACGGGTTTTACGATATAGCCGTACGGTTCGGTCACCCGGGCCTGGTTCAGGCGCACATCGTCTGAATAGGAGGTGATGTACACCAGGGGAATATCGGCAATTGCCCGGATCTTCCCTGCGGTTTCGATGCCATCCATCGGCCCGAGAAGCTGGATATCCATGAGAACGAGATCCGGCTTGTGGGCCCTGACCGAACCGATCGCTTCTTCACCGGTTGCCACCGGCTCCAGCACGGTATACCCCAGTGAAGATAACACCTGGACGTGATGTGCCGCAATGATCGCATCATCCTCTACGATGAGAATGACCGGCTTCGTCACCGGGGTTTCGCTATCCCCATTGATGCCACAGTCAGCCATCGCGTCCATCCCGGTGGAAGTGAGTACACCACAATCCGCCCGGTAAAAAAATGCGGGGAGCGAGGAAGACAGCATCCGGAGCCCTGATGGAGAATGGCAAAGGGAGCGGTGCGAGTGGCATTACTCTTCCTTAATCGTCATACTCAACATAGCTTTCGGAACGGATATCAGGGTCTCTTTTTCCCCGGCTCAAAAAAAAAATTTTGCTGATAATAGATTTTAATGGTAGTTCCGGCAAGATAATATTCAAATTTTTTCTGAAAAATCCGGCAAAAATTCGTGGTGTTTGGTGTAAAAAAAAATTCCCTCCTGGCATCTTCCGGAGTCCTGAGAAAGATCCATGATTCGTCCGCTGAATTTTTCTGCTTCATGATAGTATTCCGGGCCGCGGCATGAGGATTCTCCGGCGGATTCTCCAGTGGAAACAAAGGGGTATATGAATATTTTGAAATCGATGGATTGGCTGTTTGCGCAGGATAATCGGATAAAATCCAAAAAACTCTATCAAATCAGAAGAATAAATATCTGAAAATTTTTCAGTTTTTTTCACCTTTACCGGGGTTTTTTCGTCGTGTGAGAATCGTCCGGGAGCCGTCAGGATTATATAAAAGTGAACGCAAATCCTGAAAAAATTCGGCTGACAGATTTTTTTTTTAAATTTTTTTTCGGGATAGCCGGCCCTATCCGTGTTTTTAAAAGTGAGCAGTAGCTGAACCGGAATGGACTTGTGAAGAGGCGATACCCCGGGAGATCGGATCCATTTTTCATTTCAGCGATTGTTTTTTACCGCAATGCATAACACTTCTGGCGTGAATAGGGCAGATCATGAAATTCTTTGCTACCGGAATCCTGGTGCTGCTCATTGCGCTCCTCCTCTCGGCCGGGTGCACGCAGTCTGCACCATCGCCCCAGCAGACCATGGTGCCCACGACCGCACCCCCCGCAATAACACCGGCCGTTATCGTACCCACGAGTGTCCCGCAGGTGACCGTGACGGTGATTCATTATATTGTTCCTACAAAATTGTGGAAGGATTCGGATCTCCATATCTCCTTTGCAGCCCCCCAGGATCTCAATGTCATCACCCGGCAGCAGAGTCTCCCCGATGGATCGCAGGGACTCATCTTCAAGACCGAAGTAGTTCCCAATGATGTCTTCACCATCACCACGTTCCCGATCAGCCTGAGCGATGACCAGGCGTACCGCGATACGTTCCGGACCTGGGATCCGGCACCGGTCGAGACCACGGTCGTCATGAAGGGTATCACGTATGACCGTTTCGAGTCCACGAAGGATGGAAAAACCCACGTCGGCTACGTGGCCCGGAAGAGCAGTGCCAATGACCTGGGTTTTTCGAGCGTGCTGGTCTTTACCGCTGACAATTCCCTCCCGTACCAGAAAGAAGATTACGAGAATATTGTTGCATCGTTTACCTATTTCACCACGAAACTGTCGAGTATCATGTCGGGCCAGGAGATCCCCCGGGTCCGGTAAGACCTCAAATTCTTTTTTTGGATTTATTACACCGGCGCAAAAACAGCCAGGCGCCTTGCCTCATTCCGGCTGACGGGCACAAAATGAATTGAGCCTGGCGGCGGACCGAAGTTGTTTGCGTTGGAAGGCCGTGCAAAAAAAAGTTCCGGGATGCAGAATTTGCCCGCTTTTTTCACCGGGAAATTCTTTTTTTTCAGACTTCAGTACCGGTTTTATGCCTGGACCCGGAACTCCCGGATAACCAGGTAGAGCAGGTCCGCGAAAAACCCGAACATGGGCAGAATTGCAAGAATTACCCAGACCGGTGCCAGCATCTTCTGTTCTTTTGCATCCCTGAAGATGAGAAATGCGATGAGCAGTTGCACGATCCAGACAGCAAACATCAGCACCGGCCCAAAGCTCGGGTGTGCCTGATACATGTAGCGTTGCATGGTACGTTATAAGTGACATCAGCTGATAGCCTTTGATGTTGTGACAGCCGGAATTGTCGGATACCTGACGGCGTGAAAAGCGATGGGATCATATTTTTACGCCCGGTCCCGCAGAGCCGTGAACGGAATCACTTTTTTTGGGAATGCCTTTTTTGGGCATGTGGAACATTCCAAAGCACTATAATCCTCCGCAGCGAGATCACGGGTATGCACGATTCCGGTTGCCCGCCGTTTTCTGAGGTGCTGTCTTACCTTTTTGCCATCATCCTCTCGTGTGCCATGATGGGGTATATCCTGCTCTGGCTCTCTGCATCGAATCTCACAAACATTCCCGTCAATGCTCTCGTGGCTCTTGCCGTCTTTGTGCTGCTGATCCTGTACTCCCTGTTCCGGCTGGCACGGGAACTGTTTCCGGCACGGCTGAAGCGCTGCAAGGCCTGCTCCCTGGTACGGGAGATGATGGAGATTGACAGCGTGATGCAGCCTGGTAAAAGGAAAAACTAATACCTCTGTCCCCTTTTGGGGTTTTGTCACTTTTTTACCATTAAAAATAAAAAAAAGTTTCCGGTTGTTCGCAGTTACCGTTGTTTCACGACAGCGGCACCCGGCGGGTTGAGCTTGATTGACTGGTAGATGCTCACGATCTCATCAGAGAGTGCCTGGACTGCGATGGGTTTTGTAGTGCCCTTGAACGCAAAGATGTAGATCGCATCTTCGGTTTTTGTGAATATGTAGGTCCCCTTGACATCCTTGGTCTCGAAGTCGAGCTCGTACGAATTATACCCGCCAATCTTGAGGGTAAAACTGTGGGCCTTCATCTGGGGATCGTAGGTCTTCCCGATTGCAAGGGTTGCCTGGTTGAAGTACGCGTCGAAATCCCCCTGGGGGTTCTGGTCAACGTCAATACTGAGTGAGTTGTAGGACAACGGGTCGCCGGCAATCTCGTTGGGTGAAAAGAAATTTGCAATGTTTACCGTGTTCTGCCCGTAGTCCCTGACGCCGGAGGTGAGTGCGTTCTGCCGTTCCCAGTCATTCGGGTACGAGATCGTGACGCCATACGGGAGGGTCGCGGTGGTTAACGGGGCCACCGTGGGCTGGGCGGGTGCCTTGAGACCCGTGGTCGCGGTGGGTGTTACGGTGATGGGCGTGCCGGGAGTGGATGGCTGGGTGCACCCCGTAAAGAGGATTGCCATGGCAAGGAGAAGAATTACTCCTGCGTACCACATGGGCGATAGGTGTGAAGTTTTCATGATAGTGCGCTAATGGGGAAAAGAGTTGATAAGCATTTCTTCACAATGCAAAAAATGGAATATTTTCCTCCTTCCCGGTCTTTTTTGATTTTATGGTACCGGAGGGGCCGGTGAATCGCGGTTTTTGCATTTCAGGGATCACCTTATCTGGCAGGAATCGAAGGTTGAAGTATGTCTGTCAACGACCGAGCAAATGCAAAGAATCTGAACAACCTGGCATCCAGGGCGGCTGCCGACAACCACGCGAACCAGAAGAACCCGGCTCATGTTCCCGGCAAATCTCCCAAGAGTAAAAAGTAATCTTCTCTTTTTTTTTGTTTGAGACGCTCCAAAGTACCGGTCATCAATCAGCTATCGGTTGATTCCGGTTGCCCCACCCGTTTCTCCATGTTGTTATTGCTGGCGCGTTTTCCCGTTGGGATGCTCCGGGCTTTTGGAATCGTGTAGGTTGCCGACCGTAATATATACGGTGAAAACATTTTGAACACAGCCTCCCTCTTCATCACCCTGCCTGACAACGCGAAGGTTTCAGGACCGGTATCAGCCTTTGCGTTTTCAGCGACCCGCTCTTGTAAGAAAATCCTGCACATGAAAGTGCCCGGCCCTGTCAAGCGGTACGGGAACGGTTGCGGAAAAATTCAAAAGAACAAAAAGAGCTGATCATAAAATTTACGGGTAGGCTGGTTCAGCGCAATTTCGAAGTTGTGTGAACCCGCCCGCCCGGGTCAGGAACGCCAAGCGAGTCGTGTGGATGTGATTCTCATGCCGTTGCCCACTGTAGTACTGATCGAGTGCTCTGATTTATTACAACCCGTAGGTGAAATTACAATGTCATTAAAATTTTTAATGCGGTTATAATGACAAGAGGCAAAAACGTATCTGCCCGGTCACTTGCCTGGCTATCCTGCAACCCGGGCAATGCGGTTTCACGCAAGGGTAGCAATTTTATCGGACTGTTTTGCGTAGTGCGCAAAGATGCTCTCCCCCCATGTCACGGCAGAAGCATCGCTGCTGACCACATCATGTTTGGCATCAAATACCCCGTTGTTCAAAAATAATGAGAGGGAAAAGATCGAATCCGTTACGGCAAAAGAAAATTTGATATCCTGCCGGGAAACGTACAACTCTGACCCCTCGAGCCGTAACCAGTCTTTGAGCAGGATTTCTTCGGGAAGCACGGAGAGATCGTGCTCTTCCCAGAATTTTTTATGGGTATCGAACACTTCCACGGTTTTGATGAGCGGAACCGTATGGGCGACAATTGTCTTTCCCATCGGAGTCAGGGCATAATTTTTTCCCGAGCGGGTGATCAGGTGTTCCTCTTCCAGGATCTTGATCTGCGGAAGCATACCGGTCGAGGTGACTCCGAGGGCAGTCTTGACCTCCTCCCAGCTCTTGGGCCCGCTGTCCAGCAGAATCAGGAGATTTCGTCGTTTGTCGGATGCGGAGATTATACCTAACAGGTCGGTCATGGTTGCACAGAGCAGTGAATAGTAGCATTATCCGCTGATGGGGTAAAAAAATTGTGATGTGGCCACCGTTGAACTGCGGATTTTTGTCATGCCTGACCCCGTGTTCCCGCAGGCCGGGTAAATCACCCGCCAGGAGTGCAGGACAGCAAAGGCCGGGGTGGGGAAGGCAGGAGCCGGGAGAAGACCAAGCAAGATACCGGAAAAACAGATGGGGGGGACCCGGGACCCTGCTGCTGGGTGATCGGGCGATGATTGTTTCCGGAAAAAAGATTCCCGGAAAACAGATAGCCGGAAAAATTGCTGGCCGGAGATTTGAAGGCGAAGTACCAACCATGCTAGGGAGATATGAAGATACTCACGTGGAATGTTGCTCACCAGACCCACACTGCCAACAAAAATCTCCCCCTGATGGCCGAAGCCCTGGCCTCATTGTCGCCCGATATCATTGTCCTGACCGAATATGTGCCCGGAAAACTGCATAAAAAATTCACTGCCGATCTCACGTCCCGGGGATTTTCCTGGACGATCTCCCCGGCTTCGCCAACCATCCGCCGGCAGAACCAGGTGCTCATCGCATCCTGCACCCCCCTGGCTCCCGGAGAGATCCAGGCACCCCTGATCTCGCCGGCTTTTCCCTCCAATGTCCTGCATGTCCGTTTTCCCCAATCCGGCTTTGAAGTGCTCGGTATGCGGGTACCGATGCCCCTGGATCTGGCGATCCGCAACAAATACTGGAACTGGATCGCGGCAACCGCTCACCAGAGCCGGGATCGTCCCACCATCATCCTCGGCGATCTCAACAACGACACGGGAGCCCGGGGGCCCGAAGGCGGGGTCCGGTTCAACCAGCTCAAAGAAGACGGCTGGTATCGTGCTCCCGCTGCGGGCAAGAGTTACTGGTCAAAGGATGGCACCATCGAGAGCCGGCTCGATCATGCCCTCTTCAGCCCGCACTTTGTGATCGGGAAGTCTGAATACATTACGGAACACGGCCCGTTTCTCTTTGCCAATACCCAGCCGAAGAACTTTAACCCGAAGGCGATGTCCGATCACGCGATTCTGCTCGTGGAGTTCGAGCTCAAAACCCCGTGATGTACCGGGTGTGAAGGGAACGGGTTTAAGGAGGATACTCACTCCTCTGCTTTGGGACCGGGGAAGTTTGTTGCCGTGGTCCGGCACGATAGTAACATCCATTAAAATAGGAATTTCCTGTGCCGGACCCAGGGACGCCGGCTTTTTGATTTTTTTTGCTCTGTAGAAAACCTCAATGATGAGAAATTGTAGGAACGTGTGAATGTTACAAACAATCATTTTGGTAGCGATTTCTTTTGTCTGAATCAGAAATCTTCGAGCTTTGAGATCGTCGCTGAACTTTCTTTTCAGGACAGA
>CAILCG010000024.1 GCA_903832665.1 uncultured Methanomicrobiales archaeon | reverse complement strand
GTCTTGAAAAGAAAGTTTGACGGAGATCTTAAAGCAAAAATATTCCGGATTCAAATGAAAGAAATCGCTAACAAAATGATTGTCTGCAATATTCACAGATTCTTACAATTTCTCATCATTGAGGTTTTCTACAGAACATAATTTCTGACTTTCCAGAATTTTTCTTAAAAGTTTTTTAGCCGTTGAGCGAGGTTTAACGCCGGGGAGGGACTCTGCGTGACTACCGCACGATTACCCTTTTACTTTGTGACCCCCGGAAAAAACGAGCCTCACAATCGCATTCCAACAGGGTTTCGGGTGCCCGGATGGACTAAAATACGTGGCGAAAAAAACCCCGATTTAAGTGCCATTGGTGCCAATCAGGAGAGGGTGTTTCCGCAGGTATTTCGACAAACGAATGACAGATTGGGTATATTTTCCACAGGGTCGGAATCAGGCGGTTTTACGGGGTTTTCCGGATTAATTCCGGATCTGAAATGCTGAAATGGAGCCCGTATCAGGGTTATTTGTGTTCAGGGTCCAGACCCTTATATTCCTGGCTCTTTTTTCCCGGGATCGATCGCAAAAAAAGAAGAGTTTCACATTCGCATTCCGGTCGGGTTTCGGGAGCCCGGATGGAGGAAATTATGTAACTAAAAAAAAGTCAATAAAAATGCCTTTGGCGATCATTCGGAGAGGGTGTTTCCGCTGGTCTTTCGACAAACAAATGAGAAATTGGGCGTATTTTCCACACGACCGAACAGGAAGGCAAGACCGCAGAAGAATGCAAACGACAGCCCGACCTGGAGTGCACCCCCGATGATGGCGATGAGCCGGATCTTCCAGAGATCCTTAAACGAGAACTCAAGGCCGATAGTGAAGAGCAGCAGGATGATGCCGATCTCTGCCAGGCTCGTGACCTGTTCCTGACTCGTGATGATACTCATCCCCTAGGGGCCGACAATAATGCCGGTAAGGATGAACGCGACCAGCGGGGGCACCTTGATCCGGTTGAAGATCATCCCGACGATGAGCGCAATGGCAAAGACGATGAGATGTCTATCAGGAGTTCGGCAACCATGGGAATGCTCTGGTATCTACTAGTATCCAGAGGGTACAAAAAAGCATTTGCTCAACCATCCGGTTTTGAAAATCACGAAGAAAAAAAAGATCCATTATGGAACCTGCCGGACGATCACCGATGCAGATTCATCGAACGGGTTCATCCGGATTGCAAGGCTGAAAAGGTACGGGTAATGGTTCCTGAGATATTCCATGTATTTGACCCATTCGGGAATCAGCTGCGAATAGACCCGCAGGATATCTTTTGCGAGATGATCAAGGTCTGATAGGGGGAGTGTTGAAAGATCGCCCCGTAATTTTACTTCTTGAGTCAGGTGGTTGATCGCAAGGATGAGATCAGTGAATGTTTCGTGTTCGAAGACCATTGGATTTTCGACAAGCCGGAGCAAAAAGTCCTCGTGACTGATCAGAAAACTTTTCAGGGCGTCCCTGTCCACATGCCCGATGTCGATTTTGCACGCGTGATCTTTCAGGCAAACCTGAACATCCTTAAACATCCCGATATGCCAGTCATTACCGATAACAAGCTGCCTTCTCATGCTGTCGATCGTCGGATCAGCCTTGACCAGCTGGGCGAGAAGCGGAGTCCCGACAGTAGAAAAGAACGTTCCGATGACCATATTCAGTTTTTCCATCCGGCGCTGCCTTTCACGGGATTCGAGCATCTGGTCGATGATGAGCGTGACGATTAGCACTTCGATCGGGATGAAGGCAATGTCCCCGACAAGGAAGATGAATATGTGGTGCGAGTCCTGGAAGAGCAGGTAGTGAGCGGTAAACATTGCAAGGGATAACGTAACCAGGCCGATCCCTGCGATCAGTTTCCACCGTGTGTCTTCTTTCATGCATTCCTGTGGGATGCCTGATGTAATAATTTATGACGTGGTGCTACGACAGCGTGTATCTTGGGTTCCCCCTCGCAGATCCGATTGTCGGCCTGGTCATCACGATTGCCATACTCGGGATTGTCTGGGAGTCCGGTAAAACGATCTTCACCCGGTTGATTGACGGGGTTGACCCAGCAATCACGGACGAGATACGCCATGCCACCGATCATGTCAGGGGCGTGAAAGCAATTACCGATGTAAAGGTCCGGTGGCTCGGGCACCGGCTTCACGCGGAGATCAACATGATGGTGGACTCCGATCTCTCAGTGGAAAAAGGCCACGCAATTGCTAAGGAGTACCGGCATGAACTGCTTCATCACTTAAAGTACCTCTCCGATGCGACAATTCATGTTGATCCTGCAACGGAATCCGGTGCGGATTATCACGAAGTTTCGAAGCACAGCTACGAAGGGTTGCCTCCGCATTCACATTGATTTTTCAAAATACTAATGGGATGTGGAGGAAACGGCTATCGGGCGTACCGCCACCCATCCCTCCTGCGACAACTCATCGAAAAAATCAGTTGAGATTCATTGTTATCAAATCTAAAAAGCAGATCAGAATACATTTAATGAGATAAAAAAGATGATATGGTAACAATCCGGATAGATCGGGGTGGATCAATGAGAGAGGAAAACGTTGAATATTTTACCGAAAAAGAAGAAGAGTTCGCCAATCTGCTCATCGAGATCGGAACAAAGAAAGCAACGGCAAAGGTGCTTGTCTTCCTCGCGAGTAAACCGGAAGCAACCTCCCGGTCAATCGAACGCGGGACCGACATGCGACAACCCGAGATCAGCATTGCAACGAAATACCTCATCGAACAGGGCTGGATCAAAAGTCATGATGAGCCTTCCGAGAACAAGGGCCGGCCAGAGAAAATGTACAAGCTGGCAAAACCCATCCACACGATCCTGAAATCCATCGAGGATGAGAAGAAACTCGAAGCCAATAATCAGCTTGCTCTCGTTAAGAAATTACGGAATTATCTCGATTAATCTCTTTTTCATAACCTTATTTTCCGGTTCATAATCCATTTCAGTATTTTTTTAGTATCGTCGGAAAAAATGATCCTCATATTGGCATTCCGGCAGGGTTTCGGGGGCCCGGATGGCCTGAAATAGGTGATGAAAAAAGCCCAGGTTTAAAGGCCATTGGTACCAATCAGGAGAGGGCCTTTCCACGGTCATTTCGACAAACGAATGGCTAATTGGGGGTATTTTTTACAGGGCTGGAATCCGGCTGTTTTACGGGATTTTCCAGATTAATTCCGGAGACGTAATGGTGAAAAAGAGCCCGTATCAGGAATATTTGGGATCAGGTTCCATACACGCATACTCCCGGCTCACTTTTGCCCGGGACCGACTGCAAAAAAAATGGGTTTCACATTCGCATTCCGGCAGGGTTTCGGGGGCCCGGATGGCCTAAAATAGGTGGCAAAAAAAGCCCCGGTTTAACGGGCTTTGGCGGGCATCCGGAGTGGGCGTTTCCAGATGCATTTCGTCAATCCGGGCAAATGTGGAGCAGATTCTTCCCACAAAAAGGAACGGAAGGATTTGCGGGGTTTTCCGGCAGGGAAATAACCTGCGGAATGGGAAAAGAAGCCCATACACGGATTATCTGACACAAGAGTCCGGACCCCGGCATCTCCAGTCTCCCTCACAAGAAGGGTACGGTGCTGCGAACAATTCATGCACCCTGTTGCAGCATAAGAAATGCTCAGGGCATAAGAAAAATCAAAAAAATCCGGAAAAATATTTTACTTGCTCTTTTTCACCGTTGCCAGATAATACCGGCACAATCCGCTTATGGGACAGACTTCACACCGGGGTTTCTTCGCATCGCAGATGGTCCGCCCGTGAGCGATCAGGACATCCGTGATATCCCCCCAGTGATCCTGCGGAAAGAGGGCCATCAGATCCTTCTCGATAACGGTTACATTATCGGTATTGGAAAAACCAATCCGCTGGGCCAGCCTGCGGACATGCGTGTCAACCGCAATCCCTTCATTCCTGCCGAGAGCATGGTAGAGCACAATATTTGCCGTCTTCCTTCCCACGCCCGGAATGGTGAGCAACTCCTCCATCGATTCCGGGACATTCCCTCCAAAGGTTGAGAGCAGGGTCTGGGAAGCCGCGATAATATTGCGGGCTTTTGCGTGAAAATAGCCGAGACTGTGGATGATCGTCTCCACTTCCTCCACCTTTCCTTTCGCAAGAGCAGAAGGAGTCGAGTATTTGTCAAACAAAGGTCCCCGGACCTTCAGCACTGCACGGTCGGTAGTCTGTGCTGAAAGGATCGTGAGGACAAGCACCTCGAAGGCAGAACCTTCCGAAAGAATGGCAGGAGAATTCCGGGCATCAGGATAGCCCTCAACCAGAAGAGAATAGATATGCGCTGCGTCCTGTTTTTTCATGGTCCAATGGGGTAGGGCGGATTCGAACCGCCGTCAAAGCGTCCCAAACGCTCTAGGATGGACCAGGCTACCCTACTACCCCGCGACATCATAGATGCGTCGGGATGATAAAAATAGGTAATGGTCCCGTTAGGGTTAAACGGGGAGGGGGGATTTGTTGTCTTCCGAGACAACGGTCCCCGTGAAGGTGCCCCTGAGGATCGCATTCGAGAGATTCTCCGGCACCTGGCCGTCCAGCACCACGAGGGGGATGTGGCTGCGCTCGACAATCCGGGCAGCAATGATGTCCAGCACGTTATTGGATCCCGCCCCCAGGCCAATCTGGCTGACGATCTCCAGCAGCTGCTGGGGGGTGAGGGTCTCGAACCGCTTTGCACCAGGGTGCTTCTTCGGGTCCTTGTCATAGATGCCATTGACCGAGGTTGCGTTGATGAAGACCGAGGCCCGTACGCGTTCAGCAAGGACCGCCGCAACCGCATCGGTCGTCTGACCCGGTGTGATACCGCCCATCACCACGATCTTGCTGGACTCTGCAAACTTTTTTGCCTCGGAGTGGCTCTCGGCAACTTTCGGGTAGGCTGCATCCCCGAGGGCCGCAATAAGGAGCGTGGCATTGAGCCGCGTGACCAGGATACCGATCTCATCAGAGGTTCCCTCATCGACACCGAGTTCCCGTGCGGCTTCAATATAATCCCGGGCTGCCCCGCCCCCGCCCACGACCACAAAGAGCCGGTGGTGCTCCGCGATCGCTTTGAGGACCGGGACATAGCTGCGGATCCTGTTCCCGGCAAGCGTCGGAATCAGGATCGAACCGCCCAGCGAGATGACAATATTCCTCATTGCACTAGTTTTTGTACCTGATGCTCATATAGAGTTGTTTACTATGTTTTACTGCCCGAATTGCAAGAGCCAGGAGATATTTCCCGTTGCCGGCGGCTGTGTCGGACAGGTTTTTCTCTGCAAGGACTGCGGGTACCGCGGATCGTTCGTGCTCGAGATCGATGGTGCAGATGCCTTCAAGGAGATAGAAAAAGAAAATAAGGAAAACAAGGAACATCACAAATAATCCGCCGGGGTACAGGTATGCACGAGGCACGCCAGTATACAAAACTTGAGAACAATGCAGTGAAGTGTTCGCTCTGCAATCACCGCTGCACCATCAACGACGGGAAGCACGGCATCTGCGGCGTCCGGGTGAACGAGCACGGAACGCTTGCGGCAATGACCTACGGGAAGATCAGCGCCGAGGCGGTTGACCCGATCGAGAAGAAACCTCTTTTCCATTACCTGCCCGGCACCCTCTCGTATTCGCTGGGTTCCGTTGGCTGCAACTTCCATTGCGAGCACTGCCAGAACTGGCATATCTCCCGGGCGGAACTGGACAAGGCGATGCTCCGCTCACTGGAACCGGGCGAAGGGGTGAGGCGGGCGATCGCAAGCGGCAGTGCCAGTATCTCGTGGACGTACAACGAGCCCACCATCTGGCACGAGTACCCCCTCGATATGGGTACCCTCGCGAGGGCAAAGGGACTCGGGACGGTCTACGTGACGAACGGGTACATCACGGAAGAAGCGCTTCGCGAGCTCCGGCCCATGCTCGGGGCATTCCGGGTGGATCTCAAGGCCTTCACGGACGATTTTTATAAGAAGATCTGCGGTGCGAAACTCCAGCCGGTCCTCGATTCGACCCAACTCGCCAAGGAACTGGGCATGCATGTCGAGACGGTCACGCTGGTAATTCCGGGCCTCAATGACAGCATGGAGGAGCAGGAGAAGCTGATCCGCTGGGTGATTGAGCATCTCGGGCCTGATACCCCGATGCACTTCTCCGCGTTCCACCCGGATTACCAGATGCTCGACCGGGGGGCAACTCCCGTAGCCACGCTGGAAAAGATCTACCGGAAAGCAAAAGAGCTCGGCCTGCGATTCCCCTATGTCGGCAACATCCGGAACAATTCCTACGAGAACACCTACTGCCCGAACTGCAACACGATGCTGATCGAGCGGCAGGGGTTCTCCAGCCGGTTCGCGGCGCTTGACGGAACCCAGTGCACCAACTGCGGCGAGAAGATCGAGATTGTGCGCAATGTCTCCTGAACCCGGCACCCCGGCCCCGACTGCGTACCGGCACGATATCGTCCCGGAACCCCGGTTCATCGTGGACCGGATGCTGGGAACCCTCACCCGGTACCTGCGGTTCATGGGGTACGATACCACCAGTGCGAACACCCTTGAGGAGGGGAATGCCAAGGAAGATACGCTCCTGCTGGAGCTGGGTCTCCAGGAGCACCGCCTCCTGCTGACGCGGGATGCCGAACTTGCGAGACGCGGGAAGGACCGGGCGATTTTCATCCAGTCCGAGGATGTGATGGAGCAGGTCCAGCAACTTATTGAGACCGGGCTGATTAAGCGGCGGGTGACGATGAGCCGGTGTTCGCTCTGTAACACGGTTGTACGGGAGGCGTTCCAATGCGAGATCTCCGGGGCTGATTATGCTCCGAAGGACTGGCGGGGGTTGTCGTTCTTCTGGTGTGAGAGTTGCGGGAAACTGTACTGGAACGGGTCGCATGGGAAGAAGCTGGAGGAGCGGATTGGAGGGAAGTGAAGGGGGTAATCCTTTGCTTCTGTTTGGTGGGATTACTCAGGATAAAAATTGATAGTTACATCAATAAAGTGTACTATAACTTTTTCTTACCAACAACATTTTTTTTATTCCCCTTAACACGATAATCATTAATTTTGGACTCATCTGGGAATTTCTGTAAGGAGATTTGTACCAATTTTACGGCCTTATTTTTTTGGTTCTGACGTTCAGCTTCTTCATATTGCATTGATAGGACTAAATAAATCAATGCGGCACAAACTGTTTTAAGCAATTTGAGCGATTTTCTTTCAAAATCATGAATTTCAATCGAATGTGTGAGATTTTTATCCACATCTCCTAAAAAATTATAAGAGGGCAAGGAACATTCTTGTTCTGGTAAGCCTAATTTTAAAAATTTGTGTTCGAGATGATTTCGGATTATATGCCACTCCTTTGCATCTGGTTCTAAAGCCTCTTTATATCTAATGTCATCCTCGAAGAGATCTTTACTTATCCAAAACAATCCCAATAGTGGAAGATTATTTTTATTTATGATATTTGGATTCAAAATTAAGGGTTTTTTCACTTGAACCTCTCGATTATGCTTATTCTTTTTTTGTTCAATATACCATATTTTTCTAAAATACACCCTATTCTCGATTAGTCCTAATTTAAAATAGTAATTTAAAAAAAAGGCAATCTTATCGAAAATTGAGTAACAGATCCGGAATGAATTTTTAATTTCTTCAGATGCTTTTGAATAAATAGGATTGTCTTCAGTATCAAATAGGAATACTTCTTTATCTGAAAAATGAGCTTCTTTTCCAGAAATTCCTTTATAATATGAATATCTAGCGGTAACAAATTCCTGTTTAAGGAGGTTATACAATATTTGACAATTCGGTCCTTCGTTGATGTTTGTTGTTATAGATGGGATATGGAGGATATCTCTTGCTGCTATTGGGTACGGCCCAATGTCATTAAGCGGATTCAAAAACAAGCAATTTTGTAAACACCACTTTCTATATTGGATTTCTTCCTCGGAATCCCCTAGGGAAAATGAATTCAAATCCAGATCTTTTTCAAGGTATGCTTGTTTTACTTTGGACTGAATATATGGGATTGCTTTTTGAAAATTTTCCGACTCAACGTATTCCAAATCAATGTTTAACGACATTTTTAATAAACGATATGCGGTATAGTAAAAAACAAATTGATGACCGCGATCATGTAAAAACTGTGCATACCACAGATAACTGATGCCTTTACAACCTAAAGCCATCCCAAATCTTGGATTAATTGATAATACTGTATTCCTATATTCAACCCCCTCAGCAAATCTACCGATATCATTCATCGACTTTCCCAAATTAGTATTAATTTGAGAAAATCTCGTGTCTTCCCAGAATTTTTCTTCTTTCGATCTTTTATTTTTAAAAGAGGATTTTTCCCGTACAGATTGAATATATTTCAGCGATAAGCGGAGATGGAGAATTTCCTTCTCGAGTTCTGGATTTTCCCATTTTGATATAACATCTTCCTTAGCAATTTTTAAAATTCTTTGATTGCTATAAGCATTAGCTAAAAAATAGTGACCTTCTGCGCTTTCAAAATCAGTTAAATCTCGTTCTAAAAAGGGTTCTAAATTTATAATTGCGAGATTAAGTCCATCGAGTCTTTTAAAATCCAGAGAAAAGTCAATTAATTGCGAAATCCTTTTTAAATACTCTTTATTACTTACGTCAATAAGAACATCCGAATTAAAAAAAGACTGAAGTATTTTTTCTTTTTCAAGATCAGTGATTGTTGAAGGATCAAAATCAAAATTCAATCTGTTTTCACTCAATGTTTGATACATTTTTTAAGCAGATGACCGTTTCGATCTTATTATTCAACATTTGAAAACAACGCGGCTAAATGAAGTTAGATTATGAATAAGATCGATGATCAACCTCTTTTATTACGGATGAGCAGACCCAAGACAAAGGTGTGATTATTGGGATTCGAACCCAACCACGAGCATTACGATGAACGCCGCCGCCCCCGAAGGGACGCCCCCGCGGCGGATAAACGCTTGACAACAAAACAGTCATCCGCCCCGCCGTGCCTCTGATAGGCCCTGAGGCGGGGAACCCTCGCTACTATTTCATCATTATAGCCCCGCAACCTTTCACGGCCCACTCCCCCCAATTTTTCTAAACGGGGTAGGGTCCTCCATCACTAAAGAAGAGAGGGTCCCCTCTTTACCTAAGACCCAAGGGTCCCCCTTAGCCCAAGAGGGGAGGGTCACCTCAAACTCTTTTCAGGCAAAGGGGTGGTCTGGCACCTCCCCTCTCCCGCGGATCACCCGAAAAAATGATCTCCGGCGTGATTCCATGCGAAGCCGTGGTTGCAGTTATGCAGAAAAAGGGGGGGTAGGGTCCCCTCTTTCCCTAAGTGGGGAGGGTCACCTTTGTGCACAATGGGGGACCCTCCCCCTACTTGATCGGTTTGTTAATTCTTAGGATTTGAGTGAAAAATTTGGATTAAGTTCCAGTACTTTTGCAGTACAAAACCCGATCCGCGTTTTGCACGAAAAACAATAAAATCAATCTCTGAAACTTTTTTTTCAATCGACCCCTCGCCCCGGCCTGAAATTTTTTAATCAGACTTTGATTTTTATTGCCGGACCGTCACGCCGGGAGAAAAAAGTTTGTTGTCAGTTGTACATCCGCGCCGCGGATAATTATCCGTGCCACGGTTCGCTAACTGACACCCCCTGTACGCGATTGAAAATTTTTCAGCAGAGTCTGGTACGAAAATGTGGGATGCGAAACGAAATTTGTTGAACAAAAAGATGCAAAAATGTTCAAAAAATATGCACAAAAATTGGATTCCGGATCCTGCTCAACCAGCTAAGGCCCGCACCAGAAAAGTTCCGGCCAACAAATGAGTGGCATGATCCGGGCACGTCCCGGACCCTCCTGTCGTTTTCAAATCTCCTTAGCCAGGGTTTCGAAGAACTCCTCGCCCGCATTCCGCTCGATCCACGGCCGGTGACCGCACTTCTTCAAAAGGATAAACCGGAAATCCGAAAGTTCCCGGGTGAGCGGGTCGTTCACGCCTTCAGCCGGATGCGGATCATAGTCACCATGTATCGCCACTACGGGGCATTTGATCGAATGGGCCATCCTCAGGAGAACCTGGCTCTTCCGCATCTCCGCCGCCTCGTCCCAGACATTCTTAAAGATATCATACTGGCAGTGGAATGCCTCGTTCTCCAGGGAGATCGGATCGTAGGCATCCGCAATCGCAAGGAGACACCCCAGCTTCCCGAGCAGCACATTCTTGTCGGGCGTAGCAGGATCCTCGATCTGTCCCAACAGCGCCTGTGCTTCAGCGCGTTCCTTTGCCTTGAGCCGGTCCAGCCGGGTCTTGGTCACCGATACCGCGTATTGCTCCTCAAACGGGGGGCTGCTGACCAGGATCAGTCTGCTAACCAGTGCGGGATAGCGTGCCGCAACCATCCATGAGAGAAACGCTCCCCAGGAAAAACCGATAAGGGTTAAGGGAATTTTGCCGTGCTCCACCAGGACCCCCCGGAGCTCCTGGATCTGCCCCTCAAGGGAGGTCTCGGTCTGGAAGGGTTCGAGCACGCATTTCACCCGGGAAAGTTCCCGCGCAACATGTGCCACTTCGCCCGGGGCCCCCGGTCCCCCGTGAATGACGGCAACCGGATAAGGTCCCGGCCCCCATTGGCGTACCGGTCTCATGCGGTACCGGTTATTCCCCGGGAATATATATTGTCCCCGTAACGTACCGGGCGGAAAAAAGAGTTCTGTGGATCCAGCTCGATGGATCTAGTTCTACAGATCTAGTTCTATGAATGGTTCTATGGATCTGGTCCTGTGGGTCTATTCCTTCCGGGCCTTCTTCATCAGGGCAAGCAGACCCGACAGGATCTGCGCCGGTGTGGGGGGATTGCCTGGGATCTTCAGGTCCACCGGGAAGATCTTGTCCGCCCCGCCAAGAACCGCATAGGTCCCGGCAAAAATCCCACCGGTGCAGGCATCATCGCCGACCGCGACAACGAATTTGGGAGACGGCATCGCATCGTAGGTCTTCTTCGCCGCGATCTCCATGTTGTGCGTGACAGCACCGGTCACGAGCAGGAGATCTGCGTGACGGGGGGAGGCAACAAAACTGATGCCGAACCGTTCCACATCATAGAAGGGGTTGTTGAGATTGTTGATCTCGATCTCCGTGGCATTGTCGCTACCGGTATCCAGTTCGCGGATCGCCAGGCTCCGGCCGAAGACTGCATCGATCACGGTCCGGATCTCGCGGCCGATTGCCTCGACCTCTTCATCCCGGGCCGGCGCCTCTTCGGTCACGTTCTTTTTTAAGAGACAGGTTAGTGCGTTTACCATGCTTTTCGCCTCACAGGTCCGTCCCCGCGTACGAGAGGTTCAGGCTCTTGTTGATGACCGGGAAATCCGGGACAATATTTCCCTGCACTGCATGCTCGATCGCCAGCCAGTTGCAGAACGATGCGGTCCTCACCTTGTACCGTTCAATGACGCCGCCCTTGATCCAGACCCAGCAGAGATTCTGGCCGCGGGCAGATTCCACCATCGCAAGGGTGTAGCCATCGCGGACCGGGGCATCGGACCGGACGGCTCCCTCCGGCATGGCGGCAATCAGCCGTTCGATCAGATCCAGCGAGTCCATGACCTCCGAGGCCTTGATCGTAAACCGGGAGAGGACATCCCCGTCCCGGAGCCGTGGCACCCTGGGGGCGAACTTGTCGTAGATACCATAGGGGTGGTTCACCCGGACATCGACCTTGCCACCGGACGCCCGTGCGGCCGGCCCGGTGATATTGAGCGGGCGCAGCAGTGCCGGGCGGATCACTCCGGTCGTAGCAAAGCGGTCGATCACTGACGCGGTGGAGAGCACAATCTTCAGCCCGACCTTGTACCGGTTCCGCATCTGGTGAACAAATGCAGCCAGCTCATCGAGCTGCGCTTTTGGAATGTCCCGGTTCAGACCGCCGGGAGATACCATCCCCCGCAGGAACCGTGAACCGGTAAGGCGATCGTTCTCGCGGAAACATTCCTCCCGCAGTACCGAGAACTGGCTGGCCCCCAGGGGGTACGCCACATCGACCAGCATCCCGGCCTGGTCCCCCAGGTGCGAGCAGAGACGCTCGAGTTCCATGAGAATGGTCCGCAGGTACCAGGCCCGTTCGGGGACCGGCACCCGGGAGATCTTCTCAATAGCCATGCAGAACGCGGTTGCATTCGCTACAGATTCATCGCCGCTCACTGCTTCGGCGATCCGCACGCACTCCTGCGGGGTCTTCCCCTCTGCTAGTTTCTCGATGCCCCGGTGCTTGTAGAACATCCGGACCTCAAGATTGAAGATCGACTCCCCGATCACGCTGAACCGGAAATGCCCCGGCTCAATGATTCCCGCATGCACCGGGCCCACCGGCACCTGGTATACCCCCTCACCGCTCACTTCCCGGAACGGGTATTCCCCGGCAGGGTCAACGGTCTTTTTGGTGACAACCGGCGCATTCTTAAATGATTTTTTCAGCGGGTGGAAACCCTCCGGGTAGGTCTCGTGCAGGAAGAGCCGCCGGGTATCGAAAGCCCCCGCAAACTCAACACCGAACCCGTCCCGGCATTCCCGTTCAAACCAGGAGGCTGCCGGGTAGAGATCGGCAACGGATGTAGCCTGTCCATTTACCCCCCGAACCAGCACGAGGATGCTCGTCCTCCGTTCGAAGACGTAAAAGAGCGTCTGGGCTGCGTTTGCCGTGAAGCCTTCGCAGCAGAAGAGACTGATCAGGACAAACTTGTTGGCAGCCAGGTGCGTTACTGCGGACTCAAATTCCGTCTCTTCGATGCGCACGTACTGTTCATCATAGGGTCCGGCATTGATCCGGTCTTTCAGCAGATCCGTGCCCAGGAATTCCTGTGCCGCCCTAATCCCGATATCCGTATCTGAAGTCATCAGAATTTCAGCTCCATGACGATCTGGTTGAGAAACTCCATACCCTGTGCCGGAAGCAGGATCCCGATGAGCAGGAGAAGCGCGAGCAAAAAGATGATGGGGACTTTCATGCTGGCGGGGACCCGGTAGGGTTCAATGTCTGAGGGGGCATCCGGTTCGGACACCTGGGTAAAAGTCGTGAGCACAAAGTATCCCAGTCCCCCCGCAGCAATGAACAGGAGGATCATCAGGACGGCCAGTACGGGCAGGGAGACGGTCCCCAGCTGCAGCATGATGAAGAATTCCGTGAAGAAGATGGGGAACGGGGGCATACCGATGATCGCAAGCCCCCCAAGGATAACTCCCCATACGGCCAGGGGCTGGTACCGGAATACATCTTTGATCTCGTCGACTGCGTCGCTCGAGAAACGGCTCCGGAACTGGCGGTGCAGGATACCGGATGAGAAGAACAGGGATGCCTTGGTCAGGGAATGGGCCAGGATATGGAGGAGCACCCAGAATATGGCAACCGGCGTGGAGATGGCAAGCCCCACCAGCATAATCCCCATATTTTCCACGCTCGAGAAGGCCACCAGTTTTTTCAGGTTTTTCTGGGGAAGCATGGAGAACGCGGCAATCCCGATCGTGAGGAGACCAAAGACCGCGAGCATCGGTGCAATGGTCTCAAAGGCCGTTGTCTGGTGAACCAGCGCATACACGCGGATGATCCCGTAGATACCCACGTTCAACAGGACGCCCGAGAGGATGGCACTGACGGCTGAAGGAGCCTTGGCATGGGCTTCGGGCAGCCAGGTGTGGAACGGGAAGATACCGGACTTTGCTGCAAACCCGATAAAGACGAGCACAAAGGATGCGATCATCATGCTGGGCGAGAACATGGCGGCATGCTGCATGAGCTCGGTCCAGTTCAGGGTACCGGTGCCAAGTTTAACCCGCGAGGTCTCGAAGAGGAAGATGAACCCGACAAAGGCAAAGAGCATGGAGACGGAAGCGACGAAGATATACTTGATCGCTGCATCGATGTTGTCGCGGGCGGCCAGGATGGCAATGAGCATGGCGGAAAGAATGGTGGTCAGCTCGGCAAAGATCCAGAAGAGGGCAAGGTTATCCGAGAAGAATGCGAGCACGATCACCAGGAGGAGCAGGGCCCAGGCCATATAGAAAAGCTTCAGGCTTCCTTTCTCCAGTTCACCGCTCTCAAGAAGTCCTTCGATATACCCTCGGGCATACACCGCAGCGCAGGTAAAGATGACCGTGGCGATGAGTACCTCAAAAAGCCCGAGATGATCGATAAAGAAGAATCCGTTGCCAATGAAGAACGAAACAACCGGTACCTGCAGGAACAGCGCTACAAAGGAAGCGAGCAGAGTAAAGATCGCTGCCTGAGCGATGCAGACCGTATTCATGTGACGGTGGTTGTGGGTAGCTGCAATGATGATGAGCGATATGATGGATACCAGCACAAAGGCGATCAGGATCATGATTCCTCCTCTTCCAGGAGATGGAAACGGTGGAGACGTTTATGGTAATCCTCAAGAGTCGAGTCGATACCCACCGACAATATCGTTGTTAAGATAACGAGAATGATCAGGTCGATCACGATCAAAAACTCGATGATGAACGGGAGTTCGGTCACGAACATGCCGAAGAGGAGTACCCCGTTTTCCATGGAAAGGAAACCCAGGACTTTGGTGATCGTCCTCTTCCTGCTGAACGTCACCATCATTCCCATGAGCATCAGCGATATTCCCAGCACAGCGCCAAAGAAGATGAGACCCCCCGTCGCATTGGGGGAATCCTTCATGATCCGGGTGAACGCCAGGTAGATGGCCAGCATCAGGGCCATGGAGATGATGAGCGAGGTGGTGGGACTTAAGTAGTGGAACTCGATGTCCCGCTTGATCCGGATCTTTTCCTGGATGGTTGCAATGAAGTACGGGATGATGATGACCTTGCTGATCAACGTAATCACCGCAATTTCCAGGAGAACAATGGAACCGTCAAGCGACCAGAGGGCAAGGGCAATGCCGACAAGCGTGAGGCTCTGGAGCGAGTAGACGGACACCACGGTGAGCAGGTTTCGCGTAGAGATGATATATGCAGCCGTGATGATGATGCAGACAAAGAGGATCCTGATGATCCCTTCAATGGTCGCCTGGTCGATCATGAGAACACCGCGATGATGATGATTAAGGTCGAGAAGAAGAATGCCATGGCAAAGAGACTCGGGAGCTGGAAGAACCGTTTCTTGGCCATCGAGGATTCAAAGAGACCGATGATGCCCGCCAGGATAGAACCCTTCACCACGAAGACGACAATGGCAATGAGGAGCCCGGCAAGGGTCAGGGTAGTCATCAGCCCGAAGGGAACAATCAGGTTGATGAGAAGCGCCATGAGGACCGTCATCTTGACTGCCGCAGAGAGTTCCATGAGGGCCAGGTTCCTGCCCGACTGTTCAAGAATCATCCCCTCGTGGATCATGGTCAGTTCGAGATGCGTCTCGGGATTGTCAACCGGTATCCGGGAGGTCTCCACGATGATGATAATGAACAACGAGATCCCAATCAGGATGAGGGTTGAGGGGGAAGGTGACCCGGTGGACGCATTGAGGGTGAACATGTCAAAGATGTTGAGGGTTTTAAAGACGAACGCGAGCGCAGCAAAGACAATGATGGTCGTGGGCTCGATGATGGACGAGATGCTCATCTCCCGCGAGCTGCCCATCCCTCCAAAGGAACTGCCGGCATCCAGCCCCGCGAGTGCCATGAAGAAGCGGGCCAGCGCGAGCAGGTACAAAAAGAGGATGATGTTGCCGATGCCCCCGACCGGTTCAGGTACAAAGACCAGCGGGACAAAGAGCGCCGCAACAAGGATTGCGGCCATCGTTACCAGCGGCGTGACCCGCATGATCCGCGAGGAGTTGGGAGAGTAGATGACCTCTTTTTTCAGCAGTTTTATGAGCGTATAATAGGTCTGGAAGACGGTGGGGCCCTGCCGCCCCTGGGTCCGGGCCTTGATCTTCTTGATCAGGCTGACAAAGAGGGGTGAAACGGCAATGACGACCAGGGTATTGATCGCCAGGTAAAGAAGAAAATCCAGGTTCATGCAAACCACCCGAGGAAAATGATCAGGGCAATGACCGTGATGAAGACGTACAGGAGATAGGTATCCAGGCACCCGTTCTGGAAACGCGAGATGCGAAGAGCCACCAGAACGGACTTCTTCGCAATGGGAGTGTAGAGATATTCCTCAAACACTTTTAAGAGACGAATCTCTCCGTAACCCTCTTTGAAGTGGCAGTTTTTCTGGTCAAAGAACTTCCGTTCATTGGTGGTCCGGGTGCGGTAGATCGCCGAGAAGATGATGTCGAGAGGTTCCGAGAACCCATGACCGCTGTACTCAGCCGATGCCCGCTGCGAGAGTGTCCCGCATCCCCAGGTCTCACTCACCCGCACTTCGCGGGAGGCAGTGAAATAGAGCACCGCGTAGGTAAGGACGGCCATGCCGATGAGCAGCAGGCTGACCAGCAGCATATCCGGCAGGGGGACCGGAAAACCCACGAGGGCAAAGATCTGGAGGGCACCCACTCCCAGGAGAATACAGGCTGCGGCAAGGATGCCCGGCCCGATCAGCATGGCACGGGGAACTTCGCGGGCAGCGGCGCTCTCGGGAGAACGCGGGAGAGCCAGGAAGATCGATCCAAATGCCTTGATGACACACGCTGCCGAAAGGGCACTGGTCAGGGCAAACAGGGCAAGGCAGATGAACAGGAACACCTTATACAGGGGAATCACTTCAGCCATCGAGGTGAAGAACGAGATGAAGATCAGGAGCTCGCTGGCAAACCCGTTCAAGGGAGGCAGGGCCGCAATCGCAACAGCTCCGACAAAGAAAAGAGCAGAAGTGACCGGCA
The DNA here is from genome assembly GCA_903832665.1 of uncultured Methanomicrobiales archaeon. Lineage (GTDB taxonomy): Archaea > Halobacteriota > Methanomicrobia > Methanomicrobiales > Methanospirillaceae > Methanoregula. The sequence continues at coordinate 238,474 of CAILCG010000024.1, read as the reverse complement.
TCCGGTGGGCAAGTCCTCCCATGTGTTCGATATCCCGCGTATGGGTGGCAGATACCACGGACCCCGCGGTGAGGAAGAGCAGGCTCTTGAACATCGCATGGTTTAAGGAGTGGAAGAGCGCTCCGAGCAGGCTGAGGGTGGCAAGATCGGGAAGACCGCTGGCAGTAAAGATCACCGACAGGCCGATACCCATGAAGATGATCCCCAGATTCTCGATGCTCGAATAGGCGAGCATGCCCTTGATGTCGTGCTCTTTTAACGCGTAGATGATCCCCAGAACCGCCGATGCGGTACCCGCTGCCAGGATCAGCACCCCCCACCAGAGATCGGGGGTGAAGACGTTCAACAGGAAACGCACCATGCCGTACACGGCGATCTTGAGCATGACGCCTGACATGAGGGCGGAGATGGGGGACGGGCTTGCCGGGTGGGCGTACGGCAGCCACTTGTGGAACGGGATGATACCTGCCTTTACAGAGAATCCCACAAACAGGAGGAGAAATGCCAGCGTAACCAAGGGAGTCGATGCGGCGGTTAACGGGGCGATTGCCAGAGAACCTGACACGACATAGAGAACAATGATTCCCAGCAGGACAAAGAGCGATGAGAGCTGGGTCATCATAAAGTAAAAGATCCCGGCTTTCCGGGTCTCATCATGGGTATACTCGTAGGTAACCAGCAGGAACGAGCTGGCTGCCATCAGTTCCCAGAACAGGAAAAAGGAGAGCGTGTTTGCCGAAGCGACGATGAGAACCATCGCGAGAATGAAAAGACTGGTGCTGCCGCAGAGCAGGTTCCTGCGGGACTGCCCTTCCATATGCTCGATATATTCAGAGAAGTAGATGGCGACACAAGCCGACACGACCGCAATGATTAGCAGGAAAAAGGAGGCGAGCCGGTCGATCACGAACGAGAGGGAAACGAGAGGAAGGGGCTGGTAGAGGGTAAAAGGGACCGGTTTACCGGAGAACAGGTTCGCGAGGGACAGGCATGCCAGCAGGAGAGAGGCAATGATGATACAGGAGAGGGAGATCGTCCGCACGATTCTCCGGTCCTGCGATACCGCGGCAAGAGGCAGCAGGGTGCCAGCCAGCAGTACCAGGATTGCAAGAATAAAAAGTTCAACGATCATTTATTACTCCCTAATTCAGGTGTTCTGTTCCCGGGGAAGGGCGGCCGGATCCCGTTTCATCAGGCAGACATCAATTCCCTTGAGATTTCCCATAACAAATCCGAACCGGTCCCGGATGGTCTTTGGCAGATCGCACTCGGGCATAGGGTAGAAACCCAGGCTGCCATAGAAATCCACCAGTTCCGTCTTCGAGTGCATATAGAGCGTCTCCTGGCATCCACATTCCACGATGAGAAGGATCATAACCGAACGGGCAAACCCCTGGCGACGGTATTCGTCCAGGACATAGACGGCATCGACCTCGAGGCCATCGGGATGACGTGAGCACCGGGCCACGCCAATCAGCTTGGTACCGGCAAAGGCGGCAAAGAGCCGGTCATTGACCCGATCGGCAGTCTGCTGGTGGTAATGGGTCCAGAGCTCCCGTTCAGCACGGACAAGTTCCGAGGGCGTGAGTTCCCGGACTTCAACCGGACCGATAACCGGGACCGGTGATGGGACGGTCCCCTGGGAGAACAGGGCTTTGCCAATCCGGACAAAAAAATGAGGGCGGAATGTAACAAAACCTCCGCTCTCCTCACCGGCAAGAGTATAGAGCGTAAGGAGCGTCTGGTCCTCGCTGAACGGTTCCGGCTCAGCATACGAAGATATGATCGGTATACGGCACCTCCACAAAACAAGGTATTCGGGCAGTGATATGATAAGGGTAATCGTCCATTCAGATCATCGTTTGGTTGTCGATTCCCTTATGTTACCATTTCACTACGATAAAGGCATCGCGTTTTTGCAGATAAAACCGGCTTCCGATCGCTGACTTTAACCGCTGACGCGTTTTCCCGAAGTCCTGCATGAGGAATTCAACTCCAGCCAGGGCCTGAATGTAAAATCCAGCCGTACAGATAAGATGGTTTTTTAATGCGCGTGTTGCGTCATCAGTGATTTTCATCGGTAGGACAAAAATACGGTGGTGGAGGTGCCCGTTTCCCGGGCCCTCTTTTCGTCGGATATCAAAGCACAATATTTAACTGAATTCCCAGACGAGAGAGCATTACGGCATACTCCCTGAGGTGTGTGTAAAGAGGGAGTTGCCAGAAAAAGGAGAATGCTACAAAGATGAGCGACAAATTATTGCTGGGAAATTTTAAGTTCCGGGAATCTGATTTCACCCCGAACATCGATTACTACCGCGAGCTGGCGTCGAGCCAGCATCCGACCGTGCTCTGGATCGGATGCTCGGATTCCCGGCTCCAGACGGGACATATCACGCAGGCAAGGGCGGGAGAACTCTTCATACAGAGAAATATCGGTAACATCGTGCCGATCCATGACTGGAATTTTGCCACGGTACTTGAATACGCTGTTGTTCACCTCAAGGTTGAAGATGTGGTCATCTGCGGACATTCAAACTGCGGGGCGATCCGGGCGCTGGATAAGGAAAGCACTGACTCGTACATTCCCCTGTGGCTGAACAATGCCCGGGACGCGAAAGAACGGGGGGACAAGACGATACCCACTCCGACTACGGTGCTTGAAAAGGATGAGCGATACCGGCTGATAGAACAGGAGAACGTGAGGCTCCAGATAGAACATCTTCACACGTACCCCCTGCTGAAAAAGGCTGTTGATGAGCAGAGAGTACAGGTCCACGGTCTTTACTATGATCTCGGTACGGGTGCCCTTACGAGAGTTACCTGATTATCAGCAGACAGCATCTATCTCTTTTTTTATCCGGTCGAGAACTATACGCCCTATACGGGTGAGTTTCCCGTTCACCATGACAATGGGCAGCGGGGGAAAATCGTTCTCGATGATCTGCTTCACGTAATCCGGTACACCATCATCCACCAGCGTCAGCTGGAGTTCTACCCGGTCCCCGTACTGGGCTTTCAGTGCAGAGGCCAGGGCATCATATGCAGCGGTCAGCTTGCCGGTGGGGTAGCAGTCAGAAAGCCCGCAGTTCCGGTTATCATCGCAGGGAAACGGACAGCATTCAGAATCTTTCAGACCAATAATCTCGACTTTTATGGGGCCTGCCATACCAGTACTATCTGGTCGCAGCATTATATCAGGATTGGGAAAATGACACCGGATAATCGATGAACCCAAAAGGACGGAAAAATAAAGGGTAAAAGATTACATGAACCGTTCAAACCGGTCCTTCGTCACTTTGCAGATGGGACAGATCTCAGGAGGTTGCTCCCGGGCACACAGGTAGCCACAGACTTTGCAGCGCCAGACCGGAAGGGGAAGGGTAGGTGACGGCGATGCCGAGAGAGGGATCGTATGAGTAATGATCGTTCCCCGTTCAGAACGAGGGGGGCGGCGATCGGGCACAGGACCGGATATTTTCCCCCCGTTTGCAATCGCGTCGCTGACATACAAGGCACAGTAACAGGATCCGAAGTCATTGAGATCAGGATCCCGGTAATCGCAGGGGCAGATGATATCGAGATCCTGCTCTTTTTTGCCGGACGCAAGCCGGCACGGGCAGGCAGGATACCCGTAACGCTGCTCATTTTTTAAAAGGCCTGAAACGAGATTTTTTGTAAACTCGGCGTCCGGATTCAGGTGATAGCCGCCATCGGTTGCATCTTTTTGCAGGACATGATACGAGGCTACGACATCCTCCGGCCGGATCTGGATGAGAGGCATTTAACGCAATACCTCCCTGATTTCCTGCTCCCTGAATCCGATAATGCATTTTTTGTCATTGATGACAAGGGTGGGAAACGAGCCGGCCGGGTTGAAGCGTTCAACAACATTCATCGCGTCGTCCTGCTCCTTTCCTTCGAGAAGATCGACATAGGTATAATCGAATTCAATACCCAGTTCCCGCAGAAGTTCCTTGGTCTTGTTGCACCACCCGCAGGTGCTCAGTGCATAGAGCATAACCTTCCCCTTATTTTTTCCATTGACGTGTTCAATGCCCATATCGTACACTCCTGTTTCTTACAGGGAAATGGAGGCAATTGGTATTTAAGAATGATGATAGTACCGGCAAAACGTTACAAAAGAGCGGGAGAGTTGCATATCAACGAAAAAAGTACTGAATGATTTCCCGTATCCCTGGGATACATTTGCCATAGGGCCGTTGAGATTTTTTGAGGATTCGAAGGGAGTGTGGACCGGGGCGCTGACAATGAAAAATAACTGTGGCATAAAAGTCCGGACATTCCTGAAAAGTACGCCGGTTGTAAAAGATAACCGGATTATCGGCCGGATATTTGTCCTCAGGGAGATCCTGAAATCCAGGTTACTTTAACAGTGCGATCCGCTTCATCAAAAAAAGAAGAAAAAATTACTTGTTTTTCATAATGATATTGACATCTTCCAGCAAAGCCTGAAGATCCTCTTCATGCTCGACTTCCATCTGGAGGATTCCCAGAACGATGTTGTAGGTAACCGGATCTTTGTCCCGGGTCTTCTTGAGCAGGCTGTTATAGGACTTGATGGCGCACTGCTCACCCTTGATATTCTGTTCCAGCACCTTGACGATAAACGTATCGTCGGGAGCATCATACCCGCAGTTGGTGAGTTTGAACCACTGCTGGGGATTGGTTACGGGAGTTCCTCCCAGCTGGATAATCCGCGTAGTGAGGAGAACTGCATGACCGAGCTCTTCGGTTGCATGGAGGGTGAGCTCTGCAATAACTGCCTCCTTGTTCGGACCACGTACTACCTTGGAGCCGACCCAGTACTGATAGTACGCGAGCCATTCATCGGAATATGCCTTGTTGAGGAGCTTGACCAGCTCATCGACATCGGTATCAACAATCTTTCTGCCTTGCGTTCCCATAGTTGTTCACCTCGTCTTTTAAGCGACAAGTGAATATCGACACTGATTGCTTTTATGCATATCCGTTGTATCCCGTACGATCGGATTGTATTGTTTGGCTGAATGTTTCGGGTAATTGATCCCGTTTTTTTAAAGCCGCAGTTTCCCAAAAGCCCCCCAGTACCGTCGGGAACGACTGTCACCTGCACTATCGTTAATAACTATTCAGGCACATCATATATGGAAATCATGAAGGCGGTTCTGGGTCTCGAAGACGGGCAATTTTATATCGGGAAAGGGTTTGGTGTTGAAGGAGAGTGTTCCGGGGAACTCGTGTTCAATACGCAGATGACCGGCTATATGGAGTCTCTGACAGATCCAAGTTATTTCGGCCAGATACTCATGTTCACCTTCCCGCAGATCGGGAATTATGGTGTCGATATCCAGAATTTCCAGAATGAGAAAGTATGTGCCCTCGGTTGCATTGCAAAAGAGATCTGTGAAAAACCCGCCGCCAGCCCGTCCATCAGATCCTTTTTTGAAGAGAACAATCTCCTCGGCATGAGTGGTGTTGACACCCGGGCACTCACGATCAAAACCCGTGTCCACGGAACCATGCGGGCAGCACTCGTTGTCGGTTGCGATGACGGTGAATATGCAGTAAATCTTGCCCGGAGAACCCCCCAGATCACGGATATCACCCCCATACCGGAAGTTTCCTGCAAAGAACCCTATCGGATTGAAGGGAAAGGAAAACGCATTGCAGTAATCGATCTCGGGATAAAAAAGAATATGATCACAAGTCTCGCAAAACGCGGAGGCGATCTCTATGTCTTCCCCCACAATGCAACACCGGAACAGGTGCTCTCCTGTAAACCGGATGCACTTTTTGTGAGCAACGGACCCGGGGATCCCAAACAGGCGGTTCATGCGATCCGATGTATACGGGAACTGCTCGGACAACTCTCGATCTTCGGGATCTGCATGGGCAACCAGGTCTCGGCACTCGCCCTCGGTGGCGACACCTACAAGCTCAAGTTCGGTCATCGCGGTGCGAACCAGCCGGTCAGGTTCAAGGACGGCCGCATTTTCATCACCACCCAGAATCATGGATTTGCAGTCGATGAGGATTCACTTCCCGAAGGCTGCCGGGTCACCTATACCAATGTCAATGATGGCACCGTTGAGGGATTCGAGAACAAGGATCTCAAGCTGACCACCGTCCAGTTCCACCCGGAAGCACATGGAGGACCGCGGGACACTGAGGCGCATTTCTTTGATGCACTTTACCGGAGGATTGCCTGATGCCCAAACGAACAGATATCAAAAAGGTCCTCCTGATAGGGTCTGGACCAATCCAGATTGGACAAGCAGCGGAGTTTGATTTCTCGGGATCACAGGCGTGCCGGGCATTGCGGGAAGAGGGCATCAAAGTCGTGCTCATCAATTCGAACCCGGCAACGATCATGACTGATCCGGACATGGCTGATGTGATCTACATTGAGCCGCTCCGGGCAGATATTATTGCAAAGATCATCGAGAAAGAAAAGCCCGACGGGATTTTATCCGGCATGGGAGGCCAGACTGCACTGAACCTCACCGTTGAACTCGCCGAGATGGGTGCACTAAAAGGGGTTGAAATTCTCGGAACCCCGCTCGAAGCGATCTACAAGGGCGAGGACCGCCAGAAATTCCGCGATCTCATGATCAGCATCGGTGAGCCGGTACCAAAAAGCATGGTGCTCAACTCGCTCACCCAGATCGAGGAAGCCATCACGCAGATCGGTCTTCCGGCGGTTGTCCGGCCGGCCTACACCCTGGGTGGAGCGGGTGGCGGGATTGCCCGTACAAGAGAGGAACTCACCCGCATTGTAGAACTCGGGCTCTCCCGTTCCCGTATCCACCAGGTGCTCATTGAAGAGAGCGTGATGGGCTGGAAAGAGATCGAGTTCGAAGTGATGCGTGACGCCACTGACACGTGCATCATTGTCTGCGGTATGGAGAACGTAGACCCCATGGGGATCCACACAGGGGAAAGTGTCGTCGTTGCTCCGATCCTGACACTTCGTGACGATGAATTCCAGATGATGCGGAGCTCCGCGATTCATATCATACGGTCGCTGGACGTGCAGGGAGGCTGCAATGTCCAGTTCGCGTTCTGGGAAGGCGACTACCGGGTCATCGAAGTCAACCCCCGTGTCTCCCGCTCATCGGCTCTTGCCTCGAAGGCAACGGGTTACCCGATTGCCCGGGTGGCAGCAAAGATTGCCATTGGTCTGCGGCTCGACGAGATCATGAACACCGTGACCGGATGTACTCCGGCCTCGTTCGAACCAACGATCGATTATATTGTGGTCAAAGTCCCCCGCTGGCCGTTTGACAAGTTCAAGGGTGCCGACCGGACTCTCGGCACCTCCATGAAGAGCACGGGAGAGGTGATGGCGATCGGGCGCACACTCGAAGAAGCCTTCATGAAGGCAAAGCGATCGCTGGATACCGACGTGACCGCCCATACGAGCCCCAGCGAGGTGCGCATGATCCTGTCGCGCCCCACGGATGAGCGGTTCCACTGCCTCTTCGACGCGTTCCGGCTGGGATTCACCCTTGATGAGATTGCCCAGCTCACGTCAATCATCCCGTTCTTTTTAGAGAAGATCAAAAATATTGTGGATTGTGAAAAGCATCTCGTAACCCATCATGAACCGGCAAACCTTCGTTCTGCAAAAAAACTCGGGTTTTCGAATGCTGAACTTGCAAAGATTACCGGGATCGGTAATGAGCAGATAGAGAAAATTGTGGGCCTGCCATCGTACAAGATGGTGGACACCTGCGCTGCCGAGTTCCCCGCAAGCACGCCATACTTCTATTCAACGTATGAGAGTACCTGTGAGATCGTCCCCAGTGATCGCCAGAAAGTGCTCATCCTCGGATCAGGCCCTATCCGCATCGGACAGGGTATCGAATTCGATTACTGCACCGTGCATGCAGTCCAGTCCCTCCGGGAAGAGGGCGTTGAAGTTCATATTGTCAACAATAATCCCGAAACGGTTTCCACGGATTTCGACACTTCGGACCGGCTCTTCTTTGAGCCCATGCAGCTTGAGGATGTCGTCAATATCCTCAGGAAAGACGATTATTACGGCGTCATGGTACAGTTCGGGGGGCAGAATGCAGTCAATCTCGCAGTGCCCATCGAACAGGAGATCAAACGCCTTGGCCTTCGCACAAGGATCCTGGGTACAAGCCCGGATGCGATGGACATTGCTGAGGATCGCGACCGGTTCAGCGTGCTGTTGGATAAACTCAAAATCCCCAGCCCGGCCAACGGTTCGGCATATTCCGAAGCGGAAGCTCGCGAAACTGCAGAAAAGATCGGATACCCGGTACTGGTCCGGCCTTCCTTTGTCCTCGGGGGGAGGGCAATGGAGATCGCTCACAATGCGGTCGAATTTGAATCCTACATCAAAGAGGCAGTACGGGTTGCCAAGAACCACCCGGTACTGATCGATTCCTACCTCCAGAACGCCATAGAACTCGATGTCGACGCGGTCTGCGATGGGGAAGACGTGCTCATTGGCGGCATCATGGAGCACATAGAGCAGGCAGGGATCCATTCCGGGGATTCTGCCTGTGTTATTCCGACACAGTCCCTCTCGAAAGAGGTACTGGATACCGTGCGAGATTACACACGGAAGATCGCGCTGGGACTGGGCGTGATTGGCCTGGTAAATCTCCAGCTTGCCGTCAAGGACAACGTAGTCTATATCCTTGAAGCAAACCCGCGGGCGAGCCGCACGGTACCATTTGTCTCAAAGGCTACCGGCCTGCCGGTGGCAAAAATTGCTGCGAAAGTAATGGTTGGCCGGAAACTGCGGGATCTCGGACACAAAGAACGGGAGATAAAGCATGTCGCCGTAAAAGAAGTCCTGCTCCCGTTCAGCAAACTGGCCGGTGTCGATACGGTGCTTGGCCCTGAAATGAAGAGTACCGGGGAAGTGATGGGTATTGATTACGATTTCGGTCTCGCGTTCTACAAGGCCTGCATATCAGCCGACAACGAGCTCCCCCGGAAGGGCAACGTCTTCATTTCCGTCAACATCGAGCAGAAAGAAGAAGCTATCCCGATAGCACGCAAATTGCGCGATCTCGGGCTTACCCTCTACGGGACCGAAGGGACAGTCGATTATCTCCAGGAAGCCGGAGTCGAAGCGCATCTTATCAGGAAAGTGCAGGAGGGGTCTCCCAATGTGCTGGATATGATGCGGCATGGAGAGATACGCCTTATCATCAATACTCCGCAGGACCGCCAGTCACGACAGGATCATTACCAGATCATGCGTGCGGCAGTAGACTTCTCAATACCCTATATTACTACGTTACAGGCGGCGCGTGCTGCAGCACTTGCCATTGATGCAATCAAACGCGAACAGATGACCCTTGAGCCAATTGGGCACTATCTGAAGTGATATCGCCCAAATCCCGTCAATATCCCCCTTTTTCTCCCTTTACCATACCGGATTCCACTATGGGATCCCGGCAGGTACAATGCAATAATCATGCAAAATGATTGAATATCCTTATATACCGAAATAACAAAAAAAGATGCATGAAGAAACTTCTTGTTGTTCTTGCGATCCTGTTTATCGGGATCCTGCTCGCGGGATGCACATCTCAGCCAGCAGCACCTGTAGCCACCCCGACACCGACCGCGGTTCCAACCGTTATCGTTACAACGGCAATCCCAACCCCCGAACCGACCAAGGAAGTTGTTGTTGTAGTTGTTAACAAGACTGCGAATGTAACACCAACGGCAACACCAACCCCCGTCCCGACCTATACCATCACATTTACCAAGGACTTAACCATCCAGCCCGGTGCATCAGCCTATGTCAAAGTCGGCACCAAAGTGATCTGGGCAAATATGGATGACCTCAAGCCACACAGCGTACAGGCAGTTGATGGAACGACCGCCAAGTACTTCGGCACCATCGAATCTGTATCAATCCCGTACGGAAAGACCCTTGAAGTTACGTTTGACCAGGTAGGTTCTTACGATTACACGACCGGTCCATTCCAGCCCCAGACAATCGGTAAGATTGTCGTAACCGCTTAAATCCAAACGATACCCGAGTTCAGGAAAACCTGAACTATCTTTTTTTCGTTCTTTACCTTTTAAAGAAAGTGTTGCATTTTTCAGGATTTGCCCGCGTTATCCCCCTGAAAATATATGCTGAAACAACAAACAGATATTTTAGTATCCATTCAAGAGGTAAATCATGGGAAAAGGTACTATTGTTCTTGCATATTCCGGAGGACTTGACACCTCCATCTGTATACCCCTTTTAAAAGAACGATATGATTACGATCGTGTCGTCACCGTTGCGGTGAATGTCGGTCAGCGGGATGAGGAGATCGATATCGCAACAAAAAAGGGGATAAAACTTGCTGATAAGCACTATACGATTGATGCCCGCGAAGCATTTGTGAACAACCACATCTTCCCGGCTATCAGGGCAAATGGATCCTATGAAGGATATCCTATGGGAACTTCCCTTGCCCGACCCCTTATCGCAGAAGAGGTTGTAAAGATCGCCCGGAAAGAGGGCGCAAAAGCAATCGGGCACGGATGCACAGGTAAAGGCAATGATCAGCTCCGTTTTGATTTTATTATCCGCAGTGCGGGGCTTGAAGTCGTAGCACCGATCCGTGAACTCAACCTCACCCGTGACTGGGAGATCGACTATGCCAAAAAGCATAAGATCCCGGTCCCGGTAAAAAAGGACAAACCCTGGAGCATGGACGAGAACTGCTGGAGCCGGAGTATTGAAGGGGGAAAATTAGAGGATCCCGCTTACCACCCCCCTGAAGAAATCTATCTCTGGACCGTTTCACCGGAAAAAGCCCCTGCAAAGCCGGAAAAAATCACCCTGGAATTCAAGGCCGGCCTACCAGTCGCTCTCAATGGCAAAAAGATGAAGGGGTATGATCTTATCCAGCAGTTGAATGAACGTGCCGGAAAACATGGGGTTGGCCGTAACGATATGATCGAAGATCGTATCCTTGGTATAAAAGCCCGTGAGAATTATGAACACCCGGCAGCCACCGTTATTCTCACCGCACACCGGGATCTTGAAGCTCTTGTTCTCACCCGGCAGGAGCTGGTATTCAAACGCACCGTGGATGATAAATGGTCGGAACTGGCCTACAAGGGACTGGTATATGAGCCTCTCTACGCTGCACTGAATGCATTTATCGACACAACCCAGGAACGGGTGAATGGCAAGGTGGATCTCGATATCTACAAGGGAGCAGTTCGTGTGCTCGGGCGTAGTTCCCCCGATGCCATTTATTCGGAGGATATGGTTTCATTTGACAGTTCATCGCTTGACCAGTGCCACGCGATTGGTGTTTCCCAGTATTTTGGCATCCAGGCTCGTATGGCCCATGCCAGAAAAACGAGAAACATTGTAAAATCCAAAAAATAATCTTTTTTTGAAGTTTTCATAAATGTGAAACTGCCAGGGAGAAGATTCGGTTTTCAAATTCCAGGCAAAGTTTTCGGAGGTGTTGGCAGATTTTTATTAAAAAAGAAGTCACGATAATCCTCGATTTCCTTCAACGGCGGTACCAATTGCAGCAAATAGAAAATTATAAGATTTGACGCATTGAAGACTCGTCTGTATGTGCGCAGGTTTTTTTTCCCGCTTTATAAAACAAAAACCCTATATTGTTGAGAGTCCCCCCCCACCCACAATAACTCATGGTGCCGGGATGCAATTCCCTGAATACAAAAATAAACCCTACTTTATTGTGGCGTCCGTAGAGATGGGAAACACCACCACCAAATGCATATTGACCGGGATGAATCTCGAAACGGGCATGTCCTATGTGATCAATAAAACCGTGAGCATGAGCCGCGATATCCGTCCCCCCAAACCCGGCGAAACTATTTTTGGGGCAACACTCGATGGTACTGAACTCACCCGTGAAGCAGTGACCGAACTGGTCCGGGATACCCTGCTCCAGTGTCACAAGGATGCCCACCTGGATATTGAAAAAGAGCTGGATTTCGTTGTCCGTAGTACGGGGGTGGTTGCGGAGATGGAATCGCCGGACCAGATCGGCGATTTTGTCATTGCACTTGCAAATGGTTGCCTGAATGCAGGAGTCCCGCCCCGCAAGATGACCCCCCCCATGTCCAAAGAGAACCAGCCCCAGAAACTCCAGCCCTTCAGTTTTGCCGATAAGGTTGTCTTTGTTGGTGCGGTCGCGGGAGTGATCCCCCCGGTCGGATCAACCGGAGTGGAGATGGTCGCAAACGAGATGGAGGGCGAACTTGCCATGGCGGGAATCAAGGAAGGGGCGAAATGGACTCCCGTTGATTTCCGCAATCCCTGCGTATCGGTAGATTTCGGTACAACTCTCGATGGCCGGATAACCAGCGATGTAAGCCCCGATGATCCCAACCCCTTTGCAAAAACGGTGGGGAACTTCTGTGGGCTTGCCGGGGCAATTCCTGATGCAATCGTCCGGGGGACCGGTCTTGTGCAGAAACGAACGGGAACGGCACTTGATATTTTCGGGGAACACAGCGTTACCGGCGGGCTGTTCGGGGGAGGTAACCGCAAGGTCATTGACGAGTATGTAAAACGCTGCCATAACCACATAGATATCCGGATCGTTCCCCCGGAACGTGACCGTTTCGGGCGGATCCCGGTCAATGCAAAACTTGCCATGGAATCAGGAATTGCCATGATCGGCTGTGACTGTGGGGAGAACGGCAGTGATCTGGACAAACTCATGGAGATCGGCAAAGAGATACATGAAAAACATAATCTTGCAACCCTCAACGAAGTCATTGATCGTGTCTGTGCACAGATGGCCCTGCGCCTGATCGATGTTGCCGTAGAACAAAAACTCGTTCCCAGGAATTCTTCGATCGGATTTACCGGCCGGGCGGCAATTTCCGGGCGGAAACCAGAATATATTCTCGACGGGATCATTGAACGCAAACTCTTTGATGATCCCCGGGATCATCTCGTATTTGTGGATGACGGGCTTGCACGGGGCGCGGCACTGATGGGCCGTTGCATGAACTCGCTCGGAAAGCCCAAAAATCCGATCGGGGGCGTCCGCGGGGGCCCATGTATTATGAGCCGGCGGATCAAAATAGGAAAGTGATTTAAGTGATGTACCATGATCGATGAAGAACAGTTATTCGATATTGTCATTCCCCCCGGCGTTCCCCAGAAGATCATCCTGGATATCACGGGCAAATTCGATGTGGAAGTTGTAGACCGGAGAGAGAAGATCAAATTTGCCAATATGGAAGGAGATGAACGGGATCTCCTTGCATTCCGGGGTAAACTTGAGGTCATGCAGAAAGTCGAGACGTATATGCGTGACGAACTGCATAAATTCGTTACCTGATACGTAAAAAAAATCGTTTTTTATTATTTTTTCAGCAGTCGCACGAGCAGTGCCTTCTGGGCATGCAACCGGTTTTCTGCCTCATCCCATACCAGGCTCTGGCCTCCTTCCATCACTTCGTCAGCGATCTCTTCGCCGCGGTGAGCAGGAAGACAGTGAAGTACCCGTGCATCGGGAGATGCATATCGCATGAGTCCCGCATCAACGGTATACCCCGAAAATGTCTTAAGACGCTCGTCCCGCTCAGCGTCGTCACCCATAGACACCCAGGTATCAGTGACAATGACATGTGCATCCTTGACCGCGAGTTCAGGACTTTTAACAAGGTTCACTTTGCCGCCGAGGGAACGGGCCTTCTTCACGATCTCCTCGGAAGGTTCGTAACCGCCGGGAGTTGCAACGGTTACCGAGTAACCGGTAAGGACCGTAGAGAGGATCAGTGAGTTACAGACATTATTTCCATCGCCAACCCATGCAACCCGTAGATCGCCGGTAGAACCAAAATGCTCCTGCATGGTCATGATATCTGCCAGCAACTGGCAGGGATGTTCGAGATCGGAGAGCCCGTTGATCACCGGTATAGTGGCATAACGGGCAAATTCCTCGATGGTGCTGTGTTTGTACGCCCGTATCATAATACCGGAGACATAGCGCGAAGCGGCCCGTGCAGTATCCCGGATCTCTTCACCCCGCCATATCTGCATATCCCGGGCGTTGAGGAACAGGGCATGGCCGCCAAGCTCGTTCATCCCGACTTCGAACGAGATATGTGTCCGGGTCGATGACTTCTCAAAGATCATGGCGAGGCTTTTTCCCCTCAACTGGTCGTGAACCACTCCCTGTTTCCTGAGTTCCTTGAGATGTTTTGCCTCAGTGATTATCTGTTCCAGCTCTGTTTTACTGATATCTAAAATTGAAAGAAAATCCTTCTTCATCGTAACTCCCTCATGTGGGCAATGCGCTGGTTGAGTAATGCGTCTGTGCCGATGTCTCTCCGGTAACGCACAAAACCGGTAACCGATGCAGCTGCCTGCTCGGCAATATGTTCGGCAGCATCCAGCGTATCGCCGATACCTATGAAGGCAAGGGTGCGTGATGTCAGTGTGACAAGCGACCCGTCGTGTTCCTCGACATTGGCAAAATACACAATGGCCCCATTCGTATCGCGAATATGGATCACATCCCCGGCATGGGGGGCATCAGGGTAACCCTCCGGAACCAGGTATTTGCAGACTGTTGCTCTCTTCTCAAACGTGACATGAGCCAGGTCAAGTGTTCCGCTGGTGATCCTCACCATGATCTCGGCAAGGTCCGAAGTGAGCAGCGACAGGACATTCATTGCTTCAGGATCACCAAACCGGGCATTGAATTCTATCACTTTCGGACCCTGTGCCGTGTTCATGAACTGGCCATAAAGGATGCCCTTGTAGGGGTGTCCGGTTCTTGCCAGGGCTTCAACAGTCGCACGCATAATCCCAAATGCACGGGTAAACTCTGCTTTTGTAACAAAAGGGAGCAGGTGGTCCGGCATGGAGTAGGAGCCCATGCCACCCGTGTTCGGCCCGGTATCTCCGTCAAATGCCCGCTTGTGATCCTGGACAAGAGGCATGGGTATAAGGTGAGTGCCATCGACGAATGCCTGAAGGGTGAACTCCTCTCCAATCAGGCGCTCTTCAAGAATGATGCCGCCTTTGATCTGTTCGGCATAGGCGATCGCACCGGCCCTATCCACCTGCTCGCCCATGATCTTGACACCCTTTCCTCCGGTGAGCCCGACGGGTTTTATCACCAGGTCGCCATCGTGATCTCTGATGAATGCAACCGCCTCTGCACTGTTCTGGCAGAGCCGGTAGTTGGGGCAGCCATCGATCTGGTGCTCTTCCATCAGCTTGCGGCAGAAGCCCTTGTCAGTCTCAATGCGGGAAGCTGCCTTGGATGGCCCCACACAGGAAATCCCGGCAGTTTCCAGGGAATCGACAATGCCGGCTTCCAATGGGGATTCAGGACCAATAAATGCATACTCTATGCAGTTTTCCTGCGCAAAGGAGACAATCCGGGGTATATCGGTTTCACGGCAGAGCAGGACCTCC
Source organism: uncultured Methanomicrobiales archaeon (assembly GCA_903832665.1). Lineage (GTDB taxonomy): Archaea > Halobacteriota > Methanomicrobia > Methanomicrobiales > Methanospirillaceae > Methanoregula. The sequence continues at coordinate 223,047 of CAILCG010000024.1, read as the reverse complement.
TCTGCAAGTTTTGATATTCCGGGATTTTTCTTTGCCATTACGGAATAGAGCGCTGTTTTTCGGTTGCGGGCGAGTGCAGATGCTATTGCATGCTCCCTTCCTCCCCCGCCCACAACAAGTATCTTCATTGTCCCTCTCTAATCTACGCTTGCTGTAAAAATTGCTTCTCTTTTAACAATTCACTTACCCTGACAAGGGGCAGAAACTCAATCCCCTGCTGGCAGAGCAGCGCTTCCGCGCCCTGCTCCCGGTCAACGACCGTAACAACGCGGTCTGCCTGAGCCCCGGCCGCACGAAGGGTTTCGATCCCATACAGGGCGGACCCGCCCGAGGTGGTCACATCTTCGATAAGGAGAACGCGTTTATTCCTGACGTTTCCAATAATCATCTCTTTCTTTCCGTGACACTTCTCCTCGGCCCTGATGATTGCATAGGGTTTTTGAGCGGCAAGTGCTGTTGCAACCGCAAGGGAGACACCCCCGACAGCCACCCCAGCTACGACATCAAATTCATACGAATCCGCAACATTTTTTGCGATTGCATTGAGCAGATCAGGATGGGTTACTGCCGTTTTCACGTCAATATAGTACGTACTTTTTGCCCCGGATGCCAAGGTAAAGTCACCCGTTTCAATGGCCTTGTAAGATATAAGCTGTGCCGCAATAGAATTCACCATGGAACCTCCTTTACTCCCATAAAATAACCTATGATGTTGACCACCCGGTGAAGGATGATGGTGAGGATAACGATTATGATCAGAATCGGAATCGTGACATAAGCAAAGAGCCAGCTAGGATCGAAGAGGAGCATCAGGATAAACGCACCCGCAACCAGATCGAGCTGATCGGCCACCGGCCACTTTTCCCCCCGCACCTTTCCCAGCCTGCGTTTAAGGAAACTCTTCCCCAGATCTCCCAGCAGAGCCCCAAGAGCGAGAAGTGACACCGAGATGAGGGTATGCTGGGGCAGGAATGTCAACGCAAATGTTGCCGAGAGCCAGATAAGAAGGAGACCGGTGACAATCCCCGCCATGACGCCAAAAAACAAACCGCGGAATGTTTTGCCATCGCCAAATATCCGGTGCCCGTCAGAATAATTTCTGCCAAAGTCAAGAGGAGTCCCTCCGCCAAAAAGTGCAGCTGCAGGATTTGGAATATACGCAGGGAGCATGATCCAGACCGCTGCGAACAACGGTATTATGAAGAAGTCAATACTAATAATGGTGCACTCCAATACCTCTAATAAAGAGCAGATAAAAACATTAAGGTAACTCACAGCGGGATAACCAAAAATGTGAGTACCCGGTGGATATTGATGATAATAAAAAAAACCCGAACTCTTTGCCCCTCCTGCAATACCGTGATCGATGCGGAGATTGTAGAAGAGGAGGGAAAGATCTGGCTGAAAAGGACGTGTAAAGAACACGGGAATTTCAGGAATCTTTATTGGTCAGACCCCGTAATGTATCACCGGTTTGAAAAGTATGACGCCATCGGTGCCGGGGTATCAAATCCTCAGAACACTGCGCCACCGGAAAACTGCCCAACATCCTGCGGACTCTGTAATAACCACCATTCCCATACCCTGCTGGCGAATATTGATCTCACCAACCGCTGCAACCTGAACTGCGAATTCTGTTTTGCCAACGCCCGTGCCTGCGGGTTTATCTATGAGCCGAGTTTTGATGAAGTTGTCAATATGTTAACACTTCTTCGGAACCAAAAACCCGTTCCCGCACCGGCTGTACAGTTTTCCGGGGGAGAACCCACGATGAGAGCGGATCTGGCGCAGATCATCCGAAAAGCAAAAGAGGTTGGTTTTCCCCAGGTACAGATTGCGTCCAATGGCGTGCGCCTCGCAAAAGAGCCGGAGCTTGCCCAGGAACTCAAAGATGCCGGGCTCAATACGGTATACCTGCATTTCGATGGAGTCTCCCCAGACACAAACCCGTTTTTAGCGATTCATAAAAAAGCAGTGGAGAATTTAAAAAAGGTCAAACTTGGCATTGTCCTTGTCCCCACCGTAATACGGGGTAAAAACGATCATGAGATTGGCGATATCATCAAATTTGCCGTTGATAACATTTCAGTTATCCGGGGAGTCAATTTCCAGCCGGTGGCATTTACCGGTGCTGCAAGTGATGACGATATCAAAAAATCCCGCATTACGATTCCTGAAGTCCTGGCAGATATTGAAGCCCAGACCCAGGGCATCATCAAAAAGGATGATTTCTATCCCATCCCCTGTGTGCTCCCATTCTCCGATCTGGTTGAAGCGTACACCGGCAAACCCCAGGTTCGCTTCACCGCTCACCCCCACTGCGGTGCCGCCACCTATGTCTTTGTCCAGGAAGACGGCATGGTGCCGGTAAACCGGATGGTCGACGTGGAGAGTTTCTTTGAGTCGATCGAGCAGATGACGGAAACGATCAAAAAAGGTGGCGCCATCAACAAATACAAGGCATTACTGGAAGGCGTGAAAAGCATGCATGATTCCGTGCAGAAGGGAGAGCACGGGAACACCGCCGAGTTCTGGAAGATCATCGGAAAAACATTGATCGGGCAGAACTTCGACGCCCTCAGGGAATTCCACTGGAATGCACTTTTCATCGGTACCATGCACTTCATGGACCGGTATAATTACGATCTTGACCGTGTACAGCGGTGCTGCATTCACTATGCAACTCCTGACGGTACCCTCATTCCCTTCTGTACCTACAACAGCGGGCCGGTATACCGGGAACAGGTCTGGAAACGACACGCAAAAAAACCTGAAGAATAGAAATTTTTATTCACTATTTTTTAAAAAAAATCATTACGGGAAAGGAAGGTCTGTCGTCCGTCCCTTGCGCATCGCAATCGCCGCTATTGCCAAATCCTGTATCGCGAGCCCCGTGGAATCGAAGATGGTCACCTGGTCCGGACTCCCGCGTTGTTTCATTCCGATGACAACTTCACCAAGAGTCCCCTTGATCTCCCCTGTGGTAAATAGTCCCTCTGTTATTGGAACATTTACTTCGCCGGAATGAACGGCCTGGGCCATATCATCCACAAAGACAAGTCCCCGTTTGAGCAACCGGGGATCAAGTTCCTGTTTTCCCGGGGCATCAGCACCTATCGCATTGATGTGGGTTCCCTCTTTTACCCACTCACTCCTGACAACCGGTTCACGTGAGGGGGTCGTGGTTACCAGAACATCACAGTCGCAGGCTTTTTCTACAGAAACGCTCCGGGCGTTATATTCTGTAATGGACTGTGCAAATTTCTCCGCATGCAGAGAGTTACGGCTCCAGCATTTTATCTCACAAATATCAAGTTCCTGCGAGATTGCCAGGTATTGGGCTTCCGCCTGCCTTCCGGTACCAATCAGCCCGAGAACTATCTCCTTTTTTGGAGAAAGGTATTTTGCCGCAACTGCACCAGCTGCACCCGTGCGCATGTCAGTCAGTTTTGTTGCATTGAGTATGGCTACCGGCATACCGGTGGCGATATCGAGGATTACGGTCAGGGCCATTACGGTGGGAAGTCCGCATGAAGGGTTTCCGGGATGAACATTGACGATCTTTACCCCGGCCAGGGACAGGGAAGGGAGATATGCCGGCATCGTCCGGAAGTCCCCTTCGGGAAGAGTGATGTACACTTTCGGCGGCATCTGGACAAGATCTCGTCCATGATCAGAAAAAGCAGTCTCGATTGCCCGATTAATTTCCTTAAGATCCATGGACTTCTCGGTGTCCGTAAAGTACCGCATGTCCGACAATCCGCCCTCATAGGATTTTAACATTTCTTTAATGGAGAAATTGTAAAAATCCGCAGATGACACCGGGAGAGCCGGTTACAGAAAACTGCAACAAAAAGACTGGGAGATAAAAAAAGGGTATTCTAAGAATCATCCATCTCTTTAAGAGTCTTATCAGCAAGCTCCTTCATGCGGGCTGATATACGACTTGAAGAGGAATAATCCACTTCCTTCATCGCATTGGCAATTTCGGTGCCCAGTACAAATATCGCGTACTTATGCTCCATCTTGCTCTTGTGCAATTGTGACGGGGTAATCTTCAATGAAGTATATTGGGTAAATTTCAATTCAGGATTGATCTCTTCAAAATAGTCTTTTACTTCGGAGAGCATCTTATGAAGATTGATCAGTTCCTCTTTGTGCACGCTAACACTCCAGACAGTAACATGGTTTAAGTCAGAATAAATAAATTTGCCTGGGGTTATGTTTACACACCCATTTTCAGTAACTGAATCGATAACGGTCTCTTTATGACGCCCTTAAAATCTTTGGCTGCCACATACGAGAGACCTTTCCAGACCAGGCGATCCAGGAGTTTTTGATCCACGGGTCGATCGACAACGAGACCACTGACCGCTCCATCAAGGGTTTCTATAGCTTTTTCAACTTCATCCGGACGCAGTTCTTTTATAACGGTCAGGTCATCAGTGAGAAACCGGGCAAGACTATGCCCTTTTACCTCATCAATGTGATCGCGCAGTGTCATGGGGCCGTGTGTCCCTTCAGAACGCTTTGGCGGGGATACCTGGCGGCTCTTTTTACCCGGAGACTCCGACTCATCTGCATTGCCCCGCGTAATGCGGAGTTCCGTCGGAAATTCAGCAGCATCTTCAAAGTACTGGTCACGGACATATTCCACGGGCACCTTGTTGCGGAGGGTCTTTATGACCTCTTTCCGGGTCATATCCTCAACACTCTTTCCCTTGGGGGAGAAGGCAACAAAGTCTATGTCAACAACCTGTAACAGCTCCCGTAGGATCAGTTCGCCACCACGGTCGCCATCGAAAAAAGCGGTAGCCGTCTTCTTCTCGCAGAGCTCAACAACGGTTTTTGGAATATTGGTTCCCTCCACAGCAACGACATTTTTTATTCCGTAGCGAAGAAGGTTGAGAACATCTGCCCTGCCCTCAACGACGATGATTGCATCAGACTCCAGCACGTTTGGACCTGCAGGTACTTTTTCTTCGCCGATAGAGCCGATCTTTTCCATCCGGAGGCATTCGCGGACATCGTCAAGCAATTCGTCGCTGTCGATAGTACCGTCATCAAACCGTTCGATCAGCAGCACCTTTGCCCGCTCAACTATCTTCTTTCGCTTGCTGACGCGAATATCCTCTATGGATTCCACGATCACGTGCGCTACACAGGGGCCAACGCGATCGATCGTCTCTAACGATGCCGCAAGAATGGCCGTTTCTGCACGGTCGAGAGAAGAAGATATCAGGATCTCTCCTTTGGTCTCGCCTTTTTTGCTCGTAATCTGGACGTCAATTCGTCCGACACGCCCTGTTCTCTGAAGATCCCGCAGATCCAGGTCTTCGCCGAGTAACCCTTCAGTCTGGCCAAAAATGGCACCAACTACATCGGGTTTCTCGACCACCCCCTCTGCTGCGAGGCTGATGTGAATAAGGTACTTGGTAGTATCCGGTGAATACAAGTAAACGCACCCCCATGTATCATGCGATGAATGAAATGCCTGATCATAGGTATAGGTTATATATATCCTGTAAAATTACTTAAGGGCATGCTTTTAAACAGACCGGAAAAGTCAGGGGCGAAAAAATTGATCGTACTCATCAGGTAAATGAAACTTCAAAATATCGGGCATTTAGGAAACGGATCCACTCACATTCCAAGTGAATTGAGGCGTAAAAGAAGATCGTTCTTTACAATACCGGCAATCAGCACCCGTTTCTGGGATGAGGTTGCACCGGACTGGATGCTGATCGAAGATGCCGGCAGATCGAGGGAGTCCGCAATCAGGGCAATAATGGCCTTGTTGGCCTTTCCCTCATGCGCCTGTGCCGTAACCCGGCAACCTATGGCTTTTCGCCATTCATTGTATCCTGCAGGGAAGAGCCCCGCTCTGGCTCCGGCAGTAACATCGATAGAAATAATCGTGCCGTTGCGCTCTTCTACAAGAGCATCAGCGATATCGGACATGAGTAAACGTTCTAATAAGAATGTTGCCCGGCAATAACGCACATGGATCACCAGTGGCTGCTGCCGTTCCTCACCTGTGTTTAAACCCTTGCCGGGCGTATGCCTGTCGCGCAACCGGGTTGTCCCATGGATCACATCTAGACGCTTGTCAATTGATCACCCGGGGACCTATGGCTGCGCTGTATCGGCACTGGTACATCGGGGTCAAAGATATTTAGCACTTGGGGATGGGACAAAGAAGGGGGTACAAAACGGACAAGACAGGGTGATGCTGTCGCCCTGCATTGTGTCAGTGATAGCAGTTGTAACCTTTGCCCGGGAACCAGGTTGGTTCCTGCCGGAAGAATTCCCCTCCAAGATAGGTGATCAAACCGTTCATTACGACCATGTTGGGGAAGATGGCTTTCTGTCCTTCAAAGGGCGTCCATCCACACCTGCTATGCAGGGACGGCCCCTGAATTGATTTCGGCTTTTTTGGGTAGATGGCAAAGTCAGCCCGGTCCCCCGCCGCAAATCCTGCGCGGGGAATTCCCAGAATGCGGGCAGGTGCGTAAGAGGTCTTTTCCATGACGGATGCCAGATCGATCTTTTTGGCAATCACCTGGGCCAGCAGCAGGGGGACCATGGTCTCGACTCCCGGAATCCCGGAAGGGGCATCAGGGAATGCCTGTGTTTTTTCCTCTTTCGTGTGGGGAGCATGGTCGGATGCAATGACATCGATCTTGCCCCATCGTTCCCAGAGCCCTTTCCGCTCCATTTCCGTACGAAGAGGAGGGTTTACTTTCCCGAAGGCATCGTCCTTGTCAAACTGTTCCTGCGAAAGGAACAGGTGATGAGGTGTTACCTCGACTGAACCCGCAACTGCATCAACCGATCGAACGGAACTCATGTGGCAGAAATGAAGCCGACATTCGCTGCGGTTCAGGAACTGTACGGTACGAACCGCTTCAGCTTCGCCCAATGCAGACCTCACAAGTCCGTGCGATACCAGATCAGTATCGGGAGATGTGCCGATACGTTCGGCATGGATCGTGGCAAGCCCGCCCAGTTTCTGGATACGACCCAGTGCTGATTCCAGGGCAACCCCGTCAATCGCATCGCCATAACTGGACGGTGCATGAAAGATCTCCCCAAAGGCCATCGCACCGGCATCCCACTGGGATTCCAGATGGGTATCCGGAGTCACGCCACTGTTGACGGCAAAATTACAGTAGGAGTGGTTTTTTGCATCCTGCACCCGATCAGCAAACGCATGAGGAGTGGTAAGGGGGGGAATGGTGTTCGGCTGGTCAACAACAACGGTCACTCCCCCGGCGATAGCGCTCATACTTCCACTCGCCCAGTCTTCTTTTGCCGACTGCACACCGCCCCGCATATGCACATGCATATCAACAGCAGCCGGAAGTACAAAACAACCCCGGCAATCGCAGAGTTCCGCTGCACCCTTATATGCCCCAACATGGGAGACTTTTCCGTCAGCAAGGGTGAGATCAGCTACTCGCCCTGAGGGTAACAGGACATTCTGAAGTACAAGTGTCGGAGGTGGCGCCATTTGTACTCACTTTTTCGTACAACAATAAAGGTATGATCGTTACCTGACACGGAAACGATTTTTTTTTAACGATTTCTTGCGACAGGTATTCAATCCGGGTGACTCAATACCATCAATACAGCATTCCGGCATGAGCTTCGGGAGAGAATCCCGACATACCGGTTCCTTTAGTACATGCCGGACAAGGGGGATAAAAATTGGATAGGATCATCAGGATCACGCTGGGATTAATCATCGTTCTTCTGGCAGTATTCGTTACCAGTATATCCTACACAGGATTTGTGGAGCATGCGTACCGGACATCATTATCCAGTACATTCCAGTACAACTGCACGATAACTACCGATGCGGTACTTTCCAATGTGACATTTTTCATTCCGGTTCCCGCTGATCCAGTCGGAAACTCCCCGATCGTGGCACATTACAGTTCGCAGGAGATAAAAGGCCATCCTGCGGACGGGGATATTACCCTTTTCGATACCGGGAAGGCGACGATGGCCAAGATCACGACTGCGGCAATTATTCCTCCGGAAAAAACCAATGCCTCCCATCCCTTTACTATTGAACTCTCAATCAGTACAGAGTCAGATGGAGTGATCAATACCCGGTCGCCCGTTGAAGAGGGAGTGATGTTCCGCCCGGTCCGGGAACTCAAGAATGTCAGTTGCCCTACCGAGAGCACCTGGAATAGGGGAGATCCCATGTGCTTTGCGTACGTGATTCCGGTATATGCAGATTACCAGGCACCATTGAACGCCTCAGTCAGCATCACCTCATCACTGCGAGGGAGGAACAACTGGAAGATCTTTGAACCAGAGTTCAATGAATACCAGGCGGGTATCGGGGAGCGGCTGTCTGGCGGGAATCACGGCTGGGCTGATATGAAAGGAACACTTGAGAGTAACAAGGGCACGGGGATTATGCCTGTATTCCCTCAATGATTTTTACATGACCCTCCCGTTACCGGAAAAATAGTTCCCGAAAAGAAAATCATGGATATGGTATGATACCACCAAACGAAAATGAAGGAAGAACTCGTGCTGCAATCCAACCCGGCTGCACAGTCGATATCGTGCAGAAAGAGGATCAGCGCAGCGGTAAGAAGACCCGCGGCGTAGTCAAGGAGATCCTGACCAACTCCCAGACCCATCCCCATGGCATAAAAGTGCGGCTCAGCGATGGTCGTGTCGGAAGGGTGGCGAATATAGTAAAACCGGATAGGACATAAAAACGGGTTCCCCACCGTCGGATCCTTTCCAGGGCAATACCATTATATAACCAGATGTTACTTCGGATAGTATGAAGATCTTAATCGCGGTTGCACCGGAAAAATACCGGGACGAAGAACTCTCTGAACCGGTCGCTGCATTCCAGAAAGCGGGTATCGACTTTGATATCGCTTCTACCCGCCGTGGACCCTGTACGGGGATGCTGGGAGCGAAAACTATCGCCGCACTCTCCTTTGATGATATCGATCCCAAAAAATATGATGGGATCGTGATTGTCGGGGGGACAGGTTCCCAGGCACATCTCTGGGATGACGAGATGCTCCCGCCGATCATAAAAATGTTTCACCAATCCGGAAAGGTGATCGCTGCGATATGCCTTGCACCGGTAGTGCTTGCCCGTGCAGGTATCCTGAAAGGGAAGAAGGCAACATATTTTGAAAGCCCTGTCGCATTCAGGGAGATGAAGGCTGGTGGCGCGATGATCACGAACGCGCCGGTTGTCAAGGACGGGAGGATCATCACGGCAAACGGTCCCGCCGCTTCAAAAGCTTTCGCAGAGGCAATCGTCCAGGCACTTACCGCTGTTGAATGGTAACGGGAAGAAAAAAGCACCCGTTTTTTCCTACGGATTGGAAGGCGAATCGTAATTTCGATCAACAATTGCGAAGAACAGAACAATTCTCATTTTCACTTAATTATTCCCGGCAAACCCTGATATCCGGGACAGACCCCAATACCGATTTGAGGACATGATCATCGGATGAAAAAGTGAAGGAAAAACAAAACGGAGATATGCGAGGGATGCGATTCGAACGCATGAACCCCTGCGGGACTGGATCTTAAGTCCAGCGCCGTTGGCCGAGCTTGGCTACCCTCGCGTCTTATAGTATTAGATGCCTAGGTCAAAAAAGAATCGCAGGTTTGTCTGTATTCGGGAACGGCAAAACAAAGTAAGAATCAATGAGATTATCTGCGATCTCTTCAAAAAAACCTGTTGAAAAAATGAGCGCATGAAAAAAGCATATACACAAGAACTCTTGAAGGTGAACTACCAAATAATGAAGAGTTGCCGATGAGTGAACTTGAGCTGGCCGGATGGATCGAACTCGACGGAGTGCGCCTGACCCTGGCCGACATTGAAACAATACTGGATGAACGACCCGCCGATATGCTTCGCTGTGGGGGTGAATTCTACCTCGCGGGAAGAGGATGCCGGGCCCGGGATCATTTCGGCGTGATTCAGGGAGACTGTCCCAAAGGCACCATTACCTGTGAAAAGGGAAGTACCGGAGTGATCACTCCCATTATAAAGGATATGCCACTCGAAGAGTCAATCGTTACTGCAGTAAGACTCCGCAGTGATGAAGGTGTAACCGCACTCTCCGGGGGAGTGGACTCGACCCTTGTGGCGCGTCTCGCCGGACGCGAGTGCATGGCAGTGGGTCTCGAGGGTTCCCACGATCTCCGGCAGGCAAAGTTCGCCGCAGACAAACTCAATCTGACGTGCACGCTGGTAGAGATACCAAGGTCGGACATCGAAGACGCACTTCCGGTAGTCCTCGTGACTATTCCCAAAAAAGATCCCGTTAATACCGGCATTGCTCTCACCCAGTATTTTATCACGCGCTGGGCAGGGGAAAATGGCTACAACCGCATAATCACCGGCCAGGCCGCTGACGAGATCTTCGGGGGATATTCCCGCTATCTCGAGACCGAAACCCTTGAAGAAGATCTTGTCCGGGACTTTGCCGGTCTCGAACAGCAGGCAGAGCGCGACCAGTCGATCGCCGCGCTCCATGGCACGTACCTCTCCATGCCGTACCTGGACATGCGGGTTGTGCGCGCGGCACGGAAGATCCCGGCAGCGGAAAAAGTGCAGGGAAAACGCCGCAAGGTACCCTTAAGAACGGTAGCGGAACGCTTCATCGGGCCGGAACTCGCCTGGTACGAGAAGAAAGCCATGCAGTACGGGAGCGGGGTTGCAAAGGAACTCTCAAGCCTGGCCCGAAAAAATGGTTATAAAACATCCGTGCAAGATTACATAGACCACATAAGCAGGGTGGAACATGGTCACTGAAAAAGACGTGGAACATATCGCGGAACTTGCCGATATCGGCATCAATACCGGAGAACTGGACACCTTTACGCACCAGTTTAATGCAATTCTTGACTATTTCGATGTGCTCGACCTGGTCAATGGGGACACAACCATCTCGCGCGATCTCATCAATACCATGCGCGAAGATGTAGTCGAACCTTCCCTCCCCCGGGAGGAGGTATTGAAAAACGCAGCAGCGCAGGAAGACGGATTTATTAAAGCACCACGGGTGATGTAGTGGAATCTCACGAACTCACCTTCGAACCCGATGACCGGTACAATGCTTTTCTGGCAGTCTGCAAAAAAGCTCCCTACGGGAAGGGTAAATTATCCGGTATTGCCGTAGCAGTGAAAGACAATATCTCCACGAGGGGCATTGAGACCACCTGTGCTTCAAAAATTCTCAAAGGATACATCCCCCCCTATGATGCCCACGCGGTTGAACTGCTCCGGCATGCCGGCGCCGCAATCGTCGGAAAAACGAACATGGACGAATTCGGTATGGGAACAACTACGGAAAATTCCGCGTTTGGTCCCACCCTCAATCCCTGCGATACCGGCCGGGTTCCCGGCGGATCCTCCGGAGGCAGTGCAGCAGCAGTAGCCGGTAATATGGTGAGGATGGCACTCGGGACTGATACCGGGGGCTCAATCCGCTGCCCGGCAGCATTCTGTGGTATTGTCGGGATGAAACCGACCTATGGCAGGGTTTCTCGGTACGGGTTGATCGCGTACGCAAATTCCCTGGAACAGATTGGTCCGATGGCACGGAATGTCAGCGATGTCTCCTCCCTCTTACAAGTAATCGCCGGCAAAGATCGGCATGATTCTACCACTTACGATCGACCCTACACGCATACTCCCGTCTCGGGCATTAAAGGCCTGAAGATCGGCCTTCCCCAGGAATATTTTGGCGAGGGAGTAGACCCCAGGGTTGCCGGGGTTGTCAAAAACGCAATCGGCAGGCTCGAAGAACTCGGCGCTACCACGGTTTCCTGCAGCATCCCATCGATGAAGTTTGCTCTGGCGGCCTATTATGTCACCTGTGCGTGCGAAGCCAGTTCCAATCTCGCCAGGTTTGACGGGGTGCGATATGGCCCGGGTGCAGATTCGAAAAAATCATGGCATGAGTCCTTTAAGGAAGTCCGCAGGGCAGGATTCGGCGCAGAAGTGCGGCGCAGGATCATGCTGGGGACCTTTGCCCTTTCATCAGGATATTATGGCAAGTACTATGCCAAGGCACAGGTTGCCCGCGAGAATGTGAAGGCGGATTTTGCCCGGATCTTCTCTGAAGTCGATCTGATTGCAGGACCTACAATGCCCTCGATTGCGTTCAAACTCGGCGAGAAGAGCGATCCACTCTCCATGTACCTTTCAGATATCCTGACGGTCCCGGCCAATCTTGCCGGAATCCCGGCCATCTCGGTCCCCTGCGGAAAAGTAGACACTATGCCCGTAGGTCTCCAGATAATGGGACGTCACTTTGACGATGAGCGCGTGATCGATGCTGCCTATGCCTACGAACAGGCGGTGAACTAAAAATGGCAGAAGATCAGGTGATAGTCGGGCTTGAAGTGCACTGCCAGCTCGATACAAAGAGCAAACTATTCTGTGGCTGCTCAACCGATTACCGGGACGACGGGCCAAACACCCATGTCTGCCCGGTCTGTCTCGGGCTTCCCGGTGCGATGCCTTCGATCAACAAGCGGTCGATCGAATATGCCATGAAAGTGGCAAAGGCACTGAATTGTACCGTTCTTCACGAATCCGAATTTTCCCGGAAGAACTATTTCTATCCCGACCTTGACAAGGCCTACCAGATCACGCAGTACGACAAACCCCTTGCAGAAGGCGGCTATCTTGAGATCGAGAGCGATGAAGGTGGGGAGCGACGTATCCAGCTCACCCGCATCCATGTGGAAGAGGACCCGGGAAGGCTTGTCCATATGGGCAATGCCGAACGGGGCAAGTATTCACTGGTGGATTATAACCGGGCTGGCATCCCGCTGATCGAGATTGTATCAGAACCGGATATGCGTTCTCCCAAAGAAGCGCGGAAATTTTTGAACAAACTCCGCGCTACCCTTGAGTATCTCAATGTTTTTGACAGCGACAAAGAGGGGTCGTTAAGGGTCGATGCAAATATCTCAATCAAAGGAAACGAACGGGTGGAAGTCAAGAATATCACCTCGTATAAAGGAGTGGAAAAGGCTCTCACGTACGAAGTCACCCGCCAGAAGAACCTGATCCGGCGGGGCCAGCAGATCGAACGCGAGACCCGGCACTTTATTGAATCAACCGGGATCACGCAATCTTCCCGATCAAAAGAGCAGGAGCACGATTACCGCTATTTCCCGGAACCCGACCTTCGCCCGATGCAGGTCCAGTCCTGGGTTGATGGCATCGTACTGCCAGAACTACCCGATGCCCGCAGGGAACGGTTCATTTCTCAGTATGGCTGTTCGTTAAACCATGCCCGCACGCTGACGGGAGAGTTGAAACTCGCCAATTTCTTTGAAACAGTTGTTGCTGCCGATCCCAAAGAACTCTCAGCCCTTGCCGCGACCTGGATCGCCGACACGCTTATTGGCGAACTGAATTACCGCGGCATGAGTCTTGACCGAGTGGATGCTGCAGGAATAACAGAACTCATGGGTATCCTCAGGAATGGGACCATCACCGATAAGAGCGGCATCGAAGTGCTCAGGGTCATGCTGGACCAGCGCCTGAACAATGAACCGGTCGAGACTCCCGCTGCGATCATCACCCGCCTGAATCTTGGAAAAACCACCGGGGACAACACTGCGATCATCTCCGCAATTGAAGAAGCAATTACAGAAAATCCCAAGGCGCTTGAGGATTACCGGGCAGGAAAGGGAGGAGCCCTCAACTTCCTGGTAGGCCAGGTCATGAAGAAGACACGCGGCAAAGCAGACCCGGGCGAGTTGAACCGGATGCTGGTTGAAGCGCTGAAGAAACGGGAGGCGTAATCCCTGTGCACCTGATTGTTGCTGAAAAGAATATTTCCGCACGCCGAATAGCCGAGATCCTGGGACACGGAAAAAAGATTATCGAAAATAAGGATGCCGGAGTTTCAACCTACGCGTTTGGCGATACAACAACGGTTGGTCTGAGAGGGCATGTAGTTGAGATCGATTTTGTAGAAGGGTACGGCAACTGGCGGAGTGAAAAATACACGCCGCGAAGCCTGATCGATGCAAAAACGATCAAGATACCCACAGAACGAAAAATTGTATCCCTTCTGCAGAAACTTGCTAAGAAAGCAGAACGCGTCACCATTGCAACGGACTTTGATACTGAAGGGGAACTGATCGGTAAAGAAGCGTACGAGCTTGTCCGTGCGGTTAACCCAAAAGTGATTGTTGACAGGGCCCGGTTCTCCGCAATCACGTCACAGGAACTCACCCATGCCTTCTCCCATACGACAGAACTTGATTTCGCTCTTGCCGCAGCGGGAGAAGCACGACAATCGATAGATCTCATGTGGGGTGCTGCGCTCACAAGGTTCATCTCACTTGCCGCACGAAGGGGGGGGCAGAACATCCTCTCGGTCGGCCGGGTGCAGAGCCCGACTTTGGCCATGATCGTGGACCGGGAGAAAGAGATCGAAGCGTTTGTCCCGGAAAAATACTGGCAGATCACCCTGGACACAGAAAAAACCGGAGAACTGATTGAAGCCCGGCATACCCACGGGCGTTTCCATGAAAAAGCCGCGGCGCAACTGGCCTATGACCGGACTAAAGCACCCCTGGTAGTTTCTGAGGTAAAAACAGGAGCCAAGCAGGACCGTGCACCCTCGCCATTTGATACCACCAGTTATATCGTTGCGGCAGCCCGGCTCGGATTTTCTGCAGCCAATGCCATGCGGATCGCTGAAGATCTGTACATGAACGGGTACATCTCCTATCCAAGAACGGACAACACCGTGTACCCACCGTCACTGGATCTCAATGGGATATTAAAAGATATCCAGAGTTCCCCTTTTAGAAAAGAGGTGGAATGGACGATGGCAAACCGCCGGGCAATTCCCACCCGTGGCAAGAAATCTTCCACCGATCACCCACCGATTCATCCGGCTGGCCCTGCAACCCAGGAAGCGATTGGTAACGACGCGTTCCGGATCTACGAGCTGGTGCTCCGCAGGTTCCTCGCAACGCTCTCTCCCGACGCAGAATGGAAGACGATGAAGATCCTCTTTGTCGCCGGGGGAGAAGAGTATACGGCAACCGGGGGGCAGCTCACCGTGCCCGGCTGGCATACCGTCTACCCGTTCAGCGAGGCGAAAGAAGTGATCCTGCCGGCGTTTGTTACCGGGGAGCACCTTCCGATCAAAAAAGTCAGTCTTGATGAGAAAGAGACACTGCCTCCTGCGAGGTTTACCCAGAGCAAGCTTATCCAGATGATGGAAGAACTCGGCCTGGGAACCAAAAGTACCCGGCACGAAGTGATAGCAAAACTCGTTTCCCGCAAATATGTCGAAGGCACTCCGCTCCGACCCACGCTGGTCGGCATGGCGGTGATCGAATCACTGGAACAGCATGCGGACATGGTCACAAAACCCGACATGACCCAGACACTTGAATCTCACATGCAACAGATCAAGGAGAACAGCCGTTCCCGCGAAGACGTGATAAAGGAATCACAGAAAATGCTTCACCTGGCATTCGATCAACTGGAGGCAAACGAACAGTTGATTGGCGAGGATATCCGGGGGAGGACTGCCGAAGAGATGAACCTGGGGAAATGTCCGGCATGCGGAGGCACCATTGCAATAAAACACATGCGGGGCAATGCACAGTTTATTGGCTGCTCCCGGTATCCTGAGTGTTCATTTAATATCGGCCTCCCCAATGCCCAGTGGGGTTTTGCCGTACGCACCGATGACATCTGCGAAAAGCACCACCTGAATTTCGTCCGGCTGATACGGAAAGGAGCCCGCCCCTGGGATATTGGCTGCCCGCTCTGCCACCAGATCAGTTCCAACAAAGAATCACTGGCCGAGATCCCCTCTATGGATGAAAAACTTGCAGCAAAGATCCAGGCACAGCACATCTACACGGTAGCAGAGATTGCCCGCAGCCTGCCGGAGTCATTGGCAAAGCGCCTCGGACTGCCTCTCGACACCGCACAAAAACTCATCACCGATGCCGGGTCGGTACTGGAAAAACTGCGACGGCGCTCAGAATGTCGGAAATTCCTCCGGGAGCGCATTGTTCCCCGGAAGGGGCGCAGTTCAGCAAAGATCCTTGCAGCCCTAAAGGAACAGGGAATCACCGAGATGTCGGATCTCGTGCATACCGATGCGGCATCATTAAAGAAATCGGGTGCAAGCGATGCGGAGGCCGAACAGATTCTCACCGATGCAAAGACCACGTATTACGGACGGATGCTCAAGGAGATGGGTATTCCGGCCGTCAGCTTGAAAAAATACCTTGCAGCGGGAATAATCAAGCCGGAGCAGTTCTGTGATCTGACTCCTGAAGTCCTGAGTAAACGCGCCGGGGTCTCTGCCGCGACCGTCCAGCGACATGTGGATATGGTCTGCACGGCCCTCAACAGACCCACCGGGAAAAAAATACCGAAAGCAACGTCACAAAAAGGTAAAAAGGAGTTGCTTGCGATCAAAGGAATGACTGAGACACTGTTTGAAAAACTCTCTACTGCAGGAATTACTACTGCCACTGCCCTGCTTTCAGCAGATGCTGATACCGTTGCCAAAAATTCTGGCATTGGAGTGAGCAAGGTAAAAGAATTCCAGACTGCGATCCAGAAAAAGAAGGATACTGCTGTTATCCAGATATAAAAAAATTATTTTGACAATGCAAGCTCGATAGCAACGCGAAGATCATTGTCTTCAAAAGGTTTGAGAATGAAACCATCGGGCTTGGTCTCTTTGGCCCGTTCGAGCGTTGCTCCATCTGAGTGAGAAGTCACGTAGATCACGGGAGTATTGAACTCTTTCTTGATCAATTTGGTTGTTTCAATCCCATCGATATTACCTTTGATATTGATATCCATGAGAACGATATCGGGTCTTGTACTTGCCACAAGTTCCAGGGCCTCATCGCTGTTTGTTGCACGCCCGCAAACCTGGTACCCCAGATTTTTCAGGCGCCAGTCTTCGACCCGTGCAATGATGTCATCATCTTCAACCAGAAGGATTTTTTCGCCAGACATAATCCCGTTTCCCTGTATAAGATTAAGAGAGGAACTGCCTGATCTGCTTACCGCATTTTTTTATCTTGGGGGGAGCCTCCAGGTACCGTTCGGAACGCGGATTTCGAACCGGGCACCGGTCCCAAAAACTCCATTTTCTTCGATGGTTATCCCGGTTATTGCTAAAATTTCTGCTGTCAGGAAGAGACCCATGCCCGTATTCTGCCCAACCCCCCGTTTAAAGATCTCATATTTCTGGCCGGGCGCAACCCCGACGCCATTATCCTCAAATATTAACGAGAGACCCTTATCGGAAATGCTTGGGTAAATTGAGACAGATGTAAGAGTTTCCCCATACCGGATTGCATTATCAAGAAGATTATAAAACACTTTTTCGAGCAATGGATCCGCATAGATCTCCATCATTTCAAACTCGGAAGAGATCGCAATGCCGGATTTAGTAAAATTCGGCAATATTTTTTTGAGAAGTGCGTTGACATTGTGCCACAACGGCAGGTGGACCCCGACTTCCTGGTACTCCCGGGTAAAGGTGATCTGGCGCTGGATAATCCGGGTAAGTTCCTTGATATCCCTGAGCAGACTTACCCGTTCTTCTGCCGATGTCGTGGCATTTGCCATGTCAACGCAGCCGAGGAGGCCGGTGATGATATTGAGGATGTCGTGTCGGGTGATGTTATTCATCAGGTTTAATTTTTTATTGGCCAGTTCGATTGCATCTTCAGCCCGTTTCCGTTCAGTAATATCAACGATGGCGACGATACTGTTGGTAGTGCCGGGAATCACAACAATACTGACAAGACAGTGGTGAACATTTTTTACCGCATCGATGATCCGGAAAGAATATTCATTTGTACGTGTGAAATTCTCGTTACTACCGTTATTATCTTTTTTCAGCAGCTCAAGATCTTCCGGATAGATAAAATCAGTCCATCTCCGCCCGACACTTTTTACCCTTGAAATCCGGGTAAGGCCTGCCCACCCGGGGTTGGCCAGGATAATTGAGGAGTCTTGCCCAATGATGATCATGGCACTACCGGTATTATCGAAGATCGCCATGTACAGATTTTTTAATTCCGTCAGTGCCTCTTCTGCCCATTTTCGTTCTGAATCATCCCGCAAAACCCCATAGATTCCCAGGGGTTTTCCGGACTGATCGAGTCGCAGAGTGCCTTTCTCATCGAGCCAGTGGGTATTTCCCCATTTATCAAGAATCCTGAATGCAGAATGAAACTGGGCTCCTATTTCAAGATCCCGTGCTAAATTCAGTTCAACATCGTCAATATCCTCCGGATGGATGAAATTTTATTGATCTGGGGAGAGACATAGGTAAACCTCCCAGTCATATCAACAGAGAAGAGTATATCGCCGGTATTTTCCGTAAGTGCCCGGTACTTCTCTTCATTCTCTGCAAGGGCTTCTTCCATCTTCTTGCGTTGCGTGATATCGGTAATGGTTCCCACATACCCGCGGATACATCCATCAGGGTTGAAGACCGCCACAGACTGCTCAAATACCCACACCACCGATCCATCGGGCCGGATGATCCTCAATTCGTTCCCGGCAGGTCCCGGGGCCCAGTCCCGGGCTTTTATATCCTGTGCGACGCGATTCCGGTCATCGGGGTGAAGGACATCGGAATAGTGCAGACCTTTCATCGTTTCAAAGGGGTACCCAATCAGTCGTTCCCACAGGTCACTGGCAAAAACGAGATGCCCCCCCGGATCTGTCTCAAAGACTACTACAGGGGATGCCCGCAGGATATTTTCAAGCCGCTCCCTGCTCTGACGGAGTGCTTCTTCTGCCCGCACGCGGTCGGTGACATCGCGGAGAACTCCAACCATTCCGGTCGGATTGCCATCCGGGTCCCGCTTGATATTACTGTTCTCCTCTATCCAGTGAAGTACACCCTTCCGATCAATGATCCTGAAGGTTGAAGAGATGGATAAGCGGTCGTGAATTTCGTTGCGATAATTGTTCAGAATTTGCACCTGATCATCCGGGTGAATAAACTGCCGGATCTCTTTTCCCAAAATTTCCTGAGGGCTGTACCCGTACCGGGATACCTGCGGGGAAATATAGGTAAATGAACCCGAGACATCGATAGAGAAGAGAATGTCTGCAGAGTTTTCTGCAAGAGCCCGGTATTTCTCTTCACTTTCCGCCAGTTTCAGTTCAATCTGTTTCCGGTAGCGGTTATCGATAAACGTTTCGAGAGGACAGAGTTTGCCGTGCAGCATTACCGGAACTACGTATTTTATTATCGAGATCTCCCTGCCATCCGCGGTCAGGAGAGTCCTCTCGGTATCATCCACGGTCTGGTTTAGATCGGTGATGGGACATCTTCCCTGTTCTGACGGGCAAATCACGTTATGACAGGGCTGGTTGATAACAGCATCTTTTACCGTACCGAGCAGTTCAAGAGCAGCCGGATTTACATCAATAATTATGTGGGTTTTTGCATCTATGACAATAATTCCCACCCGGATCGACTGTATAAGAGTCTGAAGATACTCCTCGCTCTGCGTGAGTGCGGACTCGAGACGGACCCGTTCGGAGATGTCGAGCACGATCCCGCGGAACCCGGTGATCCGGCCATCGCGACGAATAAGAGAGGTCGACACGATAGCCTGCATCAGTTCGCCATTAAGCTGACGCAGGGAATAGATCTCCCCGGGTGATTTGGCGCCGGACATAACGACAGAGAGTCCTTGGTGCATCTGTTCAAAATTTTCCGCAGATACGTAGCGGCGGATATTAATGCCTGCCTGGATCATTTCCTCGTTGATCCCGAAAAGTTCAACCCCGGTTTTATTGACATAATTGAGATCCCCGTTCAGATCCATCTCAAAAATTACCAGGGGCAGCTGTTCAGCCAGCTCTCTGAACCGTGTCTCGCTCACCTGCACCTTCTGCTGCACCTGCTCGATGGTATTCAGCATCCGGTTTATTTCCCGGGCAAGCCCTGACAATTCGTCATCACCCTCAACAAAGACGGGATGATCAGAATGTCCTGACTGGCCAATCTCATGGACCTGAAGAGCAAGAGATCCGATTCGCTTCAGCACCACGTGATCCAGCAGAAGGATGACGCCAAGTCCCAGAAAGAGACCACCTGCAAGGAAGATCAGGATGACCTGGACCGTGGTATTAACCCCCTGGCGGTAAATCTCCCGGGGCTCAATGATCCGGAGAACGAGCGCATCATTCCCATAAATGTCGCGGATAAGGGCAGATCCCGCCACAAGATTCTCGTTGAGCGGCTGGAATACACCTCCCGCCGTTCCCGTGTTCTGCCGGATACGGGACAAAAGATCCCGGGACAAGGCCGGATCATCCATGCGGATGAATGTAAGACTGGGTTGAGTGAGCCCTGAAAGCCGCGAGATTTCCTCATTGTTGAGGTACCTGCCCATAATGATTACTCCCTGGGGAGAACCGGAATAATTGGAGCGTACAACCGGTTGGGATACAACCAGCATCGGGTCACCGGGAAGCATCAGGATTCCTGAGGTTATGTGACGGGGATCCGACATATTCATCAGGGGATCTTCTGGATCCAGTTTCCCGGAAAAAATGCGGGGACCGGGACCATCACCTTGTTTTGAGATCATATGCCCCGGAGAAGATCACTTCTCCTTTGGTGCCGGTGATCACGATCAGATTCAGGTTGAGGTTATCGAATGCATACGGTTGCAGATTTGATTTCAGGTAGTTCGGATCCCTGCCGTTCACAAACTCGACCGTATCATCCCAGGGTCCCCAGTCCGATATAACCGATGACATGGAGAAAAGTTCGTCATCGAGTTTGTTGACTGCCTGGTTGAGATCCTTTGCAATATATTGTTCTTCGAGAGCGCTATAACTTGCCAGAAGAACCGTGGAGAAAAAGATACTGATCCCAATGAGAACCGCGATAAGAAGTATGACAAAAACCAAAAGGGACTTTTTCTGCAGTTTCATGAGATACGTCCGGCATGTTTCCGATTATGGCTTATCGAAAATAAAATCATCGTTACGATACCGGGAGAAGTTATACGGATTGGTTTTTTTATAAGGTTTTTAAAGACGACACTGGATGTAAGAGCACACCCCATTTCTTTGCATTGAAATGTAAAGGATCATCACCCTTTCATCCGCCACGAACCGGGAGGGATCATAATTTCAAATCGTGCCCCCTTACAGGGATCTCCGGATTCCCTGATCGTGATGGAAGTGATCATGAGGATCTCGCGGGAAAGGAAGAGGCCCATGCCGGTATTTTTTCCTACGCACTGTTCAAATCTGCACTCCTTCTCCGGCAGAGGAACCCCAACACCGTCATCCTCACACACCAGCACCAGGCAATGATCCTTATGCTCGGTATGGAACCGGATCTCTGTTATGGTATCTCCATACCGGAGTCCGTTGTCCAGGAGGTTGTAAAAGACTTTTTCGAGAAGAGGGTCGGCAAAAATTTCGAGATTTTTATCCACCATAACAGATACTTTGACCGGATCGTGGCTGATCGCAAGGACCGCACGTTCGATACAAGAGGCTATTCCCTGCCATACGGGGGTTTTGACCCCGACATCCTGGTAATTCCGGGTGAAAGTGATCTGCTTCTGAATCTGCCCGGTGGAAATTTGCATATCGGAAAGGAGAAGTCGTGCTTCCGGATCCTTGATAACATCCTGTGCCATCTCGAGAAGCCCCAGAAGGCCATGAAGGGAATTGAGGATATCATGCCTTGTTATGTTATTGAGGAGATTGAGTTTCCGGTTTGCAATCCGGATCGCATCCTCAGCAATCTTCCGGTCCGTTATATCGTAACAGGCTCCCTGCATGTAGGATGGTGAGAGCAGGGTCGCCGGTACCTTTTGAAGAAGTTCGAAGATCCACCGGACCTCGCCGTCTTTCCGGAGGATCCGGTATTCCCGTGAACCGGCATATTCCCTGCACTGCCGGATCATAGTGTTTTGAGGTACGATGCAGTCGGCATCGTCCGGATGGAGGAGCTGTTCCCACGATACAGCACCGGTCATAAAATCCTCTTCTTTGTACCCGGTAATCGACTCTGTGGCGCCGTGAAGGAAAATAACCGAGAAATCAGGATCAAAACGAAAGGCAATCCCCAGAAAATTCTGGACAAAACCCCGGTATCTATCCTCGCTTACCCGTAATTTTTCATCCATGGCGTGCTTGTACCGTGCCATCCTGATACTGATATGCAGGCTCCGGGGATCGAAAGACTTGATAATGTATCCGAACGGTTCGGAGAGTACCGCCTTGTCTATCGTGGATTCGTCCGAATGGGCGGTAAGAAAAATTACAGGAATGCCCAGATCCGCTTTAATCCGGGCCGCTGCCTCAATACCCGACATCTCCCCCCGGAGCGTAATGTCCATCAGGACAACATCAGGACGCAACTCGCCGGCTCTCCTGACGGCTTCCGGCCCATTATTGATTACGAATGGTGCACGATAACCCATATCGATGAGACTGTTCTGGATATCGGTTCCGGTGATAAACTCATCCTCAACGATAAGTATCGTACCCGCTTCATCGGCCAGTGTCATACCGGACACCCCGCGGGATAGAAGGGACCATCCCAACACGTTTCAGAAAATATCAGCCGGATATCCATCACCTCTGCTCAGATTTTTGCGAACCGGTTGTTCCGGTAAGCCTGGTTGCGGACAGGATGTCATCCAGCTCGGTGAACCGTGCTTCCATTGAAGATACGTCCACACAGGTATCGTTTGCAGACTCCGTAAAATCGGGAGAAAATTTTCCATAGATGAACAGGAATTTTTTCAGATGGAAATATTCCACAACAATGTCAGGCTTTACCGAGTTTTGCAGAAAGTACTTGCCTGCCACTTGGTTTTCCAGACACCGCCCGAAGACCGCATCCAGGGACTCAGTGATCGTCTCCATGCTGATGGGTTTCATAAGATAATCTTCAATCCAGCCACCATACAGAACAATTTCCTCGCAGGACGGGGACTTTCCTGATAACATAATGACTGGGATATGCCGGGTTTCCGGGTTTTTCCTGATCGCCGTCAGGGTCTCCCACCCGTCGATCGGATGCATCATGATATCCAGCAGCACCAGATCCATGGGGATGGAAGAAAGACGGTCAAAACATTCCCTGCCCCCGGCTGCTGCGTGGACGGTGTACCCTTCCATGGAGAGAAGGACCGAGAAGATCTCCCGGATCGCGGGATCATCATCCACTACCAACAGAGTCTTCATCGGGATTGCCTCCCGGCAAATGCAGGGATACCCGCGTCGGGATCAGATCCCGGCGGGTAATACCTGAGGAGAAACGAGTGCACTTTCTCAGATTCCAGCCAGCCTTTGTCCAGTCTTGTAACAAGGGAATCGATGATCTTAATCCGCTCTTCAATCTGGGATCGGTACTCGCACTTGCCCATTGAAAGATAGAACATGATCACCTGCAGGGGTGTTCGAATCTCGTCATTTAAGAGCTGAAACTGCTCCATGTTATGCTCAATCTGCTCTATCCCGATGGATTTGAGCTCATCTTCCATCTGTTTCAGCCAGGTGACATCATGGGACTGGATTGCGATGCGCGAGATGGTTCCGTCAGGTTCCCGAACCGGGAAGACCGTAGTATCAAACCATTCTCCATTCCATTCGTCTTTGGAATGGAAACTCTTACCGGAACGGAATATCTCTTCAACCATCTCTTCGTTAAAACAGAACTGTCCTGATGCAATGATGTCGGCAAGACTGATCCCGGAGAAGTCTTCCGGTCTCTTTCCCAGGATCTGCCTCATTGCATCGTTGATTGCAACAGTCTTCTTCTCGCAGTCAAGAAGTGCAAGAGCATCGGGAGTGGCATTTAAAAGGGCCCGAACCGTGCGTCCGCTTTCGCGGAGTTTTTTCTCAAGGACGTTTTTGAAAAGGGCCATCTCGATACTGGTTCTGAGATTAACCGACGCATAGGGCTTGATAATAAATCCAAACGGTTCGGCCTGGATCGCTTTTTCAAATGTCGGGCCATCGGAATGAGCGGTCAGGAATATGACAGGTATGGAATAGGTATCACGGATAACCTGTGCGGCATCAATTCCGGAGCACTTCCCCGGCAGGGAAATATCCATGAGAATTGCATCAGGGCGGAGTTGTCCTGCCTGCTCGATCGCCTCCTCACCATTGCCAACGATCCGGGGTACTTCGTAGCCCATCTCAATAAGATCGCTCTGGATATCAGCACCCGTGATATATTCATCCTCGACAACGAGAATTGTTGTCATGATTATGCAACCATCGTTTTTCCTGCCCTGCACAGGAAGATGGTAGTGCCGTCATTCTCCCCAGCATTCGAAACGTCTGTCATGCGATGCAGAGGGAGGGACGAAACGATGAGGAAGGGCATAGCGAGCGTTCGGATCGCTCAACAGATATACTTTATGGCAGGGACATGTATTTTGAAACAAATATCCCGGAATAAATCGGCCGAGGCCGGAGCGTTGCCGGGCTTTTATTACGGTTTCTGATTATCTGAGTGTGGATTATATATATGCAGTAAAAAAATATGGAAATCAAAGGTGGGCTGGATCAGCGGCCGGTTCCTGCGAACCGGAGGAGAACCGCGTTTGGGCATGAGCGTCTTCGGATCGGTACCGAATATAAAGAAACTGGAAACGAGCCAGAATATCGATGGACTGATTGAAGCCCTGCTGTATCATGAAGCGGATATCCGGCTGGAGGCGGCACGGGCACTCTCCAATTTTTGTTCTTCTGACGCATGCCCCGCACTCATCACGAGTCTGAATGACGAGGATACAAGAGTACGGGAGGCATCGATTAATGCCCTGGTTGCAATCGGGGAGACCGCTCTTCCTCTCCTGTTCAATGCGATGGGGAACCAGTCATGGCTCGTGCGGTACGGGGCAACACAGGCTCTCAC
The DNA here is from genome assembly GCA_903832665.1 of uncultured Methanomicrobiales archaeon. GTDB lineage: Archaea > Halobacteriota > Methanomicrobia > Methanomicrobiales > Methanospirillaceae > Methanoregula. The sequence continues at coordinate 198,088 of CAILCG010000024.1, read as the reverse complement.
CCGGCTCCGCTGGGCTCCTGAGGACGATGAGATAAAGGTCTGTTTTTTGTTTGCCCAGGGAGCCTGGGAAGAACTGGCTGCATTTAAGAAAAAAGCTATTCCGTATCTCATCGAAGGATTACGGGATGAAAATGCAGAGGTCCGCAGGGGAGCAGCAATTGCGCTTGGCTCAATCGGGGATCCGGATGGGTTTGAACCGTTAACCCGTGCCATCACCGATCCGGAACCAGAAGTCAGGGCGCCGGCCGCGTATGCCTTGGGCGAACTGTCAGACCCACGGGCAATTCCCTTCCTCGTCAACCTCTTCTACGACAGCAACCCGGCCGTCCGTAATGCCGCCGCAGACGCCCTGTCGGGAATTGGAATGCCGGCATTCCAGCCGCTCGTAGCTGCACTGAACGATACAAAACCTATCGCAAGGCTGGCTGCAATACGGGCCCTGGGAAAAATTCCGGATCCCAGCGTGATACCGCCCCTCGTCAATAAACTCAATGATGCTTTTCCGGAGACGAGGACAAGCGCTGCAGCAGCTCTTGGGGAGATCGGGGAACCGGCATTGCCGATGATTCTTGAGGTCATGAAAAAAGGATCGCGTATCGCACGCCTCGCCAGCCTCGATGCCTTTGCAAAAAGCATTGACCCCAAGGTTACCGAAGTGCTGATCGCTGCTACCAAGGGGGTAGATGAACAGATCGTCCAGAAAGCAGAATACATCCTCCGTAAACGTGAAGGCCTCAAGGTCTGGAAGACCGCATTTGATGATGACATGGAAAGTCCCGGCATCACATCCACCGCCGAGATCTGGAACACGCGACAGGAAAGAAAAGCCCTTGAACAGCTGGGGTCGCAGGAAACAGACAAAATCATCGCCATCATGAGGGATGATAACCAGGACAGCAGACTCCGCGCCATCCTGAAACGAGTGAATGAAGATCGCCCGGTGATGGAAGCCCTCATCATGCTCCTGAAGACAAAGGATGACGAAATCAGGAGGAGGGCTGTTGAAGCGATCGACCGGCTGGAAGATGTACCGGGAAGCCCCCTGAGGTGGCTCTCAATGATAGTGATCCCTTTGTCCGGACGATTGCTGCCCGCAATCTTGGGAAACTTGGCTGGATGAACGCATTCATGCCCCTCCTTTATCATGCCTGTGAAGACAAAGATAAGCTCGTAAACGGGACTGCTGCCGAAGCAATCACCCGGATGGGAATGCAGCCACTCCTCAAAAGACCGGTTGCAGATCTGCTCATCCAGTCCCTGACCGATGATTCCACAAAAGTCCGGGTAAAAACTGCAGAACTCCTGGGAAATCTTGGATCAACCATTGCAATCCCCTCCCTTATCTCCCTCTTCCGGGACCGGGATGAGTTAGTGCAGACAAGTGCAGCAGAAGCCCTTGCAGAGATAGGGAAACCGGCATTCCCGAAACTGGCCCAGGCTGCTCACGATCCGGATACCCGGACGCGGCGCGGCGCCCTTACCGCTCTCGCTGAATTCGGACCAAAGGGAGATGAATACCTCAAAGAAGCACTCAGTGACAGTAATCCCGATATCAGGGCGCATGCAAAAAAAGTCCTTGATATCCTGAAACATGAGGGAGATATCCCTCTTGCACGTAAAGCGGGGATGGCAGATATACCCGGAAAATCCGATGTACAAAGTGTTGCCCCTCCAAAGGGATTACTGGATGTGCAGCCCGAAAAAATCATTGCAGATCCTGATGTGTTTATTGCTCAGTTTGTCAGTCCCGACGAGACCACCCGGATGCATGCGATCGAATGCCTTGCAGCAATGGGCGAACCGGCATTCCGGCCCCTCGTCTTTGCTGCACATCATCCTGACAAAACCATGCGGACAGGTGCCCTTCAGGCACTCTCCCATTTGGGCACCATGGGCGCTCCCTATATTGTGAAAGCCCTTGAAGATGAGGATCTCGAGGTCCAGCATTGCGCCTATCAAATCCTGAATCATCTCGAAGGCAAATTCGGCCTTCCTCAGGTTGGGGGCGCGAGGAAGAACGTTTGCTCGCCCGGCCCGCCCGATGAACAATCCCCATCCCGTACAACCCGGGAGCCGCACACAACGACCAGCGAGTTGTATCCAACGGATATCATCCCCCGGCTGACCGACAGCAACAGCCATGTCAGGAAGCGGGCAATCAGGGTTCTTGCCGATATGGGAGAACCAGCGTTTCTCCCCCTGGTCTATGCAGCCTACAACCCGGACAGGAATATGAGAATCGGGGCGCTCCGGGCCCTTGCGGAATTCGGCACCATGGGTGCTCCCTACATTGTAAAAGCGCTGGAGGATGCGGATCTCGAAGTTCAGCATGCAGCATATCAGATTCTCAAGGAACGGAACATACTTCCCGGGTTACCCCGGGTGGACGGCCGCGCCTCATCAACAGGGACATCGCTTGCGGAAGAGATGACCGCTGAGGCATTGCGGGCAGCTGAAGCAGAACGGATCAATCCCGATCAGGTACAGGATCCCGACATGCTCGTTGAATTGTTGGATCATCCTGACAAGAATGTCCAGGTGAAAGCCGCGATCGCCCTGGCCATGATGGGGAGTGCAGTAGTTCCTTCCCTCATCAATGCATTTACCGGAGGAACCAGAGACAAACAGGCGACCGCATCAGAGATCATCAGCAGTTTCGGGCCGGATGCCATCGGACCTTTGGTAAATGCCCTCAGGGATCCCCGCAATGAAATTGTCACCGGAACCGCATCCGTTCTCGGCAAACTCGGGGATCGCCGGGCCGTTCCCGGGCTTATTTCCATCCTTGACAAGCAGGATCATGTTACCGGGATAGCGGCGGCCGAAGCACTGGGCTACCTGGGAGACCGTGAATCGGTAGAAGCGCTCATCAATGCCCTGAACGGAACCGACAGCGAGCTCCAGAGCGTGGCTGCCCGGGCCCTTGGGTACATTGGAGACGAGCGTGCCGTCTCCTCACTGATCGAAGCAATGGGGAGCGAGGATTTTTCCCTGCGGCGAATTGCCATTGATGCTCTCACGGGCATTGGAAGGCCATCCATTCCCTACCTGTCCGAGGCCCTCCGGCACAGGGAGAGGGGAGTACGATCTGGAGCTGCCGAGTGTTTCCGGCAGATGGGCCATATCCCGGAAACGGAACGTGATCAGATCTATCTCCTTGTGGCAAATGAGGAATGGCTCGAACTGACAAAGTGGGGGGAAAAAGCTGTTGAGGTACTCGACTTCTTTGCCGATGATGGCAACGAGGAGATCAGGGCAGGTACCGTTACTGCGCTGGGTAAAATCGGTGGACCACGGGCAATCGGGATCCTGACCAGGATTCTCGCGGACAATAATACTCATATCCGGAGAAAAGCAATGGGCTCCCTGGCAGAGATGGGGGGGATAACCATGGTTGCATCGCTCCAAAAACTCCGGGATACCACCGGGAGCACTGTCCAGCAGCAGGCAATTGACCAGGTCCTGGAGAGAATCGCCAGGAAAAACGTACCCTTGCGGGGACCATAGAAAGAGCCGTATCCGGGTCATGGAACATATTATATAAGAAATTGTGTGATGTTTGTTAGTGGGTGCAGGCTCTTTAGTAACCTGACAAGAAAAAGTGGGGAGTACTATGCATAAGGCCCGGATTTTCATTGTTGAGGACGACGATATCATTGCAAAGACAACGGAATGGCGGATAAAAAAGATGGGGCATGAGTTCTGCGGAAGGGCCATGAATGGGAAAGATGCTCTCGAGCAGATCGCAAAGATCAAGCCGGAGATCGTCCTGATGGATATATCCCTCAGCAGCCAGCCGGACGGAATCACCATTGCAGGAGAGATCAAGAAAAAGTATGATATGGCAATCGTATATCTCACTTCCCGCACCGATGAAGAGACACTTGCCCGGGCAAGAGCAACGCACCCGAATGCATACCTGGTTAAACCATTCGATGACAAGGACCTGAGGGTTGCCATAGAACTGGCAGCCGGCAGATAATAACCCCGGGGGGGCCAGCACAGAGATTTTTTCAAAAAACCCCGTCCTTTTTCCATAAAATATCACAAGTGAAATCTCGGGTCACCAGGATCTTTTTTACCGATTTCTTTCAGGGACCCGGGCCCAGGCGCCTCCATCTTACGACCTCGCGGTTCTGAAAAAGGTTCCGGATTAGGTAACCGGTATATGAATGGGAAACGCCAAAGGTACTATGATTGTGATGAAGTGGAAAGACTGGGTGCATGTGACCAAACTCGATCCTGACAAGCAGCTGAAACCCGGGGATATCGACGCGATAGCCGCAAGTGGTACCGATGCACTGATGCTCTCAGGGACGCTCAATGTGACAGAAGAAAATCTTGCGGCCCTGCAAAAACAGGTAAAAGCCTATGATCTGCCCCTTGTAATGGAGCCGGCCGGTCCAGAGGCTGTACTCATGCAGGGAATCGATTATGTTTTCGTTCCCAGTGTGCTGAATTCAACGGATGTGCAGTGGATCGTGGGCAAACACCGGGCTTGGGTGCAGCAGCAGAAGGAAAAGATACCGTGGGAATATATTGTTCCCGAGGCCTATATCGTGCTCAACCCGAACTCCTCGGTCGGAAAGGTGACAAAAGCAGCCTGCGATCTCAAACCGGAAGAAGTCGCTGCCTTTGCGGGTGTTGCTGATCACTATTTCCATTTCCCGATTATCTACATCGAGTACAGCGGCATGTTTGGGGATCCGGTTGTGGTGAAAGCAGCATCTGAAGCGATCCATAATTCCATCCTCTACTACGGGGGCGGGATCAACTCTGCCGAGAAAGCGGCACAGATGAGCAAATATGCAGATACGATTGTTGTAGGCAACGCAGTCTATGATCAGGGCGCAGCGGTTTTGAAAGCAACCGTTGATGCCATCCAGTAATTTTTTTATGCCCGAGATTGATATCGTCCTTGTCGAACCCATTTATGAAGGCAATGTGGGTTTTGCCGCCCGGGTCATGAAGAACTTCGGGTTTCATCGTCTCGTGCTCATCAATCCCTGCAGACTGGGCAATGAGGCAGATGCCCGGGCTTCGCATGCGTTTGACGTACTCCATAACGCAGAAGTCTGCACGATTGAAGATGTCTTTGCCCGGAGCCACATCGTGATTGCCGCCACCGGCACCGTGAGCAAATCCGTCTGTCGCGCCATGCGGATGCCTTTCTATTCCCCCAAGGAGATCCGAGAAAGGATAAAAGACACTGACGGTCGCATCTCGATCCTGTTCGGGCGCGAGAACTGGGGACTCAATAACGAAGAGGTGAAACGCAGCGATATGATCTGCACCATACCAACTGCCGAGGAATACCCGATACTCAATCTCTCGCATGCCGTTGGAGTTGTCTGCTATGAACTTGCAAACATGCCGCTGCCCAGCATAACGCTCTGTCCCCCGAACGACATGGAGCACCTGTACCAGCACATTGACCGGTACCTGGATGAGATCCATCATCCTGATTTCAAGCGCGAGAATACCATGATCCTGCTCCGGAGGGTCCTGGGGCGGACGAACCTGACCATCCGCGAGGCGAGCACCCTGCAGGGATTACTGCGCCGGAGCGAGTGGCACATAGACCCGGCCCTGCTGGACCGGGATAAAACCGGCAGGAAAAACCTGGAAGACGATGAATAAGCGCGGACGCCCCCGACCCATCATATGGAAAGAGTGTTCCGGATCTTCAGTTGCCTAATCCGCAGGAAATCGCCAGGTGCCGGTCGGGATCCGGATCTCAAACCGGGCTCCCTTACCAAAAAATTCCATTCTCTTCAATCGTGATTCCGGTGATTGCCAAGATTTCTGCAGTCAGGAAAAGACCCATCCCGGTATTCTTCCCCACCCCCCGCTTGAAGATCTCCTTTTTCTGCCCGGGTTCAACCCCCACCCCGTTGTCTTCGAAGATGAGCGAGAGGCCAGCATCAAAAGCAGAAGGATATATTGAGATCACCGTAAGGGTCACGCCATACCGTATGGCATTTTCCATAAGATTGTAAAACACTTTTTCCAGCCAAGGATCTGCATAGATCTCCAGGTTTTCGAATGCCGCAGAAAAAGCGATACCGGATTTTTCAAAATTCCGGAATATTTTGTTGAGAAGCAGATTCACATTCTGCCACTGGGGGAGGTGGACACCGACTTCCTGGTACTCCCGGGTAAAAGTAATATGGTGCTGGATCACCCGGGTAAGATCCTTGATCTCATTGAGCAGTTCCTCTTTTTCTTCGGGGGAGATGGATGCTTTTGCCATGTCCACGCAGCCGAGTAACCCGGTAATTGAATTGAGGATATCGTGCCGGGTGATCTGGTTCATCAGGTTCAGTTTTTTATTGGCAATATCGATTGCATCCTCAACACGTTTTCGTTCGGTGACATCCCGCAGGATACCGTACATCCCAACCGGCTTTCCTGAAATATTAAGGCGGAGGAAACTTTTCTCCTCGACCCAGTAAATGGTTCCCCACTTGTCCAGAATCCTGAACTGGGAAACGAATTGGGCGCCCATCTCCAGTTCACGGGATAAATTCGTTTCTACGAGATCAATATCTGCCGGGTGAATGAGCAGACGAAGCGATTTTCCCAGCAACTCTTCTTCAAGAAAACCATATTTGTTGATCTGCGGCGAAACGTACGTTATTACGCCCGCCATATCGGTAGAGAAAAGAATATCAGGAGTATTCTCCGTCAGCGCCCGGTATTTTTCCTCATCATCCTGGTGTTTTCTGTCGATAGTATATTTGTAACGGGCCATCTCTATGACAGAATGCAGATCGCGTTCATCGTAGGGTTTGGTAAGGTACCCGTAGGGTTCAGTCTGTTTTGCCCGATCAAGAAGTTCTTCATCCGCATAGGCAGTAAGGTAGATGATCGGAACATCAGTTGTCTTGTGAATAATCCCCGCCGTCTGGACACCGTCAAGTTTTCCTGCCAGGTGGATATCCATGAGAATGAGATCGGGCAAGGTTTCCGATACTTTTTCTATGGCAACCTCACCGGATTTGGCAGTCCCGGCAATGGCGTAACCCAGACTCTTTAACGTCTCGGCTATGTCGCTTGCAACGATCGCTTCGTCTTCAACAATAAAAATTCGGAAATCTTTCATAACGCTCTTCTGATTCCTAATTTCCGCGTGTACCGTGTTCGGCGCATCTCCATTCATTGCCGAGAGGCTAACGGCACACGGAATGGTGCGTGTGCCCGGATGAGTGCTGGTGACTCTATGAATCAGATATGCGGTAAACCATAAAAACACATCTTACCTTCCGGAAGAGCAGACCGGTTCCAGTCCTCCACTAATGGTACATGCGGAGTACTGACCACTGCAATAGGAAGCTGGGCAAACAATGCAGATCCCAAAGATCCCGCATATGGTCCCGGCAGGTTCACCCTTACGATGGCTTCTGACAACCAGTAGTTCAAGGGCTATCTTCTGACAATCCCGCCCGACCAGGAACCCACCAGCGGCTACCCGGAGAACTGGGCCGGCAAGAAGTTATAACTGGAAAAAAACTCACCTGAACTTTTTTGATTCACTCACCAGGATCTGGGCATCCCGGAGAATTAATACCCTGATCTCCCGTTGACATAACAGACCATTGAGGTTGTCGGTTATGATACGATTTTCACAACAACCTACGCGTGGTATCACCCTGCTCCTGTTCCTGATCCTTGCTGGCCTTGTTATAGCCAGTGGGTGTACCTCATCAGCTCCGCAGGCGTCAGCGACTCCTGCCCCGACTCTCCCCACGGGAAGTTCAACCGTAACTGCCGGGGCAACCCCGTCAGCCCCGTCATCCCCGGGCGGTTCTTCAACCCAGGCATTTGATGCCAGAACACTCAATGCCCTCTTCCCCCCGGCTCCTGCGGGCTGGACCATCGAACAGCAACCCGCCGGATCGAGCCGGCTGGACCAGGATAATAACGCATGGACTGCATCTTCCGCTACGTACGCCAGCGCTGCAAACAAAGAGACCACCGCCTCGATAACAATCCAGGACACGGTCGGATGGAAAGTAGGGTACAAGAACATCTGGAGTACCTTTACCACGAACGAGAACAGCGACGGGTATTTCAAGAGTACAACCATCCAGGGAAATCCGGCATGGGCAACGCACTCCATTGCCGGTAAAACCTATAAGACCTGGATCTCGGTCAACGACCGGTTCATGGTTTATGTATCCGTAGAGAACGGAAGCCAGGCGGATTATGACACCATCATCAATGCCATCAGTTTTGCCGGCATTGCAGCCATGAAATAACAAAAATCCTTCAGTATTTCAAAAAACTTTTTTACAAAACCGCGGATACGAAAACAGATCCTCCCTTTCCCAAGAAAAATAACGGTAAAGACGGGATTTTTCCAGAATTTCAGCTATCAGCTAACCTGATAATCCCGCAATGGTTCAATGTTTTTTTGTCCCGGAATTCCATGGCAGAATCTCTTATGACCGATCAACGCCCACCCTATCAGCACAATGATTCTCGTGGACTGGCAGCTCCTTGACCGGATACACCGGGGCTTTATCAAAATTGATCCCTACGATCCCGCACTGGTGCAACCCAACTCAGTGGATATCCGGCTCGGCAACCATTTTGTCTGGTACAAGCCGGGCACAGCAGTGATTGATCCCTATAACCAGGAGACCGTCACCTCCGATGTAGAAGAAATTCACGCAGACTCGTTCATTCTCCACCCCGGCCAGTTCATTCTCGCTGAAACGCTGGAATGCATCGAACTGCCCGACTTGGAGTTACTCTCCACCAGACGGGGGGCTGGATCGATGCCGGATTCAGGGGTTCGATCACCCTGGAGATGTGCAATGTCAATGCCCGGCCGGTCAAGGTATATGCGGGAATGCCCATTGGCCAGCTCGTATTTTACACAACCGAGCGGGCAGAGAACCCGTACTTCAAAAAAGGTGATGCAAAATATCTCGATCAGCGGCAGGCAACACTCTCGAGATATCACAAGAACAGGAAAGGAAACTGAAAAGGCATCCTCCCGTTTTTTCCTGATGAGTCTCATACGGGGGGAAAACACTATTTTCTACGGATTTGTCAAAGGTATTTAAAAACCTGATTCGTAACGGAGTAATGAAAAGACCACTAATCTCATGATTTAAAAAAAATGAGAAAATTTTTTTGATTTTTTTTACAAAAAAAAGGTTTCCTTCATCCCCAGTTATGGGATATTTCCTTCCTTCTTTACTTTCATCGTAAGATCGATGGCGGCATATGCCCCGGAGATCTCAAAAACATAATTCCCGGTTTTGTAGATCTCCATCTCGCGGGGTGTCTGTTTCCCAAAGACATTTCCAAACCCATCCTCCTGTACGATCTCACCGGTTATTTTATCCTTCACTACCACTTTCACCCATGTTCCCTCGTAAGGGCGATCGACAAGAATATTCGCATCATGGGGTGTGGACAATACCTTATACTCCACGTATTTGATATCCGAAAACGTGAACGGCGTAACATTGTATTCAATAATCAGGGGAGGGTTCACCAGGTTGAACGAGACCCGCGGTTGTTTGTCAAACAGGCTCTGATTCTTCAGAGAGAATATGGTAACATACCCCACATCAGTCTGCCGTGGTAACTCCGGCTGAATTATCTGGGGTAAGTCATCCTCATCCGGTTCCTGAGGTTCCATGGTGACATAATATTCCGGGGGGTCCGTTGCAATTTTTTGCCCAGGCGCCTCAACGGGTACCGGGATGGGTGAAGTCGCGGTCGTGACGGGAATTACCGGATTCACAATCGGAGCCGGTGAGGATTTGAACGAATCTGTTGTCTGGAGAACCGACGGTCCTTCCTGTACAGGCAACGCTATTACTGCCGGATTCACGACCGGAGTAAGGGAAAACAGCATAGTAGTATTGACAATAAGTATCAGGAAGATTACGCCAATGACCACGCTCAGGTTAGTCTCGTCCATTTGCTTTCACATCCATATCCCGTTCCTGACAAAAATAAACAGAAAAACAATTCTGTCAGTTTCTTTGGGGGATCGCGGATTTTTCTTTTCAAATTGTATATAATGACACAGGAACTATTTGAAAACTTCAATGGTGACAAAATACCTTGCCGGAGATTTGTGATCGTCCACCGCACGGCATCCTGTTTTTAAAAAACTATTAACACTATATACCATCAAAACCTATTTTATACGGATGATCATTTCGGATCGGAGATGAATTAATGCGACTTCTTCTCATTCATTCTGACTATATCGAATACGAAGCTAAAAAGAAGACAAAGATCGCCGAGGAGTGCACGGTTCTTTCCGACAGGGAAGAAGAGGCACTCACTGTTTTCTGTGCCGTGGAATCGATCGATGAAGAAGACCTTGATGGCGTAGTCTTCCAGGCCATTGCTGAAGTGAAAAAGACGGCCGGGCAGGTCAACGTCACTAAGATCGTTGTCTACCCGTACGCCCACCTCTCCAGCGATCTCTCCTCACCGGAAACTGCGGTTACCGTGCTCAAGGCTCTCAAGACGGGTCTTGAAGGGGAAGGATTTGCCGTCAAGCGTGCACCCTTCGGCTGGTACAAATCCTTCAAACTTTCCTGCAAGGGCCACCCGCTCTCTGAGCTCTCCAAGACGATCGTTCCCGGAGAGATAACGGTCAAGAAGGAGAAGGCAGAGGTCACCCACGACTGGTTCGTCATGACCCCGGACGGGAAGCAGCACGACTACAAGGAGTACCTCAACGATACCCCCTTTGGGTGCATGGTCAAGAAGGAACTCGGGGTTGCAGTCCCGGTCGGCAGCGACCCGGCCCACGTGGACCTGATGCGTGGAAAAGAACTCGTGGACTACGAGCCCGCGAGCGATGTCGGCTGCCTCCGCTGGCTGCCCAAAGGAAAGCTCGTCCGCGACCTGCTCGCCGATTACGTGCTCCGCCTCGTGCTGGACTATGGCGGCTCGCCGGTCGAGACCCCGGTTATGTACGACCTTGGCGACAAGGCCATCTGGGAGCATGCCGCAAAGTTTGGCGAGCGCCAGTACCGCTTCAAGTCCAACAACCGGGACATGATGCTCCGGTTCGCGGCCTGCTTTGGCATGTTCTCGATCATGCGCGACATGCACATCTCACCCAATCACCTCCCGATGAAGATGTACGAGCTCTCCACCTACTCCTTCCGCCACGAGCAGAAGGGAGAAGTGATCGGCTTGAAGCGCCTCCGGTGTTTCACGATGCCCGATATGCACTCGTTCTGCCTTGACATGCCGCAGGCACTCAAGTGCTTCGAGGAACAGCTTGCCATGGGATGGCAGACCGGCAGGGACTTCGAGACCGAGCTCGTTGCCGCATTCCGCTGCACAAAGGCATTCTATGACGAGCACGAGGCATGGGTAAAGAAGATCGTAAAAGAATCCAACTGCCCGATGCTCATCGAGATCCTCTCCGACCGCGTTCACTACTGGGTGGCAAAGATCGACCTCGCCGCAATTGATGGCCAGAAGCGCCCGATAGAGAACCCGACCGTCCAGATCGATGTCGAGTCCTCAACCCGGTTTGACATCAAGTACCACAAGGAAGACGGGACCCCCGTGTACCCCCCCATTCTCCACTGCTCCCCAACAGGCAGTGTCGAGCGGGTCATCTGCGCAATCCTGGAGAACATCTCCACGCAGGAAGTTCCCGCACTCCCCACGTGGCTCTCGCCAACGCAGGTCCGGGTCGTACCGGTAACGGAAAAACACATCGCGTTTGCCGAGAAACTGGTAAAAACGATCAATGCCGCTCAGGTCCGGTGCGATATTGATGACCGGAACGAGACGATGGGCAAGAAGGTCCGCGAAGCCGGTATGGACTGGGTCCCCTACGTCATCGTAGTCGGTGATGAGGAAGTCGCATCGAAGAACCTGACGGTCACGGTACGGAAGAAGTCGGCACCCAACAAGCCGTTCAAGGAGCAGCTCTCGATCGAAGCCCTGATTGCCGCGGTGAAAAAGGATACGGAAGGAAAACCGTTCCGCCCGTTGTATACTCCCCGGAAGCTTTCCCTGAAAGCCCGGTATATCTGAACTCTTTTTTTTGAATTTTTTCCCCAAGCATCCGGACGATATCCTCTTGTGAATAAACAGACTAATAGTGCATGAGACCATGGATATCCAGTACTCGCACGGGAAGATTGTTGCCAGTGAAAAATATCTCACCCTGCTGGATCTGTTTGTGCTGGATTTCATCCGAATACTGGAGCCGGTAACTCCGTATGTGATAGTCAGCGGATATGTAGCCATCCTGTTCGGGCGTTCCCGGGGTACGGAGGATGTGGACATCCTCATCCCCACTCTTGAGAAAAAGGATTTTACAAAACTGCATGATGCCCTGTGCAGAAGTGGTTTTGAATTCCTGAATGCAGAGGATGCAGACGGTCTGCACGATATGCTCACACAAAAGATGGGTATCCGAATCGCGAGAAAAGAGCAGTTTATACCCAATATCGAACTAAAATTCCTTAAAGACGAGGTTGACCGGATGGTTCTGCGGCAACGAACTGAAGTGAACCTCCCCGGCGCGAAATTATTTATCTCGCCGATTGAAATCCAGATTGCATACAAACTGTATCTTGGTTCACAGAAAGATATCGAGGATGCGCTGTATCTCTGGGAGATCTTCAAAGAAGATCTCGATCATTCAGGTTTGAAGAGACAGATGGAGATATTCAAAGTCAGCGGAGATGAATATGGAATTGTTGTTTGACCGGAAAGCAAACGCGGAAGAGCGGCTCGCGTTTGTCCGGACCTATGCTGCATGGGTGAAACGGATGCCGAATGCCGAATGGAGCCGGCAACAGGCGGCACTGGTCGATAGTTTTGTCCTGAACGCCCGGAACATGCCCCTGACATCACGCGAATATCTTGAGCGGGTGGCCGGACAAAAAAGAGTGTTGACTCATAAAAAAAAGAATCGCGGGAAAAACCATTCCGCCCATCCTGTAACCTAGCCTGAACTTTTTTTTAAAGAAAGCGCTGTACATCTGAATATTTTGTCATGAAATTTTTGAAAACTTCCAACGATGGATCAGGAAAATGGAAATTGAATTTTTGAGCGCAAAATTTTCATTGCTTTGGTGCGAAATCTTTGACTTCATGCATGTTTTTTTAGTCAGGCATCATGGTCAGGGAAAACAGATCTGTTTTTTTATTTCTGGCGGTACTTCCCTTCCGGCACCGATATCTCGAAACGGGCGCCCTTACCCGGTTCGCCACATTCCCGGATCGTGATGCCGGTCAGGCTGAGGACCTCACGGGCCAGGAACAGGCCAAGACCGGTTAACGACCCGACCCCCCGTTCAAAGATCCTCTCCTTGCTCTCGACCGGAATTCCTGCGCCATTGTCCTCGTACACCAGCACCAGCGAATTGCCGGAACTATACCAGGTAATCCTGATAGTGTCGGCATGAATTCCGTGTCTCACCGCGTTATCAAGAAGACTGAAAAAAACTTTTTCCAGCAGGGGATCGGCAAATATTTCGAGACCACTGACCTCCGATCTGACCGGTACATGCGGAGTGCCAAGGCGTTCCATGGCAACCTCGACAGAAGAGGAAACATCCTGCCATACCGGCTCTTTTGTGCCGGATTCATCATAATCCTTGAAAAACGCAATTTTCAGCCGTATGCGTGCCATCACCCAGTCGATCTTTTCTGAAAGGGGGTTTGCCTGCAGTGCCGGCAGATCACCCCGGATCAGCTCGAGGTACCCCTCCAGGGCGTATATATCCGTAATGATCTCATTGCGGGTGACAACCGAGAGGATCTTCAGTTTCTGCAGTGCGTTCATAAGATTATTTTCCGCGTTTTTCCGGTCAGTAATATCAACAAATGTTTCAAGGAGACAGGGTCTGCCATCCAGTTCCAGGGGGACTACAGACTTTATGACAGGAATGCGTGCTCCGCTTGTGGTCACCAACACCTGCTCCCGGCTGTTCAGCGGTTGCCCCTGACCGGAAACCGGGCTGTTTTCGGATTCGGCCGGGCTGATAAACAACTGGCACACCTTACCAATGCAATCCTCTTTTGATTCCCCTATCATGGCAAGAGCGGAAGGATTTGCATCAACGATCCTCTGGGATTCAACATCAACGATGATGATGCCGGCCCGGACCGACTCAAAGATCCGGGTCAGGTAATTCCGGTTTGCCTTCATCATCTCTTCATCGATACTGCGCCGGCGCTCAATGATGATAATCGCCACGACCGCGGCAAGGATAGAGATCATACCGAGAAGAAAAAAATTCCATCGAGATTATTGAATCTCTGGACCACACCCTTTTGATCCATATCAATCCCGACCACATCGCCGTAGCTGTTCCGTATCGGGGCATACCCGGATAAATAGGTCCCGGTAGTATCGGACTTAAAACCGGGATCCGAGGCAGGAGTTACAAACCCTTCGAGCAGTCCAGGATAGAGGTACGGGTATTCCTGACCGATCTGTGCTGCATCCGGAGTATGTCCGTAATCCCCGTCAACGACAAATTCTACCCCGGTGGCAGACTTCCGCAGGGTATACACATACCGGATTTTGTCATCCGTCTTCCGGATTGCATCCAGTTGATCGCGAATCGCGAGAAAGCCGCGATCATTTTCATTACCCGGATGCAGGGATGCCAGCGTGTCGCCGTCAATCTGGAGAGCTGCAATCGCGGCATCAGACTGGACCTCACTGCGTGTGAGAGAGATGATATTTTCTTTGGTCTGGGATGAGATCACCAGGACAGTTGTGCCAAAGATCAGGAAGATGAAAAAAATAAAAAGAAATGTCAGGAGCCGCAGGTTGGAAAGTGCCGGCAGGATACTTTTTTTGCGCTTATTTTCCTTCAGACTCATACCCGCCCTCCGGTACCAGAAGTTCGAAATGTACCCCTTTCCCGGGCTCCCCGGTTTCGGATATCATGATACCGGTGATCGCGAGGATCTCGCTGATCAGGAAGAGGCCAAGCCCGGTATTGGACCCAACCCCCTTTTCAAAGACCCGTTTCTTCTGGTCGGCAGGGATTCCAATTCCGTCATCTTCATAGGAGAGGACAAGATGCGGACCCCGGATGTTCGCCACAATCCGGATTTTTGTTACCTTTCCACCGTGCCGGATAGAATTATCGAACAGGTTGGAAAACACCCGCTCAAGCAGGGGATCTGCATACACGCGGAACCCTTTGACCGAATGTTCCACCGTGATTCCCTCCTTCTGCAGGACAGGAAGGAAAGACTGGACAATGGAATCCAGATCATGCCATGAAGGAAGATCCGATCCCAGTTTCTCGTAATACTCAACAAACTCAAGTTCCTGGAGGATCTCATCGAAGAGGGGTTCCTGCTTCTGGAGGTACTCCAGGGTTTCAGCATCGGAGGATAGGGTTTTTGCAAGCTCAGTATACCCGCTCACCGCGGTGATCTTGTTGCGGATATCGTGCCGCATCACATTGCTGACCAGTTTGAGTTTTTATTCAGCACCTCAAGTCGCTCGGTCGCCCGCTTTAACTGGATAATGTTCCAGATAGAGACAAGGTCCGCAGGAGAACCTTCGTACATGATCCTTTTGCCGATCGAATCTATCCAGATCTCATTTCCCTTGTCAGTCACGCACCGGTAAACGGCAAGATAGCCATCGGTGCCCCTGGCCACATTGTTGAAGTCATCGGCAACTGCTGCCATAGAGTTCGGGGATATGAACTCCACTACGTTTCTGCCAATAAAGGATTCAATATTCTCGATATCAAAGGTACGGGCCGCCGCATAGTTTGCAAAGAGGATCTTTCCCTGGAGATCCAGGATCGCAATACCTTCAAGCCCGTGTTCGATTAACGCCCGGTACTTCTCTTCGCTCTCCTTGAGCGCCGACTCCGCAGTTCTCCGGTTGACCGCCTGGTGAATCTGGTTGCTGAGTTCGGCAAAGAGAGCCCGGGGATTCGCACCTTTTTCCAGGTAGAAGGTGGCACCGGCATTGAGCGCCTCGACAACGATATGCTCCCGCCCCTTGCCGGTAAAGATGATAAACGGTGTATGATCTCCGTGTATGCGCAACTCCCGCAGGAACTGGACCCCGTTCATCTCCGGCATCTCGTAGTCCGAAACGATCGCATCGAAACTCTGCTTTTTTAAAAGGAGGAGGGCGTCCTGTGCGGAACTTACGGTAACGGCAGATATGGTTCCGGTCTTTTCTAAGAATAGTTTTGCAATATCCAGGATTGCCGGTTCATCATCAACAAGAAGGATCGATAGCATAGGGACCGCCATGTCAGGTACTACGATTGACTTTCGCTGGATGAATGTTCATCGTTTTACTACGTTAAATAGTAGGATCTTTTTCTCCCGAATCAGTCACCTCCCTGTGCATGCCGGCAGGGACAAAAAGCTCAAACCGGGCCCCTTTACCGGGCTCCCCGTTCTCCCGGATCGTGATCCCGGTGATGGCAAGAATCTCTTTTATCAGGAAAAGTCCGAGACCGGAATTTTTCCCCATTCCCTTGACAAAGATACAGTCTTTATCCTTTTGCGGAATCCCGGTGTCGTTATCCTCGTAAATGATCAGGAGACCATCAGGATGCTTAACATTCCGGAAGGAAATTTTCGTGACATGCCCGCCATGTCTCAGCGCATTTTCCATCAGGTTATAGAATACCCTGCCCAGGAGCGGGTCTGCATAAATCTCTGTGCTGCCGGGATCCAGGCAGAGCGTGACCTGGTCAAGCGGCAATATCGATGCGGCTTCCCGTATTGCATTTTTTACGTCCTGCCATTGGGGCTGCTGGATGCCAATGTTCTGGTAATACCCGGTAAAATGGATCTGTTCCCGTATGGCCGAGAGGATCAACTCCTGCTTTTTCATGAATGCCAGGTTGCCGGCATCAACGGTATTCTGTTTTATGATCTCAAAATACCCGTAAAGGGCGGTAAAGTTATTGAGAAGATCATGATGGGTGACCTCGTGCAGAAGATGCAGTTTTTTGTCCAGCTGCTCAAGCCTTCTCTCGGCTGACCGCTGGACCGTAACATCCCGTGCCGTGACCAGCATTGCAGGTTTTCGATCGAACTCGACAGGGCTGATGGCCAGCCGGACAAGGTTCTCAGCACCCGTCTTCGTGCGAAGAATAATTTCAACCGGACCCGGGTCACGGGTTCCGGCATCATCTTTTTCCTGCAGCCGGTCCCGGAGCAGATTCTGAAAATCCGGGTGAACAAGATCCCAGAAAAAAATATCCGGTAACTCACCGGCAGAATATCCCGTCAACGTAGTCAGGCACGGGTTTGCAAACCGGATGTGATCTTCCTGTACAATGAACACGCCATGCTCTGCATTTTCCGTGAGCGTTTTGAACATCAGTTCGTGGGGGTAATGCTCCAGACTTAAGTTTTTTTGTCCGGTAACCCGGCTGATGGAAAGAAGCACGGCCGGTTTCGAGGCATAACTGATCACCTTGCCGATGCTCTCAACCCGGATCCGGGAACCCTGCAGGGTAACCGCTTCGTATTCCGCAATATATACTTCCCGGCTCTGGACAAGCCGGGCAAAATCTGCCTCAAAAGCATCCCGCGACCCCGGCGCAATAAAATCCATCACATTGTGGCTGGTTAACGGGGTGGAACTTTCGGACTCCATCGTTCCTGCCGCAGCGGTGTTGGCAAGCAGTATCGTTCCCTGCAGATCCAGGATCAGTATTCCCTCGAGGGCATGTTCAGCCAGGGACCGGTATTTTTCCTCGCTTTCCAGGAGCGCGATTTCAGAACGGCGCTGCTGCACCCCAATCCTGCACTTATGGGCGAGTTCGGCAAACACGGCCGGGGGATCGCATCCTTTCCGGAGGTAGAAGGCAGCACCATGATTCAGTGCATCGATCACCACCTGTTCGGGCCCCTTGCCGGTAAAAATAATAACCGGTGTCAGGTCTCCCTGCTCCTTTAAGGTCCTGAGGAGCAGGATCCCGTCCATCCCGGGCATCTCATAATCGACTACAATGACATCGTAATGTTTCCCGGAGAGCATGTCCAGCTCCTGCGGACCGGAAAGGCAGGTGTCGACTGCAAATGATCCCGTCTCTTCTAAAAAATCCGGGTAATTTCGAGAAGGTCGGGTTCATCGTCTACGAGAAGGACAGATATCATTGCAAAGAACACCTTTGTGCAGCGGTGTCAGTGATGGCACACAAGAATTAGTTTTACATTTCAATATTTAAATTTAGTGATTTACAAAAAAAGTTTTTTTAACAAATTTAACAAAAAATTTTCCCATTTCACACGAAAAATGGTAAAATTAAACTCCATTTTTAAAATTAAACTCCATATAGTAACGGAGTGGATAAAAAAAGACAACTCCCCTGCGGGTAAGGGGATTTTTTCAGGAAAGAAAACGTCCGATCTCTTTTTTCAGCTCGGTAAAGGAGACGGGTTTCTGGAGCATGCCAAGGTGAGGATCATTGAGCTCTGCCATCTTCTCCCGGACAGACGGTGAAGCGGTAAAAAGGATCACCGGGATATCGCGGGTTTTCTTATCCTTCCTTAACCATGCAAGTAACTCCCAGCCATTCATCGGGGCCATCATGATATCCAGCAGGATGAGGGAGGGAGGATCCTGGTGGATCATCTCGAGCGATTCGATCGCGTTTGATACCAGGACGGGTTCAAACTCCAGTTTACGTATCAGGAGTTCCATCAGTTCCAGGATAGGCTGGTCATCCTCAATCACAAAAATTTTATGCGTCATGAATTTTTCGCCGCCATATTTCGGTTTTTGGGGAGATGAATGGTAAAGGTGCTCCCCAGGTTCACGATACTGTCCACACTGATATAGCCGCCATGCATCTGGACGTATTTTTTTGCAATGGAGAGCGAGAGTCCGATCCGATCGTATTTCCTGCTGATAGTACCGGAGTCCGGCAGCTGGAAGGGTTCAAAGATCTCGTCGAGCTGGGTGTTGGTGATACCCACGCCATTGTCCTGGATCGCAATCCGGTGCATGGTATCCGATGAACTGGACTGGTACGAGATCCTTATCTTCCGGGGGGGTTTTGAATAGTTGACCGCATTCGAGATCATAGACACTATGACGCTCGAAATTTTCCCCGCGTCCGCTTCGAAAGTGATTGTGTGGGGGATGTCAACCGTGATCTCGGCCTTTGTTGCATATCCTCCCGCATCAATGACCGACCGTATCATCTCTTCCGGGGAGAAGACCGAGTAGCTCAACGGGATCTTCCCTGCATCCAGGACCGAGAGTTCGAGCATCTTGTTGATGATCTGGCGTTCCCGGTCAACGCTCTTTGCGCACCGGTCCAGGATAACCCGGGTCTCATCGGTCACCCCGTACGTCTTGGGGTCTTCGGTGAGGAGATTTAAGTATCCCATGATCGGCTGGAGGGGCGTGCGCAACTCGTGGGCAACGGTACTGATGATACCGCGACGCCGTTCGTTATCCTGTTCAATGCGTTCCTTGAGCTGCTCTTTTTCGGTAATATCCACCAGGTTGACCAACTGGGAGGTCTCTCCTTTCTGGTGGATTGAAGAGAAGAAAGCAGCAGCCAGCCGGATCTCCCCGTTTTTTGAGAGAAACCGGTACTCCAGTTTGCCCGTTTTTCCGCCCGACTTTTCCGGATTTGCCAGGAGGGAAAAGAAATCCGGGCGATCATCTGCATGAAGGAACGAGAGCAGATCCTTTCCTGCCAGCTCTTCCGCAGTATAACCGGAGAAATGATGGAACGCCGGGTTGGTGTACATAATCTTCTGGTCGCGGGTGATGATGATACAGGTAGGAGAATCCTCGGTCACCTGCTGGTACCGGGTAAAATTTTCTTCTGCTGCCTGTTCGGCACACTTGCGCTGGTGGATGTCGATGACCGAACAGCTCACCTGGTTATCGCCAACCCTCCGCCAGGACAGGTTCACCCAGAGGGGCTCTCCACCCCGGGTCATGAACTGGGTCTCAAAATTATTCACATCCTCGCTCGAACCGAGATATTCAAAAAATTTCCGCTGCTCTTCTTTCGAGACAAAGAGCTGGGGGAGCGTCATCCCCACCAGTTCTTCCGGGGTGTAGCCCAGCATCTGGGAGAGGAAATTATTGGTCATGCGGATGGCGAAGCTGTTCTGGTCAAACAGGACAATGCCCAGGAGCGAGGTCTCAAATATGCTGCGGTACCGGGTTTCGCTCGTGTTCACTTTTTCGGTAAAGTAGGCAACCACCGCAACAATGCAGATGAAGAGAACCGCCTGCCCGGTGGTATAGACCAGCAGACCGGTGTCGGGATAGAGGTACACGTACGCCAGAATCTCGTAGGCAACCGCACAAACCCCGGCAAGGTATAATCCCCATTTCGGATAGAAGTACGTGGCATAGAGGAGAGGGTAGTAGAAGAGCTGGGCATAGATGGTCCCGATATGCTCGCTGAGCGAGACCGCCGTGATGACGATACAGCTTATGGTTAAGGACAGGATGACGATCAGCCGTACAAGATCCGTGTGGGAGATGTTGACACGGTTAAGAGGGCCGAACTGCACCATAGATAATTTCGTTTGTTGCATGTATGAGAAGATAAATGTACTATGTTTGGCGAGACAGGCGCCCGCGAAACCCGGAACACCTGCACAAAGGAACGCTGTTCAACCAGCTTCCGGGTAAATCACCCGGCTCTATGCTCTTTTAAAAAAACAAGGGGGGGAGGATTCCAGCACTGCACTGCATTCACACGCAGAGCGGGGTGAGTTTTTCTATCACGCGTTCTACCTGCCGGGCGGACGTGCCGATGTACGTGTCCGGGTTGAGAAGTGCCGCAATATCGTTCTTCGAACAGTACCGCACGATCTCCGGGTCAGCCCCCAGCACATCTGCGAGGGACCGGTTCTCGGCCAGCGCCTGCATACTTGCCATGCGGACCCGCTCGTGGGAGTCCTGGCGGCTCATGCCCTTCTTGGTCAGTTCGATCATGACCGATTCGGCCATGTTGATCCCGTGAAGGAAGCTTAAGTTTCTCCGGATTCCCGCCCGGTTGATCACGAGACCTTCCAGCACAACCGTCATGAGCCGCAGGCAGTGATCGGTGAGGATCGAGGCCTCGGGGAAGAGGACCCGCTCGCAGGACGAGTTGGTGAGGTCCCGTTCGTCCCAGAGGGTGTTGTTCTGGAGAGCGGGCTCTACCGATGAGCGGATGATCCGGGCCAAGCCGCAGACCTGCTCGGATTTGATCGGGTTTCTCTTGTGCGGCATGGTGGAGGATCCCACCTGGTTTTTGCCGAACGCTTCCTCGACTTCCCCGATCTCGGTCCGCTGGAGCGAGCGGATCTCGATGCCGATCTTGTCGAGCGTGGTGGCGACGCCGGCGCAGAACATGAAGTATTCTGCGTACCGGTCGCGGGAGATCACCTGGTTCGAGACGTCCACTGAACTCATGCCAAGGAACTCCATCATGGTAGCCTGGACTTCGATCCCTTTGGGCCCGAGAGCTGCCTGGGTCCCGACGGCCCCGGTCATCTGTCCGACCACGACCCGGGGGCGCAGCTGTTCGAGCCGTTCGATGTGCCGCCCGACTTCGCTTGCCCAGATGGCGAAGCGGAGGCCATAGGTGGTGGGCACGCCATGCTGGCCGTGAGTCCTCCCGATGCAGACCAGGGACTTTGTCTCAGCGGACCGCTTGAGAAGGACACCCAGAAGCCCGCGAAGTTTCTGGTCGATCAGGTCCAGGGTCTGGCCGAGCTGAAGCCCGGTGGCGGTGTCGAGGATGTCGTTGCTCGTTGCGCCGTAATGCACCCAGCGCCCGGATTCGCCCGTCACTTCCGAGATCGCCTTGACAATGGCCATCATGTCGTGGCTGATCTCGATCTCAATTTCCTTTGCCCGTTCGAGCGAGGCATTGTGGGCCTTCTCGCTGATCTCGACTGCTGAGGCTGCGGGGATCATGCCGTGGTGCGCCTCGGCTCGCGCCAGGGCAACCTCGGCCTTGACCACGCAGGAAAAACGGTTCTTCTCACTCCAGACGGCACGCATCTCTGCCGTGCCGTATCGCTCCTCGATGGGGTGGACTGCCATGGGTAGAAATGGGTTTTGCCGGGATATAGTGGTTGAGGATCCGGAGGGGGATTTTTTTCCCATGTCGATGAGGAGAACAATTTTATTTGCAGAGAGTTCCAAAATTTAAAAAAAAAATCTTTCCGCTGCCAAAAAGACTCTGACTCGGCAAAGGAATTTTTATTTTCCAGGATCCTGATTCAAACCTTGATTTTTTAAAATTTTTACCGGACCTCGCGGGAAATATTTTCACCATACCAGGTTACAAAAAATGTTCCACCGTATTCTGGTGAAAAAAGTAACCCAGACTCTGATCGAAATTGGATCCGGGTGCTGCTATACTTTCATCCGGTCCTCCGACGGTTGCCGACGTAAATCTACACCCAAATCCCCCTATATATTAGTGCAGATCCGGACTTGCAAAATACCCGTCACGGGTAACTTACCTGTCACGGGTCAGTTGACCCATCCCAAGTATCCCATACTATCTCCGACTGAGAACTCCTCCTCTCCGACGTAAACACCCTCCGGAAAACAGGGGTTTCTTTCATACAGACCCACAATCCCCTGATCACAGAGGAGATCGGCCCTCCAATTGGGCTCTAATTGCGCACTTTTGACTCTCCGACGTAAATTTTTCCCATACGGGCACGCAGCAATGAGAAAAAAATGAATTTACATCCATTTGCCCTGAATTCCGCACATTTCCCGATCCGGGATGTGGCAGATCCAAATTGAAAATGGCTATACAGCCTCCGTTTTCCAAAAGGAGCCCGATCTGAAAACGGGGTCCCGGACATTTTCCGATACTCCTGGGGGCTTCCTTCTCCGACGGAGACCCATAACGGGTCTCATCCAATCAGGAATGTTATCCAAAAAAACCGGTAGCTCCTGGAAAATCCGGAACAAAAAAGGTCGATGATTTTTTCCTGGTGCAATTTTTTACTGACGGCTACTAACTGCCAATGAGTAGATTTCACATTTTTTACTAATTGGTAATGAGTGGTATCGTTGTTCGTCCGGTCCAGGTACCTTGCCTGACTTCACGATTAAAAACAGCCAAATAAAAGTTATGCACCTGCAACCGGAATCACCACCCCATCCCGGTCCAGCTCGACAAGCCCGGCATCCAGCACGCGGAAGAACCGCAGCGCGTATCGCGGGGAGCAGAGCCAGAGCTCGCGGGAGATCCCCGGGCCCGATGCCGTGAGCCGGATAGCTGCAAGCAGATTCGCGAGCTCACGTTCGAGTTCATGCACCGTGCCACCGAGCCTGCGGACACACTTCATCCTGACATGGGCATCGCAGGTTCGTCCAAATATCGTGAAGCTGAAGGTGGCTCCCGGCTCGAACTGGAAGTGCTGGACTTTCCCGCGTTTTTCCGCGACCGGGTCGGCCTCCTCCCGGGCCCGGACCGGCAGGCGTCCGCGGGTCATGCGGGAGCTCCGATTCGTTTTGCCAGGCTTTCGTGAGCCGGACCAGGTTCAACAGGTAGTCGGGATATTTTTTTGAACGGGTTATGCAGGTCTATAGCACCATCTCCATGATTTTTGTTTTAGGATTTTTGTTTTGGGCCGGCTTGTCGCTCCATCTTTTTTACCGGAAGAGTTCGCCGGGCTGAGTTATTCCGGAAACATTATTGGCAAAGGGATATACGCTTTGTAGTCGGAAGGACGAAAAATTTCTCATCCGGTTGAAAGAAAAACATGACCTGATCTCCCGCACACCAGCTTCTTAATCCGAGACTCTTCAAACGGGATTTTGAGTCCCGGTTATTATCTCCCATCTGAGACCTAGTGCATCTCAGCTTTCATCCGGTCACCGGTTTAAAAAAAAAGTCCAACAAATTTCTTACAGGTAAGCCAAAACAATTATTTTCTTACAATGCAATAACTGACTTACTATGGAAGTTGTTACCCTGTCCTCAAAAGGCCAGATCGTCATTCCCGCAAAAGTCCGGAAAAAGTTTTCCTTGAAAGAAGGCGACTCGCTGGTAGTCACTGAGGAGAAGGATGGCATCCGCCTCCAGCCGCTGGTCAACCTGTCGGACCTCTGGG
This sequence comes from uncultured Methanomicrobiales archaeon, assembly GCA_903832665.1. Taxonomy (GTDB): domain Archaea; phylum Halobacteriota; class Methanomicrobia; order Methanomicrobiales; family Methanospirillaceae; genus Methanoregula. Next base: position 174,016 of record CAILCG010000024.1, on the reverse strand, counting down.
GCGTTGACTCGCTGAAAGATACCCGGCCAATGCTCAATGAGATGCGAATGGAGTGGGACGATGAGCTCGATGACAAAGCTGCTCTTTGACACGCACGCGTTCCTCGCATTTTTCAATCGCGAGGAGGGGTCTGAAACGATCAAGAAACATATGGATGCAATCCATGAAGGAGAGGCAGAAGGATTTGTCGCAACGATCACGTTAACGGAACTTGCATACATCTATTCCCGGAACAGCGATGAGGCTTCGGGCACGCTCCGGGTAATGCAGGTACTCCATTCCAAACTGAACGTAATTCCGCTGAGTGCAGAGATCGCCATCCGGGCCGGGATGCTCAAACGCCCGGGAATTTCCGTAGCTGATGCGATCATCGCAGCGTCTGCATTATCGGTCGAGGCATCGGTTGTCACCAACGATTCACATTTCTCTGAAATGGGTGTTGAAGTAATCGGGTACCCATAATAATTCCCGGAGAATCTGGATGGTCAATCCATCAGAATTGTTTTGAGAAGCAGGGCTTGATATAATCAATTTCATATTTTGCTGCCTTGACGGATTCTGCAATCTCGGCACGCATTGCAGGATCGATTGTTCGTAAAAAATCGCACACATCTTTTTTATTATCACCATTATCCGAGTATTCTTCATCGAAAAGATTTTCTTTGACCGTACGGTCTGACCGTAATGAAGTGTCCGCTGATTTCCTGATGTTTGTTCCCTTCATCATGATATGAGAGTTGCTTCTTCAGGGGTAATACATGTAACGGATACGGAAATTGCTGGCAGATTTTTCTCAAACGGGTAAGAATAGCATCATCACAAAACCGCCAACGCGGCGGGGCTTTTAGCCCCGGGAAGCGTCAGATACCCATGAGAATTTGTCGCCAGAGAGTAATGGTTCAACCTAAAAACATTTTTTTGAATTCTCCAGCATATTTCATAATTCACCTTCGCCCCGCACCCCCACACTCATAAAACCCACCAGCACCAATACTAGTACAATGGAAAGCATCGACACCTACTTCCCGTACAGCGAATACCGCCCGGGCCAGCGCCACATGCTCGAAGTCGCAGCGCAGGTTGCCCGGGAGGGCGGGATCGCCATGATCGATGCCCCCACCGGCAGCGGGAAGTCCAGTGTTGTTGCCTCGCTCCTGGCCGAGCGGAACAAGAAGAAGATCGTGATTGCCGTACGAACCGTGAGCCAGCTCACCACCTTCATCCGGGAACTCGAACTGGTGCGCAAAAAAGCACCGCACTTAAAAACCGTGTACCTGGTGGGAAAGAAGAGCATGTGCCCCCTTGGCGGGGATGGCGACATCTACCGCAAGTGCGAAGGGGTCAAGGCCTTCTCCTCCTCCCTCATGCGGGACCGGGCCGACAAGGGAGCCCTTGTGCCGGCAAAAGATCCGTTCATCATCCAGCAGATCCGGGCCATGGACAAGGAACATCCGCTCCTCTGCCCCTACTTCATCGCAAGCAAGCAGTTCGTGCCGGCCGAAACCATGGGACTCAAGATGGTCGCCTCGACCGAACTCCGGTCCAAGGCCGACCGGGTGATCGCCCACCCGGTGCCCCCGCGGGAACTCTCGGAGTTTGCCGGTACCTGCTGCCCGTACGAGATGATGATGCAGGCCGCCCGCAACACCGATGTGGTGATCCTCAACTACCATCACCTCTTTGACCGGGACATCCGCGAGCAGCTCTATGCCAATCTCGGGGTCGAGCCGGTCGATGTCCTGCTCCTGATCGATGAAGCCCACAACTGCGGCGATGTCATCACCGGCATCGAGAGCGTGACGTTAGTCGAGAGTGACCTCGAACAGGCCTCCCGCGAACTCTCCAGCATGCGGAAACGGCACAAGGGCGCCGAGGCGGTCCAGCATGTGCTGCCCCGGCTCACCGAGTTCATCCGGGGTCTCACCAATTCGGTCGAAGCCGAAGACTGGTTTGACCCTTCGATCTTTGACCGGATGATCGTCAGGGAATCCCTGTACAAATCCATGGACGAGATTGTCGATGACCTGATGGGTCTCGCCGAGACCATGCGGGAGAAGAACCAGCAGGCAGGGGAATTCCGGGAGACCGCGATTGAGCGCCTCACAGAATTCTTAGTCCGGCTCTCCCACTCCTCCACCGACCCGGCCTACCTGACCGTGTACCGGAAGACCGAGACCGGCATCACGCTCGAAGTGCGCAACATCGATCCAGCCGCCTCGCTCTCGGAAGTATGCGGGGCACATGCCGCCTGCATCCTGATCTCGGGCACCCTCTCGCCCGTGGACAGTTTCCGCAAGTACTATTTCGGCGATGCAAAGGTGACCACCCTCTCGCTCCCGAACGCCTTTCCCAAAGAGAACCGGCTGATCGCCTGCGCCAACGACATCACCACGGCCTTTTCCATGCGGCAGAACAAGGACAACACCTCCCGGGTCAGCGATTACATCCGGGCATTTGCGGCTCTCAAGGGAAACCGGGCCTGCTACTTCCCCAGTTACCAGATCCTCGAATCCTTTGCCAGCCTCGCCGTCCCGCACCTCCGGGGAAAACGGATCTACATCGAACCCCGCGATGCTGCTTCAGCGGCATCGGCCCTCACCGAGTTCCTCTCGCTTCCCTCACGCGGGGAGTCCGGGATCATGTTCGCGGTCTGCGGCGGGAAATGGAGCGAGGGGCTCGATTACCGGGGCGAGATGCTGAACGGCGCCATGGTGATAGGGCTCCCGCTCGCCCCGTTCAACCGCGTCAGGAAGATGACCATAGAATATTTCCGGCACAAGTTTGGCGAGGAGGGCGAGTTCCTGTGCTACACCTTGCCAGCCGTCAACCGCTCCCTCCAGGCATTGGGAAGGGTGCTCCGCACACCGGAAGATCGCGGGGTGCTGGTGCTGGGAGAGAAGCGCTTCCTGGAACGTCGGGTGCGCCAGGCTCTGCCCCCCTGGATTCAGCAGGAGATGATCGAGTGCGATGTCGCACACTTCCGGGAGCTGATGAGTGCATGGAGATCGTAAGCGGTTCCTGTCGTTTCGGGTTATGGTATGTCCAGGTCTGGTGGAATGAGACCGCGGTACAGCGCGTGCGTTTTTCCCCGACCGGAATCGAAGGGGAAGTTCCCCCGCAGATCATGAAATTCTGTGGGGGGCAGCCGGTCGATTGTACAGCGCTCAACAGTTTCGCGCTGCACGATGAGTCCGTGTACAGCCGGATTTACCGGGCAGTGCGCAACGTGCCCTATGGAACAACGGCGACCTATGGGGAGATCGCCCGGGCTGTCGGCACATCGCCCCGGGTGGTTGGGCAGGCAATGGCCCGCAACCCCACCCCGCTGGTGATCCCCTGCCACCGGATCGTGGCTGCGAAAGGGATCGGGGGATTCACGCCACCCATCGAGATCAAGGAAGCATTGCTGGCCATGGAAACAAAAGTCCAGAAAAAGATCCTCCAGGAGAAAAAGGACAGGATAATTAAGGAGCGGCAATTACCTTAAAAAGGAGGCCGGTTTTGAGATCTGCAGTCATCCTTGTGGGGGGAGAAGCGCGACGTGCAAACGGCCAGGAGAAATATTTCTTCACGTACCAGGGAAAGACATTCATCGAGCGGCTGATCGAATCCCTGTCGCAGGTTGTTGACGAGATCATCCTGGTAGCCCGGGATCCCGAGCAGTGCCGGCGGTTTCACCAGCTGGGCAATGTCCGGTGCATCATCGATATCCGCACAGGGACCGGGCCCATCGGGGGGCTGCATGCCGGGGCCCTGGCAGCAAACGGGGAGGAAATTTTTGTCTCTGCGTGTGACATGCCGTGTGTCGATCCCCGGGTCGTTGCCCTTCTCTTCGATCGCATCGAGGGCCACGATGCCGCAATTCCCCGCTGGAATCCCGAGATGCTCGAGCCGCTGCATGCGGTGTACCGGCGCTCGGCCCTGATCCGGTACCTGGAAGATCACGAGTCGCTTTCCCTGCGGACCATGATCAGGGCCCTGGATGCCCGGTATGTGCCGGTCGATGAGATTCGGACGATCGACCAGCACCTCACCACCTTTATCAATATCAATAAAATTGAAGAACTTGAGTGGATCAACGGCAGAGCTGAATGAAAAGTATCCGGCACCCGCAGGTTTTTTTGGTGCGGCCCGGAAAGATCCCCATTTTCTGTCGATCTCATTCCTGCAAGAATATATGTAATGAGATCATCGGTTTACTATAGTGTACATTCATCAGAGTACCGGGGACTTTTTCCGTGGATCCTACTAGTATGGAACATCTTTCCAGCGAGAATGAAACGGTCCTGCGCCTGTTCATCATCGCGGCGGCGTGTATCGGTGCCGTCCTTACTACGATCTTCTCCCTCACCCACGGTATCATCGAGGTTTACCCCTTCCTCTATATCCTGCCGATCATTCTCGGGGTATATTTTTATCCCAGGAGAGCGGTGCTCTTCGCTCTCGCCATCAGCCTCATGTACATCTCGATTGTCTACCTGCTTGGATATTCCAACTCCGCAGTCATCGTCATCTCAACGGCATGGTTTGCGATCTTTATTGCGATTGCTGTCGTCTCCTCATCCTATGCCAACCGGCTGGTGGAGGAACGCGCCCGGATTGCAAATGTTCTGGATAATTCCCAGGACGGCATATTCTGCCTTGACCTGCACACCCGGCGGATCCGTGAGATCAATGTAAAATGTGCCCAGTGGCTCCGGTATGAACGGCAGGTACTCATAGGGGAAGAAATATCCCTGATCTGGAAGGATAAAGACGAACAGGAACAGTTTTTTGCCAATGCGAAACGGGGGCTGGGGCACTCGGAGACCGAAGTTATTTTTGTTGCCCATGACGGGACTCTCCTGAGGTTCGTCATCTCGGCGGTGCTCGTAACCAAAGACCGGATACTCTGTTCCGTTATCGATATCACGGGCAGCAAGATCGTTGACGAAGAGATTAGAAAGACATTGGAAGATCTTGAAGGACAGGTCCGGCAGCGCACGGCCCATCTCGAGAAGATGAACGAGGAACTCCGGGCCGAGATCCTTGAACGCCGGAGATTTGAGAGCACGATCCTTTCAGGGAACCTTGTCGATGACGACAAGAAGAGGGAGAAATGATCGTTCCCGTTGCCCGCAGGAACCAGGTCTTCTGGTCAATTATTTTGGGAATCTCCATCCTTATCTCAATCTATTCAACAATCTACTCCCTCACCCATGGCATCTATGAGGTCTTTCCCTTTCTCTATTTCCTGCCCATCATCCTCTTTGTCTATTTCTTCCCGCACCGGGGCATCATCTTCACGCTCATCATCAGCACGGCGTTCCTGCTGCTGGCCTATTATTTCAGTAACTTCGATCCGAATCTCGTGGCCGTATCGACCGCATGGTTCGTGATCTTCATCACCATTGGGGTCGTCACATCCTCGTTTGCCGGAAATCTCAGGACTGAGGAACGGAAATACCGGGAGATCTTTGAAAATTCGCAGGCAGGGATATTTACGTTTGACCTGATTACCATGCGCATCCAGGCGATAAACGGCAAATGTGCCCAGATGCTCCGGTATGATCGCACGGACCTGATCGACAAGGACCTTTCGCGGATTCTTGTGGATTCAGAGAACCGCGATGCATTTATCAGCGGGATCCGCAACCATCCCACCAGCGGAGAAAGTGAACTTTTTTTCCATACGCGTGAGGGAACGGTGCGCCAGTTCCTGGTTTCCGCATCACGGTCGGATGACGATATCGTGATCTGTTCCGCGATCGATATCACGGAAAGAAAACTGGCAGAGAGCGTGATTGCAAAAGCCAAGGGGGATCTGGAGCTGCGGGTCCGGGAGCGGACGGATGAACTCCTCCGGGCCAATGATGAACTCAAGGCCGAGATCCATGAGCGCAAACGTTTTGAGTCCGCGATCCAGCTGGCGAACCGGAAACTCAACACTCTTTCTTCGATCACCCGCCATGATATTCTCAACCAGATCACCGCGATCGTGATGTACCTCTCGCTGGCTGGTCATCTCCAGAAGATCGAGCAGGTCACCCAGTTGATCCAGAAACAGATCCAGTTCACCCGCGATTACCAGAATATTGGTTCCTGCACCCCCCAGTGGCAGTACGTGGCCGACACAGTCAAAAGTGCGATCACGGACCTGGACCTTGGGGCAGTTACGGTTGACATAAAGCTCGACGACCTTGAGATCTATACCGATACCCTGCTCGAAAAAGTATTCTACAATCTTGTGGAAAATGCAATGCGCCATGGCGGGAAGGTAACACAGATCCGGTTTTATTACCGGGAAACTCCTGAAGGGCTCACGATCTTCTGCGAAGACGATGGAGTAGGGATTCCCCTGAATGCGAAAGAGCGTATCTTCCGGCGGGAGTATTACCGGAATACCGGCTATGGCCTCTTCCTCGCGATCGAAGTTTTGAGCATCACCGGTCTCACCATCAAAGAGACGGGTGAACCGGGCATTGGGGCACGATTCGAGATCGGGATACCCGCGGGAGAATTCCGGTTCACACCACCAGCGGGCGGGATGTGACCCTAGGAGTAATTTTTTAGCTCTGGAGAACTGATTTTCTCACGAAGAAAAACTGATTAAAAAATTACACCACAGTCCCCTTTGTCAGATTGAACGTCTGCTCGACAACAACATTTTGATAAATTGTTGCCACATTAATTACATAGGTTCCGGGTCCCCATCCATTTGTCGGAATGGGCATTTGCCATACATTTCTTCCAAAGGGCCCCTGCATAACCTTCAATGTTCTTACATAAGAAAATTCTCCGGGTATTTTACCGTTCTGGCTCCATAAACCTTTATTTCGATATTTGATGTCATAAACTTCTACGAGTATCTCATTTCCCGCAGGGGTGTTTGTTGACCCGGTAATCGTAAAATTACTTGCGTTGGAACGTTCACCAACAGGGTCGATAGAAACCCACGGGTTATTGACAACGAGATCAATTGCCTTATAGCTATCATGATTTCCGGCCTGATGTATGCTATCGATGAAGAGTTTCGATCCACCATCCCCTTCCAACGTGCGTACCTGGACAATGTCAAAACATTTTTTTCCGGTTCTATCAACCAGCCATCCCGTATCACGATAATAGGGTAAATCATATTGATTATCAGCGGACGGAAAATGAAGAATCATCTTGTAATTGGGACTGTTTTTTGAGTTCGGGATTATCTGTCGGGTTTTATCCTGGTCAAGAAGATAGGTAAACGTTCCATCCGGTTTTACATCGACCGTGGATTCCTCGGCAAATGAAGGGCCAAAGATCCAGACCTGCAGAGAAGTGATATTCCGGTTTGGAGAAATGCCATTATACGTATAAGCGGCTCCCGGGATCAATGGCGGAGCCTCGAAAATAAAAACAGACTGCTCGTCTTGAACCTGAGGATAATTCATTGAATAAATACTTACAACATAGGGGAAGGAATAATTGGGTTTGAAATTTGTTGAATTAAACTCTACTGAAAAAATATTTTTTCCATCGGGTTTTCGTAATATCCCGGCAATTTTTGTCTCGGAAGGAAATTCACCATTTTCGTTTTTCTGGCGAGTCAGCCAGGCGGGTCTGACATTCACCAGAATTTTTTCTTCAATGGGCAGGTTCGTTACACCGGATATATTGACAACGCCGTATAGTGTTTCATTGTTAACAGGATTCGACAGGATCCAGTAAGATTCATTCACCGGGGATGATGTGACAAGATCCTTTAAGGATTCGGTTCCGGAATATTGAGATGGGGTTTGATTTGTTGTCTGAATAAAAATACATCCTGAAAACATGACAGCAGTAAAAAGGCATAACGAAATTACACGAATTATAGATTTTTTTTTCATTCAGACACTCCCAATTTTTCGATTATTTGTGGGACATTCCCTTCTCCAATAAATTGACCAACCAGTATCACATTGCGTCAGGATCCTGAAAATTACATGCGAGAATCCGGAAATTCACCCATAGTCAAAATTCTGCTTAAAAAAATTATAAACACAGCTATGAGTGAAAAAAATTTGCAGTTATCGGATCGATTAATCATCGTGAGGGGGAGCCCCTTCACGTGGGTGATACAACGCTTAGGAGCTATCGCAATTTTAAAGGAGACCCTAAGCGGTGAGGGCGAATAAACGAAGTACTGGACCTCATAAAAGCGACCAGGTGTTTCCCTGCAATTATTTCAACAGAACCCTCGTTATTAAAAAGTAAAAATATCACCGTTTGGAATTCACAATAAAAAAATCAGATCTTCTTCTTCCTGCCACTTGCGTCCCGCATATAATTCCCAAACTCACTCTTGAGCAGTTTATCGCCCGAGAAGACCGGGCCATCGCGGCAGACCCGGAGCCCGGAGGGATCCACGCAGCACGAACCGCAGACACCAACACCGCACTTCATGTACCGGTGCAGGGAGAATTCGGTCTTGTGTGCAATGCCCTTCTCATCCACTTTTGAGAGCACGGAACGCATCATCACTTCCGGGCCGCAGACCGCCACCCGGTCATAGAGGCTGAGGTTGAGATCGTCCATGAGGGTCGTCACAAAACCCTTCTGCCCCAGTGAGCCGTCATCGGTAGCAATGAGGACATCCGTGCACTCATCCAGCTGGTCGACAAAGAGCAGTTCGGATTCGTTCCGGGCCCCGAGCAGCATCGTCATGACACAGTCAGCCCGGGCCAGGGGCAGGAGCGGGGCAGCCCCGACACCGCCGGCAATAGCCAGCATCTTCTCTCCCTTGGTAAACCCGTTGCCGAACGGACCGCGGATCCCCAGCTTTGCACCCGGTTCCAGTTCGAAGAGAGCGCTCGTTGCATCCCCGACTCTCTGGACCGTGATGCTGTTTTCCGAAGAGAGGGCCATCGGGATCTCGTCCACGCCCGGGACCCAGACCATCACGAACTGGCCCGGCGCATGCACGAAGGATTCCTCAAAGACGAATGTCCGGATTGCCGGAGTTTCCTTTTTGACCCCGGCGATGGTAACGGTTGAAAGTTCCATCCGGTCCTTCTCACTCATGGGCACACCCCACGATATCTTCGAAGGCTATCCCGTTCTTCGTATAGAGCTCCTTTGCAATCGTCTCAAAGACGTTCACATCGCGATGTACCGCACTGCCGATCTCAACGGCACGGGCTCCTGCCATCATCATCTCGATCACGTTATCAGCGGTCGCAATGCCCCCGCACCCGATGATCGGGATCCGGCAGGAAACATACAGCTCGTACACGCACCGGACCGCGATGGGAAAGATTGCGCTGCCGGACAACCCGCCGAAGCGGTTGCCCAGCACCGGGCGCCGGATATCGGTTGATATGCGCATCGCCTTTACGGTATTGATCGCAACGATTGCATTCGCCCCGCCCCGCTCGGCTGCCTTCCCGATGGCCGTAATATCGGTCACGTTTGGCGTGAGTTTCACCCATGTCGGCACACCGGTCCGGCTCACCGCCCGGGTGCAGGCCTCCACCAGCGCCGGGTCGCTGCCGATCGCTGCCCCATATCCCTCCGCATGCGGGCAGGAGAGATTCAGCTCAAACCCGGATACTTTTCCCTTGAACCAACCAGCAACGGTTGCGAACTCCTCGGGGTTTCCCCCGAAGATGCTGGCGACCACGGGCTGCTTTGCCAGGGGCCCGAGTTCTTCGACAAAATCCTGCGACGGGTTGGGCAGGCCCATCGCATTCATGAGCCCGTCGTCCAGTACCACGAGGCAGGGTCCTGCATGACCCTCTTTGGGTACAGGCCCTATTGACTTGGTCACAACGCCACCGGCTCCTAAAGAGAGCATCCGCGCAAGCGATGTGCCCGTTGTTCCCAGGACTCCGGCAGCGAGTATGAGGTGATTGTTCAAAGAGACCTCTCCCACAGTTACCGGCCCGGGTTTGATTGACACCATCCATCAGGAAATGGTCGTTATTTATTATTAGCATAACCCATATTGTTACCAGATGGTGCGCCTTGCGGTCGTGGGAGTTGGCAGGATAGGTGGCGAGGTCGCCTATCTTGCATCAGCTATGGGAATCGCAGACGAACTTGTCCTCTATGACAATGCACCGGACCTGCTCAAAGCGCAGGTACTTGATCTCCGGCACACGGGCCTTGCCACCCGTATCTCTACGGAAAAACAGGAAATCCGCGATGCGGATCTCTGCATTTTTTCCGCGGGTCTTCCCCGCAACCCCTCAGTAAAGACCCGGGCCGATCTGCTGGAGGCCAATTCGGCAGCGGTCAATGAATGTGCTGCCCTGCTCAGGGGGTTTGGCGGGATCGTGATCACGGTGACCAACCCCATGGATGCGAACAACTACCTGCTCTGCAAGCGGACAGGAATTCCGCGGGAACGGTGTATCGGGTTTGGCGGCCAGCTTGACAGCGCACGGTTTGCATTCGCCCTGCAGAACCGGGGCATCACCGGGTTCTCCTTTGTACTGGGAGAGCATGGGGAGCACCAGGTGCCGGTCTTCTCCACCCAGTCACGGGAGATCCCCGTCCCCCTGCGAGAGGAGATCCTCGCGGAACTCCGGGGGGCGAGCATGGATGTGATCAAGGGCAAAGGCGGGACCGTCTTTGGCCCGGCCCTCCATATCATAAACCTCATCCGCATGGTGACGACCGATGCCCGCGAACTGGTGATCTGTTCCTCGGTGCTGGAAGGGGAATACGGCATTGCCGGCTGTTCGCTGGGAGTGCCGGTCAGGATCGGCAAAGAGGGAATCCAGTCGATCGAGGAATGGCACCTCGACAACTGGGAGCAGGAGAAGATGAACGAAGCAGGCACATTTGTAGCAGAACTCTACCGGAAGGCGATTGCCTGATATGGCGTCAGAGTCCCAGCGCACGGAAGCATGCATGACGGTTCCCAGCACGCTCGATCAGTTCACGAACCAAATCTCCCTTGCGATCAACCAGGTGGAGTACAGCCGGGCCCCGGATGGCCCGGTCATCCACATCTTCGGCCGCAATGCACAGGGAAAAGCATTACGGCTCGATGTGATCGGGTTCAGACCGTATTTTTACGTACCTGTCGACCAGGCAAAAGAGATTGCACCCCCGGGACAGGCAACCGTAGAGGAAGGGACTGAATACCGCTCGATCCGGGATGAACCCCTGCGGCGCATGTATGTCCAGCAGCCAGGCGATGTCCGGGATGCCCGGGAGCGGTACCGGCACTTTGAAGCAGATATCCCGTTTGCCACCCGGTTCATGATCGACTGCGGTCTCACCGGCGGGGTATCGGCCCCGTCAATGACCGCGGAGTATACGGATCTCAAACCCGCACACGTGGATGCTCCTGCCCGGTCCTGCATCATTGATATCGAGTGCGAGGATGAACGCGGATTTCCCGATCCCCAGCGGGATGCGATCATCTGCATCACCTGTTACGACTCGTTCGATAACGACTATACTACCTTCCTTTTCCGGAGCAAAGGCGAGTCCGGGGATATTACGGATAAAGAAGCAGAGGGCGGGCTTGTCAACGGGTGCTTCCGGAAAGAGACCCATACGATCTGCACCTATACCGAAGAAGTTGCGATGCTCCGGGCCTTCTCCGCATATATTGTTTCAAGGGATCCGGACGTGCTCTCCGGCTGGAACTTTGTCGAGTTCGATATGCCGTATATCACCGGCAGGATGGAGCGGCTCGGGCTCTCGGCCGCCCATCTCGCCCGCTTACCGGGCCAGACGGAACGCAATGCCTTGCGGGGACGGGCACTCTTCGATCTCCTGACGGGATACAAGAAGATGCACCTCACCCAGAAGGAGTCCTACCGGCTTGATGCCGTTGCGCTGGAGGAAGTGGGCGAGCAGAAAGTGCGGTACACCGGCACCATCTCGAATCTCTGGCGGGACCAGCCGGCACTGCTGGTCGAGTACAACTTCAAGGATGTGGAACTCTGTGTCAAGATCAACAAAAAAGATAATATCATCGAGTTCTACCGCGAGATCGCCCGCTATGTCGGCTGCCCGCTCGACAAGACCCTGAACTCCTCGAGCGTGATCGATGTCTATATCCTGCGAAAGGCGTCCGGAAAATACGTGCTCCCTTCCAAGGGGTTCGCAAACGCGGATGAGTTCGAAGGGGCAACGGTCTTCGAGCCGAGCAGGGGCGTCCGGGAGAACGTGGTGGTGCTGGACTTAAAATCCCTGTACCCGATGGCCATGATGACCATCAATGCCTCCATGGAGACCAAGGATCCCGCCGGCGAACTCGTGGCCCCCAACGGGATCCGGTTCAGGAAGAAGCCGGACGGCTTAACAAGGAGCATCATATCGGAGCTGCTCAAGGAGCGGGACGATAAGAAGGCGTTGCGCAATAAATATGAATTCGGGTCCCCGAACTACGTGCTCTACGATATGCAGCAGAACGTGCTCAAGGTTATCATGAACACGTACTACGGCGTCTCGGGCTACACCCGCTTCCGGCTCTTCGACCGGGAGATCGGTTCAGCCGTCACGTCCGTTGGGCGTGCCATCATCGAGCACACCCGGCGCGTGATCGAACAGCAGGGTTACACGGTCATCTATGGGGACACGGATTCGTGCATGGTGCACCTGCCCCCGAACCTTGACCGGGAAGCGACCATTGCAGCCGCCCGGGCAATCGAGAAGAAACTCAACGAGAGTTACCAGGAGTTCGCCCACAAGGAACTCAATGCCGATGTCCATTACTTCTCGATCAAGTTCGAGAAGATCTATGAACGGTTCTTCCAGGCCGGCAAGAAGAAGCGGTACGCGGGACACCTGGTCTGGAAAGAGGGAAAAGATGTCGATGAAGTGGACATCGTGGGCTTTGAGATCAGAAGAAGCGATACGCCCCAGATCACCAAGGTCGTGCAGCAGCGGGTGATGGAGATGATCCTCAAAGGGGAGGAATATCCCATAATCAAGGCATTCCTCTCGGACGTGATCACGAAATACCGGGCGGGAAAATATTCCCTGGATGAGATCGGGATTCCCGGCGGGATCGGCAAATCGCTCGATGATTACGAGAATGACGATGCGCAGGTCCGGGGGGCGAAATATGCCAACCTCCATCTCCATACCGAATTTGGCAAGGGGAGCAAGCCCAAGCGGATCTATATCCGGACCGTGAAATCGAAGTACCCCAAGACCGATGTGCTCTGCTTCGAGTATGGCGACCAGGTGCCCTGCGAGTTTGTCGTTGACCTGGAGCTGATGCTGGACAAGACGATCAAGCAGCCGATCTCGCGTATCATCGAGGCCTTAGGATGGAGCTGGGACGATGTCGATCCCTCGCGAACCACCCTGGCCCAGTGGGGACTCGGCTGATATTTTTTTTAAGCAGGTTAAAGTTCACTTTATCTTTTTACAAGTATTCAGAGAGTCAACATCTGTGAACTGAAATTCCCACATCATAGCTTGAGTCACAATAAAACCTCTCCTAATTCTCCCCACCGGCCAAGCGTAGTGTAGTTTCGACCCCTCAATCCTCAACCGACCTCCTAGCGTGCCTTTTCACCTATTTCAGGTAACCGATTAGCTCCGAACAGGGGGTTATCATGTTTCGTAGTGAGGGGGATAATGTGCAATGTGCTACTCTGAAGGAGATGGAATGGTGTAAAAGAATGGATAAACATATCATGGAGTTTTAGGGAAATAAAGTAAAGGTAAATAGTGAATATGACCAATAGTTTAGAAAGATTTTGAAATCGAGAAAAATCGGAATGTTTATATTATTATAAAAAGTAGATGGGAATCAGGAATATGATAGCGAAATTTCAAGAAGGTGTAATGACTTTCGACGCATCAACAAGAATTGAGATACTCTCGTGCTTTGGAAAAACTGTTGATGCTGGGAATTTCCTCGTTGAGAAGGATGATAAAACTCAAAGAGTTGTCACCCTTGATGGAGATGAAATAAATCTAAAGGATTTTGCAGGAATCACAAAAGGATCTGAAATTTATATAAAATCTGATCTACCGTCCTTAATTGAATTACTCGATATTCTTGGATGATATGTCTCTTTTAAAAGCTTCATTTTTTGAAAAATTAGTACAATTATTAAGAGTTCATCTCCACGTAGATATTCACGATCTTATTCACATAACTCAAATTCATTATCACAATAATCCCACAGCTCCTATATTTCAGCAACAAGACCCCCAAAAAATTTCTTTAAATATAGGAAGAATTCTCTCTGAACTTCCTCCGATTGAACGTGAAGAATTTAAAAAATTAATTGCTGAAGCAGTTGTCCAAGATGGCATTCCCCTTCTTGAGGAAAATTCAAAGAAACGGGTCGAGGATATAGAGCTAAAGGAAAGTGACCGAGATACTATAGCATTATTGAATTTTTTCAGAGGAAAAATGCCCCCTGACGATTTTGCCGCACTAAGAGGGGCGATTTATATCAACAAAAGATGGGATGAGGGGGCATCCTATGAAGAAATTCACGCCATTAAAGGGGAATTGATGGCAAAATATGGTAATCGAGGGCGAAAAATCAATAATTTATTAAGCTCTGGATATTTTGAGGATACGATAATTCCCCTCTATAATGAAATGGCAAAGTATCCTAATTTCACAGGAGCGGCTTTTTTAGAGAGATACAGTTTAATTGTAGATGAGGAAGCATTTGCGCTTTTTGTAAATAGTAGGATGATGGCAGATGCATTACCCACGATGATTCATAGTAAAATACGAAGAAACTTGAAATATGGGGTAAATTATGTTACAATTCATGGACTCGGAAAGGAAAATGTAGAGCATGTTAAAGAGATTCTCATGGATGTAGAAGTAAATTATTCAATTTTAAGGAAGGAAATCGAAGAAACGGGTTTCTGGATTAAAGTGAAATATTGGTTCGATAAAAGTAAAACCAAAAGTCTCTAAAAATCCACAGTTGATTGTTCGTTTCCATCAGGAAAGCAATAGTAAGTTTATCTTTGCACTTTTTCCGAAGTTAACGCAAAAAGACAAATTATATCGCATTTTGCTTTGAGTTGAGGCCGGGTCAGGGTCCCGGGTCCAGCAACCGGTCACCTTCAGCTCCCACATCCGCTTTCCTCAGCTCATATTTTGCGAGCGTCCGCTGTATGAGCGTATCGTAGACCCGGGGCATATCGGACCGGAGCTGCTGCACTCCTTCTTCCGTGATCCCGCCCGGGGTTGCCACCCGGCGCAGGATCGTCCCGGTGGGAGACCCCTGTTCATCGAGAAGCCGGGCCGTACCTGAAAGCGTGGAGACCGCGAGCGCCCGGGCCTGCTCCAGGGAAAGGGTACTGTGCCGTACTGCGGCACGGGCAAACTCCTCCATCAGGACCGCGATCAGGGCCGGACCGCAGCTGGTGAGATCCGTTGCCACGTCAATATTTTCCTCATCGATCACCACCACGGTCCCGAGAGCGGAGAAGAGCTCTTCGATCTCCTGTGCAGCCTTCCGGCTGACCCGGGCATTATGACAGAGGAGCGTGACTCCCGCCTGCATCTCGCCCGTGAGACTCGGGACCACCCGGGTGACCGGGCCGGGAAAAAAGCGGGCGATCCGCTCCAGGGGAAGGCAGGCCGCAATGGATACGATATGGGTGTCCGGACGCAGGTCACCGGAAATTTCTGAAAGGACACGGACCGCGTCAAGGGGTTTGGTGCAGAGCAGGATACGGCTGCATTTCCGGGCCAGGGAACGGTTGCTCTCTGCGACCCGCACGGACGGGTATTTTCCGGTCAGGGCCGCAAGAGTTTCAGGGTGCCGGGTGCTGATGAGCACCGCTTCCGGAGAGATGCATTTTTTCTCCAGCATCCCGTTGACGATCATGCTCCCCATGCTTCCGTACCCGATGAAACCTGTGACTGAGTTCAATGTGCAGCACCCTTACCGGATCCATAGTGTGCGATAAGGTAAATACCACCACGGTTTTTTCTACCCCGCTGCTTTATGCTCACACATTCAACAGAAAAGCACGCGGGATTGTAAAAATAGAGATCTAAAACCGCTTATACTGCGTAAAATAGTCAGACAAAAACAAAATTTATTAATAACGACTGGTGCAATTAGGTTTGATATATCTCGTGTACTAAACGGCATGCCACCTGCAGGCCTCCATGAGATGCGGTAAAACTGGAGAATGGATGACGGGTTCAAATATTTTTGTAGAAGGTGAAGAAAGTCTCGCCAATCTCTGGCTGTTTATCATTCTCAACACCGCCGTTCTCACCCTCCTGATCAATATCCTCTCCCTCCATTACGGGCACAATGATGTTGCCCCCAACCTCTTCTACATCCCGGTGGTCATTGCTGCATACTGGTACTCGAACCGTGGCCCAATCTTTGCCGTCCTCATCTCCTGTGCCTACATGGCGCTCGTGTACTTTTTCCTTGGCAGCGATGTGGCGATGCTCATCTCATCGTCCGTGATCTGCTATGTGCTGATTGGCGTATCCGTTGTCGTCTCGAGCCTTGCCACCCACATGCGGAAGAACGAAGTAAAGTATCGTGGTCTCTTCAACCACTCGGAAGCGGGTATCAGCCTGGTGAACAGTTCTGACCTGACCATCATTGAAGTCAACAAGCGTTTTGCACGCTTGCTGGCGCACTCACCGGAAGAATTCCCCCACATTTCCTTTGCGGACCTATGGCTGGATTCCGCGGCAAAGGATACCTTCTTCCACCAGCTCAACCTCATCGGAAACGTCGACAACCTTGAGACCCGGTTCAGATCGGGGAATAATGAGGTCCGGTGGGTGCTGATCTCTGCCGGGAAACTTCCCGATAACCAGTTTGTCTGTACCATTGTCGATATCACGGACCGGAAAAAAGCCGAAGAAGCAATGCTCATCAAGGATCATGCGATCAGCTCATCGATCAATGCAATCGCAATCCTTGACCTGGATTTCAATATCCAGTACGTGAACCGTTCACTGCTGAGGATGATGGAAGCCAGGATGGAACTGGAATTCCTGGGGAAAAATACCCGGGAGTTCTTTGGTTCAGAAGAGGTTTTTCATGAGATCAGCGAGATGCTGCCCAAAAAAGGCAGCTGGTTTGGAGAAGTTGCTCTGTTAAAGATCTCCCGGACCCCGTTCTACGCCCTCATCTGGATCAACCTGGTGAAAGATGAGAACGGAAAACCGATCTGCATCATGGCTTCATTCATCGATATCACTGAACGCAAACAGATGGAGATAGTCAAGCGCGAAGCTCTCGAGCAGATCGAGCACAACATCGAGCAGTTCGCCATTCTCGGCGACCATATCCGGAACCCGCTGGCAGTCATCATGGGCCTTTCGAGCCTGTCCCCCGGTGAGATCACCGACAAGATTATTCTCCAGGCACGGGAGATCGACCGGATTATCACCCAGCTGGATATGGGCTGGATCGAATCCGAGAAAGTGCGGGATTTCATCAAGCGCTATTATATGGTCGGTGCCGGGGAGATGGACCCCAATAAAGAAGAGCAGAAGAAGAAATACCCGTTACCCTGAGTTTTTTTATATTTTTTATAAATTTTTTATGACGCGGGATGAGGATTCTTTCCCGCCTCTTTTAACCGGTCATTGAGTTTCTTGATCTGGTCCCGCAGGGCAATCGCCCGTTCAAAGTCGAGACTTTCCGCCGCATCCCGCATCTGTTTCTCGATATCGATGATGACATTGGGGATCTCGGTCTTGGGCACATGTTTGGTATCGGTCAGCTCGACTTCCTTTTCCTTGACCGGTTTTATGATGGTCAGCGGAACAATGTGGTGTTCGGTGTTATAGTTGACCTGCATCTCGCGCCGCCTCCGGGTCTCGGCCATGGCCCTCTTCATGGAGTCGGTCATGTTGTCGCCATACAGGACCACCCTGCTGTTGACATTGCGGGCTGCCCGGCCAATGATCTGGATCAGGCTCCGGGCATCGCGGAGGAAGCCTTCCTTATCCGCGTCAAGGATCCCGATGAACCCGACTTCCGGTATATCGAGCCCTTCCCGGAGCAGGTTGATGCCCACCAACACATCGAACTTGCCCAGCCGGAGCTGGCGGATGATCTCGGTGCGCTCAAGCGTCTTGATATCGGAGTGGAGGTAGCGGGTCTTGATGCCCCGGTCAGCCAGGAACTCGGAGAGTTCTTCGGCAAGTTTCTTGGTAAGGGTCGTGATGAGGGCCCGGTCCCCCCGGGCGATAGTTGCCTGCACTTCGCGGATCACAGCATCGGTCTGGCCGGTAATGGGGCGCACTTCCACATTGGGATCAACGAGCCCCGTGGGACGGATGATCTGCTCCACGAGACGGTCAGAATGTTTCAGTTCATAGTCGCCCGGAGTAGCAGAGACAAAGATCGTGCTCGTCATGTACTGCTCGAACTCATGGAACTGGAGGGGCCGGTTGTCGTACGCGCTCGGCAGCCGGAACCCGTAATCGATCAGGGCTTTCTTGCGCGAGCGGTCGCCATTATACATACCGTGCAGCTGAGGAATAGTCTGGTGGCTCTCATCGATGATCATCAGGAAGTCATCGGGGAAATAGTCGAGCAGGCAGTACGGTTTTTCACCGGCCGAGCGCCCGTCAAAGTGCCGGGAGTAATTCTCGATTCCCTTGCATGATCCCGTCTCTTCGATCATCTCGAGATCGTAATTGGTCCGCTGTTCGAGACGGTGCGCCTCGATCATACCCAGGGTGGGTAATACCTCGTCCAGCTCTTTTCGTATGGTTGCAGCAGCTTTCTTCCGGGCACCCTCCGGTGTGACGAAATGGCGGGCGGGATAGACATAGAAATACTTCAGCTGTTCCTTGCGGTTTCCGGTATTCTTGTCCACCTCGCTGATGCGCTCGATCTCATCGCCGAACATCTCGATCCGGATGATGTCGTTGAAGTACCCCGGGATGATATCGATCGTGTCACCCTTGACCCGGAAACGGCCGGGCATCAGTTCGATATCGTTTCGCTCGAACAGGATATCGAGCAGTTTGCTCATGATGTCTGTGCGGGAGATCTTCTGGACGATCGCGAGCTCGAAACCCATGTTCCGGAAATTCTCCGGGTTGCCCAGGCCAAAGATACAGGAGACGGACGCGACAACGATCACGTCGCGCCGGTACGAGAGCGAAGCGGTGGCAGAGAGCCGCATCATCTCGATCTTAGGGTTGATTGCCGAGTCTTTCTCAATGTACTGGTCCTTTGAGGGAATGTACGACTCCGGCTGGTAGTAATCGTAATAGGAGACAAAGTACTCGACCCGGTTGTGGGGGAAGAAGTCGCAGAACTCTGCATAGAGCTGGGCTGCGAGCGTCTTGTTGTGGGCAAGCACAAGCGTTGGCCGGTTTGCCGACGCGATCACGTTTGCCATCGTGTAGGTCTTGCCGGATCCGGTCACGCCCAGGAGGGTCTGGAGCCGTTCGCCCTTCTCCAGTCCTTCCTTTAACTCCCGTATGGCTTCCGGCTGGGAGCCGGTTGGTTCGAATGGGGATACGAGTTCGAAAGATGACACGTGACTAAGGAATTCCTGCTGGAATATAATAAGGGATGGGATTGGGGCATGAAGATGAAGGGTGGGAACTTAACGCAATCAGGTGACGTAGTTCGATCATACTCTGGTAACAAATTACGAGGGGGGCTCGGCCACCGACAGCATTGAACCGAGATGGGAGCGGCCGGCATTACCTTTCCGTGCCGCAATACTTTGCAGGATATTCTGCTCACTCTTCTCGCCAAACCCGGACAACACGCGGATCTTTCCCTCCCGTGCTGCCGCTTCAAGCTGCTCTGTGGTATCGATCCCCAGTTCCCGGTGGAGATGCAGTGCTTTCTTCGGCCAGATCCCGCCGATCTCGGCCAGATCCCGCACACCGGGCCCCACTTCCTGTTTGAGCCGTTCGAGATATCCCAGTCGTCCCGTCGCAAGTATCTCGTTGAGTTTGGTTGCGATATGAGTCCCTACACCGGGAAGTTCTTCGAGTCCACCCCGCTCCGCGACCCTCGCGATCTCTTCCGGCAGGGTCTCGATGACATGGGCTGCCCGCCGGTACGCAACAGGTTTGAATTTCACGTCCTCGATCTCGAGGAGATCGGCAATCTCGTACAGTATCGCTGCTACCTGGCGGTTATTCACGGTGCCTGCCATGATGATCTCAATGGGTATCAGGGAGCCGGTGCACATTAAGGATTGTGATGCTGCCACCAGCCCGGCATTTTGCCGGCGTACCCAACGATGAGTTAATAAAACCGTGAACTCACATGATTCACTATGAAAAACCAGTTACTCACTTCCCGGGGCAGGGGCCCGTACCTCTGCGTGTGTATTGTGTTGTCACTCCTGCTCCTGTCCTGCGGGTGTACACAGGCACCTGCGGGTACTACGGGTTCAGCAGGTTCTGCGGCTTCAACAGCCACACCGGCCGATGAGGCACCCGTGGTAATTGTTGATCAACCCGATGCATCGCATATCCAGATTACGTACCATGGCAGTCTCAAGACAGACAAACTCGTGGAACTTGAGGTCTCCATTACCGACAGTAACGGGAAGGTAACGACCCAGTCCATGGGTTCACGGATGGCGACAACACCCATCCCGTACGGGAGTTCCCGTACCATTACCGGATCGTTTGACGGGAAAGATCGGGTATTTGTTACCGGCTATTTCTCCGATGGTTCCCAAAAATCCATGATTGATACCATGGTCTGATCTTTTTCCCGGTCACGTCCAACTGGCGATCCGCATATCCGGCGGGTTGCTTTTTTTTTTTAAGACTTATCCCGCAGTCTGGAGAGTATTACAATAATACAGATTATAGTGCTGAAGAGACCATTTCATACTGCATTTATTTTTCGCCTATCATCAGACAGGATAATTCACGATGCTGACATTCGATGAGATAATCAGGCTGGCCGGGGATGCAGGACTCGAATCCTCCCGGGTAGAAGAGTTGCGGAAACAGCATGGCGCCAATGCGATGACGCCCCCCGTACGGGAACCGCTCTGGAAACAATACTTACAGAATTTTGATGATCCGATCATCAAGATCCTCCTCCTCGCAGTCACCATCTCGCTGGTAGTCTCGCTGGTGCAGGGCAGCGGTTTTCTCGACACCATCGGGATCATTGCCGCAATCCTGCTCGCCACCGGTATCGCGTTCTTCAACGAGTACCGGAGCAGCCGGGAGTTCGATATCCTGAATGCCCACCGGGACGACATGGGGATCAAGGCGATCCGGGACGGGCACCCCACCTCGGTTCCGGCCCGCGAGATCGTTGTCGGCGATCTCATCCTGCTCGAAGCCGGTGACGCCATTCCGGCTGACGGCTATCTTTCCGTATCGGATGCCCTGTACAGCGACGAATCCGCGTTCACCGGTGAGAGCGAACCGATCCGGAAAGAGGTGCAGGCCCCGGTGCTGAAAGGTTCCTTTGTCACCGCGGGAAAAGGCCGCATGATCGCAGCGGCCGTTGGGGACTCTGCCCAGATGGGATTGATCGCGGCATCCCTCGGGATCGATCACGCCACCCCGACCCCCCTGGAACAGAAACTGGAGGCCCTGGCCGGTATCATCAGCAAGTTCGGGTACGCCATGGCCATACTCATCTTTGGCTCCCTCCTCATCCGGGGCCTCATGTTCGGCGAAGTGACGGGGCTCAATATTGCGACGGCCAATCACCTCCTGCACTACATCATGCTCGCGGTCGTCATCGTAGTGGCCGCAGTACCTGAAGGACTTCCGATGAGTGTCGCCCTCTCCCTTTCGCTGGCCATGCGCAAGATGACCAAGGCCAACTGCCTGGTCCGGCGCCTGATTGCCTGCGAGACCATTGGCTCGGCAACTACGATCTGCACCGACAAGACCGGCACGCTGACCAAAAACCAGATGGAAGTCGTGGCCGCTTCAGCAGGAAACCCGGTCAGCCCCGGGGATCTCCCGGCCACTCCGGCCGAATGGATCACCCTGAACGCGGCAGTGAATGGCACTGCACATCTCGAAGAGTGTGAGGGAAAGGTAATTGTCATTGGCAATTCCACCGAAGGTGCCCTGAACCGGTGGCTCCGCACGCATTCCCTGAACTACCAGCAGCTGCGGGACGAGACTCCCGTAACAAAACAGTATCTCTTTGACGGGAACCGCAAACGGATGTCTTCGGTTGTGACGCTCGGAGGGAAACCCTACCTGCTCGTCAAGGGGGCACCCGAGATCGTCAGCACACTCTGCACGGCAACGCCCGATCTTGCGGGAGTGAACGAACTGGCATCGCAGGCCATGCGAACCCTTGCGTTTGCCCACAAGGAAGGCACGGGCGGCGACGAAAGCGAGACCGGCCTCACCTGGGACGGGTATGTCGGGATTCGTGATCCCCTGCGGGACGATATCGCTGCATCGGTTGCCACCTGCCAGGATGCAGGGATCCGGATCCGCATGGTAACGGGGGACAACCCGGAGACCGCCCGGGCGATTGCCCGGGATGCAGGGATCCTGCAGCAGGGCACGGTTGTCACTGGCCCGGAGTTCCGGTCCCTGACCGAAGACCAGCAGGTCACGGCCGCGGAAGGACTCGACGTAATGGCTCGGGCCGAACCCATGGACAAGCTCCTGCTGGTCACGGCACTCCAGAAGACCGGGGCGGTTGTGGCCGTGACGGGCGACGGGACCAATGATGCACCCGCACTCAAACATGCGGACGTTGGCCTCGCGATGGGGATTGCCGGGACCGAAGTCGCACGGGAGGCCAGCGATATCATCCTGCTCGACGATTCGTTCGGCTCGATCACCAACGCGGTCCTCTGGGGCCGCTCCCTCTACGAGAACATCCAGCGATTCCTGCTCTTCCAGCTCACGATCAATTTTTCTGCCTGCATCCTCGTCTTCATTGCCTCAGTGATGGGCTATCCCGAACCCTTCACCATCATCCAGATTCTCTGGATCAACATCATCATGGATACGCTTGCTGCCTTTGCCCTCGGCTCGGAAGCCCCCCATCCGGCTCTCATGCAACACCGGCCGATTCCGCATGATGCGAAGATCATCACGCCATTCATGTGGCTCTCGGTCATTGTCACCGGGGCATTCTTCATCATCGGGGGCATGCTCCAGATTGTCACAGGATTTTTGGGCGGCACGACCGCTGCGGAGATCAATACCGTTTTTTTTGCCGCATTCATCCTTGCCGCGGTCTGGAACGGGATCAACTGCCGGGCCCTTGACGGGAAGATGCCGGCATTTTTCCGGGGTAACCCGACGTTTTTTGTCGTGATGGGGGCAGTCGTCCTTGCACAGGTCCTGATCATCCAGTACGGAGGAGCAATATTCGGTACCGTTCCCCTCTCGCTCAACCAGTGGGTGACGGTCGTGGCAGCCACTGCTTCGATCCTGGTCAGCGGCCTGGTGCTCCGGATTATTTACCCCCTGTGGCAGGGAAGAAAAACTGTACCGGCATAATCATTTTTTTTATTGCGCACCTGTGTCGGGAACGGGAAGGCATTCCCGCACGGTTTATGAGGCCACACTTCCCATATAACAGGAAATGGACCCAGTTTTTTCCCTCATCGACCTTGTCCTTCACTTCGATAAATACCTCCCGGGTATCATCGATACGTACGGCCTGTGGACGTACCTGATCCTCTTTGTGATCATCTTCTGCGAGACCGGGCTCGTGGTGATGCCGTACCTTCCCGGGGACTCTCTCCTCTTTGTTGCGGGGGCCATGGCGGGTGCCGGGTATCTCAATATCGAGATGCTGCTCCTGGCCCTCTTTGCCGCGGCGGTTCTGGGAGACACCGTCAACTACTGGATCGGGAATATCACCGGCATGAAACTGCTGGAGAAGAACTATTCGCTTGTCCGCCGCGAACACCTGGTGAAGACGCAGGAATATTTCACCCGGTACGGCGGGGTTACCATTGTGATCGCCCGGTTCATCCCCTTCATCCGGACATTTGCCCCGTTTTTGGCGGGCGTGGGAAAGATGAGCTACCGCTGGTTCCTTACCTACAATGTTATTGGGGCCGGTCTCTGGATCCTCGGGTTTACGCTGGCCGGGTATTTCTTTGGCGGAATCCCGATAGTGCAGCAGAATTTTAATTTAATTATCTACGCAATCATCGGCATATCGCTCTTTGCAGTTGCGTCCATTTTTGTCGGGATCTTCCGGACGGCCCGGGCTCTTACGGCAGATGAGAAGAAGGACAAGGAAGAATAACCCACATCACCGGCCGAGTGACCGGGAAAATACTGATCCCAATCTTTTTTTTTCATTGCCGTCCCTCCTGCTCTCATCTTTTCCCGGCCTCTGTCCTGCCGTGAGGGCGGGCGAGCCAGCCCCGGCAAAACCAACCCGACCCGTCCGGCGCATTCTTTCCGAGAAGTAACAACGGGTCCTTCAAACACTCCGGTCATGGGTCCGCTCATCCAGAGAAGATGCCCCCCCACCGCACGCGGCCGAGACGAGAGGAGCAAGCCAGCCTCAACCAAACCCGGTCCGGACCTATCAGTCGCATTCATCCCAGCGATCAGAAAATTTCCCGGATCCCAACCGGGGATAGCACTGGAATTTTCCCGGTAGAACCGGAAGAGCGTAAGATTTTGTCCGCTCCAGAAGTCATCGTCAAAAAAATTTCCCGGGCCGCTTTAACTCCGGTCACGGGCGGATTTTGTTCCAGCCGGAACGTGTGCAGGCAAAAATATTTTCCGGATTGATCCGGCCCGGGTGGAAAACACCCTGGCCCCACTGCCCGTAATCTCAAGGATATCTTTCGTCGGAGACTCTTCTCCCGCTAGACCTGGGTGCCCCCTAGGGAATTCTGGTACAACGGAGCCCGCTACGGTGCCGATTGTACCTCTTTTCCCAAACATGCCAAATTCAGAGGTCATAATTCGTAAAAACACAGGAACAGAGCCTGGAATTTACCAAGGTTTGTCGACGGGAATGGATGAGGTCATATTTAGCCGCATTTGGATGGCAAAAGTCAGGACAGGATGATGTTTATGAGGTTGGGGGTTCCGGCGGGAGGCCGGATCTGAGTTTTTGGCACACTTTTTTGTCACGGTATCTTTACCGACGCTGCCCAGAGCCTTAGGTACCAGCAATTGATGAAGGTCTGGTACCGCTCCGGTTCCGGGGCCGTTCATCCAGAGAGAGCGGGTCCCCCTCGCCACGCATGCGTCCCCCTTTTCAAGAACCATATTTCCGGATAGTTCTTTTCGGTGACAAATATTTTCGAACAACCGGATTTTTTCTGAAGTAGATAACCGATTTCAAAAGGCAATGGTCTTAATCACTCTTGCACAACAATCATCCGGTATTCATGGCCTTCCCGTCAAAGTACGCAGGAGCACTGCTCCTTATTGCCTTCGCCGTGATCTGTGCCGGGTGCATGCAGCCTGCCCAGTCCGGTTCGAAAACCCCGGCAGGCTATAACGATGTCACCGCCCAGGAGGCACGATCCCTTAAACATGCGAGCGAGGGAAAACTTGTGATCATCGATCTCTCCACCGCATATGAGGACGGTCACCTGCCCATGGCGATCAATATTCCCCTCGACTCTCTGGATTCAAAAATCCCGGGGCTTGACAAGTCAAGACCTTACCTTGTGTATGGCCAGACCGATGATGCCGGCATCGCCGGCGCCACAAAACTGGTGAAGGCCGGATTTTCCCCGGTATACCGGCTGAAGGGCGGTTACGCATCCAGGGTAACGGCGGGTTACCCGGCAGAATAATTTTTTCTTTTTTTATTCCCGAGGTCCTAAAACTCCGGAAGAAAAGTTGCCCTCACCGCAATATCCATCAGGCTTCACGAATCATCCCTGTGCATGGATGATACACGAGAACTGGAGAAAGCAACCTTTGCTGCTGGGTGCTTCTGGGGAATCGAAGCTGCCTTCCGACAGATCCCGGGAGTTGTCGATACCGTTGTTGGATATACGGGGGGCTCGGTCCCTGAACCGGATTACCAGAAGGTCTGTTCGGGCCGGACCGGGCACGCGGAAGCGGTAGGAATTCTCTTCGATCCCAGAGAAGTGAGCTACGAAAAACTGCTGGACACGTTCTGGAGCATCCATGCTCCCACCCAGGTGAACGGGCAGGGACCGGATATCGGTTCGAGTTACCGGTCAGCGATTTTTTACCACTCACCGGAACAGAAGGAACAGGCCGAGGCATCGAAGGCCTGGCTTGCGGCATCGGAAAAATACCGGGGCAGAACGATTGCAACCAAGATCGTTCCTGCACCGCAGTTCTGGAAAGCAGAAGAGTATCACCAGCAATATTTTGAGAAGATGGGCAGGGGATACTGCGCCAGCAAGAAGTGTTGGGATTAGCAAATAACCGGAATTACCGAAGCACTTCAGGTACCTGCCCGTCTTCTTTTCATTTTTTTTTACATAATTGCAGAGCGAGGAAACACGCTCCGGAATACCTGGCAGGAATAATCCATCACCAAAAAATAATCCTTCACCATAACGATGATTGTGACAATCCCAAAACCACAGTAAACCCGGCAAAGAAGAGCCGCTCACTGGCGTGGCTCATCATAAGGATCTCAGCTCAAAAAATTCAAAAAATAAAAAAAGAAACGATCAGTGGCCGTGCCTGCCGAGGAAATATACCCCGATACAGATCAGACAGATCGACACTGCCATTGCCAGCATATCGAACATAACGAAAGTTGTCTCACTCCCCGCCATGGCAAGGATCCGCTCGAAGAATGTCACAATCAGCACCATGATGATGACTTTGATGATCTTGTTCTTGAGATCGTCAAGGTTGTCGATATCAAGAATAGACCCGATCCCGCCCTCAATCCGCGCCACATCGATCTCAGAAATAAAGAGTTCATAGATGCCGAAACTGAAGATGATGAGGACAAGACCTATCAGGTAATAGTCCACTGCTCCAATAATCCCCTTCAGGAGTTCCACTTTGTCGAGCGAGCCACTGTGCTGAACAAACAGGACAAGAACATGGTATATCTCTAACGAACCGGCAAGGAACAGGACAATCGCGGCGAGTGCACTGAAGATTACGCCGAGAATTACAATGATCCGGACGCTCCAGAGCGCACGTTCAAAGATGTTTTCAATAATACCCTGTTCGGCAAGATCTTTTCCACCCTTTGCAGAAGGTTTTGGTGTAACTTGGTTTTCCATAGGGCTTCCCTTTGCTGCTCCAGCTATTGTCCGCAATGAGATAACAATATTTGTTGAAGACAGATGAGATGCGGATGGGATTCTGGCGCCGGCAGGTGAATCATGTTTCCTGGGTTCTCAATGCTAGAATCGGAGGCAGGAGACCGGGTCAGGACCAGGGTTTTTCATGCGCAAGATACGAACACACGTTCAGACACATTTCAACCGGGAAAAAAACCATGTGATTCCTCATATTCAAAAACTATGTGGCGGGAAAATGCAGAGTAATTTTTCAGAGAAAAAGATCAGAACATCTTCTTCTTCCACATCCAGATGCCAAGACAGAGCGAGATCATACAGGACATGCCGAAGATAAGCTCAAACGAGAAGGGCATCTGTGAGAGGGGAATGCCCTGCACATTCATGCCATAAAAACTGGCGATCATGGTCGGGACGGCCAGGATGATCGTCACCGATGCAAGGAACTTCATCACGATGTTGAGATTGTTCGAGACGATGGTGGCAAAGGTCTCGGTCATGCTGTTCAAGATGTGGGAATAGATCTGGGACATCTCCATTGCCTGCTTGTTCTCGATGATGACGTCTTCGAGCAGCTCGGCATCCTCTTCGTACATCTTCAACGGCTTTGTCCGGAGGATCCGCTCAAGGACTGCTTCATTGCTCTTGAGCGAAGTCGAGAAGTAGATCAGGCTCTTTTCAAGCTCCATCATCTGGAAGAGTTCCTCGTTCTTCATGGAGCGGTGGAGATTGACTTCGATCCGGGAGATCGACTTCTCGATCTGGCGGAGGTGGTGAAGATAGTTCGACGCATTCCGGTAGAAGATCTGGAAGAGGAACCGGGTCTTTTTGATCGTGCTGAAGTGGCGCACCTTGCCGGCAATAAAATCATCAAGGATCTGGGTCTGGCGGCTGCAGACCGTGATGATGTGCTCATTGGTCATGATGACGCCCAATGGGTGAGTGGTCAGGTTGTTGATCTCGGTATTGGCATTCGTGACCGGGATATCCATCACGATGAGCGCTACTCCCTCATCGTAGTCGATGCGGGGGCGTTCTTCATCATCGAGAGCTGCCTTCAAAAAATCCGGGGGGATGGTACACTTCTGGGTAACTGCGAAGAGTTCTTCTTCGGTAGGGCTGAACAACTGGATCCAGCAACCATCCTCGATTGCCTCTATCCGCTCGGTAACCAGGGGTTCTGAGTCCTTCCGGGTCTTAAAAATCTGCATCATTGTTCGGGCCCTCCCTGAATTTTTTTATTGAACGGATTCCCCTGTTTCCAGGGATCATAATTCAGTAAGTACTGATGGTGTTTACCTTCTTCCTATTTATAGAAAATTTTTCTTATTTTTTCTCCGGTTTTCCGGTATAAAATTTCCGGCTCTCCGGCCGGACACAGGTGCCAGCCGGCAAAAAAGGATTTCAGAGTCTCCATGAGATATGCGGACTTGTTGAATTGGCAAAAGGGTCCGGGAAAAGAGAACCATTGAACGATACCGGTCCGGTGAAAAATTACTGTAGGATCCAAGGTGAGGGTATCATTTTTCGCCCTTCATCTTCTTTCCCCTCAGCAGCCGGTGATATGCCACGGCAAACCGGTGTGCCTCGTCCCGGATCTCCTGCAGGTACCGGAGTGCCACGCCTTTTGGATCAAGGCGCCGGGGGAGCACCTCCCCCGGAACGTACACTTCCTCTTCCCGCTTTGCAAGCGCAATCACGGGAATTTCCAGTTCGAGGTCCATGAGAACCTGCTGGGCTGCAGAGAGCTGACCTTTCCCCCCGTCAATGACAATGAGATCCGGCATATCGGCCTCTTCTACGGAAAGGCGCTGGTACCGGCGCGTCACCACTTCTGCGATCGAAGCAAAGTCATCGATTCCCTCGACCGTCCGGATCTTGAACCTGCGGTAATTTTTCTTGTCGGGAGAGCCGTCACGGAACTGCACCATGGAGCCGACCATTGAGGTCCCAGAGAGATGCGAGATATCGAAACATTCGATCACGTGCGGGGTGTCGGGCAGTTCCAGGGATGCCTGGAGGTCACCGGTCTTGAGTGCCCCGCGTTGGAAACTGAGCTCGATGTTGATGTACACCAGGTCGAGAAGTTTCTTCTTCTCACCGATCTTCGGGATGGTGACCTGCACATCACTTCCCCGGCGTTCGGCCAGGTACTCTGACAGGGCCGGGTCGATCTCCCCCGAGAGGATCAGTTCCGTGGGAGGGGAATGATCCGCGTAATACTGGACAAGGAACTCTTCAAAGAACTCCTCAACCGCTTCAAAGGAATATTCCTGTTTCTGGATAAGCGTGCCCTTCCGGACGGCAAAGACCATCAGCGAGACCATGCCATCGGCAACCGTGTACGCGATCACATCCTGGTCGCTCTCTTTGGGCCGCTCAACGGACTGGCGTTCCGAGAGGCGCTCGACGGCACCGATCTGGTTGCGCAGGGAGAGGGCCTTCTCGTAATCCTGGGCAGCGGATTTGATCGCCATCTCGTCCCGGAGCTGCTTTACCACCTCGCTCCCTTTTCCCTTGAGCAGGGTCACTGCCCGTTCAACCTGAACCCGGTACTCTTCCGGGCTGATGGCACCGCTGCAGGGTCCGCTGCAGGAATGCATGTGAAAACGCAGGCAGGCACGCTTCGGCAGTTTCCGGCACGAGCGGAGGGTGAAGGTACGTTTGATAACGCGGAGCACCGCGTCGCGCTCTCCCGAAGATACGAACGGCCCGTAATAAGCAGCTCCCTTGGATCGCTTCCGGGCGATCCCGATGCGGGGATACGGGTCATTGCTCACTTCGATGTAGGCAAACCGCTTGGCATCCTTTAAGTCGATATTGTACTTCGGCTGGTGCTTCTTGATCAGGTTATTTTCTAAAAGAAGCGCTTCGGTCTCGGTCGTGGTTGCGAGAAAATCGAGCGATACGATCCGTTCGACCAGCTTCTGGGTCTTGGCATTGTGCTCGGTCTTCTGGAAGTAACTCGTTACACGTTTTTTGAGATCCTTGGCCTTGCCCACATAGATGATGGTGCCGGCTTCGTCGGAAAAAAGATAGCAGCCGGGGGCGTGGGGCAGGCGGGTGAGATCGATCATACGGAGGTAAGCAGCGGCTTTAAGAACTCCCCGGTATAACTCGCCTTCACCTTTGCCACATGCTCCGGGGTTCCTGTTGCCACGATCTTCCCGCCACCATCACCACCTTCAGGGCCAATGTCGATGATGTGGTCGGCCGATTTGATCACGTCCAGGTTGTGCTCGATCACCACGACCGTGTTGCCCTTCTCCACCAGGTCGTCGAGCACCTTGATCAGTTTCTTCGTGTCATCGAAGTGGAGCCCGGTGGTCGGTTCATCGAGCAGGTAGAGAGTCTTGCCGGTCGCCCGCTTGGCCAGTTCCCGGGTGAGCTTGATCCGCTGGGCCTCGCCACCGGAGAGGGTAGTGGAACTCTGCCCGAGCTTGATGTAATCGAGCCCCACGCGGGAGAGGGTCTCGAGCTTAGTCCGGATTGACGGGATGTTGGTGAAGAGGGCGAGAGCTTCTTCCACGCTCATGTTCAGGACATCCGCAATCGATTTGCCTTTGTACTTCACTTCGAGCGTCTCGCGGTTGTACCGGGAGCCCTTGCATTCCTCGCACTCGATGTAGACATCGGGCAGGAAGTTCATCTCGATCCGGATCAGCCCGTCGCCTTCGCAGGCCTCGCACCGGCCGCCCCGGATATTGAACGAGAACCGGCCAGGTTTGTAGCCCCGCATCT
Source organism: uncultured Methanomicrobiales archaeon (assembly GCA_903832665.1). Lineage (GTDB taxonomy): Archaea > Halobacteriota > Methanomicrobia > Methanomicrobiales > Methanospirillaceae > Methanoregula. The sequence goes on along the minus strand of CAILCG010000024.1, from coordinate 143,182 downwards.
TCGCCTCTTTCGTCTCGGCAAAGACCGTCCGGATCTCATCAAAGACCTTGGTGTAGGTGGCCGGGTTGGACCGGGGGGTTTTGCCGATCGGGGACTGGTCGATCACGATCACCTTGTCGATCTCGGCATCGAAGATGATCTTGTCGTGGAGACCCGGCTGGTCCCGCGACTCGTTGAGAATCTGCATCATGCCCTTGTAGAGCGTCTCGTACACGAGCGTGGATTTACCACTCCCCGAGACCCCGGTCACGACCGTGAGCAGGCCGATCGGGAACTTTGCATCGATCTTCTTTAAGTTGTTCTCGCGGCAGCCCTTGACAGTAATAAATTTATCAGATTTGCGGCGGTTTGCCGGAATATCGATCTTTTTTGTGCCGGCAAGGTACTGGCCGGTCAGGGACTTCTTGTTCTTCTGGATCTGCGGGGGCGTTCCTTCCGCAACAACAGCCCCCCCATGAAGGCCTGCCCCGGGTCCCATATCGATCAGGTGATCAGCCGAACGGATCATATCCTCGTCATGCTCCACGACAATGACCGTGTTCCCAAGATCGCGGAGCGTCCGCAGGGTCTCGATCAGTTTCCGGTTGTCCCGCTGGTGCAGGCCAATGGAGGGTTCATCGAGTACGTAGAGCACGCCCATAAGGTTCGAGCCGATCTGGGTGGCGAGCCGGATACGCTGGGCTTCCCCGCCCGACAATGTGCCGGCATTGCGGGAGAGCGTGAGGTACCCGAGCCCGACTTTTTCCAGGAACTCAATCCGGGACCGGATCTCCTTGATGATCTGGCGGGCGATCTCGGTCTGTTTTTCCGTAAGTTTGAGCTCGTTGAAGAACACGATGCTCTTGCTGATGGAAAGATCCGTCACATCAATGATGGATTTTCCCTGTATCCGGACCGCGAGCACCTTGTCCTTGAGACGCTGGCCTTTGCACGCGGGGCAGTCAAAGATCCGCATGTAGCTCTCCAGCTCGCGTTTCCGCCACTCGGACTGGGTCTGCGAGTACAGCCGGGCGGTCTGGGGGAGAAGCCCTTCCCATTCCCCGTTATGGGACCACTGGGCATCCCCGTTCTTCATGCTCATGGCAAAATGCATCCGTTCGGTGGAACCGAACATCAAGGCATGGTACTGCTTCTCGGTGAGATCCTTGATCGGGGTCAGGGCATCGAACCCGAAATGCTTTGCCACGGTGGCAAGATACTGCCCCCGGAATCCGTCCATGGGGTTGCGGTACGGGGCAACGGTACCGTCAGCAATACAGCGGGTCTTGTCCGGGATGATTAAGTCCGGGTCGAACTCCATCTTCACGCCAAGGCCGTGGCAGTCCTCGCAGGCCCCGAACGGACTGTTGAACGAGAACATGCGGGGCTGGAGCTCCTCAAAGGCGAGACCGCAGACAGGGCAGGCCATGAGCGAGGAGTAGGTGGACTCTTTCTCATCCTCTCCCGTGACAAGGACCAGTCCTTCGGATTTCTTCAGCGCATTCTCCACTGCTTCGGTGAGCCGGGAGCGATCGGTTGATGCAATCCGGTCGATCACGATCTCGATATCCTGCTTCTTGTACCGGTCAAGGCTGATCTCCTCATCGGTGCGGATGATCTTCCCGTTCACCCGCACGCGGGCATAGCCTTCCTTGTTCAGGTCTTTTAAGAGTTGCTGGTACGTGCCTTTCTTCTGCCGGACCACCGGAGAGAGGATGGTGACCTGGCCCGGGTGTTCGGCTGCGATCTGGTCAGCGATCCGGTCGGGCGTCTGGGAAGCGATCGGAATGTTGTGCTCAGGACAATAGGGGGTCCCGATACGGGCAAACAGCAAGCGGAGATAATCATAGATCTCGGTCGTGGTCCCAACCGTGCTGCGGGGATTTTTGCTTGTGGTCTTCTGTTCAATGGAGATCGCGGGGGACAACCCTTCGATGCTGTCCACATCCGGCTTGTGCATCATGCCGAGAAACTGGCGGGCATACGTGGAGAGTGACTCGACATAGCGCCGCTGTCCCTCCGCGTAGAGAGTATCAAATGCAAGCGTGGATTTCCCGGAACCGGAAACGCCCGTAATGACAACAAGCTTGTCGCGGGGAATCTCCACGCTGACATTTTTGAGATTGTGCTGACGTGCACCTTTGATAATAATATTCTTCATTCGTGTGCTGTACGCATCTGCTCAGGAGCTTATCAGGTTGAGGGTTGAGGCATGAAAGTGTGGCAGTAAGGAAGCAGTAAAGAAGCAGTAGTGTGGCAGTAATTTTGTAATTGTTTGGTAGTTGTTTTGTCGTATGGGAGAAATTGTTTGGCTGTCGAGCTTCGAACATCCCTGCGGAACCATCGTTACCACCGGATCACGATACGAACCGGTAGCCTTCTTTGGGAATGGCAATATCGAACCAGGCTCCCTTGCCCGGCTTGCCATTTTCGGTAATTACCAGCCCGGTTATGGAGAGGATCTCCCGGGCAAGGAATAAACCGAAGCCGGTATTTTTCCCATATCCCCGCTGGAAGATATGCGCCTTGTCATCCAGGCTGATACCGACCCCGTTATCCTCGTAGACCAGGTGAAGGACTTCGTCATCAGCAACGAGATACGAGAACCGGATCTCAGTAACATGGACCCCGTGCCGCAGGGCATTATCCAGGAGCGTATAAAAGGTCTTTTCCAGCAGGGGATCGGCATAGATCTCAAGATTATCGATATCCAGGATCAGGGAGACGGAATCCGGGAGGAGGCCCGTTTTTGCCTTCCGGATCAGTCCTTCCACATTCTGCCAGGTCGGGGCATATACCCCGATATCCTGATAGGTTTTCGTGAACAGGATCTGCCGCTCAATATTCCGGACAGCCAGTTCAGCCGGGGTGATGAACTCCAGGATCTGGGGATCGGAGGGAGATGCCCGCATCTCAAGGAGGGCCAGGTATCCGTTCAGTACCGTGAGCTGGTTCAGGACATCGTGACGGGTGACCGCGTTTAACAGATTGAGCTTGGTATTTGCCCGCTGGTATGCATCCTGTGCGGTTTTCAGCTCCGATGTCCGGTCCGCAATCCGGGTTTCCAGTTCAGCGTATAATACCCGGAGTTTCTCTTCAGCCTCTTCTCTGGCAGTGATATCGATGATCGATCCTTCGGCAACATCCACATTATTTTTTATCCGGACCGATACCTCTCCCCAGAAGACCCTCCCGGTTACCGGGCTCCGGAACTTCATTTTGTACCCGGTCAAAAACCCGTCGCGGAATAATGCCGACCGGGCCTCTTCCAGGTCGGAGAGATTTGCGTAATCCTGGAAATTGCCTGCACCGATCATCTCATTCAGTGAGGCGACCCCAAACCGGTTGCACAAATACTGGTTGCCTGAGACAAGCGTCTTGCTCGTCTGGTTTATCTCAAAAAGGGTAAAACTTGCATCCACCAGGCGGATTGTGGCAATGATATTCTCCTCGGTCTGGCTTTGGGTGTGTGCATAATTTTCATCGATCAGATCATGGGTAGTGATAAAATTGTTCAGGCTCATTAACCCCACCACAATTATCGTAAGGAGCACCATCGCTACCAGGAGCCAGGAGAAGAAAGATCTGCTGCGATGGTGGGGGGGAAATTTTTGAGGACATGGTACTAATGCCTGGTTGAAGGGTTGTTTTGTAGAGATTATAAAAATGAACTCGCAAGTATGATTCCCAACTATTAGTTCATTTGTCTATAATATTACCGAAATAATTCCGAGAGGAAAAATATCCTGAATGAAAGTCCCGGGAAAAAAGTCGAATTTTTATCTGAACAGATGCTACGACCCCAAAAGTGGCGAAGAGAAAAACACCAGGAGGTAGTACGCTGATCTTTCATGAGCGCATTATTCATCTTTTTTGATGAGCCGGAGGGTTCCTTTTTGGAATTAACAAAAATTTTTCCTGAACAACATTTCCTGAGCGAGATTTTCCAACGCGACATTAATTATTCACCCTCCCGTAATACTAGTGAAAGGAAGGGCAGAATCGTGGGAAAGAGCGTGATAGTCATCGGGCACCGGCAGCCGGACACGGACTCGATCGCGAGCGTAACGGGATATGCGGCGCTTCTGAATATCGCCGAACCGGGCAGGTACATTCCTGCCCGGTGCGGGGAACTGAATGCAGAGACCTGTTTTGCGCTTGAGACCTTTGGCATCAGACCACCCGCACTGATCGACAGCATCGAACCACGGGTCTCGGATCTTGCCATCCACCGGATCAGTGTGACCCACGATGTGCCGACCGTTGATGTTGCGGCCCTCATGGATCTCCACGATATCCGCAATGTGCCGATCACCGATGATGACGGGAAACTTATCGGAATCGTTGGCGAGCACGGGCTCGCCCAGGCCTATGTCCGGCGCCTGAAAATAGGAGAACTGGCAATTGCGCCCCTTCCGCTCGATACCCTTGCCCGGATCATCAGCGCCCGCGTCGTAGTGAGGGCGGCCGGGACCCTCGAGGGGCGCGTCTCCATTGCAACCGATGCGCCCGACATCATCTCGAAGAAACTCTCAGACAAGGATATCGTCGTGGCCGGTGATAACGAGCCGATGCAGCACGCACTGATCGCATCCGGCATTGCGGCCCTTATCATTGCCGGGAGGGCCCCGGTGAGCGAACAGATCCGCACGGAAGCCCAGGAACGGGGCGTTTCGGTGCTGGCAACCGATCTCGATGCATTCGGCGTGGGAAGCATGATCAACCTTTCCCTTCCGGCCCGGATGGTGATGGAGACGGATATCCCCAGCCTTTCGCTCGACGACACGCTCGTCCATGCAAAGCAGATCGTGTACTCCTCTAAGTTCCGTTCCGCATGTGTAGTGGAAAAAGACGGGACGCTGCGGGGCATCGTTACCCGCACTACCCTCCTGGATGATGTACACAGGCCGGTCATCCTTCTCGACCACAATGAATTTGCACAAGCCGTGGAGGGGATCGATACCGCAGAGATCATCGAGATTATCGATCACCACCGGCTTGGAGCAATCTCGACATTAAAGCCGGTCAGGTTCCTCAATGACCCCGTTGGCTCCACCTCAACCATCATCACCAGGAAATATGCTGACAGTGGCATCACCCCCACAACCGCAGTTGCCGGTATTCTTCTTGCCGGTATCCTCTCCGATACGCTCATTCTGAAAATGTCCACCACAACTCCCGAAGATCATAAGATGGTGGCATACCTCACGGCAATCACCGGCATCGACCCGCTCGCCTTCGGCACACAACTGCTGGAACGCGGGATGAATATTGAAGGCGCAACCATGGAAGATCTCCTTGTCCGGGACACAAAACGGTACGAACTCTTTGGCAAAAAAGTCATTATCTCCCAGGTCATGGTACCCTCGTATGTGTACCCCCGGGCCCACGCAGATGAGATCCAGACGGAACTCTCCCGGCTGCGCACGCAACAGGGCACTGATATATACCTGGGATTGTTTACCAGCATCATCGAGAACGGAAGCGAGCTCTTTGCCTCCGCGGACAGTAATCTCCTGACCCGGCTGGATCTCCGCGATCAGCCCGTTTCCCTGGCCGGGATGATGTCCCGGAAAAAAGATCTGATCCCGTGGTTTGGGGACAAACTCCGTTCGTTGTGAGGGGGGAAGACTCTCCCTTTTTAATGATACTGGGGATTTTGATTACTGATCTAAAGAATGAGAAATAATCGCAGCTTGTCTTTATCTTGATACAGTATTCGGTTTTTTAAGCGGTCGGGAGATTTTGAGTGGGATCTCCATTTCTTGAACTATAATGGGGTTGAGACCCCCATACCCCCGTAAACGATGAATGCCGCCGCCCCCGAAGGGACGCCCCCGCGGCGGTTCTATTGCCTAAGAAGGAAAACGGTAATCCGCCCCGCCGTGCCTCGGAGAGGCCCTGAGGCGGGGGACATCCTAAAACTATTTTCATCGTTCGGAAGCTCATTCACGTTTGCGTTTCGACAGGACACTGATAATAAAAATAGACGTAGCCGGAACGAATGTAAATTACTTATTCTCCCTTACCAGAATATGCGGAGGAAATGGAGTACCCATGCCCGTCGTAGTTATCAAGATGCGAAAAGGATTTTCCACGGAACAGAAACGCACCGTAGTAAAGGAATTCACCAATACCCTGGTAAAGACACTGGGTATTGATCCCGATTTGGTTACGATCATGATCGATGAACATGATCTCGAAAATATCGGCAAGGCGGGAAAACTTCGCTGTGATCCGTAACCATTAAGGAAAGAACTTTTTTTTAGCACCGTGAAAAAATCCTGACTTCTGAAAACGGGATACTGTGTTCCAGAACGGGTGTGGATGCCTAACAGCGAAGGGTCTCACGGATTTATAAAAAAATTAACGATCCCTACCGGCTTTGCGCTCGCTGTACGGGATCTCAGCACTTCTCCCCTTCGAGAGTTTCTCCCGTTCACCGCGGGCCTTTTCAAACCGTTCGTCCAGGGAGATATCGGCACTTGCCCCTTTTGCGAGTTTCTCCCGGTCGCCGTGGGCTGTCCCAAACCGTTCTTCCAGGGAGATCTCGGCACTTCTCCCTTTCGAGAGTGCTTCGCGTTCGCCGCGGGCACTCTCGAAACGTTCGCCCACAGAGATCTCCGCGCTCCTCCCTCGCGAAAGCGGCTCGCGCTCACCCCGGGCATTTCCAAAACGCTCTTCAAGAGGAATTTCAACACTTCTCCCAGGAGAAAACCGCTGGTCATCATTTTTTTCCGGGTGCAAGCGCTCTTCAAAGGAGATCCTGCTGCTCTGCTGGGAAATCGGGGCACGCTCCCGGGGACTATTCTCCGCAGGTGATCCCCCCTCCGGAATAAATTCAATGCCGGCATCGGTCATTCCGCCGGGGGACGCCCGGGCCGGCCGTGCATCCTGGCGCTGTCCCGGGCTGCGCGGGGCCGGGCCTCTTCCACCAGCCATTCCGGAGTCACCCGAAGTCCGCCGCTCTCCAGTGAAGGCATAGGGATTCCGGCTTGCTGTGCCGGTATTCCCGCCCCGGATCTTCGCTACCTGTTCATCGATGACCTCTTCCCGGTCGCGGGCACTCCATTCGGTAAAGATGAGGAACTGCAGGAATGCTTCCGGCTCCCGGAAGAGCGAGGCATTGATACCCTTGAAAAAGATGGTCCGCTCCACATCACCGAACCAGCCACCGGTCCGTTCTGTTATCGTATCATTGCCGGGCTCGAAGATAAAGACCCGCTCGATCTCCCCGTTCCGACCCCAAGCGGTCTCGGCAATCCCGTTCGCCTCAAATGTGAAGGTCTTGCCCACCTGCCCGTGCTCCCCTCCCTCCCGGACAACAATCCGCTCGCAACCCTGCTCGTAGCGGAATGTACGGGGCCGGCTCCCGAATGAGAAGGTCTCTTCGAGCATCCCCATCCGGTCAAAGACAAAACGCCGGAGCATTGTATCCGGACGGGCGGGATCGTGTTCAGTCATCATGTCCGATGCCGGATCAAATCGGTAGAGTCTTTTCAGATTCTTTCTCCCGTCAAGTACCCGCACACCGCCATTGCCGTACTGGTAAAGACGGGAGATCGTATCGTTCCTGCGGGTTCCCGCATACTCAGTGATGACTGCATCGGTCATAGGTGCCCATTCACTCCATACCAATTCTTTATTCTGATTCTTTTTCAGGGACAGAAATAGTTTCTTCTCTCCCCAAAGACGGCATCAACCATCCATACATGAGAGTAAACTTCATGCGTTAAGCTCGCAAATAGCTCAGGCAATGTCTGATGAGAATATGATAACGGAACCGGTATGCATCAACCCGGTTCCTGAAAGAACACTTCATCTTGCCAAGTGGAGTTCCCGGTTCTGGGCCTGGATCGTAGACATTATCCTCGTCATTCTCTTCCTGAACATTGTTCGCGGGATCTTCGAGCCGTTCTGGAGACTTCCCCTGCTCTGGGATTACGGGCACTGGGAGATCTTTGCAATCGGTTTTGAAACAGTCTTCTTCTTTTTGTACTGGACCGTAATGGAAGGGTTCCGGGGACAGTCTATCGGTAAGATGGTGATGAACTTAAAAGTGGTCAACCGTGATGGATCAAAAATCCACTACGGTACCGCAGCGATCGAGACTATCGGGAAAGCATTCCTCCTGCCACTGGACTGTCTTATCGGCTGGCTCGCGATGCCCAACACAAAACTGAGGGTATTTAACCGGATATCCAATACCATCGTGATCAAGACCGATTACAAGGAACCCGACGGGGTCATGTACATAAAAGAAAAAGAATGAGTGTCTCCCCGTTGTGCGGGCACTTCCGACTTCCCCTTTTTCATGGTTGAGCCATTATGGAAGAAGAAACCGAACCGCAATCGTACGACAACGAGGCGAAACTCGCACACTACCTTGACCTCCTTTCCGATGAGAATCCCATGAACCGCTGGAACGGGGCCGTCTCTCTTGGCAGACTGGGAGATCCGCGGGCGGTTGATGCGCTTATTGGCGCATTGGGCGATGAGGACTGGCGAGTCAGGTTAAAAGCCATATGGGCGCTGGGGGCAATCGGCGATCCCCGGGGGATCCCGGCGCTCAAAAAACTCTACCGGATCGAAAACGATGATAACCGGGAAATGATCGATGAGGCAGTCGAAGCGATCAACCGGGCAGCCAGCGGGCAATAACGTTGTAAAAAATATTGTATATTTTTTCCGTCATCGGGATCATAACGGGTCGTTGTTATTTCAGGAATACCAGTGGGCATAAAGACAGGTTTATCTGTTCCTCACGAATAACAGGAACACAGGCACGGGCACATGGCCGATATCGAATCACTCTACAAAAAAGTCGATGGGATGATCCTGATCGAGATCAAGCTCTCATCGATCATGCAGCTCTTCAATTCGTTCGATCCGGCCCCGTTCCATGAAAAGGAGCTGGATACTGCAGCCGAACATTATATTGTCGATACGGTGCAGGACTTTCCCGAAAAGACGAAGTTCAAAATGGTGATCTACCTGCCCGGAGACCTTGCATCCAGCGACCAGGCAAGGAAGATCAAACCCGCCATTCAGCACCATTTTGAATACCGGGTAATGACAATGGACCGGAAATACCGTTTGCATTTCCGGCATGGCAGGAGTACCATGGTAATCGGGCTCTCATTCCTGACCATTGCCCTTATCGCCCGGCAGATGGTCTCGCACCTGAACAATCAACTCGTGGCACAAATATTTGCCGACGCCCTCCTGATCTGCGGATGGGCGGCCATGTGGGAGCCGGTCACGGTGATCCTCTACGAACTCTGGCCAATCCTGAAGATGAAAAAAGTATACCAGAAGATCAGCGAGATGGAGATCGAGATTGTTCCCTCATCGTAATGAGTGAGAGCAGTCTGCGATGTCCCGGCAAGTCTGAATAGTCATTTCGGATACGTGCCGGCAACTATGCAACGCAAAACCGGGAATCATCTCACCCAAAAAAATCGTAATCGAAATCCCAGCTCGAAATTGCAAATCGATTGCCGGCAAAAAATTTTCAATCGATCCTTCACCCCCGCTCATTTTTATCAACCGACCCTTGCCCAAGACGCCGGATCTTCACGCAAGGGAAAAATTTCCCGCCAGAAAAACACAAACGGTTGGATAATTACCCAAAGGTTGGCCGGTTTTCTGACACTCCTGCATCCTGGCGAAAAATTTTCCGGGCAGGGCCTGGTACAAAAAAAGCACAAAAAAGCCGGCTGCGGATCTTTTAACCGACCCTTCTAAGGATCTTCCGGTTCCCACACAGAGAAATTGAACAATCCCCGGGTCGTGGAGAGCAGCACGGTTTATTCAAGGAACCTAACGCCCTATTGTGGGGGGTTTAGGAATGCAGCCATCTGTCCATAACAGGAAGAGCAGAGCTGTTTTTTCTTGCGATCCAGTTCATCCAGCGTATCGGGCTTGAACATCACACATTCCCGGTTGGTGCAGTGCCCGAGACCCAGGAGGTGCCCGATCTCGTGCGCACCCTCTTTGACAATCCGGTCCATCAGGTCATCGTCACTGCCGGAAAGCCCGTAATATTCATTTTCCAGCCGGGCCGAAGAGACCACCGCCACACCGGTTGATTCCCTTGCCAGCCCGAAAACGAAACTGCTGCCGTCTTTAAAAAGATCCTGGTTGACCACCAGGAGGATCGGGTCTTCGATCTCATGGCGGTGCTTGTAGGTCTGGATACTGTCGAGAAGGGCCGCGGCATCGATCTGCCGGCGCCCGGTCACATAGCCCATCATGCGCACATGGTTCTCGGAAACCGTTGTAGGCACCCCCAGCACCGAAGAAATTTTCCGGGATATGGGCATCTGGAGCCCGGCCGGTGACTGGGCATCCCAAAAAATATGGACATGCATCGCTATATTCTGTTGGAATGGGCGACTATAAACATATTGAGAGAAGCGTAGGGAATTATATCGCCTCGCACTATACCCGGGCTATCGAGGTAGGTATTGGCCGTAATGAGGAGGCCGCCCGGATAGTGAGCAATGCCGGCATCCTTCTCCGCTGCACGGATGTCAGGCCACTGGAGATTTCCGGTGAACTGCCCTTTTCCCGGGATGATATCTTTTCTCCCGACGTGTCCCTGTACAGAGGTGCAGAAGTCCTCTTTGCGATCCGCCCGGCACCTGAGATGATCCCACCCCTGATCGAGCTGGCCGGACAGATCAATGCGGACCTGATCGTGTACCACCTGGGCTTTGAATCCTATGAAAACGGCGGGGAGATCATTGACTGCGGGATCCTCCTCCACCGGTACCATACCCGTTCAGAAACCATCGAACAGGGTTGACTGGGTCCGGGCGGGGGTCTTCTTCTCTGCCGGCTCCGGGGGGCAGGCAGGAACCGGTTCAGGTTTTTTACCGGGAGCTGGTTCTTCCGGGGTTTCCGGTAATTTCTCGGGTTCAGGTTTTTTCGGGGGTTCTGATCTTTTCAGGAGTTCCGGTAACTTTTCCAGCTCCGGCGCGTTCAGAGCTTCAGGTTTTTTCAGGAGTTCCGGTAATTTTTCCGGTTCCGGGTTCTTCAGAGGTTCTGATTCTTTCAGGGGTTCTGGCAATTTCGCCGGTTCCGTTCCCGGCGTAGGTTTTACCTCAGGTGTGGACTCAGGAACAAGCAATTGTTCTTTCTTCGCCTTTTTCGGGGCTGCCTTTTTCTGGGGTTCTTTAGCCTTCGGCTGCTCTTTCTCTTTTTCCTTCTCGGTCTTCTCTATCGCCTTGACAATCTCCGAGGCCTTTGCCCGGTCATTGAGGAAGAAATTGAGCTGGTCTGCATCCAGCATCATCGCGCGGGTATATCCCACCGGATCGTTTTCGACCAGGACGGAAAAAGTGCCGAGGTACTCTTCGCGCAGGGTACTTTGCGGGATGTGCATACTGCCGGCTATTTTGTTGAGCAGGGCAATCCGGATCGCCTTCTGCTTTTTTGCCGTAGACATCTTCTGCCACCGCTCAGGGGGCATGATGCGGGCGTGGATACCTTTCCCGCCGGCAGCATCGGCAACCCCCAGCAGCATGATCGCGGTTGCATAGCGCCAGAGCGTGTGGTACTGCCGCCGGTACGTATTCCCAAGAAATTCGTCTGCCCGGGACAGGTGCCGGTATGCCCGGGCTACGGCAGTGGGATCGGTGAGGTGACCTATATTTCCCTCCACCCACTGCTCAATTGTCTCGGGGGTGTCATCCACATCGTACGAGAGGCGCAACAGTTCTTCGTCAGATGCGTGCCCGAAGAGGGCAGAGATCAGCGAGAAGATGGATACCCGCTCATCTTTCTGGGAAGTATGGACCTGTGCATCGTCAACGGTATCCCGCCCGATCGCTGCGGCATACAGCATATTGACCGCTGACCGGATATCCCCCTCAGCACTATCGGCGATTGCATGAATCGCGGATTCACTGCAACTGATCTTCTCGGCAGAACAGAGATACTTGAGCCGCGGGGCGATCGACCGCGCAGGAACCGCCTTGAACTGGACCGGTTCGCACCGTGTCCGCAGTTCCGGGGAAAGTCCATAGAGGTCGTTTGCGATCAGGATGATCGGCTGCTGGGCATTTTTTACACAATCGATGATCGCTTTGGCACCGCCGCGATCCGAGGTCCCCTGCAGGTTGTCTGCTTCATCGAGCACAATCAATTTTCGCGAGGCCCCCGTCAGGCTTGCGGTCTGGCTCCCCGCTCCGGCAATGCGTTCAATGACCCCGGCAGTCCGGGTATCACTCGCATTGAGCTCGATAGACTCCCACTTCATGTCGTTTGCCAGCGCGTACGCACTCGACGTCTTACCAATACCGGGCTTGCCGTAGATCAGGAGAGGTTTCGATCTCCTCGTCCAGTTCTTTGCCCACTCCGCCATCTGCCGGACCGCCGTGCCATTACCGACGATATCCTGGAGATGTGCGGGGCGGTATTTCTCAGCCCAGTCCATACAGACACGTTGTCTGGATATCAAATAAAATCACGCTCGTATCGCACGGTTCCGGCTCTCGGAGTTAGAACAAATAAATTATCTCTGATGAAACGAAATGAGGATGTAAGCAATAATTTTTTCATAGATTTCAGGTGATGCCGTGACCCACAACTGCTCAACAGAATCGATTGCAAAAGTAGTCCGGGAATATGAGGGTGTCCGGCGCAAACATACGATTGGAGAGATGGTCAGGGCACTGAAGATCGATGCCCCGCATGTTGTAGCCTCGTTTGGCGAGGATGCGGCCGTAATAGATCACAACGGGGAAGCGCTGCTGCTCGCGGCAGACGGTATCTGGAGCAAACTCATGGAGGCCGATCCGTACTGGGCGGGATTCTGCTCGGTGCTGGTCAATATCCATGATATTGCCGCAATGGGTGGTGTCCCGATTGCAATGGTCGATATCTTCTCCATTGCCAAGACGACCGTACAGGAGCAGGTTGTCAAGGGAATGCACGATGCTTCCGCACAGTTCGGGGTCCCGATTGTCGGGGGCCACCTGCACCCTGACGCACCGTACAGCGTGATCGATGTCTCGATTCTCGGGTCGGCCCGGATGGATTCGGTCATCTACAGTCACACGGCACAGGTTGGCGACAGCGTTGTTGCAGCCATCGATATATCGGGCCGGGTTCACCCATCCTGTGCACTGAACTGGGACTCGGTCACCATGAAGTCCGCTGCCGAAGTCCGGGCACAGATCTCCATCATGCAGCTGATCGGCACCAGGCACCTGGTGACGGCCGGTAAGGATATCAGCAATCCGGGCATTATCGGAACCCTGGGAATGCTGCTTGAAGTGAGCGGAAAGGGTGCAGAGATCGATCTGGGCCTGATTCCCAAACCGAATCTCGCGGCGAATAATCTTTCATTTGAGCAGTGGGTCCGGATGTACCCGGGTATGGGCTTCATCCTGACGGCCAACAAGGCCCATGTGGAAGAACTGATCCAGCTCTTTGCCAGCGTGGGCATGACAGCACAGGAGATTGGCAAGGTAAATGCAACCAGGGAACTGCGGATCCGGTACGAAGGGAAGGATACGCAGGTCTTTGATTTTATCAAGAACGGTATTATGCACCTGTCCGAAGAGGATGTGGCATGTCAGGGCCGGTAAGGCGCATCGGTATCGGAATTGCCGGGGACCCGGAGAAAGTTATTGAGAGCGCAAGCCGCGTGAGCGGGAACTTCGATATCTGCTGTTATTGCAGCCCGGGCGTTGTTGACCGGAACATCGCCCGGCCCGGAATAAGTGTTGCGGAGTATGAAAACCCGGGACAGGCGCTTGTCGATGATCTGATGGCGGGGAAGATCGACGCTGCCGTTAGGGGCACGCTTCCTGCCAATGCCACGCTGAAGGCATTGAAAAAAGCTGCGGGGGTCGACCATCTTGAACGCATCGCGCTCCTGGAAACGGTCCATGGAAAAAAATTCCTCTTCGCCCCGGTTGGCGTGGATGAGGGCTGGACAGTTGATGAGAAACTCGCACTCATCCAGAAAGGAAGGCACATAGCCAGGAAATTCGGCCTGCCGGAGAAAGTCGGCATCCTTTCAGGGGGCCGGCTCGGGGACATCGGGAGGCACCCGAAGGTGGATGCGAGTATTGCTGCCGCTGAAAAGGTGGCCCTGCTGGGGAATGCCACACACTGCGAGATCCTGATTGAGGATGCGGTGGAGACCTGCGGTCTGATCATCGCACCCGATGGTATTTCCGGCAACCTGGTCTTTCGTACGCTCGTCTTTCTGGGGGGTGGACACGGGCATGGCGCGCCCGTAGTAAATATCAGCAGAATATTCGTGGATAGTTCGCGCGCCTCACCAAATTATGCCGATGCGCTATTGCTCGCAGCATCTTTGTTAGAATAATTTAAATCAATAAATTGCCTCTTTTTCGTAAAAAAAACGTTTATTCAAGGAATAAAAAATATTCTGCGAAATTCTGAAGCCAGATTCCCCCTTGCTAAATAGGATGCCTCTTAAAATCATATTAAAGCATTATTTGGGCCATTTGCCCACAAAGTTTTTATATATATCAATTTGATTTCTTTTAGAGGTAAGAAAAATGGCCGATTTACCAATCGCAGCAGTTGTAAGGATTGCAAAGAAGAATGGAGCCGAACGCGTGGGAAGCGATGCAGCAGAGGCACTGGTTGTCAGGGCAGAGAAGTACATTGCCACGCTCACGAAGGAAGCCAACAAGCTTGCCGAGCACGCTGGAAGAAAGACGATCAAGAAAGAAGACGTTGATCTGGCTGCAAAGTCCTAGATTAACTCTCTTTTTTCTCGCAGAATCTGTTGTGTTTTTGTAAATTTTTCTCGTATTGCTTTACTATGGAAATTCGTATTTTCCAGCTATATCTTGGCCTTTTTTTACTATTGCGATGAACGACGACGCCCCTGAAGGGACGCCCCCCGGCGGATCACAGACTAAAAAAAGAAAAATATTAACCTCTTTGCCCCGCCTTACCTCCGAGAAGCCCTGATGCGGGGGAAGATAGCAACTCATTGAGATTCATCGATATGGTGTGAACGTTTCAGGTTCGTAACCGTTTCAAAACCAGAACAGGCTGACCTGTATCAACATTAAACCGATCTGCCCGGCGAGGCGGCCGAGCGACCCCTGAATGGGGTGGGAGACTCCCCAATACGAAAATTTTTTTTAACTCATCCTTTACTGATAGGACATTCCGTTATCGCAAAAACTCCTTCACGAATCCCGAAAAAGCAAAAGAAATCATCGCAGACAGTCATCTGTGAAGAATTAAAAAAAGTATTACTAAACTGTTTTTGTTAAAAAATGACAGGGATGAAAAAAATTCTTCAGAACTTCCCCTTAGTACTCCGAACCTTCCCATCCCCGCCCATGGACAGCGCCTCACCAAGCGCAATACCGAATGCCTTGAATACCGCTTCGCACTGGTGGTGATCGTTCTTCCCAGTAAACGCGATATGTGCCGTGATTCCCGCCCGGGTGCAGAGGCTGTAGAAGAAATGTTCGAAGATATCTGCAGGGATAGTGCCAATGGTCCGGCTGCCAAACGTGCCGGTAAAGACCAGGTACCCCCTGCCTCCGCAGTCCAGTACTACAGTGGAGATCGATTCGTCCATGGGGATGATGGCATGGGAGAATCGCTGTATTCCCTTACCATCCACCATCACCTGCTTCACTGCATCCCCAAGAACGATCCCGATATCTTCGATCGTATGATGGCAGTCCACCCCAAGGTCTCCCTTAGCGATGCAGGTGAGATCGAATCCCCCGTGCCGCGCCATCGCATTGAGCATATGATCAAAGAACGGGACGCCGCTATCAATCGTGATCTTCCCGGTGCCATCGGGATTGAGCGTGATGGCAATGTTGGTCTCCTTTGTTTCGCGCTTCACTTCCACAACTCTCATTGACTCTCCTCCAGTGCTTCTTTGAGTCCAATCTTACCGCTGTACAGGGCAGAGCCGAGCACCGCTCCGAACGCCCCGATCTCCCGCAGGCCCGCAACATCTGCCCGTGCAGATACCCCGCCCGCGACTACCACCGGCAGGCAGGTGTGTTCAATCAGCCGCTTCACCGGTTCGAACCGGACTCCCTGCTGCAGGCCTTCCACATCCACGTTGGTGTAGAGCAGGGAACCGGCTCCCAGTTCCTCGAACCGGGTGGTCCAGTCCAGGTAGTTGCCGACCGTATCCTGCCAGCCATTCACTGCGATCTGGTTGCCCTTTGCATCCACCCCCGCCATCACCCGTTCGCTGCCATATTCCTCGGCAAGGATCCGGATGCATTCGGGATTCCGGGTGGCAAGCGTAGAGATGATGATCCTCGAAACTCCCGTCTCAAGCCAGTGTGCGGCATCCTCCACCGAGCGGATCCCGCCCCCCAGCTCGATCTCGACACCGGTCTTTTTGATCAGCTCAGCAATCAGGTCGGCATTTCTTGCAGAACTGCCGAATGCGCCATCCAGGTTCACCACGTGCAGGGCTTCGGCTCCTTCATTAAGCCAGCGGGTTGCGCAGGCAAGGGGATCGCCATAGGCGGTCGCACTCTCGCGCTTGCCCTGCACCAGCTGGACACACTTCCCCCCGAGAATATCAACAGCAGGAAAAATTTTCATAAAAGATCAGCGGATCATCCGTTGAATAGCCATCACGAGAATATCTTTTGCGCCGGCCCGTCGCAGCGAGTTGATCAGGGAATAGACCCGCTCCTCGTTCACCACGGCATGCACTGCCACAAGATTTTCGTTCGACGCAACGTCCATCACCGTCGGACCCGAGAGCCCGGGCAACACATTTTTCACGGCATCGAGAGAGGAACGCTTCACGTTCATCATCAGGTAACATTGTCCCCGGGCCCGAATCACGCTCTCAAGTGCGAGATGGATCTCGTCGATCTTCTCTTTCTTGGTGCGGAGCGATTCCCTGTTTGCGATCAGGAACGTTGATGTCTGGAGCACTTCATCGATCACCCGGAGACGGTTGGTCTTTAACGTAGTTCCCGAACTTGAGAGATCGATGATCGCATCGGCGATTCCCAACTGGGGAGTTGCTTCGCAGGCACCGCCCACCAGCACGACATTGACTTTGACCTTCTGCTCCCCGAAATAGGTGCGGGTGATGACCGGAAATTCCGTGGCTATCTTCTTTCCTGCAAGCTGTTTAGCGGAAGTGACGGGAGAATCCTCGTGCACGGCAAGCACCAGTTTTGCTTTGCCGAACTGGAGGTCGAGCAACTCCTCCACATCGGATTCCCGTTCAACCACCATGTCGTGACCGGTGATACCAAGATCCGCAGCGCCGGTTGCCACGTACTCGGGAATATCGACCGGACGGGCAAACAGGATCTCTACATGGGGATCAAGGGTACGGGTAATAAGCCGCCGTTCCCTGGTCTCTGCGAGGTGCAACCCGCTCTTTTCCACCAGCTCCATGATGGGCGCTGCGATCCTGCCCTTGTTGGGGATTGCAAGACGCACAATGTCGGAAAAAGGAGTGGGATTTCCAGGTTTTTTGGAAACTTTCTTTATTTTTTCTGCTTTTATTGCTTTCACGATCGTTCCCGTTATCGATCAGAACGTCTTGAGTTCCCCGCGGATAACTTTCTCGGTGACTTGGGTGACCATTGCAAGTTTTTCATCCACAATTGAGAGAATCTCACCGTTGATGTCCTTGAGTTTGATGCCGCACTGCGGGAGCACCTGCACGCTCGCAACGAGCGGCTGGTCGATCGGTTTTCCGATCTGCGAGAGGAGACGGACGTACATCTCGTCAATTCCGTCAACCTTCTTGACACACTCCGTTGCAATCTGGGTCGAGAGGAGGTTGTAGATCTTGCCAATGTGGTTGATCGGGTTCTTCCCGCTGGTGGCTTCCATGCTCATCGGGCGGTTGGGCGTGATCAGGCCGTTGCAGCGGTTGCCGCGACCAACAGAACCATCGTCGCCCATCTCAGCGGAGGTACCGGTCACCGTCAAAAAGACGCTCTCTTTCTTGATGTCATCTGCGGTGTTGACGTGGACAACGATCTTGCGCTTGGTTGACTTCTTGGCCACCTTGACAATCTCTTCATTGAGAATGGCCATGTATTCCTGGTACTCCTTGATGTCTGCGCAGTACTTGTCAACGATCGCACAGGCAACCGTGAGGGTGATGGTGTTGCCATCGCGCAGGCCCATGATCTTGATATCCTGTCCGATTGCAGGATATTTTTTCCGGAGTTTGAGATCGATGTATTCTGCTGAATTTTTGATGATATTCTCAACTTCGGAGAAGGGGGCATGCCCGACACCAAACGATGTGTCGTTGGAGCGCGGGGATTTTCCCTGTGAGGGCTTGAAGACATCCCGGAGATCGGTTGATCCGGTCCCGAGGCGGCAATCGACCATCAGATCGCGGTTGAGATTGAGTTCGGGAAGGATCTTGTGAAGATACGTGTGGGCAGCTTCGACCGCAACGGAATCTGCGGGAATCGTGACCCCGTTGAACTGCTTGGTTGCACGCCCGTCAAGCAGGACATAGATCGGGCGAATCATCCGGCCACCGCCAAACTTCGGGCGGGATTCTCCGGCTACAACTTCTCCCTGGTCGGTATTGTGGTGAAGCACTACCCCGAACACTTCGAGATATGTCCTGCAAAGTGCCTGACTGATCGATTCTGCAATCCCGTCAGCAAGGCTGTCCGGGTGCCCAAGGCATTTGCGTTCAACAAGTTCAATCCGCTGTTTCTCTAGGGGGATCTGGTCTAGTGCTTCAATCTGGATATTTCTCTTCATGCCGTTCCTCGTGAGAGTTCGTAATAATAAAAGGGACTGGGAGTGATATAACCGTTTTCTTCTGATGCCCAAAAATGACCCGGAGTAATGGAAACGGTAGTTTTTCTACCGGAAAACCAAAAAATTCAGGAAATTTTTTCCTTTCCCCTCAGGGACAGATTTGTTTCCCATCGGGTAAAACACCATGAATTACGACATTGTACGGGATCGATTCCGAAACGGATTCGATGAAAATATCTCTTCAGGTTATATCTGACAAGGTCCGTCAGAAAAAAACGAAAAAGCCTGACTGATTTAAAAAAAATAGTCTTATGAATGATTCAATGAACGTTATCGTCGCAGGAATTTATGGAGAATGGTCATCTCACTATTCGGAGGAGCTTTTTTAATCGGGGGTTTGACCGGAGCGGGTGCCGGTTCATTGTCCTCTTCGTCATCCTCTTCAGAAGATGATACCATAATTTTTGGCACTTTTCTCGAAGAAGTTGCATGGGAATGGGATGATACCAGGGCTGCCGGGAAAGCAGGAGCTGCTGCATGACCGGATTTATGGGCAGATAATTTCGTTCCGCACCCGGGGCAGAAATTTGCATTATGCGGGAGCTTCTTTCCACAGTTGTGACAGAACTGGGGGCTGCCTGCTTCTTCCCGTACGGGTTTTTCCTCAACTTCCGGCGGTTCATCGGGAAGGATCTCGACAAAGGCAGCGTGTTCCGGTTCCGGAACGGGCTGACGGTACATCGGTTCTGCGGTAACTCTCCGCACCGGATGGGAGGCGGAAGGCTGCCGGAGTGGCTGCATTGCGCTCTTCATGGCAACTTTCATTGCCGACTGCACTTCAGGCTTTCTCGGGGGCCTGGGCTCCTCGGTCTGCGTTGGGGGGATCTCGTGTTCGTAGCTCCGGATCGAGATAGATTTTTTCGCCGGCTCCTGGTGACGAACAGGGGCACGCTGTGGGGGCTCTTCTTCCTCAGGCTCCGGCTCTTTTACTTCTTCTGGCACCTTGTAGATGGAGAGAAGCCGTTTTACCGGGGGCTGCTTCTCATGATCCTTGGCGGGTTTCCGGGTGGGATGCAGTCCCTCCCGTATCACAGGTTTTTCGACCGGTGCAACAAAGGCCTGCTCTTCCTCATGATAAGCGGGCTCTTTTTCGTGACGAGCGGGTTCTTCTTTATGATGAACCGGTTCTTCTGCTCGTTTCTTTGCAGATTTCTTATGAGAACGCTCACTCTGCAGGAGGGAGATCCACTCCTCGATCTCGGTTGACCGGTCCATACCATTCTGGACAAAGACGATCTTCATCGTCTTGATCTCCTCATCGGGAGATCGTATCGAGAGGACAAGGACGGGATCGGAGTTCTCGGAGAATTCTGTGGTTGAGTCCGCTATCGTGTCCCGTGCCACATCCTTTGCCGTAACCTTGAGCTTCTTTTCCTGGGTATCGATCAAAAAAATACGTTTATCGGTCAGGTATGCGTGGAAAAAGAATTTTTTAACCGATACATTAAGAGATCCGATCTGGACCTGTTCGCCCGGCTGAAGGTAGGGGGACAGTCCACCTCCTTCTTCATCGTCTTCCTCCTCTTCCTGCGGTTTTACGGGCTTTGTCGACTTTTTCGCCGGACTCTCTTTGGGCACGGTCCGGCCGGATGCTGCGGAACGTTTCCCGGAGCTGTGTGATATCTGGCCGCCGCAATAGCCGCACTCCACTATATTGTCGCGTATATTCATCCCACAGTGAGGGCACTTCATTTATGATCTCCTTGATCGGTATCCAGAGTAGTTATCTATAATGTTTGCATGACATATGAAAAATTCTCTGATCGGTATCGCGAAATTTCGCTCTCTCTTGTATGATCGCTTTATTGCAGGTGAACCGTAGCACCGCTCATCAGGGCCCCGGTAATTCTTACCCGTTCTTCCTCGTTATCGACCGCATGCAGGTACACCGTGGCTGTTTTTTTCTGCAGGCAGAGCAGCGCATTGATCCGGCAGCGGGTGCCATCCCGGTCAAGATAACAATCTCCCGCGGTGATTCGGCTGAACTCCGCAGTCAGGGTATTTTTAAAGGATTCCCTGCTGTAACCTGCATGACAGGCTTTACCATCAGCTACAACGAGGTATACCCCGTTCCGGCCGGAGAGATCGCTGTCCTCCACCATGAACGTACCGAATTTTTCATCGCCCCAGGGATTGAGGAACTCCCGGTAAAAAGGATCGTGCTTCTCCTTCCTCTCCCAGCAAAAGAGACCGAGCCGGAGCGGAAGATAGTTCGCATACTTCTCTTCGGTTTTTGCCTTGAGGGCGGAATATGCAGGGGTGTTGAGGACATCTTCGAGAATCCTTTGCTCTTTTTCAAAGACATCCTCTTTGAGTCCCCCGGAAAAGATCAGCCTTACCGGCTTGAAATACAGGATCTTGTCCTGTATGGGAACCCCCAGAGAACCGTCCCGCATGGGGGTAAGAGGACCAGTCTTCAGCACAACGGATGCCGAAGGATGACACACGGGGGGACTATAGGGAGAACTTACCGGGGAACCGGACGGAGCGGGAGATGAGGGGCGGCGGGTTGCCGGCATGGTGACGCGTTTTGTTGTGCCCGTACCGCTTGCGCGCGCGATCTCCATCCAGGATTCCGGCGAATAGGCCCGGTTCAGGAAACGTTTCCAGCTGGGATCGCGGATCGTGGCGATCGAGACCAGGCAGAAGAGATCTTTTTCCGGGATGAACTTGGACCCGCAGTGGGTACATTCAACATAATAGTCAGTGTGGGGGATGCCATACAACTGCTTTCCAAATACCTGGTTCAGGATACCGGTCCGGCAGATCGGGCAGAGACTCATCCAGGGAGTTGGCGCGGGACTGCCGCGGGTGTCTGCGCCAGTTGGGGAGGGTGACGAGACCGGGGCTGATGAACTGTGCCATGTCCACGCGGGCAACAACCGGACACCCCTGCTCCGCGCATGGGATTTGCTGTCAACGACCTCGGATTTCTCCGCTATCCCGGCACGGCAGAGGACATCGGAGATCACCGCGGCACAGGGGACGTCCCCGTTAAGTGCCAGGCGCTCCGCCAGGCACAGGTCAAGTCCCTCCGGAGCCTGTTTTTCGGAAGTCTGTTTCGCATGGAGGGCAAGCGTTTTGGAAAATTCCGCATTGAGACATTCCATGGTCACACCGATGAGCTCCTGGGTGACCGTGCACCCTTCCTGCGTGAACGGCAACCGGTCGACACGACGGTTCACCGTTTCACAGGCAAGAGCTAAAAGTTTTGGAGGAAGGGGAAAAAACTGGGTGGCTGACATAGAGAGGGCTCGCTGTTCGTATCGATTGTCACGCTGAGGGGATAAACGATCGTATGAAATGGCCTGGAGATCATTGTCCCGTTAAATAATGCACAATCCTGCACGAACTCCTGAACAGTTCCTGCCAGTACCGTAGAAAGCGGACAACAAAAGGGCGCGAGTAAGCAAAAAAAGAAAATAAAGGAAAAGGAATCTTTAAAAAAAATTATTTCTTTGCCCCGGTCAGGGTAATCTTCTTCTCCGGCTTGATGGGTCCGGGAGGATTCGTGTGGGCGGGCAGCTCATCACCGTGAGGATGGGAATGGGGCGTGTGCTTTGGCGGAAGAACGGGCTTTTTAATGGGCTTATGTTCCGGATGAGGCAGTGGTTGGGAGACCGGGTGGTGCCGGGCATCTTCCAGCTGGCGGTCCCGATCCTGGCCGGGTCCTGTCTTGACCGGGATGTTCACATCGCTCCTGCCTTTTGGCGTGGATTGTCGTGGTGACATAGTGAGTGAGCTGCGCAGGGTGTATAAAAAAGAGCCGAACTGACCATTTCCCGGGATTGGGGAAATCGGAATAACCGGGATCCCGTGGTAGGACTTTGCCAAAGAACCGGCTATGACAGGACCTGTTCCAGTACTGAAGTAACCATAGGGGGCGTAACCCAGCACTCAACGGCAGCGGCCACCGCAAGGAGGCATACGATCAGGAGAAATGCCCGCCATACCCTGCTGAAGATAAAGAGGGCGAGATCCCCGGGATGCGGGCCGGACCGGCCGGGTCACCCAGGTGCCTGTTCACAGCATCAATACCAACCAGCGAGTAAGTTCCGGCAAGGATAAACGCAAGCATCTCTAGCCCGCCATGAGGAAAATACATGGCAAGGAAGACCGGGAGCGGGTAGGTACTGAACGTGCGCCAGGCATAGCTGAATGAGTTATGGCCCAGCGCAAGGACCAGGAGCAGGACCGTACTCTGCATGGTCCGGATTACGGGAGTGAGAAAGGTCCGGTCCAGGTACCAGATCCAGACCCAATACAAGGGTACGAGCAGGACAACCAGCGCAACGCCGGCATTGGAGAGGAAGAGACGAAGGAACACCGAGGACATATAGGGAGTGACAAACGTCACGTGATAGGAGTAATACGCCAGCAGTGCACTGGCATTGTGCTGCACGATGGCGGGATGGGTGACTGAGGACTGGAACAGAACGAGAACAATACCCACGAACAGGGTACCCGTGACGATGAGGAAATACAAAATGCCCTGTTCTGGATTCTTCGTCGTCATGATGAGAAGGGATAGCACTGGGGGTTCTTTCGTGTAATGATCGGGAACTTAAAAAAGATAAGAATGTCGTTTATGATCTGTTGACGCAAGGTACGCAACCATTTTATCAACCCTGCCACCAAATCCCAATCAACTGCTTATGAAAAACCGCCGCTCCGTTGACCTGAAAGCCATCTCGTTTTTTGCCATGCAGAAGTACGGGTTCAAACCTGAATTTCCCCGGGCTGTTCTCCGTGAAGTGGATGCGATCCAACCGGACATTGCCAAAGCCATCGGAAAGAAAGGTCAGGATCTCCGGGCTCTCCTGTGGTCTTCGATCGACAACTTCGACTCCCAGGATCTCGACCAGATGGAGTATTGCGAACGGGGACCTGAGGGTGAAATTCACGTCAGAATTGCAATTGCTGACGTGGATCACTATGTGCCCAAGCACTCCCAGGCTGACCAGTATGCGGCATATAACGGTACTTCTGTCTATACCGGCATCGTCACGTATCCCATGCTGCCGGACCGGCTCTCAAAAGGTATCTCCTCGCTCCTGCCGGGGCAGGATTGCCGGGCCGTGATCATTGAGTACACGGTACTGCCCGATGGCAGTGTCCGGCACGGGAGCCTCTCCCGGGCGATCGTTGCCAACAAGGCCAAGCTCATCTATGAACAAGTCGGGGACTGGCTGGAAGGCGCCGCTCCGATGCCCCAGTTCATCCATGATGTGGAGGGGCTCGAAGCGCAGGTGCGGTTGCAACACGAGGCCGCCCTCCGGCTGAAAAAGTTCCGTACCGCGCAGGGTGCGCTCGAACTCGAGACGATAGAAGCCGAGCCCCTGGTCGAGAATGGTGCGGTAAAAGACCTGGTTGTCCAGAAGAAGAATATGGCCCGGAACCTGATCGAGGAGTTCATGGTTGCAGCCAACGGGACTACCGTGGCGTTTCTCGGAAATGCAGGGATTCCCATGATCCAGCGCATTGTCCGGATCCCGAAACACTGGGATGGGATTGTGCTGGCTGCCGCCATGTACAGAGAGACCCTTCCTAATCAGCCAGATGCCAAAGCGCTCACAGAGTTTCTGAGCCGGCAGAAAGAGGCCGACCCGATCCGCTTCCCTGACCTGTCCCTCACCATTGTAAAACTGATGGGAGCCGGGGAGTACGTGCCGCTCGATCCCGGTGAACAACCCCTGGGTCACTTCGCTCTCGCGGTGACCGACTACACCCATGGCACCGCCCCGAACCGCCGCTATGTTGACCTCATCATCCAGCGGCTGGTCAAGACGGTCATCGACAATGTAGAGAGTCCCTATACTACCGAAGAACTCGTAGACCAGTCCGCTTGGCTGACCGAGAAAGAGAAGGGATCAAAAAAGGTCGAACGATACATGCGAAAAGCTGCCGCAGCAGTCCTGCTCCAGGACCGGATCGGCGCATCGTTCGAGGCCCTGGTGACCGGTGCCTCAGAGAAAGGAACCTATGTCCGGCTCATCAGTCCACCTGCGGAAGGCCGGGTCATGCAGGGCCAGCAGGGTCTCCATGTGGGCGAAAAAGTCAGGGTAACGCTGCTCAAAACTGACCCGCTCAATGGATTTGTTGACTTTGCCTGCACGGGAAGGGCAGGACAATAAAACAGGGATATCACAGGTAGTTTCAAAAAAACCCGGTGTTTCAGAACCCCTTATGAAATATCCAAAGGATCTCTCCCCACACAAGGCCGGAATTTCTCTTTTTTCTAACTCTCGTTCCAGTTGATCATCAGAGCTGCGATGGCCCGGGCAACGGTCTCGGTCCGTTCTGTCTTTAAGACCTCGCTCGTGTACTGGTATGCGTCATCCGGTCCGGTCGCCAGCCCCCGTATCTCCCACATACCAAGACCGTCCGTTGAGATGGATAACCCGTTGGCAAATTTTTTATGCCCGATAAACAGATGGCCCTGCCCGTACGTAATAACTACATCAGGATTTTTTTCCAGTGCAATGAGCTCGGCAATCTTCTCGTGGAGATCAGAAGGCGTGAGGACATTGTAGATGACATCGGAAAATTCCTTCTTCGGGAGCATAATAACTTCATTGATCCGGTAGTAATAAAGGTTCGCGGGGTAGGCACACCGAACCAAAAAATGGTGACCCGGGGCCGGGGGTCCCGGTCTGGTTTTATATCCTCGGCTTTCCCCGCGTGATGATGTGGAGGGGGAATATGATTCCCGCGATCAGTGCCAGGGATACCCCTGCTGCATAGAGGGAACTCTGCAGAGTCGTCTGGATGAGAAGAGACTGGATAATGGCCGACGGGTGGGTCAGCTGGAAGAGGCCATTGAGCCCCATGATCGCCGCAAGCCCCGGGATCATCGGCAGACCGGCTGCTACAGCGATCACCACTTCCGTGACATGGGTGATCCGGCCAATACCGAATGCAAGCAGGGTGGCAGTCGTCATGGCGATAAAGATACTCAAAATGGGATCGAGGCAGGCAAGGATCGCGATCTCCCGGATGACCCGGGCTGCTCCCCCGCAGATGACACATCCCGCCAGGGCGGGACGGGGCATATTCATCATGAGCGAAAAACCCAGGGCCGCTACACCCGCTGCGACAACACTGATCAGGATGCCGGTAGGGGTAGGGGTGATAATAAGTGGACCCCCGGTTTCAGGAGCGATCATCGAGAGGGGAATAAGGAACACTCCCGTTATCACCAGCAGCTGCGCCAGGACCGAAGTGAGCCGGGCAATCCCGCAGCCGGTGTGGTCCCTGACGATATCGAGTCCGCCGTTGATGAGGATGATTCCCGGGACCAGGAACAGGAGCGAGGAGATGAGGGCGATCTCTGCAGTAGCCGTGCCGGAGAACGGGAGCAGCAGCAGGGCAATGACCGAAGCAACCAGGGCAGATATCAATACGGTAAGGTACAGGTTGCCGACTCGGGGTAAGGCATAGAATTTTGCCGCAAAACCTGCCGAGGCTGCAACCAGGACTACCCAGAGGGAGAGGATATCGGCATTGTTTAGCCAGGCAAACGCAGCACAGGCTGCACCGACCGCGATGACCGTGACCCATGCCGGAAAGACCGGCGGCAGGTTCCGCAATGCCTGCAGCCGGCTGCTGACAACATCAGGGCCGTCACATCCGGCCCTGAGCGAGGAAAGCAGCCGGCTGACACCCTGGAGAACAGTTACGTTGACCCGGACGGGTTCGCGAAAGGCATGCATCCGGATATGCGTGCGATCCCCGTCACGGCGGCTCACTTCAATGGACTCATAGCCCACAAAGACATGCACATCCTGATCACCAAAGGTCAGGGCACAGAACCGCACGGAGTCGCTGACCCGCTGGACCGAAGCGCCGAATTCAAAGAGTGTCCGCCCGAGCTCGAGATAGAGATCGACCCGGTGTCCTTCAGGATCCGGTTCCATCCCGGATACAGAAGTACTTCGGCAGATCTCAGTTTCCGGGAGTGGGGGATCCTGTGCTGGTGTCATGACTCTTCCATAATTCTTTACCGGAAATTCTCTTTTGAGGGTTTATATTGATGTCTTAACGAACGGGGAGACCGGATTTTTTGGGCATGTAGTCAATGAAGTACCGCAGGAAAATTCCGGCCTTATAGGAATAGACCGGACCCTGGCTGGAAAAAATACTACTGCCTAACCTGAAAAAGGCACGATGTGCCTGCTATCTGATCACCAAAAAACCCATCCTCCCTTGACCCCACCAGTTCAATTTGCCGGCGAAACACAATACTTGAAAAACGAGGAAGCATTCAAAAAAAATAAGGAAACATCGCTCTGGAGAAACGTACATGAACAAAGTGTCCACCCCACAAGCATGAAAACCGGTACCATGATCTGATGTAATGATGATCCCCCGCCTCAGGGCCTCTCCGAGGCACGGCGGGGCAAGAAGATTTCCCACATTTTTTATTTAAGTCATCGATCCGCCGCGGGGGCGCCCCTTCGGGGGCGGCGGGTTCATCGTTATTGGGGGTATGGGGGTCTCAACCCCCATAATCATACCAGAAAAGATGTGATTTTCATGAGAAACCGTTACAGAGAATCACGCAGTCCTTCCAGGGTGCTTGAGCATTTGTGCAGTCCTCCCGCCGCTCGCGCATACCCCCGATTGCAATAATCCTCATAAGGTTGGTGAAAAACCGGGATTAAGGGAATGATCCCCATTGCTGCTACTCCCTCCATGTGAGAGAGGTGGTCATACACATAATAACCGAAAGAGAAAAGCCGCCAAGAGAAAAAAGAGGATTTCTTCATAGCTGAATCTTCCAAAAAAAATGCGCTGTCCCCACCCATCTACGCCATCACCGCGTACGCAATGAGGGAGAGCAGGAATGCGAGGAGCAGCATCGCCAGCGAGAGTGGCGCAACAAATATGAGCATGGCATTGACCGTGCTCGCCAACTGGGAGATCCGGTTGGACCCAAAGACCACCACATGTTCGCAGTGCGCCGTGCTTGCCGCTACTTCAGCGGGGGAGAGATCGCTGACCGCATCCCCAACGCACTTCATCACATGGGGGAGGAACTCATCAGCGGGGATGTGCATACCGACTGGGTTCTTCCCGGTGATCGTGTTGACCACGTGGGAATCCGTGGTCATCACTTCCGCATGATCGACCAGTGTAAGGATCTGCTCCAGCAGCACCTCACGTACCCCCTTTGCCATATTGTTCCCATCAATGAGCACGTAAGCCGTGCGCTGCACGTCGACTTCGGTGACCAGCACCTGGATGCCCAGGTCCCCGAATCCTTGTTCGCGCAGGTACGGCACGGTCTGGTGGTTGACACCGATCCGCAGCGGGTGCTGGGGCGATGATGCGCATGCTTCGATCGCATCCATCGCCGCCTGCTGGTATTCCGTAGCAGTCAGGGTAGCCAGGAGCACCGGGGAGGAGAGATCGGTCATGCAGTTGTGGGCATCGACCAGCGCTACATGGGGAAATAAGCGGTGCCCCTCTGCCATGATGGTGGACCCGATGGAGAAATCCAGGTCCTCCGTCTTCTGGGGAGAGCGCGTGGTCACGATGAGCACCGAGTCATTGAACCGCTGGTAGAGCACCCGGACCGATCCCACGGCCAGGCGACCCGAGCGCCCGGCGGTACCGGCGTATGACAGGTTGCTGCGGGATTTTCGTATGGCATCGATCACCTTGTCGATCTCGGATTCCGAGACCAGGTTGAAGTCGTGCGTGGCGCAGCCGTGCGCAACCAGCGTCTCTTCGGCAAAATTATCGTGCAGCACCTTGGGCAGGTTCCCCCCGCCAATTTCCCCCATCGGGCCCGGGTGGAGATTCGGTACCGTAAAGAGGATCGGCTCTCCCTTATCGCGCCGGAAGAAGAAGTTGACCTGCGGGACAAAGATCTCTTCTCCTATCTCGCGGAAGAAATTTTCCATGTTCTTGGACCCGTCTGTCATGTGGGCGATGAACGCATTGATGAACGCGAGTCCCCGTATGCCAAACGCACGATGAAGCGGGCGCTCGATGAGCCAGATCAGGATCACAAAGCCGAGCCCGAAGACAAGATGGAGCACCAGTGCGAAGATCGCAAACGAAGGGGAGAAGAGGAGCATCCCCACCAGCACCCCCACGCCACTCTGCGTCAGGGCCGGCAGGATCATCCGGGTCACGCGGTAATCCGCGATCGCAACCAGGACCAGGAGGCGAAGGCCGAAGATAAAACCCAGCGAGATGGCGTAGAAAAGAGGAAGCAGCGTGACCGACCAGGCCAGCGAAACCAGCGTGATGATCACGCCAAAGACTGTGCATGTAAGCGCGAGCAGGCCGGACCGGTTCCAGGTCATGGTCTTGCCGCTGTGCTCGATCATCGGCTTGGTCAGCAGCAGGGCTGCGATTGCCGGTATGCTGAACGCGAGGGTGCCGGAGAAGAGGAATTTTTCCGGCAGGAAAAAGATGTTGCTGCTCAGGACAGCCGGGAGGGTAAACCCGATGTTGCTGGTGAAGGGGAGGTGCAACCAGGCACGTGCAGAGGCACCGTCAATGAGAAGACCCAGGATGACGATGAGAACAAAGGACCTGAGTGCAGAAGGAGCAGTGAAGATATACTTGGTGAGTTGCCCGAGTTTTACATCACTGTCCTGCGCCATTTAAGCAAATCCTCCGAGAACCAGTTCATGCCGGTCGGGTAAGGACCGGATCTCCCGGGTTGTGTACGTGATGGGCCGGGAGAAGAACGGTGCATTGAGCGTGAGACTCTCATATTCCCCGCCCTCCCCGGCAAGATTGATCCTTCTTGCAGCCGCGACTCGTTTAAGCCGGCTGATAAGCTCTTCATTGAAATGTGCCCCAAGGAAACTCTCGTCGAGCCCTTCTGCCGCAGTGACAATGAGCATCGCATCCATCCGGGCTGCCACTTCCCGCAACAACAGTTCCGTATCCATGTGCCAGAGCGGTGTGAAAAGTTCAGCGCCGAGTTTGTCGGTGATCGTCTTGACCCGGACTGCCTGGTATTCCGATGCAACGGCACCGGCAATGACCCCCTCGATATCGAGAGCGGCAAGCCCGGCTTCGAGATCCGCAAGCTCTTCTTCCTTGCGCCCGTGGGTCTCGATCTCCACGTACTCCATCCCGGCGGCCCGGGCAATGACCGGGACCGCATCGAGATTGGCCGAATGGAACATGTAGGAGTCGCGGTTCTTCGGACGGGCCGTCACCATGTACCGCACCTCCTTTCCGCTGTCAATCGCCTTCTGGATCGACAGGATCGAGTCCTTTCCCCCGGAGGTTAGTGCCGCCCAGCTCATGTTTATACTCCTGTTGTTTTTGGCATATCAAGGGTGCCGAAATGCTGCTGGTACCGCTCCTTCGTCGCAGTCCAGTCCGGCAGGTGCGTCTGGCAGCCCACGTGTTCGACCACGAACGAGGCCGTAACCGTGCCGATCTTGCAGCAGGTGACGGGGGTGAAACCGCGTACATATGCCGAGAGGAACCCGGCGCGATAGGCATCGCCGGCTCCCGTGGGATCCGCGAGTTTGACCGGGACGACCGGGACGAAGTGCTCCTTTCCTTTCGTGTAGAGCGTGCTCCCGTCACCGCTCATGGTGAAGATTGCCGTGTCCACCCGGCCGATCAGCGTCTGCCGGGTGATGCCCAGCGTATCGCACATCTGCTTTACCTCATGCTGGTTGGCAAAGAGGACATTGATATTCGCGATGATCGTTTCGAGCTGCTCTTTAGAATAGTAGAAGACATCCTGGCCCGGATCGAACGAGGCAAACTCGCTTCGCTCGGCAATCCGGCAGTTGAAATTCGGATCCGCGGTTGCCATGTGGACAAACGGGAGGGAAGGCGCTGCCGAATAGGAGAATGCTTTCGAAGCCCCCCATTCGAAGAACGTCATCTGGTCCCCCTCGTCATCGGTGAACATGAACGCGGTCGGGGTATGGGTGCCCGGCACCATGAAAAACTGCGGCTCAACACCGAGTTTTTTCATCCAGCGTTCATAATCGCTTCCGGTGAAATCATCGCCAATGCAGGAGACCAGCGTGACCTGCTCGCCCAGCATCGCGATTCCTGCCGCAATATTTGCCGCACCGCCGCCGAAATAGATCTGCCGGTCGGCGATATGGGTCGAGCAGTTCTTCGCCGGGAGATGGGCCACCCGGGAGATGTGGTCGATGGCCGTGTGCCCGACAATATGGATCATTGTTCCTGCACATCCAGTAACTTCAGGGGGATGTCCCGCAGGGCTTTACCAATCGTCTGCTTGGCGATCCGGCCTGCATGCTCCGCAGTCTCGGCCCGGAAGACTTTCATCTCCAGCACGAGCCCCACAAGGGCGGTATCTGCCACCACGATGGCACTTGACAGGGTCTCTTCACAGTAGGGGCAGGCTAAAAATCCCGCCTCGACTTCTACAAACTTTGCCTGGGGATTCAGGCGCTTCCCCGCTTCGCTGATGGCAATCCCGATCGCGTCGTCGAGTGTTTTGACGTCGCGGACAAGCCATGCGGATTCGATGGTTACAACATAATCTGGCATAATTACTCCATTACCATGTATTCAGGTGCACGTGTTCTCCCTCGGCCATGCGCCCGGTAAGCTGGGGCGGGGGATGACCTCTGCCCACGGCAAGCAGGGAGACCGGACGAATGTGCGGGGGGAGAGCGAGGACTTCGCGCACTGCCTCATCATCAAAAGCCCCGGTCCAGCAGGACTGGAGGCGGCGGGCATGCGCTGCGAGCATCATATAGGTGCATGCGATCGAGGCATCTTCCAGCCCGTACAGGATCCCGCGATCCCCGTACCGCGACATGGCGCGGACATAGTTTGCGCATACGACAAAGATCGCAGGCGCCTTTTCGATATGCGCCTGGTCGAGCGCAGCCTCCGCGAGCGCAGCCCGGATGTTTTCATCCGTCACCACCACGACATCCCAGGATTCCAGATTGCCGGCACTTGGCGCGGTTCCTGCACAAGTGACGAGATAATCGATCTCGTCCTGGGTCAGGGGGGTCTCATCGTACTCGCGCACCGAAGAGCGGCCAGTGAGAAATCCTAAAAATTCAGAGGAGTCCATGTTCTGATAAAACCTGCCATGCTTCCTGTGCCGGCGTCGTGGATGCGCTGATTGCAACCGCAACTTTCTGCGATGCCTCATCAAACTGGTTGCTCTCGATAAGTGAGATCGCTTCTGAGAGAGCATTGATAGCTTTTGAAAACTCGCTCAGCCCGGTGCTCTTGAATGCAAACTGGAGTTCATTGCGGGTTGCCTCCATCTGCATGAGGAGCATCCGGCGTCCGCCAGCACGCTCGGTTTCTGAAAACCCGGTCAATGCAACGCAGAACTGGGATACCATGATCAGTTCGGATTTTGCCTTCTCTCCGAACTGGTAGCTTCTGACTGCAGTCTTGAGATCCATACTCACCATAGTTGTTGCGGATAAAAGATTGTTATCCTTGACGCCAGACAAAATCTCAAAAAACAGTTCAAAAAAACCTGATTGGGTGGATCCGTGTGTCCACCCGTCACGGGCGTATCGTAGTATTTTTAACTCATATTACCGTGCAGACTTGGCCTTTGCACCGAGGGCGGAGACCTTGGGTCTGGCCATGCGTCTGCGGATCATCGGGTTTGCCGTGGACTCGTTCATACCGGAGCCGCCGGACCTGTCGCCCCTGCTGCCTCCGCGCCTGCCGCCCTTGCTTCCGCCGCGTTTTCCGCCGCGACCCTGTAATGCTTCAGCAGCCGCATCGATCTGCTTGACGTTTGCGCCTGCCTTGAACCGCTGGTTCGGGCCGGGAGTCTTTGCCAGACCTTCCTTCTTCGGAACGAGCCTGATCTTACCTTTTACTCCCTTAACCTGTGCCCATATTGTTGTGCCTGTCTTGCCCATAATCAAACTCCTTATCTAATTCTGCCCCACCACTCATAAATGTTCGCGCCTGAAAAGAGATCCCCGCGAATAAAAGGGTGGATTTGTCACTTCCCGGCAACAGCCGCGTCGATCTCTTTTCGCAGGACCTCGCTGACCAGCTTGCCGTCAACCGAGCCACGCACTTCTTCCATCACGAGGCCCATGAGGGGTCCGAGTGCTGCTTTGCCTTTTTCTTTTACAAAGTCTGAACGGGCTGCAATGATCTTTCTTACGACGGTCTCGAGTTCTGCGCGCGAGACTGCGGGAGCGAGTTCGGCAAGCGCAGCCTCTACAGTACTGCCCCCGGCAATGCCGCGGAGGAGTGCCGGAATTGCTTCCTTTGCTGCCCGGCCATCCTCCACCGCGTGCCAGACCGCGAGATAACTCTCGTCTGTTACCGCCCGCATCTCAACGCCTTCTCGCCGGAGTTCGGTTACGGCGGAGAGGAGGGTGAAGGCGGCCAGCTTGGGCTTGATCTTTTCCCGGACCGCTCGCTCGAAGAGCGGCAGCTTGTCGGATGCCGCCAGCTGGAGGGCATAATTCAAGTCAATTCCATAGTCCTTTGCGTACCGTCCGGCCTTGTGCTTCAGCAGTTCCGGCACGACAACGGCGTCCCAGCGATCTTTGCCGATAACGACCGGCAGGACATCCGTCTCCGGGTACATCCTCGCGGCCCCGGGCAGCGGGCGCATGTATGCGGTACTGCCTTCCTCGAGCATCTTCCGCGTCTCTTCCGGAACGGGAGTATCCGATAGTGCCATGCCTGCCCGGATGATCACCTGGTTGAGCGCACATGCGGCCTGTTTCTCGTTTGCACTGGAAACAAGGATGACGCAGTCCTGCTCTTCCGCGCACATGTGGCTGCGCAGCACAGCGACTTCTTCTGCCGTCACGCCATAGGCCGGCAGTTCATCGGTGTGGAAGATCCCGCCCACCCCGCATTTCTTGGCATAATCCGACATCTCGCTGCCAAGCCGGCGGCCCGGCTGGAGTTCGCGGCCTACCAGACCGGCAAATCCTTTGAGCGTGATGGCCGAGATCCGCTTTGCTTTCTTCAGGACCGTTGATTTGGTCTCTTTGAAGATACCGGTCACATCCTGTGATGTTGCATGGGCAACCGATGCATTCCGCGTCCGCAGTTCGTCGCGGATGGCAAGCAGGGTCTGCTGCCGCCGGACCTCGCGCTTTACAACATCTGCGATGAGATCGAGTTCCTGCACGCCCTTGATCTCGACCCGTGCCCCACTGGCAATCGAGATGTTCACGTCCTGACGGATCGTGCCGATCCCGCGCTTCACCTTCCCGGTCGAGCGCAGCACCATGCCGATGTACTCAGCCACCTTCTGCACCTCTTCGGGAGTGTGCATGCAGGGCGAGGTGGTGATCTCGATCAGGGGGATACCGAGCCGGTCGAGCGAGAAGTGATCGTCTTTCACCCGCTGGGCCGCCTCCTCTTCAAGGCAGATCGTTTCGATCTCTCCGCCGTTCGGCAGGGCGCCCTTGACCGCGACGAGTGCCGTGCGCTGGAACCCGCTCGTGTTCGAACCGTCGATGACAAGCTTGCGCATCACGTGGACCTGCGGGATGGCAGTCATGCCAAACATCTTGCCGATCGTCAGGCAGACCGCGAGTGCTTCATCATTGAGCGGTGCCGGGGGCTCCTCATCGTTCTCGACCAGGCAGGTGGTGTCGTACGTATAGTACAGGAACTTCCGGTCGCGCTTCATCTCTTCCTTTGCGGCCCGGTCGATCTCGCCCATCTCGCTCTCGGTGGCCCGGAGGTAGCGGAAGAACTCCCCGCTGTGCTCCTCTACTTCGCGGAGGCAGGTCGGGCAATGGCAGAAGAGTTTCTCTTTGGTATCGAGCTGCTGGTGGATCTCGATCCCCGCAACCAGTCCCAGCGCCTTATAATCCATGAGCAGACCTCCGGTTTAACTCGCCCTTGAGATCGGTTGCCATCATCGCAGCCGCTTTTGCCGGATCCTTTTCATTGCCCAGCACCCACATCAGTTTCACGAGCGCCACTTCGGGGAGCATATCGCCGCCCTCTATGACTCCGGCATTCAGGAGATCGCGCCCGGTATCGTACACCCGGTCGCAGACCCGCCCGTGCATGCACTGCGAGGTCATCACGACCAGCGTGCCCGCCGCTACCAGTTCCCGTATGGCCGGGATGAGCAGGGTACTCACGTGCCCGAGCCCGGTGCCCGAGAGGACGAGCCCCTTGTAGCATTCATAAGCCCGTAAGATATCCGGCGACATGCCCGGGTAGAACTGCAGGAGAGCGCAGTGTGGTTCCAGGGTATCATGAATGGCGAGGGCATCAGTGCCGCGCCGGACTGCCCCCGGTGCCAGGGTGACTGCCTGCGAGGGGAACGCAACCGAGCCTATGGCCGGCAGGCCCATGCTCTGGAAGGCATCGCGGCGCGAGGTGTGCATCTTGCGCACCCGGGTGCCCCGGTGGATGGCGCAGGTGTCATCGTTGGTAGTCGCATGCATGACAACCGCAACTTCACCGAGATCGCTCGTTGCTGCCGCTGCGGCACAGACGGCATTCATCGCATTGTCGCTGGACGGCCGGTCCGCGGAACGCTGCGAGCCGACAAAGATGATCGGGATGGGCGTGTCGATCATGAAACTGATCGCAGCGGCACTGTAGGCCATCGTGTCGGTGCCGTGCGTGACGATGATCCCTTTTGCCCCGTTCTTAATCTCCGCATATATCGCCCGGGCCAGTTCCTGCCAGATCACCGGCGTCATATTCTCGGAGAGGATCGCGGCAAGCGGAAGGGTGCGGTAATTGGCGATCTGCGCAAGTTCGGGAATCGCCGTCAGGATATCGCTCGCGTCGAACTGGCTGGAGACCGAGCCGGTCCGGTAATCGATCCGGCTCGCGATGGTTCCGCCGGTTGAAATGATGGAGAGGTCCGGCAGCCCCGCGGTCTTGTTCACCTCGCGTGTCCGCGGAGGAGTAGGGACCGGTGATTCAATGCAGGTGCAGGATACCGGGGGGACCCCGATATTGTACCCTGAACTGAGCTTGACTACGGCCATGCCGTCCCGGCTCGTGATGAAAATTCCCTTGTGGGTCTTGCCCCCGTACTCGCACGAGACAAGGTCACCGGAATTCATGGCGGCAGTTATGCTACCAGCCTCCGGGCGTCCGCGATGAGTTCATCCTTTGCGGTTGACAGTTTCGCCAGCCGCTCGTCAACCAGGGCAGAATCCCGGTCAAGCAGTTTCCGGCATTCCTCAAGGGCAATCTTTGTGGCAAAGGGAGCCGGGCCCCCGGGTGCCCTGCGTAACGCGACCGAGTGGACCGCATCGAGGGCCTCATCGATCTTCTCCTGCGTGAGTCCCTTTGCCGTGAGGGAAAGACCGGCGCCGAGCTCCTGCGCTGCGGCATCGAGAGTCGCGAGCGAGAGGTCGCCTTTCTGGACCGCCCGGCCGACAATATTGTGGGCAGTGCGGAACGGTAGGCCATAGTTCCTGACCAGCGTGTCGGCGAGTTCGGTTGCGGTGGAAAATCCTTTGGCCGCCTCTTGCTTCATCCGCTCCGTATCGAATGTCGCGCTCGCGAGCATATCGATGAGCAGGCGCAGGCAGGCCTTGGTATCGTGCATGCCCCGCCAGATATTGGGGGTGAACTCCTGGAGGTCGCGGTTGTAGCTCATGGGAAGTCCCTTGACCGTCATCATGGCAGCCGAGTACGCGCCGAAGACCGAGCCGCTCTTGGCCCGCATGATCTCGGCAGTGTCGGGGTTCTTCTTCTGGGGCATGATGGAGGAGGTGGAGCAGAAGGCATCGTCCAGCGAGACGAACTTTACAAAGGAAGTGCTCCAGATGATCAGTTCCTCGCAGAGCCGGCTCGTGTTGGCCATCAGGATCGAGAGGTCCGCGAGCACTTCGAGCGCAAAGTCCCGGCTAGCCACTGCGTCCATCGTGTTTGTCACGAGTCCGTCGAACCCGAGCAGGCGGGCGGTGAGTTCCCGGTTGATGGGATACCCGGTCGAGGCAAAGGCTGCTGCACCGAGCGGGGAGAGGTTCACCCGTGTGTACGCATCCCGGAGCCGGTCAAAGTCACGCGAGTACATCTGCTCGTACGCGAGCAGGTGGTGGGCGAGCGTGGTGGGCTGGGCATGCTGGAGGTGGGTGAACCCGGGCATGACCGTATCCCTGTGCTTCTCCGCAAGGGCAACGAGCACCTCGCGCACTTTTACAAGCGCTGCCATCTGCTTGAGCAGGTCGTCGCGCAGCTTGATCCGGATGCAGGTGGCAACCTCATCGTTGCGGGACCGTCCCATGTGCATCCGCCCACCGACATCAACGCCAACGGACTCGATCAGCATCGCTTCGATCCCGGCATGCACATCCTCGAACCGGTCATCGAAGACCTCTTCGGGAATTCCCTCATCGTGCAACACCAGCAATGCCGGGAGGAGCTGCCGGGTGATCTCGTGCTCAATGACCTTCTGCCTGTCCAGCATCAGCACATGAGCGATATCCACGAGCACATCTGCATCGGCAATGCAGCGGTCGGCATGCATAGAGGAGAGAAACTGCATCATCTCTCCGGTCCTCTCTCCTGAAAGGCGCCCCAGTCTCACAACGTCGGTTCGCATCCGTTTACCCACCAATAGTACTCTTCTTTTTGGTGGCGGACTGATTAAATCCACGCCTTTTTGGCCGCAAGCTCGATCGCGGCCTGCACCGATTCCCGCGGGATGATCGTCGCAACCGGCACCCGGACAATCTGTTCGATCACGCTCGATACAATAGGAGCGCAGACAATCGCAATCGCGCCCTCCCGCTCCGCCCGGACCGCCGCAACGATCGCATCCACCATGGTATGCACGGGATATTCCCGCACCCGCATCCGGTGACCGTCAATCTCGGTGACCCGTTCCTCAACACTTTCCAGGACAGGGCGGGCGAGGATCAGACCGATGAAGGCCTCGTCCCCCACGTGATACAACTGGCGGAGAGCACGAATGATCGCCCTGAGCGTGGAGAGGTTGGGAGATCTTCCATGCAGGATCTTGTACAGAGAACTCTGGGCGATCCCGCTCTTTTCCGAAAGTTCCCGCATGCTGATACGCAGGTCGTGCCGGAGGAGATCGTTGAGGGTTGTTACGAACTCGTCATCGGAGCTCAGCGCTGCGCGCATGAGACGGTCAATGGGATCCACCTGAACCATATAACAGATACAATAAGGGTAATTATTGATTAATTCTTCCTCAATTGTATAAAATTCCGGGAAATTTTGTCCCCAGTTGTGGACAATTTTAGCAATAATATATCCTCAAAGTAAAATTATTTCCTGGAAAATTCTACAAAAGGCGGATAAATATAGCCGCATGGTGACACTTTTTATTACCGGCAGAGTAACACGTGATCATGAAACTGCAGAAGATTACGGTTTTTGCTCTCATCGCGATTGCCCTCTTACTGATCACCGCCGGTTGCACCCAGCCGGCCGCAACAACCCCGACCACGACCGGTGCCCCTGCGGCATCAGCCGCCCCGATCAAGGAACTCCGGATCGGGTACCAGCCCAGCACGCACCAGATGGCAGAGATCACTGCAATGAACAAAGGCTGGTGGGCGCAGGATCTCGCACCCCTTGGCGTCCAGAACGTCAGCGACAAGGTCTTCCCGACCGGCGCTCCTGAAATGGCGGCCATGCTTTCCGGCGATATCGATGTCGCGTACGTTGGTGCAGCCCCGGTCCTGAGTGCAGTTGCTACCGGGCTCGACGCCAAGATTGTAGCCGGTGTCAACACCCAGGGTTCCGATCTCGTGATCCGAAACGATCTCAATTACACGAGCCCCCAGAATCTCAAGGGTCTCACGATCGCTACCTTCCCCGCCGGCACCATCCAGGATACGGTCCTGCGCAACTGGCTCCAGCAGAACAACCTCACTCCTGACAAGGATGTCATCCTCAAGGGCATGAATCCCGGTGACGCAGTCACGGCCATCATTGCCGGCAAAGTCGACGGTGTCTTCCTGCCGACCCCCTCTCCCAGTGTTGTCGTCAACCAGGGCAAGGGCAAGATCGTGGTCCGCTCCGGTGAGATGTACCCCAACCACACCTGCTGTGTCCTTGTTGTCAGCGGCAAGCTGATCCGGGAGCACCCGGAGATTGTCCGGCAGATCATCAAGACCAATGACAAGGCAGTTGCATTCAACCTGGCGAATACGGATGAAGCAGCAGCAATCTTTGCCGACAAGACCGGTGCAAAACTCGAAGACGTGAAGGCCTCGCTCAAGGAATGGGACGGCAACTGGGCATCGGATCCCAATATTATTGTCGCTCCGGTCCTTGACTATGCCAAGATCCAGTACAACCTCGGCTACATCAAGAAATCCCTGACCCAGGCGGATCTCTTCGACTTGAGCTTCTACCAGAAGAACTGAATCGTCAAAACCAACTCTTTTTTTGTTTTCCCGTTATTGTATAGTGTATAATTCCCGGTACGGATTGCTCACGGCAGAACGAGACCCGGTTGTACCGGGCAGTACCTGACAAAAAGGAACAGTGAACACGCGATGGCAAACCCACTACGGAAGCATAAGGACAGGTGGTTCGGCGCTCTTGCGATCGTGCTGGCACTCGCGCTCTGGGAATGCTATGCGGCGCTGGTCGTGAAGAACAGTTTCCTGCTCCCCGCACCGCTCGATGTCACCTCCGCGTTTCTGGAACTGCTCCAGAAGGGAATTCTCCTGCAGGATTTCCAGGTGAGCATGATCCATTTTGCCATCGGCCTCGGGCTGGCGCTGGTTGTCGGCATTCCGGTCGGGATCGCGATCGGTTGGAACCGGAAGATCAATGCCTTCCTCGATCCCCTCATCGAACTCCTGCGGCCGATCCCCCCGCTTGCCTGGATCCCGTTTGCTATCATCTGGTTCGGGCTCACCACCATCTCGGCCGGGTTCGTCATCTTTGTGGGGGCAGTCTTTCCCATCCTCATAAATACGTACACCGGCTTCCGGAGCGTGCCGCGGGTCTTTGTCGAAGCGGGCAAGATGCTCGGCTGCACGAAGAACCGCGACCTGATCCGGTACATCGCGTTTCCCTCGGCTCTCCCGTCCGTGGTGTCGGGGATCCGGGTCGCGACCGGAGTTGCCTGGATGTGCCTGGTTGCAGCGGAACTTTTCGGTGTCTCGAATTCTGGGCTTGGCAAGAATCTCTGGTTCTACTACAACCTGCACCGGATGGATTGCGTTGTCGTGTACATGATCCTCCTGGGGCTCATCGGGCTCGTGATCGATATGGTCTTCCGGTACATTATTGACCGGTACTTCCTGAAGTGGCAGACCGGGGAGGTGGCATAAATGGGAAAACTCCAGATTCATGACCTGTCGCAATCGTTCACGCGGGACGATGGCTCGGAGCTGACGGTGCTCGATCACCTGAACATTGAAGTGCAGGACAAGGAATTTGTCTGTATTCTCGGCTCCTCCGGCTGTGGCAAGACCACCCTGCTGCGCCTGATCGCGGGGCTCGACACCGCCCGGTCCGGGACCATTCTCCTTGATGGCGAAGAGATGAAGGGCCCGAGTTCCAAGGTGGGATTTGTCTTCCAGGAGTACTCGCTCTTTCCCTGGCGCTCGGTGATCGATAATGTCGTCTTCGGTCTCGAGATGAAGGGTATAGGAAAGGATGAGCGGTACCGCATTGCAGAGCGCTACCTGGAACTGGTGAATCTCACCCAGTTCCGTGCAAATTACCCCGCGGAATTATCCGGCGGGATGCGCCAGCGGGTGGCGGTGGCCCGGGCACTGGCGCTGGATCCGGTGCTCCTGCTGATGGACGAGCCGTTCGGTGCGCTGGATGCCCAGACCCGCAACATGCTCCAGATCGAGCTGCTCGAGATCTGGGAGAAGACAAAAAAGACGATCATCTTCATCACGCACAGCGTGGATGAGGCGGTCTTCCTTTCGGACCGGATTATTGTGCTGACGCCCCGGCCGGGATGCCTGTGCCACATAGTGCCGATCAATCTTCCCCGCCCCCGGGACCGGACCAGCACGGAATTTGCCCAGGTCAGGCGGCACGTACTGGATCTTATAAACCAGAAATGTTCAATCCAGTAAGGTTTATTACGCCACATCTCCATTTTATACAAGCAGTTTGTGAAGCGCACAGGTATTTTCATCCGACTTAATTACGGATGATGATGCACGCTTTTTGCAATAATTTACAGGAGTAGGACGCGATGGTTAGAAAACCGGCAAAGATGTACAGGAACATTTCCAAGAAGGCCTATACACGGCGTAAATATATGGGCGGTGTTCCGGGTAGCAAGATTGTTCAGTTCGAGATGGGAAACCTCTCGCAGGAATTCCCAACCGAAGTTGACCTCATTGTTGACGAGTCATGCCAGATCCGGCACAGCGCACTCGAGGCAGCCCGTATCACGACCAACCGGCGCCTGATGAAGGAAGTCGGCAGGTCAAACTTCCACTTCAAGGTCAGGGTCTTTCCCCACCACGTGCTTCGCGAAAACAAGCAGGCTACCGGTGCCGGTGCGGACCGTGTCTCTGAAGGCATGCGTCTTGCCTTTGGAAAAGCAGTCGGGACTGCAGCCCGCGTCAGCGCAGGCCAGAAAGTCCTGACGGTCTACTCTACTCCCAATTATCTTGAGAAGATCAAGGATGCACTCCACCACGCGGGATACAAGCTCCCGACTCCCATCCACCTGAAGGTCAGCGAACTCAAGGTCAGCGGCAAGATCATTGCAGCACCGAAGCTTGTTGGTGAGAAAGTTGTTGCAGCACCGGTAGTTGCTGAAGAAGCAGCAGCTGAGCCCGCAAAGGAAGCAGTCAAGGGTAGCGGCGCAATCCACGCAAAAGGCGGCAAGGACGCCAAAGCAGCTGAGCCCGCAAAGGGAACAGCACCGGCAAAAGGCGGCAAGGACGCCAAGGCAGCCCCTGCAAAGGGCGGCAAGAAGTAATATTTTTTTATTTTTTTTCAGCAATTTTTTTGTGCAATTCCGGTTTTTTGGGATCGTGCGTTTTTGTTCAGAGGTTCCTGGCACAGGGCTTCGTTTTCCTATTGTCCCTATGCTCACCTTCGCTCGCACTATCCGACCGGTAACGATCGTTCAAACGCAACGCCAAACCAGATAATGGCGAAACAGAGCGGATGATTTCGTTGTGCTCTGTAATATAAATCTCATGCAATTATTTTGGAATAGAACAATTCAAAGTGATGAATTCTGATTATCCCGAACCTACCTATATCTTTTTTAATTCCCGGTAATCCACATGAACAATTCTTCCGCTAGCTCTTGCTCCTTCGGGAGACTGATTGCCATGAGGTTGTGATACGTGTCATGCCGTTCCTCATCCAGAGGCTGGCAGGCATTCCAGGGATTGACGGTCGTGTCGGTGAATCCCTTGTTGGAAAACACGTTGTCTTTGAGGAGTTGTTGTGCGGTTTGTTCGGGGAGGCCGCGATAGACTACACGATATTGAATGGGGGGAGGGTTCGGGCATAATTGTTTCTAATTTTTGAAACGATAGGTCTAAACCTCACCAAATCAATTTACGAATATTACAATTATATCCCATGGAGAAATAAAAAGTGAGAATATTGTTGTCAAAGATATTTTCACAAAGTTGGGGTTCCGTGTCCCTGATTATCAGCGACAATATGTATGGGGATATGATGAAGTCACAGATCTCCTTGATGACTTGACTTTTGCGATGCAGGAAAAACCAAAGGTTACTCGAGCATTATAAGGCTCAATAGCATTGAGAGTTATGAGAGAGAAAAGTGTTGCTTGCGATGAGGAGATATCATGGATATAAATTCGTTTATTCTACAGGAAATTCATGACAATTTGCAGGATTATGGACTGGATGAGGAAACCCGAATCAAAAAATTCTTGGATTACAATAATAATTATGAGTACAGACTGAACGATGGTCTTCACATAATTAAAAATATCCTTGCTGAACATGGGAAGAGCCAAATTGCAGATCATCTGTATGATTTGTCTAAGCTTGAACCGGTTCTCGGAAATATCGATATCGAATCCAGAGATCACGTATTGCATACATTACAGACATATATTTTAGGGGTATATCTTAGCGAATCTTTCCTTTTACCACAAGGAGTTGAAATAAGGCCATTCACTTGGAAGATTGCATGTTTATTCCATGATATTGGTTATCCAGTGAAAATCGCCCAGGAAATGTTAAAAAAATATTCAGACAGGAACAACTGCATTCGTGATAAGCACATAAAAAATATCTCCCCTGTCTTTCATTTCCAGATTCGTCCGACCGGTATTGAAAATCTTTGCAATAGCAAAAAATCGCTTCCACTTATTCAGAAATGCTTGGATGGATGGGATCTTGATATCCCCATACAATCCGAATACGAAGAAATGATTGAAACTGGATCAATACGTCACAGAGCAATGAGCGCATTAACCGGTTTAAACAGTATTGATCTTTTTTACCAGAAGTATAATCCAGAACGAAAATTTGAAAAAATACTCGAACCATATACGAATATTGACTGTAATCAGAAATATTTCGAAGAAGATATCATACCTGCATGTGCGGCGATCTATATTCATGATATAAGCCCGAAATATTTACCATACGGTAAACGAATCGATCGGAAAAAAGCACCGCTTGCATTTTTACTAAAATTATCGGATTCCTTGCAGGAATGGCAACGCCCAAATAAAATCGATAATAAAGGCTTAAATCCGAATTTATTTGAAATCAGAATTGATGGACGAAGATTAATCATGAACGCAAATATCCCAGATAAAGCAAAAATACAAAAAGAAATTGATTCTTGTTTGAATGCACCTGATATTCAAATAAATTGAGTGAATACTAATCTTTTTTATAGTGTAAATGTTCTCCCTTACACGACCATATTCCGTCAAGTTGAGGGATCCGAA
Source organism: uncultured Methanomicrobiales archaeon (assembly GCA_903832665.1). Lineage (GTDB taxonomy): Archaea > Halobacteriota > Methanomicrobia > Methanomicrobiales > Methanospirillaceae > Methanoregula. The sequence goes on along the minus strand of CAILCG010000024.1, from coordinate 99,579 downwards.
CGATGAATTGATTACACTTTTCACAATACACAAAATTTCTAAGATCAATCACAGATTTAGCAAATTCTTTTGATTCATTCGCTGTCAGTGTTTTAGCCCATTCATTATAATGAGCCCCCACCCAGTTTCGTATCTGACGTAAGCTGTCGATAGAATCAAGACATTTTTTTCCCTTTACATAAAACTCATTTTGCTTTTTTGCTTTCTGGTAAAAAGAAGACCAGAGAGGATCGATAGTATAATCCCCTCGAATCTTAAAGGGCACACTGATCGTTAAAGAATCGCATAAATTCTGGAGTATTTCTTCGAGTAATCGCCCGGATTTAATGACACGATCAGCTGGCTGGGACTTCAATCCTTCGGCAGAGATTAACCAATCATATTCGGATAAATGATCACCAAAAATCGGGCCTTCTTCGAGGGTCCAATCAGCAATCTGGTATTCTCTGAATTTTTTATTGCCTCCGTTAGAACGTGAGACCGTCTTCAAAATCTCAAACCACAACCGATCATGGGTAGTGATTATTATCTGGTGATCTCCGAATTCCTGAAAAATCAGTTCTGCCGTTCTTCTCCGGTGATTACCATCAACACTGTGTAACACATCATCGAGAATTAACAGTGAAAATTCCGGAACCTGCTGATGATGTGCCCGGCAGATGGCAAGGAACAGACAGAGGCCGAGGGTATCGATGTGACCTTCGCTGTAATGGCCACGGGGATCCTCCACTTTACCATAAAAGGTGCTCGTTAATATGACACTCCCGGCCCCGCGGTCTGTAATAGTCAACTGAGGTTTTCCTATAGTCTCAGCGGGATGTATTTTTTGGAAATATGAGTCAGCGATGTCGGTGATGGTAACCATTAGACTTTGAACCGCAGTTTTTCGTGCTTGTTCAGCATATTTTACAAGGACCTGCATCTGCCCGAATGAATTTTCAAAATGCTGTATTTCCACATCACATCTCTCGATATTTTTCATATGTAACGCGAGTGCATCCAAAGCAGTTTTTGTATTGAAAAGATGACGATACCGTTCATTATCTGAAAACTGGCTGCAGATTATTGTGATTTTCTCATTGAATTCCTGCAGAATTTCATCTGTTTTGATTTGATTGAGCGCCGCTATATCGCTGATAATAAGTGCTGGTTCGGTTAGTTCCTGATGATTTTGGGAAATATTGTTGTAGGAATTGATGAGGAGATCCAGTTTTTCAAGTAGTTCCGACTCCAGCCCCTCAAATGACTGTGTTTTGATTTTTATGAGAACATCCCGATTTTTTGTAAGGATGGACAAAAATGTTTTCCATCGTTGATTCTGATCTTTAGTCAGAGCAGTAATTTCGTTGTTTTCTGAAATTTTTTGTTGAACATAACGAGATACCTCATCAGCATTAATGGTATTATTACAGAGCGGACAACGATCTAATGCATCCTCCTGTATCCATGCAAGGCCCTTTTCAAGAATCTCCGCGTAGAAATGCCCTTTGATTACATCTTGTTTCTTTAAAAGTTCCTGACGGCTATCAGAATAATTCTGACCTGCTTCGGTAACTACATCATTCTTCTGAATTTCCTGAAGAGTTGTTAGGAGATTCGTCCATTTCTGGAGACTTTCATCCCGGTTCAAGGGAGCAATACTATCTTCAATTTTTTTCAACCGTTCGGGGATATCCTCAAGGGTTTTTAGGGGGGATATGCCAACCTGTTTTAATAACTGATTTGCCTGTTTTATGCAGGTTTCAACATCGACGGGAGATTGGGGGGATAAATTTAATCGTAAACGAAGGGCCCGTATGTTTTCGTCTTTCTTTGTCACGGCACCAGAATATTTTTCCTGGCAATCGTTTCCCAATTCTTTTAATTTCGTTTCAAATTCCTTGAACTGATCTAATTTCAAAAAGCCCTCAATGGCTTTGTATCGATCTACGGGTTTTGCATCAATGAAATCGAGCAAAGTTTTCCGCCGTAAAATGAACGGATGCACCCTTGCAGAATCCAAAAAAGTGATCATATTATTAGGAAATTTCTGCAGCTCCATTTCATTGTCTATGATAAATTCTTTATTCCCATCGGTGAGGGTAAGTTCAATTTCAGGTTCATCCTTACATTTGATATGGGCACCGTGTTTATTCCATGAGATTCCCTGTATTCCCGTTTCGATGGATGAACACTTTCCGGTGAGATTTTTCTCGATGGCATCAATATACGAACTTTTTCCCGTGCCGTTGTCTCCACATAACAGCAGCCCTCCGGCTTCAAAATTGATATCTGGGCCGTCCCTGATTCCACGACAATTTTTAACCTTGAGTTGTTTCAGTCTCAACATGAGGCACACCATCGATCAGTATTTGTAAGGGAGAAAGGTCATCAGGGATTTTTTCCGAAACCAGAGGAGTTATTGCGTCTTTCCATGCGGGAGTCAGAAGAGCGTCTGCTGATATTAACCGGATAAATTCTTCCCGAGCCATGGAATTCATATCTTTAAAAGAGACGGGTTTTTCGGGTTCTTTTATCTTTGCTGAAATTTTTTTGCCTTTTGCCATTTTTCACTCACCGTCAACATTTTCCTTTTCGGCTGAGTCCATCCTCTATGATTGCAATTTCCTCAACCGTCAACCCATAAAGGTCGTATACCAGTTTGTCTATGGATTTATCAATTTCAATAATTTTTTTGGTCAATTCGATCTTTTCATTTTCAGATTGAATTTCCTGCAATTGTTTATGGTAATTGAGCGTCGATGTAACACTAGAAATCATCTCAAAATATCGTTTTTTATCGTCAATATTTTTCAAGTTAATTTTTGGCAGGGGGAAAATTTCAAGAGAACTTTTTCCGAAAGCGTAAAAGTCAGATTGAAATCCAGATCCAACCTTTGAAACAAAAAAGGTCGTCAGAGATGAATTTAATATTCCTAATAAAAATTTTAAATAGTCTACGTCCTCTTTCTCATCATATATTGCATAGCCACCCGCAGTACCGCCACCTACAAAATAAAATTCACCCTTTGCATCTAAAGTAAAGTTTCCCCGGGTACTCAATACTTGACACAAAATTTTAGGTCTTTCAAAAAGTGTCAAATTCTTAGGATAGGGAAACAACCACCAATTCTTCTCACTTGTTTTTGGTCGTTCAATCAATGCATCCTTATTTTTTTCTAAATAAGTAACGGCAAACGGATATTTCGATTGCATTTCATGAATATTGATAGGAACGGCTTGACTTGATTGAATGTAATAAGGAAAAATCAAGACATTTTCGTAGCCTGGTTTTTCGTATCTGATGATTTCTGCACCTTTAAGAAGTGGGTGCAAAATTGAAGTTTCGATTTGAATGTCTTCATTTTCAAATAATTTAGATTTCACTATTGAATATTGGGGATTTACCGCCAGGGGCTTTAAAATATAAATTGGATCCGCGCTAGTTTGTAATCCCACAAACAGTTTGATGATATTCCCGAGTTTGTTCGGCATTGCTATTAATTTTTTAAAGACTATTGCATCAGGCCTAATTACGAAATACCATTCTTTTTCTGAAATGTCTTCAGACCCTAGAATCGCAGATTCAGCGGTCTTCGTTATACTCCATATTTTGATACTATCAATTTTTGTAAAACAAAATTCATCTGTTACAGATTTCCCTAAAAATAAAAGGCAGGTATACGTTGTTGCACCAACGAAAACTTGCTGATGTCCGAAGTGAACTATCTTTTTTAGGAGTTTTCCCCCTGCAATAAATTTTCGAAGTGGTTCGCCGTACTTCGCAATGAAAAATTTATGTGGGAGGATATAGCCTAAAATTCCATTTTTATTTAGTAAATCAATGCTTCTTTCAACAAACACTACGTAAATATCATAATTTCCCTTCTTCGCAACTTGGTATTGATCTTTATAATATTCAACTTCTTCTTCGGCACATTTATTCAGTGTCTGGATCCGTAAATAAGGAGGATTTCCGACAATAATATCAAATCCCCCCCACTCAAAAATATCTGAAAATTCCATAATCCAATGGAACGGTTTAAGATCAACAAAGGAATCTTCAGTAATCTCCAACCCTTTTTCAAAAACAATCTCATCAAATAATTTCTTATTCAGGACCTGATTGTATTCGTAGGTTTTTTGATCAATCGTATCCTTGAGATCGGCAGCTTTCTTTGAATCATCTGCATCTTTGTATTGCCGGATGAGCTGGTTTCGATCGTAATAGAGATGGAAGATCGAATCGGGCTGATAGGTATCCAAGCTGATCTGGTTGCCGGATAATTTGTTCCAGACGATTTTCTTTTTTGGCTTTTTTGGTAAATCTTTCTCATCCACGATCTGGGTTGCAGAAGTATATCCGATAAGGCTGTTACCGCATCTGATGTTATATTCGATGTTGGGTAAAGGCTCGACTAAAGAAATATTTTCCGGGACATGAGCTATCATCGATAGCCATAATCGTAACTTCCCGATCTCCCCGGCTCCTTCTTCGATGTCCACACCGTAGAGATTATTGGTGATAATCATCCTCTTGATGTAATAACTCCACCGAGAATTGTCGTGGAATTCCTGTGCTGATGCCAGGTTCAGATCGAGTTTAAGTTCATGGTTCCGGTTATGTTCCTTGATTTCTTCAATGAAGACAGGATCACTTTTCAACCTGAAAATAGTCTGGAAATAGATATCGATCAGGACATCCTGAGCAGCGATCAAAAATGCTCCTGAACCACAGGCGTTATCGAGAACAGATAATTTTTTCAGGACTTCGTTGTAAAGGTATGCTATCTCTTCCGGGGAGTCCTTTTCAAAGAGCTCTTTAATTGTTGAATAGTTTTGTTTGAACCGGCTGTTCATTTTATTGAGGCATACGGGATAAATAGTGGTTTCAGAGATATAGGACGTGATAAGTTCGGGAGTATAATATGCTCCACTTTCCTTCTGGTTGACAGTCTTTTCAAAGATATGACCAAGTATCTCCGGGCTGATACTTTTCTCTTCGCCAAAATCCGCCCGCTCATCCACATACCAGTTCCACGAGTCAAAAAAGATAAGTATTGTTTCAAAGACTTCATCCGGGATGGATATTTTTACCTGTTCGCATTTTTTCTGCCGGAATAAACCTCCGTTCAGATAGGGAATATCACCTAATTTGCGATCCTTGAATCCTTTAATAGACAATCCCTTGAAAAATAGCAGACAAAGGAAATTATTAAAAAAATCCCCTCTGTTCTCTTTAAGTTTTTGAGAGAGATAATTCTCATTTTCATCAAGTAAATTCTTTTTCTGGATAAAATATAAGAAAATAAGGCGGTCAACGAGAATTTGTGCATACCGCTCTTTTTCAATTTCTGTATCCAAACCTGAGATATTGTCAATAAGCAGTTTACGGTATTTGATGAATTCATCATAGAACTGCTTGACAACTTCCTTGCGATCAAACAAATTGTCGAACAAGGTAACATCATTGAAATTAAGGCCATTGATCTTGTTCAGACTCGTATTGGTGATTTTTGATTTATTTATCCGTAATTTCCGGAATCTCTCAGTATCCAGTTTGGTGAATTCTTTTTTCACAAAAATAAGATTTTCGAAGTCATGAGTAACCAATATCAGATATTCAGTCTTGACATCCAAATATTTTTGATGTCGAGGTACATCAGCCACCCCATTAATCTGAAAAACCGAGAGAAATGTCGGCTCATCTGAAATTTTAATCCGGATTTCGGTATCACTCTCTTTTTTGTATTCGGTAAATCCTTTCTCCGAGAATATCGCTACAATATTATCAAGACTACGAATCGAAGCGATATCGTCTCGTTTTATTGACATCATACAAATGCCCCCCAGCAAATCTGTTTATAATCAATATTCCTTTCCGTCCTGAGGAATTGCTGATAATCAGGATTTTTCTGGATCACGTCTTTCCTGAATTCCCGCAAAATCCTGATGAGTTCCTCGACTTCAATAGCCATGACCGGCTTATCATCAAAGCGTTTACCCAATTCAACAGCATCCGTCTGACTCAAGAAAATATTTGCATATAATCCTTTTAATTCAGAAATCGCTCGTTTATATTTAGTCAGTTCATCATTCAGCGACTTTTGTTTCTGGAGAGTAGATAACCGGTGTACAATTTTTTCCTGGATTTTATACATCTTGAAATTCGGATACATCTCAAGATCGGAGTATCCTCCTTTGAGTGTTGCGAATTTGTCCTCAAAAGACGATTGAATCTGTTCCAGACCGGTTTCAAGATCAACAGAACGATCAACACCAGCTTTTGCTATACCGGGATCCGCCGGTTGAATAGAGAGATCCAACGGATTCATCTCAGAAACCGAGTTATTCATTGGATCAAACCGAAGCAGGACATCTTGGAATTTATGCCCATCTTTTTTATCAAAAATTCGATAGAGAGAGAAAATACCGGTCTTACCATTTCTGACAACAGAGTAAGGAACGTTCGAATATTCCCTGAAGTCATTTTTCGTAAGTTTCCAGTCACGGATCTGGTTTCTTAATTTAAACCGGATAACTGCCTCTTTGTCTTCACCGGTGATATTGAAAATCGGATTTTTTGCCTCGTCTTCGAGTTTAATAGTATCATCAAATCTCCGGATTTCCTTGATTCGCTCACCAATGGTTTTGGCATCTACTTCTTCATCCCCGCTGAGAATGCCATTTTCCTTTCCGACAATCGTGGCAATATCCTTTATTTTATTCTGCAATTTCTCAAGGAGTTTGAGGAGACTCTCACTATCCTCATCGGGGAAGAAATTATAAACCGTAATTCTATTAGTATTCCCGATACGATCTACTCTATGCTCTTTTTTACCGCATCGTCTGTCGGACCAGCAGGACTGGTTGTTGTGCTGGCATCGTACGGCGTGGCACCGGAGCGCTGGTTCGAGATCCTGTGATTTACCCAGCGGTGATCCGTGCCTCAATGGATAATCCATCGATCAAATCGAATGAAAGACAAACGACAGATGAAGAAATTCGTTCTCTTTTTATGCAGTCAGCCTCTCACGCGATCTGAATGATCCGAATGAGTGGATCAACTTCAGGAATGAATTAAAGAACATCGTCAATCCACTCATTCGGCATCCTGAATATCCGGCATCAACGCAAACGGAAAATATAGCAATCTGAATGAGACGTAATATTTGGGAAACATACCCCTCATCAGATTAACGTCATTTTTATCTAAAGTTTTTTTCACATAGAAGAAAACCTCTACCGGAAGCCGACAGGAAAATGGTTAAGAAGGGTAATCACTGTACAATAATTAAGAAGAACAGGTACTATGAACGCACTTATCCGGAGCCGGCAAAAACAGATCGGGGAGTTCTGCAAGGCATGGAATATCAGTGAACTCCAGGTATTTGGTTCAGTCACCACCAGAAGATTCCGGCCCGACAGCGACATCGATATCATCGTGGATTTCCCGGCCGGTTCACGTCACACCCTCATCCAGCTCGCAAAGATGGAAGCGGAGCTCGAAGAGCTATTCGGCCGTCGCATTGATCTCATGACACGGCAGGCTGTGGAACAGAGCCGGAACTATATCCGCAAAAGAAGTATCCTCTCATCCATGGAGAAAGTGTATGGTGCGTGACGATGATGCGTACCTGCTTGATATTCTCCTCATGGCAAAGGACGCACGGGAATTTACCCGGGATCATTCCCGGGAATCTTTCGCAGCCGATCGCCAGTGCCAGTATGCGGTCATCCGCTGCCTTGAAGTGATCGGTGAGGTCTCAAAACGGCTCTCCCCGGAGACTCTCGACCGGTTCACATCGATCGAATGGTCTGCAATGGCACGTATGCGGGACATGCTCATTCATTCCTATGGAAAAGTTGACCTTGACGAGGTCTGGGATACTGTGAGCCTGGACATCCCCCGGCTCATCACGATCCTTGAACCCGCAGTCCGGATGGAAACGATCGAATAACCGGGAGGGCATTCATAACTCATTTCCATGAGGGAAATGCTTTTTTTAGTACGGGATAAATCGAGAACACAAACGTGGATTTCTCCAGGTATTGCTGGAATTAATAACCGGATTCTATCGAACGCAGCTAACCTCTTCTAAAATCCAATCCATTAATGCACTCTTCACCAATTCCCACAGCGGCGCTCCATTCATACAACCTCCGGGTTATACCCATCCACCACCAATCCAGCCCCCGATTCCCGCATACCGGCCAGAATAACTGCGAAAAAATCCGCAGCAACCAATAACCTATTAATCAATTATAAAAAACAGAGGATAATCACAATGCCGCAGGAACGCTGCACACCTGCGCCGGCCTGGACGACGGGCCCCGTGCACTCCCGGGTAAACGGGTCAGACTGCACGGCCCCGGTTCCATGAGGTGGCGTTTCGGTGCAGCAGTGATCCGGTACATGCAGTACCGCCCCGTCATCGTGGGAATGGTTATCGTAGGCCGCGACTGCGGGCGGGCAAACTCCAGAAGAGAGTGCCGGCCCCCTGAATTATCGCGGTCTCGCGTCTATGAACGCCGGTCCGGAAGCTCTTTTATGAGCTCTGCGGGATCGTTCAGGCAGGTATCCCTGATAGGGGACCGTCTGCCCGGGCTGGCCCCGGTGAACGGGCCGGGAATTCCCACCGGATAACAAGGGGATTATGGAACAGAAAATTGGGAACAAAACCATGTCACACCTGAAGAAAAGCAGACATACTGCAGGCAACGAAAATTCCTGGCCCTCAGAATACCTGAGATGTGCGGAGGGTGCCCGCACGGGACGGATTGCATGAAGCCGGGACCGAACGTGGCCCGGGGAATCGCTCTTGCGATCCCGTTTGCACTCTGGAGGGGTCATGTGATGGTCTTCATCCCGTCGCTCCTGAACCTGGGCGAGTTCCTCCTGAGCGGCAATGGCCTGTTCGTCATCGTCCGGGTCCGGCTTGCCCGGAAGCTCTCCGCCGGGATTGCCTCCATCGAAAGGGAGTTTGCCGAAGTTATCGCCGGTCTCCGCCTTGTTCCCCGCAATGGCCCGGTCTCCTGCGAACTCTGGCTGTACTCCCGGTACGGTACCCTGCGCCATTTCCGTATCGGGGATGACGGGCTCGTGGAGATCGATCGTTACGGGATGCCGCTGAACCTGATGAAACCGGTAGTGACCGGCCCACCACCCCGTGGGGACAGCACCGTGATGCCGTACGAAACGAATGCGACCAGTCCGGCATCTCCCGGTACCGCTGCACCCCGCGACCCGATCCTCCGCTGGCTCGCGAAAAAGAATGCTGCAAAGAAGGCGGGCACAGGAACGGATGCGATGGGAAGCAATGAACTCAAAAAGATCCTGGATGCCGGCATACCGAAAACAAAATCAAAACATGCTCCCGGTAAAAAACCGGTGATTAAAAATCAGGTACCGGCCGGCCCGGTCGATCCGGAAAATAGTACCGGAACAGAAAAGCCGGTCGCAGGTGCGAACAAGAATGCCGGGAAAAAAGCGGTGACCAGGAAAACAGGGGGAGCTGCACTGGAAGAAAGAGCGGAGCCGGAGAGGCCGGTCCGGGGAGAACAAGATGGGGGGTTGCCTGATATGAGGTCAACAGAGACCATTTCAGCCCCCAATTACTCCCTCATTGGGGCTGACCGGCAATCTTACGATGAAAAACCACACACTGATTTTACAAAACGGTCATTTCAAACCCTGATTCACGATTTTGCATCATTTCTGTGCCTTGAAATGACCCTGTTTAGCAACAATCCGGTGGCAGACATCCGAAAAGATGGGCTGGAGGCTGTTCCGGGGGGTAGCCGGAATGGTGTTCCCAGGGGGCGATCCGAACAATCCCGGCCGGAGATACGAGGTGGCCGATTCTGTCGGAACCGGTGAGTATGAACGCAGCAGGAAAGTACAGGGTAAGGAGGCAGATCCAGTATGACGGAACGTGACGATGCAAGAGAAAATCCGGACAGCCATGAGATTGTACTCGGCGGAGTCGAGGTCCACGTGAAGTTCGCGAGACTTCGCGGGGATCCCGGCATTGCGCTGGAGTTCACCCCGCCTTCTGGTGCAGACGGGGCTCCGGAAGGAACCAAAGACACCAACGCAAGACTGGCCGGGCTCTGCCGGGAAACCGTGATGAACATGGACGACCCTGCCCGGCTCCGGCTGCTCACGCTCGTTGAGAAGGATGGCGGGAACGACCGGGTGCTGTACCGGCTCATTGTTACCGTGCGAGTCACGGCCGATGGTTCGCACGAAACCCGGGTTACCGACCGGATCGATCCGGCGTTTGCAGAACTTGATGCCGGGGTTGCCGCACGGGCGCTGGCATGCCGGCAGCAGATCGAACAGGCACTGTCGGGAGGCAGGAAAGAAGAGAGACGGGTGTCGGAGGAGATGTTCGAGATCCTGGAAAAGACGAACTACCCGCCGGCAATCAAAGATCAGACGGAGGAGGAGGCCCGCCAGGGGCTGCTGCAAGGCGAAGAGTTCATGCTCCTCGAGATCCAGGTTGTCGGATCTCCCGAAAGATACCGGGGAACGGAGTATCTCACGTTCGATTACATTGCCGCAATGAGCCAGAAGGCGCTTACATCCGAATGGATGAAGGAGAATATCCGGCTCCTATCAAAGGTTTGCGAAGATACGGTCATGGTAACGGATAAGCTTGTGACCCGGCGCCTCTCGTTATTGATCCGGAAGACCCGGGCAAGGGAGTTGTGCCTGTACCGGCTGTCCGTGTGGTGTTCGATGCGTGACGACGGTTCTCCACAGTATAGTATTCGGGACCAGATCAATCCGGTGTTTGCGGAGCATGATCCGGTTGTCGGGGAGAGGGCTGCCGAAGCGAGAAGGCTGGCTGGAATGGTGATGGAGGAGGAGGTGTAGATCCTGCCAAAGTTGTTACGGTTATTCCGGTTCTTCGATCTCCCTGTTGATCGAAGGTTGGCAAGGTAATCAGGGATTCATGGAGGAAAATTGAGAGAAGTGCCAGGTCCAGCTTTTTAATCATACCAGTTCCGGAGTTCAATTATCGTAATTGAAGTCTGAAGTTGGATCAACGGGTGAGCCGACAAATGAGTCCGGATAGCAGCCGGAACAGCATCAGATCGTGCACGCAGTCGTCCGTGCCTGCATCAAAACAAAAAAAGCGGGGGCTCCAGCATCGCTGGTTTGCCGGGATATATTCCGGCTACGGGATTGTTATATGAAAGTCGGGATCGAACGTATCGAACATCCCGGCAAATTTCTTAAATACAGCAGGATCTCCTGAGGTCACAATCACCCCTGACGGGTTGACTGCAGGGTTGAGGGCCAGCGTTTGGAGCGTTTTCCTTGGCATCTCAACCGATGCGTCAGCTGCCGGTGAAGATTCATTCATCCGGTATAGGATCACGCTGTTCTTCACCTGGACGAGCGCTGTGTCTCCGGTATCGGTAATCCTAAGATTGATGCGGTAATTGTCGCCATCAGCTTTCGTTGCATTGACCCTCACGGACAGGTAGTCGAGAATCTGGCCGGTCGTCATCGCGGACATGATGTCGCCGGATATCGTGTTCCGGCCCCTGACCGGCAGGGTACCCCGGAGTTCTGATGCTGCGGTCAGGTACGCGTTCCTCGCAGGGTCCGACTCTTCCTGGTACCCGAGCTGCTCGAGGGCATCGGCTTCTATCTTCCTTGCTTCTCTGTCCGTGGGATCGGCAAACACCAGATAATTCGCAATCGAGGCAACGAGTTCGTAATTCCCGGCAGCATAGTCCTGAGAGAGACGCTGCATCACGGCATCTTTTCCCCCCATGTATTCGGTCATGCTCTTTGCATAGGCCACGGGAGTAAGCCGCTTTAAGTTGACCGGATTCCCGTCATAGAATCCGAGATACCGCTGGTACGTTGCTTTTACTCCCATGGAGACCTGGCCATAGAAGCCATGGGTGTACCAGTGCTGCTTCAGCGACGGGGGAAGTTCGATCATGTCAGCGATCTCGTCCATGGTATAGCCCTTGTTGGCAAGGTTCAGGGTCTGGTCATTGATGTACTTGTACATGTCCCGCTCATTCTCAAGGATCTCAATGACCCGGTCATTCCCGAACCGGGGCCAGTTGTGGGAGGAGAACATGACCTCCGCCTTCTCCCCGTACAGCCGGCGGGTCTCGTCCAGGCTTGCCGACCAGGCGAGCGGATCCCGTACCTGGGCTCCCCTTGGCGTCAGAATGTTGTGGAGTGTTCCTGCACAGTTCTCCGCAACGAACAGGGCATTGTGCTGCGGGAACCAGATATTCATCTCAACCGGGGCCTCGGTATCCTCCGCTACCTGGAACTCCATGCGGACACCGTCGATCGTAACTTCCTGCCCGGTACGGGTAATCTCCAGGGTGGGAGGGATCAGGGAGGCCGTACCGGTTGAGATGGTCTTGCCGATCCCGTTGTCGACCAGTCCCTTCTCATCCCGTGGGAGCAAGAGGCCGAACTGGTACATGGCCCGCCGCTGCATTGCGTTGCCCGCATACACGTTCTCGCTGATGGCATACTCCATGAAGTGTTCGGGAGCAATGATCGTTACCCTGCCGGCGTTAACCGCATCGCTCGTGGTCACTCCCTTCACACCCTGGTAATGATCGGCATGGGGGTGAGAGTAAATAACGGCTTTTACCGGATAAGAGCCAAGGCTACGGTTGACCAGTGCCATGGCAGCCCGGGCGGGCTCAACCGAGGAGAGGGGATCGATGACGATCCAGCCGGTGTCGCCCCTGACCAGCGTCATTGACGAGATATCGAAGCCCCTGACCTGGTAGATCCCCGGACTGACCAGGAAAAGGCCGTGGACATTGTTCAGCTGCGCCTGCCGGTACAGGAGCGGGTTGATGGTAGCCGAACTCGAACCGTTCTCGAAACGCCGGAATGCCTCCGCGTTCCATGCGGTAATATTCGGGATCTCGGCCGGGATGATCAGGGGGTCGTAGGTTGCGATAAGTCCCCGGCCTGCAAAGTCAACGTCCTCGTTGTTGTTCCATGCGGGAGTATTGTTCGCGTTCAGGTTGGCGGCAACCGTGAAGTCGGTGGCATTGTTCCGCAGCTCCTGAGCAGCAGATGCAGGCACAATAGTGCAAAGGCAGCATACTGCCACCAGCAGTAATATGAAAACCGGGGATCTCATGGGTACTAAGTGGTCAACCTGTTCTTCGGCATAATGATATCGAAAAGATGCCGGGACCTGCCACGCGGGAAGAGGAGGGAAAACTGCTTGTGTACTGCAAGGCCCCGCTTTTCTCCTAAATAGCGGGGGAGGATTCCCGGGCCCGGATACCAGATCGGAATGGCAGATGAATTACCGGGAGAGACTGTGGCAGACTTGAACCGGGGAGAGGTGGGGGTTGCCGGCCTGAACGGGAATTATGAATGAGAGACAGCGGCAGCTACAGCCTTCGTTGATTAGAGGACCCGGAACCGGAATGCAGGGAATCCGGCCATGAATATGAACGGTACCCGAAAACCCGTTCCCGATTCGTGATGGCCGGAATTATATTCTATTCCAGGAACCGGAAAATATATTCAGTTCCATCCGTTGAGTTGACCTCTACATCCGCCTGCATCTGGTGCTTTGCCAAAAAGTTTACCAGCTTCAGGCCGAGAGTCCGCGTTGTGGCGAGATCAAATCCCGGGGGAAGTCCGACACCATTATCCTTCACTGCCATAACGTACTCCTCGTCGTTTTTTGTGAGAGAGATACTGATGGTGGGGGGAGCCTGCCGGACGGTCAGGGCATCGAACGATTCCGGAAATGCGTATTTGAACGAGTTCGTGACGAGCTCGTTGATGATGAGCCCGACAGGGGTTGCACGGGATATGCCGAGCATGACCCCATGGGCATCGACGGCGATCTTCACAGTTTTTGTCGTGGTGAATGAATTTACCAGCTGACGGGTGAGGTTTGTCAGGTAAACCCCCGTGTCGACCTCACCGTACTGGTGGGTCTGATACAGGGTCTCGTGGATGAGGGCCATGCTCCGGGCCCGGTCCTGGAGATCCTTTTTGATCGCCTTTCCCGCAGGCGTCTCTTCGTACGAGCCTTCGAGGCTGAGCAGCGAGATCAACGCGGTCAGGTTATTCTTTACCCGGTGGTGGATCTCAGAGAGAAGGATCTCCTTCTCGGCAAGCGCCTCCTTCAGGTGCTCCTCTCTCTCCCGCAGTGTATCTTCCGTATGCATCTGCCGGGTAATATCGACAACCATGCCGGTAACGGTCAGGGACATTTCCCCGGGTACGATCTCGGTCCTGCGGGTGATACGACCGACATCCCGAAACCAGAGATAATCACCAGAGGACGTCCGGATCCGGTACGCGGTTTCGTACACGGCTGCCCTTCCTTCGATATGGTCATACATCGCCTGCATGACACGCTCCAGGTCATCGGGATGGAGAAGTTTTTAAAATCGCTATAGTGCCGGAACTGTTCAGGACTGAACCCCAGCACCCTTGCCTTCCGCTCGTGGAACCGGATACTGCCATCCGGCAGGTCCATCTCCCACCACGCGATATTGCCAATGGCCATCGCATTTTCGAGCCGGAGTGCGATGATACGGTCTTCTTCTGGGGTACGTCCCGGAGGATGCATCATGGGAACCGGGCACCTGCAGCCCCGTTCCGTGAAAGGGTCCGTTGATCATCGAGCCGGATGAGAGGGGCAGATCTTCGGGATTGTTCCCACTCATCTCTTCGCGATATACCCTGTGGTCCCCCGGAGGATGAACTCGAATGCAAAAAGAGTCTTCCCGCACCCGGAACCTCCGGTGATCTCATCGAGGCCTTTGATCCTGGAGGGGATTGTCCTGGACGCGAATTTTCCCGCACGGGCAGGTTGGGATGTGCCGGTAGATTTCGCAAAGATTCATCTCCATTGAAGTAATGGGAAATTAGTTAAAGGTTTATATACGTAAGGGGGGGGGGCGACGGTATAATTGTATCGATCTTGTTCGCGGTTACGCTACCTGGGAGGAACCCTGGATATGGTAATCGGAAACTACGAAAAATTACTCCCTGGACCGGAAAACGAATTTCATTCTGTTTTCAGAACGACAATCGATATTCTCCCCACAACGGCCGTATGCCAAAACGTTTACTCGTTTCAAGCAGGGAGTCCGGCATCTGTTTCGCATATGCGGCAAAAAAGGCTATCATTATTCCCCTCGGCGCCCGGCCGTTTGGCCCGGCCCGGTTCCGCATCATGCTGTAAAATTCTTGCTATCCAGGGGGAGTGATTTCTCACCGGAAGCGATCGCAGGGGTGATGAACCGGAAGAATTCCCGGGAGTACTGCTCGTAACTGAACCCCCCTGCCTCGATCACCCGTTTCCATTTGTCTTCCATGGACAAGATGCCCATGAACGAGATCATCAGGTACATCGAGATCAGGAACGGATCGAGATCGGCCCGTATCGTACCGTCATCGATCCCCTCCTGGACCGCGTCTTTCAGGATCATCCGGCACGTGCCATACCCGTTTCCGAACTCCGCGGTACAGGGATTCTCCCGGGAAAAGCGTTCCGTACCGTAAAAGTGGATCAGTCGCAGGTAATCCGGGTGTTCCTGCGAAAACCGGTAATAGGCCTCGCCCATCAGGGTGACCTTGACAATGCCCGGGACCTGCTGCTCCATGCATTCCATGAATTTTTTCTGCAGGATCGCGATGCCCCGGAGCACGATTTCCGCAAAGAGCGTCTCTTTGTTTTTGCAATAGAGATAGAGGGTGGCCTTGTTCAGCTCGACCTCGCGGGCGATCTGATCCATGGACACATCCTCGTACCCCCGGGAGAAGAAGAGCCGTTCGGCTGCATCAAGGATCTCTTTCTTTCGCTGTTCCTTCTCCCGTTGTTTTCGTTCGGTGATACCCATGGCAGTAATTCCTTACGAATACTCCTGTTCAGTCATGCAACCTGGTACGAGAAGTGTTTAATCTTTTTTTCTTCCCAGGTTACTCCCGGTATATTTTTGTTACGCGGGTCATGAGTCATAGGAAAAGTCATAGAAAAAATTCCGGCTCCTTTCGCTCGCTGTACAGGGTACTCAGACGCACCGAGGCATCCATGACCAGGCCGGGTTTCATGGTCCTTGTGTGGTGAGGACAGTTCCTGATGCAGGCGCAGCACGTGATGCAGGTGTTCGTATCGATCGCCCGGCTGTTGTGCGGATCGATGGCACCGACTGGACACCCCTCTGCACAGATCCCGCACTGGACACACTCGTCACTGACCGCGATAAAATCAACCGTCCATAACTTCGAATCGCCACGATACGGACGGCAGCCGGGCAGGGTTACCTCAGGGGGCTTGCCGGTTGATGAAATCGCGTTGATCGTTTCCCGGATTTTTTGCCCGAACAATTCCGCATGGTTCAGGTCACGTGCATCGGGACGACCCTCTGCGGTCGGAGTTCCGGGACGGGAGAAGGAATGCTCCCCAACCCAGGCCCCTCCGGCGATCGGCCTGCACCCGCATTTCGTCAGGATATCGCTCAGCTCGAGAAGTGCGTCCTCATACACGCGATTGCCATACACGACAACGCAGACAGCGGGGGTATTCTGCGCCTGTATTGTCGGCAGCCATTCCATTAACACGGCCGGCACTCTACCCATGTACACCGGCACGGCAACTACGAGCAGATCATTTTCCGAAGTCTTCAATGGCTGCTTTCTCGCTTCGGGCCGGGTGATATCGATATATTCCTCATTTCCGTGACGTATTCCGCGGGCTATTGCCTGGACAACGGCCTTTGTTGTTCCCGTTGGTGAAAAATAAACAAGTTTTAGTGATGATGGTTTCATGGGATCTCCTCCCTTTGAGCCACCCGGATTTTTCCGGATCTTTTTTTTTCTGTGTTGAAGGCTGGCTATGTACCCACTCGTATTACAGGATCTTCTTCCCGGGCTCGGGACCCGGTTTAACCACGTACACGCCCGTGATCTTCACGAGCACTGCGGACTTGGGCACAAATTTCGGCCAGCTCTCCTTCATCCAGGCAACATCCTGCCGGAAGATCTCGTCATTCGTGTGGATAGTGACGGCCCCCTTGATCTGGAAACCGCCCTTGTCCCCCCACCATGACAGGGCGATTGCCGGGTTCTCCTCCAGGTTCTGCAATGTCTTGTTGAAGAACTGATCCGAGGCATCCTCCCGTCATCCAGGAGCTCGAACGCCGCGATCGGGACAACATTGGGGATGCCGTTTTTTGACGATGTTGCAAGGAACGCGATCTTCGATCCCCGTAGCGATTCTTTGATCTCCTCAGTCAGGGTAACCATGGAATAATCTTCTCCTTTTTTTGAGACAGACGACCGGGAACCTGCCCGGGGACGGTCTCAGTACATAATAAAAGCTCTTGGTTAAAATATAACTATCGGTTAGTTTGTAACCATTAGTTACAGTTATTGACAATCAGGGGCGCTTTCCGGGAACATATATGCAGAACATGACGCAGGCCGGGCTCGCATTGACCGGGGGACCCGGCCGTATTGGATTCATGCCACTGTCAACCCCACTAACCGGCAGCACTACCGCGGGGATCAAACATGGATTGAAAACAAAAATTCCCGTCCAGGGAATCTCAAAAAAATATCAGGCTGTTTCCGCAGGTTCAAGCTGGAGCAGCACAACATCGCCGGCTTTCCGGGTAGAGATCAGCAGGTGTAAATTTTCTTTACCATCCCGGATCTTGCGGCAGAGATTGGCCGGGCGTCGCGTAACTGCCTGGCCGGTTGCATAGGTTTCGTTCACCGACATCCGGATGGGACAATCCGGACAGAACGGCGTTTTCCCACAGCCTTCCGGGAGAAAGGCATTGAGACAGTCCAGGATCTTTCCCCCGAGTTTTCCCTGGATCTGTTCCAGGGGGTTATTCACGATTGCAAGGGCAAACGTATTTGCTGCAAGGATCCTGACATCGTCATCTACCAGAAAAACGGGAGATTCAAGCATATCAAGAAATTTCCGGGCATTGAACCCATGCCGCGCAAGAATATCATCGTAACAGGATTTACAGACACCGTGGCTGACCGGCTCGTCCGGGTATGTCCCGGGACTGATGACGGATGGACAAATACGAGCAGACTGTTTTCATTATAATCCTGAATGATTGTGGATTGAAGATATTTGGATATAAAATTACTGCACCATGGAGACCCGGCCATTCGAGATCGCCGGTCAGAAACGGAAAGCCGGTGGAAGACTAAAGAATATCCGGGTTTTGCAAAAAACCGGAAGGCAATGGAGGTTCACGATCCATTTTCAGCCACCGGGTGGAGCGGACCCTGGCCATTCATTCATTGACAGACCCGGTAGCCGGAGTGGTAGTACCGGTAACCGGATCCGGTGCAGGACCCGCAGTTTTTTTAACGGAACCTGAAACTCTGATAAGTATTGCCATCACCGGCAACGTCACAATTTTTTTATAAGTTCACTCAACCATCAGGAGTATATGAGAATCAAACTGGCCAGTGTCCTTGTTAATGATCAGGCGAAGGCACTCACATTCTATACTGATATTCTTGGATTTGTAAAAAAGGCAGACATATCAGCCGGAACATACCGGTGGCTGACGGTTGTCTCACCGGAAGACCCGGATGGGACCCAGCTGGTTCTTGAGCCAAATGAAAATCCCGCTGCAAAGGCATACCAGGAAGCTCTTTTACGGCAGGGAATTTACGCTGCATCATTTTTTGTGGATGATATCCGGAAAGAGTATGAACGATTGAAAAAGCTGGGCGTGAAGTTTACCATGGAGCCAACAAAGCTGCCGGGTACCCCTGCGACCATAGCAGTACTGGATGACACCTGCGGGAACCTGATACAGATCACCCAGCTCCAGGACTTCTGAGCTCCAATGAAGGAACCCTGTTGTAAACGGACAAAATAGTTCCGCCAAGATTTTTGGGCATGGTGTGATCAAAACCGTGAAAAATCCAACAATTTTATGCATCAACCGGTCACGGAAATGTGAAGTCATGTTCTGTCCTTAATTGACGGCCCCGTAACCAGAGTGGTACCGGCCGTCGCTGGTCTCAGGAACCGGGATCACGCGAAATTCTCTTGCGTTTTTTTCTTTGCGGGCCTGAAAGGGGTTTTTTTCGTTCTCAGTTTTCGAAAGTAAGACAAGGGTATTTATAGATTTATGATGGAATGCACCGCCGTAAGATGGTGATTATTCTGGGAGTTAAGGAAAACCTGCAGTTAATGAAAACACTCGACGATGCATGGAATGCCGGTCCTCAAAGTCCGCTCTGGGAGACCTTTAGGAAACGCCACAAAGAAGATGTAAAAGTGTATTGGCCGGCCCAGCCTCTGCCAACCGTCGGGCGACACAACCATGACGTTGAAGCAACGGAATTCTTCAAGACATTTGATAACAGGCTGGTCAATAATCCCTACAAGATTATGATCGGGGACGGAGATCATACCTGCACCGTTGCCGACTGGACCGTAACGATGAAGGGACCCATGAAGGGGCCAGACGGCAAGATGATTCCGCCAACGGAAAAAACAGCGAAGCTTGAATTCTGTACCGTCTCCACCTGGAAAGATGGCGAGATTGTTGAAGAACGCCTGTTCTATGACGTCATCGGTTTCATGAAACAACTTGGCCTCATGTGAGGCAAAAAAATTCAGGGCCTGCCGGATGAAAAGGCGGGCTCGATCCCTCTTTTTTTGAGTGCCGATAGTTGATGCACAGGAACTATTATTGACCGACCCTGAATTGGATCGGTTCCAGGGGCCATCGTCCTTCCTCGGTACTTACTGCAAGACCGACAGCCGAACGTGAAACAAAAAGATCACCTTCATGGGGTTAACCGAACTATACTGCAACCACGATTATTACCGGCGGGAACCATGACAGACGGACAAGATTATTTTATCATCCTGCTGATCATGTCGGTGCTGCTGCATTTCATCTTCCCTGTTCCGGTGTACCTTTCCTCGCCCTTCACGTATTGTGGATTACTCATCATCGGCTTTGATCTTGTCCTGGCCACCTGGAGCCGTTCATTATTCCTGAAAAATGCAACCACCCTGCAGCCATCTGAAGAACCCACATCACTCGTGACGTTGGGCCCGTTTCGGTTGAGCCGGAACCCTATATACCTGAGGATGGCAGCAATCCTTTTCGGTGCGGCAGTAGTGATGGGGACACTGGTCACGCTGCTATTTCCCGTCATTTTTGTTGCATTGATCGAATTTTTTATAATTCCGGGCGAAGAGCGGAAGCTGGAAAAAATATTCGGGGAATGGTACCGGGAATATAAAAAAAGCGTCAGGAGGTGGATTTGACACCCCACGCTTTTCTGGTGCGGCTTAAGTCATTGTCCGGTACCGATCATATTTTTTCTGACGGACCCGGAACCGGGGGCACGGAGCAGCGCCGGTAAAAGATGCCATGAAAAAGAGTGTGACAAAAAATCAAATCCGGCCTCCCGCCAGAACCCCCGACCTCATAAACATCATCCTGCCCTGACTTTTGCCATAGTAACGTGGCTAAATATGACCTCAGCCATTCCCGTCGACAAACCTCTGCCCGTTCCGGGTCCCATTCCGCGTTTTTGCGAATTATGACCTCGGATATTGGCATGTTTGGGAAAAGAGGTACAACCGGCGCCGTTACGGGCTCCGTTGTACCTCGTTTCCTAACAGGGCCTCTGGTCTCCCAAGAGGGGCGTCTCCAACGGAGATTTCCTGATACGCGTAAAAGCCGTTACAACCCCTTCACCAGATTTCTGGTCTGGATGAGCCGGGCCGCGAGAATAAACACTACCGAAATCCCGGCAAGCATGCAGCAGTCGACTGCCGGAGAAAACACCGATGTCCCGGACATTGCCGCATTGAAGAGGTCCACGAGATACGTGAGCGGCGAACAGAAGGCGAGAGCAAGCCCCGGCCCCTGCATCTGTGTCAGCGGCACGAAGATTCCGGAGATGAAGATGAGGGGGAACCGGATCAGGTTCGAGAAGATTATGACATTGGGCGGACTGTCGGATGCCGGGGAGGCGAGCAGGGCACCGAGCGCTGCACAGGAGAGGGTCCCGAGGATGAAGGCGAGAGCGAACAGCCCGATGCTGGTGATCGCAACCGGGATGAAAAACAGGCTTGCTATCCATACCAGCAGGGAAATGCCAATGCCGAAAACTGCTCCCGCCACGACGTCGCCGAGAATGATGCTGTCCTGGGTCACCGGGTACGACAGGAGTCGTTCGTAGGTCTTCTCCCGTTTCTCCCACGGGGTAATCAGCGGTCCGACAGACGATGCGGTAAAAAAGAGCATCATTGCGAGAAATGCCGGGAAGAACGTGACGAGGTCGAGCTTGCGTCCGACGAAGAATGCAAAGAACATGAAGAGCGGGAACAGCAACCCGAACATCAGGACCGGCGGTTTTGTGTAATACAGCCTCATGTTCTTGCGCGTGATCACGATGATACCCCTGAGGGCCAGCGGGATCTCCATCAGGCACACTCCGTGATCCGGACGAACGCTTCTTCAAGACTCGGGCCGGAGGTCGTGAGCGAGGTAATGGTGATGGACTCTCGTTCGGCACGCCCGACAAGATATTTCAGTACCTGGTCGGGATTGTCCGTGAAGATCTTCCACTTGTCGCCGCAGGACTCCGCCCGCAGAATTCCCTCCGCGGCAAACAGGTCCCGGGTTACGGGCCGGTCGAACGAGACCTCGACCGATTGCGTGGTATTGAACATCTTCTTTAATCGTTCGGGGCTGTCCTGCGCAACGATCTTCCCCTTGTTGAGGATGCAGACCGTCTGGCAGAGAGTGTTGGCCTCCTCGATGTTGTGCGTGGTGAGGAAGATTGTGCTGCCCTGTTCGTTCATGTCGCGGATGGTATCGATCACGAGCCTGCGGCTCTGCACATCAAGACCGCTCGTAGGCTCGTCAAGGAGCAGGAGAGGGGGGCGGTGAATGATGGCACACGCAATACTCACCCGCTGCTTCATGCCTTTCGAGAAACCCCGGACCGGGAGTTTTCTCTTTTCAGAAAGGCCCATTCTTGAGAAAAACTCGTCAATTCTCTTGTCCCGGTCTGCCCGGGGCATGCCATACATCTGCCCGCTCAGGCTGAGGTTCTGCTCTGCGGACAGATCACCGTAGACCGTGCTGTTCTCCGGGATGACGCCCATCTGCATCTTGGCTTCAAGCGGATGGCGATGGATATCGATGCCATTGATCCGGACGGCTCCGGAGTCCGGGGTGAGAACACCGGTGAGCTGGCGCATCGTGGTTGTTTTCCCGGTTCCGTTCGGGCCGAGAAACCCGAAGATCTCTCCCTCGCAAACGGTGAGACTGACATCGTTTACGGCAGTGACGGACCCGAACCGTTTGATCAGGTGACTGGCTTCTATAGCGTTCATGAGGGGTTCACGGATTTCGCTACAGTAATTTTCTTATCGATCACTTCAAGCTGATCCTGAAGGATTTTTTTGTGGTCTTCCTGGCACCGGCACTCTTCCTCAACCGGGATTATGACCGGGCAACTGCGTCCGCAGCCGCACCGGGGGTTCGTTTTCGACACCGTTTTTTCTGCTGAAACGTGGCACATCCGGCTTTGCTCCGTTTTTTAATTACTATCAATTCGGAAGTATTAATGGTGTCCAGTTTATAGTTTTTAAGTGACTATGGAAAAGAATAGTAATCATATTTGCCTGTGCCCACTCGAAGGTATCATCAATCTTATTGCGAAAAAATGGGCGATCCTGATCATCAGCATCATAGGTCACCATGAGAAGATCCGGTTCACCGATATCGCGCAGAGGCTCAACGGGATCAGTCCCAAGACCCTGGCCGATGTGCTCAAAGATCTCCAGAAGGAAAACCTGATTCACCGTGAATCTTTTTCGGAGATCCCGCCCCGGGTCGAGTACTCCCTGACAAAAGACGGGAAAGATCTCTGTGAGGCTGTGCTTCCGCTGATCCGGTGGGCAGAGAAGCGCGATACGGTTGATACGCACCGGTGCCAGGGCGGCTGCCATAACGAGAATCTTCCGATGAAGAGAACACCGGGAACCGGTAAGGCCCTGCTGAAATAATGAATGACAGAATGCGGAGCTGCCCTTCGTGGCGGTGTTCCGCACCATAGTGACAAACCACCATGGATACTGACGATTACTCAGCACAGCGAAGAGTGCTGACGAGTCCTCCTCATGCCCCGGTCTCTGACCCTCCGCATTCCCGACACTAAAGCGTATATATACCCATCAACACAATCAGAAAATAACGACATTTCGTAAGGATGGTTTTTTTAAAATGTCATCGTCACCACAATCCCCTCTTGCCCTGCTTGTCCTGTTCATGGTCTGTCTTGCAGTATTCGGGAGCACCGTGGCCGGGGCGTATTACTATGCAGTAGACCTGCCGCAGCAGAAACAGGCACCACCGCCCGACAATGGTCTTAAGCCATTTAAAAAATACGACATCTGCGAGTCGAACTGCAAAGATAAACCTGACTATTACAATTGCATGACCGAATGCAATCTGATCTGTTAGTAATCCCCGCTGTGCTGATCGGGGCCGGGACCGGGTTTTCGATCAGATCCGTACATTTTTTATATCCATCCTGCCAATCCCCACAGAATGCATTCATTGCGCCCGCTTCTTTTTTTTATTCTCCTGCTTGTCACCGGCTCGTGCATTGCCGGCTGTACTTACCCTTCCCCTGCATCCCCGCCGATCCGGCCGCCAGATACGTACACCATAACTACAGAAAGTCCGGGCAGCGGGGGAACCTGCTGTACCACCCCCGACGCCTGGATATCCGAAGCCCCGGCAAATTCCTCCGGGGGGGCACTCCTTGCCGGGGCAAAGATACTCATGAAGAACCTGTATTCCTATACTCCGGACGAGCCGGATTATCTGCCGACATCGTATTCCGGCGAAGACCTCAACCGGACCAGCTACCTGCTGCATGCATGGGAGAACACGACGGTAGTCTGGCCTGCCACCAGCCAGGGCCAGCTTGTCTGGACAAGTATTCCCGCAGACAATCCCAAAGGATGGAGTGGGATAACCTTCTCTGCCGGGCCGGTCAGCTCCCCGAAAAACCCCGGGCCGGTCACGGTCCGGACCGACTGCAGCGGCTTTGTCACCTCCCTCTTCACGTATGCAAATACCGGACATACCACGCAATTCACCGGCTGGAAGACCCCGGCACCCATCCCGGAAGCGGGATGCGCTGATCCGGAGGGTGCCTGCAGCACACCCAACCCCCTCAGTTATTACCATCTCATCACCACCGATAGCGGGGCATTCGCCCGTGTTGCGCTTGCGGAACTCCGGCCCGGCGATCTCATCGTATACACGTACACCATTGACAGCCAGTACAAGGGGCACGTGATGCTGGTTGCAGCGGTTTCCCTGGGAGAGACGGAGGCGTCCCGTAATGTCGTGGTGATTGATGTGACCAAATTACCTCACACGTCAGATACCCGCAGCCTGGCGGGAGGAGGTCCCGGCCTCGGCATGGGCATAGCAAAACTCGGCCTGTATTCCAATGGTACCCTGCAATACTTCCGGGGCTCGGCAGATCCGTCACCCCAGGCGGTATCGGTCGTGATGGGACGGGCTCTCTGATGAAGAGGCGCTTTGAATCAGCCACTTTTTTCAGAGCAGGGATAACAGGCAGGTTCGAGAATACCCCGGGGGTGTACCGTCACGGTAATCGTCCTCCCTGCTGAAAATTTCCTGCACCAGACTGCGGGTTTCTGCACAACAACGGCTATCACGGTGGAGGAGCAGGGCTTGTGGGGGTTGAGCGGACCCGGAACCGGATCCAGCACCGGACCCATCGTCTTTTGCCGGAACCAGAGGCACTGATAAGTGACCGGTGTGACGGGGGTAAATCCATAAAAAAAAGGAATAACTGAAAGACCGGGGGAAAACAGGATCAATACTACCGGCCCTGTAGAATTCCTCATTTTCATGCGAAAAACGCACAAGAATCTTAATTACCCTGCAAAATCAGAAAATTATGGTCTCTGACTGCCTGGTATCAATTATGATCGTCCTCCGCCCTGTTGCCCACGATGATATCGCACTCATAAAAAGTTGGCCCCCCTATCCTTCCGAGTTTCGCGATCTCGACTATGCTCTCCGGGACGGTGGCTGGCTCGACGAATACTCCCGGAAAACCGGCGCAGATATCCTGATAGCTGAAGAGGATGGTGAGATCAACGGCTTTTCGGTTATAACGAGAGAATCCAGCAATATTGCAGAGTTCCGGATCGCACTTCACCCGGAAAAACTCGGGCAGGGGAGGGGAAAAACAATCTCGCGCCTTACCCTGAAGCAGGGATTTTCATATCCGGCTATCGCCACAATCCGGCTCATTGTAAGGAAGAATAATCCGCGTGCCAGAAAACTGTATGAAAGTTTGCATTTCCGTAATACTGGTGAATGCACAGAAGAAATCCAGGGAAAACCGGTAGAGTTCTACCGGATGGAGATTGACAGGAATACCTTTTTTTCAGGATGAATACATGACAAAAGAAGCCTTACTCGTTATCGATGTTCAGAACGATTATTTCTCCGGGGCAATGACGGTAACATACCCCTCCGGAAGTTTTGTTAACATTCTGCAGGCAATGGATGCCGCACACGCATCACAAATCCCTGTTATTGTGATCCAGCACTCGAACCATGCTCACGATGCGAAAGCGTTCAGGCATGGTTCCCCCGGTTGGGAAATTCATCCCGAGGTGAAGAAACGACCCCATGATGTGCTGATCGAAAAGACCCTGCCGGGAAGTTTCCACAACACCAGCCTCGATACCTGGCTTCGGGAACATGCCATCACCTCGTTAACGATTTCCGGCTACATGACCCAGATGTGTTGCGACACAACCGCACGACAGGCATTCCACAGGGGTTACGGCGTCAAATTCCTTTCAGATGCCACAGGAACCCTTACCATCACCAACAAGGCCGGATCGATCCGCGATGAGGATCTGCATCGGGCGGTCCTCGTTATTCAACAGGCGCGGTTCTCGCAGGTCCTGACAACGGCAGAATGGATCCGGTCATTGCCCTCTCATGAGGTTGCCCAAAACTGACGATCTTCGTGCCGGTTGCTAACCGGTAGACGATAAAGATTTGTCTCCGCAGTACTCTGTTCCGGTGGAGGTTCCCCCGTAACGATTCCGCAGATTGCCGGGATTATTACGGGGACAGGAATGTGAGGGGGGGAATGAGGGGTAAAAATCCTTATTTTCCGGGTCCGGAATAACCAATCCATTTTTTTGGGATCCGTGCTCAAACGATACTACTGATGGCTCAGATAGAATATCGCACAACAGATATCCGGGATATCGAACTGATCCGGCCACTCTGGCTCCAGCTCAACGAGCATCATCACGCGAAGGCCGGGATCTTCCGCAGCCATTACGAACAGATGAGCTTTGATGACCGGAAAAAATACTTTGAGGGTGTTGCCGGAAAAGGGTCCCTGCGGCTGGATCTCGCATGGGATCCGAAAGCCGGCCGGTTCGTGGGCTATTGTGTAAGTTCCCTGTCCGAAGACAAAAACGGGGAGATCGAGTCAGTTTTTCTGGAGCACGCGTATCGGGGTCAGGGAATCGGGAGTGCCCTGGTGCTGCGGGCACTGGCGTGGATGGATGAGTGCGGTGCCTCACGGAAACGGGTTTCCGTCGGGGATGGGAATGAAGAGGCCTGGAAATTTTATGAAAAGTTCGGGTTTTATCCACGGATGACCATTCTTGAGCAGAAGTCTGATAATAGGATGAATTGAGAGTGAAGGAAGCCTCCGGGTTTGTGCAGGGTTTCCCTAATCCCATGTCTGCCGTACGCGTAACGGTGTGGACCCGGGCTCTCGTACACTTAAGGAGCCTGGAATCTGGTGCGCACCGGGGCCGTCATGGTCCTCCAGGGCCGGGTCATACGAAAATGTCACGGTAATAATGTATTTAATCAACGGTGGGATAACGGGCATGAGGTCCGTAATGAGAAAAATTATTGTTCTTACGTTTGTTTCCCTCGATGGAATCATGCAGGCACCCGGTGGGCCGGAGGAAGATCCTTCCGGCGGATTCAGGTATGGAGGGTGGACGTTCCCGTATTTTGACGAGTTTCTCGGGCGGGAGATGATGACCCAGATGAGCAGGCCGTTTGATGCACTCCTCGGGAGAAAGACCTACGATATTTTTGCATCGTACTGGCCCCATGCCCTTCCTGAGGACGAACCGCTTGCCAGGATACTCAACCGTGCCAGGAAATATGTTGTCTCAACAACACTTCAGAATCCCTCATGGGAAAATACCGTGGTGATCAACGGTGATGTTGTTGCGGAAATAACGAGACTCAAAAAGACGGATGGCCCGGATTTACAGGTCTCCGGCAGCAGTACGCTTATCCAGACGCTGCTGAAGGCCGGCCTGATCGATGAGTTCTGGCTGAAGATCTTCCCCGTCACCCTTGGTACCGGCAAAAGATTATTCGGGGAAGGAACGATACCGGTTTATTTTTTCGCGAGACTAATTCGCAATGCCTATGTTTATTCTGTCACGGTCAAACCCGGCTATGTTAAACGGGGAAGGATACTAATTGACGGAGAAAGGAGATGGAAGACTCTGAATTTACCCATCAGATTATTACTCTTGGGGATCGCTCCCTCCACGTTGCTGAAGCGGGGCTCGATCACACCGACACGGTAATCTTCCTCCATGGCTGGCCGGAGGACTGGACCGAGTGGCGGCGGATCATGGAACTGGCTGCCGGGACGCATCATGTTATTGCATTTGATTTGCCGGGCATCGGCAAATCCCATGGAGCGGTGCCGGGAGGGGAAAAATCAGCAATCGCGGAGATTATTCACCATGCGGTCCGCGTAATGGACCTCAAGAACCCAACTCTCGTCGGTCATGATGCCGGTGCCATGGTGACATACGCGTATCTGAGAACATTCTCTTCTGAAATTAAGGCAACCGTCCTGATGAGTTCCGTTATTCCGGGGGTTGAACCCTGGACAAAAGTTATCTCCAACCCATATATCTGGCACTTTGCTTTCCATAACACCCCCCGGTTGCCCGAAGCCCTGGTCATGGGGAATCAGCGGGTTTACTTTGATCACTTTTTTGATCTCCTCACCAAAGACCCGTCATCCATTGATGATCGGGCACGCGATCATTATGTTTCTGCGTACGGATCGCCCGAATCATTGCAGGCCGGCTTTGAGTTGTACCGTGCGTTTGCCAACGACGCGGACACCAATCGTAAGGATACGACAACAATTGATGTGCCCCTGCCGTACCTGCGTGGCGAATTTGAGGGTGGTGAGATGGATGAGTACGTTACCGGTTTCCATAAGGCTGGTATCAGTTCCGTCACGAGCGCACGAATCCCCGGTAGCGGGCACTTTACTCCGGAAGAGAATCCCACGGCCGTGTGGGCGGAGATTGTGAGATTTACCGGCGCGTGATGGAGAGGGCAGGTACGGATATGCCGGCTGTGTGCGGTGGGCGAGGCCGGCCTCTTTTTTGGTTGACGGAACCTGAGCCGGGAGGTGGCCGCTCGTTTTGATATCAGGCTTCTTCAAGATCCCGGACCATCAGGAAAATTCCACCATCGAGTCCTGCAAAAAACCGGTCGCTATCCAGGCTGAACTGTTCGTAGGAGAAGAACCCGGCTTCATGAAACCCGGACTGTTCGAAGGTCCTGCGGGAAGCCAGGCCGGTACAGTCCGCAAGGGCCTGCCGGAATCCCTGATCACGGGCATTGGCAAGGGCCCGGCGGATCAGGTCCCGTGCGATCCCGCGGCCACGATACTTTCGTCCGACACCGATCTGGAAGATATGCAGCACCGTTCCCCGCAGAGTCTCTGAAGGGTTGATGTACCGGTCTTCCAGCTCTTGGATCATGCACATCACCTCCCGGAAATCCTCAAGGTGCGGCATCCCCCGGTCCCCGGCACTCCCGGGGGTCTCGGTTATATCGCTGCAAAAAATAAAACCGGCAATTTCGTGGGATTCCCGGTCCCGGGCCACAAAACTCAGATGCTTTCCGGCAAGGAACCGGGTGTAGTGTCCGGCATAGGTGAGGAACCGGGCTGGATCCGGAGCCCGGACTTGTGACGTGGGTTCGTCGGCAAGAAAGACATCCCGGTAGATCCGGGCTGTCTCATCCGCTTCGGATTCCGTAAGGGGGGCCAAACACCAGCCGGCCACCTGCCGGGGTGCGGGGTCCGCGAGGGGCCGGGGGGATCTCATTGCCGGTATCATCCAAAGGGCCTGCCATGCACGAAAATAGGTGCTCATGCCACGTATGAGTTACGGTCCTCCCCGTACTGATTTTTTTTAAACATACAGCCAGAGAAACAATCCGTCATCTTTTATGATTGGACGGACCCGGAACCGGATTTCTGGGGGGGCCGTCGTCAATTGCGGGAACCGGGGGCACTGGGAATATTGGCTATTGCAGACGGGGCGGAACGCATGCATGGGTGCGACGGGGCCGATCTGGTTCTTAATGAGCGGACCCGAAAGGGGAGGGGAGGGGGTCATTGTCAATTGCCCGAACAAAGGGCACTGAGTGTTAGCTGATACGGAAGGGTCGGGACGCATGGGTATGATTGATCCGTCCCTGAAAAATAAGATTGACCGGAATTCCTTTCTTACCGGAATCCCTGTTTGAAATCCTCGACCTCAATCCCGGCCTGTTTGAGGATCCCAATCAAGGTCCCCTTCTTGAGTTCCCGGTGGAGGGGGACCGAGAAGACCCGCCATTCTTTCTGCACGACAACGTGACTCGCGGACTGCCGCTTGATCTCGAATCCATGTTTCGCAAGATACTTGACCAGATCTTCACCGGCAATGACCGGGAGCTTATGCGACATCCGCCACTTCGACCTTGGAGATTTCGCGGTGGTGTGCAGGAGTCTTCCTGTGAAGTTCTTCGCGCTGGACTTCGAGAACAAGTTCTATTGCTTCTTTGATATTGGCGAGCGCTTCTTCCCGGGTCTCACCCTGGCTGACCGCCCCGGGGATCTCCACGCACTGGACCGTGAAACCGCCTTCTTCCTGGGGTTCGAGAACCACCGTATATTGCATAGGTACTCATTATTCACGAAAGAGTATACAATTTTTCCTCTGGGATCAATGGTTCGATCCGACCATCTTCCGTTTCGGCCGCATGCGTTGGAGCGGGACCGGGCAGGTACTGAATGAGCGGATCCGAAGCGGGGTTGGAGGGGGCTGTCGTCAATTGCAGGACCCGGTGGAACCGGGGAAGCGCATGGAGAATGAAACAAAAAGAGTAAGGTATTTCAACCCCGTCCAATTATCTGTAACGGTAAATCATGCGCACTCTCTATCTCTATGTCCTCGATACTTTTGCCGACTGGGAGCCGGGCCATGTCCTGGCCGAGCTCCGTTCCGGGCGGTTCCTGAAAGATCCGGCACTCCGGTATTCCGTTGTACTCTGCGGCAGTACCTTAGATCCCGTCACCACGATGGGCGGACTGCATCTGACGCCGGAAGTTCTCATTAAGGATATCCGCCCCGTCCCCGGCGATGTGCTCGTGCTGCCGGGAGCAGATACCTGGCTTGATCCGGCGCAGGCGCCCGCACTGAAGGTGGCAGGCCGGTTGCTTGATGAAGGAATACTTGTCGCCGCTATCTGCGGTGCTACACTTGGCCTCGCAAACGCCGGCCTGCTGGACAAACGCCCGCATACCAGCAACGATGCTGCCGCACTGAAAATGTTCTGCCCGAATTACCGGGGCGATAATCATTATGTGAACGAACCCGCAGTAACTGACGGCAACCTCATCACCGCAAGCGGACTTGCACCAGTAGAGTTCGCGTACCAGGTATTCCGGAGCCTGGATATCATGTCACCTGCAACGCTCGAAGCCTGGCACGGGCTTTATGCCACCCGGCAGCCCGAATATTTCTATGCCCTGATGGGATCCCTGACGCAACGGTAGGGATTCCTGAGCATACGTGGGGGGCGGGGCCGGAACCGGTTTAGTACCGGAGGACCCGTCGTCTTATCTCCGGAACCGAGGGCACTGAGCAACGCCGGTAAAGATGCCATGACAGATGAGTGTGCCAAAAACTCAGATCCGACCCCCAGCCGGAACCCCCAACCCCATAAACATCATCCTGCCCTGACTTTTGCCATCGTAACATGGCTAAATATGACCGCAATTATTCCCGTCGACAAACCGTGGTAAATTCCGGGCCCGTTTCCGCGTTTTTGCGAATTATGACCTCCCATTCTGATACTTTTGGGAAAAGAGGTACAACGGGCAACGTTGCGGGCTCCGTTGTACCAGAATTCTCGCGGAGGCATCCAGGTATCATGGAAAGGGGTTCTCCGACGGAGGCATCCCTGGGATCCCTGCTCTGGATCCAGGATGTTTTACACCCACGCCGGATCAATCCGGAAAATATTTTTTTTGTCCGCACACGATCCAGTAGGAAAAAATCCGGCGCGACCGGATCTCAGCGACCCGGGAAATCTTTTGCCGGTGACTTTTTACCGGTAACTTTTTGGAGCTGACAAATAGTTACGGCTCGTCCACAGCTTCCGGAAAAATTCCGGTGCGATTCTCGTTTGGGACCCGGGTTGTGGACCAGGCCGTGCCGCTCATTCAGGGAGATGAACCTCCCCTACCCCACCTGTCATTGAGCAGGGGTGACCCCCATTTACCGGAGCGTGTGGAGCGGGGCCGGGCTGGTACTGAATGAGCGGATCCGGAACCGGATCAAGTACAGGACCCGTCGTAGATTGCCGGAACCGCGGGCATGAAAGAAGCGCCGGTCCGGGCGGGCCGGATTTTTACCGGGCCAGAAATTTCCGGCTTCATGCCGGGAATTTTTTGTCATCATTTTTTTCCCTGCAGGAGAGAAGATGGGGCCTTTGGATGTATCAAAGATCGAAAAAAATTCCGCACCTGATGCAGGCAGGAGGGCGAATGCCGTATGAAAAAGCCGGTAAAAAAAGTTATGTCCGGTTCAGCGCGTAACCCACCGCAGCTTCGGCATGGATTCGTGTCGTGTCGAAGACCGGGATCTTCACGTCGCTCTGGTGGACGAGCAACGGAATCTCGGTGCATCCCAGGATCACTCCCTGTGCGCCCTCCTCGTCCGCGAGCTGGTTGATGATCCGGACATACTCTCTCCGCGACTCGTTCCTGATGTCATTCCTGACGAGTTGATCGAAGATGACGGTGTTGATATAGTCCCGTTCGGTCGCATTGGGTGCCACGACATCGACGCCATACCTATTTTTCAGTGCATCACGGTAGAATGACTGCTCCATCGTGAACTTTGTCCCGAGAAGTGCCACTTTTTTTAATCCGCTTGTGTTTACCTTTGCGCCAGTCACATCATAGATGCGCAAAACCGGGATCCCGACCTTCGCCTCGATGTCATCGGCCCGGGAGTTGAGGGTATTTGAGGCAATGACAATAAAATCAGCCCCGCCGGCCTTCAGCCGCCTGGCGGCATCGAGCATCGTGGCATTCAGGGGATCCCAGTTCCCCGCATCGGCAAGCCGTTCCTGCTTGGAGGACTCCCCGAATTCGATCGAATACATCAGGATCTTGGCAGAATGGTCCCCGCCAAGATCGTTCTGGGTCTTCTCGTTCATGATACGGTAATATTTCAGGGATGAGGACCAGCCGACTCCCCCAATGATGCCGATGGTCTTCATCTCTCCCGGTGCCGGCGGGAGAAATGTTGTCGTGGGAACGGGAGCAGGTGTCACCGCAGCCGGCGCCGGGTGGTCCGGGGCCGTGCAACCGCACAGGAGCAGGGCTGTAAAAAGGATGATGATCAGGTACACAGGGACATGAGATAATTTCATAGATCTCCGGAAGGGCGAGGAATCATAAAAAAGTGTCCGGTTTGATTTCCGGTAACGGATCTGATCCAGGCAGACCCGGCCGTACCGCAAAATATGTTCCGGCACCGGGGCCCGTCCTAAGCCGCGTGCGTGTGGGGCGGGGCGGGCCGGTGCGGTAGCGGACCCGTGGTCAAACGCTGGTCGTGAGGGCACTGATGACCTTTAAACGATTCCGGTTTGATTTATGCTGGTATTATATTCCACAACTCTGATGTAATTTCCATACGATTCGATCAACACCTTGAACATAAATCCCGTCTGGAGAGAAAATGAAGATCTACCTGGATGTCTGCTGCCTGTGCAGGCCATTTGACGATCAGCTTGTTCCACGAATCCGATACGAAAGCGAAGCGGTAATTGCAATTCTGAACCGGTGCTCCCGGGATTGGGAACTTGTCTGGAGCTCCGTGATAACGTATGAAGTCTCAAAAATAATCGATCACCAGAAGAAAAACCACCTTACTTCCACAGCGGCAAAAACAACAACAAATATCCTTGTCGACAGGAGCATCAAAGAACGGGCTGCATTTTTCATGGGATGGGGAGTAAAGGCAGTCGATGCCCTGCATGTTGCCTGCGCCGAAAATGCAGGAGCGACGGTCTTCCTCACAACTGATGATACGTTGAAAAATATTATGTGCCTCCACAGCGATACAATTTCCATACGAGTGGTAAATCCAGCTGCGTGGTACGAGGGGGTGACGGGAAATGAAAGTGAAGACTCTGCATGAAATCCATGATGAAGGAATGAATGCCCTCTTAAAGACACTCGGACCTGTCGATCTGATCCGGTTTATCCAGATGTTCGACCACGGACACGGCGATTACACGAAAGACCGTAAGCAATGGCTCAGCAATGATCTTGACGAGGTCTGTGAAGAGATCCAGCAGATGCAGATGCAGGGATGAAACGGCGCTTTTGTTTTTTTAATTTTTTCTGATTAATTTTTTTTTTGTTTTTTTCTATCCCCATTCATTCTGGTGGGGGTACGGAGCTGTCCACTCATTCGATTGACGGGCAAGGGAATGGTACCGGGCCTGTCATCGATCTCCGGATCCGGGGGCGCTAAGGAACGTGAGCGGTACAGACGGATCGTGACACATGCGTGTGGGGCGGGACCGGGCAGGTACTGAATGAGCGGATCCGAAGCTGGGTTGGAAGGGCATTCGTCAGGTCCCGGAACCGAAGGCACTGAGAAGAGTAGGTACTGAACGGGTTGGAGCGAAAAGCCGGAGAAGACCATGCATTTTTTTACCGTGAAAGACCATCATCTTTTATCAGAGCCATGAGATCAGCTGGGGAGATCAGGGAAGTCCTGCGGAAATGCCTGCCGGAGATCCGGGAAAAATACGGAGTTACGTCCATTGGTATTTTCGGATCCTATGCACTTGGAGAAGCATCTCCTGCCAGCGATATCGATATTATTGTTGAATTTGATCGCCCGAACGGTTGGGAACTGGTTGATCTAGCTGATTACCTTGAGTCCTGCCTTCACCACAAGGTGGATCTTGTCATACGAAGATCTCTCCACCCGCTCATCCGGGACACTATTCTCGCTGAGGTACAGTACGCATGACCGCCCGGTCCCCTGCGTTGTACCTTTCAGAAATTTTCGCCTCGATGGAAAAGATCGAGCGTTACATCGCGGGACTATCCTATGAAGAGTTCATCCTTCGTGAACAGACAGTCGATGCAGTTGAACGTAAACATAGAGAAGATTGGTGAAGCTGCGGCAGCAATTCCCGATGAAGTCAGGAACCGGCATCCCGAAGTGCCCTGGAAAACAATCGTGGGACTGATAAACAGAGTCATTCATCACTATTTTGCTGTAGATCACGAAGTTATCTGGCAGATTGTTACGAAAAATATCCCGGAAACCAAAGGGAAGATTGCCGGGATACTCCGGGAATATTCCCGGTAACAGGGTACCTGCCGGTTCACACGCGAGACAAAAGGAGATTCTTACAGGGTTGACGCACAAGTCCTCGAAGCGGTACATTTTTTCAGCGCTCTGGTGAGGGAAAACGGCGTTTATAGTAATGACCGTATCTTTGTTCGGCTCTTTTCGTACGGGAACCGCAACTGCTGAAAGTGACATCGACATCGCGATTATTTCCCAAGATTTTCCGGCCGCGATATTTTTGAGCGTGCCCTCATGACGAAAGATGCGGAAATAAAGACCGTCAGGAAATTCAAAGTGGCCCTCGATGTACTTACCTTGACTCCGGAAGAATACCGGGATCCGATGTCCCTTATTGCAGGCACACTCAGAAAAGGAATTGTTGTGCCTACGGTCTCATCCGCTTGAGATAACCGGGATGAATTTCCCGGGACCCGCTTTTCATTCTCACTTGTGAGGCGGGGCCGGGCTGGTACTGAATGAGCGGACCCGGGGCCGGATCGGTACCGGACCCGTCGTCAATTGCTGGCACTGAGGGCACTGAAACTCGGCTGGTGCTGGATTAATCGTTACTACAACAAACCGATCTAAAAAATATCAGCAGCTGCCGGCAGATCCGGCAACGTATTTCCGGACATCCACGACCGCACCGCTCTTTGCCATGCGTTTTGCTATTCCGAGAATTTCGTGAGCAACGTGCTCATCAACATAGTCCTCACCGCAGTTTGTGCAGACCTGGGCAGGTACTTCCTTGACAACAAGGGTAAGTCTGTCGCGATCGAAGGTGACGGTCGTCAGGGCTTCTTTCGTTTGCCCGTGTTTACAGATTACGCATTTCATGATTTTCTCCTCATTGAGAAATTTTCTGACCATGCAGCAGGATCAGGTTCGTATGCCGTGATAA
Source organism: uncultured Methanomicrobiales archaeon (assembly GCA_903832665.1). Lineage (GTDB taxonomy): Archaea > Halobacteriota > Methanomicrobia > Methanomicrobiales > Methanospirillaceae > Methanoregula. The sequence goes on along the minus strand of CAILCG010000024.1, from coordinate 63,900 downwards.
CAATTGGTTCACGTTCTCCATGATTAAATGAGATCCCAGATAAAAACGGTGAGAAAAAGAATCAATAGTACCCGTATTTTTTATGAGCCTGTTCGATAGGCAGGATCTCTTGGACAATCACGAGTTTTTCCTCTTTATCAATATCGTAAAATGCAGTATAACTACGGGAAATGTGAAGCCGGTAAATTACAATCCCGCCTCGTAAAACCAGTTTTTCTTTATCCCCCTGGCTTCCCGGGAAGGGATCCTCTTCGAGTCGTTTCAGGGCAGTTTTGATTATCCTTCGTGACTTCTCCGGCAGACGATTGATCTCATCAGATAACTCGTGCCAGAGCACAAGAGAAAATGTCAATCCTTAATCTCCGAAAGTGAAACGTACCCTTTTTTCTTACGAGCGCTCCACGTTTTGACATCTTCCTCGAGTCGACGTTTCTTCCGGTCCTCGATCATCTCTGCAAGAAGATCCGTATAGGTCTGCCCGGCCGAGCGCATCTCCGCGAGATCCTTCCACACCGGTTCTGTTACGGGTATCCGTTTTACCGCAGACATGATCAGATTGTAAGCATTGTAAGTATGAATATTTTTGCCGGGCTTTTTCTACATACGTGATGGTGCGGACCCATCCACAGTTTGATTGACGGATCCGGGCCCGGAACGGTACCGGACGCGTCGTCAATTTCCGTAACTGGGGGCACGGAACAGCCCCAGCAAAGATGCCCATGATAAAAAAAGGTGTGTTAAAAAAATTACCGGGAAATATTCCCGGCCCTCACGCCACCGTCAAACCGGCCGCGAGTGGTTTGCCGTTCCTGTCGATCTCGATGAGCCCGGAGGCCATGACAAGGAAGAACCTCCAGGTCCCGTGCTTTGACCGGAGCCAGAGCTCGGTCGAGACGGCCTTATCCGGGGCAATGATCCGGAGCTGTCCGATCTCATCCTTGAAGTCATCGGTGATCTCGCTCACAGCCCCGAAGATCCGGGCCGCGAACATCACCCGGATGAACGCGATGGGGAGCCGGGAGATGATCGAGATATCGTAGATCCGCTCGGGGCTGATACCCGCGAGCTGGACGACGCCGCGGAGCTGTGCGATCGGGATCGCTTCGGTAAGCGCCCGGTGGGGACGCGGACCGCGGGTCATAGGTGGCGCCTCCGGATAGTCTCTGGTTTGGTTGCCGGATCCTGTACCGGCCGGGTTTTGGATTCTCTCATTTGGTTTTTCCTCCTGTGTGTTGTGGTGTCGCGGGGCCCCTTGACAGAAGAGGATTAGCTGTGGGTATATAAGCGCTTGTATGAATAAATCTGAAACCGTGAAAACGGAGGATTTTGGGAGCGATTGGGAGCTAACGGAGCGTGATGCTTTGAGATTTGCGTGTGCAAAAAACGAGAATCGGATATGTGTTTTCTTGCGAGCCCCTCTTCCGGAACCTGGTTCTGGGATCACGAATCCGGCCTCCTGCCAGAACCCCAAACCTCATAAACATCATCCGCTGTGACTTTTGCCATCCAAATGCGGCTAAATATGACCACAATTATTCCCGTCGACAAACCGTGGTAAATTCCGGGCCCGTTTCCGCGTTTTTGCGAATTATGACCTCTGAATCTGATGCTTTCGGGAAAAGAGGTACAACCGGTACCGTTGTGGGCTCCGTTGTACCAGAATTCTCCCGGGGGCCTCCAGGTCTCCCAGGAAGGAGGTCTCCGTCGGAGAGCGGTCCCGCCCGGGGGGTGAACCAATCCGGGCCTCCACAGGGCTCCGATTACCCCTTTTTCCCAATACGGGAGGCAACTAACGTGAAAAACGCGGAATTAAGCCGGAATTAAGGGGCATTCTCCGACGGGAATTGGGGGGGTAACTAACAGCAGCGTTCTGTTGGCCAACCTTTTTTAAAACGGGCTGGGGCATGGCAGGACGAAAGAACCCCTGATTTCCGGATCAGGTTCACGTCGGAGATGTGCATTCCACCGTCGGAGAAAGAACCGGAAACAAAGCGTTCGGGAAGGGGCAGGGAGGCTGGAGTTGTGGGAATTTTTTTATGGTCCCGGGTTTGTCCGGGAAATATTTTTTTTCGTGCCGGCACCGGATCGGAGACTATTCCGGCGCGAGGGTGTATGAGCCCGGAAAATTTTTCCGGCCGCATGATCTAATCTGGTGATTGGATTCAATCGGATTTTTTTTAAAACCCATAGCGGGATAATAATTATCGAAATGCAATTTGTTCTGTCGTCCGTTTATTACAATATTTTTTAAAACTAGGCATAGAATAAAGAACAGGGGCAAAAATGATTGATGAATTTTTTGAGATCAATAAACTACTTCGAGCGATAAGAGAAAAATCCTTTGATGCACTCGAAAAGGAGCTGTCTGAAGATAAATCATCAGCATCCTTGATCAAGGGCTACATAAAACGAGACTATGAAAAATTGGAACGGGTTTGGAAGAAGAAAAATTCTATCAACGATTTGATAAAACTCAGTCGACATATCCATTTTGGAAAAGAACAAGATTATAGGGATATTTTATTGGAAGATATTCCACAGATTGAAGATATTCTTGAAAGAAAACTTCGTGATGAGATTAAGTTGGAGAAGTCTGGCTTCAAAAATTTTTTGCATCCGATAATTCAGCTTCATGCATATGATCTATTTCAGAATGGTGATTATCGAAATGCAGTTTTGAATTCAATTATTGCGATATTTGATCAGATTCGCGATAAAACCGGCCTGAAAGGGGATGGTGATAAGCTTGTTACAAAAGCCCTTTCCATTAATGATCCTTTTCTCGTTTTAAGTGATCTAAATTCCGAATCTGGCATGAACGATCAAAAAGGATTTTTATCAATATTACAAGGAGCGTATATTGGTATTCGCAATCCAAAAGCTCATACTTTAGAGCACGATTTAACTGAAAAAAAGCAGCTCAGTATTTGATATTCGCAAGTTTACTTGCTCGCAGAATTGACGAAGCCAATCTAATTAAAAAAGGGTAGTTTGGGTTAATGGGAATCCTGTATTGAATTTACATTTGATTTGTTAAGATTCGTTCTGTAGATACTAATTGGTGTGAATGCAATCGCGGGAAAAGCAATATGACTAGCAACTTTCTGAACTTCGTTCAGACCAATAATAATATTTTCAATCGCATCTTCCATCTTGTTTCCAGTGGGAAAGACAACTGCTTGTTTTTCTCTCCCTTTTTTAGAAAAATTGATTTGCCCAAAAACGGTCCAATTGGCTTCAATATCATATCCATATTTTTCACTTAGTGATTTTCCAGTTTCATTAAAATACTTCGGATCTCCCGATCCAACAAAAATATTCATAGGATGAGTTATATTGGGAACAACTTTTATTCGATTAGTATCTCCATAAAGTTGTTTCATCAACTTTTTCATTTCGTCAAGTTTTAAATTTTTAATTTCCTCTAACGATTTTTCTTGTGCCTTTCTCTTAGTAGTTTGGGATTGTTTGTCGGAAATTCCCTTCAATTCATACATTTGTATTGTTTTCATACTTTGTTGGAAGTTATCCATCCACATATACATCCAATTAAAATCGATTATTCTGATTAAACCTTGAATCTTTACAAATTGACCATCATAGAAATAATCCTCGGTCCACAAGTCAAAATTAAAATCTGAAGAAAAATTTTTCAAACATCCGCTTTCGAGTAATTTTTTTTCAGTGAGAGAGTAAACATAGTGGTGCAAACTTCGCGTTTCACGTTCGCTATTAAAATATCTTATATCACCGCCAATTTTGCTTTTTAATGGCCAAAAATTGGCGCCAATCTCTGAGGTGACAAGATTTTCTTCACTTTTTTCATACGCCTTATCCTCAGGCAATCCCTCAAAGACTTGAGCAGCAATGGAACGTAATCTCTCCCAGTCTAGATATATAAAATCTCTAATTAAGAACTCCTGATCAATCATGTAAAAAACAATTCATCTATGATAGGATATGTTTATCATTTTTTCTCAGAATTGAAAATAATAATAAAATAATTTTCTTTAATCAGATTCTACCCTCACCATCTCCATCAATTAGGAGCAAACCCACTGGATGCAGACTACACTTTCCGACCCCCTGGCTTCCCCCCACCCTCCCACAGTATTTATCACTCCCCGATCATCAGTATAATTGAATGAAGTCTACGGACCAGACCCGTATTCAAAAAGCCCTTGCCGAAGCAACCTTTGAAGCGTACAAAAGTGCCGTCATCCGCCTCCCCCCGGATGTCCTCCGGGTGATCGAACAGGCCGCTGCCACTGAGACATCCCCGGTAGCCCGCGGAGAGTTTGCCAACATCTTACAAAACATTGCCATGGCCGAAAAACTCGGGGTCCCGATGTGCCAGGATACCAGTGTCCCGGTAATTTACCTCACCATCCCCCCGGATGTTCCGCTCACGCAGGAACTCTACGCAGCAGTTACTGAAGGCGTGAGAAAAGCAACGAAAGAAGTACCCCTCCGGCCAAATGTCGTCGACCCCCTCACCCGCCACAATACCAGTGACAATACCGGCCACGGCATGCCGACCATCCACGTAAAACCCGGGGAAATGTTCACTGTCACCGTCTTTCCCAAGGGGGCGGGCGCCGAAAACATGTCCCGGATCGGCATGCTCCTCCCCTCGCAAGTGGGACAGATTGAGAAGTTCGTAGTCGAGACGGTCTACCTTGCGGGCTCCCGGCCCTGCCCGCCCATCGTAATCGGGGTCGGTATCGGCGGGACCTTTGACGGGGCAGCCGCCATGGCGAAGGAAGCCCTCCTCCAGCCACTCGACTGCATGACGGAGTACGAACGCGGGATTCTTGCGGCCGTGAACCGGCTCGGCATCGGTCCCATGGGCCTGGGCGGCGACTTCACAGCGTTGGCGGTAAAGGTCAAGACCGCCGGGTGTCACACGGCATCGCTGCCGGTTGCGGTGAATATCCAGTGCTGGGCCAACCGGCATGCAACGGTTGAGGTGCCGCTGTGAGCGCGAAGACGGCAAAGCCCGTGCAGCTTCGCACGCCTCTTGGTGAGGAAGTCCTCGCACTCCACGCGGGGGATCATGTCGAACTCTCGGGTCTGGTCTATACGGCCCGGGACGAGGCGCACCTCCGGATGCAGAAGGAAGGCATCCCGTTCGATCCGAAAGGTGCGGTCATCTACCATTGCGGCCCGGTCATCCAGGACAAGCGGGTAGTCGCAGCCGGGCCCACGACCTCCGCCCGGATGAACGAACTCTCGGGCTTCTTAATCGAGAAGGGAGTGCGGGCCCTCATCGGGAAAGGCGGCATGGGGACGCGCGTGCGGGACCAGCTGAAAGGTAAGGGTGTATACCTCGCGTTCACCGGCGGGTGTGCGGCCCTGGCTGCGGATCGCATGACCCTCAAAGGAGTGTTCTTCGAGGATCTCGGTATGGCAGAAGCCGTGTGGGTGATCGAACTCGACCGGCTGCCGCTCGTGGTGGGGATCGATGCGCACGGCAACGATATCTTCGGTGATGTCAGCTCTCATGCGGAAGCGGAATATGCCCGGTACCGGCAGTCATGACCGGGCATTGGGGAGCTGACAGAAAGAATAGGTTTTTTTCACTTCAGCAGTCACATATAACGTTAGGATATTTTCCATGAAACTCGCCATTGACGAGACCCGGTGTAAGGGTTGCAACCTCTGTACAAAGGTCTGCCCGTATAAAATTTTCAAGGAAGGAAAGAAGCCCAACCGCCGGGGGATTGTCGTACCGGAGCTGGACCGGCCGGAACGCTGCACGAACTGCCGGCTCCAGCATCTCTATGGGCGCACCCTCTGCGGGGTCTGCCAGCTCACCTGCCCGGACCAGGCGATCGACTGGATTGAAGAGAAGCCGTACGAACTCAAGAAGGTGGCGATTGAATATTGACACGAATTGAATTCTGGCAGGGAAATACTGCCTGTGCGGAAGGGGCACTGGCAGCGGGATGCAATTTTTTCGGGGGATACCCCATCACCCCCTCAACCGAAGTGGCCGAGATCATGGCCGCAAAGATGCCCAAAAAAGGCGGGGTCTTCATCCAGATGGAAGACGAGATTGCCGGTATTGCGTCCATCATCGGTGCATCCTGGACCGGCGCCCGCTCCATGACCGCAACGAGCGGCCCGGGCTTCTCCCTCATGATGGAGAACATCGGGTACGCGGCGATGACCGAGACACCCTGCATGATCGTGAACGTCCAGCGGGGCGGTCCGTCAACCGGGCAGCCCACCATGGGGGCCCAGGGGGACATGATGCAGGTGCGATTCGGCTCGCAGGGCGATTATGCCATCATCGCGCTCTGCCCGGCCAACGTGCAGGAGATGTACGAGCTCACGGCCAGGGCCTTCAACCTCGCCGACCAGTACCGGGTGCCGGTCTTTCTCATGGCCGATGAGATCGTAGGCCACATGCGGGAGAAGATCATCATCCCGGACTCCATGCCACAGATTCCCCGGAGGCCACTCGTGAAGGGGACCCTGCCGTTCAAGGCCGGTGCAGATCTTGTGCCGGGATTCCCGCAGTTCGGCAAGGGCTATGGGGTCCACGTCACGGGTCTCACGCACGATGAGCGGGGGTACCCTGCCGCCACAAATCCCCAGCTGCACGAGGCGCTCGTCAGGAGGCTGGTGGACAAGATCGAAAATGCCCGCCATGCGATTGCGGATTTCGATATCATCAACCCGGATGCCGAGCAGGTCTTCATCGCGTACGGCGCCCCGGTCCGCACCGTGCAGCAGGTGATGCACGACCATCCCGACAAAAACATTGGGTTCCTCCGGCTCCGGACAGTCTGGCCGTTCCCGGAGTTCGCACTCAGGGAGTTCAAAAACGTGAAGCGTTTCCTGATGCCGGAGCTGAACCTCGGGCAGATGGCACGCGAAGTTGAGCGGCATGTCCGGGTGCCGGTTGTCAGCATCCAGAAACTGGGCGGGGAACTTACCACACCGACTGAACTGGTCGCGGCACTGGAGGCGCCGTTATGAGTTTTGATGACTGGTACCGGCAGGACCGGCTCCCCCACATCTACTGCGCCGGCTGCGGCAACGGCACGATCATCAACTGCACGCTTGCCGCCGTTGACCAGATGGGCTGGAAGAAGGACGACACGGTCTTTGTCTCGGGCATCGGGTGCTCGTCCCGTGCACCGGGATATATCGTGACGGACTCGCTCCACACCACCCACGGCCGGGCGATTGCGTTCGCAACCGGCGTCAAGCTGGCGAACCCGGACCTGCACGTGATCGTCTTCACAGGCGACGGGGATCTCGCCGCAATTGGCGGGAACCATTTCATCCATGGCTGCCGGCGCAACATCGATCTCACGGTCGTCTGCATGAACAACCAGATCTATGGCATGACCGGGGGACAGGGAAGCCCGACAACCCCCAAGGGGTGCCTCTCCTCAACGACACCGGCCGGCTGTGCCGAGATGCCCTTCGATCTCTGCGAGCTCGCGATAGCCGCCGGTGCGAATTACGTTTCGCGCTGGACTTCGTACCATGTCAAGGAACTGGAGAAGGCGGTGAAGGTCGGGCTCGAGACCCCCGGCTTCTCGTTCATCGAGGCGCTGGTCCAGTGCCCGACCGCCTTTGGCCGGCGCAACAAGTTCCGGCAGGTGGCGGACCACGTGGAGTACCTGCGGGCCCACTCGCTGCTCAAGGCCAAGAGCGACCGGCTGCTCGCGGAGGGCAAGCCCATTCCCGAGGATATGTTTGTGGTCGGGGAACTGGCCCGGCGCAACCGGCCGGCCCTGGGGGTTAAGCCATGAGACACGAGGTACGGTTCTCCGGGTTCGGCGGGCAGGGCATCATCCTCTCGGCCGTGATTCTCGGCCGGGCAGCCGTGATGTACGACAATAAGTTCGCGGTGCAGACGCAGGTGTACGGGCCGGAGGCCCGGGGCGGGGCATCGATGAGCCAGGTGATCATCGATGACGAGCAGATCCTCTATCCCAAGGTGGCGAATCCCGGCATCTTCGTGATCATGTCACAGGAAGGCTTCGAGAAGTACGGGGCCGGTGCGCCGAAGGATGCGGTGATGCTGGTCGATGCCACGCTCGTCCACTCGCGGCCCCAGTGCAAATATCTTGAGATCCCGGGAACTCGGGAAGCAAAGCAGACGCTCGGCAAGGATATCGTGGCCAACATCGTGATGCTGGGGGCGCTCGTCGCATCCACGCACGTGGTCAGCGAGGCAGCACTCGAGAAGGCGATCCTTGATTCCGTGCCCAAGGGCACCGAGACGCTCAACATCAAGGCAATGAAACTCGGCATTGAGCTGGGAAAGGGAGCACAGGCACATGAAGTTACGTGAGCATGAGGCAAAGATGGTCATCAGGGAGTTCGGGATCCCCGTCCCGGCAGGATTCCTGATCCGTACCGCAGCAGAATTACCGGCACATCTCGATGCGCTTGGCGACAAGATTGTCTTAAAGGCCCAGGTGGATGTCGGCGGCCGGGGCAAGGCCGGCGGTATCCTGATGGCGGACAGGAAGTCGGCCGTCGAGACCGCAGAGGAACTCTTCCGAAAAGAGATCAAGGGGCTCCCGGTCAAAGAGATCCTTGCCGAGCAGCGGCTCGATATCCAGCACGAATATTATCTCTCGATCACGGTCGACCGCGCCAGCAAGCAGCCGCTCATCCTCTTCACGGAAGAGGGCGGCGTGGACATCGAGATCACGGCAAAGGAAAATCCTTCCGCGATCCGAAGAGTGATCGCCAACCCCCTCATGCGGGACCTCCCACCCTTCATGCTCCGGGAGCTTGCGGGCAAAGCCCCGAAAGAGATCATGCCGATCATCAACAAGCTCTACCGGGTCTTCCTGGAGAAGGATGCCCTGCTCGCCGAGATCAACCCGCTCGTCACGACCCCCCTGGGAATCTTTGCCGCAGATGCGAAGATCATTGTGGACGACAATGCGCTCGGGCGGCAGGGTTTCACGGTCAACCGCGATCTCACGGAACGCGAATGCGAAGCAGAGAAACACGGGTTCTCGTACGTGGAACTCGACGGGGCGATCGGCGTGATCGGCAATGGTGCCGGGCTCACGATGTCGACGCTGGACCTGATAGAATTCTATGGAGGGAAAGCGGCAAACTTCCTTGATGTCGGCGGCGGCGCCGAGAGCGAGCGGGTGAGGCATGCGGTGCGGCTTGTTGCGAGCGTCCCTACGGTCAGGGTCATCGTGGTGAACCTGCTCGGCGGCATCACCAAGTGCGATGAAGTAGCGAGAGGCATCATCGACGCCGATATCTCCCAGAAAGTGATCGTCCGGCTCGCGGGCACGAACGAGGCAGAGGGCCGGCGTCTCCTGACCGAGAAGGGTTACGAGATGCTCCCGACCATGGACCTTGTGGTCAAGAAAGCAGTCGAGGTGACCAGATGATCTACGGTGACAAGAAGACCGGCATTCTCGTGCAGGGAGCCACGGGCAAGCAGGGCGAGTTCCACATCGGGCTCATGAACAATTATGCCCGCGAAGTCGGGGGCCGGGGCGTTGTTGCGGGAGTCACACCCGGCAAGGGCGGCCTGCAGGTGCACGGCGTGCCGGTGTACAATACCGTGAAGGAAGCGATGGGCGAGCACGATATCGGGGCCAGCGTTATCTTTGTCCCCGCGGGTGCGGCAGCCGACGCGATCATGGAGGAAGCGAATGCCGGTATCGAGACGATCGTCTGCATCACGGAACACATCCCGGTGCATGACACGATGAAGGCAATCGCGTACGCGACCATGCAGGGATCTGCGGTCATCGGCCCCAACTGCCCCGGGCTCCTCTCGCCGGGCGAAGTGAAGATGGGAATCATGCCGGCGGGCTTGTTTTCACGCGGGAATGTTGGGGTTATTTCCCGGAGCGGGACCCTGACGTACGAAGTTGTGGACGAACTCACCCGGGCCGGCATTGGCCAGAGCACGGTGGTCGGGATCGGCGGCGACCCGGTCATCGGTCAGACCTTTGTGGACGTGCTTAAAGAGTTCGAGAACGATCCACAGACCAAGGCGGTTGTGCTGATTGGGGAAGTGGGCGGCAACCTGGAAGAGGAGGGAGCGAAATGCACCGACCTCCCGATTGTTGCGTATATCGCCGGCATCTCGGCACCACCCGACAAGCGGATGGGGCACGCGGGTGCGATCGTGGAGGGCGGTGAAGGCGATGCCCGGTCCAAGATTGCCCGGCTGAAAAAGAACGGTGTTCCGGTTGCATCCCGACCCTCTGAGATTCCGGATATGGTCCGGAAGCTCTTTTGCGGGTGCTGATTTTTTTAATTTTTTTTCAAGATAATTTTTCCCGGAAATTATCCGGGAGTTACTGATGAGTGATTTCTGGATTTTTTAAAAACGAAAAATTCCTGATCTTCCCGGGTTTCAATGGAGCTAGCCGGGCAATTGTGGAGAACACAGGTCCTCACATCCACTCAATTGAGAACCTGCAAAAAAGACCCTGAAGATGGTCAATACCCCCGACCAGATTCGAACTGGTGTCGCGAGCTCCAAAGGCTTGCATGATTGACCGCTACACTACGGGGGTTTTTGGATTACGGGAACTTAAACCCGACATTTTTCCTTGAGAAAAATGCTATATCCTGTATGCTTTTTAGCACTATAAGACTAGCGTCGCAGTCAATGGGATTTACGAATCAAGACTGACAGGGGTCAGAATAATTTGGAACAATCCAGATAATTTTGGATCGGTTTTAAAACGCCGTTAAAAAAAATAGTATTTCAGGATCCAATCATAATCTCTGCAGGCTTATCTAGACAGGCTTTTTTGACCGGCTCTTTTTGTTCCGGTATCCTTTCGTGGTGTTTTGAAACAGGCTCTTCGGGTTTTGGGGCAGGTTTCGAAAGATGTGCCAGGATATCCCTGCTCGCTTTGAGTTGTTCCTTCATCACGCTGGACATTTCAATAAGAATTTTATTTTGTGCAATGATGAGATTCTCAATCTCCCGGGATGTTGAGCCAACCGGAATTTCAAGGGGCAGTTCTTCAGGCTGGATTTTTTTTAAGAATTCACTGCGGCGTTTCCAGATTTTACTGATGCTGTCGATACCTTTCTTCTTAGTGGGGAATACCTGCCGGTACCGTTCGTAAAATTCATGACTGTCATTACATTGTACGACAAGTTCGATCTCGGCCTCGTCTATTTTTTCGTATTTTCTTTTATGGGCTTTTGGCATATGGGGAAATATTGGATTTTTTGTGATTTGAAAGTATCTTCATCAGAATACCGGCGAATGGTACTGAACAGATAATTGGAAATTGCGTACATGTAAAGTTCTGAATGGGTAAAAATTGGATTTTTAAGAGAAATACGTCAGTAATTGGAATTGCGAAAATATTATATAGTTAAGTCATTACGATGAAAAAGTTACATCATTTTGAGAAGTTAAATTGGATATGTGAATTGTCCTCATACAAACAAACATTTCCACAATATTTGATCATATTTGAATGAGGTAAATTTGCCGAAATAAAAACAATCTCTGCGGGACGAAAAGAATGAATTCGAAAGAATCGGATGATTATAAATTACGTACCGTAAAAAAATTGAAATAATCAGATCCCGGGCAAATTAACGTCTTGAATTAGTTTTCCTCAAACATTTGATTGGTCAACATAATCCCAGAGAATGAATATAAATATTTGAAACAAATAAGATTTTTGGTAAAAAATCACTTCATAAAATTGGATAATCCAATTAATTTGAATCCAAAAATGGTATAAAGTAAAATTAGATAAGATTGAAAAATTAAATTTGAATCTGCGGTTTAACTTAAGAGATTAGATTTAACAAAATATTTGAGTTATGTATTTCCAATCCCTGAAAACGGGATGGATTTGATCTGCGTATCGAGAAATTTCCAATCTCATATGCCGGACCGCCTTATCCCACCCATAACTGCAGCCCCATTCCCCCTTCAAAACTACCTCTTTCACTACAAAAGAGGAGTGGCTCCCGTTACCCCCGGCCTTCCCGCGTAGTTTTAACGAGACCCCAAAAATAATTCCGGTGCACGGGTCCAGGCAGAATACTGCGCAAGGAAGTGAAGGGATCGCGGGGGATTCGATAAATTTCTCCCAGGTATCCCGGCATAATCCGAGACCGGGGTCATGGCGGGTTACCGCCCGGATTATCATCAAATCTGCACAATCGGGGATACCCGGCCATCAGGACATCCGGAAGAGCCCACCCGGTACAGGAATAGCACGGGAGATATTGTGCCAGATGAATCAGAAAATTTCTTTGGTCCACAAAATTTTAAAATTTACCACCCAGCCTGAATTTTTTTCCGTACCTGCTGCAAACTGCAAGCCAAGTCATCCCGTTTTACCTCAACAAAATCAAAGACAAAAAATCAAGATTACTGTATAGCATCATACGGTTTATGTTAAGAATCATAGAGGGGGCCACAAAATCAGAATTCACCGATTTGAGGGTTAAACAAAGAAATAGGGAGATTTTTGCGCGTTTATCCAAAAAAGAAATAATGGTCAATGCCATTAAAGAATTCCCTGCAGTACGGCTAGTGGTACTGAAAACACTCGGACCTCCAGTACGAAGTGACTACTAAAGCACCCCAACATCCCTGCAGAATCCCCCGGTATCCCCTGATAAAAATAACTCCTTCAGGGAAATTCACAACAGTAACCCGGCTTTCGAATGAATCCAGGAATTTCTGCAGCAGCGACCGGCCAATCGATAACTCCCGGGAGTGAGCGGTGAAATCCCAGGAGAAGGAAACAACTAGGTACTTTCAGTCAGCTCATGAGCATGAAATGCTAAAAAAATGGCTCTCACGAATATTTTTCTTTAAAAAAAAAGAGGGAAATAACAGCTATTCCACCTGCTGTTGCAACTGAACGATCGAAATCAATTTTTTATTCGTTCGGCCTTGAGAGGGGGAAGAACTGCTGGTAGACCTGACGGCGTTCGTCAATGTCAGTATGGAGATAAATCTCAGTCGTCTTGATGGATGTATGACCGAGATTCTCCTGGACCACCCGGAGATTTTTTGAACGCTTGTACAGCTCACTGGCGTAACTATGACGGATCTTGTGAGGGGTTATTCCATTGGGGGCATAATGTTTGAAAATATGCTGGATTGCACGCGAGGAGATGTGCTTACCCTGCTGCCCAATAAAGAGCGGTCCGACAATACGATTGCCCACAAATTTAAGGATGTCCGCAAGCGTGTCGTCGTCAACAAAAACAATCCGAATCTTGTCACCTTTCCCCTTGATTCGGATAGTATGTTCATCAAAATCCACGTCATCAACATTCATTCCGCACAGTTCTGACACGCGAACACCCGTGGCGTAGATGGTCCGGACGATCAGTTTGTCCCGTGGATCCTCAATGGAATCGATCAGCCTGAGCACCTGGCTGTGCTTGAGATATTTCACGTCCTGTTGTTTGATCCGCGGTCGTTCGATACCCATCAGAGGGTTTGAACTGACAGCCCCCTGGGTATAGAGGAAACGATAGAACGAACTCATCGTCGAGATGACGCGATGGAGAGTCTTTGGCTTGTAAGTTCTCATGGAAGAGACAAACGAGAGATAATCGGTCACCATCAGGGGCGCGACTTCTACACCGGTATCGAGACGGGCGTTCTCAAAATCCTTCCAGTAGATAACCAGTTTTGTTACTTCGGTATGTCTCCGAAGCCAGACATAGTACGCGAAGTGTTTGATCACCTGCTCATAACTATCGAGCGTGCGGGGGGAGTAATTGCGCATCCGAAGATAATTACGGTAACTTTTGAGCCACTCCGAGAAATACCCGCTTTCCATGCTCTATTCTATCTTTGCTCGAATAATTAAAGGTTTTCGTAGAATACCTATTCTGCGAAGTTTAAATATCCGACCCTTTTTGCCATTTTATTTATAGAGAATTATTTTCAACAATCAAAATTAATTAAAACAAGAAAAGATTCTGTATTTATTCAAACCGGAAAATCCACGAAAGCCCAGAGAAAATAGAACAAATAATTATGAAATGGAATGAATAAAATATTCTAAAAACAGCATTTTTTCCCTCGCGAGGGTCCATTACCCCAACACATTGACGATCGTGGACAAAAAGCACCACTATCGCTGTTTGAAGATATTACCGTCGATGAATCAATCGGACATCCAGAGCCAGGACACCTGGCTAAAAGCCAGGCCTTTATTTTCTGTCACAGGTTTTTTTTGGAAAGGCCGATTAGTAAAATTTTTTCTTACAGGGAGAATATATCGGACCAGAGAAATTTTTAAATTTTGGTGGACTCCCTCTTATGATCTGTTGATATCGGGATAAAATTGAGGATTTTAATCTGATACAAGTCTCAAAACATGATCATCGGAATCAAGAATCAGGAGAGAGAACCAATCTTAAAAATTTTAAGTACGAATTTCAGTCCTCAAAAAAAATAAAAAAAAATTCAACAATCGATGCAATTGGATTTCATTTTTTCCAGAGAATACTCACAACACAAAGGAAAAATTACTCAACTACCATAATCATCCTTCGTCAATCCCTTTTTTCGGAAAACATATTTGAGGATATCGATATTTTTGGGTGTTTTTTACGATCAAAATTTTGTTTATACCGTCAATAATTGTTCATCATTTTTTTTATCGCCCAAAATGATCATCTGACGATGATATTCTTTAAAATATGTAGTTGAGAGCCCGGGTATTTCAGGAAACTGAAGTAAATTTTTTCGGCATATTCCCTGCCATAATAAATAAAGAAGATCATATGCGACACCCCACAAAATAGATTATTGGACCGTAAATCGCAATCTAAGGATAGACCTGATTCTGATCTGTCACCGGCCGTCAGCTTTGAGATCAAAATTTATGAAAGGATTACATTCAATCAAGATAGTTTTGAAAAATATATAAAAAAACATTCCATCGGGAAATCCATATGTGCAAAAACGGTAATAATCCTGAAAGGAATTTAATTCATTTCGGACAGAGATAAATAATCTAAAAACGGCAATTTGGTTGGGTTTCATCAAAAAATAATAAGAATCAATTGAGTCGACGTCAAACACTACAAGGCAAAATTTCCCTAAAAAATTCGGGATAAAACAGGCCAGGTGGTGCCAATTTTCAATAATTTCCCGTAATTTTTGTTCATTTTGTGGAGTAGTATTTTTTTTAGAAATGGGAAAAAAAACTTTTAATAAAAAAATTGCGTTTTTTTTAATTGGAACCATGGAAAAAATAGCGTCATAATTTTCCTTATGGCATGATTTCTCTCGGTGATAAAGAGTGGGTGGATTTTATGATTCTGGAGGCACTGTCGCGACTCTGAGTTGCCGGAATAGCGGGTTGCAATTCGTAAAAGGTATGGCAAACCAAACCAAGCTGCGCACCTTCTTCCCTGATCATACTATTCGTTTTCTGACAATATGCCAGGATGATCTATGTTTACTGACGTGCCGAATATTTCTCTCGCTATTCGGAGAGGATTTTACTCATACTCAATTCTCACGTACTTTTTTGGAGAATACCTCGGAGCTCGCTACCGAAATTTCCGGGACCGTATCGAGATACAAATTGCCATCTCATGAGATCTCTCAATATTCCACTCACTTGTAAATTTTCTAAAAAAAATCCTGCAAAATATCTTAAACAAGCTATTTTTGAAAAACACGTTCATTCATGACGGATTAGAAAAAAATTATAATGTCAGTTGTGGGAATGATTCGCCAGGTTTCACGACGGATTGTGGCAGATCTTATTTCAGAGCCGGGAAAGATCCTCCACGGACTATCCCAAAACGACGCTCTCTTTCGATTCAGACCAGATCTCTCTTTTTATGTTATATATCACAATTCGTCGTTGACATGACACTAAAATAGCCCCGGTCATAATCGTGTACTTCATCGTATGTTGAAGAAATCCTTGCGGAGTATTGAGGAGTCGCTCTTATGGGGCATGAATTTCGTGCTTCCGTCCCCGCCGCTCGGGCATCCCTACCTATAACGATAACGTCGTAAGATCGAAAAGACCTTCCGAAATGGAGGTCCCCCTCCCACCTATCGTAGAGGGCAAGCAAGTAACAGGAGAACGATGATTTCAACAGAGCATTTCATCGGGATAAAAATCGAAGTTTTATGTCATGGATAAAACTTCGATTCTGAACGAATTAGTAATTTGATTAATGAGGATTTTGAATCTCAATCAGTAATTTATCCGATATCGGCACGAATCATATGTTTTCCGGAAAATATCGGAAAATATCGACAAATCATGGCCAGATCATTCGGATGGAGAAATCTAAGGTCATTGGAATCAGGCCGAAACCTTATTTTGATCCTGAAAAATATTTTGTAAAGCTATTTACTTTCGATCTTATCAATGCGTTAATTGGAGAAATATTCAAACGATGGGAAATCAGCAAAGCGCTCATTTTAGGAATATTATCTAAAAATACGTTCATTTTTGCCATTTTTAAAAAGATGAGAGAATATTTTTAATTTTACAATAAACCATATGATGCTATATCAAAAAAGGAACTTATTCGCATTTTTTTTTGTTTAGCCCAAATAAGATCTACCGATAAAAATCTAGTACACACCAAGCACTATGCGAATCTCAAATTCTATGGCTAGTCCATTCTAAAATAAAAATATGGACTTCCAGCCCATCGCTGATAAATAAATTTGGAGAGCGTGATTTTGATGGTCCCCATGAGCACCCACAACCCTTGATGTTGAGATTTGAACCATACATTCGGGAAAAATAAAATTATTGAATTAACTCTCTCTTATGCCACCAAGGGGACACGCAGATTTTGTGGATAATTGGTTGAGCGGCCAATAGATCAAATGAAAAAAGAAGTCATTAATTTCCCACTCACGCAACAATACCCATTACTTCATTCACTGAAAATATACGCAACTCATAGTGCCACAACAGAGTTGCCTTTTAATACCATTTAAAATACCCGAGCCTCTTTTATGGACCCCCGTAAAGGGAAAAACATGGAAACCCCCACACACCAATTATCCGGTAATTATAACGGATTAAATCAGCCCCTAAAAAACAGCCAAAATCAATTTTTTGAACCGGTTTTAACAGCCATTTAATTCTGGAATCTGAACAACTACATCCGACGTAATGTTAAATTGTAATAAACCTTATAGCGCTATATACTAAGTAGCCAAATGAACAACTCTCTTGAAGAAGAATAATCCTAAGCAATATCCTAAGCAATAAACCAATTATTCATAGGAGGGCAATAATGGAAAGCGCAAATATCCAGCAGGAGATTAACAAATATAAAAAATTTAAAAAAGTAAATGGAGCAACTTACCGAAAGGTAAACCAGTTTTTGCGCAAAAGGACCTACATCACCGCCCGGGAATGGGCACTCGCACGATTGTGTACCGATTTCCGCACGTCCGGGGGGGCAGAGATGACGTTCATTGGAAATCATCTGCCCGAACTCGTACCGTTTATGGAAGAGACCTACACCCCCCAGGCCGTAAACCAGGCGCGGAACTCCTTTAAGAAGAAGGTCCGCAAATCAAGCGCCACGTTTTTTTACGGCGCAATGTGTGGGTTTTTCACTACGGACGAACTGGACGATCTGCTCTTTGAGGCTAGTGAAGTAGCACGATTTTTGCTCGAAGTTGAAGGGACCACCCTGGATATCGATGAAGAGATCGATATAGAAGATCGAATCACCAAAGTCATGCGAAGCGTGGGAGAGGCCGCAAAAACAATTCTCCGCACAAGAGGGGATTCCACAGAACCGGGAAATATCCGGCCTGATGGAGAAGAGAATGCGATAAGGAAATTGCCGGATGTTAAAGAGACGAATATCCCCATACCGAAAAAAACACGGGGAAGAAAAAAATCCGGTGAAGTATCATCTCCGAATACCAAACCCACAGAACCGGCACTCAAGGAGAAAATGGAGGACCTTCCCGACATTACCGGAACGATAGCAATAACGGAGGTCGCGTCAACAGAAAATAATCCATCAGTACCCCCAAATGTCAACATCCCGATGGATGAAACCATTTTGCATCCCCCCTCTAGCCTTTTGCTGGAAAGCGATGACAAAAATATTCAGGAAATCAGCCCCAATAACAAAGAACCGGAAATTACTTGAGATCAGGAACCATGAAAATAATTCAGGTTGTTGGCAGATCGAATTCTGGTAAAACAACATTCATCAAACAGCTTGTCCCTCACCTCAAAACACTGGGTCGCGTGGCAGTCATCAAACATCTGGGAGACCATGAATTTGAGCTGGAAAAAGGAAAAGATACCACGGGTTTTTTTGAGGCCGGGGCGGAAATTTCAGTAGGAATCGACGCTCATAAATCAGTGGTTGCGATACGTAACAACACTTTAGATAATTCGCTGAATCTCCTCTTTGACCAGGGAATTGATTTTGCAGTCATCGAAGGATTTAAACAAATAGCTTTTCCCCGGATCGTCATCGGGAATCTCGAGACAGAAAATTGCATTCTTACCAATCCTTGTCCGGAAGATGTCCTTGCGTCGATCGGTGCATTCGAAGATTTTTGCCCTTAAATATTAAAATGGAGTGAAAAATATGGAAGCGAAAAAGATCCAGAAACGGCTGTTCGGTACTAACGGTGTCAGAGGGATTGTAGGAAAAGACCTGACACCTGAACTTGTTCTCTCCATTGGAGAATCGCTTGGTACCATGAGAAACGGACGTATCGCTGTTGGCAGGGATACAAGGACCAGTGGTGAAACACTCATTAATGCGATCAAAGCCGGTCTCCTCGCTGTGGGATGCGACGTTATTGACTGCGGCATACTTCCTACCCCGGCACTGCAGTACCTTGTTAAGGAACACTTTGATGGCGGGGCGATGATCACTGCCTCTCATAATCCTCCGGAATATAATGGAGTAAAAATTATCGAATCTGATGGCACCGAGATGGGTGATGAGGAAACCATCAAACTCGAACAAAGAATATTTGATCGTTCGTATTCAACGACCTCCTGGGAAGGTGCGGGAAAAGAGACCATCGCGCTTCATCTTATTGAAGACTACATCACTGCGATCGTCAATCTTTTTCCCGGAAAAATAGGGAATGGAATAACGGTAGTTGTCGATCCGGGTTCTGGTCCCGCTTGTGCAACCACATCGAAAATACTCACCGGAATGGGTTGCAGGGTGCTGACGATCAACGCAATTATGGATGGTACATTTCCCGGAAGGCTTCCCGAGCCATCTCCGGAGGGGCTGATGGGGCTCGCAGCGCTCGTAATCAGCAGTGGTGCTTCATTTGGCGGTGCTCACGACGGGGATGCAGATCGCGCCGTTTTCATTGATGAAAAAGGGCAATTTGTTGAAGAAAACCAGGAGTTTGCATTGGTCGCAGATCACATATGCCGCGACAAAAAAGGAGTAATTGTTACACCGGTCAGCACCTCACAAATGGTTGAGATCGTAGCTAAAAATTACAACTGTACGGTGATCTATACCCCGGTTGGAAGCATCTATGTAGCCCGAACGATGCGTTCACTTATTGAAAAAGGATCTCCTGTTATCTTTGGGGGTGAGGGGAATGGCGGACTCATATTCCCCGACCACCAGTTCTGTCGCGACGGTGGGATGACCGCTGCGATGATGGTTGCTATCCTTGCGTCGCGCAAACAAAAATTATCACTTTTACTCGAACAATTACCGCAGCGGCACATGATCAAAGATAAAATTCCTGCAATCGGTGGAGCAGCAATACTCGAGGCACTCAAATCTGCTTATTCTCATGAAATTATTGATGAGACCGATGGTCTGAAAATATTTCAGGGAAATTCCTGGGCACTGGTACGGGCATCGGGAACAGAACCCCTGATTAGAATATTTCTTGATGCTGAAAATATCGAAATGGGCAAGGAATTGCGTGACGATATTATGAATTCAATCCAAAAAGTTGCCGGAAGAAATACCTGAGCCTACCCGAATAATTTTTGAGGATTATCCAAACAAACTGCTTTTTATGGACAGATTTGAGTATTAATCGAAATTATTGGAATTTATTAAAAAGGAATGTCCAATTATTGAGATATCAATTAAAAAACCGTTAAATTTGCTTTAGTATCCGAAAAAAAATAAAATTATGCGTAAATAGAATAGTAAAGTTTATTAATTAATTTGGTTAAATTGAGAATAAATAACCTGAATTTACGCAATCGGGAAATAAATAATGGTAAAACCCACAGAAATATTCGATAAGGTTCAGCAGGCGCTATCCCCAGAAGATTGGAAGATTGTTAAAAGTAGTATTGACAATCTCCACCTTACACAGGGAAGACATGCAAGAAAAACAATTGTCTCCGATCTGGATCATCTCCTGGTTGACACTGCTATAAAAACAAATACTCCCTCAATTTTATACGCACTTTCAGATGTTCCCAGCAATGAAATCGAAACATTATTCTCCTGCATTCTCTCCCAATACATTAAAACAAAAGATGAAGCCTGGTTAAAATCCCTTCTTTTCTTATCCAATATATTGGGGAAAAAAAGTTACCAGTCACGTGTTTTTGCCTTTATGGCACGGGATCTCATTGAGTCAGGAGTTTCTCGTGCAGACACTTCATTCATAGAAGAAGGAATGTTGATGCTCGATCGGATCAGTTTCAGAAAATACCGATCGGATATTATGATCGATATCATACCGCTTTTGATCGTCTGGGCAATTACCACCCGCGATGAAAAACGCCTCCACACCTCATTGAGTCTCATTGAAGATATCGGAGATATCTCAAAACGTGCAGTCCTTCATTCCGAACTTGCAAAAGCGACTGCAACCATAGCGATTCTGGAAAAAAATCGATCGTTATTGCTTGAAAGTATCAGGATAGCCACCGATATCCATCAGAAGATTCGCAGGCAGAATTGTATAAATTCCATTATTGAGAAGGGGGCCAGATCAGAATTTTCCCGGGATCTGTCGGACGTTGTAGAATTTTCCGGGAATTTCAAAGATATTTCTGTTGAAAAACAACTCGAAATTATCAGCGCTCTGACAGAGCAATTCCTCGAGCGCGAAAAAGATAAAAAACAGATTGTAAAAGTCCTTCAGACACTCTGCAGTGCCCTTCCATTTGTTACGGGGACCCTTGTCATTGATCTTCTCAGGAAAGCAGAGAAATGCGGGGATACCTGGTACTTTGAATCCGCAATGAAACTGCAGCACCTGATTTCAAATCCGGATAAATATCCAATCCGGGAAATTATTAAAGCCGGGATTTCAGTTGCCCGCCATTCAAATGAGATAAACGTCCTTTCCGACCTGATTCCCATTATAGAAAAAAACTGCAATCACGTATATCTGTCCCATGTTTATCTTCAGTTTTCGCAGATTATGCTCAGTGCCGGAAATTTCGAATCTACCCTCAATATCTTTGGGAAAGTCAATTTTGAATCTGAAAATATCTCTTCATATACCGATTGTGTTACCAATCTTTTAATTGCGGGAGTGAAAAATAATTCGATCGCCATAGTAAACGATTCAATTCTCTGTAACATTCCCGCAGAAATTTCTCATAGTGCCATATCCAGAGCCATCATGGAAATTTCCCGTAATTTTCCGTTCGATGACATCGTCGTTCATATCCATTCGCTTAGAGACCTCCTTCTCTTGCATCCAAGACGGGATTCACTTATCCTTGAATGTATTACCCTTCTGGTAGACAGAGCATTCCTCAACTCCCATGAGCCGGGCATTCTGATTAAACTCGCAGATTCTATCAAAGAATTACCCATAAAAGAACGAGCGATATCAAATATTGTTATAAAAATTGCCCAAATGGGTGTGCAGACAAAAAACCGTGATTTCCTTCAGAGAGCAGTGGGACTTACCTGCCAGATTGAGGGACAGAATACCCGGTCTGCCACATTGGGGAGAATTATTGATGAAGCAGCAATCCTGGCAGCTCAGCAGGGTGATCTGGATCTCCTTTTACGAATGAAAGAATGGAGTAATTCCCTCCTTGAAAAAGATCTGGCAACCTATGCAATGGCAAATATCATCGATGGGATCATCAAATATGCTATTGACAACCGGTCCCCTGATGCACTCGAAAAAGCGTACCTCATCGCACAGGAAATTGGCGATCCGGTACTAAAAACTCAATTATGTGAACGGATCTCTGAGAATTTTATCAAAATCGGTTGCATTATTCTGAAGGATTCAAAATTCCAATCCCAGATTCTGGATTTTTCAACCTCAATCCCTCCATTCGAACGTGCACTGGAAATCATTAAGGTAAATGTAAAAACACCTCATATCTCACTAAAAATTGCCGGATTAATTGATGTGATAATTTCCTATTCCAAAACAAGCGATAACCCTGATTTTATCATCCCCCTGGCGATGTACGCTGTTGAGATTGGCAACCCATTGGAACGGGATGCGATGATGTCCCGGATTATCTCCAATCTCAACGAGGAGACCCCCCTGCCGGGTTCAACAGATTCTTACGAAATATTGGCATACCTCCTGCAAAGAAATGTGCAGGCTCGATCAAATACCGTTATTTCCCATCTGATATATCGGGTCCTTCATCTGATACAGGATCCCTACAACCGCCTCATGGGATTATCAAACCTGGCCGACTCTCTTATTAAATCCGGAGAATCAGAGTATGCATCAGAAATTCTCAATACGATATTCGATTCAGTGAATTATCTTCCCGACCAGTATTCCAAAGTAATGGTGTTGGCAGACCTTACCACCCTGTTTTGCCACATCGATCAGAAAAAAGCGGAAAAATGCCTGGAGGAAGGAATTACTATTCTGCATGCGGGAGAGTTTCCGGATAGTGCAAAAGCCCGCAAACAGATTGTGTTTTCTCTAGTCAACCTTTATACGATCGCTCCAGATGATGCATTGATAAATATTGCATTCGATGTTGTATCTCCTATTAAAGTACCGGTCGATTACATCAATTCCCTCATAGCGATATCCAGGATGATAAAACAAGATGATGATCGCTGTGCTGAGCTCCTCAAACTGATGATGGAAACTACAGAAAAAATTCCCTCACCATATGAGCGTGCCTCAATTATTCTGGACATTATCCCGCTCGCTTTACAATGTAATAATGATGAATCGGTCCTGCCGCTGTTAAAAAAGGCAGATTCATTGACAAAAAGCATCAACATCCAGTATATAGCAGATACAATCCGCGACAAAGTTGCCCAAGTATATTCAATGCTCTACTCGACGCGTAATGATAAAAAACATCTCAATTTCGCAATTGATACCACACAGACCATTGATGATGACGGCTTAAGACTTCACCGCCTTGTGCAGATGGGACAAAAGGATAGTTATGAGATCTCTCCCCACTATGTTAAAATCAGGGCAATTACCGAGAAAATTATCTCTGACGGAGCTCATCCCAATCAGATCGCAACTCTTGAACGCATTATCAATTCGGTGGCCGATCGGGGAAAAGAAGCATTTTTTTTCTGTAGTCTTTCAATTCTGTTCAGAAATGAGGGAAATGGAAAACTTTCCAAACGAATGCTGCAGAGTGCGATAAAAGAAGCCCGTATCATCCGGCCACTTTCCCGCAGGGCGTTTGTCATGTGCGATATTGCAATGAAGATTCATGCGGTTGGCTGTGAAATAGCCGCACAGGAAGTACTTGATTACGCCATCGACGCGGCCACAAATATCCGCCAGTCAAATCTCCGGGATGAAGTCTTCGATGAACTAGGCCTTGCAATTAAAATAATGCAGGAGATCTAAACGTGCAAACAATCGAGATAGTAATCTCGGGAAGGGTCCAGAAAGTTGGATTCAGAGCATGCGTTCGAAGAATCGCAACCGATCTGAAAGTCTGCGGCACGGTTATGAATCTACCGGACGGGAGGGTTCACATTTGTGCAACCGGGGAATTGATGATTCTAGAAAAATTTGTATCAATGGTGTATGGATGTCCCCGTGCTGTAATCAGGGATCTCCGACAGTCGGAAATTCAGTTAAAAAATTTCGAGGACTTTTCCATTATCAAAGGTGAAGGGAATATCAGTACTGGGCTTTAAATTCAGCATTATTTCTGATCGCATTTGAAAGATTGGAGACCTGTTCAGTTATCTGATTATTATTTATTGTTGTATGAAATGTTTTTATGAGATTTTTTGCCAAATCATCCGATAACATACACCGATCGTGAGTAACTTCAAAATCATCCGGCGTAAGGGAATCCCGTGCGATGGTAAAAACCATATCATCAATCATTGCTGATTTCATCGATTCGGAAATATCTGTCACCAGGCTTCCATGACCTTCATGCAGGAGGCCCAGGTCAGGATCCAGCCTCGCACCAATAAGGGAGACACAGCAATTCCCATACAGCATTGCATAGCCAAATGATAGCATCGCATTCACAGGATCTATCTGAGGGCGAAGTGTCCTTCGCCGGAATCCAATGTCAGGCCTTAGGCTGCGCGACATAATTTCATAGTACATATCGGAAGTCATGCGGTGAAGCCGGCGAATCTCATCGAGTTTGATCAGGTATGCCATTTCCTCCAGGGATTTGTGAAGGAAATCCGACTCACCTTCATAAAACAGTGAGATGTTCTGCTTCTCCTGTAAGCGATTGATGGCCACAAGACGGGACCTTAACGCCCCGTGCGCAATGGCTGTTGCAAACCGGTGCCGTGATCCGGTTTGCTGAACGCGATTAATCTCACTGTCATTATTAATGCCAAAAGGGCTGATAGTCCCGATCGGATTGCCATCAGGTTCAAAAAAAGTGATGACCGCACCTTTTTTTATGAGTTGGGTTATCGTTGCTGAACTTATGGTATGCCCGCCGACAATGAGAAGATTTTTTATCGATTCAAAAGGGTATTCCTCAAGCCCGTTTTTTTTCTGGATAATCAATGTTTTTTGTGTCGATTTTATGTGAGAGCCAAACCCA
Source organism: uncultured Methanomicrobiales archaeon (assembly GCA_903832665.1). Taxonomy (GTDB): domain Archaea; phylum Halobacteriota; class Methanomicrobia; order Methanomicrobiales; family Methanospirillaceae; genus Methanoregula. The sequence continues at coordinate 38,959 of CAILCG010000024.1, read as the reverse complement.
CTTACCGACAGCCAAGAATAATTTGTCTGCATAACTTTGTATGATCCTGCACAATTCAGATAATTACTACCACATTTCCACAGATTAAATCATCGTTGCACATTTTCCAAAAGAAATTCAAGAATCTCCTAATATCTATTTTTCAATTCCAAAATTTCAGTGATTATATACCGTAGCCACGACATATTTTGTCATGCGATAGCATAACAGAGGTCGTAGATGTTCTGGGATAAAAAGATTGAGACCCTGAAACCTGATGATTTGCAGGCACTTCAGCTCAAACGTTTGAAGAAAACGATCAGGCAGGCACAAAAGGTTGGTTTTTTTAAAAAACGTCTCTCTGATGCAGGAATAACAGCGTCATCAATTAAAACACTGGATGATATCCAGAAAATCCCCTTTACAAAAAAACAGGATCTTCGGGATGGGTATCCTTTCGGGCTTTTTGCAGTACCTCTCAGGGAAATTGTCCGCATCCACACAACTTCAGGAACAACCGGGAAACCCACGGTCGTAGGGTATACCAAAAAAGATCTGGATGTCTGGTCTGACCTGATTGCACGCAATATGACGATGATCGGGATAGGAAAAGAAGACATCTTCCAGAACATGGTAAATTATGGAATGTTCACCGGAGGTCTCGGGTTCCACTATGGAGCAGAAAAGATCGGTATGACGGTTATACCCAGCGCAACCGGTAACACCAAGCGCCAGATAGAGATGATAAGGGATTTTGGCGTGACTGCCATTCACTGTACACCGAGTTACGCCATGCATCTTTCGGAAGTTGCTGAAGAGATGGATGAATCTCTCGATAGTCTTAAGACCGGAATTTTTGGGGCCGAACCATGGTCAGAGAGTGTACGAAAAACCCTTGAAAAACGATTAGGAATTACAGCATTTGATTCATACGGATTAAGCGAACTCTTTGGACCCGGAGTGGCATTCGAATGCAAGGAACGCGACGGGCTCCATATCTGGCATGATTCCTATCTGGTTGAGATCAGTGATCCGATTTCCGGAGAACGCGTCGCTGACGGGGAGCGGGGGGAGTTGGTCGTGACCCCGCTGGTCAAAGAAGCTATGCCTCTCCTGAGATACCGTACCGGGGATGTCACGATGCTGATGGAAGATGGCTGCCTTTGTAAGAGAGCACAGAAGATCGCCAGGATCACCGGCAGGAGCGATGACATGCTGGTAATCCGTGGTATCAATGTATTCCCCTCCCAGATTGAACACGTGCTTCTCAAGATCCCGGAAGTCGGCAATCAATTTATGGTATATATCGACAGAATTAATCATCTGGACGAAATGACTGTCGAAGTCGAGATTAACCGGGACGTTTTCAGTGGTGAATTGACGGATTTGGCAAAAATCCAGAAAAAAGTGGGAAAAGAACTTCGCGGTACCCTAGAACTGCGAACAACGGTCAGGCTTGTTGAGCCCGGATCATTACCCCGTTTTGAAGGGAAGGCGAAGCGCGTGATAGACAGAAGGGAGGCAATTTGATGAAGTGTTGGGATCCACGAATCGAGGAAATGCCCAGAGAAGATCTGCAGAGAATGCAGTACAAACTGCTCAAGAGCCTTGTGTACCGGCTGTACAGTTTCTCTCTATTTTACCATAATCGGATGAAAGAGCAGAAAGTTCACCCGGATGATATCCACAAACTTTCTGATGTTCATAAACTCCCGTTCATGTTCAAGCGTGATCTCAGGGACAATTACCCGGATAAGATTTTCACCGCAACAAAAGACGAACTCGTCCGCTATCATGTATCTTCAGGAACAACAGGGAAACCCACCGTCGTCGGGTATACACAAAACGACCTGGACAACTGGTCAACCTCGCTTGCCAGAGGTCTCACCTCAATCGGTCTGGGCAGGGGAGATGTGATCCAGGTAAGTTATGGATATGGCCTTTTCACCGGAGGGCTGGGGATGCATTATGGCGCCGAGCGTATCGGGGCAACAGTACTTCCAACCAGTGTAGGAAACACGGAACGCCAGATAGAATTGATGCAGGATCTTGGAGCAACCGCGATAGCCTGTACCCCTTCCTATCTCCTGCATATCGGAGAAGTTGCAGAGAAAATGGGGGTAAATATCAAAAAAGATACCCAGCTGCGCACCGGAATTCTTGGTGCTGAACCGTGGACCGAAGGTATGCGCAACCGCATCCAGGAATGGCTTGGTATCTGCGCCTATGATATTTACGGCACGAGCGAACTGTCCGGCCCGATGTTTACCGAATGTGCGGAACAGAAAGGGTTCCACATCTGGTCAGACATCGCCCTTGTGGAAATTATCGATCCCAAGACCGGCGAATCCCTTGAAACCGGGGAAAAGGGTGAACTCACCATCACCATCCTGCAGAAAGAAGCACTCCCCATGATCCGGTATCGCATTGGGGATATCACGACAATGGAGGAAGATGTGTGTGCCTGTGGCAGAACACACCCGAGGATCCAGCGGATCCAGGGGAGAGTTGACGACATGCTAATCATACGGGGTATCAACGTCTTCCCGTCACAGATCGAGTATGCCCTCATGGCAATTCCCGAAGTAGGTGAACATTTCCAGATCGAAGTTACCCGTAAAGGGGCCCTTGACGATATGCTTGTTCGCGTAGAACTGAACAAAGAATCATTCAGTGACAAAATCAATGATCTTATGCTGGTAAGGCAGAAAGTTGAACACCGGCTCAGGAATTCCCTGAACGTGAATGTAGATATCGAACTAGTCGAAGCGGGCTCATTACCCAGATTTGAGGGGAAATCAAAGAAAGTTATCGATAAGAGGTCGATGTAAAATGGACATGAAAAAGTATGTGATCAGGCAGATCTCGATATTCTCTGAGAACCGCCCGGGCAGGCTTGCAGCAATCGCTCATGCCTTGGGAGAGGAGAAGATCAATATCCTTGCATTCAGCATCGCGGAAGCAAATGGATTCGGCGTCGTGAGGGCGCTGGTAGATCACCCCGAAAAAGCGCATGATAAATTGCAATCGCTGGGATTCAATATCGCATTTACCGATGTCATTGCAGTTCACATGAAAGATCAACCCGGCGGACTCTATGAAGTAGCAAAAATTCTGGGTGACGCGGGCATCAATATCGAATATTCCTATGCCTACTCCGGGAAAGAGGGAGCAGTCCTCATCCTTCGTGTCGATCAGGTCGACGATGCGATAAAAAAGATCAAAACTTCCGGTGCAACGCTTCTGGAACGAAGCGTGTTCCACTAAAGGCTTCTTACATTTTTTCCCATTTTATTAATTCCGCTACCTCAGATAATGTACTCCCTCTCCGGATCTCTTCCCGGATTCGCTCTTCGTTCTTCCTGACTTCCAATGCCCTTCGTGCGATCTCATATGCTCTCTTTGCAGGGATCACAACAACGCCACTTTCGTCACCAACAATCCAGTCACCCGGGCAAACATACTGCCCGGCACACTGGATTTCAGCATTGATCTCTCCGAATCCTTTGGGCTCGCCGGCATTTGGTACAATGGCTTTTGCAAAAAGGGGGAACTTCATTGCGCGGATATCGTCTACGTCCCGAACCGCCCCATCGATAACAACGCCGGAAATCCCTTTTTTCACACAACTCCACGTTGCCAGTTCTCCCCATGGTGCAACGTGCGTACATCCATCGTTATTGATCACGATCACATCTTCTTTTGTGGCAACATCGATGGCTTCCACGGGTTTTGCCCAATCACCGGCAATCGTCTGAACGGTTACAGCACGCCCCACCATCTTCACATTGCCACAAATAGAAAAAATCCCCGTCATCGCCCCTTTACGATGCATCGCATCCGTTATGTTCGGTGCAGACACCTGCATAAAAAGAGAACGAATTTCTTCATCTGTCGTTTGTCTTTCATTCGATTTGATCGATGGATTATCCATTGAGGCACGGATCTTTTTTGTTGAGCCCGTAACATCTGCTGAACGGACAATATTCCCGCCAACAATGATGATATCCGCTCCATATCGTACTGCATCCCCGGCACTCCCGGCATCAATCCCTCCTGCGACCGCAAGGGGGATGTGAACATTGTCCGAAATTGCAGTGAGGAGGTCGATCGAATTCCTGCCGGTCATCTGCTGGTCTATACCAACATGAGCACAGATCAGATCAACACCGAGAGATTCGAGAAGGCAGGCACGGGATACCGGATCCCTGACATTGATCAGATCCGCCATCAGCCTGATGCCATAGAGTCGGGCGGCACGGACTGCCTCTTCAATTACCGCATCGTCAGCATCAGCGAGTATACATACAATATTCGCACCCGCCTTAGCGGCCATCTCCACTTCAAGGGTGCCGGTATCGGCGATTTTCATATCGGCAACAATCACCAGGCCCGGAAAACGTTCTCTCATCGATCGGACAGCAGACATACCTTCACTTTTTATGAGGGGTGTTCCCACCTCTATCCAGTCTGCACCTCCATCAACCGCTTCTTGTGCGATCTGCAAAGCCCTTTTTAATTCAAGAAGATCCAGTGCTACTTGCAGAATCACTTTTTTCATGATCAATGATGTGACTTGCCTGATGCTTAATAATTCCGTGACGAGGCCAAAACAAAAACAGTATTGGAAATTTTCATAATTATTTTGAATGGAGAATCATTTTTCAATTGCACTTTTCATACAGGTTTGAAGGAAAATATCATCGTTGAAGGAAATAATTTACAATATTGTCCCGAGATCGGACAAATATCTATCAAAACACACTCATTGGCCAATGAATATAAAGAGCAGATTAAAATACAACAAAACGTGAATAATAAATTACACTGTCCGGGAATCATTTGCCATAAACTTGTATTCCCCGTTTTAGGAGATATCAGGATATGAAAGGAGAAAAAACAAATTCAACAGCCATCTCTGAAGTGGTGTCCGTTATACTGGTTATAGCATTAGTGCTTGTTCTGGCGATCGCGGTATATCTGCTTGTGTTTGGTTCAGTCGATCAAAAATATCTGAAAAAATCGGTTTATGTTGCCGGAAGTGCGCAAATGACCGGTATTCCCTCAGGAGCGGATCCCTATCAACTCCTCACATTCTCGCCAAAAGCCGGGGACCCGTTCTATCTCACCGGACAGACGACGAAATCTGGAACACAGACAACAATGAGAATAATCAGTCCGGATGGGAGAAATATTTCTCCTGATGCAAGCACTCTGACGGGTTCCCTGTATGGCAAACAATTGTACGTATATCCATTAAGTACTGCAAATGAATGCCAATATAAAGTAACGGACGTTCAACCTCCGCTTTCTACCGTAAAGACACTGCCGAAAATGGTGACAGGTCGTTATCAGATCATGCTGATTGATGAGAATGTTCACGTCCTCGCCAATTCGTACACAGCGGACATTATCAAGGGCACGACTGCTCTGCCACGTACAGTCCTCACCGGAACTGTCACCGTAACATCGTACAGAGCAGATTGTTCCCAGACCGGGGGATCCTGTCATAATGGATGTCCCTCCGTATCTAATATCAGTCCCTGCAACGCGACGTACTCGTCTTACAATGGAAGCAACTACCTCACGTTTCCTGACGATCCCACCCTCCAGTACACCGGGGATGCAACAATTTCTGTCATGATACAGCCAACGACGACCGAGGATTCCAGTGTTTCTGCCAACTGGCACCAGATCATTGGAAAAGGAGTACTGTATCCCAATAATACGGAGATTGATAATTACCAGCTCTTCCAGATGGGCGACAGGTTATATTTCGAATGGAATGACAGGGTAAGTGGTATCCACTATCATGCGATGACCCCTACAGGAATTGTCTCAGCAGGTCAGTGGGATCAAATCAACGTGGTTGTTCAGAATGGAAATCTGGCAATATACAACAATGGAATTTCCCAGCCCCTCACGTATTACCAGAGCAATACACCGGGCGTTAACCCAATCGGAGGAACAGGTCTGACCCCCCCAGCGACCGGAGTCCGCCTCATGAATGTTGGCAACGATGTTACGGTCGGAAAACAGAACGGATATAATTCAGCAAATGATTTCAATTTCAATGGCAACATTGGCGCAATATCATTATATGACCGGGCATTATCGCAAACAGAGATTGCAGGTAACCTCTGTCCGGGATAATTCTCACTTTTTATAACCCCCTGTTCTCATTCAACATTTTTCTGACGAAAACGAGGAAGATTTTTTTCAAAAAAATTATCATTATCCATATTTTTCATTAAAAATCAGATCTTTCATCTCTTTTTTACCGGTAAGGGTAATCTCTTTAGGATACCCTGCTGCAATCAGACTCACAAGGGAATACTTTTCAGGAACCCCCAGCATCAGCCGGATCTGTTCACCATAGGCTTTTTTCTCACCCGCAACCCAGCATGACGTAACGCCATGGGCCTGCAACGCAAGAATGATGTTTTCTGTTGCTGCACAACAATCTTCAAGATAGTAGATCTCTTTCTTTTCGCCAAAAACTGCAAAACATAACGGGCATTCCGCAATGAACTTGCCATGATCCGCGATTGCAGCAATTTTATCGAGAGTCTCGTTATTTTTCAGGACCCCGAACAACCAGGGCTGAATATTCATCGCGGTAGGGGATTGCGCTGCGCATTCAAGCGCATCTTTGATTATGGAATCACTGACAGGATCTGGTTTAAATTTCCGTACACTATGACGGGATTTTATTACCGTTGTTACAACGTTCATACACTGAAATGGGAAAATGAATTAATAAAAGGTTGCGCAGGAGAAAAAAGGATTTTTATTCATTCTTTGTGCAAATCGCCATGGCCGCCAGGAGCGCAAACCCTGCCAATATACCTTCAAACCCAGGTGATTTGGTCTTTGTAGGAATCGGGAGCTGTTGAGTGGCAGCAATTTCGGGGGTCGCTGAAGTGATCACCGGAGAGGCTGTCAGAGTGGGTAATGGGGTATTTTGTGAAGTTGTTGGCACAGGGGTTGATACGGTAGTCACTTTTTTAGTAGGAGTGTTTGTCGGTTGACTGGTAGGTACGATAGTTTGGGTAGGATTCGGCGTGGGAACGTTTCCACCAATGAGAGGATTCTGGTCCTGGTTGAGCAGACTGACGGTCCTGCTGATCGTCTTCCCCGTTACGCCATAATTGTCTTTCATGCCGTTGACATTGCATTCTGCCCAGATAGAATACGTCCCGGGGGGGTAACTGTCGCGATTATTAGTACCCCAGATTGAATCGGTATATTGAGGGGCCGAAGTAACATGGTAGTCTACGATGGATGTTGACACTCCGCTGTTACTGATGAGAGATGAAAAAATTGCTCCATCCGGGGACTTAACTTTGATGGTAACTGGTATCCATGATTGCCCGGCTCTTCCACCAATGGGATAGAGATTCGTATCAATCCTGAAACGGAGTTCATCCCCTGTTGGCACCCACCTGTCTATCACATCAACGTTCACGGTTGTATCCTCAACAATGATATCCAGTTGAGGATCTGCAACATTAAATGCTAATGTTTTCGCAGGCAGCGCGTACCACGATCCGGTTCGGGTAGAGAATTCATTCGGAGTGACATAGAAACTCGCGGGGTTCGCAACATTAATGGAGTAATCCGGAGCGCTTCCCGCAATTGAGGCTCCCGATGCCCACCAACCGATTGCAGGGGAAGCACCAATTGCACCGGAAATATCCAGTCCCTGTTCCCCGATAAAGACCGTTTGACCCGGGCCAATGGTGTTGATTGCAGCATATGCAGGATTAATCAAAAGCAGAATCCCTAAAATCAACAAAGCACAGCATTTTGTGTTTTTGTTTATCATATTCACCCATCTTTTTTTCTAATATATATATTTAACAAAAGGGGAAATCGTTAAAAAAAACATTCCCGCCAAAGATTTTTTTTAAGAATTTATGATATTTTTTTTATTTATTCTCAAGAGTAAGCCGGTTGAAATTCACGAAAACGCGCTTTCCTTCAAAGGTGTGACTCACTTCAGGATGCCACTGTAGTCCATAGATCTGTTTATCAAGAGAGGCTATCGCCTCATTGTTGCAGATAGTTGATCGGGCTAGCAAGGTAAATCCATCAGGTAATCGGGATACTTCATCCGCGTGCGATGCCCAGACATTCACTTTACCCGGATATCCTTTGAGGATTTGATCCGGTTCGCAGATTTCTACATCTATCGGACCGTACCCTCCGCTTCGCCCGGGGTTCACATCACCACCAAATTTTTTTGCAATGATGTGCAATCCAAGACAGATCCCGAGCACCGGCAACCCGAGATCAAGATACTGACTACAGTTTCCTGCACGCTCAATAGCCGGACCACCGCCAAGAATAATTCCCCGACATCCTTCCGCAACCTGCTCCCGGGAAGTTGAATTGGGAACCAGTTCAACATCAATCTCCAGATCCCTCAATGCACGGTGAATAAGATGATTGAATTGACCGAAATTATTGACAACATAGATTGGACGCATCATGGTGAGGTTTGTATTGATGTACTATAATTCTGTTCAGTTATAGGCACTCACGGTACTCAGGATTTTTTCCCGTATTTGTTCCGGAGAATGTCCAAGGAGATAGGCAAGGCACATCGCCCCGCCAGCCCCCATTCCTTCTTTCACTTCCCCGATGCAATATCTCGCAAGGCCCGCATGCCCGATTGCCCCAAAACCCGGATCTACATAAAATATAGTTACTCCGATGTCCTGCGCAATCTGCCCGACATTCGCTGAAAAATCATCCCTTACATAGGATGTTGTCACCACAGAGGGGAGGGGCAATTCCATTGCCTTTATTATCGCACTTACAGCGAGCATCTGGGTACCTCCGGCCAGAAGGAGTTTTCCGGAGTAGGTGCTGGATATTCCGGCAGCAACCGGCATCATAGGATCTCCGGCATACTTTAGAATTTCCAGGGGTGCTGTGACGTAATCTGCTGTAAGTCGTGCCAGTACTGCCCGACAGATTTCTTCTTTTTGAGTCACAGGATTGTTGACAAAACTGCTGCTCACCGATGCATCATACCCAAGGGCACGAAGTACACAGAGCGCAGTAGTTGTTCCCCCAGGTACACATTCTCCCAACACAATGAGATCGCTGCATTTCGAAAGAAATGTTCCAATTTGTTTTCCCTGTTCGAAAAGTTTCTGCGCCAGGGGAACTGCATTCCGGAACCGGGGATCATCGCCGATATCCCCATATACATCCATACAGGTGACGGTGGGATTGTGACGGAGACCAGCATTGATAAATAAGGGTTGCAGTTCACAAAGTTCCATCATTGACTGGGTAATGGATGCCGGTGTTGGACAGCCGGTAGGTGTATTTGGTTTTATTGGATGGCTCGTAATTGCACCCTGTACGATAAGCTCCGCATCCAGAATGGGGGTGAGCAAGGTGTTATCAGGTGTTGATCCTGCACCGGATACTCCCGGCACCGTTGAGAGCAGGGTATTTCCCAAAATTGCACAAAAGAGCGGTTTTTTGAAAGTAATATCAGGTATTTCCGAGAGGAATCCCATAAGAATCTACTCATATATTTTGCCGCTTTTCCAGTTTGAAGATATCGGTAAAATTCACAACGATATAATAGTCCATTCGGTACAACACCTATTCATATGTTTGAGATTGAACAGCGGTTGCGCGATAACGGCATCACGCTTGAAGATATTGTCGAGGCTGCAATGGGACTCTATGTATCCCACGGCATGCCGGAGGAGGAGGCGGCCGAAGAGATCATGCGCAAAATCAAGAAATATTTGACCGATCCCAACGTTGCTTCACTCCTTCTGGGGGCAATTCTTCTTGAAGACGAACTCTACAATAAACGAAAAAATTCAGAAATTGCAGATGACCCGGTCTTTCTGCTGAGCGATGAGATCATAGGCATGGCAATTGCAGAATGTATCGGCGGCACGTACGCACGTTTTGAATTCACCCGGTACGACCAGAAAAAACCAGGAATATTAGCAAAACTCGGGCCGTTTCTCGATGATGCGGTCGCGGGTCTGATAGCAGGCTGCACATCCCGGCTCTATAGCGAATGCGTATGAAAAGTCTTCTTTCACTCATGCAATTCACCACAATTCTACCGCTGGGTAAATCACAGGATCTCGAACCATTTGCCCGCCATTCATATCTCTACCCGATGGCGGGGTATGTCATCGGGGCACTTGTCGCGATTCCGGTTTTTTTTATTGCGGATCATACCATTGCGGCCGCGGTCGCCATTGCCCTGATAATACTCATATCAGGTGCCCATCATTTTGACGGACTGCTGGATTTAGGGGATGGATTGATGGCCCATGGGGATCGCGAAAAGCGGATCAGGGCACTCACGGATCGTTATATTGGGGCCGGGGGTGTTGCTGCCGGTGTTGTGATTACCCTTCTCCTGTTTGCTGGTTTACAGGCTTCAACATCTCTTGTTTTTGCCATTATCATCGGAGAAGTGTGTGCAAAATTTTCAATGGCAGTCCTTACAGCGTATGGCAAACCATTCAGGCAGGGAATGCACAGTTATCTCCACCAGTTTTCACAACCCTATTTTCCTGTTATTGCAGCACTCTTGTGTATGCCAATTCTCTTCTTTCCCTTTGCTCCCTTCAAACTGATGGGAGCGGTCATGGCAGCACTCTTATGCCCAACCATCATGCTCGCGGTTTCAAACCGTTTATTTGGGGGAGTAAATGGGGATGTTGTCGGTGCCACAAACGAGATTACCCGGGCCTGTGCTATCCTTGCCCTGGTCCTATTCTGATTTTTGTGGAATAACTCTTTCGTTGAGATTCACCCTCCCGTAAAGAACCAAGCGAGAAGTACTCACACTCAGAAACTGAAACGCGGAAATATTTGCTATAAAAAATTTGTGAAAATGGTAAACGCGCGCTGCGACTCAAGCATCATTTAAAAAAAATGTGATAACTTTTGGTGGGGGCCATATTTTACAAGATACTTTTTTCCAACGAAAGAGGAGCTAACGAATCTGATGGACTTAGAAAAGTAACTCAATAATTCCGGAGGTTTTCGATCAGTAGTATTCTAATCAAATCCTTGATGGATAGTACCTGAACCGGACCCGGTATCCCATTTTCGTTACACGTTTTCAAGGCACATTTTCATGGCAGACTCTGCTCAAAAAATTTCAATCACGATCATGAGGTGTCAGTTGATGAGGCGATTATCGGATAATTATCCGATAAAATGCTTGTACAACCGACAAAAATTTTATTTCTCCGGCGAGAGGGTCCGGAAACTGCAATCAAGGTCTGCTTGAAAAATTTCAGGCAGGGGATGGGGGGTCGATTGAAAATTTTTTGCCGGATTTTGATTGCGAATTTTTTTGTGCGAAAAAAGTTCGGGCTTTTTGCACCAGGATGCATATCGGAAATGATCCAGATAGATCCGTAATAAAAATACACGAATCATTGAAATGGTGAATCGTAATGAAAATCCTAAAGTGGATCTTCCCCATCAGGACCTCCCCTAGGAACGGGAAGGTAAATATTTCGTCTTTTCAGGTATAATTGAACCATAACCGAACCGGCGTCACGCGCGGGTGGACAAGTTCAGTTTTAGATCGAGATCGATCCTGAATTACCAAAAGTGTTATTTTAAAAAAAAATCTAATACATTCCCGCAAATCCTTTATTCGCATCATCTTCACATTCAAGTGCCGAACCATCGCGAATTAAGGAATTGAACAACATTGCCGCATTCATCAGGTTATCATCGGATGCTGATCCTTTCCGGATATCGTTAAGTGCCTGCTGCTGGGGTGTCGGTGTCAATCGCTTTCCGATCCAGACACCCTTACAATACCGGCAGTACGCGCAATGGCTGCATACCGACACTTCACCGTCTGCACACGACACAAGTACCCGGTTTTTTTTCTCATCCCGCTCAAACGGCAAAGTCTTCATAGAGAAAAGGTATTCAAGCATCGGATATGATAATGTCGATGTGCATTTTTTCAAGTTTAAAAAGCTCAATCACCGTCAATCAAAATGCTTTATATAGATGGGTCTCATATAAGTAATACTCGCATAAACTGACTGTAAGCGGACAGTCGCTGACATTTATTTGGAGGAAGATTAATGGCATCTGAAAAGCCCCACCTAAATCTAGCTGTTATCGGACACATTGACCACGGAAAATCGACAACCGTCGGTAGAATGATGTTTGAGACAGGTGCAGTACCTGCACATATCATCGAAGGTTACCGGAAGGAGGCAACATCAAAGGGTAAGGCAACCTTTGAGTTTGCATGGGTTATGGACAACCTGAAAGAAGAACGTGAGAGAGGTATCACCATTGATATCGCCCACAAGCGGTTCGATACACCCAAGTTCTACTTTACCGTCGTGGATTGCCCAGGACACAGAGACTTCGTCAAGAACATGATCACCGGTGCATCACAGGCTGATGCAGCAGTTCTCGTGGTCGCCGCCCCTGATGGTGTAATGGACCAGACGAAGGAACACGTATTCCTTGCCCGTACCCTTGGCATTACCCAGATCATCATCGCCATCAACAAGATGGACATGGTAAAATTCGATGAGAAGCGTTTCAACGAGGTCAAGAAGGATCTCTCTGACCTTATCAAGATGGTAGGGTACAAACCAGACGAGACTCTCTTCGTCCCAATCAGCTCACTCGGTGGCCAGAACATCAAGGCAAACAGCCCCGAAATGGCCTGGTACAAGGGCCTCGCACTCATCCCGGCACTTGACACGTTCAAGGAGCCCTCAAAGCCAACAGACAAACCATTCCGTCTCCCCATTCAGGATGTCTACAGCATCAGCGGTATCGGCACTGTGCCGGTCGGCCGTGTTGAAACAGGTATTATGAAGAAAGGAATGAAAGTTTCCTTCATGCCTGCCAACAAAGATGGTGAAATCAAGTCCATTGAGATGCACCACGAAGAGATCCCCCAGGCATTACCCGGTGACAACATTGGGTTCAACGTCCGTGGTATCGCAAAAGGTGAAATCCGCCGCGGTGACGTTTGCGGGCCAGCAGATGTACCACCAACAGTTGCAGATGAGTTCACCGCGCAGATTGTCGTGCTCCAGCACCCCAGCGCACTGACAGTTGGATACACCCCGGTCTTCCACTGCCACACCACCCAGACGGCTTGCACCTTCATGGAACTCCAGAAGAAACTTGACCCACGCACGGGACTGACCAAAGAAGAGAACCCGGCATTCCTCAAGACCGGCGATGCAGCAATCGTCGTTATCAAGCCAACAAAACCGATGGTCATCGAGAATATCAAGGAACTCCCCCAGCTGGGCAGGTTCGCAGTCCGTGATATGGGAACAACTATTGCCGCTGGCATGTGCATTGCCATCAAGGCAAAACAAATGAGATAAATTTTTTTGGAGACATAACCATGCAGAAAGCCAGAATTCGCCTGACAGGTACAGACTTTAATAAAGTAGAGATGGTCTGCGACAGAATCCGTGAGATTGCAGAACGCACAGGAGTGAATCTGGCCGGTCCGATACCGCTCCCAACCAAACGGTTGGTTGTACCAATCCGCAAGAGCCCAGACGGCGAGGGGACTGCCACATGGGACCGCTGGCAGATGCGCGTACACAAACGCCTTATCGATATGGATGCTGATGAACGTGCACTTCGTCAGCTCATGCGCATTCAGGTGCCAAAAGATATCGGCATAGAGATAGTTTTAGAGAGTTAAGGGTGCGGCGTGCAGCAGGCCGCTACTATATCAGATAAAATCAAAAATTTTTTCACTTTTAATCGGATTTTTATTTGTATCTTTCTGATTGGTATCATTGTCCGGTTCTGGACACTTGATCTCAAACTGTTCCACCACGATGAAGCAATTCATTCATGGTTCTCGTATGAGTTGCTCACAAAAGGGTCATGGATATACGATCCAAGTTACCACGGACCATTCCTCTATTATGTTACCGCAGGTATGTTCTCCGTTTTTGGAGATTCCGATCTGGTAGCCCGGTTGCTCCCTGCACTCTTCGGCGCGCTGTTAATTCCCCTGGTTTATTGCATTTATCGCATTGGCTATACGAACAAAAACCAGACACTCTTGGTTGCATTATTTATCGCGATATCTCCGGATATGGTGTATTTCGCCCGCTTCCTGAGACATGATATATTCATGCTCTTTTTTACGTTCCTGCTCCTGGTTGCCCTCCTGTATTATTTTGAACGCGGGCAGATCAGGTTTGCAATTATCGCAGCAGTAGCGATGGCCGGAGCCCTGAGCTGCAAGGAAGAGATGCCGGTGATAGTCCTCATCTTCGCATCATTTTTTGCCTTCGCCGTCTGGAAAGGAAAATTTACTCTGCCACCCACATGGAAACGGGATCTGGTTATGGGACTGATTCTTGTCACGGTGATAATGAGTATTCTTTATACGGGATTCGGAGCTCATCCTGAAACACTCGCCGGCCAGAACTTTCAGATTTCCGCTCAGGGGGTTCACTTCGAAATGAACACAACCGGCTGGTACAAGGCAGTGGATCATTGGACGGATATGCACAAACAGCAGCGGCTTGGCGGTCCGTTTTACTTTTACATCCCATTCTACCTCCTGTATGAATTGCCAATATTTATCCTTGCCATCATTGGAACACTTCAGTTTATGTTTTCTGGCAGTGATTTATCCCCGGCATGCAAGCGGTTGAAAAATTTCATCTTAACCCGAAAATTTACCCTGACAACCGCTCAATTAGCAGAAACAAGTCTCCAACAGCTGAAAAATCCACGCTCAGTGGGAATTTCAAAATCCGATGAGTTTTTCCGGTTCTGTATTTACTGGATGATCCTGACCATGGCTTTCTATGCGTATGTAGGAGAAAAAGTGCCCTGGCTAGTCATTCCTCAGTTGCTTCCGATGTGTTTTGTCGCCACATACAAATTGAACTGGCAGAAAATTGCATTTGCACTCATAGGCTGTATCTTCCTTGTAACAATGACATGGCATGTCGCATTTATTCCAACTGATATCAATGAGCCGATCGTCCAGGTACAGAACTCCGAAGACCTTCGTGAAGTGATGCAGCTGATCGATGTTTCTAACAACGTTGTTATCGCTTCAAAAGATTACTGGCCACTTCCATGGTATTATCGTGGCGATCGCTGGAGTAAAATCCAATTCTATGGGGATCGGGCAGATGAAACTACGATAACTGAAAAGAAACCGGAGGTTATTATTCTTCATGATACTGAAAGTTATCCTGTGCTCCAGGGCTATGATAAAAAAACTTACAAACTGAGTTACTGGTTCTCATTCTATGATAATGAAAAACGGCTGGCAGATTATTATCTCCACAGGGATGGCAAGATGGGAAGTATCAATATCGAAGTTTTTACCCTTCAAAAAACGATCTGAATTTCTTTTTTGGAATTTGAAGGATATGAAAAACCGCTATGAATATTGAAAATTTTCGTCAGACAACCCGTTTGGTAGACGATTAAAAAATGAAAAAATCACACCTGAGATAAGAAATAAAAAAAATTTGAACTATATTCACTTTTTTGAGAAAATGATATGGGCCTGACCGGATTCGAACCGGTGACCTCCGCCGTGTAAGGGCGACGTCATAACCAACTAGACCACAAGCCCAATTTCTTACTAATGTTACCCTGAACACTATTAATTGTGTTGATTGGAAGATCCCCGTTCATACAAAAAATTATTCTTTTTTATTGAGCTTGATATCGATGCCGTACTTTTCAGCATTCTTATCAGCAATTGCCTGGATAGCGGCGATCTCCGCATCCTGTCGTATAGGTTTGAACAGGTGGCGGAACCGCTTCTGGGTCTTTAAGTACTCCTCAACCGGTTTGCGCACAACTTTCTTTACCTTCGTGATCTTGCCGTCGATCATCTCGTAGTTGACCCAGAGACCGGTCTCAATCGCGAGTTTTGCGATCGCAATCGTCTGCTCGCCTTCAAATCCCCACCCGGTGCAGCAGGGCGCATGGACCTGCACATAGCTGGGACCCGGGGTTGCAATTGCCTTCTCTACCTTCTGGAGAAGATCAGCGGGATAGGCAATTGAGGTAGTCGCCACATAGGGCGCACCGTGTGCCGCCAGAATTGCCGGCATGTCCTTCTTGGGTCGCTTGTTGCCGAACGAACATTTGCCAGCAGGACTGGTTGTTGTGCTGGCATCGTACGGCGTGGCACCGGAGCGCTGGATACCGGTGTTCATGTAGGCTTCATTATCGTAGCAGATGTACGTGAAGTCATGGCCGCGTTCGAAGGCGCCGCTGATACAGATCATACCAATATCGAACGTTGCTCCGTCGCCCGCCATAATCACAATCTTTTCCTTTCTTCCTTGTTTCTTGAGCGCGGCCTCGATACCGGATGCGACCGCTGCCGCATTCTCAAAGAGTGAGTGGATCCAGGGGACTTTCCATGCAGTTTCGGGGTATGGCGTGGAGAAGACTTCCATACATCCCGTAGATGAGACAAAGATCGAGTCCTTGCCGGCTGCCTTGGTTACGAGTCGTGCCGCAAGTGCTGCACCACAGCCGCCACAGGCCCGGTGGCCGCAGTCGAACAACTCACAGGTTTTTTCTGCCATTTCAGATCAACTCCTTACGAAGACCGTAAAACTGATCGTTCGGCCCCTTCTCGGAAAATGCAACAATCTCTTTGATATCCCGTTTCCTGACGTCCCTGCCGCCAAGACCGAGAACATAGCCTTTCACCGGGATGGCGGAACCGTAGAGCGCATCCCGCACTTCCATTGCTGTTGCACCTTTTGCACCCAGCGAGATGTTCTTGTCGAGCACGGCAACACGCTTGACATGGGAGAGCATCTTTGCAATCTCTTCTGCGGGGAACGGTCGGAAGACACGAATCTTCAATAATCCAACTTTCATTCCTGCCGTCCGCATCTCATCGATCGCATCCTTGACCGTCCCACAGATGGAACCCATTGCAACGATCGCCGTGTCCGCATCTTCGAGACGATAGCCCTCAATCAGGGCACTGTAGTCCCGGCCGAACATCTCGCCGAATTCTTTACCTGCCTTTGCGATCACGTCTTTTGCCCGCTTCTGGGCCTGGTCCATTTCGTACCGGAACTCAAGGTAATATTCTGGCGTAGCGTACATGCCGAAGCTGATCGGGTCTGCGGCATCGAGACGCTCCGCCGGGTTGAACTTCGGAAGATACTTGTCCACATCTTCCTGGGTGAGCATATCCACCGGTTCGTAGGTGTGGGAGAGGATAAATCCGTCAAAGCAGACAAAGGCCGGGAGCTGGATGGAATTATCTTCAGCTACCTTGAAGGCGAGCAGGTGCAGGTCAGTTGCTTCCTGGTTGTCCTCAGCATAGAACTGGAGCCACCCTGAATCCCTGAGGGAAATGGAGTCCTGCATATCATTCCAGATCGAGAGCGGCGCTCCCAGTGCCCGGTTGGCAATGGACATGATGATGGGCAGGCGCATACCTGCGGCGTTGAAGACGACTTCCGCCATCAGCATAAGGCCCTGCGATGTGGTTGCAGAGTAGGTCCGTGAACCTGCCGCGCTCGCACCCACACAGGCAGACAGAGCGGAGAGCTCATTCTCGACCGTGATATATTCCGCATCGAGCTGGCCATTTGCTACAAAATCAGCCAGAGCTTCGACAATATGGGTCTGGGGAGTGATCGGGTAGGCAGAGACCACCTGCGGACGGCAGAGACGGACCGCCTCAGCGACTGCATGTGAGCCCTCGGTTATCTCCATCATTTATTTTTCCTCCAGTTTCATGGTAATGGCTTCCTTGGGGCATTCGACGGCGCAGATCCCGCAGCCCTTGCAATAAGAATAATCGGGATTGAACAAACCCTCGGCATCTTCATGTACGCATCCCTCGGGACACAGTGTCTTACACATTCCGCATTTCGAGCACTTCTCGTGGTCGAAGATGGGCTTAAACACACGCCAGGACCCGGTCTTGTTGTCCCGCGCTTTTCCCGGTCGTGCCCGGCACCCGACTGCAAGTGCCACTACGCTGCCCCCTTGACAATATCGAATGCAATCCGCGCTGCCGCGATGTTCTTCGACGCAAGTTCCTTCGGGAAACGGTGATTGAGCGCTTTTTCCAGTGCAAAAAACTGGATCTCACCGGTCGCTGCAGCGAATGCTCCCATGAGAGATGTGTTGGTGATGGGCAGACCGATCGCCTTGAGTGCAATAGAAGTTGCATCGATCGTGATAAGTTTCACACCTTCAGGGATCACATAATCCGGCTTCTTCTCTGTGTTGACGATCACGATGCCACCCTTCTTTACGCCCATGAAAACATTGACATCTTTGATCAGGGTGCTGTCCTGAACAATGATGTAATCGGGTTCATACACCTGGCTGCGCAACCGGATCTTTTTATTGTCTAACCTGACAAAAGCCTGCACCGGAGCACCGCGCCGTTCAACGCCAAACGCCGGGAATGCCTGGGCAAAAACGCCGCCTTCAAATGCGGCGACAGCAATGAGTTCGGCAGCAGTGACTGACCCTTGGCCACCCCTGCCGTGGATACGAAGTTCTCTCAAGGAAAATCCCTAGTAATCTTACATGATAAATCAATATAAATCTAGAGATCCACATCGAGTCCGAGAATATTTTTACTCCCGGAAAAAACGTCCCGCGCAATCCGGGCAAGACCCCGCGATGCGCACCATTCGTCATATACCGCCACATCTGTGCCCAGAAGTTTCCTGACCTCAGGCGCAATTGCAGGTGCAAGACTCCCTGCAAGGGCGATCGCAGCGCAGGGATTCAAGAGCCGGAGCGCAGCACATTCCATAGCGGAGAACATGGCCACCGCCGGGATGCGCTCTTTTTCGGGAAGAGAGAAATTCACTCCCGCATGCTGGAATGCTTCGTTTGCGGTACATTCCCCGGCATCAATCATCCGGATCGCGTCCACATCGAGGGCACCATGCACACACCCCGGGGCAAATATGCATGCATCGAATGCACCGGTTATCGTACCCTGAGATATGAGCAGTGAAACGGTATTGGAGCTTACATCAGAGACGATTACGTCCCTTCCGAGATCATGGCAGACTTCGTACGCGATGCCGATCTTCTCCGGGCTCGTCTGATGAGAATACACCTTAAAACGCGGATCGGTTGGTGAACCGCGGTGAATTCCCGGAATAACGATTGCCGGAATTCCACTCCGGGCAATTTCATCGTATACCTTTGTACCGCCACCAATGTGCTTTCCCGCGCCCTCGCGGCTGATGATCCCCCGGTTCTGAACCTTGTCAATGGAAGTGATACTCGTGATGCCGTCGCCCATGGAATAGCAGAGTGCAATTCCATCGATCTCATCAACAGGGCAAAGCGGAGAAAGAGCACGTATTGAAAAATCCTTGGCAGCCTCACGTGAAAGTTTAAACTGCTCACACTCTCCGGCAAAACGCATTGCAGTCGTGCCGTGATCGATGCCGATAAACATAGCAGTAATCCTATAGCATGGGTGACATAATAGGTATTGATGTTTGATGTGGTGACAGGGGGAGCCGGGTTCATCGGCTCGCATCTGGTTGACACGCTCGTGGCGCAGGGTAATGAAGTCCTGGTGATTGACTCCCTCTGCGCCGGGCGTAAAGAGACAATTGCACAGCACATTGATTCCTGTAAGGTCCGGTTTTTACAAAAAGATCTGCTGACCGATGGCTGGCAGGAATCCATTGAAGGTGCGGACAGGCTTTTTCATCTTGCGGCAGATCCCGATGTCCGCCAGAGTGCGGTGAACCCGGATCCGACAATCCAGAACAATATTATTGCTACGTACCGGGTGCTCGAAGCCATGCGGAGGTTCCAGGTTCCTGAACTGGGATTTACCTCGACCTCCACCGTTTACGGTGATGCAACGATCATCCCTACACCGGAAAATTACACCCCGCTCGAACCGATCTCCGTCTACGGGGCGAGTAAACTTGCCTGCGAGTCGCTGATCTCGTCCTACTGCCACTCCTTTGGCATGAAGGCCTATGTATTCCGGTTTGCCAATATCATCGGCTCCCGAAGTGGTCACGGAGTTATCACCGATTTCATAAAAAAACTGGAACATAACCCAAGCGAGCTTGAGATTCTCGGTGACGGGAAACAGACCAAATCCTATCTCGAAGTCCATGAATGCGTTGCAGCCATGCTTTTTGCTGTCGGGCATGCCCGGGGCACGGTCAATACGTTCAATGTAGGTTCAGAGGACTGGATTGATGTGAAGAGCATCGCGGAGATCGTGTGCGAAGAGATGCGCCTCCCTGACACGAAGTTCCGGTTCACGGGTGGCGAACGCGGGTGGGTCGGCGATGTGCCGAAGATGCAACTCGCGGTTGAAAAGATCAAGGCACTGCGCTGGAAGCCCCAGGTGGGGTCCCGTGAGAGCGTACGGATAGCCGTCCAGGCTATGCTCGCAGAGCGATGAGGAGAGCGCCATGAAGTATATTGTCATCTGCGGGGACGGGATGGCCGATGAGCCGATAGCAGTACTCGGTAACAAGACCCCTCTCGAGTATGCGAAAACCCCGAATATGGACCGTATGGCACGTGAAGGGGCCTGCGGCCTGTTACGAACGATCCCGGATGGTTTTGAAGCGGGCAGCGATATCGCCAACATGTCGATTCTCGGGTATGCACCGGAAAAGTACTATACCGGCAGGGGACCCCTTGAAGCTTTGAGCATGGGTGTTGACCTTGCGCCCGGCGATGTCGCATATCGCTGCAATCTTGTAACAGTGGAAGATAATACGATGGTGGATTTTTCTGCCGGGCACATTTCCAGTGAGGAAGGGGCAGAACTTTTCACATCTCTCCAGCGGGAAATTCCCGAGGTGATGATGAAGGCCGGGGTCAGCTATCGCAACCTGCTAGTTATCCCCGAGGGAAAAGGGGCCGCAACGACTCCACCGCATGACATCGTTGGTCAGGGAATCTCTCCGTATCTACCAAAAGGCGGCGATGCGGAACTGCTCCTCCACTGCATAGGAAAAAGCCGCCAGATCCTTGATCGCCATCCGGTAAACGAGGCCAGGAAAAAGGTCGGTAAACGTATCGCCACCCGAATCTGGGCGTGGAGCGGAGGGCATAAGCCCGCATTCCCCCTTTTTTCAACAAAGTACGGGAAAAAAGGCGGTATCATATCCGCAGTCGATCTCCTGCAGGGGATAGGACGCTGTGCAGGAATGGAAGTGATCCGGGTCCCGGGTGCTACCGGATTTCTGGACACCGATTATGATGCGAAGGCACGGTACGCGCTCGCCGCGATGGAACACCTTGATTTCCTGTACCTGCACATAGAAGCGCCTGATGAGGCCGGGCATATGGGAAGTATTGAGGAAAAGGTAAAAGCAATCGAGAGGGTAGACGATGTTGCCGGGACGATTCTCGAGAACTTTAATGGTGTCGTAGCAGTTCTGCCAGATCACCCGACACCGATCCGGGCAAAGACACATACCCGCGACCCTGTGCCCTTCACAGTGCTGGGAAAAGGAACGGATAGTACCCGGGAATTCTCAGAAACGGCGGCCCAATCCGGGGGGTTCGGGACGAAAAACGCAGTGGATTTCCTTACGTTATTATTTAGTTGAGTTGGACGGCATCAGTACCCTGCTTCATCACAAAATCAGTGGGGGTAACTTTCATCATCTGCCGCACTCATACTCATTTTTGTTTTGTTTATAGAAGGATATAGATTTGGCCCATTGGAATGTCCCAAGGAATATACCACCAATTCATTTCCTGCTGAAAATATTTGATAGTGAAACACCAACCTTTAGTCAATGTACTCGGTTTTCCTGCGAATAGCAGAATTTACCGGGCCGGATACATTCAGATGCAGTTAATACCGATGCCGCACGAGGTGTAATACTATGAAAAAGAACCTGCTGATGTGGGATGAAACACTCTTCCGCGATCCGGAGGTGCTGGAGATTGATTATGTCCCCGAGCAGTTCGAGTTCCGTGACAACCAGATGCGTGAGCTCGCATTCCAGATCCGCCCTGCTCTCAGGGGAGGACGACCATTAAATACGGTTTGTAAAGGTTTGCCGGGCACCGGAAAAACCACGAGCATCCGAAAACTCTTTTCCGAGATCGAAGAGACAACAAAAAAACTCGTACCGGTATACATCAACTGTCAGATTGACAACACAAAGTTTGCCATTATTTCCCAGATATATAAAAAACTCGTCGGCCATCTCCCACCTTCGTCCGGAACTTCATTTAAGCAAGTGTTCGACGCGGTGGCCAGGATTCTGGTCAAAGACGGGATTGTACTTCTCGTGGCGCTCGATGATGCCAATTATCTTCTCTATGAGAACGAGATCAACAAAGTACTTTATACCCTGCTCCGGTCCCACGAAGCCTACGAAGGCACCCGTATTGGTGTGATCGTGATCATCAGCGATATGGATGTTGACCTGTCGCGGGCTGTTGATGCTCGGGTCAGTTCGGTCTTCCTGCCCACGGAGATTTATTTTGCTCCCTACGGGGATACCGAGGTGAGGGAGATCATGAGTGCAAGGGTAAAGGAGGGGCTGTTTACCGGAGTACTCAGCGACGACCTGCTCAGTCTCGTGGTTGAAAAGACACTTGCGTGCGGGGATCTCAGGGTGGGCATCGATCTCCTGAAACGGGCCACACTCAGCGCTGAGCGCGCTGCCCGGCGTAGTATCGAACGCGAGGACATCTGCGGCGCGTACGAAATCTCGAAATACCTGCATCTCTCTTACACGGTGAAGACCTTAAAAGATGAAGAACGACAGATTCTCAAATTCTTTGCAGAAAGGTGTCTGAAGGAATCGGAGATGAACGCAGGGGAGGTTTACAAGTCTGTCAAGGAATCGTTGTCTATAGGGTACACCCGGTTCTATGAAATTGTAAAGAAAATGGATGCGCTTCGTCTGATCAACCTCCAGTATCGCGAAGGAAAAGGCAGGACCCGGATAATTACCCTTCGTTATGATCCGGCAAAAGTGCTTGAATACATATCATAGATTCCTTTCCCTTTTGACGCCGCAAGCGATTAAAAAATATTATCTATCCTAAAAACCCTCTTTTATGATACAGAGGGGTTTTTGTCGATGTTGAGTGTAAACGAACTGGCACTGGAAATTTTTGATAATCTGGCCGATCTGGCCGAAGAATTCAACGCCTGCTATCATGAACTGGATAACGGGGCACGGATTGTCGACTGTGGTGTAAGCGTACGGGGCGGCTATGCAGCCGGCAGGGCTTTTACCGAGATCTGCATGGGCGGACTTGGCGAGGTCAACTTCCGCATGGGGCAGATCAAGGAATTCCCGATGCCCTTTGTTGACGTCACTACGGACTTCCCGTCAATCTCCTGCCTTGGTTCGCAGAAGGCCGGCTGGACCGTCAAGGTAGGCAATTACTTTGCAATGGGCAGCGGCCCGGCCCGGGCACTATCCTTAAAACCGAAACACACGTTCGAAGTCATTGAATACGAAGACGATTATGACAGTGCTGTGATCTGCCTCGAGAGCGACCACCTGCCCAATGCAGAGGTCATGCAAAAGATTGCCGATGAATGCCACGTTGATGTGGCCAATGTCTGTGCGGTTGTCGCACCCACATCGTCAATCGTCGGTTCAATCCAGGTTTCAGGCCGCTGTGTCGAAACCGCGATCTACAAACTCAACGAGCTCGGGTTTGACACCAAAAAGATTACTGCCGCAATGGGAACCGCACCGGTTCCACCGGTCCGGGGAGCCAAGCTCGCTATGGGTGTCACCAACGATGCCACGATCTACCACGGCAGGATCAATCTCACGATGAATGCGCCCGAGATCAAGGATTACCTCGCGAAGATCCCGAGCAGCAGCTCCAAGGGATACGGAAAGCCGTTCAACGACATATTCAAGGAAGCGGGGTATGATTTCTATAAGATCGATACCTCACTCTTCTCACCCGCAGAAGTTATCATCAACGAACTCTCAACGGGTTCTGTCTACCATGTCGGTGCAGTCAATGCCGATGTGACCCTGAAGTCATTCGGACTACAATAAAAGTCCAATTTCTCTTTTTTCCTGATTTTCCCAAAAGACCTGAAAATCCCTGAACGGGTTTTTCTTGGAATAAAGCCAAAGAATTGGTATTATCCGCCCGTCAGGATATTTCCAGTGACAGTTCTCCATACATTGAAGTGAGCTGTTCGCAAATACTTATTCAGAATTCCATGAATGCAACCTCCCTGGACAAACAATCACTTGACCAGCTCAAAGAAAAGACAGCACGGTTATCAGTTTTGTCCAATACCTGCCTGGTACTGATGAAATTTGTTGTCGGATTTTCGATAGGTTCGGTAAGCATTATTTCAGAAGCTATCCACTCCGCTATGGACCTCATCGCAGCAGTGATAGCATTTTTCTCCGTGCGGAAATCAGCAGAACCTCCGGATGCTGCACATTTGTTCGGGCATGGAAAATTCGAGGATATTTCCGGCCTTGTTGAAGCCCTGCTGATCTTTATTGCTGCAATCCTGATCATCAGGGAAGCATTACTAAAATTGCTCGGTGAACCTTCAGAGCACTTTACGCCGGACCTGCTCATTTATGGTATCGCGGTCATGGGTATATCGGCACTGGTCAACTGGTATGTCTCTCACAGGCTCATGAAAGTCGCAAAACAGACCGAATCGATTGCATTGGAAAGTGATGCATGGCACCTGCGGACCGATGTTTATACATCCCTCGGAGTGTTCTGCGGCCTTATCTTAATCCATCTGACCGGTATCACTATTTTTGATCCACTCTTTGCACTGGGTGTTGCCATCGTGATCATGAAAGCTGCGTATGATCTCACAATTCGATCATTTTCAGATCTGATCGACCATAGCCTGCCAAAAGAGGACAACAAACGTATCGAGGATATCATCTGCGAACATGCCAGTATCTATGCGGGATTCCACGACATGAAGACCCGCCGATCAGGTCCGGAGATCTTTATTGAATTTCATCTGGTGATGCCCGGTGCACTAACAGTCCTGGAATCCCACGATCTGGCGGATCATCTGGAATCCGATCTGAAAGTCGAGTATCCTCGTGCAAATATCACGATATACATAGAACCGTGTAATGAAGGGTGCACCAGGTGTGGTTCATTCTGCACGTATTATGAGAAACATAGGGATCTGCCTTCCTACCCAGAAGAACAGCATCGGTAAAAAAGCGGCATGAATTCAAAGACTTCACAGCAAAGCAATGAAAATTTTGCACACCAGACTCAATTTCCTCTTCGCCTGCTCAATCATCTGAAGTTTTCAAATTTTTATGACAAAAATGATCCTATCGCGCCAACGACCAGCCGGATAGCACGGCGTTAAAAAAACAACTCCATTGTGAAAAAATATCCCTCGTTTGCATACGAGAAATCTTATTTGTATGCCCTACTATTTTTCAACAAAAACAAAATCCCAAAAAATCAGCGTGGAGTGCCCCAATAGCGATTCAATCGCTTAAGTATACACACGAATTTGACCCCCATAGCTCCTGGGGATCTCCTGATGCAGGATTTCTCTATTATCATGTACGATCTCAACAATTTTTATGAGCGGATTTTGAATCAACTCGGATCATTTTTGTCACATCCATTACGCAAAAATCCGGATCCGGTTCGCGCAAAAAAAATTTCAATCGAACTCCGGAAATTTTTTTTCAATCGACCCCTCGCCCCCTACCCGAAATTTTTCAAGCAGACCTTGATTGAAGTTTCCGGGCCATCACGCCGGAGAAGCAAAAATTTTGTAGGCTAAATATGCGTTTTGTAGGATAATTATCCAATTGTAGCCTCATTAACTAACACCTCATGATCGCGATTGAAATTTTTCTGGCAGAGTCTGACCAAAATAAATTCAAAAAAAAAACCATGTGAAGTTAAAGTCCCTGCACCAAAGTAATGAAAATTTTCCACTCGAGACTCAATATCCCAAGTGGCGCTCAGTTAGTTGAAATTTTCAAAATTTTCATGATGCGAAATTTACAAAATTTATGAATAAAGATCTTATTGTTATCTGAATAGAAACACTCACTGCCACTTTCGTGGACCTGAATATTCTTGTTCCTGAATACGGTCAGGTCACATATTTTTTATGATGCACTATTTCCCATTCTGAACCAATATCAGGGAAACGGAAACTATTAAATAAAAATTACGAAAAACGAGAAAAATGTCTGGGGTGATTTGGAGTTCGACCCCTGAACGAAAGAACGGAAAAATTTAAAACTTACTCTGATCGTTTCATCATCAGCAGGAATGGCAACAACAGGACAATTGCAATAACAATCCAGAAGTTCCCAAAGAGATAGAGCAGCTGCTCACGCCATTGATCGTAGAACCGTATCTCAAATGCCCGGATTTTGGTCCATTGGATAACCGTAGTATTGTCCGCGAATCGTGTTACGTTGGCAGCAGGATTTATACTGGTAAGCAGAGGATTTCTCACATCCAGTTCTGTCGGGAGATTTACACTTACATTATACTGATTATCGTATTCAGCCTGCAGGGTATTATCCTTAAGCGGGGCGATGTACGAAACAGTATAATTGCCACGCAAGAACGTGATCGATGAGGGCCTGCCCCACCCTTTACTCCAGTTGAACTCACACAATGGAGAACAATTCCCGGTCAGACTCACATTACCAACATTTACTGCGACATTCTCACCCAGGAAACCGATGTCAGCAAACTCATAGCTGTTTTTATCAGATATCTCTATGGACGCCACATACGCGGTCCCATTAGGGAAAATATGGTAATCTACCGATAGGGCTCCCACAGCAGGGAATACCGCCAGCAGGATTACAAGTGCAGCGCAGAAAGCAGCGAGGGCAGATCGGCATCGATCTCTATCGGGGGTTCGCATTGTTTGATCACCGTATCCGGATCCTTGAGCAGATGTCCGGTTACTACACAGACAATCTTTTCGTTCCGCTCAATCATTCCCATCTCTACCAGTTTTCGTATGCCGGCCACTGATGCGGCCGATGCGGGTTCGACACCGATGCCCTCTTTGCGGGCGAGATCACGCTGCATGCGCAGGATCTCTTCATCGGTCACGGTTTCAGCAAGTCCCCCGGTCATGCGGATTGCCATCAAGGCTTTTTCCGCATTGACCGGAGCGCCGATCCGGATGGCGGTTGCAATGGTCTCGGGATTTTCTTCAGGGATCACAACCGGCAGGTTCTCACGGATAGCCCGTACAATCGGGCTGGAACCGTGTGCCTGAATACCGGTCATCATCGGCAGACGGTCGATAAAACCGAGTTCATGCAATTCCAGGAATCCCTTGTACACCGCAGAGATATTTCCGGCATTTCCCACCGGAAGCACGAACCGGTCCGGGATCTCACCGAGCTGATCAAGGGCTTCGAACCCGATGGTCTTCTGGCCTTCGAGCCGGTAGGGATTGATGGAGTTGAGCAGGTACAGCCCGTGGGAGAGGCAGAGATCGTGGACCATCTCGAGTGCACGGTCGAAGTTGCCCCGGATGGAGATGACTTTTGCCCCGTGCATCAGGGCCTGGGCAACTTTCCCGACAGCAACTTTTCCTGCGGGAAGCAGTACTACGGCAGGAATGCCCGCTTTTGCAGCATACACAGCCAGGCTTGCTGAGGTATTGCCGGTACTTGCGCAGGCCACGCTCTTCTTGCCGAGCTGGATGGCCATCGAGACACCGACCGTCATGCCCCGGTCCTTGAACGAACCGGAGGGGTTCATGCCCTCGTGCTTGACATAGAGGTGAGGCAGGCCCATCTCCTCACCCAGCTTTTTGAGGTGATAGAGGGGGGTGCCACCTTCGTGAAGGGTGACGGGAGGGATGGTGACCGGCAGGAGTTCCTTATAGCGCCAGACCGAGAGTGGTCGCTGGTTCCAGGCTGCCCTTGAGACAGAGATTTCATCCAGCGGATATTTTACCGCGAGCAGGTGGCCGCATTTTGTACAATTATAGAGAATCTCGTCAGCGGGATAGGTGGCTCCACAGTTGACGCACACGAGATGATACATGGAATAGTGTTGTGCTGCCAGATACATATAGGAGTGCGGTTTTACCGGTCCATTCACTGCGATACCGGGATCCGATCATGTTTTTTTCAGAAGTGTGTGGTAAAGATCATCCTTCCGGTCTTTTTCAACCGGGAGAGCCGAACGTGCAGCGGCAACCTCTGCTGGATCGAGATCTATAAAGAGCAGCTGCTCAGCTTCACCAGCATGGCTGATGATTGTGCCATGAGGATCGGCCGCCAGGGATGAGCCGGAATACCGGTCAACCGGCGTTGTTCCGGTTGTATTCACCCCGATAACATACATCTGGTTCTCGGCCGCCCGCGCCTGGATAAAAAGTTCCCAGTGCCGGATGCGGCTGGCCGGCCAGGCCGCCGGTACAAATACAACCTGGACTCCTTTTTGTTCATAGATCCGGAAGAGCGACGGGAACCGGAGATCATAGCAGATCGCAAGCCCGCAGGTAAGCGGGCCAAGAGAGAAAATGCCCAGGTCTGTTCCAGGAAGAAAGCGCTCGTCTTCCTGTGCCGGGGAAAACAAGTGAATTTTTGAATAGGTGGATACTATTTTCCCATCGTTTCCGATCGCCACCGAAGTATTTTTCGGGTAGGGGGATGATGCCTCGCGGAGTGACCCGATCACCGCGATCCGGTTCGTTTTTGCGCAGGCCTGCAACCGGGTGATGATGCCCCCTTCCAGAGTCTGCACATTTTTCCCGGATCGTGGATCCCAGCCGGTAGCAAACTGTTCGGGAAAACAGATCAACCGGGCGCCGCTTCTCGCAGCATGAGCGATAAAAACCTCTGCTTTATCCAGGGTTTTTTCAGGGTCTTCCCAGACTCCGGAGAATTGGGCACTGCAGATACGGATACACCGGTCCGGATCCGCGGCGGGGTGGTTACTTCCCGCCATTGACCTTCTGTTCTCCGTAGATGATCAGGACTGCGCTCATCACGATCAACAAGGCTGTGGTGAGCAGGAGAAACGGGGCAATGCGAATAGTAATTCCTAAAAGCAGCGCCGCAATGATGGTGCCGGCAGCGGTGATACTGCAGCCTATCAGCACCAGACCTACCGATGTAAGATCCCAGTTATCCATAATTATCCTCCGGAAAGGAGCGGGAATGCGAGCCGTATGCCATTGATCACAAACTGTACCGCAATAGCGATAAGCAGCATGCCCATCAGGCGGTTGATAGCCCGGTATTCTCTCTGTCCTATCTTGGTCAGGATATAATCTGAATTTCGTATCATATAATAGGTGAGCACGATCGAGATTGCGATCGAGACCAGAACGATTCCAATCGCAACCGGAGTCATGGCGGTCGCCTCATTCATCAGTACGATCGTAGTAGTTATGGCACCCGGCCCGGCAATCATGGGAATGGCAAGGGGCATGATGGAGATATCATCGGTGTCCCGCGACTCGTACTTCTCTGTTGCGGTCAGTTTTGTCCGGGATGTTTTTGCATAGACCATCTCCATGCCGATCCCGAACAGGAGGATTCCCCCGGCAATCCGTAATGCTTCCAGCGTGATCCCGAAGAGCGAAAGGACCCAGGTTCCGATAATGGCAACGATGAGCAGGATAAAAAACGCATACCGGCACGCATCACGGGCAACAATATCCCGTGCATGCGGTTCCATATTGGTAGTAAGCGATACGTAGATCAGCGTTGCTCCGAGAGGATTTACAATAATAAGGATGGACGAGATGGATAAGAGGGCAAAACTGAGGACATCGCCTGCCATTAAGCAATAGTGCGTTGCCGGAGGATAATAGAGATTATGGTAAAGCCAGAGACGGCTAAAAAAAATGATTATTACTCGTAGATCACGGATTCGTCAATCCGTGTATACGTGAACAGTTCAGCGGGTTTGAAGTGGATCGCAATCTCGATGGCGGCACTTTCGGGAGCATCGGATGCGTGGATTACATTCCGGCCGATATCGATACCGAAATCGCCCCGGATTGTTCCCGGCATGGCTTCCTGCGGATTCGTAGCCCCGATCACCTTACGGACGATCGCAACTACATTCCTGCCTTCCCAGACCATGAGGAAAACGGGTCCCCCCATGATGTATTTCTTTAAAGAAGGAAAGAAGGGTTTTGCAAGGTGCTCCTTGTACTGCTCCGTTACTCTTGGTTCCGGAAGAACCTCAAAGCGGGCAGCAACAAGTTTCAATCCTTTTGCTTCGAGCCGGGAAACTATCTCCCCGACAAGACCGCGCTGGACACCGTCGGGTTTGATCATGACGAATGAGCGGTCCATGAGTGCTCACTTCTTGCCTAATGCTTTCTTGCCGGCAACGGTCCATTCAACACGGCGGGGAACCCTGCCGAGTTTGTGGTTGTTCTGGCACTTTGAACCGCAGAAGAACATAACTGAACCGTCCTTCTTGACATACATTTTTCCGGTGCCGGGTTCAAGCGGACCGCCGCAGAAATTGCAGACGTGCTGTTCTACCATCGCTTATCGCCTCGACATTTTCTTTGCTTCGCGTTCGGTCTCGAGGAGCATGATAACGTCTCCTTCGCGGATTGGACCAACCGTGTTGCGGGTGATGATCCTGCCCTTGTTGTTGCCGTCGAGGATACGGCACTTGACCTGCATTGCCTCACCGTGCATACCGGTTGAGCCAATGACCTCGATCACTTCGGCTGGCGTTGCATCTTCTGCCATAGTGATATCCTCACGCCTTCAGCGCGATGAGCTGCTTTGCAAGGTCGTCGATCGTTTCTTTTGCCTTGCCGGGCTTGACGATTGCTGCTGCTGCCGATCCAACATCAAGACCGCTTGCTGCGCCGACATCGTTCTGCTTGTTGATGAAGATATAGGGGATCTTCTTCTCTTCGCAGAGGGGTGCAAGGTGCATGACGATCTCTTCGGGCTCGACATCTGCACCAATAAGGACAAGAGCTGCGATACCGCGCTCGATGGCCTTGGTTGCCTCGTTGGAACCTTTCTTGATCTTACCGGTATCTCGTGCAACTTCAAGGGCTTCAAGAGCCTTGTTCTGAAGCTCTTCTGGAGCTATTGTTTTTACGTAACCTTTTGACATAACTCACCTCATTCAGGAGTAGCGTTCTCCTTCATTACTCATCAGTCAGCAATGATGCCATGATGTAGCCATATTATTACGACAAGAACTGAAATAAAGGTTTGTGCCTGTCGATTCTGCAGGCTTTTGATTATAATTATTTTTAACGGAGGAATTACCGGGATTTATCTAGAAAGACGATAAATATCGGTTCCTCTTGCCGAATATACTAATTCAAGATTTGCGGGGGAGATACTTACATTATAGCGCTCGCGCTCTGATTCACCCACGTAGAGAAGGGTGGCATTGTATTTCTTCATTAAGGGAATTGTCCGGTCCGGTTTCTCGTAGATATCCCTGATATCATTGTTCCGGGTGTTGAACCACCCGGTATCATCCCCGCGCCACATGAACTCGTGGAACGGCATGCCAATGATTCCGGGAATGCCGGTAAACGACGATAC
Source organism: uncultured Methanomicrobiales archaeon (assembly GCA_903832665.1). GTDB lineage: Archaea > Halobacteriota > Methanomicrobia > Methanomicrobiales > Methanospirillaceae > Methanoregula. The sequence goes on along the minus strand of CAILCG010000024.1, from coordinate 7,430 downwards.
CCGCGAATAGTAGGTATAGTCGCCTCCTTCAGCCTCAACAAGAATCTCATTACCGGGAAGAGTGCGCAGATAGGCAATGGCCGGAGCATCTGAGGCGTGCGAATCCTGAAGATACGCCAGCCCGTCAAGAGTATCGGTCCCGTAACTGATCGTAAACGGCACCAGGAAGGGCACAATAAAAAGTACGCCGATAATGGTGATGGCAACAACTGCCGACTGCCGGGTCGGCAGGATGGGAATTTTCCCCCAGGTCTCCAGCCAATTTCCTGCTATGGCAAACGCTGCAATACCGAGCAGGATCCAGGCCGGCAGGTAACATTTGAAGATCGTGTTCATCCGGAAATAGGTATCGCCCATGTTATCCTTAATGTAGAACAATTCGCAGAAGATCAAAATTGCGAGACCCAGGATGGCCAGCAGCCCGGCGCTGTCGGTCTCTTTCTCCTGTGCCAGTCGCACGATAAAGTACGTTGCCGGTATCACGGTAATTGCAGATGAGGTATAACCAAAGAGTACAAAGGGCAGGGCCACCAGGAGCAGGTACGGCCGTTTCACGATATCCCGGATAAGGAAGACAAAAAACAGTGCAATGAACCAGCCGTTTACCAGGAGAAATTCGAATGGATTTGAGGGTGTCTGCACGATGGATAATCCACCGGTGCTGGTCTGTAACTGCAAGTAGAATGGCAGGTAGCACAGGATAGCAGCAGGAGGGAAGACAACAAGCCATGCCCACGAGTTGCTGGGGTACCATTCTTTCCTGCATCTCCAGAGAATCAGTGCACCAAAGACGAGGGTGATGGGAGCATAGATCAGCACATCCCAGGTGTTGAGGAGGGGCATCGAGCCCAGGCTGAGTGCGGCAAGTATGCAGATGAGCCATCTTCCCCGGGATTCGAGCGACTCCCACCGATGGTAAGCGAACAGGAGCAGGAAGATCAGGAACACCTGATTGAAGATGGAAACTACATGCGCATGGACATCACCCCACACAAACGAGAAGAAAGGATACTCATTGATGGTGTTGGTTATCGTTCGCGTGCTGTCCCATAGTACGGTGCTCATTGCTTTGCCCTGAAGGATCTGGTAAAAGAACGAGGGGTTTGGTAAGAAAAAGATGACCAGCGGGAGCCAGCGGAACCGGTTGAGTACGAGGGTGCCAATCGCGTAAACATTCACTGCTGCAATACCAAAAACCGTGGGGAGTGCAAGGTTGAACGCAATGTTTGACGGTACACCGCTCACAATCGCAAGGCAGCCAAACATCCAGTACCCGAGATAATAGTAGACATTCAGGGTTCCCCCGGCAAACCACGGGTCCAGGGGCGGAACAACAGGTGCCCGTATGACCGATGCAAGAAATCCATGGTCCATGAACTTCTCTGCATAGGAGATGGTGGGGTTGACAAACCGCACATCGAGCATGAGCAAAAAGCAGAGGAGGAACAAAAATTCCCAGCGCCACTCTTTTTTCAATTCATCAAGGGTGTAATGATGATACAAGACGTGATATGCGAGAAGGATCAGAAACGGAAGCAGGGAGAGCTGGACCGGCAGGTGACTGAGCCCACAGTACCAGGAGATAATCGTAAAGATAAGAAGCGAAGCAGAGAAAGCAGCAGGAAATGCGAAACTCCCAAACGTCTTCTTCAGAGACGGGTAGAGGGAGATCTGGATAAGGGTGAGAACAAAAAGCCAGCTGCCGACCGAGAAGATCTGCTGTTCAACGGCCAGTGGTATCCTCTCCGCTGAATTTAGAGTTAAATGCATCCTTGATGCTGGGAATAACCCAGTCGCCGAAGTAATAGATCGAGACGATACCACCGGCAAGAGTTACAAGGTTTTTGATGAGGTGGTCAATAACGGCAATCAGGGTTGCAATCGCCGGTGCAACTCCCCCCAGCCCGAAGGTGACGGCAAGCGCAAGTTCATAGGTGCCAATTCCCCCGGGTGTGAGCGGAACAGCTTTTACCAGGTTGCCAATCACAATGGCCAGAACGATCACTGCAAAGGGAATCTGTTGCTGGAACATCAGCACTACAGCATAACATACAAAGATATCAATGAGCCAGATAACAAGGGAAGAACCCCCCAGAAGGACAATGGAACGCGGGGAGAGCGAGGCACGTTTGATCTCATGAAGCATGGTGAGGACGATCTGGATATACCGGTTTTTCGAGGAATTTTTTCCAAGGAATAACAAAACGCCGAAAAAAACCATGCAGGCAATGATCGGCACGAAAATAATAATATAAAATTCCGAACGCGCATTGAGAACAAACAGGAGCGATACTGCCCCGAGAAGTGCTATAGTAACGATATCAAAAATCCTTTCCACAACCAGCGAGGAGACACCTTCTGAATAGGTGGAGTTGTACTCATGTTTCAGGATGAATACACGGACGAAGTCCCCCAGCCGGGCGGGAACGATAAGGTTCACCGTCTGGCTGACAAATATACAGGCTGTTGCAACCGCTACACTTACCCGGTAATTGAGGCTGCTGAGGATTGTATGGTACCGCCAGCCTCTCAGCCACCAGGCAACAAGGCAGATAATAATCCCAATAGCCAGGTACTGGGGCTCCAGAAGTTTGAGTGCCTGGATGAGATCGTCCCAGACCCGGTAGAGCATAAACCCGATGATGCCAACGGCGAGAATTGTAGGAACGAGGATTGCGCTAATTTTTTTGTACATGTATCTGCCACCAGAGACGCAGGATGGATGATCCCATCTCAAAGACGTCCTTTACTTTTACCGTAGTTCCCTTCCCCGCACGCCAGTGTACCGGGAATTCAGCCACCAAGAAACCCTTTCGCTGGGCCCGGACAAGAATCTCCGTGTCCCAGAACCAGTGATCCGATTGTATCGTGGGAATAAGAGGGAGTATACGCACTTTGTCAAAACCCTTGAACCCGCACTGGTGATCAAAAACCCCGCTGCCAAGAAAAAGCCTGACAAGGAAATTGTACGTCCGGCTCGCAATCTCCCGCCCGCCCGTCCGGATGATATCACTGGCAGGCATCAGCCGTGATCCGGTAGATATTGCTGCGCCGTCCCGGATCGCTGCGATCAGCTCGGGAAGATGGCGCATATCCGTGGCGAGATCCACATCGTAATAACAGACAATGGTCCCTTTTGCTTCGCGGATAGCCCGGTTGAGGGCTTTTCCCCTGCCGAGGCGTTCATCGCTGTGGAGGAGCCTGACCCGCTCATCCCGTGTTGCGTACTCCCGGACAAATTCTGCACTGCCATCATTACTTCCATCCTCAGCAACGATAATCTCAAACTTGTCCGTAATGGTCGCGAGGACTGCTATCGATCGTGGTATGGCAGACCCGAGGGAATCCCGGTCATTGTACACAGGGATGATTGCCGTGACTTCAGGACCCATCATGAGTACTCCGCTCGGTTATGCATGCTGCAACATCCTGCCCGGCCCGGATGGATCCTTCCATACTCCGCTCGGGATAATTCGGCAGGGAAAACATTCCTGCCATATAGAGTCCTTTCTGTTCGTACGCAGGTATCAGCGAGCGATAGCCGGTGGTATAGACCGGGCCTGCCAGGTGATCGACAGCAAGTTTATGCCAGTGAATCTCTGTTTGGGCAACGGAAAACCGGCTGCAGAAGTCATCGAGCATACGGCGATCCAGGTTGGACGAGAGGGTTCCGGAAAAATACGAGGCCAGGTAAACGATATGTTCGCCGTAGCGTTCGCGTTCAATGAAGTTGGTATGGGTAACGACTGCCCCGTAAGGAGCGGCGTCCTTCATGTTCAGCCAGTAAATTCCTTGTGCCACTTCCCGATCCATGGCAAGAGTCATACAGGCAGCCCCCTGGTAAGGAAGTGATTGCATTGAGGGTCCACCCGCCTTCTCCAGTCCCTGGGGCGGGATCGTTGAGATCGCCGCATCATAGCGGCTGTCATTTACCGCCCAGTGTCCGTCTTCATGGGCAATTGATGAAACCGGTTGCTGTTTCCGGATCTTTCCGCCATTTCTTTCAATGGCCTGCTCAAGGGCATCGATCAGAAGGTGAAAGCCCCCGTTGAGATAGCCGAGATGTTCTCCCGCAACCCCGCGGTTTGAGCGGATGGCAATCCGGCTCATCAGCCATGCAGCAGATACTTCGGTTCGTTTTTCCCCGAATTTACTCTTCAGGAGCGGTTCAAAAAACGAGGTATAGACATTCTTCCCGAGATGCTGAATGATAAACCATTCCGCCGTGATGTCATCGAGAGCTTTGAGATCGGCATTTTTTGCGGTAAAAGTAAGATAACCTAACCGGGCCTTGTCGATAAGGGAAAGTTCGGGATAACGCAGGATCTCGACAGGGGTATTGAGAGGGTGGATTTTTTCCTTTGCGTAATAACCGGTTGTACCGGTCTTCCATTCGAGTTTTTCCGAGAGGCCCAGGGTACCGAGAAGGGCAAAAAGATGCGTATCGTTGGAAAAACAATGGTGGTAATAACGTTCGATCCAGTAATTATCAATGGGGTAGGATGAGAGGCACCCGCCGAGGAAGGGCATCTTTTCAAAAATATCCACTTCATGTTCCCCGGACAAGGCATGAGCTGCAACGAGCCCGGTCAATCCCCCACCGATAATCGCGATCCTCATAATAAATATTCTATAGTATTTTTCAGGGCGAAATGAAAAATGCTCCGCAAAAAATTGCAACTTTTACGCTGTACCCTCGAAGATTTTATAAGAAAGTTTTTGTATTGTCGAATTAAAGGTTCATAAGAGCAAAAGGACTTAAAAGAATTAAATAAAATAATTATCTCTTAGCCCATTGGATGGTGTCTTCAGATGCGCGTATTTTTCATAGGATTCGGCCAGGCGGGCGGCAAAATTGTTGATATGTTTATCGAGCAGGACAAAAAACTCGGTACCAACAGTTTCAGAGGCATTGCCGTCAACACTGCCCGAACCGATCTGATGGGTTTAAAAAATATTGACATGAAGGATCGGATACTCATCGGCCAGACCATGGTCAAAGGTCACGGGGTGGGGACAGATAACGTCACCGGGGCACGAGTCACTGCCGATGAAATTGACAGCATCATCAGCGCAATTGATATGAGAGGTACTCACGATGTGGATGCTTTTATCATTGTCGCGGGTCTCGGAGGCGGTACGGGCTCCGGGGGATCTCCGGTGCTTGCCCGCCATCTCAAACGAATTTATCGTGAACCCGTTTATGCGTTGGGAATCATACCGGCACCTGAAGAAGGCCGCCTCTATTCATATAATGCCGCAAGAAGTCTGACAACTCTTGTGAATGAAGCAGATAACACATTTATTTTTGATAATAGTGCCTGGAAAAATGAAGGCGAAAGTGTGAAAACAGCATTTAACCGATTGAATAATGAAGTAGTCCGTCGTTTCAGTGTACTTTTCAGAGCAGGTGAAGTCAGTAAGATGGGGGTAGGTGAGATGGTGGTCGATTCGAGTGAGATCATCAACACTCTCCGCGGCGGTGGAATCACATCGGTTGGTTATGCAATCAGCGAAGTGATGAGCAAAAACACGAAGGATAAACGTGGAATTTTCGGGGGGTTAAAAGATAAGTTCGGACCAAAGAAAGAGGCGAACGAAGAAGCCCTGATGGGAGAGGATAAATCAGCTAAAATAATATCGCTCGTTCGCAGGGCGATGCTGGGAAGGCTAACCCTTCCTTGTGATTATTCTACTGCCGAACGGGCACTAGTCCTTATTGCCGGACCACCGGGGGAAATGGACCGGAAAGGTATAGAAAAGGCGAAAAGCTGGGTTGAAGAAAATATCGCCGGTGTTGAAGTGCGGGGCGGCGATTACCCGGTGAACAGTGAATATATCGCCGTAGTGGTGATGCTGGCCACCGTTGGCAATGCACCAAGAATCAAAGAACTTCTTGATATCGCGAAGGAAACAAAAGAAGATGTTATAAAATCAAAGGAAAAGAAATCAAATATGTTTGAGGAAGGTATTGATCCGTTATTTGAGTGAGGTAAATGATGAAGGGTTTTAAAACGTTGATTATAGTAACTGCAATTCTTTTATTCTGTATTTCGGCTGCATCAGCTTTTTCCGTAGCATCGGTATCAATAGATCCTTCAGGATCGCTGGTTCCTGGTACTCCTGTTACCGTATCATACAAAGTAGAAATGTCGGGAGTTTTTAATTCCGCGGATGATCTCCAATTCTATACAGATCTCGAGAACCCCAAGTGGGCATACACAATTATTGTAAATGGTGTCGAAAATGCACGCCCCACCATGGGCGGAAAGACCCTCACCATCACCGGTTTTGAACTTTCGTACAAAACATCGGATACTGTTGCGGTCCGGGCAACTCTTGAAGGTAAAGCACCAACCGTTACTCAGACCACGGATAAGACAATCGTCCGCATACAGGAGATGGATGCTCAAGGACGAGCAATTGATAGCTCCAAAGTTGAAAAAACAGCTAAAATCATTAATACTGGTGATGTCCAGAGTGCGATTGCCGCAAGAAATACCGATCTTCAGACGTTCCGGACTCATATTGATGAAAAATCAGTATTAGATATCGATACCTCTGAAGCAGAAGCAAAATATAATGAAGCCAAACAGAAGATTGATTCTGCGAGTGCCCGCCCACCAACCCAATATACAGAAGCATTAGCTGACCTTACTGCGGCACAGACAAGTATTAGCGACGGTGAAAAAGCGCTTGATAAGGCTTGGGCCCAGAATGAACTTGACGCAGCCCAGATCCCTATCAACAATGTAGATGCTGTAATCGCATGGTTCAAAGGTAACCAGAGCACCGCAAATGACCAACAACTGCCAACAATTATCACGAAACGCGAAGTCGCTGTCAGTTACATTTCCGCTGCGGCTGATCAGATTGCAAGCGGAGAATATACGCAGGCACGGTCAAAAGCTCAAGATGCTTACCTTAAGGGAAATGAATCGTACAATGACGCACTAGCACGCCAGAAACAACTTACGGGAGGTTTTACTTGGCCCCAGATTCAGATACCCGGTGGAATTTTCATCGTTTTAGGTGTGGTGGTAGTCATTCTGGTCGCTGTAGGTATTGTGATATACCGAAAACGCTCCCGCTGGGATGAACTCGGATAATAAATTCTTTTTTTTAGATAGTTACGATTGAAAATTTTTGGATCATCGAATATCGATCCATTACGGTTTTTCTGATAAGAAGCGCGGCTTTATCTCGGAAATATCTTATTTTTTTATCAGGTTTGGGTAAATGTCCAACGCTATCTGGAATTCCCCTCTCCGAAATCTCTGGTACTTATAAAAAATCTGCTCTGTAGAAATCCTAATCCAAAAGAGATGTACCGACAACCGAAAGATCTAAGGTACAGCATCTCCTTCCTTTGATGTGTCGTCAAATAGGAAGGAGACAATAAAGAAATTAGCGAGCCGGAATATCAGGTT
>CAILCG010000023.1 GCA_903832665.1 uncultured Methanomicrobiales archaeon | reverse complement strand
TCTGTCCTGAAAAGAAAGTTCAGCGACGATCTCAAAGCTCGAAGATTTCTGATTCAGACAAAAGAAATCGCTACCAAAATGATTGTTTGTAACATTCACACGTTCCTACAATTTCTCATCATTGAGGTTTTCTACAGAGCACAAAATTCTTTATCCCGATGCACATATGAGTACTTACCATGGATAATGATGAGCAGGAGCTGCAGGTGAAAAAAGATCTGCAGAACCTGATCCGGACACTTACGGGGGAGAATCTCCGCCCTGAGGAGATGTTTTCCCAGAAAAGGGGAATCAGATCATGCACCCCCCCGTTCAAGAGTGTGCACGCGACCGGTCATTCGGTCAGCGAGCAGTTAAAGCGTGCCCTGATCCCCGAATAATCCTTTTTTTAGTTTTTCTATGCGATGTGCGCCTCGCACACCCAGAGATCATAGATGGGATCCTTGGGATTTCTCGTTACGTCAACGATGCGCCCCATATCCTCTCCCCATGAGGCCACGAGCCGGGCTTCGGGTTCTGTTCCCACGGTGATCAGGGTCTCTTTGGTGGCTGCGAAGAGTTCCCTGACGATCGCTTCCCACATATCCTGGGTAAACGTGTTGATATCGCCCATCATGATGCCGATTCCCTTGGGCGAGGGTTCCACGTACTGCGATGCGATCATCGCATTGATGCACATCGTCTCTGCGGGCAGGAGGCGCTTGGCAAAAAGTCCCCGTGACAGGAGAGCCGCATCGTTGTCGTACGAGAGCGGCGAGTAATTGAGATCCCGGAGCACCAGCGAGCCGACCCCCGAGCCGCAGCAGCAGTCCACGCAGGTCTCACCCGTACCGCTTCCCCAGATGTTCTCGATCAGGGTCCCGAGAATTCCCCTCCGGGCGGGATTGAGATCCTCGATGGAGGGGGGGACTTCCGCGGTGAGGGCATTGCTGTAATATTCCCGGACCGCTGCGGCGAAAATCGCCCGGTTCTCCTGGAAGATCTCGCCGTTCACGCTCTCGAAGAGGTCGATGAGGGGGACAGACGGATTCCGGCAGAGGAATGAGCCAGCAACCCATCCATCCGTTCCCTGGAAGGCAAGGGCAAGAGGTTCTTCAGCCTCGTCCAGCAGGAGACGGCCCTCCCGGGCATCGTGTCCCGCCAGCAGGGCGTTAAACCGGGTGTCCGTCAGGTCTGCAAACGATGGCTCGATGAACCGGATCGTTTCGAGCTCAAAAATTTCTGCTATGGTTGTCATGGTCCCCTCTCGATCCGCATACCATGCGGTGCCTGAATTGTCCCGTCAACTCTTGCCTCCTCGTGGAGTACGATCGCCTTTGCGATTACATTCCCAAGGATATGGGCGCCCTTTTTTACATGGACGGTACTGCCGCTCTCCACGTTGCCGTGGATCGTGACCCCCTCAACCACGCTGATCTCGTGTCGCGCCCGGAGGCTGCCGAAGATCACGGTGTTCTGCTGGACATCGATCGAGCCCGCCCGGATATTCCCGTGGAGCCGGCAGTTCTTCCCGATCTTCATGGTCGAGGGAACGGAGAAATGTTTCATATCGAGTTTTGAGCGGGCGGGGATCATGAGCGGGATCTCCCGCTTTTCGTCATCTTCCGAGAAGAGGTTGTCGATGATCCGGTCGAGTTCTTTCTCGTTCTGGATCTTGAGCATCGTCATGAAGTAGATGAGGATGAACATGAAGACTGGCATCGGGTTTCGCACCTCGATGGCGCCGGTCGCCTCGAACCCTTCCTTAATCTCGACTTTCTCGCCGATATCGAGAGCCCCGGCAACGACCAGCCTGCCGTTTATCTTCACGCCTTCACCGATATACGCATCTTTCTTTGCGATCACATCGCTGCCGATCTCGCAGAGGTTGCCGATCCGTGCATCGCCGTTTGCCCAGACGTACTCGCGGATCTTCGAGGACTCCCCGACATAGACATCCGCACCCCTCAGGCCGTAATCGATCTGGCAGAATTCCCCGATGACAATATCCCGGTCGGTCTTTAAGCTGTGCTCCTGCAGCTCGGTGCCATCAGGAAGCAGGCAGTGCTTATGCCAGTTTTTTACGGCTCGGTCTCTCATCTGTACCCCGCTAATCCTTCAGGCCCCGAATTTATGGGATTTGTTGACCAGGTCAAGGACGATCGGTAACAGGTCGGTACCCCGGATCCGGTTGAGCCCGCCTTTTGCGCAATGGTATTCATCGTAATGGAAGACATCGTCCATACGGACCCCGTCGCCATGGATCAGGACCGGCACCGGATCGGCGCTGTGATCCTTGATGGTGCAGGGTGTCGAGTGGTCCCCGCAGACGATGATGATGGTGTCCTTAAGCCCCAGCAGGGGTTCGAGCAGCGGGTCGATCTTCTGGATGAAATCCCGCTTCTGTTCCGCAAGTCCGTCATGGCCGGACTCATCGGCGCCCTTGACGTTCATGAGTACGAACTCTTTGGTCTTTAGCTCGTTGAGGGCGGCGGTGATCTTGCCGGCAACGTTGCTGTTCTGCGAGCCGGTGGCGCCGGCAACCTCGATATGCGGGAGGCCGACTGCCCGGCCGATGCCCGTGATGAGGCTTGCAGCGGAGATGACCGATCCCGTGATCCCGTATTTTTCCTGAAAGGGTTCGTACTTCCCCATCTCGCCGGCTCCCCGCATCAGCACGACATTGGCCGGGTTGAGATTCTGGGCGAGCCGGTCCCTGTTCATCGAGTGATCGAAGAGAATCTTCGTGGACTGGTGGACGAACTCGTTGCAGACTGCGGCTGTCTTTTCATGGGCGGGTGTCTTTTTGATCGCATTGACCGTGAGCGGCTTGACTCCCTCTTTCTTGGGATCATTGGAGGTGACGCAGTGACCGATGCCCTCTCCCTTGAGTGCAAGGGCGGCCCGGTGGCCGGCCCCTGAACGGAACGTGAATTCCACGCCAAACTTCGAGAGATCGACTCCGTCCTGGATGGCGGCGCTCAAGGTGGCAGTATCGTGGATGCGGCCGGCGCGGCGATTCGTGACCAGTCCCTCTTTGGATAGGGTGGCGTAGTTGCACCGGAACCCGATCATGCCGGCCTCCATGTGGATGCCCGAGCCTTCGCATTCGAGCGGTCCCCGGCCGGTATAGTACTTGTAAGGATCATACCCGAGCAGGGCGAGATGTGCGGTGTCAGAACCCGGGCGGACGCCCGGCGCGATGGTATCCATAATACCACAGCAGCCTTCCTGTGCGAGTCTGTCAAGTACAGGAGTTTTTGCTGCTGCAAGCGGGGTGGTGCCCCCGAGCGCCGGGCAGGGGCGATCGGAGATTCCATCGAGAACGATAAAAAGAATCCTGCTCGCGGTCATGAGTAGGGAATGTTGGACGGGCGGGGTAATTAGGTTTCTTGGTCGTGGGGAGTGTCCCGCCCGGTCACGCCGCTCTCTTCTCATCCGGCACAATCGCCGAGAGCACCAGCGGGATCACTGAGAGCGCAAGACCCGCGACCATCGTAAGATGGAACCCGTACTGGAATGTTGCAGAATCGAGTGCGGTAAATGCAACAACCCCCCCGGCATCTGCCGTAGCGAACGTGAAGAGCATTGCGTAGATTGCCGTCCCCAGCACGCCGCCGAAATAGATGGTGGTCACCATCAGCGAGGATCCGGACCCCCCCTCTCCTGCGGGGGCACTCTCAATGATCCTGCTTGAGGCCGACCCGGCGGCAATCCCGAAGGCCACTCCCATCAGTATGAGGCCCGCGAGCAGGGGAAGAAGCCCGGATTCCGGCGAGAGGACGGCAAAGATGGCGCTGAAGAGGACGAACAGCCCGCAGGCTGCAACTGCAAACACCCGGCGACCGTACCGGTCCGACCATTGCCCGAACGGGATGCTGAGGACAGCGATTCCCGCTGGCGGAATCAGGAGATACAGGCCGCTGGTTGCCAGGTCGAAGTGCATCTCGCTCGCGAGATAGAAGGGAAGGAGGTAGATGATCCCCATGAAGATGATATTCACCAGCAGGAACGCCACGAGGACCGCAGTGAACTGCCACTTGGCGAATATCCGTATGTTCACCATCGGTTCAGGTGTCGTGAGCTCCCGGAGGACAAACAATGCCAGGCAGACCAGGAAGAGGACTCCGCAGGTAAGGATCAGCGGGTTTGTTATCCCGCGGGCGGCGACCTCCTCCAGCACAAAGGTACAACAGATCATGGCGCCAAAGAGCGCGACTGCGCCCGGGTAGTCAAAGCACCTTGTGGTGCAGTCTTCCGGCTGGTCGGGGGGAATCACACGGGACGCAAAGAGGATCCCGATGATGCCGATCGGGATGTTGACTAAGAAGATCCAGTGCCACGAGAGGTACTGGGTGAGGATTCCGCCAATCGCCGGCCCGGCCGCAAACCCGATGGATGCAGTTGCGGCGATCACGCCAAGGGCCGTGCCCAGCATCTCCTTGGGCAGGTACCGGATGCAGAGCAGCGGGGCAACAGCCGCGATCATCGCAGCCCCGGTTCCCTGCAGGATTCGTGCCGCGAGAAGGATATCGAGCGTGGGGGCGATCCCGCAGGCCGCGGAACAGACCGTGAAGATAATAAAACCCACGAGGAATAGTTTTTTTGCAAGACCCCGGTCGGCGAGTTTCCCGAAGACCAGGAGAAGCCCGGCCATCATGAGGAGGTACGTGATGATGACCCACGCGATCGTTCCCGTGTCTGTGTCAAAGTATGCGGCCATTGTCGGGAGTGCCACGTTAACGATCGATCCATCGATCCCGTCCATGACCACACTGAGTGCTATCGCGGCAAGGAGGAGTTTCTGGTGGAGGGGATCGGTGATGATGGAGGTCATGGAATACAAATATGGGCGGGAATTTTATTAACATTCGGACCATGGGGGGCCTGGCAACGGCTCTTTCAAATCCGCCAGTCATCTCTGGCCTGATCCTGATGTGAAAAAACCTGCACGGTACGAGCCGTACAAAAACAAAAAAAAATTAAGCGGTCGAAATCCGGGCAGCGATGGGTTGAACCTTGGACTTGACGATCTCGACCCTGCGGGTCGGGTAGATGATCTTGACTGCCTTGAAGAGATCCCGTGAGATCTCACCCGAGACGATCGCGTTGACGAGCGTGGTCAGATCCCACGCGGATGCCTGCGCAATAACCGCTTCTGTGATGATCTTGCGGATTGCGTGCTCCTGCGAGATGTTGGCACGGGCAAACGTGTAGCAGCTGATGGTCAGGTGGACTTTCTTGCCATCCTTAGTGACCAGCGGAACATGGCAGTCCACGCGGGAGCTGCGGCGCTTGACGAGCGAGCGGAGGTAATCCCTCGTTACGTCGTGGCCAACGAACTCGGTGTATGCTGAGTCGCCTGCTACGGAGTTGATCTTAAAGCTCATCTTCATGTGCTGCTTGGCGTAATCATTGGTGATCTCGCCGAGCGTTGAAGTCATGATACGACCGACAACGCTCTCAGCATCGTTTGCAATGGTATCGCCGATGAACACTTTCCCGAGGTTGTCGGGGGTGTGCACCTTGTACCAGCTCTTGGCCTTCCAGCCTTCTACTCTTCTTCCAACCTGTTTCTTCTTTGCCATACTTACATCACCTGGTGATTGTTGTTCGAGCGCGGAATGACGGTAGCGTCTTCCGCTATTGCCAGATTCATCAGATAATCATCCACCGAAGCAATGACCGACCGGCATTGTGTACCGGTGATCACGGTTGTTACCCTGTCGCCATCTGCAGCAGTCGTCATGGTACGCATGTTGTCAGGTGTCAAAGCCGAGGCAACTGCGCCTGCATTCCGGTGCCGGGTAATAATCCGGCCTTCGATCTGCATCATGATGCCACCGCTTCCTGCCATGCTTTTGTAAACGCACCGATCTGGTCGCAGGGAATGGTTGCACCTGCCCGCCGGTTGTGCCCGCCACCGTTTCCGTTGTTTGCGAGTGCAAGGGTCCGGAGCAGGGGGCCGAGTTCATGTTCAACGCCGGCAGGGCATCGTGCCGAGATACGGCAGGATCTCCCATCCCGTGCGTACACCAGTACCGGCCGGGTGTTTACCCGGTAACGGGCAAACACATCGGCCACATCGCTGGCGAGCGTGGCATCCTTCACTTCATAGACACCGGACACTCCCTCCGCGGGGTGTGCCGTGTGGATCGCATCGATCACCCCGACGCGGTGCTTTCGTGCAATCTCCCATGCCCGATCTATGTCGTGAGACGACCGGAGGCAGATGGATGCAGCAAGATCGCCGCGCCCGGCTTTTCCGCAGGCATCGATGACCGCGGTGAGTGCGTGGGCGTCCTCGATCACTTCGCGCTGGAGGTGATACGTATCGCCGTAGATCGCATTCAGGCCGGCAAGGGTGGTGTCCTTTGCTGCCGTGATGATGACCTGCGAGAGCAGGGTATCGAGTTTGATACCATCAGTACCAGCGGACTGGTTGATGAACGTCGAGATGAGTTCTTCTGCGCCACTCACACCCTCAAGGTAGGGGCTGATCGCGGTGTAGAACCGTTCGGTCATGTCCCTGCCCGGCAGGGTGAGTCCCCGGTCCGGTACAATGATGCCATTGGTAATCGCCTCGTTGAAGATCTCGAGGTTCTTGCCGGTCATCTCCTGCCCGTCGCCAAGTATCCCCGGTATCACGAGCCCGGCAAGGTCGCGGTTGTCTCCCATCTTCTGGGCGACTACGTACGCGGTGCCTGCTGCCGAGAGTTCGCGATCGCCGTCAATACTGGCAAGCCGTGGGTTGGCATGGAACTCACCTTCGAATTCCGGGAGGTGGTGATCCACCACTATCGCGTCGTGCGGGAGATCCTTGATGCCCGCACCGAGATCGCAGAGCAGGTAGGGATCTTCTCCGGCCAGATCCTTTGCAGTAATCTCCTGCCGGACACGGAGCCGGAAGCGGATACCCGAGCGCAGCATCGCATGGCAGAGGATTGAAGCAGAGGCTATGCCGTCTGCATCGTGGTGTGCGAACACCTCGATGAATTCCTGCCGCCGAATCTGTTCGGCCACGGTTTCTGCTGCGGTATCAAGCGACATGGGTGTTGTGGATAATTATGCCGATGGATTATCTGGACAGCAGAATCTCTGCCGTCTCCGGCTTGTACACAAACTCTTTGGGCAATTTCTTGCTTCCCGTGTAGTATCTCACGAGGCGGCGAACCTTGGATTCGACCAGCTGAAGCTGCCGTTTGTTGTGCAGATCTTTCTTGTTCTCACTCAGGTGCTTGCGCAGACCGAGCGCCTTTGTCATGAGGTCCCGGAGATCTTCGGGGATCTCAGTCGCGACATTGTTCTCTTTCAGGATATCCCCGAGACGCTTGCCGGTGGCAAGTTTAATATCGGGAACTCCGTAGCTGTCCCTGAGTACCAGTCCAATCTTGCTGCTCGACGCGCCTTCCTTCCGGAGTTCCAGGATAACTTTTGTGATCCCTGCCACGTCCTTGTTGGACCAAGCGGGAGCTTCCTTGCGGTAGGGGCGGACTGAGCATGACTTGCCTCTTCTTCGAGCATGCATTCGTGCCATAGTATAGCCTCCATATAGACTAAACGTAAGTCCAGAAAAGTACAGTATATTACTGACTCTCTGTAATCCCAAAGCCATGTTTGAGGCCATGCGTTGTATCGCACGTCGGACTTACATCTGCCAGCACAATGGTTAAAAGTGCTTACCATCATTCGATGTGAGGTATAATAAGGGTAACTGAGGGGAATGCGGGTGGCCCGTTCCGTTTTTCGCCGGATTATCCCGGATTTTTTTTAAGTCCATAATGCACCATTCCCGTTATCCCTCCCGTGGTACGAAACAAATCTTTTTCCCGTTCCGGTATGATTATCGGGCATCAGGAGGATGTTTGCAAAAATGAAAGCAGTCCGTATTCACTCGTTCGGGGACGCGGGCGTCCTGAAACTCGAAGATGTACCGAAACCGGCAATCGGGCCCGATGAAGTGCTGGTAAAAGTTGCAGCCTGCGGGGTCAACCCGGTGGACTGGAAGATCCGCGAAGGGTTCATGGAGCAGATGGTCCACTATGCTCTTCCGCTCACACTCGGGTGGGATGTTGCAGGAACGGTGGCTGAGACCGGGGCCCTGGTCCGGCGTTTCAATGAGGGTGATGCAGTCTTCTGCCGGCCCGACACGCTCCGGAACGGAGGGTATGCCGAATACGTTGCGGTGAAGACGATCGAACTCGCCAGCGCACCCAGGAGCATCCCGCTCGACCATGCAGCCGGGATACCGCTGGCTTCGCAGGCCGCATGGATGGCGCTCTTTGAGGTTGCGGGCCTGAAACCCGGCCAGAAAGTCCTGATCCATGGCGCATCCGGGGGCCTTGGCACCTTCGGGGTTCAGTTTGCCAAGGCGGCTGGTGCCTATGTCATCGGGACGACCTCAGCAAAGAACGCCGGGCTGGTGAAATCGCTTGGTGCTGACGAGATCATCGATCACACGTCAGAGGATTTCAGCAGGAAACTGAAGGGCATGGACGTGGTCTTCGATACGATCGGTGGTGAGACCCAGGCAAAGTCATGGGGCGTGCTCAAGAAGGGTGGAGTCCTCGTCTCCAGTGTCGGTGCGGATGAGAAAGCAGCCGCAGCAAACGGGGTGATTGGCAGATCGTTTGTGCTGAACTCGAATGGGGCACGGCTCCAGGAGATCAGCGGGCTCGTCGACGCGGGAAAAGTAACGGTGATCATCGACAAGGTGCTCCCCCTTGCGGAAGCAAAGACAGCGCACGAGCTGAGCCAGTCAGGCCATGCAAAGGGAAAGATCATCCTGAATGTGTGACTCCAGGGAGATGTCCCGCCGGATGTTTTCCGGCACGCCTATATACCTTACCCTGCCATCTCTTTTTAATAATGACTTTCCTGCCTATCGAACTCTATCCGGTCGGTTATGTCCGCTCACCGTACAAAATAAAAGGCGATGCCCCGCGGCAGGGGCGGCTCTCGGATACGGTATCAGAGATCGTTATTGAAGAACAATACCGCCCGGCACTATGGCAGATGGAGGGCAGGAAGCATCTCTGGGTTCTCTGCTGGTTCGACCGGGCGGACCGGACAGTCCTCCGGGCAGTTCCTCCTGGGACTTCCCAGGAGAAAGGCGTGTTTGCGATACGTTCGCCGGACCGGCCGAATCCCATATCGCTCTGCATGGTGGATCTTCTTGAAGTGAACGACGGGGTCCTGAAAGTGCGGGGGCTGGATGCATTCGATGGAACCCCCGTGATCGATATCAAAGTGCATTCGCCGGAGATAGACTGCGTCCGGGAAGGGTGAGATCTTCCTCCTCCCAAAGAAAATCTGTCGGGCATTTCAAAGGTTGTTCCGGTTCGAATCCCCACTGCCCTGCCCGTTTCTCCCGAACCGGAAAAATGAATTTTATCCGTTCGCGATCAGCCGCGAGATGTATGCCCGGGCCCATAGGTATGCGATCGTACCGCCGATAATATCTCCCGCAAAAATGCCCCACCAGATGCCGTGCTCCCCGAACCCGAGCACGACGCCGAACAGGTACGCAAAGAATGCGATGAAGACCAGGTTGCGCAGAACCGAGAGGACGAGTGACGACATCCCTTTGCCGGTTGCCTGGAATACCGATCCCGACATGATGCCCGGGGGGATGAACGGGTAGAAAAAGCACATCGTGGCGAGGAATGCCGCGATCTCGGGTGCGAGATGGGCACTGTCCGGGGAGTACGTGAAGATGACGGCGATCTGCCGGGCAAAGAGGAATGTGAGGGCACTGATGACCAGCGAGATCGCAATCCCGAGCGAGACAGAGAACGTGTGGACGGTCCGGAGCTTGGCAAACTGTCGTGCCCCGTAAGCGGCTCCGGCAACGGAGCTCACCGAAGTACTGATCGCGATGAGGGGGATGACGGCGAAGAAGACGACCCGCCACCCTGCGGTATAGATAGCAACCGCATCGGTTCCCGCGGTTGCAACCAGCAGGCCATTGATGAAGATCGCGAGGATCGCCATGAGGAAGAACTCAAAGCTTGCCGGCAGTCCGACCCCGAGAATGTCCCGTATGGTCTTCCTGTCCCACGAGAACGCCTTGTAGGAGAGGGTAACGTAGGTATCCCGCCTCACGAAGAACCAGTAGAGCAGAACTACCGAAACCACAACCAGCGAGATGATCATGCCCCACGCGGCCCCGGCGATGCCCATACCGGCGGTATAGATCAGCAGCGGATCGAGGATCATGTTCAGGATCGACGAGGCTGCCATCACGTACATTGCCCGTTTGGCATCCCCTTCTGCCCGGAGGATCGCATACGCCACGTTGGTGAAGAGGATGAGGATCATTCCGAGGAAGATGACCTGCCCGTACTCGGTGGCAAGCCCGGAGATCTCTCCCGCGCCAAAGAGGTGAACGATCGGGCCCGTGAAAAGGATAAGGGGAATCGTGAGGACTACGGAAAGGATCAGGGTGATGAGGATCGCATGGACTGCAGCGTTGTCGGCAGCGGTCTTGTCTTTTGCACCGATGCGGCGGGAGATGACGGATGCGACACCGGCCCCGAGCCCGTTGCCAACCCCGATCAGGATCATGAAGATGGGGGTGATGAACCCGACAGCCGCCAGCGCATCGGAGCCAAGACCGGCAACCCAGATCGCGTTGACGATGTTGTAGGTTGACATCAGGAACATCGCGATGATCATGGGCCCGGAGAGCTTTATGATGGCTTTTTTCGGATCGCCCATCAGGAGCGCAATGCCCTCCGAATTATCTCTCCCTGCCGGGATTTCCCGGGGCGTGCCGGGGGAATCAGTTGTCTGCATGGGTTTTGTCTCCTTCCTTTCGGATGCTTTTCTCTATGCTCATGTGGCTGTTCTGCGCAACCTTGCGCATCAGGAGCGTGAGGGTCTCTTTTTCTCCGGATGAAAGACCGGCGCAGACCTGCTCTTCCCACTCGCGATTTATCTGGCGGAGCACGGGTGCTGCCTGTTCGCCTTTTTCTGTAAGGAAAAGGCGGACTGCCCGGCGATTGGCGGGGTCGGTGATGCGCCGGACAAATCCGGCATCTTCAAGTTTTTTTACTGCCCGGGCAATCGTGCCCTTGTCAAGACGATAATGCCGGACAAGGGTTTCCTGCATGATATTCTGCTCCCTGTACAGCAGCATCAGGACCGGGACCTGGCCCGCAGAGAGTCCCAGGGGCCGGAGCCGTTCATTAAAAAAGATGAACCGGCCGCGACTGGTGATGGAAACCACAGCGCCAAAGGGGAGCTCTCCGGTCATGGGGGATTTCATGTGCACCAATAAAGGTGGCGCAGCAGGGGAATAAATGTTGTCAATGCAACAATCGGATCACGCACCTCCTGTATTCCTCTTCCCGGTTTTAGTGATTGAACAGCCGGGATCTTATGCCTGTTATGAGGAAACTCCCTCGCCTTTTTTACCCGGGCGGGCAAAAGAGATGTGAGAATGGACAAAATTCCGCTTGAAACGTGTGGCGATGAATCTGCGATCCGCTTCCGGGACTGCTTCTCGGTGCGCTACATCCAGTCAGCGGCCCTCCTCTGCCAGCTTGCGTTTTCCATCGAGCAGGAATACCGGGAGGTCGGGAAGATACCCGCAGATCTCCATCTCCGGCACGAAGTTTTTGTCCTGAATTCGGTCCTGTCCTCTGTCTCGTTCCTCGAATCCACCATTAATGAGCTCTATGCCGATGTCGCTGACGAAGCTTACTACTTCGCTGATGAAAAACACGAAGAAATTCTCCGGCTTATTGGTGAGAAGTGGAAGAACGAGAAGAATTTCGACCGTGCCCCGCTGTTGATCAAGTACCAGAAGATCCTCGTCATCGCGGGAAAGCCATCGTTTGATGAGGGGGACCAGGCATTTGCAAACCTCCGGATCCTCATTGACATTCGCAACCACCTTATGCATTACACACGGGAATGGGTAGTGCTTGGGGAGCTGGGCTTCCGCGATGCCGGAGAGGAAACAACCAGTGGGAAATTTGAAAAAATCCTGCGGCAGAAATTTGCCGCAAATCCGCTTGCTTATAAAAACCAGCCATTCTTCCCGGACAAGTGCCTGGGCCACGGTTGTGTCGAATGGGCGGTGGTCAACAGTCTGATCTTTACCGATGAGTTCTTCCGGCGGTTGGAACTCCCGGCGCCGTACGAAGGGATACGGGGCGAGATGAGAACCCGGTAAAACGACCGGTCTGGTCCTGCTGGCAATCCGGGCGCTCTGGCACCGATCCTCCGATAGCCGAATCCATGGTGACACTCGTGCGTACCCGGGTATTTCCGGACCCTGTTCCGGAATAGTCAGATTTATACGACAAAATGTCCTATATCCTATACAAGAGGAGCATGAAAAAAAATTCATTATATTTGCTTATCGGCTGCGTTGCCATTGCTCTGGTCCTGATCTTCTGGGAATCGGATGAGCTTCACTCCCCCCTTCTCATCATGGTTGCATTCGTCGCCGCAGTTGCCCTTATCCTGTTCGCCCGGTCCCGGGTGACGGACCTCATCCAGGATGAGCGGGATATCAAGATAACAGAACAGGCAATGACCCGGACCATGCTGGTATTCTGGGTAGTGTTCTGTGCGTTCTCGATTGGTGCAGTCGTGCAGATGCTTCAGGTTCCTACGTTTTCCCGGCCGCCACCGGGTCAGCATCTCGTCACCCTGCTCTCACCCCGCATGATGGGTTTTGTCCAGCTGGGTTTACTCTGCCTGATGATCTTCCTGTACGTTGGTTTCAGGATCTATTATGCCCGGAAATATGGGGAATGGGACTCTGATGAAGAATAAGATCAAGGTATTCCGGGCAATGCATGATCTCACGCAGGACAGCCTTGCCCAAGCCATCGGCGTAAACCGGCAGACCATCCTTGCAATTGAGAAGGGGAAATATGTCCCGTCGCTGGATCTCGCCTTTAAAATTGCCCGGCATTTCAAGGTAAATGTCGAGGAAGTCTTCACGTACGAAGAAGAGATCCCGGAAGAAACCCGGTAAGGTACCCGGGATTTTTTTTAAATTTTCAGGACTTCCCTTTGCCCGTGACATTCCCTTTTTTAATCCCTGGAGAAAAAAGGAGATCCGTTCCCTGGTGTATCCCGGTTTTGTACGAAACGCTAGCGGATATTTTTCGACAATTTGTATTTCATACCTGATTATTGGAAATGTTTATAATACAAAATGTCGTATATGCATTACATCAACCGTACTCCCGGGACTTCGTGCCCGTTACCTGTACTTCCACGGAGAAATCATCCAATGAGAACACCTGCACTCTACTATTATGCCCTTTGTGCATTTTGCATTGTATCGCTTTTTGTTGGCATAGGACACGCAGCAGACCTGTCGCCCGCTGCCGGGAACGTGACAAAGCTACACGGTTTTGGGAATGGGCACGGTCCCATGTCCCGAATGAATCTCTCCTGTCTTGAACAGCAGGGTTTTACGCTTGCGGACCTGCAAGCGGCCAAAGAACGCAATGACACCACCTCGATCTGGAAATTGCTGGATACCTGCCGGCCTGCCCCTGAGGCAAATGCCGGAAACGTCACTCACCGGCTACCAAAGAACTTCGGGAACGTAACCGGGTCCATTGAGCGAAACGGAGCAAAGGAATTTCCTTTCCGTAACCTGTCAGCACACCGTACTATTACCGGAATGACACCCGAGTCTTTCGCCGGCAACATGACCCACAAATTCACCGGGGCAAATGCAACGCTCTTCCGGAAAGGTGTTCAGCAGAATGGCACATTTTTCCACCCCGCAGTGAACGGCTCGGGCTTGAGCCGGAGTGGTACACACCTGAAGGGGAATTCGACTGCCCCGCCATCATTCGCCCGGCAAGATCGTGGAATCGTATAAACTCCCGTGAACATTCCCGGTTACCCGCATTGAAACAATAATGTACATCAAACAATAATATGCATCAAATCCTCTGAACGAACGGAGATGTTATGAACTACAAACCCTGGATATCCCCCCTCATCCTGCTCCTCTGCCTTGTCGCAGGAGCCCGCGCGGCAACGCTGGTTACCGCCACAAATCCTGCCGACGCAGAAGCACTCACGTACGTATCGGGCTATGATCTCAATCCGGTGGTTTTTTATCCGTACGAGACGGGTACGATCACCGTCCATGTGACCAATGGCGCGAATGCCTCGGTTTCATTATCCCAGCCGAACCTGATCGATCCCCACGCACACGTGATGAATCTTGACACTTTCACTACCGCGACAAATCTCGGTCCGGGGGCCACGATGGATTATTCATTTATCGTATCGGTCGATCCTCCCGATGGGACGTATTTCCCCCTGTTCACTGTGTCGACCGATGTCTATGGCTCAAATGCGATCCATTATCCCATCAAACTGAAGGTCGACTCTACTGATGTCAGGGGGAGCATATCCACAAAACCCGATACCTTCTCCCTGGAAAAAAAGAACACCGTAAATGTGAGTGTCACCAATCCGCGGCTCGGGGATATCACTGACGTCCTGATCGTCCCGCAGGCTTCCGGTATTGAAGTCTCACCGGCAGAATCCTTCATCGGCACCCTGAACGCCGGTGAATCTGTCCAGGTACCGTTCGAGCTCACGCCGAACCAGCAGCAGTCGAACATCACGTTCCTTGTCAGTTACCGGAACGGGGACAACAAGCACACAACTTCGGTCCCCCTGCCGATCAACCTTGGCGATGACAAGACTGCAGCGGTGCCGGTCATCAACAACATTGTCGTCACTTCGCTGGGTGCTTCCTATCACCTTACCGGGGATGTCAACAATGCCGGTATCAGTGACGCAAAGGCGATGGTCCTGACAGTAAATGCCCCTGCCAGCCCGATGGCCCCGTACCCGGAATACGCCATTGGATCGCTTGCTTCCGATGACTTCTCCAGTTTCGAGCTGAACTTTGCTGCAAACGATCTGACCGCTGTACCTCTCCAGGTCCGGTGGAAGGATGCAAATGGAAATTCATTTACCACGGTAAAAATGCTCAATGTTCGGGAGATCCTGTCCGGGTCGGGTGCGACCGGCACGCGGACCGGGAGTTCTTCCGGTTCCGGGACCGCGGCAGCAGCCTCGGGCGGCTCAACGGCCAGAACCGGTGGACCCCAGGGTGGCGGCTCACTCTTTGGTATCGGTGGTAACCGCGGGGGCGGATTAAGTTCGTTTTACCCGGTCTCGTGGTCCTGATCGTGGCAGTTGTCCACTGGATCAAACGCAAATGGATTGTCGGTAAATTCAGGAAACAGTGAGTGATGCGGCCATGAGCGACCGACCGCTTATCCAACTGGTGGATGTCTCAAAGGTGTACCACCTGGAGAGTGGCGACTTTACCGCGCTCGATCATGTCTCCTTAAGCATCGAGGAAAATGAATTCGTCGCGATCATGGGGCCCTCGGGTTCGGGAAAATCCACGATGATGAACCAGCTCGGCATCCTGGATGTCCCTACCTCGGGCCAACTCCTGATGGACGGGAAGAATGTGGCCACGATGACCAACCTCGAGCGCACGCACATGCGCCGGGACATCATCGGGTACATCTTCCAGAAGTTTTACCTGATTCTCCTGCTCTCGGCCTACGAGAATGTGGAATACCCGCTTATCCTGCGGCACAAGCAGCGGGATACAACCGGTAAGGCATGGGCGGTCCTCAAATCCGTGGGGTTTGATGAGGCGATGAGCGCCCATCGCCCGAACTAGCTCTCGGGCGGCCAGCAGCAGCGGGTCGCGATTGCCCGGGCACTGGTCAATGACCCGAAGATCCTGTTATGCGATGAACCGACCGGGAATCTCGACCGGAAGACAGGTTTTGCAATCATGGATATCCTGATCGGCCTGCACAAGGAAGGAAAGACGGTGATCCTGATGACACATGATCCGAAGATTGCGGAGTACGCCCACCGTACTATAACGCTGGAAGATGGCAGGATCGTGGAATCATGAGAGATATCTTCCTCGACCTCTCGATACGGAGCGTGAAACTCAATTTCCTCCGCTCCCTGCTGGCCTGCATCGGCATTGTGATCGGCGTCGTTGCCATCTCTTCGATGGGAATGCTCGGGGCCAATATGCAGCTCTCCGTCAAGGAACAGCTCTCGTCCAATGTCAACACGATCATGATCTCATCGGATGTGGTCAAGACCACCACCATTGCCGGAACCGCAATAACCTCGCAGGGTGTGACCAAAAGCCAGCTCAATGATATCAAGAATGCCGCGGGCCAGAACGACGTGATTCCCCTTCATCGTTCAGGTACCCAGTTCACGATTGGGTCTACGGATGGGAGAGGCTCTGTGTACGGCATCGATCCCAATGACATTCCCAAGTTCCTCACGGTTGAGGTGGGGGACAATATCCGGGGAGCAAGCGATGCGGTCGTGGGATTCACCATTGCGAGCAATTTCAATTTGAAAGTCGGCAGCCGGATCAAGATCGGGCAGAAAGATGATCCTGCCCGGCCCGTTGTCCGGGTTTCCGGGATCCTCGCGGCCCGTGGATTTGCCCCGGATGGTGTCAACAGCGATAATGTGATCATTGTACCGGATACCTGGTACACCGATCATTACGGTGGCAAGGACCTGTATGACCAGGTCAACGTGATCGTGAAGAATGTCGACACCATCAGTGACGTGGAAACTGCAATCGACGACAAGGTCAACCGGAGGACGCAGGTGATACGGATCCAGGATGCCAGTTCGCGCCTGACCTCCATCACGGCAACCCTCGGTACCATCACCACCTTCATCCTGGCCATCGGGGGCATCTCCCTCGTGGTCGCTGCCGTCAGCATCTTCAACGTCACGATGATGTCGGTCAACGAGCGGGTGCAGGAGATCGGTATCCTCCTCTCCATTGGTACCGAAAAAGGGGAAGTGCGGCGTATGTTCCTGTATGAAGCCTTCATCCTGGGGATCATTGGTGCCGGGGCCGGCGGGATCTGCAGCCTGGTGATCGGCTATTCCGTTGTGAGTGCCATGATAGGCAACACGACGTATTTCTTCCTCCCCGACAGCATCATGTATGTCCCGTACGGGATGATCGTCGGGATTGTTGTCTGCGCGGTCTCGGGCCTGTACCCTGCCTGGAAGGCGTCCAACATGGACCCGATCGATGCGCTGCGGTCGGAGTAATATCTTCTTTTTTTTAGTTTTTTTGCGGTATCTGGTTGCTGTTACGGGGAGTATCTCTTACGGAACACAGGTCCTGTGGGAGTGATAGCCTTGCTCATCGCAGTTTTGCATTCCCATGTATTCTGTGACCTGCGACGGTCGTACTTCTCAAGGGAAAAGGAACCCTGTGAAAAGAGTCCCCCGTCTCCGTTCATTTCTGCAAATTTTTTCTGAGGAACCCCTGAATCCTTTCTGCTGATCAGAGGTAGTGAGTGGCGATCAAATCCGGAACATCCCCAGTGAGGTACGGAATCCCTGGGGATATCAGGAGTTCTGCGATCAATAAAAAAACGTAAGAAAAAAGATCTTAATTCTTCTTTGCCTTTTTCTTCTTCGGCTCATCTTTGGTCATGGACATGAGATCGATGATATAGGAGCCTTCTTTCCCCACGCTTACGATCCGCTCATCGCTTTTAGCCATCTTCTCGAGGTTGAGCTCATAAGAGCCGGGCGAGACGATCCGTATGGTCTCCACCCGGTCGTACATCTCGACATGTTTTTTCGTGGGGGTGGTTTGCTCGACTACCTCAAGTACCTCTTCCTTGGACTCGTCAGCGATCTCCTCGATGGACTTCTCTTCCAGCACGTCATTGTTGATCTCTTCTTCCTTGACGTAGAGGAACTTCTTGCCGCCGCAGCTCGCACATCCTCTCAGGATCTCGGTCGAACCGTCCTTGTATTCCCGTCCGCATTTCGTACACTTGTGCGGCATCGTCGTCACCCGAAGTATTCGAGCATGGTATCGTAGAGATCTTCTACATTCCTGCCCTCAAGGCCCGAGATCGCCACGACTGGGTGCTGGGGGAATGCGCTGCGGATGCGGGCCGGGGCTGCATCGGGCAGATCGATCTTATTGGCGACAATGATGACCGGAAGATTCCTGCTCTCGATGATTCCTATCATCATGATATTCACCTGCATGAAGGGATCGAGCGTCGAGTCGAGCATGTAGATCACGCCGTCGATATCCTCGCGCAGCCAGTGCATTGCCTCGGCAACACCCTCGGTAGCTTCCCGGGCGCGGATGATCGCTTCGTCCTTCTCCATGCCGAACTCAAGGAACTCGTGGTAATCGATCTTCGTAGTGACACCCGGCGTATCCACGATATCCATCGTCACCGTATTGCCGTTGGCACCCGAGATGATGATATCTTCTTTCTTCCGGGCCCTGCGGGTCTCGTGGGGGATCTCGCTCACCGGGCCGATCGCATCGCCGGTCCAGTCCCGGGCGATACGGTTGGCCAGCGTGGTCTTCCCCGCGTTAGGGGGACCGTAAATACCGATCCGGGTCCGCTTCTTCTTGAAAAATGAGTTGAGGAAATTGGAAAACTTCTTCTTTGCCGTACCAAACGTTTGTAAAAATATTTTCATTATGCACCTCGTTGGTTACGCATTGTACCTGGGTACAAAGAATTCACCATGATTCGTTAGTAGTGTATTGAATACGCAGTTTATTAGGTTTCTCGTATTTTTTTTGACAGGCAGTCGCCGTAGATCTCCGAGCGGCCTCCCGGAAGAATATCTCGTCCTTATTACTCTCGTGCATTGCGGTATGGCACTGCCACAATGGATTTATACAAGGGGATGGGAGTATGCTAATTGTAACAACATCAGAACAAAACGCACCCAAGGAGGTGACTCGTGAAAAAGACATCCGACGCAATCCGGTTTGAAACCCACGTCCCTATCGGGGAGGTGATGAAACGCAACCCGACTATGATCGGCATTGAAGCCACGGTAGCAAAGGCAGCCAAGGCGATGTGCCAGGAAGGAGTCGGCAGCGTAATCATCCTTGAAAATAACAAGCCCATTGGCATTGTTACCGAGGAAGACATCAACTGCAAGGTGGTGGCAAAGGATCTCAAACCGAGCAAAGTTCACGTGAATGAAATCATGAGCACGCCACTCATTACGGTGAGTGTGGATAAAACATCCGGCGATGCAGCCCATATGATGGTCAAGTATAAGGTGAGGAGGCTCCCCGTTGTGGATAACTGCAACGAAGTGATCGGTATTGTTACGGTCCGGGATCTCCTTACCGTCTCCACCGAACTCAATGACCTGCTGGAGGATCTCATGGAGATCAACCGCGAAGAGCTCATTGAGCAGGGGGTCTGTGACCGCTGCAGTCAGATGTCTGATGACCTTAAGCGGGTGGACGGGGCAATGCTCTGTCTCAGCTGCCGTGACGAGGATAAAATCACATGAAGTCAGCACAGGATTTCGTCATAGAGATTCCTGTGCTGAAAAACAACGACCAGATCACCAAGGCACGGCAGATTCTCAGAGATGACCGGTTCCGTGAAGTCTATGTGGTGGACGGGAAAAAAACCCTCATCGGCTATATCGACCTCACGGACGGGTTGCGGGTAACTGCAACAAAATCAAATGTGACGGTTGAGGGATACGTGAAGGATGCACCGGTGGTACGTCCGAAGACTCGATCGAACAGGTGGCAAAGACATGCGAAGCTTCCATACGGATAGTGCTGCTGTGGTTGATTCCACGCATCACCTGCGGGGAGGAGTGCTTCTTTCGGCACTCTTTCCCGTGATCATCTCGCGCCATGAACTGCACGGGACGGTTGCCTCACGCATGAACAACAAAGTGGTGACCGCGGACCCCGCCGATGAACTCCAGAAGATCCAGGCACTGATCATCGAGAGCGGGTTCACAGCATTTCCCGTTGTTCACAAGAAGCGGCTTGTCGGCATCATCTCACGGCGCGACCTGATCGGTTCCCAACGGGTCCGGTCAGTTGTTGCCCAGCATGCCCACACAACGATAGAGGATGTGATGACCCATGAGGTGGTCACGATCGCGCCTGATGAGCCGATCTCCCATGCAGCAGAACTGCTCGTAAAACATGATGTCAGCCGTCTTCCCGTTCTTAAGGGAGAGTCCCTTGTCGGGATCGTTGACCGGCACGACATCCTTGCTGCGCTTGCATAAAGCACCGGCAGCAAAATCAAAAAGCGGACAGGATACCTCTGGAAAATTAAGTCCAGGCCAATAACAATACGGGTCCAGATGACCTACACGAGGTGAGAATGCACCAGAATAACCGGGGCATCAAACAGGGCGACAGGCTCTTGAAGATGCAGGGAAAACTCGACCGCGGGCCGGTTGAGTTCAAGTCACATATTGCTGAACAGGAAGGAGAGATCATGGCGATCGCAACCCATGACGTCATTTCGGTGCCTCCTTCGACAAGTATCATCGCGGCCGTTGAACAGATGACTAAGTGCGGCTTCCGGAGGCTTCCGGTAACGGACGCCGGCACCAGGAAACTGCGGGGAATCGTCGCGTCGGGCGATGTGATCAATTTCATGGGTGGAGGTGACAAGTACAAACTCGTCCAGGTCAAACACGGGGGCAACCTGCTCTCGGCACTGAATGAAAATGTCCGCACCATCATGACGCAGCAGGTTGTTACGCTCTCGCACGAGGCAACCATCCGCGATGCGGTACAGGAGATTGTAGAAAAACGGATCGGGGGGCTCCCTATCCTGGATCATGACGGGGTGCTTACCGGGATTGTGACCGAACGGGATGTGGTCCGGGTACTGGCAGCACAGCAGAGTTCGCTCAGCGTCGAGGATGTGATGAGTTCTCCCCTGCGGGTGATTGCACCCGAGACCCCGATCGAGACCGTTGCCCGGGATATGACGACCTACCGGTTCCGCCGTTTACCGGTCGTGAGCGATGATGTCATGTACGGGATTGTCACGGCAACCGACCTGATGTGCTATCTCGGCAGTAGGGACGTCTTCTCGCGAATGACTACCGGAAACGTCTCTGAAGGGATGGGACTCCCGATCCGTACCCTGATCAACGGCACCCTCATCACCACAACACCGGAACGGAGCATCAACGAGGCTGCCCGCGAGATGCTGGAGAAGAATATCGGGGCATTACCCGTGATTGAGGATTCCCGGCTGATCGGGCTCGTGACGGAGTTCGACCTGGTCCGGGCATTTGCGAGGGGATGATTACCATGTTCGCACGCGATGTAATGACCGCACCGGTCTATTTCGTCTCGCCGGATGCAACTGTGGCCCACGCCCGGAACCTGATGGTGAGGCACAAGATCTCCCGCATCCTGGTGATGGAAGACGGGAATCTCACCGGAATCCTTACGAAAAAAGATATCGCCTATCGCCTTAAACAGGGTGAACCGGCATGGAGGCGGCGCCCGCTCGACCGGATCCCGGTGGGCGCCCTTGCCACGGAAAACCCCGCGACGATCGATCCCGGTACCGGGATCCATGCGATTGCAAAGCTGTTTTCCGAACGGAATTTCAGCAGCGTCCCTGTGGTTGAAGGAGGATCCGTTGTGGGGATCATCACCAAGACCGATCTGATGAAATCAGCCCTTGTCCGGGGTTTGCACCTCCCGGTGCGGGACGTGATGGAGGACGTGGTGACGGTCAACCGCTACCATTCGCTCGATCATGTGATCAGCGTGATGCGTGAACGCAATGACAAGGTGCTGGTGATGGACGATGATGGCGAGCCTGCCGGAATCATTACTGAAACGAACCTTGCATTCTATGAAGATGAGCCCAAGATATCAGGTGTGGTGGGAAAAGACGTAGCCATAATGAGACGTGAAAACGCGAACGGGACACGCGGGCAGAGCTCGCTCATGGTCGCATCGGTGACCGCAGAGGACGTGATGACGAGTCCCGTTGTCACGGTACCTGCTGCAACTTCTCTCCCTGAAGCGATCGCACTGATGGACAGACATCATGTCAACAGCCTTGTTGTCATGGAGAAGAACACGATTTCCGGGATTTTAAAACGCGATGATATCATAAAGGAAGTGGCGAAATGACAAAAGAAGTTTTTATCAAAGATGTAATGGTAAAACCGACCTCCATAGCCAAATCGGCAAAGATCACCGAGGCACTCGATAAGATGCTCGCAGAGGGCATCGACCCCCTGATAGCCGTACACAATAATTCCGTCATCGGCACGGTCTCGAGGCAGGCCATTGCCGAGAAGCTGGGAAGCAAGCAGAATGCCGATCTCGCCCCCACCTCAATCCATGTAGCCAACGTTGTCGAGGAGGACTTCACCAGCGTCTATCCGGACGAGAGCATCAACGTGCTCATCCCGCTGCTCCAGCGCTACAAGCTGGTCGTGGTGTATGACGGGGATCACAATCTCATCGGCCAGGTCGGGGCCGTTGACCTGCTCAAGAAAATCCGGCCGGAGAGCGACATCGATACGGTGGTGGAGAAGGCAGTCACCATTGAAGCATCCGAACGGGTCGTTCACCTGCGGCGCCGGATGCTCGACGATCATATCACCCGGTTTATCGTGACCGAACACGACAAGTTTGTCGGGATTGTTACGGAGACCGATGTGGCGATTGCCATGCGCCAGTTCCGCAAATCGGTTGATGACAACCACCAGGATCACCGGATCCGGAACCTGCTCGTCAAGGACATCATGAGTGCCCCTCTCCTGACGGTGGAGCGAACCGCTGCCGTTACCGGGGTCATTGACACGATGATAAAAAAGAACATCAGTTCGATTGCCGTCATTGACGGGGGCAAGCTCTTCGGCATCATCACCCGGCGATCGCTGGTCAATGCCCTGTAAATCTCTTTTTTTTGTCCCCGTTCAAAACCATCCTGTCGCGTACCGGCTTACCCCTGCGCGAGAAGGATGATCCCGATACCGGTCCCGAATGAGACGATTGTCCACTGGAGCAGGACCGGGTTGATGCGTGCTGCAAATCTTCCCCCGGCTGCGCCACCGGCCAGGGCACCCACCGCCATGCAGCCGGCAACCGGCCAGAGAATCATGCCCGAGAAGAGGAAGTAGATCGCGGCCGCACAATTGGAACTCAAGGCAATGCACTGCTTGAGGGCATTGAGCCGGGTCAGGGTGTCGTCAAGGAAGAGCCCGAGCACGGAGAGCGTGATCACACTCTGTCCCGCGCCAAAGTAGCCCCCATAGACCGACGCAAGACCTGTCGGGATGACTGCCCGTTTCACCTCGTCCGGAGTACTGAGTTCCCGGTGCGCCATCCGGAGAATCCTGTCACGGATCCGGTCCTGCACCGCAAGGAGCAGCGATGCAAAGAGGATCAGGAACGGTACCAGGAAATGAAAGATCTGCTCACTGACCACGACCAGCAGGATCCCGCCGGTGATACCCCCGGCAATGCCCACGGGCAGGAGCACCCGGAGGCGCCGTCCCTGCCCCGCGAGGTTTCCTCTCTGGGCCAGTGCCCCGCCGAGATAGCCCGGGCAGAGGGCAACCGCCGAACGGCTGCTCGATGCGCTTATCGCGGGGATCCCCGGCGAGCAGTTCTATCTCGATATTCCGGTCCCGAACACCGCAGCCGTTGCGCTGGTGCAGGACCGGAAGATGACGCCGGTCTTCTTTACGGCCCGGCTCTATACGACGCCGGATCCCGTGCCTCTCCCTCTGGACGAGATCTTCGGGGTTACTACTTTTGAGCTGGGGTAGGGCTGCGTTACAAACCTTGGGGGGTGGTACCTTGTCTTTTCCATGAGGGGGGTAGGGTGGGCAGGTATCCCCCGCTCACTTTTTGGAGTGGGGCCCCTCATGTACCGGAGGGGTACCTACCCCCCTTTGGGAAAATCTGTGGAATGCAAAAAGAAAAATCGGGGGGGGTTATTTGGAGGTCGTGCTGAACCGTGAATTATTATTAAATACACATACATACACAGAACTGATCATGTCAACAAAAACCATCAGCATCACGGAGGAGGCGTACGATCGGTTAAAAGACCTGAAGAAGGATGAGAAAGCCAGCTTCTCCGATGTGATCATAAAACACCTTCCGAAAAAGAAAAAACTTTCAGAAGTTCTTAAAGAGATTGGTGCGAACCCTGAACTTGCAGATTCTATAGAACAGGTATCCAAAGAGATGAGACGCAGCTCGCTTCGCAGGGTCGAGTTCTGATGCCGGTTGCTGATACCTCATTTATTGTAGATATTATCCGGCATGATACGAAGGCTCTTGCAAAACTTCAGGAGCTGGAATCTGAAGAAAAAGTGCTTTATATTACGCCAGTAAATGCGCTTAAACTCTTTGAAGGTGCCTATCGTTCTCTCCGGGTGAAAGAAAATGTTGAAGAAGTACTGGAAGTATTGGCAGCGTTTGAGGAGATCCCGTTTGGCAATGATATATATCATGCATTCGGCTATCTGTCCGCTGCGCTTCTGGATAGGGGAAGTCCTATAGGGGATTTTGATCAGGTTATCGCGGCTGCTGCACTTTGTTTTGATGGGGAGATTGTGACCCGTGACGGGCATTTTGAAAAGATCCCGGAACTGACTGTCATCGGGTATTGATATTTTTTCGTTTCCTGATGCATACTATGTGGGCACACTTAGCATGTGCAACTTCCTGCTTGCGAGTTGTGTCACTTAATTTCCCAATTTCGCCGTACCGGGACAATACCGGATATCGTGAATGATTCCCCGGCCTTTCCTATAACTTCTCGGTTCATTGGGGGAACTGTATCCATCATAAAAATATTTCATGAAACCTGTTGTCTTCTTCTGCCATATGTGCTGCATCATCATTTCTCCACCGTTTGTCCTCTCCTCAGGCAACGGGCAGAATCCCGGTGAAGCGGAGTGCATTGTTCCCGCTGACATGTTCCGGAGAACCGCTGTCCCTGCACAGCCGGAAGGTCTCGTCAGTCCTCCGGATATTTCTCCGGATCCGTCAGCCGCATCCGGAAGATCGGGCCGGGGTCGTGTCCCATGAGCCGCGGGCGGTGGCCGTACCTGACTATCCGCGACGCGATCCCCATCGCACGGTTACGCGGTATGGTACAGATGGCCGAGAGTGGTCCGGAGTCGCTGTACGATTTTACGATAGCAGGGACAAAGCCGGTGGCCTTCGTCCGCGTGAAATTCTCCGAGCACATCCTGGCGATGCTGGAGGATGTTGCGTGGGACTGCAATGATGAGATCGGGCGGCTCCGGTTGATCACGCAGGACTCTGCCATCTCGTGCGAACTTTGGCTCCGCTCGCGGTACGGCACCTGGCGGTTCTTCCGCGTAACTATTGATGCGATCCTGGAGCTGGGGCGGGACGGACGGCCGCTTGCGGTGAAGGTTTAGGAGGCGGTCTTTCGCGTGAAGCGGGGGAAATATTTTTGGAAATTTTTCCGGGCGGGAGTTTTTTTTGTGAGCCGGGAAAATAGTTCCGGATTTTTTCCGGATTTATTTAGGGAAAAAGATCTGACGCTCCCGGGGAATTAACGAAGCACGAGGGGTGAGCCGGTGCTTCTGATCTCCTTCCGGGAGGGTGTATAAACTCCTTTTACCTTCGAAGAACCGGGAAATTCAGGGTTCCGGTGAGATACCCTTTCCAGGATGCCGTTCTCCGTCGGAGACCTTTGGCCCGAAAGAGAGTCGGGATTGCCCGGGAAGCGGTAATTCAGGAAAATGACGCGGTAATTTGGTCAGGTCTGTCGGTTTTTACGTCGGTATTACACCCACAGTGTTTAGCAGCCGTATGGGGCTGGAACAGGGTCCCGGCCGTGATTCAGGAGGTGGCGGAACTCGTGGCTTTGTTCTGGGATCTGATCTTCCGGAAACCGGTAGCTAAAAGGAGGATATAATTCCGGGGTTACGTTGGATAGAGTGGGAAACCGGGATAGCGTGAGAAATACCCTTTCCGGAATCCGGTTCTCCGTCGGAGAACTTTGGCCTGAAAGAGGGCTGGGACTGCCTGGGAAGCAGTAATTCCTGAATGTGACGCGGTAATTCAGGGATGCCGGCTTCTTTTAACGTCAGAATTATACCCACTGTATTTAGCAGCATTACGGGGCTGGAATAGGGTACGGGCGATATTTGGATGAAGCGGAATCCGGGGGCGACCGGATTCGGACTTCCGGGAACCGGGTCCGGGAAACCGCTTGTAGTGTGCAGTAGAGGTCCATCTGTTTTTTTTGAACCGGTGGCACGCGCCCGAAAGATGATGAACCGCGACGCCACGACCGGGCGCCCTCGTGGCGGATTATGGACCGGGCTCAAAAATATTTCACAAAATATTTACCCGATTGGACTGATTTTTTGCTCAGGTAATTCTTTTGACTGCTGACCGCCCCATGACTCCCATGCGTGTAACGCTTGCCCTGGTGCTGGTGATGGTGGCGGTGTTGTTAGCGGTGGGGTGCATGATGGGTGGAGAGGGTATGAAGAGTGGTGGGAATGAGATCACACAAAATGTAACTATCCTTGAGGTCACGAGCCGGATTCCAGCAGCGCTCGCAACGGGCAGTGTAGGTACGGGACCAGGCAATTTTCCAACTAAAGTCACAACTCCATTTCCATCATTTAAAACTCCTCAAAACAATACTTTCTCGTGGATCACTGTAGATCCTATCAGCGATCAATACGTATGGGATTCTCCTGTAATTACCGGCCACACGAATTTGGATCCTGGCTCGATCCTATTAGTTCAGGTTTATGAACAATTACATACCTGTCCATTGGGATTGGATTGTAAGTTCTGGAGTATTTCCGGCCACGCCAATGTAACGGCAGGGGATCGGGGAAATAATACCTGGTCGTACAGGGCCAGTATGTCCGGGACGCATCCGTACGCCAAGTATATTATATCTGTCACGGCCGGGAATCCGACGATTTTTGGCGAAACGAACTTTTATGTAAAAACCGGGCCTCAGCCTTCGGCAATCAAGCAGGATATCCACTATACGGTTGTTCGGGGAGAACCATATACCCTGAACGATTCGTATGACGTCAATCGTATCCGCGTCTGGTTCTTCAGTGAAAATTCTCTCGATATTACGACGATTCCTGTTAGTTCCGACGGGATATTCAGCATATCTCTGAACCGTTCCAAGACCGCGGGAATGACCAGCGACATGTACAAGATACTCTTACAATATCCTGACCAGAACAATATTTTTGAAATAACCCAAAAAGAAGGGACGAATCGCTACACAAACAAAAAAGGCGAGGTTTTCCTCGATCCCATCTGGGTTGATAATGGCGTATTGACAGGATTTTCAGCTTTAAATGTTCTTCAACAGAAATTGGATGAACCGAAAGTCACTGATAAGTACCTGATTATTACTCTGAATGTGGTGAATCCATGACTCCCATCCGTGTAACGTTTGCCTTGATGCTGGTGATGGTGGCGGTGCTGCTGGCCGCGGGTTGTGTGGGGCAACAACCGATGCCAATGGAAGGAGCCCCAACATATCCAACAGAGACGCAGATAGGTACGTTGGTTACGCCAGATATCTCACCCGTTGTAACGACTGATGCACCCCCTACGACAGCAGTATCGATAATAAATTCAACATTCGTAATGACACCTTCTCCAACACCGACACGATATATGGCTGGCGAAGTTATTGTGAGGTACAACCCCAATCTATCGAAGGAACAGTTTTTCCAGATCTCCACTGCCCTGAATACAAAAATCGGAGTGAACCCGACAGATGCCAGTGCTCATAACATGCCCTATATTCAGCTTGTCCACTTGCCTTCTGATGTCAGTGTAGAATCCGCTGTCGCTTTCTATAAACAAAATGAATCTGTAAAATGGGCACAACCGAATTTCATCTACAATCTGGCATGAGATGCGCCTGCGCCCCCGCGGCAGTTCAGGGCCTACCCCCCTTCCATAAATAATTCCCGGACCCCGGGCATTTTGAATAGAATGCACACATACTAAGGTACTAAGAACAATAACGTCCCGGAAACCCGGCATACATATAGAGAGCCCAATTGCCCCCACAAAAGATCCCGGATCCTCTTCTCTCCGGCTCACCCGTACACCCCGCGTGCAGGTGAATACCCGCAACACTTATTACCCAACTCTGCCCATATTATAAAGCACCATTCATGGAGCAGTGATTATCCACTGCGAGTGTCTGTTACAAGATGCGAGATTCCTCTGTTGAGGTAGCCAAGCCTGGTATGGCGCAGGTTTGCTAAACCTGTGTTCGAAAGGACTCGGGAGTTCAAATCTCCCCCTCAGCGCTAAAGAGACAATCTCACCAATCGAGGGGATTGGATGGCTCAGGAAGACGATATAAAATACTTTGTAAGGGTTGGAACCACCGATCTCGATGGTACCAAATCCGTGAGAGTTGCGCTTACCGGCATCAAGGGTGTCGGCAGGCATACCTCCATGGTTATTTCCCGCATGGCGAAAGTTGACGAGTATGCATTACTCGGTCGCCTTGAAGAGGAGTCCGTAAACCGGCTCCGGACCGCTGTTGAAGAGTACATCACCAAGATTCCGGCCTGGATGGCAAACCGGCCGAAAGATGTGTACACCGGCGAAACAAAGCACCTTTTTGGCGCTGATGTCACGCTCGCTAACGACGAAGACATCAACCTCATGAGAAAGATCCGGTGCTACAAGGGCATCCGGCATGAGACCGGCCAGAAAGTCCGTGGTCAGCGCACCAAGTCTACTGGCAGAACCGGCAAGACCGTCGGCGTGAGCAAGAAGAAGGCAGGTAACTAATCATGGGATACCCCGGAAAGAACCACAAGTCTTACCAGACCCCAAAGCGCCCCTTTGAAAAGACGCGTATCGAATCAGAAACGCGCCTTGTCATAGAATACGGGCTGCGCAACAAGCGCGAAGTCTGGAAGGCACAGGCAGACCTGCGCAAATACCGCAAGGGCGCCCGTAATCTTCTCGTGCTCGCATCCAGTGCCATGGACAAGCAGATCTTCGAAGCCAAGAAAGACGAGCTTATCAGCCACCTCCAGCGTGCAGGCCTTCTCGGTGTCGAC
Organism: uncultured Methanomicrobiales archaeon; assembly: GCA_903832665.1. Classification (GTDB taxonomy): domain Archaea; phylum Halobacteriota; class Methanomicrobia; order Methanomicrobiales; family Methanospirillaceae; genus Methanoregula. The sequence continues at coordinate 54,965 of CAILCG010000023.1, read as the reverse complement.
GCAGATATCGAACAGGTGCTCTCACTCAAGGTGCAGGCCCAGCTCGATCGCCGCCTCCAGACCATGGTCCACCGCAAGGGACTCGCCCGCTCGCCGAAACAGGCGCGCCAGATGGTCACCCACGGTCATATTGCAATCGCCGGAAGGCGTACCACCATCCCCAGCTATCATGTTGGCCGGATTGAAGAAGGTCAGATCACCTACTACGGTACTTCCACCTTCGTCAGCGAATCCAATGCAGAGAGGACCCGTATTGCCAAACCGGCAAGCACTCCCAAAGCAGCCCCCCAGCAGGGATACCAGCGTGGAGGTAGATAATGGCAGCAAATGACAAGGAAAAATGGGGCGTTGCTCATATCTTCGCATCCTTCAACAACACTATCATCACGGTAACTGACCTCTCCGGTGCAGAGACGGTCACAAAAAGCAGTGGTGGTATGGTCGTCAAGCAGGACCGTAACGAGAGCTCCCCGTATGCTGCCATGCAGATGGCAGGAAATGTTGCTCAGGCAGCCCGTGAAAAGGGTATTGTCGGTGTCCATGTCAAGGTGCGAGCACCCGGACAGGGCAAACAGCGCAGCCCCGGGCCCGGTGCCCAGGCAGCCATCCGGGCACTTGCCCGTGCAGGCATGCGCATAGGGCGCATTGAAGATGTTACACCCGTTCCCCACGACTCATGCCGCGCTAAAGGCGGACGACGTGGCAGGAGAGTGTGATGCAGATAGAATTCGCCAGTCTGGACGATTCCTTGGCGCGATTCATTCTATCGGGAGCCAGCCCCGCATTTGCCAACGCCTTCCGGCGGGCAATGATCGGCGAAGTGCCAACCCTCGCAATCGAAGATGTGCGCATCTATAACAATACCAGCGCACTCTTCGACGAGATGCTGGCCCACCGCCTCGGGCTCATACCCATCAAGACCGATCTCTCATCCTATTCGACACAGGCGAAATGCACGTGCGACGGGGCAGGATGCCCGGGCTGCACGGTCACCTACACCTTAAGCGCAGAAGGCCCCCGCATGGTCACGTCAAATGACCTGATCCCGCAGGACCCCAAAGCGGTACCGGTGTACGACAACGTGCCAATCGTCAAGCTCATCAAAGGGCAGACACTTGTCCTGGAAGCAAAAGCAGTCCTCAATACCGGCAGGGAACATGCAAAATGGCAGCCGACCCTGGTCTGCGGGTACAAGAATCACCCCGTAGTCACGATCAGCGACATTTGTGATGCCTGCGGTAATTGCGTGGATGAATGTCCCCGCAAGGTACTTGCAGTCAGCGGCAAGAAAGTCGAAGTAGTAAAAGGCAAGCTTCCCGACTGCTCCATGTGCAAGCTCTGTGAAAAGGCATGCCTTGCAAGCGGTATCGGTGATGAACCGGCAATCCGTGTATCCGCCGAACCAGACCGCTATATCTTCGTGGTCGAGGGTGACGGTTCACTGCCGGTAAAAGGGATCATGAATCGCGCATTACTGTATATCAAGGATCAGTCTGACGAGCTGGAATCACAGCTAGGCGAAATCTCCGGGGAGGAAAAGAAATGACAAGAATTATAGAAAAGACGAACCCCCGTCTTACCAGCCTTATCTTACTCCTGAAGAACAAGTCAAGGGAGAATGAGGTCAAGATCTGGCGCGAGATCGCAAGCAGGTTAGAGACCCCCAACAGAAATTACGCAGAGGTCAACCTGTCCAAGATCAGCCGCTACGCCCAGAACGGCGAGACGATCATCGTCCCGGGCAAAGTGCTTGGCAGCGGCCTGCTGGAGCAGTCCGTCAAGGTTGCAGCGCTGAACTTTTCAGAAGCAGCGACTCTCAAGATCAAGGACGCGAAGGGACAGTGTATGACGATTGAGCAGCTCCTGCAGGACAACCCGAAAGGCAGCGGTGTCCGGATCCTGAGGTGAAGAAGATATGGTAACAATAATCAACGGTGATGGCTTGATTCTCGGGCGTCTTGCAAGCCTGGTCGCACAGCGCGGACTTGCCGGCGAGACGATTGCAATTGTCAACGCAGAAATGGCGATCATATCCGGTAGCCGTGCACGCGTGCTTGGCAACTACAAGCACAAGAGGGAACGTGGCGCCAGCGGTAACCGCTGGGGCCCCTTCGTCCCGCGCCGGCCCGATCATCTCATGAAGCGGACGATCCGCGGCATGCTCCCGTACAAACGCCCCCGTGGTGTCGAGGCCATGAAGCGCATCAAGTGCTACGTCGGTGTTCCCACGGAATTCGTTGGAAAAGAGTTCGAAGTGCTCGAAGACGCACACATGAACCGGCTGAACAACCCTGCTCACATCACCCTCGGTGCTGTGTGCACGTTCCTCGGAGCAAAGTTCTAGAGGCTTGGTCCCCATGGTAAAGATCATTAACACAAGCGGAAAACGCAAGACTGCAATCGCCCGGGCTACGCTCAAGGCAGGCAAAGGCGTTATCCGGGTCAACTCAGTGCCGCTCGAACAGTATGGCTCCGATGTAACCCGGATGAAGATCTCTGAGCCCCTCCTCCTGGTACCCAACGCGGTCCATGGCATCGATGTCACCATCGATGTCGCAGGTGGCGGAGTGATGGGACAGGCAGAGGCAGTACGAACTGCCCTTGCCCGCGGCATCCTCCTTTGGCACAACGAACCCCAGATTAAGGATATCTTCCTTACCTATGACAGGACACTCCTTGTCAACGACTCTCGGCAGAAAGAAGCCAAGAAGCCGCACGGTTCGGGAGCCAGAGCGAAGTTCCAAAAGTCTTATCGTTAAGATAGCAGATATGATGAGAGGTTAAGTAATGATACCCGTACGATGTTTCACCTGTGGAAAACCAATTTCCACATCGTGGGAAGAGTTCAGGCAGAGACGGGAGAAAGGCGAGGATCCCAAACAGATCCTCACCGATCTTAATATTACCCGGTACTGCTGCAGGCGTATGCTCCTGACCCATAAGGTCGTCATTGACGAGCTCAACCCATACCAGTAGATTGAATTATGAACGAGGGGTCGTAGGGTAGCCTGGACCATCCTATTGCGTTCGGGACGCAGTGACCTGAGTTCGAATCTCAGCGACCCCATAAAAAATTATTAAAAAAAGAACATTTTGAGGTAGAACAATGCAGACGCAGACATACTCCCGGTATGAACGGGCAAGGATCATTGGGGCAAGGGCTCTGCAGATATCAATGGGTGCTCCGTTACTTATCATGACGACCCGGATCGATCCGCTTGAGATCGCTATCGAGGAATACAACAACCACACCATCCCCATTACCGTAAAAAGGAAATAGAGGACTCTTATGACGACCATAGAGGTTATCGAACTGCGGACAATCCTGGACAGCCGGGGCAATGCGACCGTTGAAGCGGACGTGTACACGGCGAACGGTTTTGGCAGGTCTGCGGCGCCCAGCGGTGCCAGCACCGGGGCATTTGAGGCAAAAGTCAAGGAACCCCGCGAGGCAGTCGACTTTGCCTACCAGAATGTACTTCCTGCACTCATCGGCATGGATGCCTGTGACCAGGAAGGCTTCGACGAGCAGCTTCGGGACATCGACGGGACTGCCGATTTCTCGGAGATCGGGGCGAATATCGCCGTGGCACTCTCGCTTGCCAATGCAAAAGCAGCCGCATCAGCCAGCGACATGCCCCTCTTCCGCTACCTCGGCGGGGCATTTGTAAAAGAGATGCCTCTCCCGCTGGGTAACATCATCGGCGGCGGAGCACATGCGGCAAACGCGACTGAGATCCAGGAATTCCTTGTCGTGCCCGGCGGGGCAGCGGATGCAGAAGAGGCAGTCTTTGCCAATGCAGCCGTCCACCGGCATGTCAAGGAACTCTTGAAGAAGAACGGTAAATCCTGCGGCAAGGGTGATGAGGGTGCGTGGGCACCGCAGATTGACGATGTCCTCGCATTTGAGCTCATTGCCGAGGCGACCGGACTTGTCGCTGACGAGATGAATATCTCGGTTGATATGGGTATTGATGTGGCAGCAAGCCAGATGTGGACCGGCGAAGGGTACAAGTACCGCAACAAGACCCGCACCACGGAAGACCAGATCGCCTACATTGGCGAACTGGTTGACACCTATAACCTTGTCTATGTTGAAGATCCCCTTTTTGAGGAAGACTTCGACGCATTTTCAGAACTCAACAGCCAGATCGGAGATCGCTGCCTGCTCTGCGGGGATGACATCTTCGTGACGCAGGTTGATCGCATCGCGCAGGGCATCGAGATGGATGCAGCAAACTGCGTGCTGATAAAACCCAACCAGGTAGGAACCCTCACGGAGACCTATGATGCAGTGCGGCTCGCCCACACCCATGGTCTGGACACGGTGATGAGCCACCGGTCCGGTGAAACCACCGATACGACAATCGCCCACCTGGCAACCGCGTTCTCCTGCATTTTCTTAAAGTGCGGAGCGGTTGGCGGAGAACGCATTGCCAAATTAAATGAACTGATACGCATTGAGGAACAGCTATGACCACAGTAAATGAAATGGAAATTGAATTAAAAGAGCCACTCATCCCCGTCGAAGAGTACCTTGCAGCCGGTGTTCACATCGGTACCCAGCAGAAGAGCGAAGATATGAAGAAGTTCATCTACCGCGTTCGCGGCGATGGCCTCTATATTCTTGATATCCGTGAGACCGATGCCCGGATCAAGACCGTGGCAAAATTCTTAAACCAGTTCGAGGCTCCCAATATTCTCGTGGTCACCTCCCGCCAGTACGGCCAGTACCCGGCAAAGAAGTTCGCCGATGCCATCGGTTCCATGTCTGCCACCGGCCGCTTCATCCCGGGCCTGCTGACCAACCCGGTTCTCGAAGGTTATATCGAGCCCTCGGTCATCGTAGTCACTGACCCGATCGGTGACGCACAGGTTATCAACGAGGCAGTCCAGTGCGGTATCCCCGTAGTGGCACTCTGTGACACCAACAACATGACCCGGTTTGTCGACCTCGTCATCCCGACCAACAACAAGGGTCGCAAGGCACTCTCCATGATCTACTTCCTGCTCACCCGTGAGATGTTCCGTCTCCGCGGTATCTCGACAGCCCTCACACCCGAGGACTTCGAAACTGAGTTCTGATCCCCTCCCCCTTTTTTAGGGTGATCGATCGTTAGATATATGAGTATGACCAGAGGGTTGATCCGATGAAGATCCGTACATGCGCAGTAGCCGGCATGTTTTATCCGCGAGATCCTTCTCATCTGGAACAGTTGCTGGAGAAATTTTTCTCTGTCACCAAGTCAGACAGTGCACCACCCCTGGGTATCGTAGCTCCCCATGCAGGGTATGTCTATTCCGGGCAGGTAGCTGCCCACGCATTTGGCGCAATTCCCCCTGATTTTTCCGGCACGTTTGTGGTGATCGGCCCATCCCATCGCGGGTATATCAGCTGTGTTTCTGCCATTCCCTGGGAAACACCGCTCGGTGTGATCGAAACGGACACCGGGTTTGTGAACGCGCTCGACATGGAGACCGATGAACTGTCTCACAAGGACGAGCACTCGCTCGAAGTGCAGATGCCGATGATCAAGTACCGGTTCCCGCGGGCCCGGATTGCCCCGGTCATGATGGGGCCGCAGGATTACGCGAGCGCAATACGTCTCGCGGAAAAGATCGAAGCGGCAGTCCGGCTGACCAAGCGGGATGTCCGGATCGTAGCGTCGAGCGACTTCTCGCACTATGTGCCCGAAGCGAAAGCAAAATCAGATGATCTATATGCTATCGAGCCCTTAACTACTCTCGATACGGTGGAATTCTACCGGAGAATAGAGGAACGACGCGTAACTGCCTGCGGGTATGGTCCCATCACTGCTATGGTGACGGCCTGCAGCAGGCTTGGCGCAAAATCAGCACAGCTTATCCGGTATGCGACCAGCGGGGATGTCACCGGTGACACCCGCGAGGTTGTCGGGTACGCAGCAATAACGGTGATATAGCGTTGGCAACGTGGAGTGCACCGGGCAAGGTATTCCTGTTCGGTGAGCATGCAGTAGTCTATGGAAAGCCCGGCATAGCCATGGCCATAAAGCCCCGGGTATTTGTCACCGTGAGAAATACCCGCCGCGCCCAGAAGGCAAAATCGCCCTATATCGATGGCTGTTTTGACGCCATGGGTGTGATGGGCAGCGTCTATATCAACTCCCAGATCCCGAGTTCATCCGGACTGGGCTCGTCAGCCGCAGTCACGGTTGCGACCCTCTCGGCCATCAACGATGAATTCTCCCTCCATAAGACCCGGGAAGATATTGCCGAAATGGCCTTCGAGATCGAAAAGACCGTCCAGAAGGGCCGGGCCAGCCCCACTGACACCACCGTCTCTGCCTATGGCGGGATCGTGCTCATCAGCGGCGGTTCCCGGCGACGCCTCCCCCCGCAGAATATTCATCTGGTGATCGGGGACTCGCTCGTCTCCCACAGCACCTCAAAGATGGTGGAGCAGGTGAGCGAACTCAAGAAGAAGCACCCCAATATCGTGGACCCGGTGCTCGATGCCATTGAAGGCGTGAGCATGAGCGCGATCCATCACCTCAACAATCCCAAGGAGCTGGGGAGATACATGAACATGAACCACGCCCTGCTCGAAGTACTGGGAGTCGGCCACCCGCAGCTCGGCAAGATGGTGCTCGCAGCCCGCTCGGCCGGAGCCTTCGGGGCAAAGATCACGGGAGCCGGCGGCGGGGGCTGCATGGTGGCCCTCTGCCCCAAGCCGATCAAGAACCGGATCGCCAGTGCCATCGAGGCGTGTGACGCCCGGGCGATCATCACCGGTATCGATACCGAAGGGGCACGCAAGGAGAAGAATGTCTGATCGCCTGATCCTGAAACTCGGCGGAAGTGTCATCACCGATAAGAGCGCAGACTGTGCAATCAATCACGCACAGCTGGCGTCGATCGCCGGGGCCATTGCCCGGGCACGAACCGGCGGTATCGTGATCATCCACGGGGCCGGTTCCTGCGGGCATCCCGAAGCAAAGCGGTATAAGCTGGATGTCGGGGCCTCAAAAGGGGAGACCGAGGGGATCTATGTTACCCACCGGGCAGTCAGCCGCCTCAACGATGAGGTCGTTGCCACGCTCCGCGAACAAGGGGTTGCGGCCATCGGGGTCCACCCGCTGCACACGGCGATTGCGGACAAGGGCCGGCTGGTCAGCTTCGAGTGCCGGCACCTTGAAACCATGCTCAGTCTCGGCATGGTCCCTGTGATCCACGGCGACGTGGTGATGGACCTTTCGAAAGGAGCCTGCATCGTATCGGGCGATCAGCTCGTGCGGTATCTCGCGGTTGGATTAACCATCAGCCGTGTAGGGCTCGCCACCGATGTACCGGGAGTGCTGGATGGAGAGCGGGTTGTTCCGGAAATTTCCCGGGACACGATGCCAACTCTCCGCATCGGCAACTCGATGCATACCGATGTCACCGGTGGAATGAGAGGCAAAATCAATGAACTGCTCGAACTTGCTGATGCAGGTGTCGGGTCAGATATCTTTCATGTCTCGCGGGTGGCAGACTTCCTTGCAGGGGCTGCCCACGGCGGGACCATAGTCAAGAGGAACAAAAAATGAGTGACAAGAAGGCGTTTACCTCCTCGCGCAAGCTCGACCACCTGCGCATCTGTGCAGAAGAAGCAGTCGAGAGCGGGGATGCCGGGTTTGGAAGCATCAGGTTCGTGCACAATGCCCTCCCTGAGTGTGACATGGGTGCCATCGATCTCTCCACACGGTTCCTCAATCACTCGTTCTCATCACCCCTCTTCATCTCGGCCATGACCGGGGGTCACCCGGGAACCAAAGACGTGAATGCCCGGCTTGCCCGGGCAGCAGAACAGTTCGGGGCCGGCATGGGTGTCGGCTCCCAGCGTGCGGCGCTGGAGAACCCCCAGCTCGACGATACCTTCTCGGTTGTCAGGGACGAGGCGCCTCATGCCTTCCTGGTGGCAAATCTCGGGGCTGTCCAGCTTCGCGACCATGGGATCGAATGGGCAGAGCGGGCCGTATCGATGATCGAGGCCGATGCTCTTGCAATTCATTTGAATTTCCTCCAGGAAGCGATCCAGCCGGAAGGCGATCACAATGCCACCGGCTGCTTTGCCGCCATCGAGCAACTCTGCCGGGAGTTCAAGACACCGGTCATTGTCAAAGAGACCGGATGCGGGATCTCGGCACCCGTTGCCCGGCAATGCTGGGGAGCGGGAGTCAGCGCAATCGACATCGGCGGCTGGGGCGGTACGTCCTGGGCCGCAGTCGAGAGCGTACGGGCAGACGAGAGCAAGCATGCCAAAGATCATGCCCTCAAATCGCTGGGGCAGAACTTCACGAGCTGGGGCATTCCCACGGTCGTGAGTCTTGCCGAAGTGCTCGCAACGGGAAACCCCGTGATCGCTTCCGGCGGAATACGCAGCGGCCTCGATATGGCAAAGGCGCTCGCGCTCGGGGCGGATCTCTGTGGCATGGCACTGCCCCTGCTCAAACCTGCAATGGAGAGCGACGAGGCACTCGGTAACGCAATCGAAGAGATACACCAGCAGCTCAGGGTCACGATGTTTCTGACCGGCTCGGCACGGGTATCAGCGCTGAAGAAAGCCCCGGTCTACATTACCGGGCAGACACGCCAGATGATCGATAAGGACAACCCTGCGCGTATCAAGCGATAACGCCGTTCGGGAACGGATCGAACCGGGTCATTCTTCAGGCAGAATATACATACAGACAAGTACGGAGATAAAAAAATGGATATAGAAGTCATAGCAGTGGGCGGATACGACGAAGTCGGTCGGAATATGACCGTGGTCCGCGTCGGAAAGGAAATTGTCATCTTTGACATGGGACTCCGGCTGGACCAGATAATGATCCACGAGGACGCTGAAATTGAGAATATGCATTCCCTGGATCTGATCAAGATCAAGGCAATACCGGACGATACCCTGATGAACGGGATCGAAGGCTTGGTCAAGGCAATCGTCTGCTCGCACGGGCACCTCGACCACATCGGGGCAATCCCGAAGCTGGCACACCGGTACAATGCGCCCATCATCGCCTCCCCGTACGCCACGGAACTCATCCGGCAGCAGATCTCGGGTGAGCAGAAGTTCGGCGTCAACAACAAGCTCTTTGCCCTCAAGGCGGGCCAGCGCTACACGCTCTCTTCGAACCTGGTGCTTGAGTTCGTTCACACGCAGCACTCGATCATCGACACGGTTACCCCCGTGCTCCACACGCCCCACGGTGCGATCGTCTATGCGTGTGATTTCAAGCTCGACCGGACCCCGGTCATTGGCGAACCGCCGGACTTTGCCCGCTTCCGCCAGATCGGCAAGGAAGGAGTGCTCGCCCTTATCGTGGAGAGCACGTATATCGACCGCCCGGGCCGGTGCCCGAGCGAACGCATTGCCCGGGACCTGGTGAGAAACGTCATCACCAGTTACGAGGATGACAAGAATGCAATCCTCGTCTCGACCTTCTCATCCCATATTGCGCGGGTCAAGACCATTGCGGAATGTGCCCACGAGATTGGCCGCAAGCCGGTGCTTCTCGGCCGGTCCATGGAGAAGTACTCCGTTACCGCAGAACAGATGAAGCTCTGCTCGTTCCCCGAGACCACCAGTGTCTTTGGGAACCGGCGGACCGTTGACCGGACCATGCGCCGGATGATGAAGATGGGCAAGGAGCAGTTCCTCCCCATCGTCACCGGCCACCAGGGAGAACCGGGCTCGATCCTCACCCGCCTTGCGACCGGGGATACTCCCTACCAGCTATCGAAGGGAGACAAGGTCATCTTCTCGGCCAACGTCATCCCCAACCCGATGAACTTCGGCCAGCGCTACATGGTCGAGCAGCACCTCAAGCACGCGGGTGCACGCATCTTTGAAGACCTGCACGTATCGGGTCACGCCTACCGCGAAGACCACTACGAGTTCATCCAGCTGCTCCAGCCGCAGCACATCATCCCTGCGCACGGCAGCCTGAAGATGACAGCAGGCTACACGGACTTTGCAACGGAGATGGGATACATGGCCCAGTCCACCGTCCACATGCTGAAGAACGGACAGCGGGTCAAGCTCAATTAAGAGGTGAATTAAGACATGTCGGAACTTTCCCCGTACCTGGAATCGGTTGCAGCACAGATCGACCGCATGATCGACCGGTATTTCGTCGACACGGTCGGCGAACTGAACAAGGCTTCGGCCCACCTGCTCGCAGCCGGCGGCAAACGACTTCGCCCGGCTGTTGTCATGCTCTCGGCAGATGCAGTGAAACCCGGAAGTTCCGATGATATCATGCATGCGGCACTTGCGCTCGAGATCACGCACACATTCACCCTCATCCACGATGATATCATGGATGACGACCACCTGCGCCGGGGGGTCCAGACCGTCCACACGAAATGGGATATGCCGACCGGCATCCTTGCCGGCGATGTGCTCTATGCCCGGGCGTTCGAGTATATCTGCCTGGCAACGGCCACCGATGCATCAAAAGTGCGGTCGGTCACCATGCTCGCCAAGGCCTGCGCCGATATCTGTGCGGGCCAGCACATGGACATGTCCTTCGAGCACCGCAATGATGTGAGCGAGTACGAGTACATCGAGATGGTGCGGAAGAAGACCGGCGTGCTGTACGCAGCAGCAGCCGGTATCGGCGGCGTTCTTGCCGGGGGCACTGCCCCGCAGGTCAAGGCTCTCTATAATTTCGGGCTGAACACCGGTATCGCGTTCCAGATCCAGGATGATCTCATTGACCTGCTCACGCCCTCAGAACAGAGCGGCAAGGACCAGGCGTCCGACTTGCGGGAAGGCAAGCAGACGATCATCATGATCAAAGCCCGGGAGAAGGGCATCGACCTGCAGAAATACCGGCGCGAGCTCTCGAAAGCCGATATCGATGCAGCGATCAAGGAACTCACGGATTTCGGCGTGATCGATGAGGTCAAGCAGATGGCTGCGGATCTTGTGACCGCAAGCAACAAGCATCTCTCGCTCCTCCCCGCCTCAAAAGAACGCCAGCTCCTCATGGACATCGGCGAATTTTTTGTTACCCGGAGTTATTGAACATGGCAGAGGAAGATCCAAAAGAGCTCCTCTTTTTGTGTGCGCTCCAGAACTCCGTGAAACACGGCGGAGTCCCCCAGGCCGGGGCCGTGATCGGCATGGTGATGGGAGCTCACCCGGAACTGCGGAGCCGGGCCAAGGAAGTTTCTGCGTTTGCAAAGGAAGCGATCGCTGACGTTGCGGCGCTTTCACCCGAAGATCGCGTGACCACCCTCCAGACCCGAGCGCCCGAGATGTTTGCGGCTCTCTCGGAGAAGCACGAGCACAAGAAGGTGCTGCCGGATCTCGAAGGTGCCGAGAACGGCGTCGTGATGCGGTTTGCCCCCAATCCCTCGGGTCCGCTCCACATCGGGCATGCCCGGGCGGCAGCGCTCAATGACGCCTACATCAAGCAGTACGGCGGACGCTATATCCTGCGCATCGAGGATACCGATCCCAAGCGGGTCGATCCCGAAGCCTACGAGATGGTGGTCGAGGATCTCAGGTGGCTCGGTCTTGCGATCACGGATACCGTGACGCAGAGCGATCGCCTGCACCTGTACTATGCCCTCTGCACGCAGCTGATCGAGCGGGGCGGGGCCTATGTCTGCACCTGCGACAACGAGGTCTTCAAGGAGCTCAAGAACAAGAAGACCGCGTGTCCCTGCCGGGAGCAGTCCGTTGAGAAGAATCTCGAACTCTGGGACAAGATGCTCACCCACGGGTTCAAGGAGGGCGAGGCCTCGGTCCGGATCAAGACAGACCTGCTCCACCCGGACCCGGCCATGCGGGACTTCCCCGCGTTCCGTATCCTGGAGGCCCCGGCGCACCCGAAGGTGATCGCCCACGTGTATCCGCTGATGAACTTCTCGGTGGTTGCGGACGATCATCTCCTCGGGGTCACGCATGTCATCCGGGGCAAGGATCACATCGCCAACACGCGGCGCCAGCGCTACATCTACGATCACTTCGGCTGGAAGGTGCCGGTGTACCGGCACTATGGCCGGATGGGGATCGAGGGCGTGGTGCTCTCGACGTCCCAGATGCGGCTCGGCATCAATGACGACACCTACAGTGGCTGGGATGATATCCGTCTCGGCACGTTGCGGGCCCTTGCCCGGAGGGGAATCAGCCCCGAGGCCGTCAAGAACGCGATGCTGGCGATCGGTATCGGGGACACGGACATCTCGTTCTCGTGGGACAACCTGTACTCAGAGAACAAGAAGATCGTGGACCCGGTGGCAAACCGGTATTTCTTTGTCCCTGACCCGGTAACCGCAAAGATCGAGGGTGCCGAGCCCCATACTGCGCATGCGATGCTGCACCCGAGCGATGCTGCCCGGGGCACCCGGACGCTGGAGTTTACCGGCACGGTGCTTCTCCCGAAGAGCGAGATCTCACCGGAGGTAACGATGCTGCGGCTCAAGGATCTCTTCAATGTGAAGATCAGCTGGAACGGGGAGACCCCGACCTTTACCTACGCGGGGGATTCGCTGGCGGATGCCCGGGCGGCGAAGGCGCATATCGTGCAGTGGCTGCCGGCACAGGCAACGGTTGGCTGTACGATCAAAACCCAGGAGGGGGATATGGTGGGGGCCTGCGAGCCGGCGGTCCGGTCGGAACTCGGGAAGGTTATCCAGTTCGAGCGGGTCGGGTTTGTGAAGATCGATGCGACCTGGGATGACGGGGTCGTGGCGTATTATACGCATAAGTGACCCGGGTTGTCTGGGCCGTGGACTCTTTTTTTTATCAAGAAACTCAAAGTAAACTCATTTCAACTTTACCTTTTTTCAACGTCTGAAAAAGACAATCATACATTAGTTTCCGTTTTTAATAATATGAATTAAAATGTATGTAAAATATAGTTGAGTGCATGAGGACTGAGACAAATAATGGAGTCGTCGTTTTTTTAGATGCATTAGGTGTTTCTGACTATGATCAGGATAAATGTCGAGATTTTATTGAGAAAAAAATAGAATTGTTGACCGATTAGAAGAGGTAGCGAAAAAATGGGACTTACAATTTCAAAAAGATCTTAAAAAATCATTACTTAAACCAAATATAGCGACATTTCAAGATTCAATTATATTATGGTGGCCAGAACAAAAAGAAAATTCTTTACACTTTTTTTGCGGCGCATGCAATATCGTTAAAGCTATACTTCATCTAGCACTTGAGGAACGAATTTTTTTACGAGGAGCAATTTCTGTTGGAGAATATATTTACGACGATTCACCAAAAAACGTGACAATAATCGGTCAAGCGGTGACTGATGCTTATAGGCATCATGATATTACTGATTGGATTGGTGTCATAAAAACTCCTAAGTTTCAAAGTGAATATCGTTCATTGCTTGAATTTGTCGCGAAAAGAAAGAATCTACAATTAGATCAGATTATCAAACATTGGGAAGTAGAATTTGTTCTTTGTAACATTCCCTTGCATAACGAAAAAAATAAACTTGAAACATTCTCAAGAAAACAATTTTTTACTGTATCATGGCCTCAATTAACTTATCATGTTGAAGAAAACGAGAAGGACAATCCATACTTACAAATTTTAATAGAAGAATCTGATCGACCAGAGAATGCTAGATACAAATCAAAATATGATAATTCTCTTGAATTTGCGAGATGGTATAAGAATAGTGGTAGATATTATCGAGACTCCGACAAAAAAGTTGCATAAAGTATCGTCATATTAACAGAGATGGAAGTCACCTATAATGACTGAATTGATGCAACTTGGGATAACGGGGTTATGGTGTATTATACGCACAAGTGAAGGGTAGCGTTCGCGGCATCTTTTTTTATATATAAATCCGAAATCAGAAAAATTGAATATTAAATTCTGCCTGCTACAATGTCTGCATAAGTTTTTGCATCATTTATTGATAAGGAACTGAAAGATCCACCAAAACCACCGACACCATATTGCGTTCTCACAATAATATTGCCTTTGCGGAATTCGACTATAGACGAGCCCTCCGTCACATAACCAAAACCTTCGTCACCGATATTCACAGATTCTACCTTATATTGTGTGATTTCTGCCCGTTTCGATGTATATTCCGTCTTCGCTTGGTCGATAGTGGAATTTCTGGTAATATCAAGATAGACAAAGTAAGGAGTCAGTCCCTCAACTCTGACAAATTTACTACTATATTTTTCTTTTGAGATTTCAGCATCACCGAACGTTTTCCATCCCGTTGGTAAATCATTGATTGTTAATGCGATCGAACTCAAATCTTTTGTAATAATTACATCCTTATTTACATCACTAGAAGAAAAAGAATCATTACCGATATGGCCAGTAAGGGCATATGCTAAAACAAAAAAAAGATGAGAATTAAAAAAGCAATTCCAACATAAGTATTATTGCTACAACAATTAGTGCTCTGTTCTATTACTGATGTTGTTTTTTTTGTATTTTCTGTAGTTGGATCTTGTTTTTGTTGTAAAGATTTCTGAACTGAAGGTATTGTTGGTTCTTTGCTCCCAGACTGAATTTGCGATGGAACTCCCGGTGGCTGTCTTACGATCGGTCGAGTTATTGGACTTTGCACATCGGAAGAAGTAATGGGAAGTTTCGCACCACATTTTGTGCAGAATAACTTCTCACCGTCAAGAATTGGATTTGCACACTCGGGACAGAATTTCGCCATACTCGTTTCTCCCATCATTTTATGATAATCATTGATGGATGATTCAAACGATAAGGATACTGTTTTGTCAATCGAGTGAAAATTGACATGTCAGCGCCCGCCCCCATCTGCGAAATCTCCACCGCCTCATATCAAGTGCAAAAACAGGTTTGTGGGATTGCATGACGTACGGGGAATCATTGATGAAGTACAAAGATGAGGGCTGATGCCCCCATACCCCCAGATTTGATGAACGCCGCCCCCCCCTACGGGGCGCCCCGCAGCGGGTCAGGCACTGGTAATCCCCATCGACCTGCCCAGTGAGGCCCCGATGGGGGTCGACATGCTCATTTTTTTAAAGTAAGTAAGAGTCAACTCTGTCATCATGTCCTTTTTTGGATGATATAACAAGGTTTTATAAAAATGTTGAAGCTAATTATTCATATGGTATTACGACTGGGAAACATTTGAGAAAATTGAAGTATGGTGAATTAGATGCCCAGAAAATTTGAAGATTTCTCTAAAGAAGAGCTTGATATTTTATATCACTTTGTCAAAAAAAAATTGATGCATAATTCGCAAAGAGCTAGAGTAAATGATTTTTTGCAATTTGATGGAAATGTTCACGATACTCATGAAATACAAACAATATTGAATACATTGGTCGAAGATGGATACCTACAATATTATCGAAAGTTAGATTCTACCGATAAACAGTCATTCGGATTCATTCCATTTAGTAAATTGGGTAATATCGAAGTTGAATACGGTATAAAAGATAGATCGACGTATGAAATTCTTTATAAAAAATTTACACCTCGACTCTACAGGGACAAAACTATCAACGCTCTAAAAAAATTGGGGAATTTTTTATTACAAAACATTGTTACAATAATTGTTGCTTTAGTTACTTCAGTATTAACGACATATATTAGTCTCCGATTGTTTGGGGCATAGAAAACCTATAATTTTCTGAAACACATTCAGAATCAAGAAAAATGACTCATTTTTACGCTTTATCATACGGGAACTCAAAATGACAATGTCTAGGGGGCTCATACTTTGTGTTTCTTTAAAAATTACTTGGTAACTTTACGTATTCCTATTGTCAGCACCCGCCCCCCAACCGCGAAATCCCCGCGCCTCATATCATGTGC
This sequence comes from uncultured Methanomicrobiales archaeon, assembly GCA_903832665.1. GTDB lineage: Archaea > Halobacteriota > Methanomicrobia > Methanomicrobiales > Methanospirillaceae > Methanoregula. The sequence continues at coordinate 39,136 of CAILCG010000023.1, read as the reverse complement.
GGAAATGGGTTTGCGGGATTGTATGAGGTAAGGTGAATTGGTGATGTGGGACAAAGATGGGGGCTGATGCCCCCATACCCCCAGGGGCGATGGACGACGTGCCCATGAATGAGCGCCACCTCGTGGCCGGTTCAGGAACAGGTTATCCGATTCGATTTTTCCAGCGATGCCCCGATGACGCGGCTGGGTGATTCCAACAGTTCGTGTGCCTGCTCGCACCGGGCTCCGCGACCGGCATCTCATTTTCCCGTAATTAAGCATAAATCAATAACACACTAGCCCGTATCTCTAAAAACAGGATTTTAAACGGAAGTACCTGCCCAATGGACAATCTCACTGCACTTATCCGGCATGGCGAAAGCGAGAACGTGGAATTCAAGGAGCAGTGGAACGACCACGGCCTTGAAGCGCTCGCGTCATTCGTAAATACCAAAGGAGGGACCCTCCTTATCGGAGTGAGGGATAACGGAGCAGTCATCGGGTGGACCGGTGATGACCGGGCACAGCAGACCATCATCAACCAGATTGTCGAAATTCTCCGGGTCCAGCCATCGGTCTCTATCCAGCAGGAAATGAAAAAATCCGTGCTTGTGATCGAAGTCAGGCCCGGTACAACTCTTGCCACATGCCGGGGCAGGTATTTTCAGCGGGTAGGCAACACAACCCGCGAGATCCCGGCCGAGCAGCTGGGGCGTTACTTCATTGCAAAACTTGGTGTTCAGTGGGACAGCATCGCTGACAACTATACTCTTGAGCAGATCGATCCCGCAGCGGTAAAGCGCTTTCTCGAACTTGCAAAAAACCGGCTCCCGTTTGCCCGCGATGATGAATCTGTTGAGAGCCTCCTGCAAAAACTGGAATTAGTCCATGACGGAAAAATCACCCGTGGTGCGATACTGCTGTTCGGGAAAAATCCTCAGGCATCGTTCACCTCTGCTCAGATACACATGGGCCGTTTCAAAGACGCCATCACCATCATTGATGACAAAATTCTGAAAGGCAATCTCTTCTTACAGGTGGATGCAGCGGTGCAACTGTTCCAGCAATATATGCAGGTCCGGTATGAATTCGATGGAAAGCCGGACAAAACAGAATCACTGTCTGCAATGCAACGAACCGAGATATGGGATTACCCAATCACAGCCTTGCGTGAAGCGGTGATCAATGCGCTTATTCACCGGGATTATTTCCAGACCGGTGCCGAGATCCAGATCCGAGTCTACGATGACCGCGTCGTGATTACGAATCCCGGGGGTCTTACGGGAGGGATGACGGTCGATGAACTCCGTCAGGAGGGACATCGTTCACTACCGCGAAATACACTGCTCGCCCAGGTTTTTTATTACGGGGAATTGCTGGAGAAGTGGGGCACGGGCACGAGTCGCATGATTACCCTCTGTCAGAATCATGGTATACCTGAACCAGAGTTTTCTGCACATCCGGATTGGTTCAGTGTAACCTTCTCTAAAGATTTCTACACGGATGAGAGACTTCTTGCGCTCGGGTTTTCGGAACGGCAGGTTCAAGCCGTACGGTATGTCAGAGAGCAGGGCGTAATCACGAATAAAGCGTACCGGGAACTTACCGGTGCTATTGATCGGACCGCTCTCCGGGACTTGAATGATCTTTGCATGAAGGGTATTTTCTTGAAACGGGATAAGAAGGGCAGGGCTACTGAGTATGTTCTGGTGAAAAAGAATCCCGACATTAGCCCGACATAATCCCGACAATCCCGACATTAGCCCGACAATCCCGACATTTACATTCAGTTGTCACATTCCCTTTTTGAAATTGCCTTCGAAGAATCGGTTGCTGTAATATCGCCTTTTTTGCTCCTATTATCTGCGCCCGCCCCGTTCCGTGAAATCCCCACCGCCTCATATCATGTGCGGAAACGGGTTTGCGGGATTGCGTGATGTAAGGAAAGCCATGCGATTTCTTGGATCCGTAGCCGGCTATTATGACTGGTATGTATTAGCGGCGAACTCTTTTTCAGAATCCCTGTAACTCTTTACCATACCATTATTTTCACCGGTTGCCTAACACATTATCTAAGGAAGTGAACAGATGCCCGGCCAGCTCGTATCGCAGCGGAGGAAAAGCATTGTCCAGAGAAAGTTTGAAACCGCAGCCCCGGCTATCCGCACTCAATTTGGCGTGACAAAGATCGGCATCTTCGGCTCGTTTGCCCGCGGAGAGCAGACGCCCAAAAGCGATGTGGATGTGCTTGTCGATTTTGCACAGGGATATGCCACTCTCCGCAACTTTGTTAGTCTCTCCGACAATCTCGAAACCCTGTTCCGGCGCAAAGTCGATCTGCTCACGGTGGGAGGGATTGATAAATACATTCGTTCCCATGTTGAGGCTGAGGTGATCTGGATTGAAGGATGATCTGGTCTGGATCCGCCATATCCTTGATGAGATCGTTTTTTTGAGAAAGATCGCGAAAGACCGGACACTCGACGATCTCATCAACGGTGATTATTTTGCGCACGCGGTCAGAAGCGCGATTGAAGTGATCGGTGAAGCCTCGAAAAATGTCCCGGATTCGATCAAACAACCCCATCAGGATATTCCCTGGCACGATATGGCCGCACTCCGGGACAAGATCATCCACGGGTATTTACGGATTGATTATTCCATCGTCTGGAGTGTTATCACCGACGATCTCCCGGAAATCGAACCGAAAATCTCCGCTCTTCTTAAGGAACTGGAGGCATCATCCCCTCACCATCGCCCCGCGTCGGGCAAACCGTGACCTGATATCATACCCGCGGTGATTCAGGATAGGGTCACCGTTTCGTGGAGAACCTTTCGATCTCCCAATGAAATTTTTTACCCGGACTTTGATTTTAATTTTTCAACCATACCTTGATTGAAAATTTCCGGGCGAACCTTGATTTTAAATTTTGAAGCAGACTTTGATATTGATTTTCAAATCGGATCCCGATTGCACAATCTTGACCGCGATCATGAAAGAAAATGGGAAAAGTCGATTCAGATCAATCGATCTTCCCTTGGATCTTGTTCTCAAAAAGATTCGGGATCGCAGGTTCCGACGTAACCTCCTTCAGGTACGGTAATCCAATCCTGGTTTGAGAATCTCAAAAGGGATCCCGATTTCGAATTTTTGAAGCAGACTTTGATTTTAATTTTCGAATCGGATCCTGATTGAAAATTTTTCATCGCGATCATAAGCCTGATTGAAACATTGATCCGGATCAATCAGACCATGATTTGAAATTCACAATCAGATCGTGCTCTCAAAATTTTGAGCAGACTTTGATTGAAAAATAAAGACCGGACTTTGATTGAAAAGTTTCAGGCAGACTTTGATTTCAATTTTTTAAGCAGACTCTGGTAGAAAAAAAATAACCGGACCTTGAATGAAATATGGATTCTATGCAGTTCTTCCGGCGTGAACATCCCCCCGGAAAAGCAACCAGACCCTGCTTGAAATTTTTCAATCGGATCTTGATTTATATTTTTCAAGCAGAGTCTGGTAAATTTTTTTACATCAGACTTTGCTTAAAATATTTCAACCATACTTTGATTTTATTTTTTTCAGCAGACTTTAATTGAAAAAAAATAACCGGACCTTGCCGGAAAAAATTGCATCGCGATCCCGATCGTGGTTGAAAAATATTTCCGGATTAATCAGATCTTGATTACGATTTTTCAATCAGACTTTGATCTGAAATTTTAGAGCCAGCCCTGATAGGAAACAGTCAACCGGCGTCGGATCAATGTACCCTGTCCTGAAGTTTCATAACCATTCCCGTCAACACGTACAGACACACATGGCCGGCGAAGAGATCGGCACGGGAGAAGTCAAAGGGGAAGAGTCACGACAGAAGCTGGTCTTCACGGGCCTCTGCATCGACTTCCTCATCATAATCCCCGAGACCATAGCGGCTTTTCTCGCCAGCTCCATGACCCTCTTTGCAGACGTTATCAAGTGTGTAAACGAGATGCTCGCCACAAGCTTTGCCCTCATCATCATCCGGAGGGTCACCCTGGGCGGGAAGTTCACGTACGATTACGGCATGGGAAAGCTCGAGTCCTTAACCCGCATCATCACGGGTGTCGTGATGTTCGCATCGCTTGCGATTCTGCTCTACTTCACCATCAGGAGGCTGGGCGAAGATGAGGTCTCCGATATACTCCTGGCTGCGCAAATCGGCGTTCCCCTCATGATCTTTGCCAGCATCGCAGACGCGTACCACTGGAGAAAAAACCATCGCCTGGCGCAGAAAGAGCCCTCCCCCATCATGGAGGCCCAGTGGCGTCTCCGGCGGGCCAAGACCTTCTCGGACCTGCTGATCCTCGTCTCGCTGGTACTGTCATGGCATTATATGCATAACCCCTTGGCGAAGTTCATCGATCCAATCGTCTCGTTTATCGTTATCGGGTTCCTGCTGCTCGCGGGATACCGGGAGATCTCCTCCTCACTGCCGGATCTCTTTGACAAGACCCTTGAGGAGGAGCTCCAGATTGTCATCTTGAAAGAACTGGTCGGCTCGTTTGAGAAGTTCCATGAATTCCACGGGGTCCGTTCGCGCCGGTCCGGGACCCGGATCTATATCGACATATTTCTCGGGTTTGATCCCGAACAGAAGGTAGGAGAGATGCAGGAGAATATCGACTTCCTCAAGGGATCTCTTGAGTCGGTAATTCCCGGCAGTGTTGTCTGCATCATCCCCACGAGCGAGACGGATGAGCGGCCGGTCTCCTCGTAATTCACCACCTCTTTTCTCATCAGGGTAATCCCCGGCGTTCACGAACAATAGCATGCGGCCTTTTGAAATCCTGCACCGGCCGAACCTTTTATACCAATGGACTATAATATTAGTATGTATCTTGTTATGCAAGATACTGTGTTAAACACTCAGTCGCGTATGCCCGCTCAGTACCCCTCTCAAACCTTCCGCAGCGAACGACTTGACCTCCGAAGAGACATCACGCTGCGGGAACCGGGCATACCTTTTCGATCAGGGAGCAGCCATGAATATCCAGTTTAAAAAAGGCGTACTTGAGATCTGTGTTCTCTCTGTTCTGGCGCACAAGGACTGTTACGGGTACGAACTGGTGTACGAGATCTCCAAGCAGATCGATATCTCGGAAGGCACCATCTACCCGCTCCTGCGCCGCCTCAAAGATGAGGGTTTTGTCACTACCTATCTCCAGGAATCCGTGGAGGGACCGCCCCGTAAGTATTACCGGCTGACCGACAGCGGAAGGAAAGAAGAACATGAACTCAAAGAGGAATGGATGCGGTTTACGACAGCGGTAAACTCGCTCCTGGTGGGAAACGATGCTGCAGAATGAACAGGAATATATCCGGATTTTACGAGACCGGCTTGAGGGAACGCTTCCTGCCGAAGACCTTGAAGACCTCCTCTCCGATTACCGGGAGCATTTCCGGCTCGGCAAGGCGGATGGAAGATCGGAAGATGAACTCTTCCGCTCGCTGGGTTCCCCGGACGATGTAGCCAGGGAGATCCGGGCAACGCATCTCGTAAAGAAAGCCGAGCACTCCTGCTCCTGCCGCAATATCTTCCATGCGGTATTCGCGACCCTCGGGCTTGGTCTCTTCAACCTGGTCTTTGTCCTGGTCCCGTTCCTCCTCCTGATTGCAATGCTCCTCCTTGTCTTTGCGATTGGCGTGGTCTTTATCATTGTCGGACCCTGGTCATCGGGGATTACTACCTGGCCCGGTTCTTTTACCTCCTGGGGATCCGCTACCTCAAATGGAATATTCGTGTCATCTCCGGGACGGTGAATGGTTAAATGAGCACAGAACAGCCAAAAGACGAGAAAAGGTGCAAGGCAGCGGGGTTCCTTTGCGTACCGGACACCCGGCCGACACGGATTATCCTATGGCTGGTGGCCATTGCGATCGTATCCCTTGCGATTGGGTTTGGCATCCTTGCCGCATCGGGCGCTTTTTCGCCCGTGACGGGACATGCAAACTCTCCATTCTCCAAAACCGCGTGGATCCTCTCCAACACCACGGAGTTCCTGCTGGACGGGGCCACGGCCGGAAATATTTCGGTGAATATGGGGGCCGGGGAGATCACGCTCAATGGCGGTGCCGCGGGCAGCAACCTGATGGAAGTAACCATCTTTTCAAAAGCGCCGGAATGGCAGCCGGAATACTCGTCCTCCCTTGCGGGATCGGTAAAAACGGTCCGGATCACCGATAAAGGCCACACCGGAAAAGCCCTGTTTGCCGTGGATTCCCCGAACCGCTGGGAAGTCCGGCTTGCAGACCGGGTCCCGGTTGCTGCGGAAGTGCGTATTGGTGCCGGGGATTGCCGGCTGGTGCTGGGCACGCTCAATCTCACTTCCTTAGACGTGCATGCGGGTGCCGGGGATACAACGATTGATTTCAGCGGGTATCATGGCGGGCGCTTTGATGCGTCCATCATGCATGGCATCGGGGATCTCACGCTCCGTATACCCGCCAATACCCGCGTTACGGTTATCCAGGGCGTAGGCGACATAGCCGGCGCAGGATTTATCCTGGGTAACGGAGCCTATACCCCTCCCGGATTCAATCCCGTTCTCCCAGTCAATGAGATATTTGTGAAGCAGGGCGTTGGCGATGTCCGGCTTGAGATGGTATGATGATGAAAAACGGCCAATATTATTTATCAGATGATAATACAAATGATCTGAAATTCTCCCCCGTCAGCAGAGCGATAGTTATGAAATGGACACTCTCAATTCTTGTTATATTCGCGCTCCTGTGCGCACTCGTGGTTCCTGTCTTAGCCGACGGCGAACCCACGGTAACGATCACCGACTATAAAGTAACCCCTTCAGTGCTCATGCCTGGCAGCCTGGGGACCGTCACGATAACGGTAAAAAATACTGCCAGCAGTGCAACGGTCAGTGAAAAATCCGGCCAGTTATCGGATGCAACCTATGCCACGGTCAAGACTACCGACATCAATGTCAATATCGAAAGCATCAGTCTGGAAGGAAATGGCATTGAAGTCATGAGCAAGGCCTATGACCGCGTGGGCGAGATTGGACCGGGACAGTCGATTCCCATGAGCTTCTCGATCCGGGCTCCCGACAAGAGCGGGATGTACTATCCCGAAGTCTGGATCGACACTACCGGGGGAAAGAGCACCCGGTTTCCCATCCCGGTGAATGTCAATACGCCGGTCGGGATCCAGCGCCAGGCGATCCTGATCATGGACACCTCGCTTGCCAGTGCTGCAAACCCCGGTGAAGAGATCCCGGTCACCCTCACCCTCCGGAATGCGGGGCAGACCATTGCCGATGACGTGACCGTGATGATCGAGAACGTGAGTGCGGTCGTCGCCCCGAAGAATGCCGACCTCTACCACCTGGGAGCAATCAACGGCGGGGAACAGCGGACCGTGCAACTGGTCCTGCTATCAGATAAGAAGGCAAATGCCGGGCTCGTCCGGATCCCTGTGACCATCGAATACAGTGCGATTGACGGCGTCCCGCAGTCCCAGGCAACCGGCATCGACCTGATGATGAAAGGAAAGGCAGAGCTGGGATTTGTATCGGTGGATACCAACCCGCCACGCCTTACGGAAAATACCCCCTTTGATCTCACCGTCCGTATCGAGAATACCGGCACCGGCGAGGCAAAACAGGTCTCAGCCACCGTCGACCTCCCCGCAGAGGGAACCAAAGAGGCCTTCATCGGCAAGATCAAGCCCGGCAATGATGCGCCTGCCATCTTCCTTCTCGAGGGGGCAAAAGGAGGCAGTCATCCCTATAATCTCACGATCACCTATACCGATGATATGGGTGTCCACACGCAGACCCGGCCGATGAATATGCGAGTGCCGGTTGCAGATGGTTCCGGGAATATCATTCTCGGTCTCATCCTTCTTGCGCTACTCGGGTTTGTGGCATACCGTTACTGGTACCTGCCAAGAAAGAACGGGGACGGCACACTCCCATGGGTAAGAAAGAACTAAAGGTCGCGTTCCTGCTGGCGCTGCGCTCGCTCCAGCGGGGAAGCCGCTCAAGCGTGATCCTCACGATCCTCATCATCGGGATGTGCTTTACCAACATGATCTTCCTCCCCGGCCTGTTCAACGGGATCGGCCAGAGCATCACGAAGCAGGTCGTGGACTACGAGATCGGCAACGTGCTGGTCAGCCCGAAGACCGGAGGCCAGTACGTCGGGGATGTGGGGGCAACGCTCGATCTCATCAATGGCATGCCCGGTGTCCAGCGGGCCACCCCCCATTTCACCAAGGGGGCGACCCTGAAGTACCGCCAGCGTATCCTGGGGGCCTCGGTGCGGGCAATCTCGCCCAATGACGAGAAGCTCATCTCCCCGCTCTACACGAAGATGATCGCCGGCAGCTATCTCGGGCAGGATGACACGGGGGAAGTGATCATCGGAAAGCCGGTTGCAGGCGATGCCTCGATCCGTCAGGAGGATGAGTTCCAGTCCTCGCTCGGCGGCGTCCGGGTGGGCGATTCGATCTCGATCGACTATGGCAACGGGTACGTAAAGGACTACCGGGTGAAGGGCATCTTCTTCACCGGCTGGAGCCAGGCCGACAGTGCGGTGTACACAACGTCGACCGATATGGCACTGGCTGACCCCCGGTCGCTGGACAATGCCGACTATATCACCGTCAAGGCAAAATCCGGCTATTCAGAGACCTTCATCAAGAACGAGTTGATCCAGTACGGCGTCTCGGAGAAGGTCCAGACCACCAGCGATCTCCTGGCCAAGAGCATGGGTCGTGCACTCCAGAGTTTCGCCATCATCAACATGGTCTCGCTGATCGTGAGCATCATCATCACGACCGTCGTCCTCTTCATCGTCATCACCATCAAGACCATCAACAGCCGCCGGCAGATTGGGATCTTAAAGGCGATCGGGGTGGACAAGGAAGTGATCATGCACAACTACGGGTTCCAGGTGATCATTCTCGGGGTGCTCGGTATTATCCTGGGGATCATCGTCACGCTGGGTCTTGCTGCATACATGGCAATACACCCTGTCGTAACCCCCGAATGGTCTGCAACCCTCTACATCACGCCCATGGATCTGCTCATCAACTCGGTGATCCTGTTCTGTGCAGCGGTTGTGGCCGGGTATGTGCCCGCGTACCAGGTGTCCCGCGAGGATATCCAGACCGCCATGAGGGCCTGATACCATGATAACGATAGGCGATCTCCAGAAGATCTATCGCATGGGGGATGTTGAAGTCCGCGCTCTCGATGGGGTTACCCTCGATATCGCAAAGGGCGAGTTCCTCGGTATTATGGGAGCGAGCGGGAGCGGCAAGACTACCCTCCTGCACATGCTCGGTCTTCTGGATATACCCACGTCCGGCAGCATCGTGATCGACGGGACGGATGTCTCGCAGCTCAATGATTATGAGAAGACGATGTTCCGGCTCTACAAGTTCGGGTACGTATTCCAGGATTACGCCCTGGTACCCGATCTCACCGTGATGGAGAATGTCTCCCTCCCGGCGATGCTGCGGAAGGACCGCACCGAGGAGCAGTACCATGATGCCAGTATTGACATCCTGACCAAGATCGGTATGCTTGACCGGCAGGATCACCTTCCCCGGGAACTCTCGGGCGGCCAGCAGCAGCGGGTCTCGATCGCCCGGGCGATCGTGAACAAGCCCGATATCCTGTTTGCCGACGAACCCTGTGCGAACCTGGATACGGAAAACTCCCGGATGGTCCTCGACCTCTTCAGGGATATCAACGAGGAGATGCAGCAGACGATCGTGATGGTCTCGCACGAGGACTGGCACAAGGACTATTTCCACCGGATCATCAGTCTCCAGGATGGGAAAGTGATCAGCGACGGCACGACCGGTACAAAACACTGATCTGCTGATGTCAGATCCTGCACCTATTTTTTAGATCCCGGTTCATAGTACTGGTATCACTGATTCTGCCATGGACGAGATCCCTGTTGAACAGATTATCCGCTCGCGCCGCCGGAGCATCGCGCTGGTCATCACACCGGATGGGCACCTGATCGTGCGGGCCCCGCTCAAGGCACCGGTTGCTCTTATCGAAAAATTCGTGAAGGAGAAGAACGGCTGGATCCGGAAGAAGATCGGGGAGATACGGCAGCGCCCGCCCGCCACGGTACATGAGTACGAGGAGGGGGAACCATTCTTTTATTTCGGGCGTATGTACCCGCTGCATATCGTGGAGAGCGGTAACAACCCCATTGAACGCACGGACCGGCTCTGTGTCTGCCGCACCCTGCTCCCCGATATCCGGCACCGGGTGAAATGCTGGTACATGCTGGAGGCCCAGCGGGAGATCCACGCCCGGTGCATGTGGTTCTCGATGACCACCGGGTATACCCCGAAATCGATCCGCATCACGGATGCCCGCCAGCGATGGGGGTCCTGCAGCAGTGACGGGGGGATCAACTTCAGCTGGCGTCTGATCCAGGCCCCGCTGGAGATTGTGGACTATGTGATCGTCCATGAACTCGTGCATCTTAAGCAGCACGATCATTCGAAAAAGTTCTGGGCAAAGGTAAAAGAGATCATGCCCGATTATGAGCGGCGGCGGGAGTGGTTGCGGGAGAATGAGCGGTTGCTGAGGATATGAACCGAATTTTTGGATAAAATAAGTTTAGAAATTATTTAGGAATCTGATTTTCAAGTTCCCACTCTAACAAACGTTGTCGATGGATTTTAAAATTTTTTCGAAGTAAAAGGAATACCGCAAAACAGATAATCGTGTAAATAATCCATGGAATTGAATGTAAACCTGAATTTATGGCGCAGATAAGTCCAATTATGGATGCCAATAGAAATGCGATTGCCGAATTCCCACTTGCCTGCATGATTACTACAAAACGTTCGTGTATTTTTCTTTCTGTCGAATTATTTTCTGTTTTTTTGATAAAGGGCAATCGAAATTCGGCATAGTATTTTGAATTTTGAAATTCCTCCTTAAAATCGAAATCTTTTGTATATTGTTTTTCCTTATCAACAGGAATTGAATTGCCGTTATCGTCTTCATTAATTTTTTTGTTAATATCACGATAGATATTCTGATATTTTTTTGGGGGGAATTTGAAACAACAAATCGATTCTCCAATTATTTGCAATGTTAATCCTGTTAGGTAAAAAAATCCGAAAATTAAGATCCAAACAGGCCACGGAATTAAGCACAATGTATAGATTATTTTTTCCCAAGATTCCCACAGCGCAAAAACGAGTGAAAAAACTACTATTGCTCCTGGAGTAACAAATGAAAGCAGATCTCGAAGGATGAAATCAGAATAAAATCCTTTGATAGTATCGCTAATATCTGACATTGGATATCACAATCATATGGTCGTCATATGATTATTATAGCATTGTGCAAATGTTAAGATGAATTATATTTTCGTGAAGTCCCTTGTCAAATCCCCGCTCTATCCACCGCGTATTGGGATAGAACTGCCGAATATGTTCTAATTCTATTGCATTGTGCCCCGCCCCTTTGGGGCTGGTGGCACAAGGGGGGCTGAATGAAAAATCCTTTACTGCCTGGAAAAAAGTATTATCTCGTGAATGCAACAAGGAAATATTGTTCTGCTTTCTTTACACCAACGCCCCCGCTGCAATCCCCACCGCGTACAGCACCATCGCGACATGGAAGCACGGCAGCACCTTAAGGGCGGTATCGGGAGAACGGTCTTTGAGGATCCTGGCATTCGCATATAGCAGCAGGACGAGCCCTGCACAGATCCCCATTCGGGAGATCCAGCCAAGCCTCGTCATGAATAAGAGGGCCGTCACGATATGGATTGCCGTGAACCCCGCGATCCAGTACGCGGTTCCGTTCAGGCTGAAGAGCGTCGGGATCGTGCTCATCCCTCTCACCCGGTCGTTGACGATATCGATTAAGTCATTTGCCCCGAGATGTGCAAGGGCAAACGGGTAGAAGAAGACAAAGAACAGGAGTGCGGTAAGGTCCGGCCCCCCCACGCAGAGATACCCTGCCACCGGGAACAGGGCAAAATCGGTCCTGCCGATGAGTTGCGCGAAGGGAAACTTCTGCTCCTGTTTCTCTTCCTGGTAGAGGATCTCGATCGCAAAGCAGTAGAGCATCAGGACCAGCACATAGACCGAATGCGGAGCGGGGAGGGTAAGGATCAGGCATGCGGCAATAGCGGCAAATACGAGAAATATTGCAACAGCCCCCGGGGCGATACGAAGCCGGCAGGGATCGGGCGTGTGCCAAAGATCCGCCAGTATTTTGTCAGTTTATCGGATTCTACATCCTTCCTGTCAAACACACGATCAATGTAATCATTCAGCACGAGCCCGGCCTCGAACCCGAAAAACCCTATCAGGGCCACCCGCAGGAGATCGAACCAGGAAAATCCCCCGTAGGTAACCGTAGCGAGCAGGTACCCTGAGGAGAAGAGCAGGGGCCAGGCAAACGAGAACTGGAGCCGGGTGAGATCGATATAGGCCCGGAGGGTTGCATTCATCCCTTACACTATTGGCAGGGATGTCTAATACACGCTGCGATTCAATGGGGAAACCATCGGTACCCGGCCCTTCTTTCCTCTTTCCACCTTCTGCCCGGATACTGAGCGATACCGTTAGGAAATATTACACACAGTATAAAAAGTTCAAGGCCAATCTGAACATGGAGATTATCATGACTGAAACAACTGACGTACCTGACGGAATGATAAACTGGACGAGCCTCCTGCCCTGGTGGCTGGTGCTGCTGTGGGGATTGCTGTCGCTGATCATCGGGATTATGTTCCTGGCCACCCCCCTTATGACCATAGTGATTCTGATCACCTTCATGGGGGCTTATTGGCTCGTTAGCGGTCTCTTTACCATTGGCAGTCTTGCCTCTGATAAAACCAACATGGGACTTAAGATCTTCCTATCCATCGTAAACATTCTTGCTGGAATCGTAATTCTTCTGTCTCCTTTGTATAGCACTGCATTTATCCTCGGATTTTTTGCGATCTTCATCGGTTTCTGGGCATTGTTCTACGGTGCTGTTCACTTGTTCCAGGCATTCAAAACCAAAGATATCGCCAATGCGGTACTCGGTATAGTATGCATGATTTTTGGTCTCATCATTTTGATCCGCCCAATTTTCACCGCAGAACTCATACCCTTAATTTTGGGTGTATTTGCTGTAATGAGCGGAATTGCGGCAATTATCGCTGCATTCCAGGTAAAGAAGGTCACGGAATCACCTACCTGAAGGGGCAGCAATCCTATTTTTTTCTTTTTTCCGGGCCCCATTGCGGCATTAAAAACAGGGCGTTACCATGCGACCTCCCGGGTCCGGAGGGGTACTACCAGCGATGATTTATCCTCAAAACCCCTATAGGAAATGATGGGATCTTTTTTTATTCGTACGGAAATTCCGTCCGATATCAGGGAAATTTTCGCCATGCACAATGATGCATTCGCGCAGGACGGGGAAGCCCGGCTGGTTAATGCCCTGCGCAATGATGGCGATTTTACCGCGGACCTGTCCCTTGTGGCGGTGCACGAGGACCGTATCATCGGGCATGTGCTCTTCCCCCCGATAACTATAGAATCAGCTGATGCCGGCCAGAGGAGTGTACCCGCCCGCGCACTCGCACCGCTTGGCGTGGACCCGGCGTACCAGTGCCAGGGTGTCGGGGCGGCACTCATGGAGGAAGGACTCAGGACCTGCCGCGATCTCGGGCACCGTGCGGTGATCGTGGTGGGACACCCGGGCTATTATCCCAGGTTCGGGTTCTCCGAAGCCCGGACCTTTGGCATCTCCGCTCCTTTTCCCTGCCCTGACGAGGCCTTCATGGCGCTTGAGCTGGTGCCCGGGGCGCTTGATGGTGTGCACGGGACGGTCCGGTATCCTCCTGCGTTCGATGCAGAAGGTGCCCACACGGGATAAAATAAAGAAAACTCATTTTACAAAAAAATCATTTTCAATACATTTTTCTCTCTCCGGAAAGGACTTCTCACTTCTCCTTTTTGTCCCGTTTCGACCAGAGCGGATATACCCACGGGCACACAAGCTGTACAGTACGATGGGATTGGAAACGAGAGGACCGGCCGGTGCCGGGTTTGGCACAATGCTTGCCGGATTCACCAGTGGAGACGGAGTCGCATCACTGGCTGAGCCCCTGGATCCAATGGAGCCGTCTCTCCGGAAATATATCAACGAGTTCTGGACATCCCGCCAGCGCCAGGCTTCTTCCCTTCATGAGATCTCGTACCGGGCCTGCTTCAAACCCCAGCTGCCCCGGTTTTTCATCAGTCTCCTCACGAAAAAAGGCGATATCGTGTACGATCCCTTCAGCGGAAGAGGAACCACGGTCATAGAAGCGGCGCTCCTGGGACGCAACGTGATTGCCAATGATGCCAATCCGCTCTCCCGTATCATGACCGAGCCCCGGTTCTTTCCGCCGGATTGCCAGGCCGTGGAAAAACGGCTGGCCTCAATCCCGTCCGAAGGCACTACGGCAGACATTGATCTTTCGATGTTCTACCATCCCGATACCGAGAAGGAGATCCTTACCCTGCGACAGTACCTGCTGGCCCGACAGGAGGCCTGCCGGGATGACCTGATCGATCGCTGGATCGCCATGGTGGCAACCAACCGCCTGACCGGGCATTCGCCGGGCTTCTTCTCGGTCTATACGCTTCCCCCGAACCAGGCGGTCTCGCAACTGAGCCAGCAGCGGATCAACCTGAAGAGAAACCAGGAACCCGAGTACCGCGATACGCACCGGATCATCCTGAACAAGACCAAAAGCCTGTTGTGCAGTATCACTGCAGAAGAGCTCAGGAACCTGAACCATGCCGGCAAACATGCCCGGCTGCTGACCGGGGACTCCCGTGCAACCCCGGAAATTCCCAACGACTCCGTGCAACTCACGGTAACATCACCCCCATTCCTCGATATTGTCCAGTATAAGGATGACAACTGGCTCCGCTGCTGGTTTAATGGCCTCAATGACCGGGAGATCGGGGGCCGGATTACGATGGCGAGGACCGTCCCGGCATGGTCGGAAGTGATGGGTGCGGTATTTTCCGAGCTCTACCGCATCACCCGGCCGGGGGGGTATGTCGCGTTTGAAGTCGGGGAGGTACGGAAGCGATCGATCCGTCTGGAAGAGCACGTCGTGCCGCTGGGAATTTCCGCAGGTTTTGCCTGCGAATGTGTGCTCATCAACCAGCAGACCTTCACCAAAACCTCCAACATCTGGGGTGTTGACAATATGGCATCCGGCACCAACACCAACCGGATCGTCATCTTCTCCAAATCCGGTTGAACGTGGGTCCGGCAGGAATCGGGCCGAGTATTTTGGCGCTCCTGCACTGCGTAACACATCTTTTTATTGATATATGGAGGTAATGTACCGTATCATGTGTGCAGCACCGCAATCACTGACTGGTCGGGGGCAACCATGCCATATGTTGCGGCCAGGATTCCCTGTCGTACTCTGCCTGACCCTGCTCGTCATCTTCACCTGCATACCGGTTCACGCGGCAGATCCCGGGACCTCTGCCGTGGCCAGTCTTCCGGTACAGCAGGCCTATCTCGCGTGGATGGCAGAAGTGTCCGATGCGGAGATGGTTGCTACGATATCCTATGTAGAAACGCTCTATGGCGCAGATACCGGCCCCCTCGTATCCCTGCACACAAATTTCTCGCAAACCCGTTCAGCCATCGGGTCCACCTCGTCCCTGCCAGCACTGAACAACCAGACCTCCCTAATGCAAAAAACCGTGCTTGCGTTTAACCGGGAGACGATAAACCAGACCCGCGCCCACCAGGGAAAGATTGCCGACCTGCGTGCCCAGACAGGAAAGGCGGTTACCGCAAATCCCTATATAACGATGAGAAAGGATGCCTACTGGTCTGCCCGGAGCACCCGGCAGCTCGCGGATTTTGATGCCTGGGTTGACCAGACCCAGAAAACCCTGGACAGCCTGCAGGCCCAGGGATTTTCCGTAACCGATACCCAGCCATATCTTGTCCGCTTTACCAGTCTGCGGGCCGATGTGAAAGCTTCCCTTGATGCAAAAGATTTCGACCGGATGGATGCAACGGCCCTCCGGATATGGGATCGCTCCGTCGAGATTACCGGTCGCATCGCAGCCCTCCAGGGGGAAGTCTCCGGGGACACAACGACCTCGTTCCGGATTGCCGAGGCTGACCGTGTCGTGGCCCGGGCGACACGGATCAACCGGCAGCTCGTTGAGCAGATCCTTGACATAGGGGCTGCCGATCCCGCTCTCTTCAGCCTGAAGACCGATGTAAGGGTAGCCCACGGTGCGCTGAATGGTGGCCAGTCTGGCCTTGTAGCAACCCAGATGACCCACATTAAAAAGGACTATCGCGACCTCGCGGCAGCATACCGTGATATCGCGGTCAGCTCCATTCTCCCGGAGGGGATGGCGGATACTTTACGTGCGACCTCGCTCTCTTTAGAAACCGCTTCCGACCAGATAGGAGGTGAAGCCTGATGACTCCCCGCGCATATTGTTTCATGAAACCGGCAATCATTATTCTTGTCCTCTGCATCCTGGCAGCGGGCTGTACTTCCGCCCCTGTGGCAAAACCTGTGCCAACTTCTCAGCCCACACCGTATATGACAAAAGCAGTCACTCCAGTCCCGGTACCGCAGGTCACGGTTTCGGATGATGGATCGAAAACCTGCACCGAACTCAAAGGAACTCCCGTAGTTCCCGGACAGGTCTGCCCGGGATCCTGGCTGAACGCATCCGATAGTTTCAGCTGCTGTTCGAAAACTCCGGTTGCCGGGAAGAGCACAAAAACTCCCATTGTGGTTGCCCCCCTCGATCTCCGGCTCTCCCATAACGATACCTTCGTCAGTATCGGCACCGGATAACGCCGAATCTCCCACCGTTTTCAACTATTTTTCGGGATGTCTCCGGCTGAGTGTTTTTTATAATTTTTACTCTGTCATTTCCCACGGCGTAAAAAAAGCACGCCTTTAAAGTATCCCTACTCCCAATAGATATGCATGGTTACCCGTATCAGGCGGTATGCGCAGATCATGGATGTGCTGGGCCAGTACGGCTTCAGTATCGGGCTTGAAAAATTGTTCCCCGGTAGGGTCGGGTTCCGGCTCCCCTCTTCCGGTAAAGCCCCGGAGTCGTCCACGGTCTACGAGCGGATGCGGCTGACGCTTGAGGAGCTGGGCCCCACCTTTGTCAAGTTCGGGCAGATCATGAGCACCAGGACGGAATTGCTGCCTCCTGAACTGATCGAAGAGCTCAAGAAACTGCAGGACCATGCAAAATCGATCCCGTTCTCAGAAGTGCGAGCCGTGATTGAAGGGACCTGCCCCGATATTTTTGACTGGTTCGCCGAGATCGATGAGACCCCCGTTGCCTCTGCCTCCATCGGGCAGGTTCACCGCGCAGTTCTCAAGGACGGGACCCTGGTTGCCGTCAAGATCCAGCGCCCGGGCATTGGCGAGATCATCGAGACCGATGTCACGATCCTCAAATCCCTGGCAGAACGCATCGAGACAGTCTTTCCCGAGACCCGGATCTATAATCCTTCCGGGATGGTGGATGATTTTGCCCACCAGATTGTCAAGGAGCTGGACTATACCCGGGAAGCCCGCAATGTCGAGCGGATGACCCGGAACTTCCGGGACGAACCCGGTATACGGTTCCCGAAAATTTACTGGGAATATACCTCCCCGCACATGATGGTGATGGAATTTATCGAGGGTGTCAGGATTGACAATCCCGAAGCTATCACCGAACTGGGACTCGATCCGCACGAGATCGGGGTCCGGGGATTCCATGCCTATCTCAAGATGATCTTCGAGGATGGGTTCTTCCACGGGGATCCGCACCCGGGAAACCTCTTTGTCACCAAGGAAGGAGACATCGTCTTTCTGGACTTTGGGATCGTGGGGATCCTCCGGCCCGAGAAACGACAGAATTTTATCAACCTGCTCTTTGCGCTGGTCACTGACGATATCGAGATGATGCTCCGGTCCCTTGAGGGCTTTGGGATCGTCATTGCCGAAGAGGACCGGGAGGCCCTGCGCGACGATCTCTACATCATGATGCATGACTTTGGGGGCGGGGACTCGGTCTCGCAGCTGAACTTCCATCTGGTGGTCACGGAACTCACCGAGTCTATGCGCCGCTACCGGCTCAAGGTGCCCCTGAACCTGATGCTGCTCCTCAAGGTCTTTATGATGGTCCTTGATATCGGCGTCCGGCTGGATCCAAAGTTCAACCTGGGAAAAGAGGTCACTCCCTACCTGACGAAACTCGCCGATACCAACACCCTCTCTGCCAACTATATCAAGCGGGCCTCCACGTCCCTCCTGGACGGGGTCGATGCCCTGCTGGACATGCCCCGGAACCTCAACCTGATGCTGCGGCGTCTTTCTACGGGGACGTTCAAGCTCGAGATCGTGGACACCGATATCCAGAAACTCCAGATGTCGCTTGACAAGGCCAGCGACAAGCTGATGATCGGTATGGTTGTCGCCTCGCTGGTCGTCGGGTCGTCGCTGGTTCTCCAGTCTTCTTCCTTTACCCTGCCAAAAGAGGTCTCCTGGCTTGCGATCCTGGGGTACACGGCAGCAGTGCTCGTTGGTTTCTATGCCATTTACCACGTCATCTTCTTAAAATTCCGTATGGAACGATAACCGTGGAACCGTAACCATCCCGGTTACTCTTCGTTTTCGCAGGTTTCCCTGACGATCTTCCATGCTTCTGTTTTTTCTGCAAGAGTATACCGGGCGTTTGCCGGGCTTGTGGACGGGAGGATCCGGTGTACTATCGACACGTGCATCACTATCCGTCGGTAGTAATGGCCGGCGGCTGTCCCGTTCAGCACGATGAGCTGTACGGTCGGGTGGGCGGTGAGGAACCCGGGGATATCGTTCAGGAGCGGTTCGCGGATCTCTTCATCCGCACTCCCTTTTCGTGAACAGCTCCTGACCACATCCCAGAGTGCGATATGGTGCCCGGTAAGGGATGCGATGCGGTCCCGGTACGGGAGCCGGTGATCGATGGCGAAAAGCGCCACCATGATCTTCCAGAAATGGTTCTGCGGGTTCCCGTAGTATTCGCAATGCTCAAGCGATTTTACACTAGGAAAACTGCCCAGGATGAGGACCCGGGGCGAATCCCCGGTCTCCGGAAGAAAGCCTGCGGAGGTTGCTACGGGAGAACCGGCTCTGCACTGATCGGCCATAAAGGGAGCAATCGGGAAAAAAGATCAGGGTTCTTTGAAATACAGGTGGCAGTGGCAGTGACCCTGTTTTGCAACTTCTTCCTTGTGATAGACGCAGGGGCATTCAATGGCCCGGTCTTTCTCTTCGTCACCGCTCCTGATGCGGCATGGGCAGTAGGGCCGGCCGAACTTGGTTTTGTTGCGCACCAGGCCTTTGATCACGGTCATGAGCTGCTTCTCATCGGTATTGAGCGTCCAGCCGTTTTTATGCGCATACCCTTTTGCCCATTTGAGCATATCCGCATGTTCCGCACTTTCGTCAGTCATAGTATCGTAATTGTCCTGTATCCTGTATCGATAGTTTATGTATTCGAGACAATAGTCTTTGTGTTCGTTTCAATCCGATCCCGGATCGAAACGCGAGGGAGGCCACATCCCAAAACCGGTGGGTTTTCTCGCAGGAGTGGTCGGCTTATTGCCCGCCAGGTCATTTCCCCATTTAGTCACGATGCCGGGTAAATCCCGGTGGGAGGGAATAATGGCCCCCCGTCTTTTTTCGTTACTTCTTCTTTGCCGGCGTGGTGATACGCTGTGCCACCCGGTTGTAGGTGGCCATCACGTCGCCCTTTTCAAAGCGGTACACATCCTTGTCCAGGGACTCGCCGCTCTTCTTGTCCCAGAGCCGCATCGAATCCATGCTGATCTCGTCGCCAAGGAAGATCGTTTTTCCCTGCCTGCCGAACTCGAGCTTAAAGTCCACCAGGGTGATGCCCTGCGCAGCCATCAGGTCAAAGAGCAGCCGGTTTATCTCAAGCGCAATCTTTTTGATCTTTTTGAGTTCGGCCGGCGTGGCGATCTTGAGAGCAATGATGAGATCGTCATTGAGCATCGGATCATGCCGGGCATCATCCTTGTAGTCGATCACAATGATCGGAGGATCGAGTTTTGTCCCCTCTTTGAACGGAAGGTTCCGCACAATCGATCCGGCGGCAACGTTCCTCACGATCACTTCGAGCGGGATCATCTGGAGTTCGCGCACCACCATGTGGCGGGGATCGATCATGCTCACAAAATGGGTTTTCACGCCATTTTTCGCCAGGTACTCAAAAAGGAATGCCGAGACTTCCGCATTGTAACTGCCCTTGTTCTTGAGCACATCTTTCTTCCCGCCATCAAATGCGGTGATGTCGTCACGGAATTCGACAATAAGTTTCCCATCCACATCGGTACGGAATACCGATTTTGCCTTGCCGGCGTACAGGAGTTTTTTCTGCTTCACGGTCAACTGCCCCTTTGCTTAATTGTTTGTGCGAGCCGGTTTATTAGTGGTTGCAAATCGGGGTGGTACCAGCCCCGCTCAATATACTGCGGGTAGATGCAGAGCCGCTCTTTAAGATGGGCATCCCCGGCGATCTTTTTGAGTTCCTCGAATGCCGGCCACGGGTGTTCGGGGTTTACGTAGTCGATGGTGAGCGGCGAGACCCCGCCCAGGTCGTCCACCCCGCAGGGGATGAGCAGCGTGGCATCGATCAGGTTGGGGGGGATCTGGATCGCGATCTCGCGGGGCAGGATCTCGCGGGCCAGCCGGATCGTTCTGCAGATCTCGTCGGTCGTGGGAACCGGCTGGTTCGCCATCGGCGTGCCGGGCTTGGGGCAGAAGTTCTGGATGATGATCTCCTGGATGTGCTTATAGCGCCGGTGAATATCCCGGATCGCGTAGAGAGACTCCTCCCGGTCCGCCATCGTCTCACCAATACCGAGAAGCAGGCCGGTGGTGAACGGGATTTTGAGTCTCCCCGCATCTTCCATCATCGCGAGCCGGACCTCCGGTTCCTTGCCTTTTGAGGTAGCGTGAGCAGGGATCCGCGCAGTGGTCTCCAGCATGAGTCCCATGCTGGCATTCACCGCACGGAGGCGTTCCATCTCGTCGAACGTGAGGATACCGGCATTCGTGTGCGGCAGGACCCCGTACTCGATGCTCTTCCAGCACATTGCCTCGCAATAATCGAGAATAGTGGGGTACCCCGCGACTTCGAGATATGGCAGGAACCCGGGCTCCTCTTCCGGGCGCTCGCCAAAGGTCAAGAGCGCCTCTGTGCACCCCATGGCAGCCCCCTGCCGGAGTGTCCCTTCGATCGCTTCTCTCGTGAGGAGGCATCCCTCACCCGGGGCAGTCCGGAAGGAACAGTACCCGCACCGGTTCCGACATACCGTGGTGAGGGGTAGAAAAACATTTTTTGAGAAGGTGATGACCCGGGGCTCCATAGACAAATTCTCCGTAATACCTATTGAAAAGTAATCCCTTTTTAGTGTATACCCTGCGTTGTTAAGGTAACGGCATAATGGCAAACATAAAGAACTGCACCGTTCATAGATGACAATACCAAGACAACAGGCAAATCTGCTGGTAGTATCGCTGGAAGGGGGATAATGGAACAAAAGAATGTACCGGATGCGGTGAACGGTGCGGCCGGATGCCAGTGCGGGGAACACCCCGGGACTGAACCCACGCAGGCCGAGCTGAAAAAATCCCTGGAGTTTGCGTTAAAGAAGCTCCAGATCGTCGGAAGTGTGACCCGGCACGACGCACTCAACCAGATGACAGCAATTGTTGGCTATAATGAACTGCTCGGGATGATGGTGGAAGACCCGAAACAGCGGTCGTTTATTGAAAAAGAGAAGTTGTCGATCGACAAGATCCGTCGCCTCTTCAAATTTGCCAAGGAATACCAAAATATCGGCACGGAGCCTTCCCGGTGGCAGCTGCTGAAGAATGCAATACACATAGCGATCGAGGACGCGAATCTGAAAGCGGTCAAGGTCACCGATCTGACCGGTGGGGCATCCGTCTATGCCGATTCCCTTCTGGAAAAGGTATTTTCCAATCTGTTCGAAAATACCATGCGGCACGGCGGTGCCGCAACGGATATTCGCATAACGGTGAACCGCACCGATACCGCAGTCCTGCTGGTTGTGGAAGACAATGGAACCGGTATTCCCACCGAAGACAAGAGTAAAATCTTCGAGCGCGGTTTTGGAAAAGGGACCGGCTGGGGTCTGTTCCTTGCCGCAGAGATCCTCCAGTTCACCGGCATGACGGTACAAGAGACCGGGGAGCCGGGGAAAGGCAGCCGGTTTGAAATTCGTATCCCCCGGAACATTTCCGTGAGAATGGGGTGCCCCCGGTACCTCCGCAACACTAAGAACTATCTGTCATTTTTCCCCGTCACGAAAAAGCCGATGCCCTTTTTTTTGGCCTTTATTGCAACAATTCCCTCAGGGGACGCTCCGTACGTAAAAAAAAGAAAAAGA
Organism: uncultured Methanomicrobiales archaeon; assembly: GCA_903832665.1. Lineage (GTDB taxonomy): Archaea > Halobacteriota > Methanomicrobia > Methanomicrobiales > Methanospirillaceae > Methanoregula. The sequence continues at coordinate 16,630 of CAILCG010000023.1, read as the reverse complement.
TGACGATTTTCAGGCAATTTTTTCGAGTTGCTTTTCGTTAATCGCCACGTAGACATCGATCTCCTTATTCTCCGGGCGGGTGAACCGTGCATCGTACCACTCGAAGTCACAGGTATAGGTCCGGGGAAGGTTTGTCCCCCAGACCGACATCCAGACTCCCAAGAGCGCATCCGGCATGGGGCCGGCGGCATTAAACACTGCGTACGTCTGAGCAGGAATCCTGGTAACGGCAAGTCCCTCGGGAATCGTGTCGGCCTTTGTCACTTCGCTCCCAATCATAAAGGAATATTCGCCGGTCCAGTCGCTCTCGTATTCCGAGTATACCGCAAAAAAAGCCGGAGTCTTGGCACGGTCGGGAATCTTTGCTGCCACTCCTTGCGAAAGGAAATCCTGCCAGCAGGCGGGAATATCGGCAACGCTCCTGCCATCGGCGTTCGAGGTCCGGCGTTTGATTCCCATGATGATCTTGGCTGGCATCTTCTTTACGGTAAATCCGCATTCATCCATGCCGGAATTATCTGCATCCGGGAAGTTAAACCTGCGGGATTTTCTTATCTGCCGGAAAAAAGCATATCAGTATCTTTTTTCCTCTGCCCCGCGTACACCGGTATGCAATGTGCCCGCACGCTCTCATTCCCTATAAGCCAATAAACCCAAAGACACGACTGTCAGATATCCTCGACCAGCCAGAACGGGAGGCATTTGCCCGTGCCATGCTCCAGGATGTTATCACGACGACCATTGATGCCAACTGCACTCCGGTGATTGTCAGCACCGAGCTCTATGACAGTGAGGATGTCCAGATCACGATAAAAGATGCCGATCTCAGCGGTTCTTTGAACCAGATCCTCCCGGATTGTGCCGGTCCGCTTCTCATCCTCATGGCGGATCTACCTCTGGCAGACCGGGCGTCTATCCTCAGGGTCACCGGTACTGAGAGCGATATGGCGATCGTTCCCGGGCGTGGCGGGGGGACCAATGTGATCTTCATCAAGGATACCAAGCGGTTCCATTTCGATTATTACGGGCAGAGTTTTTCCAAGCACATGAAGATCGCACAGGATGAAGGGCTCTCCTGCGAAGTGATCGACTCGTTCCGGCTCCACACGGATATCGATGAGAAAGAAGACCTGGCAGAGCTGCTGATCCACGGTACGGGCAAGAGCAGGGCATATCTCGAAGAACAGGGCATCTCGCTGGTAGTGGACAAGGGCCGGGTAGGGGTTGAAAGGAAGCGATAGTTTTATCCTGAAGTTCGGCCGTATTCCTGATATGAATGGACAGTCCGGGCTATCACTCATGGAACTCCTGTATAGTCCGGAACCTGATGTCACCCGGATTATCGACACTTTTGTTACCCGGTTCAATGCGGCCTATGGCATCCCGGGCACTGACCGGTGGGATATAACCAAAGAGGACTGGCAGCGGTACGAGTTCCTCGGTGACCGTGTGCTGAGTCTTATTATCGCCCAGTCACTCTTCACCCAGCGCGATACCGTGCTTGATGAGGGATCGATGACGAAGATCCTCAGCGGGGTGGTCTCAAACCGGGCGCTCGATGCCCTGACGCGTAAGCACGAGAAGAGGGCCTTTTCGCGGCTGATTCCGCGATCCATCGGAGAACAGAATACCTACGGCGAACGAATCACCGGTGGCGCGTTCGAGGCATTTATCGGGGCCCTGTACTGTGAAGTCGGGCTCGACGATGTGATCTTTTTTGTCAATGCGATCATGAAAGACGCACTGAACAGCTACAACCCCAGCCAGAATGCAAAAGGTATCCTGCAGGAATATTACCAGAAAAAAGACCGGTCGGATGTACCGGAGTATCGCGAGACCATCCGGACTGGTCCCGATCACAAACCGATCTTCACCTGCCAGGTTTTTTTCAGGAACGAACTCCTGGGTGAAGGTACCGGCGTAACAAAACAGCAGGCGGAACAGGCCGCTGCCAAACGAGCGCTCGAAGCCCTCGGGCAGATCCAGCGGTAAGGAATTTCACCGGATCAAACCCGCTCCACCTTATTTTTTTAATTTGTCCCTGCTGTCCGGGACAGAACTCCCTTTCGGGTGATCAGGGCATCTCCCCGAATGGTTTACTTCACAACAAGAACCTTGCAGGGTGCCGATTGAACGACCTTCTCGGCAACACTGCCGAGCAGCAACAGCTCAAAGCCCCGTTTCCCTTTCGTTCCGATAACGATGAGATCGACTGTATTTTCTGTTGCATACTTCACGACCTCGACAGCCGGTTTCCCTTTGAGAGTCACGGTCTGGAGGTCTACCCCATCCGCGATCGTGCGGATTCGTTCAAGTGCAGCTTCTGCTTCCCGCTGGATCACGGACCAGGTATCGCGCACAACCACCACGTCAGGGGACGCGGATTCGAATACGCCGACATCCATCACATACGCCGCGATTACCGTAGATCCGCATGCCCGCCCGATGGTCAGGGCCTCTTCTACAGCGGCCATTTTTCTTTCTGATCCGTCAGTTGCGACCAGGATCTTCCCAAATAACCGGTTGGTCATCTCTGTTCCCTCATCTCTGTCCGTGCTCTATTCATGTTATCTTTATCCCCGGTTACCTCTTTCGATTCGGTCTCCCCGTTTGAGGCTGCTGTGACGGGAGTGTGTATCTCATGCACGTATTTCTCGCCACCCCGGGAGCACAGCGCCGCTGCAATGAGCGAGATGATGGCGCCAACAATAAATGTGGATGCGAGCGAGGGCATGAAGGCATGGGCCAGGGTGGCCGGGGAGATCGCTGCCGTCACGGAGAGTGGAAGTTCGGCAAGGATCATCTGCACCGGGTTGTACCCCAGGAACGCCGCAAAGAGGGCACCGGTGGGGGGGATATGACTCATCGCGGGGATGAGCTGGGATACCCCGGCGCTCGTGAGCGCGGATGAAAGGGAGGCGGGAAACTCCCTGGTCAGGCCAACGACAATGATGGTGAAGAACATCCCCATGCTGATCACGAACCCCGAATTCATCAGGGTCGACATCATACCCGAAGCGACCCCCCTATCCCCCGCAGGTACGGAATTCATGATGGCTGCAGAGTTCGGCGAGGCGAACATACCGTTTCCGATGCCCATGATCAGCAGGGCAATGGCAAACGGGAGGTACTCGAAGTCATACGGCAGCAGGGCAAGGATGACAAACGAGATCGCCACCAGGATCATGCCGAGAGTGCTGATCCAGCGTGCGCCGTACTTGTCCGAGAAGAGTCCCGAGACCGGTCCCATGATCACAAATCCGATGGTCAGGGGGAGCATGTACACCCCGGCCCAGAACGGTGTGGACTCGTAGCTGTAGCCGTGCAGGGGCAGCCAGATCCCCTGCAGGAGCATGATGAGGATGATCATTACCCCGCCCCGGGCGATTGCGGAGAGGAACCCGGCTGCATTGCCGTAGGCAAAGTTCCGGATCCGGAAGAGGTCCATGGAGAACATCGGGTCCTCGCCCCGGCTCTCCACGAAGGGAAATGCGAGGAGCAGCAGGAGACCGGCAGCCATCGATCCGATCACCCAGGGGTTTGCCCAGCCCATACCATCGTTCCCGTATGGGACCAAGGCATAGGTGATCCCGACCAGGAATATCGTGAGGCCCCCGACAAAGGTCACGTTGCCCCAGAGATCGATCTTGCGGGCCTTCTTCGGGTAGGCCGGTTCTCTGAGTTTCATGAACGCCCAGATGGTGCCGATGACCCCGAACGGGACGCTGATGAGAAAGACATAGCGCCAGTTGTAGACCGCCAGGATGCCCCCGATCAGCAGGCCGATGAACTGGCCCGAGAGGGCTGCAACCATGTTCAGGCCAAGGACCTTGCCCCGCTCGTCAGGCGGAAATGCATCGGTGAGGATCGCAGCACTGTTGGAGAAGATGAACGCTGCCCCGACTGCCTGGATGAGACGGAAGAAGATCATTTCGATAGCGCCCGTATCTCCCGTACTGGGCGTGAGGAAGAGCAGGATAGATCCGGCGGTAAATATGGCAAACCCGATGTTGTAGAGCCGTACCCTTCCGTACATATCGGAAAGCCTGTCGAAACTGAGCAGGAGGGTTGCCGTGACTACCCCGTATCCCATCAGCATCCAGAGCAGGTACTGGAAGGAGGTAAGCGGGTTGATGCTGATGCCGTTGAAGATGGCCGGCAGGGAGATTAAGATGATACTCCCGTTGACCGTGGCCATGAACGTGGCAATGGTAGTATTCGAAAGGGCGACCCACTTGTAGGGGAGGCCTGTTTCGGGCGTGCCGGTATCCGGGACCGGCATACCCGGTTGCGTGGTTGTATCCAAGGTATTCACCAGGTATCTGCAGGAAAAATGATCGACTGCCCGGATCGGGGCAGCAAACGGGAAGTTCCTGCCTTTTTCTCTTGCTGACTCACGTATTCAGCATACTCCGCAATAATGCCCATACTATCCTTCAGGAAAGTAACAGGTAGCCGGTCAGGTTCCCCTAGGGGCCGGTCTACTCCTGCTTACGGGACTTTGCAAACACGCCCATGAAGAGGCACTCGTCGGCGGCGATGGAATCGATACCAACCTGATCCCCGATAGGAAGACCGATGCCCCGGACGATCGCTACCGGTGTGCATTCATCGGCTTCGCCCATCACCAGTTCGGCTGCAGAAACGATGTTGTCTCCCACCGCCCGTTTTGTCACTTCGAGTTTTCGCCCGAAGAGATCGCTCCGGCCCCGATCATCGATGACCGCGGTAATTCCCGCACAACCAATCGCAACCCCGCTGCACCCGAGTCGCATCGCATGCGTCCGGCTGTCGGCGATGATAACGCCCACCTTTACGCCGTACCGGCGATCGAAAAAAGTCTTGATGGTAAGGGCGCTCTGGTCGGGATTTTTGGGAAGGGGTGTTACACAACCCGGTGGAGCATTCGAGGCATCAACCCCGGCATTGGGCAGGAGAGTGCCGCCTTTCATGCATAAGAGGAAGCCGGGGATCCCGCCGACAATCGAATCGCTCTCCCGCAGCACGACTTCTGCGGTGCGGGGGTCCATCTGGTATTTTTCTCCCAGCTCTATGGCATGGGAGGAGGGGGTGATGGTGGCGAGATCGATGATATTTCCTTCCGCTGATGCAACCGCTGTCTCCGCAAACACCAGGATGTCGCCCTCCCGTATCCCTCCGCATTGCCGGTCTGCTGCATCCGCAGCACGTTCTGCAATGGAGTCGCCGCTGCGGATGATTCCGGTCGAAAGCCCGAACACCTCAAAAGAGGTGTTCACGTCCGCTTCACCATCCGCTCATAGACCGAGATGAGATCCCGGGTCTGGGGAACATCGTGGGCCCGGACAATGGATGCTCCCTTCTGGAGCAGGACCATGGTCACCGCAAGACTTCCGGCAAGCCGGTCCTCCGGCTCCCGGTTCACCAGGTTTCCGATGAAGCTTTTGCGCGAGATTGCGGCAAGGACCGGGCGGCCGAACTCAGAAAAACGCTCGTAATTCTGGCAGAGTTCCCAGTCGTTTTCCGGGGATCGCAGGGGACTCCAGTACCCTACGCCCGGGTCAAGCACATAATTGTCTATCCCGGCCGCTTCACACCGGCCCGCTACGGTTTTCAGCGTTGCCAATGTTGCGTCAAGCCCGACTGCGTCACCCGGGTTGTAATTTGCCGCCATCACTATTGCCGGCAGCCCGGCATCGGCCACCTTCTTCGCATACACCGGTGACGACAACCCGGAGATATCGTTTGCCGCATGGATGCCATGCCTGATACAGATGTCGAGCACCCATGGGTTCATTGTGTCGACGGAGATGGTAAAGCCTGTCCCGTCGAGTTCTTTGAGGGCCGCATCGATACGGGATGCTTCCTCGGCACCGCTGATCGCCTGGGCATTGGGGGCCGTGCTACGGGCTCCGAGATCGATGAGATCTGCCCCCTGTTCGATCATCTCTACGGCTTTTTTGTGAATCTCGTTGGTGGGGATATAGGAGTCCGTATAGAATGACTCATAGCTGCAGTTGATGACCCCCATCAGCCTGACGGGCGCATCGCCCCCGATCGCGATCTTGTTGATTACGCACTGTCGCATGCCTTCACCTTTGCTGCCCGGTAGGTATTCTCCATCAGGGTGGCGATGGTCATGGGTCCCACGCCCCCGGGAACCGGCGTGATCGCGGACGCGATCCCGCTCACTGTTGCATAGTCGACGTCGCCCACCAGTTTGCCATCCAGGTGGTTGATGCCTACATCGATGACAACCGCTCCCGGCTTTACCATATCCGGCTGGATGAAATGGGCCTTTCCAATCGCTGAAACAAGAATATCGGCCCGTTGTAATTCTTCAGCAAGGTTCTTTGTCCTGCTGTGGCAGATCGTGACGGTAGCATCGGCATTGAGCAGCAGGGCCGCCATGGGGCGGCCGACATCGATGCTGCGCCCGACAACGACTGCACGGGCACCTGCGATCGGGATCTTGTATTCTTTCAGGAGGGTCATGATCCCCGTAGGGGTGCAGGAAGTAAACCGGGGCTTGCCCGAGAAGAGGAGCCCCAGGTTCTCCGGGTGATACCCGTCCACGTCTTTTTCGGGACGTATTGCTTCGATCACGCGTTCCGCATCCACCTGTTTCGGGAGGGGGAGCTGGACGAGAATCCCGTCAATATCGGGATCCCGGTTCAGCCGCATGACCGCTTCGAGCACCATTGCAGTGGTCGCATCTTCGGGCAGTTCGATGCCCACTGATCCGATACCAACCTGCTCGCAGGCACGGTGCTTCATTCGCACGTACATCTTCGAAGCGGGGTCGCTGCCCACGATCACGGTAGCAAGGTGGGGATAGAGCCCGGAATCTGCAATCTCGTCTTTGAGGAGTTCCAGACGCATCTCCGAGCACTTTTTTCCATCGATGATTATGACCATAAGAATTCCTTAAAAAATGAGGGGATTATTCCGGATAGATCGGGAATTTGCTCGACATCGCATGGACCTTTGCATGGATATCCTTGATCGCGGCTTCGTTGTGGACATCCTTGACTATGGTCGAGATCCAGTGACCAATATTGCGCATCTCTGCCTCTTTCATGCCGCGTGAGGTGACGGCTGGCGTGCCGACACGAAGGCCGCTGGTGACGAACGGGCTCTTGGTCTCGTTGGGGATGGTGTTCTTGTTCACCGTAATGCCGGCTTTCCCCAGCGCAACTTCTGCCTCGAGACCGGTGATACCCTGGGCCGTGAGGTCGAGGAGCATCAGGTGGTTGTCAGTGCCGCCCGATACGAGCCGGAGACCGTTGTTCATCAGGGTCTCGGCCAGGACTTTTGCGTTCTTGACAACCTGCTGGCTGTACACTTTGAAGGAAGGCTTGAGGGCTTCTTCGAAACAAACTGCCTTTGCCGTGATGGTGTGCATGAGCGGGCCGCCCTGCATACCGGGGAAGATCGCCTTGTCGATGGCTGCAGCATACTCGCTGTTGCACATGATGGCCCCGCCACGGGGTCCCCGGAGGGTCTTGTGGGTGGTGGTGGTGGTGAAGTTCACGACACCGACCGAGTTCGGGTGGACCCCGGTTGCGCAGAGCCCGGCAATGTGGGCGATATCGGCCATACAGTAGGCACCAACGTCATCGGCAATCTCCTGGAATGCCTTGAAATCGATGGTTCTGGGGTACGCCGAAGCGCCGCAGACCAGCATCTTTGGCTTCTCCTTCTTTGCCAGTTCTGCAACCGCGCCGTAATCAATGGTCTCGGTCTTCGGGTCAACCCCGTACTGGGCGACCTTGTAGAACTTGCCGGTGAAACTGACCGGTGAACCGTGGGACAGGTGACCGCCCTGCTGAAGCTTCATGCTCATGAGGGTGTCTCCCAGGTTCATGTACGCAAAATAGACCGCCATGTTTGCCTGGGTGCCGGAGTGTGGCTGCACGTTTGCATGCTCAGCCCCGAACAGTTTCTTCAACCGGTCGCGGGCAAGGTTCTCCGCTTCATCATGGAACTCGCAACCACCGTAGTACCGCTTCCCCGGGTAACCTTCGGCATATTTGTTGGTCATGATCGAACCCATTGCTTCGAGTACCGCGTGAGATACGAGGTTTTCCGATGCAATGAGTTCGAGGCCGTTGGTCTGGCGAAGCCGTTCTTTTTCGATGATATCTGCTATTTCTGGATCAGTTTTAGACAGATAAGACATATGGAGAAGGGTTCGCTCGGATAGGGTAATACCTTTTCTTAGATCCCAAGCGGGAATGAAGTGATCACCATCATATCGGATCTCCTCCAGCGAACGGCTCTCTGGTCATTTTTCTGGTAAAATCGCCCGATGAATTCTTTTGAATGAAGATTTCCGCGATTTTTTACACCCTGTCCCATTATAAAACACAAACCTTTTTTTCTTATCCGGCGATCATTACTATTATTTATAAGGTATGCGCCACACCTGTACATAGAAGCACATCTGTTGGGTGCAACGGTATGCAAAGACCGGGTATCTTTGAGCAAGTGTTAAAAAACAGGAGTTACTGATAACAATGATGGAAAGTTCAGGAATGGGGGCTGCGACTGAGGATCGGATTGCGGCACTTGAAGTGAAGGTGAGAGATATGGAAGCACTGGTCAAGGGTCTCACTCAGGAACTTCTGGATCTCAAGTCGGTATCCATGAAGATGTCCAAGCAGACCGAGGAACGCAGCCGCCAGGAACTCAAGCGTGCCCCGACTGTTGTCCAAGGTTCACAGCCGTACGCTGCCGCTCCTGAAGCCGGAAGTACCTCCCCGAGTGGCAGCACGGTTGTCATGCGCAAAGGTGCACGCCAGCCCGAGGCTCCCGCAGCACCTGCAGAGCCCGTGATGGATCTCATCATGCAGCAGGACGGGACCATGAAACTTGAACCCCGCCGTGGAGACAAGGATTATATCGTCGCCCGCGCAGGCTATGGCCAGAAGAAAGGTATGGCCGGAAAGCCCAAGCAGGCAGACCTGATCTACGCTGCAGAGGAAGACAAAAAGGATTCTGCAAAGTAAGTAAGGGGCTCAATCTTTGCATATCACAGAACTCGAAATCGATAATTTCAAGTCTTTTTCCAAAAAGACAAAAATCCCTTTTTTGGAAGGGTTCACGGTGATATCCGGGCCCAATGGATCCGGTAAGAGCAACATCATCGACTCTGTTCTTTTTGTCCTCGCACTTTCAAGTTCCCGCAATCTCCGGGCAGAGAAACTCACGGATCTCATCAACCTGAACTCCGGGCGCAATATCGCCGAGGTTGCCCTCCAGTTCTCCGACGGGACGAAGATCCGGCGGCGGATCAAGCGGACCGGCAACGGGTATTACAGCTACAACTATCTCAATGACCGTCTCTGCAAACAGAGCGATATCGTCGAACATCTGGCAAAACACGGGATCAAGCCCCATGGCTACAATGTGGTGATGCAGGGCGATGTGACCCGCATTATGGAGATGAGCGATTTCGAGCGTCGCAAGATCATCGACGAGATCGCCGGGGTCTCGGAGTTCGATGCCAAGAAACAACTGGCCCTCTCGGAACTCGATATCGTGCGGGAGCGGATCGAGCGCGAAGAGCTGCTCCTCATCGAGCTTGGCAAACGGGCCCATGAACTCAAGAAGGAACGTGAGCATGCTCTTGAGTACCAGAAATGGCAGACGGATCTCTCGTATTTCCAGAACTGCCGGGCCGTTGCCCAGCTGCATGACCGGGAGAAGGAACTCAACTCGCTCCTCCGTTCGACCGAAGAGCACAAGATCCAGCTCACCCGCATTGCCTCCGACCGGAGCCTTGAGGAGAACGAACTCGCCTACTTAAAGGCGGACTTGAAAGATATCGACGACCTGATCAACAAGAAGAGCGGGTCGGATTATCTCAAACTGATCGCGGAGTTGGAAGAGGCCAAGAGCGGGATCAAGCTGGCAGAGCAGACGATTGTCCGCCTCCGGAAAGAGAAGGAGACCAATCTCGAGGCTATCAACCGCGTGTACATGGATACGAAGCGGGCGGAGACCCGGGTAGCCGAATGCACCGACCAGATCCGCTCACTGACCATCGATCGCACGAACGTGGCCATGGAAGTGGCGACGTTCAAGGCCCAGCTGGAGAAGGTTGAGACCGAACTCAAGGCCCATTCCGAGGATACCCAGGGCTCCCGGGAGAAACTCTTCGGGCTCCTCAAAGAGAGCGAGGAGAAGAAGGCAGAACGGTCGGCAATCCTGCACCAGCAGGATATGCTCATAGAGAAGAGCCGGATGCGCACCACCGAACTCGAACGCCTCACCCTGCTCCTGAAACAACTCGACGAGGAATACACCGCAAAACAGACCCAGCTCACCGACAGCGAGAAGAGTGTCGGTGACCTCCAGGCAGAGAAGAAGGAGCTGGATCGTAATCTCTCGGAGATCGAAGGGACCATGTTCGCCCAGCGCTCCACGCTTGAGCGGCTGAAAAATGAGATCCGTTCGGCCGAGCAGGATGTCTATCGTCTTGAGGCAGCCCAGCAGGCCCGGGGGGAATCGGGCGGCAAGGCGATCGAGGCGATCATGGCCATGGAGGGGGTCCACGGGACCATAGCGGACCTGGGCAAAGCGCCACCCGAGTACGCGATGGCACTCAATATTGCTGCGGGCAACAAGCTCCAGTTCGTGGTCTGCGATGACGACCAGATCGCGGCGGATGCGATCCGGTATCTCAAGGAAGAGCGGCTCGGGTGGGCCACGTTCCTTCCTCTCAATAAGTTAAAACCGCCCCAGCTCCCGCCGCTCAAGGAGCCGGGCGTGATCGATTATGCCGTGAACCTGATCGATTACGACCCGAAATTCGACCGGGCATTTGCCGTTGCACTGGGGGGCACGGTCGTGGTCGATACCCTTGACCGGGCCCGCAGGTTGATCGGCAAGTACCGCATGGTCACGCTCGAAGGCGAAATCCTTGAAAAGAGCGGGGCCATGACGGGCGGATCGCAGAAGAAACAGGCGATCCGGGGCTTTGGTGCCGCAGTTGATGACGAGATCATGCGGATCCGATCGCATCTTGGGGAACTCCAGGGCGAAGCGGCCACGCTCGAAGCGGGCGTAAAGCGCCTGGTCGAGGAAGTGGATGCCCGCCGTGCAACCCGGAACGAGATTGACCAGAAAGTCGCCCGTTTCGCCATGTTCACCGAGGAGTTCTCGCGCCGGTTCGAGGCGATCACGGTCGAGAAGCAGACCATTGAGGCAGCGGTTGCCCGGCAGGCGGAGGAGACCCGGAACGGAGGAGCCGAACTGGGGTCTCTCGAAGGAAAGCTGGACCAGACCACCGAGGTGATCAATGCGATCACCGCGAAGATTGACGAGATCAAGAAACGTCTTGACGATACCAACATCCCGGCCCTCACCGACCAGATGGAGAAGAAGCGTAAGGAGATCGAGGAATCGGAACGCCGTCTCCGCAACAAGGAAGCAGACATCAACGATGCCCAGCGCGAACGCCAGCACTTCAATGCCCGCCTGATTGAACTGGGAGAGGATCGCGCCCGGCAGGATGAACGCAACCGGCAGATCGATACCGACATAGCAGGATCCAATGAGCAGATCGGGACTCACAAGTCCCAGATCGCTGCCTTAGAAGAGCGACAGAAGGAGTTCTCCGGGGTACTCGATGAGCTCCGGGCCAAACGCGGCGAAGCCTCCCAGCATATCCAGGATTCGGAACTCAGACTCATGAAGTTCGATGCCGAGACGGAACGGATCAGCATCCAGCTGGGGGCGATCGATGAGCGGGCAAAATCCCTGAGTATCGAAGTCGAGATGCTCAAACAGCAGGTCGGGGATATGGACACGACCCTCACGCTGAGGGAGATCGAGGGCAAGATCGCTGAAGCCGATGGGGCACTGCGGAAGATCGGTGCCGTGAATATGCTCGCGATCGAGGAATACGAAAAAGTCGAGCGCCAGGTGGGCGAGCGGACGGAGCGCAAGGAGACCCTGTCGAGCGAACGGACGAGCCTGATCGAACGGATCGAGCAGTTCGAGCAGATGAAATACGAGGCCTTCACTGCTGCGTTCAAGGCGATCGACACCAACTTCCGGGAGATCTTTGCCCGCCTCACGAGCGGGAGCGGGAACCTGGTGCTGGAGAACGAGGAGGACCCGTTTGCCGGCGGTATGACGTTTGCTGTCAAGCCCCGGGACAAGAAAGTCCACCTCCTCTCGTCCCTTTCCGGTGGCGAAAAGTCGCTGACCACCCTGGCATTCATCTTCTCCATCCAGCGCTACATCCCCGCCCCGTTCTATGCCTTCGACGAAGTGGATATGTCGCTTGACGGTTCGAACGTGGAACGGATCTCTTCCATGGTCACGGAACTCGCTCCCAACTCGCAGTTCGTGATCGTCTCGCTGCGCAAACCGATGATCGATGCCGCACAGCGCATCATGGGGGTCACGCTGCGGTCCGACAAGAGCACGCTGGTCACCGGGGTCAAGGCACATGCCACTCCCACCTGAAGAGCCAGTCACCCTGCCGGATGCGACTGGTCCGGAACCTGTTCTTTCCCGCACCGTGACGGTTCCTCCGGACGAGTGTGCCACTCAACCCCACAATGAGGGCGATGACCCGAAGTCAGCCGGGGATTCAGAAACGGAATCTGGTGCCCCCTCCGCTGAAGTGCCGTCTTCAGCTGAAGCAGAGAATGGCGCGGCACTGGAGGATCCTATCGAGATCCTGGTGGGGCTTGCCGAGCGGGGCGAGATCGATCCCTGGAATATCAATATCATCGAAGTGACCGACCGGTTCCTTTCCGAGCTGGAACGGCGGCGCGAACTCAACCTCAAGCTCTCGGGTCGCACCCTCTTTTACGCTGCCACCCTCCTTCGGATGAAGTCCGAGCAGCTGGAAATTCTTGCAGCCCCGGATGAGGAGGAAGGCGAGGATGACGGGGACTCGGGTGAAGATTATGAAGGCTTCCCGGACGGGGAGATCGAATATACCGGCCGGCTGGGAATTATCGAGCGGCTCGAACACGAGATCCAGCGCCGGCTCGACCGCAAGAATATGCGCAAGAGCCCCATCACCCTCTTTGAGTTGATCACCGAGCTCAAGAACATCGAGAAGGAAGAGCGCCGGCGCCGGCGGATGGCTGCGGACCCGACAGAAGCATTCCTTGTCGATGCCGATGATGTGGTCAGCATTGCCCACGATGAGGGTTATCAGGCATCCTCGTCGACTGTCCTGGAGGAGTGCCTTTCGCTCCTAGAGATTGATGGCGAGATGACGCTTGCGGAGCTCTGCGAGAAACTGGGGTGGGGAATGCCGGAAGTCTATATCCCGCTGCTCTTCCTGGCGCATGAAGGGCGGTGCCAGCTCCGGCAGGAAGAGTTCTTCGGGGATATCTGGGTGCAGCTCTGCCGGCAGGATGAAGAAGACCTTCTCACGGTTGTTGCTGAGGAATTATAAGGGGAAGTTTTTTTGGCATTTTTCTATTCGGGTATCTTTTGCAGTACCTTCGCCAGGAGCCCGGAGGTGTTCCCCGGGAGTTACCTTACCCCGCCAGGCAGTCGCTCATCCGGCCCGTGACCTGGAACGTTGGCGGCCCATCCCCGGATCGCATGTCGTTGTCCATGCGCCACTCGAAGAGTCCCGCCAGGTTGTGCTCTTTCACATAGGCACATTTGGCTGCAACAGATGCCTGCGTATCCGGCCCCGCGCTCTCCGTGTAACCGGATTCGCTCTCGAGGCCCCCGATCATCTTCTCGTAGGGAAACCCGGCCTCGGCATATGAGTCCGCGTAGGACGCGAGGTCATAGGTATCTCCCGGTCCGTACGACATGATATTGATCTGGTCCACACTGTCTTTCAACCCGGCAACAGTATTCGGGGATTCAACCCCCGGCCAGACCGTATGGGTCAGCTGGTAGGTATTCCCATGCGGATTTTGCCCGGCTGCTGCAAACGTGGCATGACATGCCGACAGGAGAGATGTGAGCTGGGGAGCATAGTCATCGATCCGGCGACTCTCCCAGTCCATATCATACCCGTCCAGGTCATACGCTTTCAGGTACGCCAGGGCACTGTCGGCAAACTTCTGCGGGTCCAGTGCAGACAGCAGGTACTGGGGGTCGAGCTTCCTTTCATCAAAGTTGGAGGTGATGAAGATCTCCGCATCCGGGTTGTTCTGCCGGCAGAGTGCAACCACATTCCGGATCCTGCGTATATTCTCTTCCCGTCGTGTGGTATCATCCGCTGAGTTGCCGGCGGGCAGATCCGTCAGGATGCCATCCTGCACTGTTGAAAACCCGATATAGATACGATTTACTCTCTTCCACGGGAGCTGGTCCTTCGCCGACATGAGGATGGGATATGAATCATCGTCAGTGCCGGGATATACATAGAGATAGGCAGCAGTCACCTTCTGGTTAGCGGGAGGAGTTCCTGAAACGGGATCCCGGGGATGATCACCCGGGGTACTGGCAGGGGCCTGGCTATTGGTAGCGGGAATAATACTGGCGATGAAGTTTCGTAACGCAGACAGGAGATTCTGCAGGAAATCCGGTGCAAGACTGTCCGGAGCCAGGATAGGGGTGTTTGTTACGGCGGGATCCGGTTGTGATTCTGCCAATTGCCGGAATTACCAGTAGTGGGAGGCATCCGATCAGGAGAAATACCATGATGAGGATGGAAAACGCTGAACGACTGGATAAATCCCGGTGCATACTGATTATTTTCCCTTTGGGGTATTTCTCTTTCGTTGAGTATTGTATTGGTATCCTGTCGTTACGCCAGCGCCGGCACATTGTCAGCCCATATCTCAACACGGGTCCGGATCGCATCATCACTATAGGATGATATGGTTACCCGGTCACGGGCGAGACTGAGGAAGTATAGTTCGCCATTCGGATCATGGCATTTCAGGATTACGGAGTAGTGGTCTGCATCAGGAAGGTGCCTGATCTTTCCGCGATGGGCTGCAATGTTTGCCATATTGGAGATAACCGCGGCAATGCCGTACTGGTAGCCTTCGACAGAGTTGTACGTCTCGTGACCCACTCCAACGCGCTTCTGCATCGCATCTTCATACGCAAACTTCGCGGTGTACATCTCGCGAACCCTGCTGACCGGTTGATTGTTCTTTTTCTTTGTCCTGTAGGATGTGCATCCGAGCGGGTTTTTCATAATGAGCGAGAGGATGACTGCGTTGAAGGCCGTGATGTCCAGAAACGGTCTCTTCAGAATATGCACAGCGCTCTTTGTTCCGGGTTTCTGGCGGAATTGTCTCATAGTTCTTCACGGTACCTGCTGAATCCCGCCCGCCTTTCTGCAAAGGTACACCCCGGGTTGATCAGCATGTGGGTGGGAGTATGTCGTATCGGGTGGGTATCAGGTGGTTTTGCTATGGGTCGATAAATCTTTGGTGGTCAACCGCGAGGGGGATTGGGGGTCAGAGAGGAGATGATTATGGAAAACTTACGATACCGTGGTGGTAGTTTCTATATCGGGTTATTGAACTACTATCTTGATTCAGAGATGTTTGTTCAACCATGAGTCATTGTTTCCGTTACTCCGGGTCTGCTACAAATTATTTGTCCCTTACTGGCCCCCATCTTATGCTCCTACGTTTTATTGGTTTTTTTGCGGAGAATGGATACATTTTGTGACGATAAATAGGAAGTGCGATCCCAGTCCCTGTGGTATTGTCGTCAAAGGGGGGTCAGTGAGGGACATTTCATAATGTGTTGCATCAGTGCCAGATTTTTACCGATCCCTGTATTTTCATTTTTTTAATACCGATTTTTTTTGCTGATGTATGGGGCGTTGGTAAAGGACACTAATATCAGAGACAGTAATACGGAATTATTTACTAGGCTGGATCATGAGCGGATCTCAATTATCTCCGCGGCAATCCAAGCCAGGGGAACCTGACCAACTATTGGGGGGCTGGCAGACTTTCCATTATGAGCATTGTTTATCGGGAGGAGCTCGTGCCAGGTGCGGTGCGTTCGTCCCGGAACGGATCCGACAGACCAGAACATGCGCGATTGAGGCAAGGGATGGCCCCAATTTTTGTGACTATGCTAGAGTTCCGACGTTAATTCATGTTTTGTAAAAAAATGCGCTTATTCTCTTGGATAGTGAACGAAAAGCGGGTCTGGAAGGTTTCAGGCCAGAACGCGCAGTTCGAAAAAACTCGATAAAATCTCCAAAAATGGGACATAAAATGAGTTCAGAACGAATTTTGTCTTTATAACGCGAAAAAATAGTTTACAAATAATAAAATGCAGGGATGAAAACGGGTTTGGATGTGGCACAATGCTTAAGTGTTAGACTGTGTTATATATAGATCCACAAAATCTGATGACAAACCGACAAAACCCCCCTTCGGGAACGGGTGTCGGTTCCGAGGGAAAATAACGCAGGCAACAAGGTATAAATAACCCAAAAACCTATGTTATTAGCCCGTGGACGCGTGAAAATCACGACGATGTCCACTGTTCATATCAGATCTGATGAAGGGCCAAACACTCCGGTTTAACCGGTCTTGGTTCCGAGGGAAAAGAACGCAAGCAACAAGGTATAAATACGCTTGAAGCTTATGTTATTAGCCCGTGAATGCGTAAGAAATTACGACGAAGATTCACACAAAAAAGCGACAATTCTTTGATGGAGATCCAACGATACCTG
>CAILCG010000022.1 GCA_903832665.1 uncultured Methanomicrobiales archaeon | reverse complement strand
TGGATAAACCTGATATTCCGGCTCGCTAATTTCTTTATTGTCTCCTTCCTATTTGACGACACATCAAAGGAAGGAGATGCTGTACCTTAGATCTTTCGGTTGTCGGTACATCTCTTTTGGATTAGGATTTCTACAGAGCAATTTTTTTTTTACAATCCCGGGCACTGACGGCCAAAAATATGCGGCAGGAAGTTACACCAGATCTTTTTTCCAACTTCCCGCTCTTCATATTCTCCATGAATCAAGTGGTGATCAGGCCCGGGAGACCCCGGGCAGGAAATAGCAATCATGACACAACAATTGACCGACACGGAGGTGAATTCCCCGTAGATACGATACACGCAGTTACTGAGTTTTTACGATGATTATTCCGTTCATTTTCCAATATCATGAGAAAGGGACATTTTGTTCAATCCAGAAAAAATGTGTAGTTCAGGGGGATTTGGCTGTACATGTAAACGTGTGCGAAATGAAATGAACCCCTTTTTTTAAAGAATCTTCACGCGGGACGGATTCGTCTCGTCTCTGAAAAGGACAGCATAATAAAACGGACGGGTCTGAAATAAACGTTAACGAAAAGTAACAAGGCCGGGGCCGAGATTCGAACCCGGGTCGGAGGATCCACAATCCTCTAGGATGACCAACTACCCCACCCCGGCAATTTGCTCTTTTACATTTGCACTTCGCTTTGATTAATCTATCTCTCTGGATCCTCACGGAGTTGTGCCACGGAACGGAGACCGGCACAGGCCCGGTTTTTTCCCGCACGTGAGCCATCCCCGCGCTTTTCGCGTGCATTAATGGTGACTATTAATAGGGTCGGGCATCCATTACATATCAGGTGGCTCTAATCGGTATTCCTTAACAGTGTGGCGCAAAACGGCACACACGCGTATGACAAGGAAGCGGGAACTTCTTTTATTCCCGGACAGAGCTCTAAAAAAGATAAAACTCAGGTGAGGGTATATGGCGGGAAACCCGAAGATTAGGACGCCGATTGTCTGCGTAATGGGGCACGTGGATCATGGCAAGACATCGCTCCTTGACCGGATACGAGGCTCGTCGGTCGTGAGCTCAGAGGTGGGTGCAATCACCCAGCATATCGGTGCAACGATTGTTCCCATCGAGGCAATCCGCGCTTTGAGCGGCACCATGGGAAAGATGCCGGTGAATATTCCCGGCCTGCTTTTCATCGATACCCCGGGGCATCACGCCTTCACCACGCTCCGTGCCCGTGGCGGCGCACTTGCGGACATGGCCATCCTGGTCGTTGATATCAACCAGGGATTCCAACCGCAGACGATCGAAGCGCTCCAGATCCTTCGTGCCTGCAAGACCCCGTTCGTTGTTGCGGCAACCAAGATTGATCGGATCCATGGCTGGAGAGTGTTCGAGAACGAATCGTTCCTGTCCACATTTGCCAAGCAGAATGAACGGGTCCAGAGCATGGTGGAGAACAAGACCTACGAGATCGTGGGCAAGCTCTCGGAACTGGAGTTCTCTGCGGATCGGTTTGACCGGGTCTCGGATTTCCAGCGCAATCTTGCCATTGTCCCCGTCAGCGCTCACACGGGGGAAGGGATCAGCGACCTGCTGATGATCATGATCGGGCTTGCCCAACGCTACATGGGCGAGGCCCTCGCCCTTGAAGTCGAAGGCCCGGGCGCCGGAACCGTGCTGGAAGTAAAAGAAGAGCGCGGACTGGGAACCACGCTGGACGTGATCCTGTATGACGGGACACTCTCGATTGGCGATGAGATCGCGGTCGCAGCCCAGGATGATGTGATCTTTACCAAGGTGAGGTCACTCTTGAAACCCCGGCCCATGAAAGAGATCCTGGTTGAGGACCGGTTCGAGCGCGAGAAGACCGTAGTTGCGGCAGCGGGAGTCAAGGTCACGGCACCCGATCTGGAAGGAGTGATTGCGGGTTCCCCGTTCTTTGTCGTCCGGGGCAACCGGGACGAGATCGAAGCAAAGATCAAAAAAGAGATGACCGAGATCCACGTCAACCTTGCTGAAGAGGGAATCGTGATCAAGGCCGACACCATCGGTGCGCTGGAAGCAATCTGCAAAGAGCTCGATGGAAAAGGTATTGGCGTGATGCGGGCGGAGGTCGGACCGGTGAGCCGGCACGACCTGATCGAGACCGAGACGATAAAAAACCCGGTCTTCCGCGTCCTGCTCTCGTTCAACACACCCCTGCTTCCCGATGTTGCGGAGACTATCAGGGATCCGTCGTATTACCGGTTGACGCAGGTGAAAGTCTTTGAAGGCCGGGTCATCTACCAGCTCATCGACCAGTACGTTGCCTGGCGGGATGAACAGAAACGCCTCCTGGACAAGCAGCGGTTCGAGCACGTGGTGATGCCGGCCAAGATCCGGCTCATGCCCGACTGTGTATTCCGGCAGAGCAACCCGGCAGTCGTCGGGGTCCGGGTGCTCGGGGGGAAGCTCCGCAGTGACGTCAACCTGATCATGCTGGATGGCAGGAAAGTGGGCCATCTCAAGAGTATGCAGCTCCGGCAGGAGAACATCCAAGAAGCGGATGCCGGGCTCGAAGTTGCGATCTCGATTGAAGGGGCAACCATCGGGAGGCAGGTCAACGTGGGCGACGACCTCTTTGTCGATGTTCCCGAGCGCCATGTAAAAGTACTCGAGAAGGAGATGCTCAAGTCATTAAACACGAGCACGCAGGAGATCCTGGAAGAGTACACGAAGATGCGCAGGAAGACCGAACCCTTCTGGGCCAAGTAAAATTTAAATAGCCTGGGCAGACACGAGGGTTTAATAGCGTACCAGTATAATTAAATGGGTACTTCTCATGTGTAGGCTATCGGGCCGGCAGTTCGAGACGTGAAAAAATCCAGAATCCTGGTTTTTTCTGGAAAAAACCAATAAGGAGAGATTTGAATGGTGGACTTAAAAGTCGTAGTATCAGACCCCAAGACCGGTCGCGCCTACAATGTCGACGCCACAGGTGGCGCGGCAGGGTCGATCGTTGGCAAGCGTATTGGCGATGAATTAGATGGAGCCCCAATCGGGCTTGCAGGATACACAATCAAGATCACCGGTGCATCGGACAAGACCGGTATTCCCGCAAAGAAGGGCATCCCGGGCGCAGGGCGCAGGAACCTGCTCCTCGCAGGCGGAATCGGTTTCCACCCCACCATGGACGGAGAACGCCGGAGAAAGACTGTACGGTCCAGTGAGATCACCCAGGAATTCGTACAGATCAATGCCTGCGTTATCACCTACGGAGAGAAAACTCTCGATGAGCTCTTCCCGAAAGTCGAAGGGGAGAAGGCAGAGAAGGCCGCAGCAAAAGCCCGCGGCAAGAGATAAGATACCAATCTTTTTTTAAAGATTTTATCAAACGTTTAAAAAAAGGATTATACGGCTGAGCTGATACTCACATCGCCGTACGCCGAAGCGTTCTTGCCAAATTTTATTGCCTTACCATTCTTGTAGATCTCAACGACAATCTCGTGGCGGGTGGAGCTGTCATCCTTGTGGAAGGATGCCGTTACCGTTCCAGTGGTGGCATTGAGCGGGAAGACGCGGTCGCCGGAATCTCGCAGCGTCAGCTTCTCACCATTGATCCCATAGGTCCCGGAAAAGCTCCCGATGTAGTTCACATGGACATACGCCCCGGTTACTGGAACCGTGGCGGTTGTTGCTTCCTTGATCGAAGCCGCGTTTATGCCCGTGACGGATGCGGTCACTGATGAGGCAGAGGTACCCGAAGCTCCCGGGGTTGCGTGCGTCGTCACCTGCGTGGGCGAGGCCTGTCCTGAAGGAGTCGCCGGGACGCCCGTGTTCCCGCCACCCATAAAAAATACGAGTGCGATAATCACCACGACGATGATCCCACCGACTGCAGCAATGGCAACCCAGGGTTGATCCCAGGGATCTTTTCTTCTTCTCATAGAATAACTCCGGATATCATTATGGATAGATTTTGAATAAATGGGCGAAATACTTTGTGCTCCACTCTTTTAGACGGAGCTCTGGTCATAAAAAAAATTTCAGGCTGGTCCGGGGCCTGCCCCGGGGTCAGCCCTTGTTCACGCTCTGCCGGAGCGCTTCGGACAGGTCTTCAAAAGGAACCTGATATTTTTTGGCAAGGATAACGACCGCAGCCGGGGGCAGGAGGTGACTGTCAAACCCGTCCCGGATGGTTTTGTTCATCTCGGCAACGATATCGATCTCCTGCAGGCTCTTTGCCTTTGCAATCCGGCCAATCAGTTCCTGGGCCGGATCATTGCGTTCAAAGATCGAAGAGGTGGGCTTGAATCCGATCGGTATGGTGATTGCAGCCAGATCGAAGCGGGGAATATACATGCCATTGTCCAAGCCTAAGAGACCCTCCTCTTCCGCACGCTTCAGGAGCTGGTTTGCCTGTTCGGTGCTCATCCATTTCCGGTCAAGTGCATAATAATAGACCAGTTCGTTCTTCCTCATTCCGGCCTTGCGGGTGTGCTTGAACGGAGCAGCGATCGTAATGGAGAGTGTCACTTGGGAGTCCCTAAGAGGATATTTTTCATATCCAGTGCATCCAGTCCTTCACCGCTGCCTTCCTTGGCGATATCGATGTCCGTACGGGATACCTGATCGGTGAGGCGAAGGTAGAAGACATCATTTGCAATGGGAACTTTTCCTCCCCCGCGCAGCGCAAGGGCAAGTACCGAGCATTTCAGATCGACTGCTTCGGTGATCACACCGGGGCGCAGCACATCATCGGTGATCTCACCGAATGTTGCCCGGTCAAGGGCAATTTCTACCCGCGTCTTGACCCGGACCAGCTCCTTTCCCGTTGTCTTGGTCGTTTCATGACCATCCATATCAGCGATATACTTAAGCGTCTCGTTAAAAGGCATCCCCATCGCAAATGAGAGATCCACCTGCTGGGGGAAACGATAACAGATCCTTCGCATAGCTAGAGTATGCACGTCAGAAAGAAAAAAGATTGCTGGTCTGATATTGAATTATGCGAGCAACACAGCGTTGATAACGCCGTCCTGACCCGGGCGGCTCATAATGCGGGCGTTACCGAGTTCAGTCTTGATAACTGCGCCCTTGGTGAGAAGATTCCGGCGGACAAAGTTCGGGTTTGCCCCGTTCTCTTCAACCTTCTCGATCTTCACTTTCTTGGTTTCACCGTTCTTCGGGTCAGTCACATTTGCAACAGATGCCTTCAGTGCCCGGACCTTGTCATTTCCGCCATAGGTGCGGATGACTTTCCGGCGGTCTTCCCCAATGTGGGTGTCTGCCGGTGCAAGACCGATTTCTGCTCTCCGCTTCATCGCTGCCGGACGGCGCCTGCCACCGGTTACTTTACGTACTGATTCTCCCTGCCACTGCATGGTGTCACTCTCTAGTTATCTTCCCGAAATCGCTTTCCCGAAGATGGTGCTCTATATATTCCCTTCAGAATTATTTATAGTACTTCCCGATTGCACTTTTCTGCAGTCGGTCTTTTACTGCCCGGGCCCTGAGGGATCCCCTCTCAATGCCCGGGACCCGAAAAAATTGGATCTGAAAAATCGGATCTGATTCACGCCAGGATGCTGTCGAGTAAATCGGCAACGCCATCGCCGGTCTTCAGGTTCGTCCAGAATACCGGCATCGAAGGATTGTACCGCTTGATATCGGATTGCATCCGGTCAAGGTTCGCTCCCACGAGAGGTGCGAGATCCACCTTGTTGATCACCCCAATCGTGCAGTCCCGGAACATCATCGGGTGCTTGTTCACCACATCGTCGCCTTCGGTGGAACTCACGACAACAATCCGCTTCTCGGCACCCAGCCGGAAATCCGTGGGACAGACCATGTTCCCCACGTTCTCTATGAAAAGAACATCTATATCATCCAGGGGAAGGTGGGCAATCGCGTGTTCGACCAAGTGAGCATCGAGATGACACTCCTTGCCGGTATTCGCATTGAATGCCGGGATCCCGAGTGCCACGATGCGCCGGAAATCGTCATCGCCGTACACGTCGCCGGCTATCGCGCCCGCCCGCAGGCCTTTTTTATTGAGCAGGGGGACAAGACGTTCGATGAGCGCGGTCTTGCCTGAACCGATTGCTCCCAGGAGGTCAAACGCCCGGACCCCGTGTGCCTTCAAATGGTGTGCGTTCTTGTTGGCCAGGGTGTTGTTGACGTCGTATACATCCTTTTCAATCCTGACGTCGATGTGATGCATGTATCAGATTGGGAGCGTACACTGTTTATACCTTGACCCACAAACCCTCCTGCAATGGCGGAAGGGGAGAGTATACTATATCCCTGCTACTTCAATGCAGGGTATTCACGCGGTGCCGGCAGACGGGTTCCGCGCAGCCTGGCAGCAAAGGCGCCCGTGGTGAATGATATTGAACGGTCCCTGCGGAGCCTCGGGATAAAATACCGGGTGGGAGGAACACCACCACCCCGCCTACTGGCAGCGGCACGATGGCCGGGTTGTTGCCGAATGGACCGGGAAGAAAGAGCAGCTCATCAAAAAAGTAGCCCAGAAGATGGATAAGGGGCGGTAAAGGCATGTACGACCTGCACACCCACACGATCCTCTCGGATGGGGAGATGCTGCCGATCGAATTGATCCGAAGGATGGCAGTGATGGGGTACACAACCGTCGCGATCACGGACCACGCGGACCCTTCCAATGCAGAAGAGATACTCTCGACCCTGGCAAAGGTCAGGGAATCTGCACAGATATATGGCGTGAAACTCCTCTGCGGGGTTGAGCTGACCCACGTGCCGCCATCCCTTATCCCGGGCCTGGCGGAATCAGCCAAGAAGCAGGGGGCCGATATCGTTGTCGTCCACGGAGAGACCACCGTGGAACCGGTTGCTCCCGGGACAAACCGGGCTGCCTGCGGTTGCAAATACGTCAATGTCCTAGCCCACCCCGGACTTATCGTCGTTGAGGAAGCGAGACTGGCGGCAAAGAACGGTCTTGCCCTTGAACTCACATCACGGGGCGGACACAACCGGACAAACGGCCATGTAGCCCGGGTTGCCTTTGAAGCAGGTTGTCAGCTTGTAGTAGACTCTGACGCGCATGCTCCGCATGACATTCTGAGCGAGCAGACAAAATTCACGGTCGCAAAAGGGGCCGGACTGACCGACGCGCAGTGCAGGGAGGTCATATCTTTAAATATCGACCAATTCCTGCGTTCCTGAAAATTCTATTTATACTTTCACGGAATGTTTAAATACTGTTTGGTTACATATATATAGATTACTAAAATATTTTAGTTTATCATGTTTGTGAGGTTGTTTCAATGAAGGTTGTTGGTCGAGCGTTGAGCACCGTTGGCAGCCGGATGCTCATTATCCAGTGCGATGCAGGCCAGCTCCCCGCTCTCTACAGTGAAGTAACTGACAAGCGGATGAAGCCGGTGGGAAAGATCCTGGATCTTTTTGGCAATGTAAAAGCACCCTACGCGGCAGTTCTCTGCCGCGAGAAATGTGCGGTCCTGCCCAACGAGAAACTCTTTGCAAAATGAGCATGAGCCTGGGTGAATGCATCTTTCGGGGCAAAATCAAGAAAAAAGTAATGGGGAACGTGGATGACAGAAATTGAGAAGTTAAAGACCCTCCAGAGTGAGAGGGAAGCGCTCAAGACGCGGACAAAGCAGAAAGAGACCGAGAAGAAAGCAGAGAATCACACCGAGACCATCTGCCCGGAGTGCGGAGGGCGACAACTCGTCCACGATTATGAGCGGGCTGAACTGGTCTGCCAGAGCTGCGGGCTTGTGCTCGATGATGATTTCATTGACCGGGGTCCCGAGTGGCGTGCATTCGACCATGACCAGCGCATGAAGCGTTCAAGGGTCGGGGCACCAATGACCTTTACCATCCACGACAAGGGTCTCTCGACCATGATCGACTGGCGCAACCGCGACAGCTATGGCCGGGCAATCTCGTCCAAGAACCGGGCACAGCTGTACCGGCTCCGCAAGTGGCAGCGCCGTATCCGTGTGAGCAATGCAACCGAGCGCAACCTTGCATTTGCACTCTCTGAACTCGACAGGATGGCATCTGCTCTCGGTCTCCCCCGGAATGTCCGTGAGACCGCAGCAGTGGTGTACCGTGACGCCGTGGACAAGAACCTGATCCGCGGGCGAAGCATCGAAGGGGTCGCAGCAGCCGCCCTCTATGCGGCCTGCCGGCAGTGCAATGTGCCAAGAACATTAGATGAGATCGCCGAAGTGTCGCGTGTCTCAAGAAAAGAGATCGGCAGGACCTACCGTTTCATCTCCCGCGAATTGGGATTAAAGCTTCTCCCGACGTCCCCTATCGATTACGTGCCGCGCTTCTGCTCGGGACTTACCCTCAAAGGAGAAGTCCAGAGCCGCGCAGTTGAGATCCTCCGGCAGGCCGGGGAACGCGAGCTGACCAGCGGCAGGGGCCCGACCGGGGTTGCAGCAGCCGCAATCTACATCTCCTCGATTCTTGGAGGAGAGCGCCGTACCCAGCGTGAAGTAGCAGAAGTGGCGGGAGTCACGGAAGTCACCATCCGCAACCGGTACAAGGAACTTGCAGAGAAACTCGACATCGAGATCATTCTCTAAGGAACACTCATTTTTTCAAAGCCATCCTTACACCGGGATGATGCAACGGGATTTTTTTAATAGCAACAACTATATTCCCTGCGCTGGAAAATTGTATACCACAAAAAGGCGGGCTCGTAGATCAGGGGTAGATCGCTACGTTCGCAACGTAGAGGCCGCGGGTTCAAATCCCGCCGGGTCCATTTTTCATTTCTTTTCACCAGACCTCGTGTTCCGCGATATTCGGAAGAATCCAGCATGTGCGGGTGCCACAGCATGCATAAAAAAATGCGTGAATATTGTAACCATATTTTTTTTACCATGTTTGCATGACCGTAGGGTATTTCCTGCCAAAACGGATTTATCTCCTATCCTGACAAGGTACATATAACCAGACAGCGGATAGGGAGGATCGAATGTCACGCGTAAGCGGATCATATACCATACCAGTTGCAGTATTCCTTGCAGTACTGCTCATCGCCATACCGGTGGGTGCGTATAATGTTGCACTCTACGGTTCAAATTCCGGATTCGATCCGGATCTTCACAAGGATTCGGTTGTTGTTGTGCAATCGATCCCGGGATCCGCAAGAGCCAATCTTGACAGCAACGTGAACCAGTTCATCCAGCCGTCTGTTGATGTGATCATTCTGAGCGGAAGGGATTCGTTTTCCCCGTCAACTGCGGCAAAGATAGAAGCGGCCGTAGCCGAGGGAAAGATCCTTGTCATCACGTACCCCTGTAACCGTCTTTTCGATGCAAGCCTGCCGGCCTCCAATGGGGGATCTGCACCCGGGGGACTGTCCCTGGAAGCAGCCGATCCCACTGCTGCTGCTTCGACAGAGATCTTCGCGGGTCTTCCCGGGCATTTTTCCCTGCAGGGAAAAGGCCCGGATAAAGAGCAGGCAGTAGCGCGGAACGGTTCTGTTACGCTTCTGAATTACGATACCGGTATGCCGGCCCTGCTGTACGGGAAGTACGGTAAAGGGTACGTGATCGAATGGACAACAACCCCCACCCCTTCCTACATGAACGGGGGGGTAGCCGATACAATTCTCACCCGGCTGATAACCCGGTTACTACCAGCACCGGTCGTCACGCCGACACCAGTCGTCACCACGCCACCTGCCATTGTTACTCCGCAAATCACCACGGTCGTGGCTACTCCCCTGCCCGCGACCAGCGTCATCACCTCAGTGCCCACCCCGGTTGTATCAGAACCCCTGCTGACCACAGGAACAGTCGTGGTCTATTCGTCTCCCATTGGAGCGAGTATTCTCATTGACGGGGAATACCTGGGCACAACTCCCGCAAACCTGACAGGAATCCGGCAGGGGAACCACATCCTCCGCCTTACCCAGAGCGGGTATTATGATTACGAAGGGAGCATCTACGTCATTCCGGGCGAGACTGCACATGCATTCGGGACCCTGCCTCCCTTGAGCCAGGTGCAGCCCGCCCCGACATCAGTGTCGATCATCGTACCGGTCGTGACGGCAGAGACCACACCGGTCAAAGGTCCGCTTGAAAATACCAGCGTTGTTGTTGCTATCATTGGGGTTGTTACCGCAATGATCGCGGCGGGTGCCACGATATTTTCCCACATAATGAAGGTCAAAAAGGAGTGATACCAGGGATCATGAGAGAAAGGCAAGCTGTCTCATTTTCCGGAATCATGCCGGTTTTGCTTCAAAACTGCCTCTTTTTCACCCAACCAACAGTAACAACTATATGGGATAGACGGAAAAATAGTATGCCGCAAATACGACAGCAGGGGCTCGTAGATCAGGGGTAGATCGTCACGTTTGCAACGTGAAGGCCACGGGTTCAAATCCCGTCGAGTCCATCTTTCTTTTGAAACTTTTTCCAGTGACCGAAGGTTATCCCGGGTTCGAAGTGCAGCGCCCTCGCGATTTGACAGGTTCAAATGCCGCCAGGTCCATCAATGTTGTAACGTTTTCTGGTGTCCTGAGGTCATCCTGCCTCACAGACCGGATTGCCTGCTCAGTACCTCATGGCGCTATAAGTCCCGGGAACTGTTGGAGGGGGTGATATGGTTGGTAGGTACTAATGGGGGGACCCCCCCTGGGGTCCCTGCCCTTTGCGCGAAAAATAAGTCACCCCCCCCTCTCATGTCCCGGAGGGGGTACCCCCACCCCTTCCGAAAAAGGCTCCGTCGTGAGCAAAGGGAATTTTGTCACATGTACATGTGATTAACACATGTACATGCTACAATAACATGTACATGTTACCCGAGTTTTCGCGGTTGAATCTCAGCGAGCGGTTAAGCGGGGGCTCCTAAGGGGGGAAAATTCAATCAATCCAGTCAAGCAGGTGGTGGGACTTATCCTGCTCGCTCTTCTGGATCAGCTTTGCCTTGACTTTTTTCACCGCTTCGGTTGCAGGAGATGACTGCTGATCGAACTTCCCGTAGTCCATATAATCCCGGGTAATCCGGTCCTCTACCTCAACAGTAATTTCCTGAATCGGGGATGAGTACTCGTCAGGCACACGGGAAGAGAGGGAGTCAGGTTGCCGGAGATCCTGCTCATGTGCCACAACCACCTGGGTTTCCTGCAGGATCATGGGGGACATGACGGGGATCGCGGGAGGAGAAGAATTCATGGCCACCGGGTTTGTGGAGGAGGGGTTGGGTACCCCCTGCGGGGAACCTGACCGGTAGAGTAAGAAATCCACAAATGCTTCAACTTCCCTGCGCTGATCAGGAGATAACCGGTCCTGTTTGCTTTCCAAAGATTCCATACAGAGCCCCGCATCTGGATATAGTGAAATGTCTCGTGTTGATCGTAATTAATGCGCTTATCACATATGGAGAGATTACTCCCACCGGTGCTGGTACCCGCGTTTAGCAAGCGGACTGCCATCAACCGTAACCGTCTTTTCGGCCACAACGGTTCCAATCACCGTAGAGGGCACACCGGCAACAGGGAATTTATCCGGCCGTATGGTAAAGATCAGCTCGTAATCCCCTCCTCCATGGAGGGCGAGTTCCCGGGCCTGCACCGCGGGGATCCCCACAGCGAGGGGGAGTTTTGCGGAATCAATCGCAAACCCGTACCCGTTCACGCTCATCAGGTCATAGAGCGACAGGGCGATCCCGTCGCTGTCATCCATCATGGCACTGACGCCGGCCCTGGCAAGGAGCAATCCTTCCTCCACCCGGGGCTGCGGCTCAAAGAGTGCCTTTTCGAACTGGTGATACCCGTCAAGCCATGCCTGGGCCTGCCCGGGAGTACCAGTGATGCAGACGAGATCGCCCGGCTTGGCACCTCTCCTTCTGACAATCAGGTCCTTATCGACAATTCCCAGCCCGGTTGTGACGACCGTAAGCTCCCCGTGCCGGTCGATATCCCCCCCGACAATGGCAGCCCCGAATTTCCTGCAGCAGTCCTGCGCTCCCTGCATAACCTCCGACAGGGACTTCCAGTCATCCAGACCCACCGCAATCAGGAGATATTTAGGTGCGGCACCCATGCTCGCAATATCGGAGAGGGTGACAGCGGCACTCATCCAGCCGGCCTGCCAGTCCGTCATCCCATCGACAAAGTCAGTAGTCCGGTGGAGCATATCGGTCGTCACGACCATGATATGTTCACCGCATGGCAGCTCGGCGCAGTCATCCAGGCAGTTGTCGCGCCCGACCACATTCATTACCACGTTCAGGAGCTCGCGATCATCCACTTTTTTTCACTTCCTTACCCCGTTCGCTCTTGTACTCCTTGAAGATGTGCTCGATCATCTCCGTCTTCTTCTCCCGCTCATGCCTGACCTGCACTCCCTGCCACTGGAGCAGGGCCTGATCGAGCGCCTCCTTACCGCAGAGTCCGTGCCGGTTGCGCACCTGAACACCGGCATCCTTATCGCTCATAAGGGGGACCCCCGCATCACGGAAAGCGGGGATGAGCTGGGGATCGCTGCCCGCAAGAACCGCAGCTCCCGCCACCACGGCTTTCACCCGCGATTCCGCCAGATCCTTAACAATGCTCCTTCCCCAGCCATCGATCCGGGTAACAAAGACAATGTCTCCCTCATCGATACCCGCATCCTCCGCAAGCTTCCGGAGGCCGTCTTTTGTCAGCGTATCCATCACCTTCACCGGCAGTACGTCACCATCCATGGAGAGCTCCGCAAATTGTTTGATCCTGGCCAGTCGTTTGGCAAGGTTCCGGTTATGGCGTTCCTCTTTGCGTAAAAGTTTTTTCAGGCTCTGGATCGTAGCATCCTTTTTTACTACTTCCACATCTCTCGCCAGCTCCGCATCACGATCAGTCTGGACCCTCCGCACGCGTGCCTGGAGACGACGGATATCGTAATCCTTGTTCTTGATCTCTTCCTGCAGCTCGGCGACAAACGTGCGGAGGCGCTTGACCATACCATCAAGCATCCTCACCCGTTCGTCGTGTTTCTCATCGACACGGGCCGGGGGCGGTTCCCGGAGGGGAGCGGGGGGGCGGATGCCATGCATCTCAATGAGCACATGCTCCAGGGACTGCCCGCGGATCACCCGTGCCCGGACTTCATCGAGATCATGCCCCGGGGGGATCCGTTTCATCAGGTTCTGGAACCGGTGCCGGTACTGGCGGGAGGCATCGAGCGCTGCGGATAGTGCATCGCGCTCGTGATCATTCCCATAGGAAAACGATGCAGTCAGTTCGAACTTGGTCTCGATACTCACATCCTGTTTCGGGGTGTACGCAACCGCACTGAAGGCGCGGCGGATCTTCTCGACCGAAAAGGGCATATCCTGGACATCGGATGCGATGATGAGGGGCTTGCCGATTTTGTAGAGCGCCTCGATGACATCTCCCATGTTCATCTGGCGGGAACTCTGGAGGTGCAGGAGGTTCCCGTCAAGATCCAGTGCGGAAAAGGCAGTCGTTGTCCCGGGATCAATGCCGACAATAAGGTAGCGGGGTTTCCCCGAGAGTGGCCGGAACCGGATCCTCTCCAGCCGCTTGCCTTCGATCCGCACCTGCACATCGGCACCGCGGTACGTTGAGACCGGTACCTGGTCCCGGGTGGTAAAGACACTGAACGCCACCCGGCTGCACCCGCCAAAAGCCCGGGTCTCCTTCTTCTCGTACTTCAGCCCGGCTGCGACCAGGGCCTGCTCAATCTCCCGCCCCTTGAGCTGGACAGCCCCGTGGATCTTGCGCACGTACCGGTTCTGGCTCCATCCACCCTTTCCTAAAGAGCGGTTCCGGCTCACGATGATCTCGCTCTCGTTCTCAAACGCGATCACTTCGGCGCCTGCCCCCAGGGATGCGACCTGTGCCGTGGTCCGGGCTTCGGCAAAGGGATCGAAGCGGTTGAAACTGATATTATACCGGGCAGCAACTTTCTGGAGCGTCTCTTTCCGCTCACCGCCGGTCACCTGGACAAGCCGGGTCTGCGGGGGCAGGCCCTGTAAAAAGAAGCAGAGCTCGTGCTGGTCGGCAGCAATCTCCTGCAGACTGTCCACGGCAAGAATATCCGGTTGTTCCTCCCTGAGCATGCGGAAGAGCCGGAAGAGCGACACTGCGGATTCGCTCACGATCATCGGGCCCTCCATGCGGATGAGGGCATAAACCGGCCTGCAGGTCTTGGATCTCACCGATCCTTTGATGATATCGATACCAAAAACGTTCAGCCGGTCACGCATTGAATCGCATCCTCACGGTCATACGAGAGTTGGTATTTCCGTTTAAAATACGTGAGGATATTATCAATATCCCGGTTGAGGGTAACTTCGGCATTCGGGTGGGCGGTATCGATCCACTGGGGCCAGTCGATGAGCACGCATTTGCCATCTTCCATGAGGATATTATATTCCGAGAGATCCGAATGGATCATGCCTTCCTTGTAGGCAATGCGGACATTTTCCAGGATATCGTCGAGCACCGCGGCAGGAGCTTCAAGGATGCAGCGGTTGAGGTTTGCTCCCTGGATGAGCGACATGACAACGGTATGCCGGTTCTGGGCGATAGGGAGCGGGACACTGACTTTCGGATGAAGCGCCACCAGCGCCTTGTACTCCCGTTCGGCCGAGAGCTTCGATGCAACAAGCCACGGGCAGTGTCCGTCGGCCATATACTCGCGGTTGACCCGGGCTGAATTGAAGGATCGCCCCCCGACCCGGTGGAACTTGATGGCAACCGGCCCGAGACCCAGTGCTTCATACACGACGGATTCCTTGCCTTCGCCCAGCTGGACTCCCAGGGCCGAAATCGTCCCTTTCCGGGTGAGACTTGCGAGGGCGAGCGTGTCATATCCCCCGAAAACAAGGGCATACCCATCGTAGGGGACCGGGTTGAACCGGACCATGCCCCATTCGATCAGCCGTGCCAGCCGGTAGTTCACATCGGACTCGGCAAACCCGGTACTGGTGATCAACTGTTCGAGAGGAACCCAGGCATAGCGCGACATCTGGCGCTCAAGCACCGAAAGGATGGTCTTTTCATATTTATGCAGGGTGCGGATATGTTCCGCAGAGATGGCCATGATCGTTAAGTGGTGATGTCCCGGACTATAAAATCACTCCTCACCGGTACCGGAAAGAATTCATCACAACCTTAAACATCTTTTATCCCCAGAATAAATCAGGTCAGACCATGCAGTGCAGCAAGTGCCACCGGGATGCGACCATTTTCCAGCCGTACTCCGGCCTGCATCTCTGCGATCAGCACCTTGTTGCCGATGTGGAAGCCAAGGCAAAAAAGATGATACGGGCTCAGGGCTGGCTCCGGCCCGGCGATCATATTGGGGTACTTCTCTCCCGGGATCCCCGCAGCAGCGCGCTCCTGTATTTTTTAAAAAAACTCACCGCACAGCGCCGCGACATCCGGATTACTGCCATAACGATAATCGGGAGAGGAGACTCTTGCAAAGATGCCCTGACTGCGAAACGTATCGCAGAGTGCCTGGATACGGAGTTGCTTGAACTATCGTTACCTGAAATATCCGGGAACGGGAGAGCAGACGATCCGGGAAAAGACCCGGATTTATCATCCGTATCGCCTCTGCCAACGCACTCACCGAAGGCCTGTTCCCCTGAGCTGAACGGGTTTGCACAACAGCACGGGATCACCAGGATTGCCGGGGAGGTGTGTCTCGATGAGGTGGCGGGTATGGTACTCGAAAGTATCATACGCGGCGATGCGGAAAAACTGGTCAGGAATCGCCCCGGCCAGGAAATCTTCCCACGGATCTGTCCGTTCATTGCCGTCAGTGCTGCAGAAGTATCCCGGTATGCAGAACTGTGTGGATTTAACGGGGAAAAAAGCCTTCCCGGACAGGGAGACAGGCTGCATAAGGATACGATCGATCTGCTCGACAGGTACACAGGCAATCACCCGGCAACAAGATATGCTCTCATGAACCTGGGAGAAAACCTGGCATTTCCCCGGGGAATCACCGGTCTCATCCAGGCATATGAATCCGGCCAGGGATGCGATGAAGATCGCATACCTTATGAGGTGATGAATGGCACACGTTAAACGGGGCAGAATCTGGAGAGCGATTCGGAATTCTCCCGGCATCCAGATCTCCATTTATTTTATCGCATTTGCATTGCTCGTTGCACTGTACACGTACATCTTCCACCTGTTCTACCCGGCCCTGGAAAACAAGCCCATCACCTGGGCCAGTGCTCTCCTGTTCGTTGTCCAGTCGATGACCACGGTCGGGTACGGCGAGATCCTCCCCTTCGACAACGACCTCACCATGCTCCTTTCGATCCAGATCATCCTCTCGGGCGTGATCATGATCTTCGTTGTCATCCCGCTGCTCCTGGCACCGTTCCTCTCCGTCCTCCTTGCACCCTCCCCGCCGCGAAAAACCCCGCACGTGCTTTCAGGGCATACGGTGGTAATGGGATACGATGAGCTCACCCGTTCGGTCATTGACAGCCTGACGATCTCGGAACGCGATATTGTGATCATTGAACAGGACAAGGCGGTCGCTCTCGAGGTTGCCACGCATTACCGGAAACGCGCCTATGTGATCTGGGGAGATTATAATGATCCCGGGACCTGGGCCGCAGCTCACATGGATAAGGCCCGGCATATTGTTATCTGCAAGGACGAACGGCAGACCGCAAGTATCGTGCTGGGTATTCGTGAACTGGTGAAAGGAAAGATCATTTCCATCGTGGACAAGCTCTCTTTCGAACGGTACCTCAGGTACGCGGGAGCAGATTACGTGTTGTCCCCCAAACACTCTACCGGGAGGATACTGGCACGCCATGCGGTTCTCAACCCGAGCGGAGACGCAGAACCGGAAATTCCCGGGCTGGACCGGATCAATATCAACCTCGAGCATACCGCAGAACAGGAGCTCAGGCTCATTAACATCCCGGTAGTTTTCGGGTGCCATGCTGCCTTCAAACCCCTTTCAGAACTTCAGCTCTTTGAACGGTTCGGCATCATCGTGCCATTCCTCTGGAAGGCCGGAAAGTTCACCACGGAACCACCTCAGGACCTCATCGTCGATAACACGACATCTCTTTTCCTCTTTGGCAGGGCCGAATCGATAGTCGCTGCGATCCACGAAGAGTTCAACAGTGACGGTTGTGCTGACGCATTCGCCGTTATAGCCGGGTTTGGGGATGTGGGTGCCGGTGCATACCAGGAACTCCATGCGTCCGGTGTATCCTGCATGGTAGTGGATTCAAAACAGCAGGGTGTAGAACAGGTTGTCGGCAATGCCGAAGATGAAACGGTGCTGAAAAAGGCGCGGATTGAAGAAGCAAGGTTCTGCATTGTTGCCGTCAACGATGAGGATGTAAATATTTTTACCACCCTTATGGCCCGGAACCTCAACCCGGTGATACGGATCCTTGCCCGTGCCAATGAGCCGGCATCGGTTGAGAAACTCTACCGGGCGGGAGCAGATTATGTAGCTCTCCTGCCCATGATCGGTGGCCAGACCATCGCAAGGATCGTTCTTGCAGATACTGCAACCATTCTTCTCGAACTGCCCAACAACGATCTGGTGATCCTCAAACATGCCAATAAATCGTATTCCAAGCCCGTGAAATGGTTCACCCGGAAGACCGGTGTCCGCATCATAGGTATCGAGAGCCCCAACCGTTCGATCATCGCCCCTGAGGCAGAAGAGATCATTCTTAAGGGGGATGCCCTTATCGGTGTCGGGGATAACGAACAGTTGAAAAAGTTCATTCACCTGATATAACAAAGAGATATGCGCATGGCAGCAGAGCTTGGATGCAGGTTGGGACAGATTGAGCAGATGATCCGGTACGCCTACTGGAACAGCGGTTGCACGGGTATCATCCTCGGCGTGAGCGGGGGTGTTGATTCGGCGGTGGCGGCAGCGTTCTGCTGCCGGGCGATCGGCCCGGATAAGGTGCTGGGCCTCTCACTTCCCTCCGCAGTCAGCAATCCCCAGGATATTGATGATGCTGCATTACTCTGCTCCCGTCTGGGCATGAAACAGAAGATCGTCAGCATCGAACCGATGCTCGAGGGATTCCGGGCAATGGCGGGATATAGCGGCACCCGGTACCTCACAGGGAACATCATGGCCCGGGTGAGGATGGCAGTAGTGTATTACCATGCCAACCTCGATCGCCGCCTTGTCTGCGGCACATCCAACCGGAGCGAGTACATGCTCGGTTACTGCACAAAATACGGGGATAATGCTGCCGACATCCAGCCCATCGTCCACCTGTATAAAGATGAAGTCTATGAAGCGGCACGCGAACTGGATATCCCGGATCCAATCCTTAAAAAAGCCCCATCCGCAGGATTATGGGAAGGCCAGAGTGACGAGAGCGAGATAGGACTTTCCTATACCGAGATCGATCATTCGTTACGGGCGCTTGAACTGCACCAGTGGAAAGCAGTAACCCCGACCGAAGAAAAGGTCCTCGCACTGGTGAAAAAAAGCGAGCACAAGCGGCTCCCCGCACCTAATCTTTTAGCAGTTCTGGAAAAATGCCGGTAAACTGTTCCGGGAAATTGAGGAACTGCAACTTTTTCTCATTTCCGATCAGGTTGTATAGCGGTCCTGAACAGAACCGGTGCATGGCAGATTTCCCCTGTGCCCCGGGTGACCGTACTTCAGGTATTTTCGGGTAATGGGGATTTTTCCGCAGGCTGCCATCACTCAGTGCGTAATAGGCTGCACCGTGAAGGGTCTCGTATTCACCGTACTCACTTTCAAATGCAGTAGATACGATATTGGCCATCACCAGGGTTTTGTCACCGGAAGGATTGATGGAGATGTGCCCGTAATCCGGGGGGATGACAACAACATCGCCGGCATGTGCCGGGATCATCACCACATCTTCGAGCCGGCGGGACTGGAGAAGGTATTCCGCTTCACCATCCAGAACTTCATAAACTTCCGGATACCCGGCCCCGGCAGGATTTTTCGGGTGATAGTGCCCTTTGGTCTTTACCCATTCACCACAGAGGGAGCAGGGGGGGATAACCGTGATATCGTAGCGCAGCTTCTGGCTGCGTAACCATTGCCGATCCGCGTCTGACTTCGCCAGATCGCGGTACATAAAATAAAGAGGAGCGCTGCCCTCGCATGAGGGATCGGCCAGGACAGACCGCATATCCTCAATTGTCCGGACTGAAGGTACAGGGAGGGTCCCATCCCATTTAAGCATCACTTCTTCTTTCTCATTACAAGTAAATAATACCCGGCGCCAATGGCAATAAGTGCAATGAGAGCAAGGGCGGGGAGCATCGATACCAGACCGCTGGAGGCGGGTTTTGGCTCGACGATGACCGGTACCTTGAATGTATCGGAAACCTGGCTGCTGTCCAGTGCGTCGCGGTATCGGATTTCCGCGTCCAGCAGGTAGGTCTTGATATCGGCTTCGTCGCCAGCTTGTATCTGGTACCGGGCGGTAACATTTTCACCCGGTTTTATATCGCCGAGATAGGAAGTGTCATCGGAACTGGTAAAGGGGTCGACTACGGAAATCCGGGCCTGTGCATGGTACGCCGTTGTGTCACCGGTATTTTTGTATACTACCATGATAACCGAGTCCGAGCCGGGTACGATGCGTGGCGATGCTGAGGGTACTGAGAAGGTCAGTTTTCCGCCCACAGGAATACCCACGGTGTCCGTAGCAGAAGTGACAATATCGCCATACCGGTTTTCATACGTGACTGCTACATCAACCGGATAGGTCTGTTGTGCTGCATCTCCCGATACCGCTACCTTGTACCGGCAGGTGATGACCCCGTTGGAGGGGAAATCCCCGACAAAAACACTGCTGTCAGTGGGAATAATCGGGCTCTGTCCATTGCGGAGGATCTTCACCGTTGCTTTCTTCCCATCTTCAGACCCGGTATTTTTTATGGTCAGGTTAAGATAACCGCCACTTCCCACGTTCAGGTTCTCCGGTACGGCCTGGAGAATGTCGATATTCACCAGGGGTTTGATCCGGATAGAGATGGGGAAGGTCTCGTTTCTCCGGACGTACTGGGACTGGAGGACATCAGCGGCAAGCTCGTCAGCCTGTGCAAGGTACGTGTACCCGATTGTCAGGGGGAGCTGGTATTCGTCGCTTGAGGCATTGGCGGGGATTTTTGCAGAGATCTTCACGGTCTTGAAGCCCTGCGTGGCAATATCGCCGATATTCTGGGGGTCGGTTTTTATTATGAGGGGTGAGTTCCCTGGTGAGAGCCCGACCATCACCATCTTTGCAGTGGTGGGAAGATCATCGCGGGGGATGTTCCCGTTGCCCCGCCAGATCGCGTATTGATCCCCCGTAAGATCCTGGGAATGATCGGGACGGATGGTGACGGGTACCGGGTTGTTTCCACCAACCCATGCATTCTTCATGGTACTCACGCCACGATTCTGCACAATCAGGGTAATGACCACGTCCTGTCCGGGCGAAAATTCATTGGTTCCCGAGATTAGCGCATACATATGCGGACTCCCGTCCACATAAGTTGTCAGGGCCATGACCGGTGAGACACCAAGAAGCGACAGCACGAGGAAAATAAGGATTATTTTTGGATATTTCATTGCCCATCCCTTGTTGTTATTATTATAACAACATTTAATATTGCAGGATATAAAGTCATGTTTCAAATGAGATCTCCCCCTCCCGGTTCTGCAAAGGTTATTGACTGCCTCAAATCTCTCGGTTTAACAAAATATGAGGCCCAAGTATATATTGCTCTTTTAAAAGTAGTAAGTGCAACCGCCAGCGAGATTCATGAGATATCCACTGTTCCGCGCGCATCAGTATACCCGGTACTCGATCAACTCCAGGAAAAGAAACTCGTTTCGGTGGCCCGCTCAACCCCCAAGCGATTCGCTGCTCTTTCACCGGATGAAGGAGTTGCATTATTGCTGGGCGGCATCGAACGCGATGCTGCCGATGCCCGCGAAATCCTGTCATCAATACAGCGGGAGCGAATCCGCCATGAACAGAGCAGCGAAGAGCTGATCTGGAATGTTTTTGGGATCGAGAACATACAGAGAAAACTCACCGAGATCATACACACTGCCAGCCATGATATCCACATCATCGCCCATCCCCAGATCATTTCACCAGAGATCGTGGGAATCCTCGAAGAAAGGGCGGAATTTGCTGATGTTGAGATCGTCACCCACGAGGGGGCATACGGGAATGCAGGTAAGATGCGAATCTATGTCAAAAAACACCCGGATTATCCCCGCGAACTTGACCAGGTCAAGGATATGATGGCCGGGGGCATCTGCATTGTCGACAACCTGCGCGTGCTCGTCATACTGGGAACCGGAAAAGAGGATGCAGTAGCACTTTTTTCTGAAGCTGAAGGGTTTATCCGCTTCTTTTCACGGTACTACAACCTTATCGTGGATTGGGCAAAAAAACCGGAATAAACCCGTTTCACTATTTTTTTTGTTAATAATTCCGGATCTCATCCATCAGCCGGATGTCCATGAGACCCTTCATCGCCTGTGTCTGGACCCAGCGTCCCCCTTCACGGATCGCGGCCATCGGATTTGTGCCGCCAACTGCCGCAATACCAATATACTGCGGGCTTACCGGTACCCCGAGGAGGGACAGGTTTGGCATACCCACTTCAAGGATCCCGGTATAACTGCTGCTTGCGAGTTCATCGAGCACACTTCCGACGAGGGGCTCTGCTTCCATATGGAATTCCCGGATATTTGCAAGAATATTCCCGCTCCCTCTGCGCATAACATTGGTGACCGAGGTGGTCTTCTGGGATATGAGCACCTGCAGCGGATCGATGGTCGTGTGCTCGTACATGATGATATGGGTAAAGCGGATGGGAGTCCTGTTCTCTATCTCAACAACCCCGCCCCCTATCGGGTTTATGGGAATGCCTCTCCTGATTAAGAGACCGTCAAACGTGATGCTGCACATCGTGCAGATGCCGGTCAATCCATTCGGGATCACAAAATCCGCTACTTTTTCCCCGGAAGCATAGAATTTGACCATCCCGCTGACACTGACCCCGGTTTTATTTGCATCTTTGAGGATGGATATTGCAAAATCAAGATCTTCATTTTTTATCAGCGAGAGGTTGTACACAACCTTTCCTTCTCCCGCAGCTGGATCGAACGTTACCTGGATGGCAAAATCTTCGATATTATGGTTGACAAACTTCAGCGGGAGGGTCATCGTACTAATCTCGGACATATCAATAGAAAAATTGTTCTATAAGAGTAAGGCAATTTATGTATGATGGAACACGATATGCGGGAAAAAGCCAAGAATGCGATGCGACTCATTCTTGAAGCGGCACGGTATGAGGTTGAAGAGGTTGATGACCCTCTTGACCTCTCTGCAGTGCGTGACAGCACCTGCCTGCTGGTGCTCTGTTCGAACGACAAGGATCTGATCGGACAGTTCGACAAGACCAATTACAGCCTCATGATCGATGACCATGAGATGAACTGTAAAAAACTATTGTTCACCATGGAAAAGGAGATCCTAACGGATAACTGCATCCAGTGGGGAGTTGATGAGTTTGTCCGGTATACCGGAGAAGCAGTCCTTGCAGATATTCTCGACCGTGAACTGTCCCTGGATCTCACGCCGACAAAGGCCAAAAAAGCAGCAGTCACCGCAGCGGCAGCAGCCAAAGAAGAAGAACCCTCGGGTATCACCATACCCCACCTCCCGATAAAAATCACCGAGCAGGCTGCGATCCGCACCGCCGGTGTGCAGGGTGTGGCAAAACTGCGATTCATCCCCCATTTTCTGTTCCACTACACCAGCAGCGGGGAGCAGGTGTACAAAGACCGCAGGATCCCGTTTGATGCAGACGGCTGGGGTGCAATCAATGCAATCAACGGCATCCGGATTGATCTCGACGGGAAGCAGATTGAAGAGACTGAGATTCCCAATGGGGCCGATATCTGTGACTCCCATATCCGTAAGGATGAGGCATCAGAGCGGATCGTTGTTGAGTTGATCGAACGGCTCACCCAGAAAGTACGGATCAAGCAGGAGAAGGGCGATGCAATCTTCTATGAAGAGAAGATCCTGAAACCCGACCGGAAAAATATCACCATCGATTCCAAGCAGATCTATATCCCGGTCTGGCAGATCCGGGGCAAGAAGATTGTCGAAGTGAACGCATTCACCGGCGAACTGCTCTCAGAACCCATGGACGAAGGCTGCGAAGTCTTCTGATCTCACATGGTACCTGGTCTCGCACGGGGAGAACAAGGTCCGTTCAATAGTAGTTTTTTCCTGAAATGATACGTAAAAATCCCACGATCGTTGTTCTGGGTGGCGGTCCTGCTGGCAGGATCGCATCGATCCGCCTTGCGTCCGCCGGCAAAAAGGTCCGGCTTATCGAACGCGGGGGGCTTGCAGGTATCGGGGGCCAGTGTCTCCATTTTGGCTGCATGCCGGTATGTGCCCTGAATGACGTCGCCCGCACAATCCATTCGTTCCACACATTCGGGCGTCTCGGAATACTGGACGCATCTCCCGTGCTTAATTTCTCCAAAATGCTCGCAGAGATGCATGCAATCCAGGCTACGATCGCATCGGTGCTCGATGCTGAAACGAAGTCAGCCGGGGTAGACATTATCTACGGAAAAACCGGTCGGCTCGAGGGAAAGACCGTCTTTCTGGAGGATGAGAAGATTGGGGCTGATTCCGTAATTGCAGCCACCGGATCACGACCCCATCTCCCGGAGATCCTGGGAATCGATCTTCCTGAGGTGTTCACCCCCCATTCCCTCTATAACCTTGAGAAAATCCCCAAAAAACTCTCAATCATCGGGGGAGGAGTGATGGCTGCCGAATTTGCCTACATTTTCAGCACCTTCGGCAGTGAAGTCACGCTCCTCTGCAGGAGCGGGTTCCTGAAAGATATCGATAAGCACCTCCGGGTAATTGCCCTTAAGGATCTCGCAGCAGTAGATATCCAGGAAAAAACCCAGGTCCAGTCAATAAACGGGAGTTCCCGGGTAGAGACACTCACGCTGGAGAAAGAAGGAGAGACTTGCATGCACGAAACCGATACGGTCCTGATCGCAGCAGGACTGGTCCCGCGCTCAGAGATGATCAGCGGCATAAAAAAAGGTGCATGGGGTGAGATCATCGTTGACGGGCACATGCAGACCAGTGTTCCTGAGGTGTATGCCTGCGGGGATGTGGTTGGTCCGCCCTACCTGACACCAGTGGCCCGGCACCAGGGTATTGTTGCTGCGGATAACATCCTCGGCATCCCCCGCGCCATCGATTACCGGTACATCCCGCAATCGCTCAATCTCTCGCAGGAACTTGCATTTTGCTGCACTGGGGAGGAGGGGTCTGCATCGCTTGCAATCCCGGGCCCGGCCGGACCCGGCACGTTCTGGAAAGTTCCGTCAAGAGACACGGGCCTTGCTAAGATCCTTCTCAACAAAGATAATGGTACGATCAATGGCGTCTGTGCGGCTGGGCCGGGCGGGGGTCTGATTACAGGATATATGGCATTTCTCATGAGCCGCCATATCTCTGTCCATGACTTTGAGGAGTTCATCGAGGTCCATTCATCGACTGATGGAGTTTACGGACTGGCAAAATATGCTTCGGGACTGATCAGGAAGCAGAAGAACGAATAAGTGGGTCTTTTTTCCTTCTGTTCCGGACTTCCCCGGTTAGGCAGAATCCGGACCAATCCGGAATTTTTGTTTTTAGAAATCAGTAAAAAAGGTATTATTACCACCGGAACCGCATAATTACGATACACGAGTATCCTACTCACCGTGGTGTTTTGAAGATGACCGGTCCCCTCGAAAATGTTCCATTTGAAATTACAAGGCTCGATAAAATAACCTCACTTCAGGAGAAAGGGATCAACGTCTTCCCTCCCACGTTCGATCGTAAGGATACCATCTCTGCAATAAAGACCCGGTTTTCCGATATTACCCACGAAAAGAGTGAGGAAAGCGTCACGACTGCGGGGAGGATCTATATCGTCCGGAACCACGGCAAGACTATTTTTGCAGATCTTGGGGATGAAGTAGGGAAGATCCAGCTCTACATACGGAAGAACGATCTCGGCGAAGAGCAATTCGAACTCTTCAACCAGTACATTGAGCGGGGCGACATCATCGGTGTCACCGGCCATGTCTTCCGGACCAAGCTCGGTGAGATCACCATCTGGGTGGATTCATTTACCCTGCTCTGTAAAGCGGTCTGTTCACTTCCCGAGAAATTCCACGGACTGACTGATGTTGAGAAACGGTACCGCCAGCGATATGTCGATCTCATCACAAACGAGGAGAGCAGGCAGACATTCCGCGACCGGAGCCGCATTGTCGCCCTGATTCGCCGGTTCCTCGATGACAACGGCTTCTTGGAGTTCGAGACTCCTATCCTCCAGCCGGTGTACGGCGGGGCAAATGCCCGTCCCTTCACCACCTACCATCATTTCCTCGACCAGAAACTCTTCCTGCGGATTGCTCCCGAACTCTACCTCAAGCGTCTCGTGGTGGGAGGGTTTGAGAAGGTCTTTGAGATCGCACGAAACTTCCGGAACGAGGGCGTGGATACCAACCACAACCCGGAGTTCACCATGGTGGAGATCTACTGGGTATTCCGGGACTTCCGGGACATGATGGAACTGACCGAGAACATCATCACCTCCGTCATCCAGTCAGTCCATGGCAAACTCGAGATCCCGTATGGGGAAGCCACCCTTAATTTCAACAAACCCTGGAAGAAGATCTCCATGGAAGACGTGGTAAAGGAGTACGCAGGTATCGATATCTTTGCCCACAGCGTTGACGAACTCCGCTCACTGGCAAAACAGCACAAAGTGCCGGAGGCCGATAAACCGCAATCCCAGCGGGAGTTCCTCATCGCGTTCTTCGAAGAACTTGTTGAGGGAAAACTGATCCAGCCAACCTTCATCTACGATTACCCTGTTGAAAACTCTCCCCTTGCAAAACGGCATCGCGAAAAGGAAGGATTTACCGAGCGGTTCGAGTTCTTTATCAACGGTATGGAAGTGGGGAACGGGTTCTCGGAACTCAATGATCCGGTCGACCAGAAGGCCCGTTTCGAGGCCCAGGATGAGAAGCGGAGAATGGGTGATGTTGAAGCCCAGATGATCGATTACGATTTCATCAATGCCCTCGGGTACGGTATGCCACCAACAGGCGGGGTCGGTATCGGCATCGACCGGCTCGTGATGTTGTTGACGAATAATAACTCGATAAAAGAAGTGATCCTGTTCCCCTCGATGAAGACCATTCAGCCAGGGGAAAACGAAGGGCAGGAAGAAAAATCAGCCGGGGAAGAAACCAACAACCCGGTCTCCTGATTTTTCATGCCGGCAAAAACCGGAAAAAATAAACGCAGTCGCCGCTGATTCCATTCTATCTGCTGGCGGATTCTTATTTTAAGAGATTTTCCATCTTCTTCGGATCGAATCCGAAGATAAATTCGTCCCCAATCTGGACAACCGGTGCTCCTATGTGGCCGGTCTTCTCGATAAGCCAGTTCCTTGCGTCCTCATCCGCTGCGATATTGATGTCATCGAATTCTACCGATTTTGCTTTCAGGAACTCCTTTACCATCCGGCAATTGTTGCATCCAGGCGTTGAATAGACCTTGACCGTTCTCCTGGTTCCCCAGATCTTCTGGATGAACGACGCGCGACCGGACAGGGTCTTGTAGGTCTGGTATTGCCCGGGCTTTTTCTTGTCATAATCCTGGTGGTACTCCTCGGCAGAGTAGAAGTTCATGTACTGCCGTATATCCGTTGCAACAGGACGATCAAATTTCTTCGACTCATCAAGCCTCTTTTTTGAGGCTTCGGCAAGCCGCTTCTGCTCTTCATCGTGATAAAAAATTGCCGTGTGGTATTGTGAACCCTTGTCAGCAAACTGGCCATAGGGATCCGTGGGATCGATCTGCTGCCAGAAGAGATCGAGGAGTTTCTCATACGTGATTTTTCCCGGATCATACGTAACCTGCACCAATTCCAGGTGGCCGGTCGTGCCGGAAGATACCTCCTCATAACTTGGATTGGCTTTTTGTCCCCCGGCGTACCCGGATACCACTTCCGTTACTCCTTCAAGATTCCGGAACGGTGGCTGCATACACCAGAAACAGCCACCTGCAAATGTTGCTTTTAAGAGTGTTTTGTCCATAGGTTACCTCTCCTTCTCATCAGCCAAACGTGAACGTATATGCCCGGAGACCGGGATCTTTGACAACGAACTCAAACGAATGTATCCAATAAACCAACCGCATAGCAACACTCCCACGTCAACTCATCCCGGCAAGATATTCAAGAAATCTGGACCTAGGGGAAGAATCCAGGGTGCGAGAAATATCGGTAATTTACCTTACCCTGATTTATTCTCCTGCATGCCAACCAGAATCATGGGTTCGTCGTGACAAACCAGCTCTCCGCCTCCGGTCTCCCGCACGTACACCACATTTCCGCATACATTACACCGGTATATCTCACCGGCTTTCTGCACATTTACCACACAATCGCCTCCCGTTTCCGTGGCATTTTAGTCCTTCGGGAACTATGATTGAAAGAATTGTTGTTATATATTTCGGCAATTCCCGGAATATGAAAAATGTTTTCCGGGGAGACCGATACGGGGGCAATCCTTTCCCCGCATTATTAAATGGGAAGCGCTACGGAGTTGTACTATGAACTTCCGGTTTCCTGTGGCCTGCCTGCTCGTCGGAGTATTTTTTTTTTCATCGCAGGTGCCGGATGCGCATCCTCCCCGCAACAGCCGGGTGGGGAAATGCCGGTGAAAAATCACTCTGGCATATCTGAAAAGGCGGTTCCTGCTGGTACTGGGATTCTACCCACCACCGTACCATCCACCCTGAGTATTACGGCACAGCTGGCGACAGTGAAATCCGACAACGCGATCTGGCGGGAGGCGTACCGCATGTTCTCGAACATGAAATCCACGGAATATGTACACCCTCCCTATACCGTTGATGATGCCGCCGGGATCTACCGTTTCGACTGTCTTGGCTTTGTGGACCATGTGCTGATGAACGCTGACGCACCAGGCTACAAAGCGATCGGGAAGGGAGTGAATCCCTCTATCGAATCCTACGCCAGTTACTTTGGCAAACTCGATACCATTACACCTGATGCTGCCGGGTGGACAAAGGTTGCTCATCCTGTTGAACTGAAGCCAGGGGATGTATGCCTTTGGCTGACGCCCAGTACGCTTGATACCGGCCCACATGTGGATCATCGCAGGGGAACCTAGGATAAACCCGAAGAGGAACGATGAGGTACTGGTCCGG
The DNA here is from genome assembly GCA_903832665.1 of uncultured Methanomicrobiales archaeon. Taxonomy (GTDB): domain Archaea; phylum Halobacteriota; class Methanomicrobia; order Methanomicrobiales; family Methanospirillaceae; genus Methanoregula. Next base: position 143,887 of record CAILCG010000022.1, on the reverse strand, counting down.
ATCTTTGACTCGTCCAAGGCTCACAACGACGATTCGCGGATGGGGTCGGCTTTTCCGCTAGGGCTGGGATCCGGGATCCTTGGCATGATGGTGGATGCGGAAGGCAACCCCGCCGGCCTCTATTGGGATGGCGGGACGAGCCCGGCCGGCGAGAAGGATACGACAATCGTCTGCGGGCGGCTCGACCGTTAAGAGAGAGGAGTGGATAAAAAGGGAAGGATTTCCCTGCTCATTTCCTCTCAAGGATATTTCCGGTACCGGAGAGAGACGGTCGGAAATGTTTTTTTGTCCCGGGTTTCTTTGCCTTTTGAATTTCTAAGCTCTCGATAAAAACGGAAATCCGCTATCGGATACTCCGATCTGCTTACCAAACGAAGCGCGGGAACAAATCCGGGTGTTTCGTGTTGAAATTTCCCGACCAGTACCTCTTTTTATCTCAATTGTTTCAGGATTTGTTTCGAAATCTGAGTTTCAGGACGTACCTTATCATAAGTTGCGCTAATTTCGTCCGCAAGGACAGGTTCCTGCCCTATAATTTAAGGAGATTCACGAGGCCTTGGTTTGTCTCGTGAAAAAAGGGATATAAGAATATATTCGGTCAGTCAGTTCCAGGTATCACGGGGATTATTATCCCTGCCGTACGTACTGGTCCAGTTTCCCCAAAGGGTTGCAAGCATGGGTACCCGGAACAGCAGGGAATCGCCCCGGATGATTGTTTACCATGCGGGAATGCACGTGAACGGTTGATCCGAGTGATTGCCCGGACCCACATTCGCCTTCATGCCCGGGTTTACTGAACATAAAAAAAAGATTTGAGGAATCGATCGATGCCAGATGTCTGTATCGGATTTGAAGTTCATCAGCCATTCCGGCTGAACCGGCACTTTGCACCGGATCCAAAAAAAAAGAAAAAGGATCTGCCGGATCTCTATTTTGATGAATTGAATAAGGAAGTGCTGGGAAGGGTATCTGAGAAATGTTACCTCCCTGCCACCCGGACCATTCTCGAGAAACTCGACGATGGGTTCCATTGTGCATTCTCATTCTCCGGGACCTTAATCGAACAGCTCGAGAAGTGGCAACCGGACATGCTGGCCCTTTTTGATCAGGTGGCGCGTCACCGGAACAGCGAATTGCTCGGACAGACGTATTACCACAGTATCGCCGGCTGTTTTGGCGACAAGGCTGAATTCCATGAACAGGCTGGATTGCATTCGGACCTGATGTATGACCTTTTTAAGATCCGTCCCAATGTCTTTGAAAATACCGAATTCACCTTTAACAACCAGATCGCAACCCAGGTAAAGCAGATGGGGTACGCGGGGATCTTTACCGAGGGTGTGAACCATATACTCGGATGGCGCAGCCCTCACCATATCTATACCTGCAGCGATATGCCCGTACTCCTGCGGGACTTCCAGCTCTCCGATGATATTGCCTTCCGGTTTGCGAACACCGGCTGGGACAAGTACCCTCTGACCGCTGACACCTATGCAGGCTGGCTCGCCGGTTCCTCCGGGGATCTCATCACCCTCTTCCTCGACTACGAGACCTTTGGGGAGCATTTCTGGAAAGAGACGGGGATCTTCAACTTCCTCTCGTACCTGCCGGAAGAACTGGAGAGGCGGGGGGTTAAGACCGTCCTCCCTTCTGCGGCCCTGCAGGATCATGCGCCGGTCGGCACGATCGATGTTGGGAATACCATCTCATGGGCTGACATCGAGAAGGATGCATCAGCATGGATGGGAAACGAGCGCCAGCATACTGCCTACTCGGCTGTCCAGAAGGCCAAACACTTTGCCAAAGACAAAGATACGTGGCGGTACCTCACGACGAGCGATCACTTCTATTACATGGCCTCCAAGTACGGGACATGTGGCGAGGTGCACAACTACTTCAGCCACCATGAGGCCAATGACGCGTTCAGGACCTATATGGCGATCTTGGCCGATTTCGAGAAACGTAATATCCGGGTGCTGAAGAACCGAAGTTCCACAAAGACGTTGCGGACACTGACTCCGGAGGAGGCGTTTAACTTTTCTTCGCCCGGAGGTTACGTGGGATATTCAGCGTACAGCCTAGACCAGTTCTGCGACCTGCTCCGGGTGGTGCCATCCGATTCGATCGCATACCACCAGGAACGGGGCGATATTGTGAAATGGATCGAACATACGCTTGACGATAAGAAACTTGCTGAGAGCGTAAAAACCGGCGCAGACCGTCAGGAATTGTTGAGCCTGATCAATGAACGAAGGGAGGTATTATGGAGTCACTTAAACTAGCATTCTTTTGCTGGGAATCGATGTACGCAGAACGGGTCGGAGGACTTGCCAGTGCCGCAACCAATCTTGCAGAGACTCTTGCAAAACAGCACGAGGTGCATTACTATACCCGGGGGAAGATGCAGGATCAGGAGATTAACGGTGTCACGTACCATTACTGTAATCCCCAGGGGAGCAACACGGTCCAGTATTGTGAAGACATGAGCAATGCGATGGTGAACCAGTTCCACCAGAACGACCGACAGGGAAAATTTGACATCCTCCACTTCCACGACTGGCATCCAATCCCGGCGCTCCACCGATTACAGGACCGGGATACGATTCTTACGTTCCATTCAACCGAATACGGCCGAAACGGCAACCAGTATGGCAACTGGTGGGAATACCAGGAGATCTCCGGCAAGGAATGGTACGGCGGACTTGTGGCAAAGCGAGTGACAACCGTTTCTACGGTCATGAAAAAAGAGGTCATGCAGCTCTACAACGTGCCCGACTGGAAGTGCGATGTGGTTCCCAATGGCATTGTGCCGAGCCAGTACCGCGCCTACCTCGATGCCGGAGAGGTGAAACGGTCGTACGGGATCCACCCGTTTGCGCCCCTGATACTCTTCATTGGCAGGCTGGTCTACCAGAAAGGACCTGACCTGTTCATTGACGCGATACGGAAAGTCTGCCAGAATCGCTGGGATGCAAAAGTGATCGTTGCGGGTGAGGGAGGGATGAAGCAGTTCCTCCAGGACAGGGCCCGTGACCTGCCGGTGAATTTTGTTGGCTATATCCCGGATTCTGAGTATATTCGTCTCCTGAACGCATGCGACCTCGTGGTGATTCCCAGCAGGAATGAGCCCTTCGGGCTGGTGCTGCTGGAAGCATGGAGTGCGGAGAAGCCGGTCGTTGCCTGTGATGTCGGCGGACTTTCGGAAAATATCGACTCGTTTGTCAACGGTATCAAGACGCAGCCTGATGCCGAATCCCTCGCATGGGGGATCAGCACCATGATAGACGATCCAAGAAACGCCGAGGTGCAGGGAATACGTGGACGATCGAAGGTTGACCGGGTGTTCCTCTGGGATCCGATTGCCGAGAGGATGAATAGTACATATGCCCGGGTTGGTTCGTGAGGTAGTTGTGATGCAGGAAACAATGACGCTAACCCTCTCGTACCGCGGCAAAGAAGAGTATTCGGTACCCGTCAGCTGGAAAGGCCCCCTTTCAGACTGCTCGGTACGAGATATGAGGGAGATCGCGGGTGTGCTTGCAGATCCGGACTGTTTCGTTACCGGCCCTGCGTATTACATGTACCGGGATATCACCCGGTCTGATGCGGATCGCCAGTGGCTCCAGGCGCAGAAGATTCGCTACGATATTACGGTCATTCCCCCGCGGAATCTTTCCGGGGAATTCATCAAGACCAAGGGGCATTATCACCCGAAGAATCCCGCGGGTACGGGATACCCGGAGATCTATGAAGTGCTCGAGGGAGAGGCCCATTACCTGCTCCAGAAGCGGGACTGCAGCGGTGTCGTGATGGTAACAGCCACTGCCGGGGATGTTGTTGTTGTGCCCCCGGGGTACGGGCACATTACTATCAATCCATCGAAGACGTCTGTGCTCCAGATGGCCAATCTTGTCTCGTCCGTCTTCCAGAGCGAGTACCAGGAATATGAGAATCTTCGAGGAGCAATCTTTTACGAGATGACGAACCGGACCTGTAAGAAAAATCCGCTCTACCCGCAAAACCCGGCGTTGACATTCACCAGCGCAGATCGCATGACCGCGGTGAAAGAGATGATTCCCGCCCCTCTCTATACCCTTGTCGAACAGAGGGCACCGGTCCTGGGGTTCCTCAATCATCCTGAGGACTACCCGCATCTTTTTTCATAGTCCTCCAGCGTGAACGTTCGCCCGGGATAAAAGCAGGCGGGAGCGGAACCAGGTGCATTTGCCCGTTTAGGGAACAGGAGAAGACCATGCAGAAGATGACGGTGGAAGATGTAGAAGTGGGTGGAAAACGGGTGCTGGTAAGGGCTGATTTCAATGTGCCCCAGGACCGTAATGGAGGGATCGAAGATGATACCCGGATCCGGGCATGTCTTCCCACGATCAGGTACCTTATCGATCACAAGGCCCGGATCATTCTCTGCTCACATCTCGGACGGCCGCACGGGAGATTTGATGAGCACCTGCGGCTGGAACCGGTTGCCCGGCGCATCTCGGAACTCTTACAAAGGCCAGTCGAGCCCCTGAGGGAAGCGATCGGTCCCGAAGTGATGAGGATTGTGTCCTTAATGCAGGACGGGGAAGTGATCCTGCTCGAAAACCTGATATTCTACCCCGGGGAAGAGTCAAATGATCCCGGGTTTGCCCGCGAACTTTCCCTGCTGGCAGATCTTGTGGTCAATGATGCGTTTGGGGCAAGCCACCGGGCTCACGCCTCTGTTGTCGGGCTCGCAGACTATCTCCCCTGCGTTGCCGGTCTCCTCATGGAGAGAGAGATCGGGCAGCTGAGCCGGCTTTTGGAGGATCCTGACCGGCCCTTTGCTGCCATCATGGGGGGAGCAAAAGTCGGCGAAAAGATCGGGATCCTGGAAAATATCCTCCCCAAGTTAGATGTTGTCCTTATCGGGGGAGGAATGGTTGCGACTTTCTTGAAGGCCAGGAGGTTTGATGTTGGTATATCTCTGGTGGAACCTGACATGATGGAGCTGATCGGGAGGATCCTGCAAAACGCAGAAGCCCGTGGTGTCAGGGTCCTTCTTCCGGAAGATGTGGTTGTTACCGAAAAGATGGAACCCGAATCCCCGGCCCGGGGTGTGAGTTCCCGGGAGATCCCCGGGGATTGCCGGATCGCGGATATCGGACCCCGGACAATTACCACGTTCACCGGTGAACTCCGGAGATGCCGGACCATTATGTGGAACGGGCCGATGGGGGTCTTTGAGATCCCGCAGTTTTCCCTGGGAACAACTGCCATTGCTACCGTGCTCGCAGACCTCCATGCCACGACCGTGATCGGCGATGGATCCACGGCAGAGGCAGTGACGCAACTCGGACTGGCAGGCCGGATGACCCATATCTCCACCGGGGGAGGCACCTCTCTCCGGTTTCTCTCCGGAAAGACCCTCCAGGGGATTGCGGTTCTGGCGGATAAGAAATAATCCGCCATCAGGGAACAGACCGGTTATCCTCTCTCGATCTCCATTGTTGGATCGGTATCCCTGATGATCTTCAGGACCTCGACCATCTTTTTGTCCATAGCGATTCTGGTGTCGGCCTCAAGGTTGAGACGGATGAGCGGCTCGGTATTGGACGATCTCAGGTTGAACCACCACGAGGGATAATCTACCGTCAGCCCGTCGAGATGATCGATGACCGCGTCGGAATACGCCGCACTGAGGGCTGCCATGATGGGATCAGTCCGGCTCACCCGGATATTCACTTCACCGGTTGAGGAGTATTTCAGGAGCGGGCGGATGAGCTGCGAGAGCGGCTGTTCTTTGATCGAGAGGAGGTTGATCATCTGAACCATGGCAAAGATACCATTGTCGCAGAAGCCCATATCCCGGAAGTAATAGTGGCCCGAGAGCTCGCCCGCAAAGAGAGCGTTTTCCTGTCGCATCTGTTCCTTGATGAACGCGTGGCCCACCCGGCACCGGACCGCCCGACCACCGAGGCGGGTTATTGTCTCGGCCACCGCCCGGCCCGAGCGCAGGTCGTACAGAAACGTTGCACCCGGCTCCCTGGTGAGGTAATATTCTGCAACCAGGGCCGTGATGAGGTCTGCGGGAACCCGTTCTCCCCGTTCATCGATGAAGATGCACCGGTCCGCATCGCCGTCGAATGCAACCCCGAAGTCCGCGTGGTTCTGCCGGACACTCTCCTCCAGTTCGGTTGTTGCCGACGGAAGGAATGGATTGGCACCATGGTGGGGAAATGTCCCGTCAGGTTTGAGGTTCAGGGTTACAGGGGTTAAGGAAGGGAACTTTGCAAAGAGCTCTTTCAGTTCCGGCCCCGCCATCCCATCCCCGGCATCGGCTGCAACGGTGAGCGTGCCGGGATTGTGGACAAAACCTGCAACGGCATCGATATAGGAGCGGGTCAAATCCCCGTTCGTGTATGTACCCGCGTGAGGTTTTCCGGCGTGCACCCTGCCATCCGGCATCTCTGTTACCATGCGCTCGAGCACAGGGAGCCCCTCATCACCGGAAAGGGGAATCGCACGTTCCCGGCAGAGCTTGATGCCGTTCTTTGGCGACGGAAGGTGAGACGCCGTGACCATGGCACCCCCGGCGAATTTCCCTTCAATTATAGCATAGTACAGCTGCGGAGAACTAGTCAAGCCGAAATCGGCAACAGAACCCCCTGCCGCAAGACATCCCTGGATAAAAGAGGAAGCAAGGGCCGGCGAAGAGAGACGGGGATCCCTGCCGACCGCAATCGTGCCGAAGTTCATGAGAAGGGCAAAGGCTGCCCCGATCTTTTCCGCGGTTTTTTCGTCCAGTTCATCCGGGTATGAGCCCCGGATATCGTATGCCTTGAATATACCGGTCATGGTGATTCCTTTTTCGCGACGATGTGAGGATCGTCCTGCACCAGAGGGGTGTTCTGGCCTGCAACCGATACGGTTGCACGCCGGATCTCCTCCGGGTCGCCCAGGTAATAATGGCGGACAGGATGCAGGGAGTCGTCGAGCTCGTAGACCAGGGGAAACCCGGTCGGGATGTTGAGCCCGGTGATCTCGTTATCAGGTATTGTGTCGAGGTACTTGATGAGGGCACGGATACTGTTGCCATGAGCCACCACCAGGATCCGTTTATTCCCCCTGATGGCAGAGGCGATCTGCCCGTTCCAGCACGGCATCACGCGTGCCAGCGTGTCTTCCAGCGATTCGGTAGCCGGCAGCACTTCCCGGTTCAGATCAGCGTACCGGGGATCGAAGGCAGGGTGCCGTGGATCTGTTGTTGAAACGGGCGGGGGCCTTATCGCAAAACCCCGCCGCCATAACGCGACCTGCTCTTTTCCGTATATCCGGGTCAATTCCTGTTTCTCCATTCCCTGCAATGCCCCATAGAAGCGCTCGTTCAGCCGCCACGAGTGATGGACCGGGAGGTACATCAGGTCCATATCGTCAAGAACGATCCACAAGGTGCGGATTGCCCGGCGGAGCACTGAAGTATAGGCGACATCGAAAGAAAACCCGGCCTCACGAAGAAGCCGGGCAGCCCAGTGGGCTTCCTCTATGCCCTGCGGGGAGAGGTCCACATCTGTCCACCCGGTGAACCGGTTCTCCCGGTTCCAGATACTCTCACCATGGCGCAACAGAACCAGCTGATGCATTACCCATCCATCCCTGCGCATTCAATGAACATGGTCGAGCGCATCCCGGTAGAATTTCCTGACATATTCTTTTGCCATCCTGCGGGTGGAGAAGCCCGCCCCCACGCTCTTCATGGCCTCCTTCATGACCTTCACCCATTCAAGAGGGATGCCGTCATCATCAGTATCGTAGTAGAGGGGGATGATCTTTGTTTCCAGCAGATCGTACAGGGCGTCGGCATCGGCCTTGTCCCGGTCCTCCCCATTCTCATTCCAGTACTCCTCCCCGAATGTCCACCCGTTCCTGCCAGTGAACCCCTCGATCCACCACCCGTCCGGAATGCTCATCTGGGGAACACCGTTTAACGAGGCCTTCATCCCGCTCGTCCCGCAGGCTTCCATAGGAGGGAGGGGATTGTTCAGCCAGGTATCAACCCCGTGGACAAGGTACTGGGCGAGTTGTTCGTCATAGTTTTCGACAAAGGCGATCCTCCCGCCCATATCGGGATCCTTGGCATAATTGAAGACGCGCTGCAGGATCCGTTTTCCCGCATCATCGGCCGGGTGTGCCTTGCCCGCAAAGATGATATGGACCGGGTTATGGTGATTCCCCACGATCGCTTTCAGCCGTTCGGGATCATGGAAGATGAGATCTGCCCGCTTGTACGAGGCAAAGCGGCGCGAAAACCCTATGGTCAGGATCTGGGGGTTCAGGAGGGTTCCCTCAGCCACGACAATTGGCGGGCTTATCTTGCGGTCCGCCCATGCCTGGCGGGCCTGTTCCCCGATACGGTTGAGCAGTTTTACCTTCAGCCAGTAATGCGTCTGCCAGAGTTCCTTCTCCGGGATGGTATCGATCCCCTTCCACCGGGCCGGGTTATCATGATCCAGCAGCCAGTCACTGCCGAGATACTTGTCCAGCAGGAGCTCCCATCTTGGGTTCTATCCAGGTGGGGATATGGACCCCGTTGGTGATGTGACCGATAGGGACATCCTTCTCGGGAAGGCCGGGCCAGAGACCCTGCCACATCCTGCGGGACACTTCCCCGTGGCGCCGGCTGACCGCATTGTGGTATCGGGATAATCTCAACGCAAAGGCGGTCATGTTGAACCCTGCTGCCGGCTCGTCCGGGTGAATGCCGAGCCGGAAAAAGGCGTCGCGATCCAGGCCAAGAAGCGGATAATAGCTATTGAAATATTTTTCAACCAGGGAAAACGGGAAGATCTCATTGCCAGCCGGAACAGGAGTATGGGTGGTAAAGACCGTGGTGTTCCTGACATACTCCGATGCCTCGGGAAAACTCATCCCTCCTGCAACCCGTTCCCGGATCCGCTCCAGCAGGACAAAGGCGGCATGGCCTTCATTGAGATGGGCAATGGAGTGCCGGATCCCGAGCGCGTTGAGCACTTCGGACCCTCCGATGCCCAGCACAATCTCCTGCCGGAGCCGTTGTTCCGTGTCCCCGGAATAGAGATGGGATGATATGGACCGGTTCCAGGGATCATTCTCCTCAATATCCGTGTCCATCAGGAAGAGAGGAACCCGGCCTACCTGCACTTTCCAGACCGCCACGTGAATCGAAGGCTGGATAAAGGGCACTTCGATCACCAGCTGAGTCCCGTCTGCGCCAAGCACCCGGGTGATGGGAGCGCTGTCCCGGTCCAGGACATCATCGACATTCTGCTGCCACCCGTCTTCCCGCATCCTCTGGAGGATGTACCCTTCGGGGTACATGAAACCGACAGCAACCAGCGGGATGCCGAGATCGCTGCACTCCTTGAGATAATCGCCGGCTAGAAACCCGAGACCTCCGGCATAGAACGGCAGTGAGCGGTGCAGCCCGTATTCTGCGGAAAAATAGGCGATCGGCTGGCGACTTGCACCGTCAACTTCCCGGGAGAACCAGCTCTCGTTATCATCCATCTCGGACCGAAACCGGTTCATGATGGCAGAGTACCGGCTGATATACTCCGGGTCATCCTGCAGGGCGCTCGTGTAGACATCTTCAGGAAGATCCCGGAGCATCTTGACGGGATTGTGCACGCTCTCTTTCCATGCAACCCGGCTGAGGTTCTTGTAGAGCATCCGTGCGGAGGGATGCCAGCTCCACCAGAGATTGTATGCCAGCTCTCCTATACCGTTGATCTGCTCCGGAATTCGCGGAAAACTGTCCCGTTCTCTCGCCATAATGCCTCATGGTAGGATTGGAGACATCGTATAAAGTAGTATGCGGGATTCTCATTTTGTATACTATAATGGATCGATGTTCCCGGGCAGATCTAGAGTATCATGGACATGTTTTGTACTATAGGGAACATCTACAGAACATTAACTCGTGTTCTTGTGGCGATAGATTAAGGATCACCGCCGAGGCCGCCAACCACTACATTCTCGATAGGACTTTATTACCATTAGTTAACAAAAATAACCTAATGACAATAGATTTACGATAAATTAATTATACTGTAAAAATAACAATAGAAATATGGTTAAGAAATGAATAGAAAATGAGACAAAACGCGATCGTTTCAAGCGCCTAGCTAAAATCCGAACTCAAAAAGTGCTTGAAAAAATTAGGGTTCTTGGTCATTGCTCTAATAACGCACTCTATGAGTACAATGAAAAAGACATCAATATGATCTTTTCTGCAATAGATAAAGAGCTTAAAAGAACCCGGTTTCTGTTTAGTAAACCTTCGAAAGATACTATTGAGTTTGATTAGGAGGGACATATGCCAAATGATATTTTCAAGATAACAGAGTTAATTTCGCTTAATACCGAGCAAGAGGTTGAAAATTTTATTAATTCCATTGATATTGCGGGTGTTAGCGAAGCTCCAGGTAATCACAAATTTGTATGGCGTTTGCTGAATGACAGCGTCAGTAATGCAGCAAATATTCACACAACATCAGTTACAATCGCTCCAATTATTGAAAGGATTACCAATGGTTTCGATGCGGTAATTCAAGATATGGAATATCAAAAAAATAACGGTTACCCTATCGCTCAAAAAGATTTGCCATTTTCTCCGAGAGAGGCTACAAACCAGTGGTTCAATATTCCTGGAGGGGACACAGCTATATACGGCGCAGCAATGAAAGATGCTGATAGAACAAAAATGGCAGAAGGCATAGTTACAGTAGTATTATTATCATCAGGAGATCCAAAAAATCCAACAATAGTCATTCAAGATCACGGTATTGGGCAAAGACCTGATGATTTTGATCGAGCTCTTATGAGTCTTGGTAGAAGCAACAAGTTTAGTTTTCCTCACCTTCACGGAACATACGGTCATGGAGGCTCATCATCATATCGTTATTGTAAGTATTCAGTGATAATTTCAAGAAGAGATCCAAAGACATTAGGTGGAAAGCTAGACAAAATAGGCTGGACAATCGTAAAACGGGAAGAGGGATTTTCTGTATATGATTTTAAAGCGGGTAAGACGGTCGAGATCGTTCAACCGCCAGTATACTTATATTTGTGTTTAGCGGACGGATCGACACCCCAAATTCCCGTGGAAAATAATGAATTTGAACAAGGGACTCGAATCGCACATATAAAATACAATGCAAAAGAGTGGGAAAATCTATCCAGAGGGCTTGGTTATCGCCTTTTTAGGAATTATCTTTTTGATCCTGTACTGCCATTCAGGTTAATCGATCAAAGATCGAAACCGCCGTTCGTAAGGAATATGTTCGGAGATCGATCAACTCTTGAAACAGCGGAAGACGTTGCATATAAGAATCAAGCCGAAGAAGAATGGCCGAATGGAGGTAAACTTGTAGTTAGATATTGGCTTCTTCATAGAGACGACAACCCGGGAGAGAGACCCCTTAAAAACCATTTAGAGAGAGAAAATTCACAGAATACAATAATTGCCACACTCAATGGACAGAGGCACGGTACATTTGAAAAAAGAATTATTGCAAAGAAATGCCGTTTACCTCGGGTAAGTGATTGTCTGTTTGTCCAAGTTGTTCTAGATCAATTACCTCGTGAAGTGAAAGGTAAAATTTTCACTTCAACAAGAATGGATCTTGTTAAAGAGGGGCCTGAAATTGAGCTGCTTGAAAAAAAACTGATCGAATGTTTCACTGAAGATGAAAGATTGAGGGAGTGGGAAGAAAAACTCGGAGTAATTAGAACAGAAGACGATGATAGTATAAAAGCGGTTAATAAACTCTTAGAGCAGTTAATTGACGTAGGTCAAAATGTTGGGGTAGGTGGACTTCAACAAAAACAACACTCTGTAGGCACAGGGAAAACCAATGAATATGCACCACAAGATCCACCAACAATTTTTAAAATAAAGGCCAATAACCCCATTGAATTTATAAAAAACGAAAATAAGACGTTTCATCTTGAAATAAACGGTCCTGACGCACTCTTTAGTCGTGTAAAAAACAGAGGGGTAATCAAATGTGTTTTGCCTACATAATCAGGAATAGACGTATCAATTGAGTATCAGAGGTTCAAAGATGGCCGACTGCCAATTACAGTGTATTGTAGAGATGACGCAACAGAACATAACTTAAAAACGATAAAATTTATTTTCAGTGTAGATAATCTACCTCTCGATAAAGAGGATGAACGAAAATATGTTATAATTCCACCTTTTAAATATCTCCCAGTTGATCCTCCAACAAATCTTACTATTCTAAGAAATTCCCCAATTAAATTGATGATTGGCAAAAATAACACAATCCCAATTGGATTTGATGGACCTGATGATATATTGACACGACCAGGAAATAGTGCAATATTTCTCCCTAGTATTGGCAATAAAAAGGTCAAGCTAATTCGAAAATTAGGACCCGCAAGTGGACGAATTCAGATAACGCTTAAACCGGATGTGGATGCAAAAGAAGGCGATATATTCGATCTGAAGGTATCGCTGATACTTTCAAATGGTACGATTCTATCTGACGAGAAAGAATGTGAAATCATCGTTCATCAGCAAAAAGATGATGATTCGCGTGGGGGGCTAATTGAAGCTTCAAGACCTAATTTCAAAATTATTCCCTTACGCAAGAGGGACTGGCCAACATTCGATTGGAACGAATTTAATATCGGAATTTATGAACTAAAAAAAGATCAAGAAACAAAAAACGATATTCTTCAAATTTACGTTAATTTGGATTCAAAATATTTAGATGAGGAGCGCAAAAGACGTAGAGGTTTGGCTTATTCGCAAAACCATCTGAACAATGTTGAAAATAAATATATTGCATATTTAGCTTACCATTTGTATCTCCAGTACGAATCAGAAAAAACAGAATATGAAACAACCTTCAATGAAACTCAATCATCGCAAAAGAACGATGGAAATATTTTCACTACTAAAGAGCAAAAAGACCTGGAACTTGAACGGGTAGCGAAAACCCTTATCCTATCTTTCAGAACACTCAAAGATCTCGATAGTGATTAAAAAAATTTCATAATTTTAACAAAAATTCTCAGTTCGAACAATCTCCCTTGTTTTGACTGCCCAAATGGAACCATTTTTCTTGGGGGGGTACCCTGTCTTTTATTGGAGGGGGGGTAGGGTACTCAGGTATCCCCCCCTCATATTTTGGAGAGGGGGAGGGGGTACTCCCCACTCGTACGGAAGAGAGGGGTATATCCCCTTCCGGACGACCATCAGCAAAAGACCATCTCCGACGTGACACTATGCGAAGCGGTGGCAGGGTACTTGCACCCGGAGGGGGGGTAGGGTACTCAGGTATCCCCCTCTCGTGCTTTTGAGTGGGGGGGTACCCCCCTCAGGGTTCCGGTCAGTACGAAAGGCTCTGCCTCGTGACTCCATCGGAAACCGTGGCCGGGTACGTGTAGCAAAGGGGGGGGGTGGTACCCTGTCCCGGGCAAGAGGGGGTGGGTAGGTGGGTATACCCTCTCTCACTTTTTGAACAGGGTACCTCCCCCCTGCCTCCCTGGGGTGGCAGGTCAGGGTGTCTCGCTTACCCTGCCCCTGACGAGCGAAAAGAAGACACCCACAACACAGGAGATGGCAAAGAGGATGAGCCCGATATGCAGGCTTGCCTGGAACTGCGGGTAATACGCGGGGGTTATTTCGACCGGGCCGATCATGATTGCAAAGAGCAGCATCGCGATACCCATTGATAACATCTGCCCTAAGAGACGCATTGTTCCAACCATTCCTGATGCAACCCCGTAATTCCGTTTTTCCACAGAACTCATGATCGCATTCGTGTTCGGTGATGAGAAGAGACCGAACCCAACTCCCAGCACAACCAGGCAAACGATGAGATACCACAGGGAGCTCGTTTCGGTAAAGAATATCAGGAGAATCAGGCCTGCTGCGGTAAGGGCCATGCCGGCCGATGCAACAATGGCGGGTTCAATGCGATCCGAGAGTTTTCCGGCAATCGGGGAGACAATGGCCTGCATCGCCGGCTGCACGATCAGAATAATCCCAGCATGTTCCGGGGTGAAACCTTTCGTGAACTGGAGATCGAGGCTCAACAGGAAGGTAACAGCAAACGTGGCGCTGTAGTTGATCAGGGCCGCAATATTGGAGAAGGCAAATGCCCGGTTCCCGGTGAACAGTTTCATGTCGAGGACCGGAAACGCAGTTCTCTGTTCGTAGAGTACGAAGAGGATCCCTGCCACCACTCCCACCAACAGGAGGGTGTATCCCGCGCCCTCTGTTGCGACCGAGAGACCGTACATGACGGCGACAATTGCGATGCCGTAGATTACCGATCCGGTCAGGTCGAAGCGCTCCCCCCTGCAGTCAGCCCAGTCGCCTTTCAGTTTCCAGGTAACCAGGAGGATACAGATGATCCCCAGGGACACATTCACAAAAAAGATGCTCCGCCAGCCAAAGTACTGGGTCAGGACGCCGCCGAGGAACGGACCCAGCGAAAGGCCGAAGTATACCGAAGTAATATAGATCCCAAGCGCTTTTCCCCGTTCCCCGGGGGGGAAGACCGAACTGAGAATTGCTACCGTGGTCCCGAAGATCATCCCACTCCCGAGGCCCTGGACTACCCGGAGGATGACCATCATGTTCGTGGACGGGACCATGGTCATAGCCAGAGATGCGGCAGCAAAGATACCGATCCCGTAAAGAAAGATCTTTTTTCTCCCATAGATATCTGCGATCTTCCCGAACGGGACAAGGAAGAGCGCCGCCGCAAGGAGGTATGCCGTCGCAATCCACGAGAGGGCGATGACATCCATATGGAACTCGGAGGCGATCGTGGGGAGCGCAATATTGACCGCTGCACCGTCAAACGGGGTCAGGAATCCCGCGAGAACTGCAATGAGAAGAACGATTCCTTTCTCGGTCCCGGAAAAAACGGGAGGCGAATTTAAGGAGAGATCATCAGGAGACTTCAGTTCCGGATTGCTCGTATCAGGTTTTACAGCCCCGGGAAAGGATACCATCTTTGTGAGTTTGGACTCTTCACAGGGATTAGCATTCCGAATCATTTAAAGAAAAAACGGTTCCTGGGATCCAACTCGGGTAACCGGAAGACACTGCCACCAAAACACCTGGCGATACCATGCTCGCCCGGCACCGGACAGGTCACCTGATTTTGTCGGGTGCGCTCAGGCTCCCCACCAGCCTCCCTTGTCAATATGCCACGTATTATATATGTACGGTCTATCATAGCGTATCCGGTGGAAAATTCCATGAGAGACCAGAAGGAAGCGAACAAGGAAATGGTTCAGGATTTTTACAATCTGTCCATGAACCTGAAGAAACCCGAAGAAGCCGTAAAGAAACACCTGGGGCCCTATTACCGGCAGCATAATCCCGGCGCGGCCGACGGGGGTGAAGCATTCATCGCATTCGTGCGGGGATTTACCGGGGCCTTTCCCGAACTCCATTTCGATTTCAGGAGATTTATCGCAGAAGGAAATCTCGTAGTGGTTCATAGCCACCTGGTCCGGCACCCGGGAGACCGGGGGATTGCGGTCATGGATATTTTCAGGATCGAGAAGGATAAGATCGTCGAGCACTGGGACGTGCTGCAGGATGTTCCGGAAAAACCGGTCAACAACAATACCATGTTCTGATACCGACAAGCCGGGCGTATACCTGACGAATGCCTAAAAAAATCACCAACGACACAGATCAGCACCGGAAGGATAGCAGGCCAAGCGAGCATTGTGGCCCGCAAAGGTAAGATGATTACTATCCTATAACTCTCGTTTTTTATAGGGGCAATCCCAATTACCCACTATGTCTGCAGAAACTGAGGCAGTAAAAACCGTTGCCGGGCTCATGGCCCTGGCAGCCAGGACCGCACCGAAAGCCGTTGGACTTGATTCGATCATTATTGAGATCGTCACTGGCAAAGAGCAGGAGAAGATCGGCGAAAAGATGATCAAGATCGCTGCCGAGACCGGCATGGACTTCTTCCGGGTCAACGGCCAGCAGGTCAAAATCAGCGATGCCACGATCCTCATCGGCGTTGCAGGTGAGAAGGCCCTTGGCCTGAACTGCGGGGGATGCGGATTTGCCAGCTGCAAGGAGATGACAAAAGCCGGTGTCGCAGCAAAAGCCAATAAAACGGATTACAAGGGCCCTAACTGCATCTTCAAGGTCACCGACCTTGGGATTGCGGTCGGCTCGGCGGTCAAAACCGCGAGCATCCACAATGTGGACAACCGAATCATGTATTCCGCCGGAGTTGCGGCAATGCAACTGGGGATCATCAAAGGGTGCAGCATGGTGTACGGTATTCCCCTCAAAGCTTCCGGGCAGAACATCTACTTTGCTGCCCCAATGGAACATTGAAACGAACATGCCGGTATAACCGGGCCGGGAAGACCCGGCTGCGCATTTCTTTAGATTTTTTTGTAGTAAAATAATCGGATTATTACGTTCCGGAAAAACGGGCAAAGGGACCGGATGACAGGGATCTGTCCTGCGGATGTCCCGGTTATTCCTTTTTTAAGTGGATGGAGTGAGTTTCCCTGATGATTCGCCACTCTTTCCGCCTGACATCGAGCATGCTTCAGGAACATAATACCGCTTACCGCCGCTCAGGGCTTTTCCGCAGAAGTCCCGGCAGGTAGCCGGCCGGGTCTCGTAGATCCCACAACCCCATTTTTTTATTCCGCTGCCGTCGGGATCTTCTTCGCGCAGGTGCTGGCATGGTGTATCGGCAAGGAAATAGCCGCCTTCTTCCTTAAGCCCCCGCTCGCGGAGATAATGCAGCTGGTGGGGCTTGCACTGCCAGACGAGAACAATGGGAAGCCAGCGGCAGCATTCGCCACAGCGGGAGCAGGAATTTGTTGCCTCTGCAGGTTGAGAAGGTTTCATAGAGTATCTCATTGTACCGGGAGGACCAAAAAGAGTGAGGATCGAAAGGCTTCCTGAAAGAGAGGATTGAAAGAAAATGACAAAGAGGGTTATTCACAGACCGGGATCAGTTTTCCTTTCAGTTTCTCCTCAGTATCGAGCCGCATCATCTCGACAACATTATGGGTCATCCCTTTCACTTTCTGGATCACCAGGGGATCGTTTTTCAGGAATTCCGTATCCGTGATCGTATTGAACTGCGCCCCATAGATGCGGTACGCGATACCAAACGGCGCCAGCAGGTATCCCATCTGCTGGAAGTACAGGTAGATGTCCATCGCCGTCTTGGTTGCACCATCCTCGTGTCCCGATATCGCGATACCTACGATCTTTCCTTCCGTGAGGCCGGGCTTTTTCAGGAGGTAACGGTTCTGGACACAGTTCAGCCGGTCGAGAAAATCCTTGAGCCGTGCTGACATGTTGTTCCAGTTGATGGGCGAGGCAACAATCACCGCTTTTGACGCTACCACCATCTCGTGGAATGCCGGCATGTCATCAAGCTGGTCCCGACACGGGTACCGGCATGCATTGTCCCGCATGCTGTAGCAGCACCAGCAGTGGTTGATGGTGAACTCATTGAGATTGTACCGCCGGTAACTCACTCCTTTTTCCCTGAGCACTTCCTCAGCAAGGTCTGCGAGGTAACTCGTGTTATTGCCCCGGTGACTGCTGCCATTGATCAGGAGCACATCGGATGCTTCCCGGTCATAGCGAAGCGCTTCCGTGTGCCTGATGAATTCCCGGCCGGAGCTGGCACACTGGGGGCATTCTGCAGGAGGACTCCCCCCTGGGCGTGATAACCGCAGACCGCACATACCCAGGCTTCACCGGTTCTTGGACTGTCCGGCTTCGCTTCCCCGGGTGCAGTAATAGACATGGGAAAAATCCTCCTCGGCCTGCACGGGGCATCCCGGGCAGAGACACCCTTGCTCTTTTTTGATACAGATACTCACACCGGGTTCAGCAAGACAGAAGGCAATCTCCTCCTTGCAGTCCAGAAAACTCGGGCACATCCTGCAGAGGCAGAGCCCGACTGCTTTTTTTTATCCATCATACAACTAATCCCGGTTGTGCAATAGCTTTTTCAACTATTATAAGATTTCAATGATGCCTGAACAACGAGCCGGGAGAGAAAAGAATTTGGCTACATCCACTACCTTTTTATCATTACCGTCCATTATGGAAGTATGTCCAGATATTCCCGTGCAGTACTCTGCTCAGCGTGTATCGCCCTGCTGATCTTTGCCTGTATAGCGGCTGGTTGTTCTTCCGCCCAGGCACCGGCCGCTTCCGGGGCAACCTTTTCCAACGCAGCGCCACCCACATCCAGTGGTGGAGCGAACACCATCCTGATCAAAAATTTTGCGTTCGATCCCAGCTCCGTGACCGTAAAAACCGGTACTACCGTCACTTGGGTGAACCAGGACGGGGCTCCTCATACTGTTGTTTCTGACGCGGGTTCCCCGGCCGCCTTCACATCTGATTCGCTCTCAACGGGTAACTCCTATAAATTTACCTTCACCCAGCCGGGAACATACACCTATCACTGCTCGATTCACCCGTCGATGGCGGGAACAATCGTAGTTCAGCAATAAATCTTTTTTTTAAGGGGAATCCGGGGCATTTTGTAAGGATATTTTCCCAGGAGCAGAAACCCCATGACAGGACCACCTTCTCCGGGTAAAAAGATCCGATCGAAGTCATCATCTGGATAAACGTAGAATCACTCAATATCCCCAAAAAGGTTACCCGGGGGGCCAGGATACAATGATACGCACACCACAGCCGGAACAACCCGAGACCAGGCAGCAGTTTCACATCATTTCTGAAGAAGAACTCTTCTCTGTTCTTGGCAGCAACCCGGGAGGACTGACTGCGGAAAAGGCACTGGCAGGCCGTACCCGGTACGGGAACAATGACATCTCCCGTGTCAGGAAACCCCCGGTGATCTTCCAGTTTCTGGGTCATTTCAAAAACCTGCTCATCATCATCCTGCTCATCGCGGCTGCGATTTCGATGTTTGTCGGGGAACTGATCAATGCCCTCATTATCTTTTTCATCGTTATTGCCAGCGTCACCATGGATTTTTTCCAAGAGTACAAAGCGGAACAGACAGCAGACCTGCTCAGGCAGAAAATCCTTACCCGGGCCACCGTCATCCGCGACGGGAAGGAACAGGATCTTCCTATTGCAGATCTCGTCCCGGGAGACCTGATCCGGCTTACTGCGGGAGACATTGTGCCGGCGGATGCCCGGATACTGACCGCCCGTAATTTTTTTGTGAACCAGTCGTCCCTGACCGGAGAACCCTTCCCGGTAGAGAAACTTCCGGGAACTGCCAACCCGGGTACTCTTCTCACAGCCGCAGAAAATTACATTTTCCTGGGAACGTCCGCTGTCAGCGGGATGGCCACTGCCCTGGTGACAAAGACCGGTATTACAACAGAATTTGGGAAAGTGGCAAAAACCCTTGTCGAACGTCCACCCGAGACAGAGTTCGAGCGGGGACTTAAACAATACAGTTACCTGATGTCGAAGTTTGTCTTCTTCCTCGTCATCTTCGTATTTTTCATAAACGCCATGTTCCGGCACGGTATCCTCGAATCCCTGCTCTTCTCCGTTGCCCTTGCTGTCGGCATGACACCGGAGCTGTTGCCGATGATCCTCTCCCTGAACCTGTCCAAGGGTTTCATCGCGATGTCTAAGAAGGGTGCTATCGTGAAACACCCGGAATCGATCCAGAATTTTGGGAGCATGGATGTGCTCTGCACGGACAAGACCGGCACGCTCACCAAAAACGAGATCGCCCTGGTAAAGCACCTTGATACCGAGGGAAACGACTGCGAGAGTGTCCTGCTGTACTCGTTCATCAACAGTTTCTTTGACACCGGGTTAAAGAGCCCCCTCGACGAGGCGATTCTCAGGTTCCGCCATATCGATATCGATCATTTCCGGAAAATCGACGAAATTCCCTTTGATTTCGTCCGGAAACGGGTGTCAGTCATTGTTTCCGATAAGGATCGGAACCTGATCGTGTCGAAGGGTGCACCTGAGGAGATATTCAGGATCTGTACGTCCGTTGACAGGAATGGCTCTGTCGAGCCGCTGATCGGAATCGTGCAGGAAAGACTCGACAGGATCTACCAGGCCCAGAGTGCCGAAGGATTCCGGACCCTTGCGGTATGTTACCGTTCTGTGCCGGCTGACACCACAAAATTTTCCATTGCCGATGAAAAAGAGATGATCCTCTCAGGGTTTGTCACATTCATCGATCCCCCCAAGGAGACCGCCCGCGAGTCGATCCGTCTGCTGGAACAGTCCGGCATTGAACTGAAGATCCTGACCGGGGATAACGAACTGGTCACCAAGAAGATCTGCGAAGAGATTGGCCTCGTGGTAAAGGGAGTCCTTACCAGTGAGGATATTGAACATATGGACGCGCAAACGCTCTCCCGTAGTCGAGAGCGTTACGATCTTTTCCCGCATGACCCCGGTGCAGAAGAACCGGGTCATGATGGCCCTGAAAACAAACGGTCATGTGGTTGGGTTCATGGGAGATGGGATCAACGATGCGCCGTCAATACGGGAGGCAGATGTTGGCATATCGGTTGAAAATGCCGTTGATATTGCCAAGGAATCTGCTGACATTATCCTGCTGAAAAACGACCTGCGGATCCTCAATGACGGTGTGCTTGAAGGACGGAGAACGTTTGGAAATACCATGAAATATATCCTGATGGGAACGAGCTCCAATTTCGGGAACATGTTCTCTGTTGCCGGGGCTTCCCTCTTTCTTCGTTTCCTCCCGATGCTCCCGATCCAGATCCTGCTCAACAACCTGCTCTACGATATATCGGAGTCAACAATACCCACCGACAATGTGGATGAGGCCTACATCAGCAAACCGAAGAAATGGGACATGGATTTCATCAAGAAATTTATCATGATCTTTGGCCCCATCAGCTCGGTCTTCGATTTTATCACGTTCTTTATCCTGCTATTCGTCTTTACAGCCGATGCTGCACTCTTCCAGACAGCGTGGTTTGTGGAATCGATCTGCACCCAGACCCTGGTCATCTTTGTCATCCGGACCCGGGTTGTTCCGTTTTATCATAGCAGGCCAAGCCGGCTTCTCGTAGCAAGTACAGTTGCGATCGTGGCAATTGCCTGTCTCCTGCCATTTACCATCATTGGCAGCCTGTTCGGGTTTGTCCCACTGCCGGTTTCGTTCTTCGTAGTGCTGGCGGTGCTCGTGGCGGGTTACCTGATCATAGTCGAACTGGTCAAGCGATAGTTTTACCAACGATACAGTTCCCCTATGGGCAGGAAATAACCTGAAATTTTTGCTTGATGAAATACTGTCCCGGAACGACTGGATTCCGGATTATCCCATAATTTTAAAAAAATACTCTATTGGTTCAATCCGATGAATGCGATAACCTTTCTATTTTTGTAAAGTCACACCATCTTTATCCACCAGCTCTCTCTTATTGGTTCATCCATAAGGAGAATCACTTTTGTCAACGGTAGAAGAAAATATGCGTCTCATGCAGACACTCGACGATGCCTGGAACAGCCAGGACTGGACAGTATTTGAGAAACGTCATGCAAAAGAAGTCGATGTATTCTGGCCGGGCCAGGCATTACCGACCCACAGTCGCACGTCCCACAAGGAAGAGGCAATCGCATTCTTCAAAGCATTCCCCGACAACAAAGTCGGCAACCGGCCTTACAAGATATTCTTTGGTCAGGGGGACTATACCTGCTCGGTAGCTGATTTCACCGGCACATTCAAAGGGACAATTACCGCGCCTGACGGGAAGGTTATCCCACCCACCGGCAAGAAGTTCAAAGTGGAGTTCTGCACGGTCGCCCACTGGAAGAACGGGGAGATCGTGGAAGAGAAGCTTTTCTATGACAAACTCTCCCTGATGCAGCAGGTCGGATTAATGTAAAAACCCCAAACAAAACTATTTTCCCAAATATCATCAGAGATCGAGAAGAGACTAAAAAAAGCTAAATTATCATCCGAATTCCCGGTAGTCATCCGGTGATGACGGATGAACATCGTGAAAACAGACAACAAAGAGTGAGTGTATGAATTCTGTCGAAGTAGCATCTGTAGATGATGTTCCGGTCGGTACGATCAGGCATGTCGAGGCAAAAGGAATCGAGATCGTTCTTGCGAATGTCAAGGGAACGATCTATGCGGTAAGTGAACGGTGCGGCCATCAGAACGCCCCGCTGTCAAAGGGAACATGCATGAGAATATCATTACCTGCCCGCTCTATCACGCGCAATTCGATGTCACTACGGGAAAAATGATTTCCGGTATGGTTGAACTGTCTCTCCCGGGAATGGATCGTGCTCCAAAAGAATTCCAGGATGCAATGAAAGCAATTGGTGAGATGACGTCCCATATCAAGACCCACGATCTCCAGACATTTCCGGTGAGAATCGGCGGAAAACGAATTTTTGTACTGGTGTAAAACGATGCCAAAGGAACTATTGCGGTAAGGGAAAGACAGAGCCTCATTATGACAAAAAACCATAATCAATCGCAACCAGCTGAAAGTGATGGTATGAAGATCATTGTCAGTAAAAACGGACCTTATCTGGTCGAAGGCGGAGTACCCCTCATCTGGGAAGAGATCTGTAATGATGACGAGGGCTATTGCAGGAAATGGAAGGAAGTAACCCGGTATCCCATAGAGGAGAAGTATGCCCTCTGCCGGTGCGGTCACTCAATGAACAAGCCGTTCTGCGACGGGACTCATGAGAAGATACAGTTCAACGGAACCGAGACTGCCGGGAATGAATCCTATCTCCGTCATCCAAAGGTCGTTGAAGGCAAGACTCTGAAACTGGAGGATGTTGAGAACCTCTGCGTCCACGCCCGGTTCTGCATGCGGGCTGGGGCGATCTGGAATCTGACGAGGCAATCGGATATACCTGAAGCCCGCGAAACAGCAATCGAGGAGGCATGTAACTGCCCCTCTGGCCGGCTCGTTCTCCATGACAAGGGTAACGGTCAAGTCATTGAACCGGAACTGGAAAAGTCCATCGTAGTTATAGAATATCCGGTCCGGAACGAGCATGGGCCGCTCTGGGTGCGGGGGGGTATCCCGGTGGTATCTGGTGACGGGAAATCATACACGGTCAGGAACCGTGTCACCCTCTGCCGGTGCGGTAAATCCGGCAATAAGCCGTTCTGCGATGGCAGTCATGTGGAACATTAAACGAAATAATAACGATTTAAAAATAGAGCACGGGGGATTTTGCATCCCCAGCCACGTTTTTCACAATGCACCTCAAAACGATCAATGATCTCATTCTGAGATTAACCGCTAAACATTACTGAAAATTCAGGAATGGTATTTCCTTCACCTGTTAACGATCGCGCCGAAAGCCAGCATAGTCAATTCTAATGAAGTACTTACCATTATTTGTGGTACGGTTCGCCGTGATTGATCCGCTGGGCACGGTAAATCTGCTCAAGCAGAAGAAACCTGGCGATCGGATGGGTGAATGTCATCTTCGAGAGCGAGAGACGTTCGTCAGAACGGGCAAGGACTGCAGGAGCAAAACCAAGATCCCCGCCAATCAAAAAGCAGATATGGCTTTTACCGGCAAGCCCCCATTGCCGGAATGTCGTCGCAAAGTCCTCGCTGGATTTGATTATTCCCCGGGGATCGAGGGCCACGACAAAAGAACCTAGGGGAATCGCAGCAATGATCCGTTCCCCTTCTTTTTCCATAGCTCGTGCTTCGACCGATGCGGTCGCGGAAAGCGGTCGTTTTTCATCAGGAATCTCGAGAATCTGCAGCTTTGTGTACGGGCGCAGACGTTTCTCGTACTCCGCGATACCTTCCTGTAAATAACTCTCCTTAATCTTACCCACAGCAATGATTCGGATCTGCATGGTTTACCCTGCAAAGAAATCAAATATTTTACCCATACGGCATGCTAAAAGAATATTAGGAGACGGGGTGGAAGTAGGTTACCTATGGATTACTCTTATAGTCTTTTGGATCGATTTTTTGGCGAGATAACACTTCAATAAGTACTTCTTTCATCATACTTTTCATGAGTTCCCGGCCCTCATCTGATGACATGTAGTCTTTGAACAGCTCTTTAAACTGTCCCATATCGTGGTGATAATCGACGAAGCTTAATAAAGCTTGTGTTATGCAATCGGAGACCGTTGAGAACTTCTTTTCCTCGTACACGAGTTTATTGACCTTCTCGTAGATATTCGGGGGCATTTTGTAGGATATTGCTAATCGTTCCCCCCGGGTCGCCGGTATCCTCTCTGCTATTCCCTAAAAACTAGGGCTAAATACTATAAATAGCCTGTTAAATGCCCACAATAATACATAAGTATCACGTTTTTTTAAAATGTATGCCATAAAGCATACTTATAGAATACTTTTTATAGCGCGGCGCGTAATAGGAGATTGTTGAGAGGTAAAGAGATGAATGGAATATTTCTGTTACTCCTTGGAATCGTGGGGATCTTCGCAATCGGTTGCAGCATTGCCCTTCTTGTACTTGGAAAGATGATCGACCAGTTTCCGGCGGGGGATGAAACAAACCGATCCCGAAGTATTTCAAGTCCCATCGAGAGCACAAGGCTATCGGTTGCGATATTCTGGATATTTTTTATCATCGGAACATGGGCTCTTGTCCAGGACAACCGATTCATGCTCATCCTCGGCATTACGACATTCTTTGCGATCTGCCTCTTCATGTTTACGGCACTGGTATTCTCGTTTGCGGTCTTGAATGCCATACGGGGACGACAGTTGAACATTGAAATGCCAATACTCCAAATCACTCCCAAAAGAATGTCAGACGCAATTCCCGCACCAGAACAAGTTACCCCGACACTTGTACTCAGGAAACGATACCATAACCCGATATCAGATTTTATGCTCAACGCACTCTTAAAAAAAGAATAAGGTTACCCAAAAATCTTTTTTGACTGCTCCAGTGCATCGACTGCAGGGAGCTTCTTCCCGGTCAGGAACTCTATACAGGCTCCACCGCCGGTCGAGATATGGGTAAAATCTTTCTCGATACCGAGTTTTTCTATTACTACTGCGGTGTGCCCCCCGCCAACAACAGAGAATTCTACTTTTGAGGCGGCCCTAAGAAGTTCGTACGTACCGGTAGCAAAATCCGCGTCTTCAAAGACACCGGCAGGCCCGTTGAATACCACGGTTCCCGCTTTCCGAATCTCGTGAACAAGGGTTGCAACCGCATCCATACCGAGATCCAGCACGGGAGAATCATCAGGTATTTTGTCTATTGCATATTCCACGCGGTGATTATCCTGCCTTACAGCGACAGACTCAGGCATCACGACCCGGTCCCGGTGTCGGGCAAGGATCTCTTTTGCTTTCTCTATCTCCGGCTGGTACTTGAGCTGGGCGATCAGCTGCGCAGAGGGTTTGCCGATATTGTACCCGGCAGCTATCAGGAAGACATTCGCTACAACGCCAATGACCACGACCTGATCAGCGATGCCATTATCCAGCACATGCCGGGCGACATCAATGGAATCGTCAACCTTGGTGCCCCCAAGCACCATGCAGACCGGGCGGGGAGCCCCGGAAAAGACTCTCGAAAGAGTAGACACTTCCTTTTCCATGAGAAGTCCCCCTGCCGAACGCATGATCATGGGAAGTCCTACAACCGTTGGTTGCGAACGATGGGCGGTTCCAAACGCATCATTGACAAAGACATCTGCCATGGCTGCAAGCTTCTTTACCAGATGTGTCTTTTTCGCTTCTTCGGGTTTCAAGGTCAGGTTCTCTTCTGCATTGAACCTGACATTCTCAAGCATCAACACTTCCCCGATCTTCATCGCATGAACGGATTCGCGGGCATGCTTCCCGAAGATACTATCGACGTACGTAACCGGTTTTCCAAGGAGGTGCTCAAGCTTCTCTGCATGAGCTTCAAGAGGAGTGAAATCTTTTTTACCCGGCCGGCTCTGGTGAGTGACTATCACAACACGGCTTTCAGAAAGGGCACGAATCGTGGGAAGGTGTTCCCGGAAACGCTTGTCATCAAGAATAAGATTGGTAGTGGGGTCGATGGGAGAGTTGAGATCGAGCCGGAGGAGCACGGTCTTACCCTCACACCCCAGTTCCCTGATGGTTCCGATCGGCATCATAACCTCATAAAAAATTACGTGGTATTCCGGGATTTGATCTTTTTCATCCGGAAGAGCTCTTCTCTTTCCATCTCATCAAGACGCATCTTGATGAAATCCCGTGCTTCTGTGAGTTCAGGGATGACCTTGAACTCAAGGGCATTGACACGGCGTTTGGTCTTCTCAATCTCGTCAAGCAGGCGTTTCATCGTGGTCTCGATCTCGGCACTCTCGATAATTGACTCAACGAGTTCCTCAAACGCAGATGCCGTCTCGTCGATTACGGTAGAGGTGCCAAGCACCCCATACCCGCGGTCGACAAGATTTTTCCTGACTTTCGATGATTCTATCTGCGGAACGACCACGCCCATGATATTCTTGCTCTTCAAGGTGATCTCGGGCACCTCTTTGACCGAGAATGCAGCTGATTTCACACCAATTGCACCTTCAACAGTATTGGCCAGAGCCATCATCTCGACAGCGGTTGCGTACTTTCTGAGAAGGTCGCCCCGGGTATCCTTTGCATTTGCCAGGATCTTGAAAAATTCAAGAATCAGTCCATCGCGCTTCATTTTAAGGATCTTGTAGCCACGCTCCGAAAGCTTGATCTTCCGCTTTAAGTCGATCAGTTCGGAACGGGTTGGCTTGATATCGCGCAGGGCCATGGACTTCTTACTCCTTCTTTGCACCAGTGCGGAACTTCGGGTGGTACTTGTTGATAAGTTCGCGGTCGATACGGGTCAGCTGTTCTACCGGTAAGGTCGAGAGCAGGTCCCAGCCGATGTTCAGGGTATCCTCGATCGTCCGGTCTTCATCGTATCCCTGGCGGACAAACTTGTTCTCGAAGAGATCGGCGAACTCCAAGAGCAGCCGGTCACGTTCGGAGAGTGCATCCTTACCAACGATCGCAACGAGTCCACGGAGATCGTTTCCTTCTGCGTACCCTGCATACATCTGGTCAGAGACCTTCTTGTGGTCTTCACGGGTCTTTCCTTTCCCGATACCGAGATTCATCAGACGGGAGAGGGATGGGAGTACGTTGATGGGGGGGTAGATACCTTTGCGGTGGAGATCACGGTTGACCACGATCTGGCCTTCGGTGATGTAACCGGTCAGGTCGGCGATCGGGTGGGTGATATCGTCACCGGGCATGGTAAGGATCGGGATCTGGGTGACAGAGCCCTTCTGACCCTTGATCATACCGGCACGCTCGTAGAGGTTGGCAAGATCCGTGTACATGTACCCCGGGTAGCCACGGCGACCGGGCACTTCTTCACGGGCTGCACCGATCTGACGGAGCGCTTCACAATAGTTGGTCATATCCGTCAGGATAACGAGCACGTGCATACCGAGCTCGAAAGCAAGGTATTCAGCAGTTGTCAGGGCGAGACGGGGCGTGATGATACGCTCTACAGCCGGGTCATCTGCAAGGTTGAGGAATACAACCGCTCGTTCCAGCGCACCGGTGCGCTCGAAGTCCTGCATGAAGTAGTTCGCTTCTTCTTTGGTGATACCCATT
This sequence comes from uncultured Methanomicrobiales archaeon, assembly GCA_903832665.1. Classification (GTDB taxonomy): domain Archaea; phylum Halobacteriota; class Methanomicrobia; order Methanomicrobiales; family Methanospirillaceae; genus Methanoregula. The sequence continues at coordinate 116,269 of CAILCG010000022.1, read as the reverse complement.
GCAGCAAAGACTACCGCGAATTTCTCGGTCGAACCAGGCACCTTTGCCTGACGGGCGATCTGCAGCGCAACATTGTTGTGCGGGAGACCTGCACCCGAGAAGATCGGGAGTTTCTGGCCACGGACAAGGGTGTTGGTCCCGTCAATGGTGGAGATACCGGTCTGGATGAAATCCGCCGGCATACCCCGGGCGTACGGGTTGATGGCAGCACCGTTGATGTCCAGGCGCTTCTCCGGGACAAGATCCGGGCCTCCATCAATGGGCTTACCGCCACCGGACAGAATGCGTCCGAGCATCTCCCTACCCACGGGCATCTTGATGGTTTCTCCCGTGAACCGGACACCGCTGTCTCTTCCGATACCGGCTGTGGTCTCGAAGATCTGGACAACGACGAGTTCGTCGCTCGTGTCAAGCACTTGGCCACGCTTGGTTGTGCCATCGGAAAGAATGATATTAACGAGTTCGCCGTAGGCGATTGGCTCGGTCTTTTCGACAAAGACAAGCGGCCCGGCAATCTTACTTATCGTCCTGTATTCCTTCATGCTGCCGACCTCAGTGTGTTGAACTCATCGTCCATCTGTTTCATAATCTTCGCCAGCTCGGGTGTGTAGTCCTTGATGAACTTGATCTGGGCCAGCTCATTCTTGGCCTTGACTGCATTGATCTGGGCAGGGCTGACACCGACAAGCTGGGCTGCGTACGCCAGTTCTGCATATGTCTTGATAGACTTCATCATGGCATACTGTTTCTTCATGTCACAGAAAGTGTCGACCGAGTCGTACGCGTTCTGCTGGAGGAAGATCTCGCGGATCATACGGGCGACTTCGATGGTCACCTGTTCTGATTCGGGCAGGGCATCGGAACCGACAAGCTGCACAATCTCCTGAAGTTCTGCCTCTTTCTGGAGGATTTCCATGGCCCATGACCGGATAGTGTTCCATTCGGGAGAGACTTCCTTGTCATAGTAGTCATGGAGAGCTTCGAGATACAGGGAGTACGAGTTCAGCCAGTTGATGGCCGGGAAGTGCCGGCGCTGGGAGAGCTTGGCATCCAGTGCCCAGAATACCTTGACGATACGCAGGGTATTCTGGGTGACCGGTTCTGAGAAGTCTCCACCAGGTGGGGAAACTGCACCGATAACCGAGACGGAACCGCGGGTCCCGCTGAGAGTCTTGACAAGACCGGCTCGCTCGTAGAACTCCGAGAGGCGGGCTGCAAGGTAGGCCGGGTACCCTTCTTCACCGGGCATCTCTTCGAGACGCGAGGAGATCTCACGCATGGCTTCTGCCCAGCGAGAGGTTGAGTCAGCCATCAGGGAAACGTCGTAACCCATGTCACGGAAGTATTCCGCGATGGTGATACCGGTGTAAACCGATGCTTCACGGGCTGCCACCGGCATGTTGGACGTATTTGCAATGAGCACGGTCCGTTCCATGAGGGGCTTTCCGCTCTTGGGGTCTTCAAGGTGCGGGAATTCCGTAAGAACTTCCGTCATCTCGTTGCCGCGTTCTCCGCAGCCGATGTACACCACGATCTCGGCATCCGACCATTTTGCCAGCTGCTGCTGGGTAACGGTCTTGCCGCTCCCGAAAGGTCCGGGAATTGCGGCGGTACCGCCTTTAGCAATCGGGAAGAGACCGTCGAGGATCCGCTGACCGGTGATCAGGGGAATCGTCGGGTTCATCTTCTCTTTTACCGGGCGGGGGACACGGACTGGCCAGCGCTGGATCATCGGGTACTCGCGACCATCTTCGAGAACACAGATGATCTCGTCGATCGTGTAGTCTCCGCTCTTGATAGTCTTGACTACTCCCGCTTTTACGTTCGGGGGCAGCATGACCTTGTGGACGATGTTGGTTTCCTGAACTTCTCCAAGAAGTGCGCCCGGTTCTACCTTGTCACCGGTCTTTACGAGCGGCTTGAAGGTCCATTTCTTTTCATGGGAGAGCCCTGGTGCTGTTACACCACGCTGGATGAAGTTGCCCATCTTGTCCACGAGGACTTCCAGAGGACGCTGGATTCCATCGTAGATACTGGTCAGCAGACCCGGACCGAGTTCAACCGCAAGCGAAAGACCGGTGTTTGAGACCGGTTCGCCTGGCCTGATGCCCGAGGTATCTTCATAGACCTGGATGACGACACTGTCACCCTGGATCTTGATGACCTCACCCATCAGCTCTTCTTTGCCGACCTTCACCACATCGTACATGTGGGCGTCAAGGTTGACTGCCGTTACGACAGGGCCGGCGATTCTTTTCAGAACCCCTTGTTTCTTTTCCTTTGCTTGTTTGGTTGTTACTTCCACAGATCAACACCCACCGATCTCTTGATTCTCTCTCTCATGGTCAGGCCCCCTTCTTCCTCGGCACCGATCGCAATCACGGTCGGCTTTACGGAATTTTCCAGAGTTGCACGAAGCCTGCGGGGTACTTTTTCCATGTCGCTGCTGTTGAGTACGAGAATAGCAACCTCGCCATCCTGCAGCACGCTGGTGATGTATTCATTGAGTTGTTCATCGTTCTCGGCAGCATAGGTCTTGCGGATACCCGCAAGCCTGAAGCCGAGGATGAACTCACTGTTGCCTATAACTGCGATCTCCATTTACACCACCAGGTATTCCGCGATCTTTTCAGATGGCAGTTTTGACTCTTTTCCTCTGGCTAGAGCCCGGAGATTGAACACCTCGTACTTCTTCTTCTCGAGATAGACGAGAATCGGATGAATAGAGATGGGATTGCGCTTTGACATCCGCTCCATCTGTTCCAGCTGCACCCGGGTGAGCCTTACTTCAACATCACGGATTGTTTTTTCAGTCCTCATATCTTCAAGGAGAGAAAGCAGCAGCTTCTGGCGGATTTTCGCTTTGAGCTGGTCAATGAATTCACCCTGATCATCGATATTATTCAGATTGGCAAAATTTGTTACCGAAAGTGCTCCCCCGATGATATGCATATCACGGGCATCCTCCTTAAAGGTGTCAGCACGGAGTCGGAACAGTGTCTTGATGTTCTTGATATCGATATCGAGTTTGATGAAATCAAGGAAAAGATTACCCCCCTTGATTCCTCCTTCGCCTTCAGCAAGGATCTCCGCATAGAACTGCTTGTAGAGCTCATTTTCCATGCGAGATAAGGATCCACTCTCCTTTGCGTACGGGTACTCGCGGGCTAATACCGGATACATCCGGTGGCCCTTGAGTGCATCGATGATCCGCTCAATACTCTCTTCGGGTAAGAGGCGGTCGAGCACATTAGCGTCAAGACTCCCGGCAGGAACCAGGATCTCTTTGATCTTGCCGGCCTTGACACCCTGCATCTTACCGCGGAGAATTGTCAGAACATTCTGGATATCCCAACGACGGAGATACGCCTGAGTGAACTGTTTGAGGTTTCCCGGGGTAATCTCCTGAATCTTCTGGTATTCCTTGGCTAAGTTCCAGGAAAGGGCGACTTCAATCAAGTCAATGCCTTTAAAGGTGGTAGCCAGTTCGTCGATCTCCTGTTTGTATTCGGTTTCCCCGATGAGACGGGTAATCTCAGGGAGGCTCATATTGAGCATGCGCATATACTCCTCCTTTGGGAGAAGCTTTGCCTTTCTCACCCGCATCCTGGTACATACATAGATGTACGGTGCTGAGATATTCTTCACCCCAACCATATCTTACCCTCCCTATACAAACAGGATGTCAGATGCATCTTTCAACCCGGATTCCCAGACCCGTGCGAGGAATGTGCGATAACTGTAATCAATCTGCAACGCCGCTCCTTCACCTTCTATGAGAACCCCGCCGTCAATGTTGACCGGGTCACCCAGAGTAAATCCTGCTAAACCGGAATTTTCGGCAATAATTGCTTTTACTGCGGCTTGATCCCGGGCATTGCAGTAGATCTTCCCTTTCGGGATCTCCTTTTTTGCCTCGGTGAGGAGTTTTTTGATGGCTTCTCGATGGAAGCTCTCAGGGAGTCCGGCGATCTCCTTTCGTGTCGCTTCGTAGACTTCGTCCAGAAGCGCTTTTTGCGAATTAAGGATCTCGCGTTTGACAAGCAGGTTTGCTGCAGAGATGTCCTGGCCCACTATGTGGACCGCCTTTTTTTCGGACTCGGCCTCTGCGACAAGTTTGATCTCTTCAACCCGCTTGTGTGCAGCTGCCAGGATCTTCTCAACGTCTTGCTTTGACTCTGCCTGAATCCTTTCTGCTTCGCGCCTGCCTTTTTCCCTGATCTCTTCTACAACGGCTTCCAGTCCCATTGTCTGCTCCTGCTTATAAGAACAACAGAAGGAGACCGACGACAAGACCGAAGATAACGATGGTTTCCGGGATAACAGTAAAGAGCAGTGCAAGACCGAACATATCCTTGTTCTCGGCGACTGCACCGACTGCGGCTGATCCAATACCCATTTCTGCAATACCCGTACCGATACCGGTCAGACCGACTGCGATACCTGCACCAAGTGCCTTCATTCCCATCTGCGATGCCTTGATTGCTTCTACGCTCATTCCAACGTCTACTGCTGTTACTAATTCTGCTGCCATAATTTAGTCCTCCGTAAATCTTCTTTTCATTCCGAACGGAATGTACTTCACGCCTCCACCTTTGTAAAACTTGGTGAAGAATTCAACATAATGCAACCTGATTGAGTGGAGTCCCCCACCCAGGATACCCAGTGCCGTGTTCAGCGCATGTCCCAAAAGGAAGATGACTATTCCGGCAAGGATGATAAAAATACTAAAAAGGGTAAAATTTTTCAACTGGGGCTCAATGAACATACCGATCGCAATGAAATTGATGACCATTGCAATGGCGACCGAAGAGAGCCCGACCGCAACGATACGGGCATAGGATAAAACATGCGAAATGATCGTCGGGATTTCAACAACCTCGAGCATTGAGTCCCTTGCAATAAACGCAACCCCGATCACTACGAGAATTGCCCCTATTACTCCCCCGATATTTACTATCGATACGACAGAGAGGAGACCGGTCAGGTTGGGCATAAGCGGCAATGCGGCAATTGACCAGATTGCGATCAGGATACCCCACATGACCGCAAGCCAGCCAAGATTCGCCATTACCGCTTTGATACGGTGATCGCCATGATCCTGGCGTGCATGATTGATCATGCCAAGAATACGCCCTAGTGTAATATGCAGTATACCGATCCAGATGGACAGGATCATCAGATCCGGAATCATCGGCCCGTGACCACCATGTTCTGCTATCAGGTGACGGGATGGCATGATTGGTTTCAGTCCGGGAATGGCAAAACCCAGGAATTCGCTATAGAGCACACCAAAGATGATGGTCGATATGCTCGCATTCCTGAGCACGGCAAGCAATTGCTGGCCTTCTTCGCCCTTCATGAATTTCCTGAGTCCTAGTGCCATCGCAAGGAGAATCAGCCCGTACCCGACATCCCCGAGGATCAATCCAAAGAAGATGGGAAATACGATTGAGACCATCAGCGTGGGGTCGATTTCGGTATACCGGGGCCGGTTGAACACGTCGATGAGCACCTGCGTGGGTTTTGCAAATGACGGGTTGTTGTACTCGACAGGGACGTTGTCATGTTCAAAGTCAATCGGCAGAACAGTGACATAGATCTTTCCGCCGGTCGTTTTGACAAGAGCATCGGTTACCGCATCAACACGTTCAGAGGGTACCCAGCCCTCTGCAACGAACGTCTGTTTTGTTGTTGCAAACCGCAGTGGGGCTTCAGTCTGCTCCACTTCAGCCCTTAACAACTCCTCGCAGGCGACCAGAAATCCGCTATGTTTTGTCCGGATTTCCTCCAGTTTCTGTATAATTTCTCCGAGCTCCGTTCTCATCCGGGAGATCTCAGCGGTATAATGATCGATTCGTGCCTGCGGAGCCCCTGATTCTTCGGGAATCTGTACAGACTGAAATGCAGCTGCCTGCAATGCCTGTTCCACCTCATTGCGCTGCCCGACAGGGGCAACAATGACGATGAAATTTTTTTCCTTCCCCGTAGTATACGATATCTCACAGGGTAGAGTAAGTGTTACTTCACGATCTACATAGCCTGCAAACACGGAAAAGCCAGCATATCCGCGGTACAGGTCCAAATCCACCGTTAAGGTAAGAAACGGTGTGATCTCAGCAATTCTCTGCTCGTTTTCCTTTACCCGTGCATCCAGCTGTGAGCGTCGTACCGTAAGATCCTCTACTTCTTTTTCAAGAACCGGAAGGTCACGTTCAATTCTGGATCTCAATTCTGTCCGGGTGCTGACCTTTGCAGAATCAATGTCATCCCCCTGGATAGAGGTGGCATTTTCTATTGCCCGTATCTTGACGAGATCAACAGATGCTTCGCTTGCTCCTGAAAGAGGCGTACCGATCTTAAAGCCCTCGTACCCTTCAGCCCCTGCTTCAACGAACTCCTCAATATGAAACAGGTGGTGGCGATAAAGTTCCGCAACAACCGGAGCCATCTGGTCCCGGGAAGCGGCGATGAGCAGCCGGCTCATCCACTTAGGCGTTAACATGCAGCTGCTCCTTAAACCGCAAAACCAACAGCTGCACTGCTTTTGAAAGGTTCTGTTCCCCTTTCACTTTGAGTGCCGCTGCGCGCTGATTGCCACTTTTTATGATTTCAGCGTGTTTAAGTGCTGCCTGGTGCCGTGCTTCTTCCAGTTTCAGCTTTTTATATTGTTCAGCATTACTCTGCGCTTTTGCGACCAGATTATCAGATTCCAGTTCGGCCTGGGAATGCTTATGCTTCTTCTCTTCCTGGGCCTTGCTGATCATCGATTGGTACTCTTCTTCAGCTTTCTTGATGTCTTGTAGGACCTCAGTCTTCATCCAACCCTCCTCTCACGGCAGTACAATAGTTGGGAAAAAAGAGATATATGTATTGTTATTTACGATCAGGATTATTCCGCCAGTACTCTAAACCCGGAAAAATCAGATAATCAGGAAAATTCGGTCGTGATCCAGCATTTTACTGCTTTAAGTGATACCCCCGAAGGAATCGTGGATATCCTGACCCCGCCATCGATACTCGTAAGGGTTAATCCGGCAAGTTCGTCACTCGAACAGACAAGGTGCTGTTCAGGGTGCGTACCCCGCTGAATCGAGCAACTGGTAGAGATCTCCGGTGCGACAGATATCACGCGAGTGATACGTTTTGATCCCGGGTGACCTTTTTTAAGAACGAGCAGCGGCATGTGATATGTTCTTACGAGTTCGATGAGCATCACTGCCGGTTCAACAGATCCACCGTCCGGTGCAGAAACGACTACGAGATCCCCAGAATCTACTCTTTGGACATACTCATCGGCAGGGATCTCCAAACAAAGGGCAAACCGGGTACGGGTCTTTGCAACCAGTAAAAAAGAGTGCTTCCCTGAAATGAGTAAAAACTCATCATCAAGGGGAAAGATCATATCTCTGTCACGTCTTCTGACTGGCAGCTTGGACAGATAGGATTTTTCCCGATCCCCTTGAATCGTTCACTACATTCATTGCAACGGTAACTTTTCGGTTTTATCCGATCCGGGGGAATATCGATATCCATAGGCCCGCCAACACTACACATTTCCCATTCACCTCACTACGAGATCACTCGTGCATTATTTAATCTTATCTAAAATGAGATTTTCTGCCTCAAATAACGAGGATGAATTTGAAGGCAATCAATGCGATTACCAGGAGTACACAGGAATGTTTCACTCCTGCTGCTATGGATGATTCACCCATCTGCCCGGCGATTAATCCGGAGAAGAGAGCCTGAACTAGACACGCATGGAACAGGAGCCGGTTGATAGTCATGATGGGTATTGCACCAATAGATGAAAAAGCCCCCGAGGTTGGTAATGCGGTAGTAGTGAGTTTCGCGAGCACCGGGAGAAACTGGGTTGTCAGTACACCCACGACAAAAAGGAAGACAAAGAACGCGAGATATACGATCGCCGTATAAATGAACATCTCGGCGAGGCGCTCCCTTTTGAGCACTTCGGTCATCTTTGCGTCGCTGGATGCAATTGAGAGTACAACACCGATCTGGCCGCTCATCTCACTTGCCTTCGTGATAAGAGTCACGGTCCGTGCAATTGAAGGTGTGCTGACACGCTCTTCAAACCTCATCAGGGCCTCGGTAAAATTTGCACCCCATTCCATATCCCGCTTTATCTGCCGTATCTCATAACTCAGGAGTCCAAGATTGGTATTCACCATGATGGCAATTGCCTGGGCAATCGTGAGTCCGACCTGGTTGATGCCCGCCATACGTTCCAGGAAGTCCGGTATGAGCGTCTGGATCCCCAGCACTTTACGAGACCAGATCTCGTAAAATATCGCATAGGGGACGAGCACGATAAGGAGAGCGATAACAATATGAACATCGACCACGTTGATGAGCGTCTCAATGTTGGTATAATTGTATTGGCGGATACTCAACAGCACGATCACAACATACAGGATAGCAACGGGGACCGTCACGTAGAGTGTCTGATTCACGTTACTGACAAAACTCTCGAGTGGATGCCGGAGGTAATGGACGAGATGCCGGAGCTGGTCATATTTTTTCAATTGTTCAAACAGCGGTTCTTCATTGTTCTTTTTGGAGATGATCACATCGGAATAGGTATGAAGCCACTTCGTCCTTACATAGTGGGAGGTCTTTTCGGCCTTTAACGATATGATGTCGATCAGGAGAATGAAGACCAGTGAACCGATAGGGATGATTGCGTAGGTGATCAATGCCAGTTGGATGACCGCACTGCCGCCCATCATCAACATGACGACCATGATGATGATCAAAAAAGCGGCCCGGCAACAAACAGGGTCACGTAGGATTCTGCAACAATTGAAAGGACATTAAGGAACTGTTTCTGCTCGAACCGCGCTTCCTCCTGGTACAACCGGACCCTTGTGGAAAGAAATTCTCCCATGTCCCCACCACTTTCAATGACCGAGAGGAGATCTTCCAGAAAATCCTTGAGTTTCTCCGATGGGGTTGTTTCAGCCAGGTGTCGTATTGCAGTGACCACATCGTACCCGAAAAAATCAGCATCCCGTACAATCTGGCGGAACTCAAGGGCAACTTCACCATAAATGTTCGCCCGGTCGGAAAGTGACCGGAAGATCGTCATCAGCTGGGCACCCCCACGCCGCATGGCGTACATGTACGCCACAGCATTGTGCAGGGTCATATTGATCTTGATCGAGCGATTATTCTTCTCGAACCCGGGCATGCTCAGGAGGACTGAATAACCAATAAACGTCCCGACAACAAACGAAGCGATAACCGCGAGTGCCTGGAGATATTCTGCAGGGTATACAAAGTTAAACAATACAGGCAGCTGGAGATTGAAAACATTGTAGATACCCGCCCTCCCGGAATAGACCTGGATTGTCAGAAAAATACTTAAAAAATAGCCAATGACCGCGAACAGGATGCCGGTAAGAAAAGCGATCTTTACAGTACGCCAGAGATACTGCTCAAGGGTGATCCCTGACCGGGCGGATATCATATCAGCATGCAGGCCATGATACCGGACGGGATCCTGCTGGATCCATTTCCAGAGGTATTTCCTGAAGATCATCGGATTACCTTGCGGAGATCAGCGATGTGGGCCAGCACTTCCTTGGCATCAATGTTGTATGCGTGGAAGAGGGTAGCAACCGAGATATAATCCTTAATACCCTGTTTTCTCATCTCTTCTAAGAGATTTTTCCTGATTGCGATCTCGGCTTCAAGCTGTTCGCGGGTCCATCCTCGTTTTTCAGCGATATCGGAATAGATCTGGGATCGTCCGGTAAAACTGAACTTGTCCTTTATCGGATCATAGACAAAGACATTGTTAACCCGCAGATTCCCCGTTGAGGGATCAATGCCGGCTATTTCAACAACTTCCTGGACGCGCCGGACACGTTCCGTTCCATGATAGATGAGACCCTGAACGCTGACGAGAGCGCCTGCACCATGTTCCTTGGCACATTCAACGGCTCGCTCTCAAGCCGATGGATTGCCGCATCGACACTCCCTGCATGCATAGTGAAGAACGTGGTGTGACCGGTATTCATGGCCTGGAAGAGTGTCTGGGCCTCGCTACCCCGAACTTCCCCTACAAGAATGTACTCGGGACGTTGTCGCATTGCTGCACGAAGCAAGTCGAACATGGTGATGGCATTTCCCCCTTCCGACAAGGCTTCCCGGGTGACACTCGCGATCCAGTTATCATGGTAAAGAGTGATCTCACGAGTATCTTCGATACTGACTACCTTGGCAACCGGGGGGATGAACAGGGAGACTGCATTCAATGAAGTCGTCTTTCCTGAAGCAGTTCCGCCGATAAAAATAAGGCTTTTGTTATTCTCAATTGCGAGCCAGAAATAGACAAGGGAATCGGCATTAAAGGTACCGATCTCCATGAGTTCGATGGGGGAGAACGGATCTTCCCGGAATTTCCGTATGGTAAAGGAAGTCCCCCGGGTCGTCACTTCCGTACCAAGGGTCAATTGGAGTCGTGAACCATCCGGCAACGTTGCATCGATCATCGGTGAGCCCGTGGAGATATGTTTCCCCGAACGCTGGGCGAGCGTTATTGCCAGGGAGTTGAGTACATCAGATTCAAAAGCAATATTGGTTTTGATATTCCGGTAGTGCCGGTGATAAAGAAAGAGCGGGACTTTATTGCCATCGCAGGAGATATCCTCCAGGTTGGGATCCTTCATCAGGGGATCAATCCGAGACCAGCCGATAAAATTCCGGATCAGGAAATACTGGAGTTTGTACAGAGTGGATCGTTTAAGCGTAACACCGTAGTTATCAATGAGCCCGTGCATCTTTTCCAGAAGCACACGCTTGCGATCCTTTTTGATCTCATCCGAGGTCAGGATGAGAACATCCCGCAGGTCTTCATAAAGACGTTCCAGCAGTTCATATTCGAAATCGGAAAGAGAGGGTTCGAACAGGAGATACTCCCGCTGGTTGGTCTTTTTATTCAGCGCAATGATGATGAGTGAACGCCCGTTTTCAATCCAGTACTGGTCAATCTGTTCATATGTATCATCAATCGTTGCATCGACAAGCGAACCATCCCGTTCAAAATCGTATTCATCCACGGCAGATTTCCCTGCTCCCTTGAGCAGGTGAAAATAGTGACGGTAACTTGCGTCGGGTTTTTTGGAGCCTGGTGCGGGCGTTTTTTCTGCAGCTCTTCCGGTGGGGAGGATTCCTGGATCTGTGAGCGACTTCGCGGGTTCCTGTGCCCCTTGTTCCGCACGAGACTTTTTTAGTGAGTTTAAGAATTCAGAAATCTGCATACCGCACAAGCACCCTACCGTAAAATTTCAGATATTCCCGAGATATAATTCGGGAGAGCATTCTATATAATTATGTGTCATTCCGAGGAATTCGAGGATGCCAGGTCTCCCAAGTATCTAGGAGTTCATGTCACCACCGATCAGATATATTTATAACACTACCCATGACAGATTCTGTGAAAGAATTTTTTCTATTTGTTTCGGGGAATTATGCAGGAATTTGCCAGTACAAAAATGCCTACCGGGATCTCATCACTTGATCCAATTCTTGAGGGGGGGTCCCTCCAGGATCAGTAATTCTTTTTTTGGGGGATCTCGGGGCAGGCAGCAACGAGTTTGTGTATAGTTCAATGGTAAATCTGCTGGATGAAAAAAACCGTGGGGGGCTCAAAGATAAACTGGCCCCGGAAGAACTGCGGTACATCACATTCACCCGGCACAAGGATGACGTAAAACAGGAGATTGTAAATTCATTGCGTATCGACAACGTAGTCCAGCTCGTGGATTCAATACAGTTCGATGACCTCTCTGAACTTTATTTTGACAGCAGCGTAGTACCCGATGCGTGGTACAGCCACAGCGATATCCTTACAAGAATGCAAAAAAGGGCGGGTCATGAAAATGTTCTTGTCCAGCTCTCAAATGTGATCAATTCCGCAAAACCGCAAAGTCTTGTTGTCATGGATTCCGTCACCGATATTGCAACACAATCCAATACACCCAACAGCTGGTCAAACCTTATGGGATTTTTCAGGGGCTTGCAGCGGGTTTCAAAAGAGCGGGGGCTTACCTGTTACCTGCTGCTCACCCAGGGCATCCTGAATTCATCTCAGGAAAAGGAGCTCTCCGATATTGCCGACGCAGTAATGCTTTTCAGGTGGGAAGAGAGTACCGGTTCCCGCCGGCAGCGGGTAATGTACTTTGAAAAATTCAGGGGTGTGATGCCACACCTTGAAGAGCGCGATCTGGTGAAATTTGCAGTTCGTATCTCAACTACCAGTGGTTTTGAAGTGAGCAATATCCGGGTGGTTATATGATTCCCGAGCGGGTAAAAGTGGGAATCCTTGGTCTGGACGATATGCTTGGAGGGGGACTTATTCCCGGCAGCATATGCGCAATAATCGGTACTTACGGTACCGGAAAAACTACATTTTCCCTTGAATTCGTCTGGGACGGACTGAAAAAAGGGGAGCGGATCATTTACATCAGCCTCGAGGAACGCGAAGAGAGAATCCTTTCCTACATGAAGCTGAAAGGATGGGATATTACCCCTTATTTGAACAAATCCCTCTACGTAATCAAGCTCGATCCCACAGACTTCAATGTTGCCAACAACCGGATCAAAAACGAACTGCCAAAACTTATTGAAGAAGTGAAGGCCAGCCGGGTTGTGATCGATCCAATCTCCCTCTTTGAAGATCTGTTCAATACCGATTCGGAACGAAGACAGGAGATGTACCGGTTTATCGAAGGACTTCGTGACCGTGACTGCACCATCATGATGACCTCAGAGACTCACCGGGACAATGTTTTTTCCAGTCGTCACGGGCTGATCGAGTACCTGTCCGATACGGTAATCCTGCTCCGGTATGTCCGGCCTTCTGATCTAACCGATGTGCATCTTGCACTCGAAGTGGTCAAGATGCGGATGTCAGCACACTCACGCGAGATCAAACCGTATGAGATCGAGCAGGACCAGGTCATGGTCTATTCAGAAGCAAATGTGTTCTGAGAGAAATCAATTTATCAGAATTAAAAAATCCTTTTCTGCTCAGTAAATACCCTTTTCCATTTTAAAATTCGCAGGATTTTGTTATTTCTATCAGATTCACAGCTCTTTCGCGCCTTCGTTTTTCCAAGTCTCTTTTTCGAATCCCAAAAACTCACATTCCAGCGTTTAGCAAGCCGTAGTTCTAAAATGAACTCTGGACGATCATTTAAAAAAAATATTATTTCATTTACAGGGTAATTCCGAGGATATCCAGCAAGAGGAGGATACAAACACCCGGTAGCCCCCCTATTGCGGAGATGAGAACGGTCACAAACCCGTACCCAAGATCCGGTTTACCCATCCATTGCATCACATGCAGGAAATTGAGAATAAATAACACAACAATTCCCAGAATGGCATTGATCACGAGGACCATGAACTTTTTTACTAAGTAATAGACAATCGCTACAATTGCCACAACGAGAAGTATTGCAATGAGTACTGAGCTCATAATTAACCTGTTTTCCTTTACTTACCAATGAATTCCTGTTAACAATACCTATCGGTTTATCTCTCTCAATTCACTTTCCAATGATCCGCTGTTTATTTATCTTTACTGAAGGCAGGATCAGCGGGCCGATTGAACGCGATTCATGACTTAAACCGAGAACCTCATTATGGAGCGAAAATACATTTCCTGAAAGCATGGCACTCCGGATAGGCTCCTCAAACTCACCGTCATTCATCCAGAACGCATTGGAAAGTTCAACAGAGAATTCACCACTCATCGGATTTGCCGTATGAGCCCCCACTACGCTATGGACGTACACCACTCGTTCATCAGTAATGGTGCTGCGTTTTCCATCCACAACAAAATTGTGGTGACCAATCCCCGGGGACCCTCCATAGCCGCTCCGAACTGCGCTCGCCGTGCTGGTTTTTCCGTACCGGTAAGCCGTTTTTAGATCGTACGCAAAAGCATTCAGGACACCATTCTTTATGAAATCTATCCTGTGTGTCGGCATGCCTTCCGCATCCCAACTCACACTGCCATCCGCTCCCACCAGAAGTGGATCATCATACATCGAGATCATTGGATCGGCAACAGACTCTCCTAAGGACTGCGAAAACTTGGATCTGCCCGCATGTACGTTCCGCCCGTTCAGTGCAGGGATAAAGGTACCTCCAAGTAGTTCAGCATAGGCAAGCGGGGAGAGCAGGATCTCGTAATTCCCTGTTGGGATCTCTTTTCCCTCAGCGGATTCATGGGCAAAGAACGTGGCCCGTTCCCCCACATGGAAAGGATCTACCTTTTCCATGAAACTGGAATGGTCGAATTCGTAACCGGTAGATTGTTTATGAATGGCTTCGAGAGATAGCGAGACGCCCGTGTGGTTGTCCGTGTAGTGGATTCCCCGGCTGTTTGCCAGGGTTACGGATGCCGTTGATAGGCCGGCTGAACCGGCGGTCACTTCTGCCTTATGCTCTTCTGCTCCGGCGAGCATCTGTTCGAGCAGGGCAAGAGCGGAATCGGGTTCAATCTTCATTGATGAATCAAAAGTGAGGGGGGTGTGAGAGATGGCCTGCGTACCGGGTAATACTTCCCAGGGTAGCGAAGTAGCGAGATGGCCGCTTGCGATCGCAGCGTCCAGGCATTCACTCCAGTTGAGAGGATCATTTGTACTCGATGACCCAATTCTGCCCTTATGAACGGTGCGAATCCCAAGTCCACAATCCTCGGAGGCAGAGGCCAGGTTGATCTTCTTCTGTTTCAGGTCAGCCGATACACTTCTGCCCTCTACGTAAAAGATCTCAACTTCGTCAACGCTTTTTAATCCTTTTTTTATTAACTGGTCAATCCATTCCACTGCCGCCCACCACCGCATCACAAAGAAGAATTGTTGGAGCCCCATCACTCACCGGCACACTCTGGCCGCCTTTTCCGCAATATCCCGGGCTCATCTTCCGGTTTTTCCCGCAGAGTGCGATATTGTGCAGGGTTGTTAAGATATCTCCGGATATAGAGACATCCCTCACCATGCCGGTACACTCCCCGTTCTTAACGATATAACCGTATTCGGCATTGAACTGGAAGACCCCCCGACCCGGATCCACCTGTCCACCACGGGACCCTTTGAGGTAAATGCCATTTTTACACTCTTCAAAAATCTCGGGATCGGTAGCGTCACCCGCTTCAATGAACGTGTTACTCATCCGGACCAGTGGCGGTTCACCGGGCATTGCACGGGCGTGACCTGCTACACCGTGACCTATTGCAGCCAGTGATTCCCGGTTGTGGAGGAAAGCATTGACGACCCCATTCTTAATGATCTCAGTCCTGCGAACCGCTACACCTTCCGAATCGACTGGATCAAACCCGAACTCGTGAATACCGGGATCGTCTACAATGGTGAGCAGATCATTTCCTATCTTCTGCCCTGTTTTGCCTTTCAGTACCGAATTCCCTTCCTGGATGAGGTCACCTTCACTGGCATGACCAACCGCTTCATGGGCAAACACACCTGCCAGTTCCGGATCGAGAATTGCCTTCATCTTTCCCCCGTGGGCAGATTTTGCACCGAGAAGGGCCACGGCAATCTCAGCTGCCTTTTTCCCAAGATCCTGCTGATGACGGAGATTGAACCCATGAATGGAGTGTTCCCGTTCATACCCCATCTGGGTATTGCCATTTTGCGATGCAACAGCCAGCACATTGAACCCTGAACGGCACATCTCGTAGGAATATTCATTTCCCGAGCTGTCTGAAAATTCCACCTGTTCAATTCGTTCGATGTAATTTGCGCGACGATTTACCACAGAGGGGTGAACAGCACCTTTCTCGATCTCTGAAAGAATAGCGGATTTTTCTTCAATGCTGACAGAGCGGGGATCCTCTTTCATCGCGGGAACGGTAAGCATCCCCCGGGGGACATCCCCGAGGCTAACCAGTTCCTGGGTTATCGCAGAAAGTTTGCAGGCTCTTTGCAACAGCTCATCGAATTTTTTACCCGTACAGGGCTGATAATTATCGATCTGGAGAATACCCCATCCCGCGTTACTGATTACCCTCAAAACCGCTTTATTGAAAAAAGTTGTACCCGCAGATTCAAACACACCATTATCGATATCGATGTGCGTAATCTGACCAGTTACATGACGCAGATCAAAATAAGTGATACCGGGCATGTTCGTTCATGCCACCGGATTGTTGATTATGGTTCCATCTGCAATCATCGCCGTAGAACGAATAGCCATCTTCCTGAGTTTGGTTAAGAAACCCTCGGAATTTTCCGGAACCAATGCGATCTTGAGAACCTCTTCGATCGTATCGACGGGGATCAGGGTTACGAGAGGTTTATACCTCTCCTCAATCAGAACATCATCCAGATTCATCCTCGGGATAAGGACTGTTGTTATTCCGGCTTTTACTGCCGCTTCAATTTTATACGTGACTCCACCAATAGGAAGGACATCTCCCCGTACCGACAGGGAGCCGGTCATTGCAACATCCTGGCGCACAGGTATACCCTCAATCGCGCTGATGACTGCGGTGGCGATGGTGATAGAAGCAGAATCCCCTTCTGCTCCATAAGTACCAATAAACTGGATGTGGATATCCATATTCTTGATATCCTTGCCGGTGAATTTTTTAATGAGCGCACTGACATTCTTGAGGGATTGCTGCGCAATCGATTCTTCTTCTTTCAGCCAGGATTCCTGGCGCCTTCCGGAGATGCCCGTAGCGATAATCTGCCCGCCCTCTCCCTGAGTATGAGTTACCTCTGCCATGATGGGTAGCACGGATCCCGCATCGCTTCCTGTGACTGCGAGTCCATTCACGCGTCCAATCCGTGTACCTGTTACTACCGTCATCTCGTACTCACGGAGGTGGCGTGTCACTTCCTCTGATACCTGATCCTCGATGGAACGAGCCGTTTTCTTCGCGGTGATAACATGTGCCGCAGTGGTGATCGTCGCACCCTCCTGTCGCGCTATGTCTCCTGCAACGCGGATGAGGCCGCCCATATCACGCAGCTTGAGGGTGAGATGCCCCTTACGATTCGACCGGCGCTTGGATTCACGGATAATTTCGTCAATGGCGCTCTGGTCGCAATGGGGGATCTTTCCGTCATTTTTTACTTCCTGGGCAATGAACCGGACATATTTCTGCCGGTTTTCAGGAGTGTCTTCCATACTCTCTGCCATGTAGACTTCGTATCCGTATCCACGAATACGGGAGCGAAGAGCCGGGTGCATTCCCTGGATTGCATCAAGGTTGCCCGCTGCAACCATCACGAACTTGCAGGGTACCGGTTCAGTACGGACCATCGCACCGCTCGACCTCTCGCTCTGGCCGGTGATAGGGAATTCTCCTTCCTGCAATGCCGTGAGCAGGTTCTGCTGGGAGTGTGGATCCAGAGTGTTGATCTCATCGATAAAGAGTACTCCTCCATTCGAACGGTGGATTGCACCTGCTTCCACCCGGTCGTGTGAGGGGGTTTCAAGCCCTCCGCTCTGGAAGGGGTCGTGGCGAACGTCGCCTAAAAGGGCACCCGCGTGAGTACCAGTAGCATCGATAAAGGGGGCGACACTCTTGGTATCATTCGATACAAGAAGTTTGGGCACCATCGCCTCCTCCCGGGGAATGCTATAGCGAAATGCCATAAAAATAAAAGCAACGGCGATGAGCCCCATAAGGATCTGGCCTGTGATGAGTGCATATCCCCCAATCGCAATGATGGCAAGGAAGAGGAGCATGTTCCGGAACTGGATCTTTTTCTTGGCTTCCGCTTTATGGGCTGCTACGATCTGTTTTCCCCGCCCGGCAGCGACTGTCCTGATCACTGGGTTATTGTTGTCATCGGAGTTCGGGTAGACCATGATATCGACGAGTTCTTCTTTGGGCAATAACTCGGCCATTGCTTTTGCCAGCATCGATTTTCCGGTACCGGGACTGCCGATCATCATGACGTGTCTTCGCTGGATAGCCGCCTTTTTTATCACTTCAACTGCATGTTCCTGCCCGATGACCTGATCGATCAGTTTAGCAGGGACCTCAATTGTTGACGATATCGCTCCCGCACTTTCCGTAGTTACCGCGTCGGGAGATGCGGGGGTTATTTCATTCTGTTGCGGGGGTATTTGCTCAGATATTTCCATTGCGGTTTTGACCTCTTTTCAGCCTTAAGATTTTCATATAATTTGACCTATGATAGTTTAAGTACTTTCAGCTGATCACACCGGGGACGGAAACATCGTCCTGCGAACATCCAGGATCAATCATTGAAAAGGGACGTTTGCGAAAAAAAGGAAAAAGTCAATACCAGATTGTGTTTATTATCACGAATAGACCATAATAGAGAATAAGAATGCTGCTCCTCCGCGATCAGGATACGATATCATGAAAGTGATTTGCACTGAAAAATCCCAAATACTTGCTACACGCCTCGCACGAGTGCAAAAAACCACCGTTATCGACGTTAAATACTCCCGCTTTCCTGATGGGGAACTCTATCTCGTGACCGGAGAGCTGGACAATGAGACCATAATCGTCAGCAGCGTTGTGGACAACGATGCCCTCGTCCAGTTACTTCTTTTGATCGATGCCTGCGAGGATTCAGAGATTCGCCTCGTTATTCCCTACATGGGGTACGCACGACAGGACAGGCAGGATCGCAAAGGAGAACCCCTCAGTGCCCGCGCAGTTGCCCGGGCAATCAGCAGGGGGGTTTCCGAATGCATCACGGTCAATATCCATGAACCCAATGTGCTCAGGTTTTTTGGGGCCCCCGCACGCAACATTTCCCTCGCAACGGATATCGGCGCATATGTCAAAACACTTGGATTGAAAGATCCGCTCATTCTTGCTCCGGATGAAGGCGCCCTGGCTTTTGCCGGGGAAGTGGCATCCGCTGGAGAGTGGGAGTACGATCATCTTGCAAAAACCCGCCTGAGCGGTGAACAGGTGACCATGGCACCCAAGGCGCTGTCAGCTGCATCGCGCTCTGTGGTGATCGTTGATGACATCATCTCAACCGGTGGTACGATAGCAACCGCCGCAAGTATGCTCTACGGACAGGGGGCACATGATGTTCACGCCGCATGCGTGCATGGGGTATTGACAGGGGGCGCTTACGTCCGCCTTATGGAAGCGGGAATACGGGATGTTATCTGCAGTGACACCATTGAACGAGGGTGCAGTAAGATCTCTGCAGCGGACCAGATCGCCCATGCACTACAAACACGTGCAAAACAATAGCCGGATGCTGATGATAAACAAGACATCTTCTTTTTTTCCTATTCGGGAGCGGCCATGAAATCCATCCTGGATGCCAGTGTTTTTTTCTCGGAATGCCCGGTAGAGGGGGAGATGTATACCACACCATCCGTTTGCGATGAACTGCGGGATATCCGCTCAAAGGGGAAATTTGAGAAGTTATGTGCTGAAGGCCTCCGGGTAATGTCACCGGGACCGGAGAGCACGAAAAAAGTGACAGCGGCTGCAAAAAAAACACGGGATGCCGGAGTTATCTCTGATACCGATTGCGAGCTGCTTGCTCTTGCGCTAGAGACGGGGGCGGTTCTCTATACCGATGATTTTGCCATCCAGAATGTTGCAAGTATTCTTGATATTCAGATACACCCCATCCTTCAGCGAAAAGCCAAACGAATCCACTGGAAATATCGATGTACAGGATGCGGCAGGTACTTTGATCATGATGGGGAATGCCTCATCTGCGGCTCTGCAATAAAAAGAAAACTTAAATAGATACCGGGGAACCTCTCTGGTATGTCTTCCCTTGACGATCTGATTAGCAGAGCAAAGATGCTCCTCGCAGAGGGGCACAGTCCGGGTCAGATTGCAGATGAGCTCTCTCTGTCCATGGAAACCGTGACATGGCTTCTCACCCAGGCAAAAGGAACAACCGCGCCAAAGGATGTCCATATTGACTGGTCAGCAGTATCGAGTTATGCGCCCCTGCTTGATGATACCGCAAAAATGCTCCTGACCCGGTTCTACCAGGCACAGGAAGAAGAGATGCGTAAAAAGTCACCTGATAAAGGATCAGATCAATTGGTGAACGATACCGAAATCGGATCTCCGGCAGCCGAAGTCATTGTTGGCATAGCAATCTCAGGAATACCGCTTGCTACCCTTATTGCAGATCAGGAGGCTGCGGATCTCGCAATATACTTCCCGGCAAAACAGAGCCAGAACAAAGACCCGACAGGTTCGATTAGCGGGAATTTTGCAGCGGTGAAAGACCGGTGTTGTTTGATCATCGACGATACGATAACATCGGGCAACACCATGAAAGAAGTTGTGAAATACCTAAAGAAGCACAATGCAACACCGGTTGCCATCTGCGTTATTTTTGACAAGCGCGGCATCAAGGATGTAGAGGGAGTGCCGGTATATTCGCTCTTCAAAATTTCCCGGATCGATTAATATCCTCTTTTTTTGGAAACACACTCAACAATTATATATAGAAGTTCAATTCAACCTTTTACATCATCGGAGAATCCATTATGCTATCTGGACAGCCAATTATCATTCTAAAAGAAAATGTAGAGCGTAATCGCGGCAAAGAAGCCCAGCGCTCGAATATTACCGCAGCAAAGGCAATAGCAGGAGCTGTAAGGACAACCCTTGGCCCACGGGGAATGGACAAGATGCTTGTCGGTTCCACGGGCGATATCGTGATTACCAATGATGGCGCGACTATCTTAAGTGAGATTGCCGTACAGCACCCCGGCGCAAAGATGGTCATTGAAGTCGCAAGAACTCAGGATGATGAAGTCGGCGACGGCACCACCACCGCAGTCATCCTTGTCGGCGCAATGATGGAACAGGCAGAGATCATGCTCGAACAGGGCATCCACCCGACCGTCATTGCAGAAGGTTACCGTCTCGGTATGAAGAAATCACTCGAGATCGTTAACAGCCTCTCCCACAAAGTTGACCCGACCGACCGGAAGACCCTGTTAAAAATTGCCGACACGGCAATTACCGGCAAATCGATCGAATGCGTCAAAGGTAAGCTCGATGCCATCATCGTTGATGCCGTTATGGCAGTAGCCGAGAAGAATGGCTCGAAATATCTCATCGATGAAGACGATGTGATGATAAAGAAGCAGAAGGGCAAGTCAATGGACGATGCTGAACTGATTCGCGGAGTAGTCATTGATAAGGTTCGCGTTCACGACGGGATGCCCCGCAAGATCGTCAAGGCAAAGGTCGCAATGATTGCCACCCCCTTAGAGATTACCAAGACACAGGTCAAGGCAAAGATCAAGATCTCAAGTGCCGATCAGATCGCTGCATTCAGCGAGCAGGAAAGAGAGACACTAAAGAAACTTGCAGATGCCGTCATCGAAAGCGGTGCAAACGTCCTTCTCTGCCAGAAAGGAATTGCAGACGCAGTCCAGTTCTACCTGGCGAAGAGCGGAATCCTTGCCATCGAAGATGTTCCCGAAGCGGATATGAAATACGCAGCACGGGCATTGCATGCAACCATCCTCAATAAACCCGAGTCATTGACCTCAAAGGATCTTGGCGTTGCAGAACTTGTTGAAGAGGACAATGATGAGAACCTCACCCGCATCTCCGGGTGCAAGAACCCCAAGACAATCACCATCCTGCTGAGAGGAACCAGCGATTATCTCCTCGAAGAACTCGAACGCGCTGTTGTCGATGGAACCCGTGTTGTCATGGATGCCATGGAAGATGGTACGTATGTAGTCGGTGGCGGCGCAGTAGAGACTGAACTGCTCATGAAGGTCCGGGACTATGCAGCAACCATGGGCGGAAGAGTCCAGATTGCGATAGAAGCCTATGCAGCGGCATTCGAATCAATTCCCCGCACCCTCGCCGAAAACTCGGGATTCAACCCAATCGACAAATTAGTCGAGCTCAAGAATGTCCACTCCAAGGGTAAGAAGAATGCAGGACTTAACGTCTACAATGGCACCATCATCGACATGCTCGCAGAAGGCGTCATTGAACCGCTCAGATCAAAGCGTCAGTCAATCCAGAGTGCATCCGAGACTGCAGTCATGCTCATCCGGGTCGATGACATGATGATTACCCAGTCAAGGCCGGGCGCAATGCCGCCGGGCATGATGTAATTTTCTCATTTTGATACCCCAATATTTTTTCCTGAGTTCCTAGGTCGCTACACGGTTATTTCGTACGCATATTCCCCGATGACCGTTTGTGCATTATACCGGCAAGTAATCCATTGTGACAGGTAAGCAAATTCCCTAGCGGGCATTCAGAAAACTATTAGAACAATTGAGATGGAAAAAATAAGAAGATCATATGCCGAGGTAGTCTAGCCCGGGAAGGCGGTAGCCTCGAAAGCTACTGGCGCTTCGCGCCTCGGGAGTTCAAATCTCCCCCTCGGCGTCCCAAAAGGTGATGAGGGATTCGTAATCCCCAAATTTCCCGTTTAACGTGTCCGTAATCGATGTCTTTTGTAAGCAATACTTTCAGGTTCTTACCTTTCGTTACCGATTGGGTATCGAATAAAGAGTCCTGATGATGACTAAATTCGAGTCATTTTTACCCAAATAAAAGCCCTATTCGAAATGCCCATCATTCAAGAGCATTTTGGGGTTTATTTTCAAAAAAAACTCAAAATTATCTAATATTTAAAGGTATGACAAATTGAAAATACTTTAATACCAGATATTCCCATTATGGTGTATACGGGTTCTTGTAGATGTTTAAATACGAGCCCGAAAGGACAGAAAAAAAGCCTTTCCAGGTAATCAGGTGGATCCCCATGATACGAATAAAGAAGAACAAACCGCAGATATCGCCCGAAACGAAATCCTTTCGTGTTATCCGCAGGTTAAACCTTAATCGGACCTACACCCCATTAAAGATCGGGGCAATAGTAGGGTACATCCTTTTAGGGATGTTGTCCACATCTTCATCATTGTTTGGTATTTTTGTGGGTGCGGTACTGTACCACCTTACCGGGGCGTAATACAACAGAACCCTATTTTAAAAAGTGTTTCAAAGACTGTCACCAATACGCCAGCAGTCCGAGCGCCCCGTGAACCAGCGCAATAAATATGGCGATTGCAGCCACTCGCGGATGCCATTTAAACGGTATTGTGCGTATCCCTTTAAAATTCAGTACAGCGATCGAAACGATGAGCAGAACGGCAAAGAGGGTAAGCACGCCGAGGTACAGGATAAGTGGTTTTCCAAAAATAAGAGCGTAACTGACGTTCTGAAGCATAGTCACACCACAATAACCGTACCCTTTGGGACAGAATGGAGCATATCATTATAATTATATGTTCCCGGCTGATCGAAAATCCAGCTCCAGCTCTGTCCTGAAGAAAGCAGAGGTGAATTTTTAATATTTGCCAACTCGATCCTGTGCGTGGGATTATACAAGCCCGGGTCGGAGGTCGAGTCCTCATTCACCCAGCGTACGGTCGAACCCGATTTCACGGTAATGTTTGCCGGATTGAATCCTTTTTTGTTGATCCTGACGGTGTTATCAGATACAAGATTCGGAACAGCCGGGGATACTGTTCCGGTTGTCAGGATCGCCTGAGGGGTAACAACTGTTTCTTGCGGTACGGTCGGTGCCGTGGTTTGGACCGGAGTTGCTGCGGGTTGAACTACTGGTGCGGGCTGAGTACAACCACAGACAAACATCAGCACGATAGTAATAATGAAAATTACCATACTTTTTTTCATAATGAGATCTCTTAAGCCCCGCGTAATAAACCATGCCCCGCAACTAGTCAGTAGCCGACAGGCATGAAAGGTAACCATCCCGCAAATTCAGAGTTCCCGAGGCGGTCTTAACGGAAGACCGGGCAGGATCCCTACCGTCATATCCCCCAAAGAAACCATGAATTCTTCAACACGATAATGATCGGAGAAGACCATCTCGCGAAAAAGGGATTCCGGGATGGCTCGGGCAAATTTCCACCCCTCTGATGGCGGCAGGGGGAGTAAAGGGCGTATCTCTTCGGGATCCATTCCCTGAACCTCCCGAACCGCAGTCGCCACCCGTTCTCCAGCCCCCTCTTTTCCTGCACGAAGGATCCTGATCACAAAATCATTGTACCGTACCAGCGCTTTGCTTCCTAACTGTTTCTGGAGCAGCAGGGTTAAAAGCCGGTTAAACTGGATGCCATTTGAGGAATAGAGAGTAACACTAACTCCCCTCTCACTCTTATCCTCGTGGATAAACAGCCCGGTCTCCCTAAGGCCCTCAGGAATCCGGCTGATTGCGGTGCAGAGGATCTCTTTGTCAGCATCCGCGAGCGGAAGCAAGGACTCTCCCCGGGCCCGGATCGCTTGTACCTGCCTGCAGATGAGCGGGGAATACCCGCTCTCGCCCCCGGTCCAGAAAATTCCTGATGTTGCGGAACCTGAGGGCACAACGACCACGAGATTATGGTCCTCGTCGCACTTGACGATAGACCACCCCAACCCTCCGAGAGAGAGTTCCCCGTCTTTCTGGCTGTTGACGAAACGGGCATCGAGCTTGCCCACGACTTCCCCGTCCGTAGTCACTGCCCGGTACTCACCCCCACCGCTGATCGTCGAATAAAGATCCTTCCAGTTCGAGCGCCCGAACTCCTTTTCCGCAGTCTCCCCCAGCATCACCATCTCGCCATCAGGAGTCAGGAATCCCTGATCAATGAGGTACGTGACAATCCGGTCCGGCACCTCCGGTTTTATGTCAGCAAAAGCTGAATGCGAGAGCACCGAAGTGACCAGCTGCCTTCGGCTGGCCCGGGCATTTCGGAAAAGGTAAAGACACAGCTGCTGGACAAATACATTATACGGTTTTTTTAACGGCGTTAAGGGTTCGACTTCCTTTTTCATTGCGCATTCGATGATCGCCACACTGCAGAGGAATTCAGTGGGATCTTTCAGGATCCACGCCACGTACGCCGCTTTGTCGCGCCTCCCGCTCCGTCCCAGCCGCTGGAGAAACGATGAGACCGAATTCGGGGGACCTACCTGAACCACAACGTCGAGATCCCCGATATCGATACCCAGCTCAAGGGTGCTCGTGCAGATGATACAGGCACCATCCGGGGACGTAAAGGCATCTTCTGACTCCTTCCTGGTGGCCAGTGAGAGGGAGGAATGGTGGATGTGAAGGTTCCTGATTCTGCCTGAGGCCGATCTCATCAGTCTCTCTGCAATGCTCCTGCTGTTGACGAATACGAGGGCTTTTCTTCGCTTTACTATCTCCACCAGCGCATCGATCCTCTTCTCCTCGTCCTCTTCAACAATGAACCGGAACTGTTTGTCTCTTGGTGGCGCAGGGATAGCGACCAGCTCGCTCCCGTGCCGGTCGTCTGACATCCAGCGGAGCACCTCTTCAGGGTTTCCTGTAGTCGCCGAGAGCCCCACACGCTGGACGGGATGTTTTGTGATCCGGTCAAGCTGGTCGAGCAGGACCTTGAGCTGCACACCGCGCTCCGATTCCACAAACGCATGGAGCTCGTCGATAATGACCGTGCGTACATTCCGGAGATCCCTGGAGAGTTCTTTCTCTTGTAAGAGCACCTCAAGGGATTCAGGAGTGATCATCAGGAAATGAGGAGGTTCTCCCTCCTTCCAGCCACGATCCCCTTTGGGCACATCCCCGTGCCATTTCATCACCGTGAGCGATGTGGGAACACAAAATTCCCTGAAACGATCCTCCTGGTCATTGATCAGCGCTTTCAGGGGCGAGATGTAGAGACATACCACACCCATACGGCCGTGTTTTAAG
This sequence comes from uncultured Methanomicrobiales archaeon, assembly GCA_903832665.1. Lineage (GTDB taxonomy): Archaea > Halobacteriota > Methanomicrobia > Methanomicrobiales > Methanospirillaceae > Methanoregula. The sequence goes on along the minus strand of CAILCG010000022.1, from coordinate 90,503 downwards.
ATATCATCCATTACCGGTATCAGGGCAGCTTCCGACTTTCCCCCGGCCGTGGGTGCAATGATCAGGACGTCCTTTCCTGCCGCGGTAGCGGTGTATGCACGCTCCTGCACTTCGCGGAGCTCCGTCCAGTACAGACGCTGGGCGAGCACCTGCTGGAGGGATTCGTGCAACGTGGAAAATGCCGAGGACATAGTTCATTACTGCGTTTTGCTTTGCGCAATATGGTCTTTCCGGCCAGTGCCGTTCACAAGTGACCATAAGTGTGCATCAAAGACCGGTTAACAACACATAAATACCACGATTTCCAGATAATTATCCGGTAAACAATGATATCACCATGGGTTTGTCTCACACGTTTCTCATCGAGCCCATGCTACGCATTCTCCTTTAGATAGGGAACCCGGCATTTTCCTGGTTCCCATTGTATTGTCGTGATGAAGAGTTTACCAGAGGTTTTGTATGCTTCTTGGAATCCCTGACCCTCAGATATTGATTGGCTATGGTCTTGCCATTGGTTTAGCCCTGGCGTGTATTATATACGGATTACTGAACTGGAACAAGGAGGGCAGCGAAGATGGCAGTTAACCCGGTCTCCATGGCAGCACTGGTCCTGATCTACCTTGCAGCAACGCTCATCATCGGCTACATTGGGTACAAAAAGACGAAGAACGCCGAAGATTATCTGGTTGCAGGCCGCGACAGTCACCCGGTCATTATTGCGTTTTCGTACGGTGCCACCTTCATATCCACGTCAGCCATCATCGGGTTTGGCGGGTCGGCGGCGACCATGGGTATGGGACTCATCTGGCTTACGGTCTTAAACATTGGTCTTGGCATCCTCTTGGCATTCGTCCTGTTCGGCAAGAAGACCCGGGAGATCGGCCAGCGATTTCCGCAGTCACCTTTCCGGACCTGATGTGCAAACTCTACAAATCCCCGCTCCTGCAATACATTGCCGGCTTCATCATTGTCGTCTCGATGCCACTCTACACAGCCGCCATCCTTATCGGAGGAGCACGGTTCATTGAGCCAACACTCGGTATTCCTTACTCCACATCGCTGATCCTGTTTGCCCTGATCACCGCAGTCTACGTAGTGTTCGGAGGACTCATTGCCGTGATGTACACGGACGCCTTCCAGAGCACGATCATGCTGATCGGGATGATTGTCCTCCTCACCCTCACCCTGATTGCAGTGGGCAGGTTTACCGCAGGTTCTGCAGCGCTCACGAATATGGCACATCTCGTTCCCAAAGCACTTGCAGATCAGGGAATGACCGGGTGGACATCCATGCCGGTACTTGGATCCCCGATGTGGTTCACCCTTATCACGACAATTGTCATGGGAGTGGGGATCGGCGTGCTTGCCCAGCCCCAGCTGGTCGTGCGATTCATGACGGCAAAGGATAATAACCCTGAACCGCGCAGTGCTCGTTGGCGGGCCGTTCATCCTGATGATGACCGGAGTCGCGTTCACGGTCGGAGCACTATCCAATGTGTACTTCTACCAGACCACTGGCAAGATCGCTCTTGATGCTGCAGGGGGAAATGTCGATTCCATCATCCCGCTCTTCATTAACAGGGCAATGCCGGATCTCTTTGTCATTATCTTCATGCTCACTCTGCTTGCAGCCGCCATGTCCACCCTCAGTGCACTCTACTATGCGATGGGTACGGCACTGGTGTGCGATCTCTGGGGTCGGGGTAAAGAGTGTGCCCTGTCGATGCGGGCACACCAGTACGGCATTGTGCTGATGATGGTCGTTTCAACGGTGCTCGCATTTATGCTGCCAATCAGCATCATCGCCCGGGCAACTGCCATGTTCATGGGACTTTGTGCATGCGCATTCCTCCCGGCCTTTGCGGTGGGAGTCTATGCAAAAGCACCATCCACGAAAGCGGCGCTCTACAGCATGGTAACCGGTGCAGTAATCTGGTTCCTCTGGACCGCTTTCATCCACGCGGCAGAAGCAAAATCTCTTGGCCTTTGCCAGGCAATTTTCGAAAAGGTCACGCTTCTCGGATCACCGTCGACTGCTGTCGATCCGATAGTCATTGCGCTCCCGATCTCGCTTATCGTAATGGTCCTCATGCAGGTGCAGTCCGGCAAGCAGCAGCCGGCAGCAGTTGCTGCTTAACAACCTGAAGGGGGAGTTCTTCTCCTCCCATCAGGAGAAACTTTTTTGTCCAGCACGACGACTGATATCCATGGAACTCGCGCAGAACAAATGCACCACCTATAAGGCGGGATCTCCGCCGTTAACGAGAAAGGAGACCATGGAACTCCTGATACAGGTACCCGGCTGGTCGCTGGACAATGGTCACCTGGCGCGGACCTTTGAGAGGGAGAGTGCCGGGGCCTGCATTACGTTTTTTACCGAGGTCATGGATCTCGCAACCCAGGAGGGTCATTTTCCGGATATCTCCTTAAAAGAGTCGCGATATGTTGAAGTTCAGTTCTACACGTACCCTGCCGGGGGATTGACCCTGAACGATTTTATCATGGCGGCAAAGATCAATACGAAGGAAAACGCGCAGTAACTTTTTTTATACAATTTTTTCCCGGGTCTGTTATCGGGCTCATTGATACTAAACCCATATATCATATGTTTTTTTATGTCGGGAACTCCGACGTGGTTCCATTAAAAAAACCCAATGATCTACTCCGCGCTGATAATGAAGCGAACGAGACTCTTCAGTCAGGTCTGAGCGTAACACAACGCTTTTTTCCCTTTATTGGTTTTTTAAACGCTGATGCCGGATAGCAAAAAACCGTACGCTCCATCTGGCTCAGCCTCCCAATGAAACAGCCGGAATCATGGCACTTACGAAAATCTCCGTAATGAAGGGGTCGGACGGTGTATTTTTATTTCCATCATGGTGCGGGAGTAAAGAAGATCATCACCGGAGAATTCCGATTTTTCCGGCAATGGCGGGAACGATCATTGTACAAAAAGTGATCCGACCCCCCTCATACCCAATCCGATTGAGGGCTAAAATGCAGCGATTTTACGACGTGCATTATTGAGTTGGTTCCGCAAGGTGGGGTATGGGGGGTCGGGCGGTGTACTTTGAAGGCACTGCCGGACCGCCTACACTACGTGAACGTAAATTTTATTCCAGGAGCGATGAATGATGCGAGAAAATGCCGGGTCAGATTTTGCGCCAGGAAGTGACCCAGATCGGGAATACTTCCTGGCGGGGATCAAAACAGGTAACCGGGTGACCCCGCTGATTGGGATGAGCTCAAATGCCATGGGTTTATCAATCGATTTTTTCAGAAGATCCTTGGATGCGAAAAACGTGAAGTGCTCCGACTGAACGTTACCGCGTTACCTTTTTTTGCCGGATCTAAAGTCAATAAGACGTTATTAAAAAATGGGTTATCTAATCCTGAATTTACTCACGATCTTTTCCCGTATCGCTTCTTTGGGATATGCCCCGATGATCCGGTCAACCAGCTGGCCATTGGCATAGAGCATGATGGCCGGGATGGCGTCGATATTGAACTCGCGCGCGAGATTCTGGTTCTGGTCTGTATTACACTTGGCAAACGCGACTTTGTCGGAAAATTCCATGGAGAGTTCTTCCATAATCGGCGCGATCCTCCGGCAGGGTCCGCACCATTCCGCCCAGAAGTCCATTACGACATACTGGTTGGTTCGGATAAATTCCACAAAATGGATCTCTTCGACGTCGGTAACAACGGGCACTTTTGCTGGATGTCTCATTTTTTCAGTCAGCTCCTGTTTGCGCTTCTCCCGTATCTGTATGATCTCGTCATCCATAAGGATGTGTGGGAAAATGAGGAATTAAATTTGATCGATGCCAGTATGAGATTACCCCTACGGGTAAGTATATCAGCGAGTCCTGCCTACATTATAACCCTGCTTATAGGAAGCGAGGTAGGGTAGTCAGGATATCCCGACGGGCTCATAACCCGTAGACCGATGGTTCAAATCCATCCCTCGCTACTGAACTGTTTTTGAGCATCTCATTGCCTGGAGCCACGGGCTTGTTTCAGGGATGATTCGAAATCTCTGCATCTGAGTGCGCTACCGAATCATTCCAAAAGGGAAAAGGCGACGGTGCGTTTTAGTAGTCATTTCACAGAGGAACTCCGGCCTCCTCTCCACTACGCTCATATAACACCCCGGTAATATGCAAGACGTTCTGCGGAACGACGGACTGTCTCAATCATGTGAGCCTGCTCATCATCATCCATAGGCGCATGCTCTTTACCAAACTGCGAGAGGGACTGTACCTCCCCCGGAGTTGAACACCCAACAATCACCAAATCGACATCCTGCGAAAGGGCAAACCGGATCAGATTCTTCGCTGAGAAGCCACGATCACGGTCCAGGTATTGCCCTGCACCCAGCACTTTCATACCGATGACCCCGATGCCTCTTTCCCGGGCTGTAGGAATGACCTTGTCAAGAAACCCGCCAATCACCGCTTCCACAGGGTTGACCGGCAGGAGCACTGCATCCACATCCCAGTTCGTGACCGCGTGGAGCAGGAAGGCAGGATCAGGATGCCCGGTAACCCCGACTCCCCGGGCAGCACCCGTTTCACGGGCATCATAGAATGTGCGAAGGGCACCTCCTTTCGCCTCCAGTCGCTGGATATCGTCTTCGTCGCGCACATCATGGATCTGCCAGAGTCCGAGATGGTCCCGTCCCATTCGGGAGAGTGTCCGGGCCAGATCTTTTTCGGCACTGACACCATCCCTCTTTGCGGATTTGCCTGCCTGAAAAGTCTCGCGTTTCCGCTCAGGGTATTGTTTCCAGAAAAGGCCCTGGTAATGTTCGCTCCCTGCATATGCTGGCGCAGAGTCAAAATAACGAATACCATAGTCGTAAGCGGCACTGAGCACTGCGATTGCTTCGGGTTCCCATCCCTACGTGCGAAGTACTCCTTTGCCCCCAAGACCAATTCGCTGTCCGGCCCCGATGAGTGTCCTGAGCCTGTTGTTTCCTGCCATACCGGTAAGATATCCGGCTGATAGTATAAACCGTAGCAAGGAACCAACCCCAAAGACTGGAGAGACACTCCTGTGGAGGATTTTCATTACGGGGGAAATTCCGGGGTCAAATGCGATCTCAGGTATTTTCGGGAAGAAATGATAGCAACATAAAATTATGGAATGGATTACCCAAAACAGGTCTTTTATCAAGGAAATTGGTACACGTTGAAGGTCATGTACTGTTGTCATAAAAAGGAAAAATCAGGAATTCAGAGCACCGATAGATCCCGATAAAAAAGAATATTACAACATTCCAGCCCTAACCGTGTGATACCTGAATATAGTGGGGGTATTATTACAAAACTGGAAACTCTTATCAGTCTTTATCACCGATATCTAACGATCAGGAACGGACAGAACCCAAGAGATAAAATGTCCGTTTTTGTGGACGGGGTTTTTCCGGAACGTCAGGTGTACGATGTCACATTCGGAAAACTATGGTATCAGATCCACAGACAAGAGCTCCGGGAACTTCCGGCAGGAACGAAACAACCGCATCTGCATCTTCCTCTCTTTCATTGTTCTTTTCTCAATACTCGTTGCTCCAGTTTATGCGGCAATACCGGTCGCAGATTTCACGTCAAACGTAACCAAAGGTATCTCCCCACTCGCCGTGGGGTTCACCGATACATCCTCAAACCTTCCCGACTGCTGGAACTGGTCATTTGGGGATGGCACGTGGTTTAACACAACGGATGTTGCACAAAAAAATCCAAGCTACACGTACACGACAAAGGGTTGGTACAGCGTCACTCTCATCGCAAATAATACCGAAGGATCAAACCAGATGGTAAAGACGCAGTACATCAACATTGCGTCCAATGGGATGACCAATTCGACGAATATCCCCGGAGTCTCCATGACTCCGGCACCGAGCTCCACTCTTGAGCCCCGCCTGAATAAGTCCACCCTTCTCCTCAACAGAGCCACTATCACCGTTAGCGGTAACCAGGCGATAGTAACAAACCCGTCCCCGTTCTTCTCGAGTTCTGTCTTCGATTACTTCACCCTTACGGATATTGCGGGCAATATCACAGGTGACGCGATCCGCAGTATACAGTTGAACACAACCCCATTCATTTCAAATCTCGCGGGTTTCGGCCCTACTACGGTCTTCATGAGCCTGAATCTCAGCCAATACTCGCTGGGGAATACAATCACGGTCCTGATGTCCGATGCACCCAGTTCAAGTGACGCAGCTGCATTCTCGGCAGCCGCAGGAAGTATCCGGCCCCTTCAGATTCTGGGTTACGAAATAGACATCGATACTTCAGCTTCACCGGCCCAGTACCCGAATTTGGACTATGCTGACATTTACTTTACTGTGCCACTTAGTTGGACTGCAACCTATGGAACTGACAACATCCGACTCTTCAGGATCCATGACAGCCCGTATAGTGTTTCGGTCTTGGACGCCTCCCTCAACTCCACAACTGCAACGACAGCAACGTATTGGGCAACATCCCCATACCCCAGTTTTTCCCGGTTCTCACCTGGCGCCATCAGCCCCGCTTCGACTCCAACCCCTACGCCCACTTCCTCACCGACAATATTTATCGGGAATGACGGGGGGGGCGACCTCTGATTCCGGAGGCGGAGCGGTAATAGCAGCACCTGTAGTCGAACCAAAGACCGTGGTTGTACCGAAAGTAGAACCTCCAAAGGAAATCCCGGTGCAGAAGGAACCCGACGCACCCCTGGAGATCCCTGCTGCACCTCCGGTCAGCATCCCAGACGTCCCAGCTCCAGTTGCTCCCATATCTCCCCCGGTAAATCCGGAAGTCAGTACTTCGTTTGCGGGGATCATTGCAACTTCACTTTAGGAGGGGGGGGCCAGGGCTGCAGGTTTTGTAACAGATGAGAGGGGCCCACTGCCCGCTGATGCGATACTTCCACCCCGTGCAAGACCATTGGGAGCGGTTGCTGCCGGTGTCGCGGTGGCCAGCGTCGTCGCACTCGCAGGAAGTGCGGGAGCCTTGACATCCGGGGGGTTCCTTGGAACACTCTTCGGGCAGATCCTCACATTCTTCCAGCACCTGTTTAAATCCGTCACTGACTTTTTCAGTGACCGGGTTGCGGGTCATGCTGAAGACCATGCTGCGGAATTACTGGAGCGACAGAACAATCCCCTCTCGCGTTCACTCGATGCTTCTCGGAACCCGCTTCTCCCGCATAATTCGCAGATATTAATTCTCGGTTTTGGTGCGGCCCTCTATGGTCTCGCATTTGTGGTGGCTGAGCGGGCGGGGATGTTGCCGGTCGTCGTCGGAACGTACATCCTCGTATCAGGAATTGTAGTTGTTCTGCACGAACTGGCCCACTACTTCGTTGCCCGCCATTTCGTTATGAAATCTGAACTGAAGTTCAGTGCAACGGGTCTTCTTATGACGTTCTTCTCTGCATGGTTCTTTGGCAACGTCTTCTCTCAGCCACTTACAACAAAGATACCGGAGGATACCAGCCGGATTAAGAAAACGCTGGGATTAGCAATGCTCGCCGGACCATTGGTAAGCCTCGCTTGTGCAGTACTATTTGCCCTTCTCATACCCGTGGGAGGTATCTGGACAATGATCGGAACAACCGGCCTCGCGATCAATCTGGTGTCGGTCGTCTTCTCACTCATTCCACTCAAACCTCTTGACGGGCAGCCGGTCTTTACCTGGAGCCGGTTAGCATGGGTAGTTGTATTTATCCCGATATTTGCGATATATCTCCTTGCTTATCTCATTTGATTATATCATAATGTTAACACCCGGATTCGGAACATTACCCGAATCCAATCGACGTTAGAACATTTAGGGACCAGCCCTACGTCGACCAAAGGATACTAGACAAGAAACGGAGCGAAATTATCATTAATCAAAACAAGAGACGATTCCCGATTAAAAGATGCTATAATCAGGGCTGTTTGTTCAGCAAACAATAAAATATGGATTTTTTTAGATCTTCACTTTTCAGAGGTCATCTTCATCCTCTTCAAGGTAACCATAATTCTCACTGCTGAGGTCAGACTGATCTGCATAAATATCCATTACATCATCGTACGCATCATGGTCCGGATTCATCGAATCCGAGCGTTCATCATTTCTGCCTCGTCTTGTCTGATCCCTATGGTAGCGACCGCTCTTTCCCATTCGAAAGTCACATCCTTACAAGGTTGTTCTAAGAAATAAAAATCAATAATATTTCCATACTAAAAAAAGTTTTTGTCCAGAGCCAGATAACATTTTTCTCCAAAATCGGTGAGGCATCTTACAAACAACGGTAATACTTACCCCGCGAGAAATACTTTGATTGAGGGGACTCGTTATATTTTGACCATAACTCCCAGCGATACGGCATGTATTTCCCACATCTTGTAGGGTTAGATCTCGGTCGAAAAAAAGGATGTAGTAATGGATTTTTTAACCAATCCCTCATCAATCTTGACCTTTTTTAGATCTCGGCTTCAAATGTGCCAAGCTTGGACTGGTACGTTCCGTCAATGAAATCGATATGCCGGGATTTCGCATGCTCACCATCGATCTGGACCGGGTAACAACCCGTGAGACAGCCAGTGCAGAGATCTTCCTGCCCGATACCAATCGCCACTACAAGCGCTTCAAGGGAGATGTGATGAAGAGAGGTTGCCGTAATGCAATGCCGTACCTCTTCTTCAATCCTGTTGCTTGCAATCAGCTCCTCACGGGTAGGCATATCGACGCCAAGATAACAGGGAGCCTTTATAGCGGGTGATCCGATGCACATGTGAATCTCCCGCGCTCCAGCTTCCCGCATCATCTCGATGATTCGTCTCGAGGTAGTACCCCGCACAATGCTGTCATCGACAAGCACTATGGACTTGTCTTTCAGGTGCGAAGGGATTGGGTTAAGCTTAATCCGTACCGCTTTTTCCCGCTCCTTCTGGGAGGGCATAATGAACGTGCGTCCCATGTAGCGGTTCTTCATTAACGATTCAACAAACGGGATCTTTGATGCTTCTGCATAGCCGATCGCATACGCGGTCCCGGAGTCGGGAACTGAACAGACGGAATCAGCCTTTACGGGATCCTCTTCGAAAAGTTTCTGGCCGATCTGTCGCCTCACGGCATATACCAGTACGCCATCAATAACTGAATCCGCCCGGGCGAAATAGATGTATTCGAAAATGCAGTGCGCTCTTTTACCCGCTACCGCGATCTGCGTACACTTTACACCTTCTCCATCTATCCGGATCAGTTCTCCGGGTTTTACATCCCGGACGAACTTTGCATTCAGCGCATCGATTGCCACGCTCTCGGATGCGACCATGTAGCCGCATTCGGTCTTTCCAATACAGAATGGCTTGATACCCAGGGGATCCCTGAATGCATAGATGATCCCATCGATCATCACCACAATCGAATACGAGCCCCGGAGTTTTCGCATGCAGATGTGAACTGCATCTTCCACACATCCCGTATTGCTGATCTCATTGATGAGAATCTTTGCGATAATCTCGGTATCGGTAGTGGTGATGAAGATCTGGCCACTCTGTTCGAACTCGGATCGCAGTTCGCAGGTATTTACCAGATTCCCATTGTGAGCGATCGAGATGAAATGATCCTTAAACTGGAAATTGAGCGGCTGGATATTTTCAGGAAGGTTTGCCCCGGTTGTCGGGTACCGGACATGACCGATACCGGCCGAACCTTTAAGGTCTGATAAAACGGAGGGGGTAAAAACGTCGGCGACAAGGCCCTGCCCCTTGAATTTCTGGAGGTTCAGCCCATCGAACGTTGAAATCCCGGCGCTCTCCTGCCCACGGTGCTGAAGAGCATACAGGGCATAATAAAGCTGGATGGCTGCACCGCCAGCATCAACGATGCCAACGATACCACACATAATACAACTCTAATGCGTTGGGATTTTTGGTCTCTTGGTGTGCCACTTGTAGCTGAGTATTCTAGTGCTTCTGCCAAAACCACAGGCAGAGCATTCTTTCTTCTGGGCATGGAACGAGACTTTCCCACATCTCCGGCAGGTGACATGGGTCTTCTTGTTCATCTTTCCCATTGATGGAGTGCCTTTTGTCATGTTAATTCACCTTATTGTTCCAATGATGGGGATATATAGATGACATTATCGCCACGGACGATAAGTGTACCTACTTTCTGGATTTGTCCGTTCTCTGTCTCTTCGGCTTTGTCAAGCACGAGATTCATATGAACATCATATCCCTGGAGTACTCCACGGATTTCTCTCCCGCCTTTGAGAGACACGATAACGGGCTGACGATTCAGCACCAGATCTAAAATATCCAACGGCCTTTTGGTCATAACAATACCTTGTTACCATCGCTCTGGAGTAATATAAATGTGCGAGCAGGTTACTTAAACATACCGTAAACCGGCATCATCCATAACATTTTTCTCCCGCACCTGAAGGAGAAAACGCACAGTTGTCCAGACTGAAATTCCCGCTTTTCATCACGCAAATTTTTTTTAGCGGGAGGGTTGAATGTAGGAGCAGGACAATGAAAAAGATTATTGTAAAGAAACGCCACTCCATCAGGAAAAGCCAGGGACAGGAACTTCTCACCCGCCTTGCAGAGCAGATCGGAACATCATCCGACCTATTCCGCGGAGATATGATCGAGGTGCTGGAGACCAACGCTGATGTTTCCCTGTACATGGTTCATAAAAAACCCCTCCTGATGGATACCGGCGATTGGACGTTTCCAACCCTCAAAGGGGCAGTTCAATGTCCCTTTCCGGAGCGCAGGGTAACCGTTGATGCGGGTGCGATCCCGTACGTAGTGAACGGAGCGGATATCATGCGACCGGGCATTGTGGCGGTTACTGACGATGTGAAGGCAAACGCCCCGGTCCAGATCGTGGATGAGCGGCACGGTAAGCCGCTGGCCATTGGAATTGCCCTGTTCGATGCGCCCGCTATGCGTGCCAGTACAGCAGGAAAAATGGTGAAAAAGTTCCATCACGTCGGAGATGAGATCTGGAACATGGAGATTTGATCGGACAACAGGCAACAGCAGAGTGCGGGAAAGGGCCGTTTTTCTCTTTTTTTCCTGCCAAAAACGTGATTATCGGTTTCAAAATAGATACTATTAAATAATTTTCCTCATACAGTTTTTTTATGGTTAAAATCATAGACACGCTCCTTGGCAAGAGTTCCGGAAGTTCGGATGATGATTATATGGAACTCGATCTGGCATCCTACGAAGAGCATGGAGCTGGATCCCCTGCACTGCTGGTAAAAATTGCAACAATTACTGACATTAAAGACACCCCACGGATCAAGGATGAAGTCTACAGCGGTAACATTGTTATTGTCGACATCTCCCGGTTGAAGATGGACAAAATCTCTTACGAGCGGGTATTAAAAGACTTAAAAGAAGTGGCAAAAGATGTCAATGGCGATATCATCGGTCTTGGAGATCAGCGTTATGTTGTACTCACACCGATGTCCGTGAAAATTTCACGGGATAAGATCGGCGGAGCATAACGTTGAGGACGGTCGTTCCGGGTCCCTGCCCAACGTGTAATACTGAAATCGAATACCTGTATACCACAGAAAATATTCCTTATTTTTCAGATATTCTTATTATTTCTGCGATCTGCCCTTCATGCGGCTATAAGTTCGTCGATACTCAGATGCTCAAACACGGTGAGCCGGTTCGGTACACATACCGGACCACTGCACAAGAGGGCCTCGCTGTCCGGGTGATGCGGAGTACAAGTGCCTCTATCGAGATCCCGGAACTCGGGGTACGGATCGATCCCGGCCCAACTTGCCAGGGATTTGTATCCAATATCGAGGGGGTCCTGGACCGCATCATCCAGGCAATCGGATCTGCAATAATTGATGGGGATGCAGAAGAGAGGGAGAATGCCCGCGTGCTGCTCGATAAGATTGCCCGGGTGAAGAGAGGGGAACTGTCAGTGACCGTAATTCTTGAAGATCCACACGGTAATAGTGTTATCGTGGCTGATAATGCAGAGAGGAGCACATATACGGTCGAACCTGAACCATACGATTAAATTGTAATCCCTGTTTTTCAGTTCTGAAAAAGCTAAAAAAGAAAGAACGATATTTGCGTGTGATGCGGGATCTATACAATCTCCAAATCACCAAGAAACGCACCGGGCTCTTTTACTACTTTTCCCACAACCTTGGCACCATTTACCATCTTCTGCACACAGGCAGCACTTGTTTCCGGTACAACGTATGCAAAACCCATGCCCATGTTAAAGGTGCGGTACATCTCTGCTGCGGTAATGTCCCCGGCTTCCTGTATCCAGGAGAATATTTGCGGAGGGGGGAGGGGCGTATCGAACCGGAACCCGAATTCGCTGAGGCGGTTGAAGTTAAGAAGTCCCCCCCCGGTAACATGGCACATGCCATGCACGGCGCAGGCTGCAGCGACTTTCAGGCTTTCGTGGTAGATCCGGGTAGGTGTGAGCAGTTCCTCGCCAAAGGTCTTACCACTCTTCATCTTCTCGTTATAACCGGCATGCTTCTCCACAACACTGCGGGCAAGGGATAACCCGTTGCTGTGGACCCCGGTCGAGGGGATACCGATGATCAGATCACCCGGCCGTATTTTTTCTCCCGAGATTATTTTGTCCTTCTTCTGCATCCCAAGACAAGTACCGGCGAGGTCGAGTCCGTTCACCAGCCCACGAAGCGATGCGGTTTCGCCACCTACGATATCGATATTTGCCAGCTTTGCACCTTCATTAAGCCCGATGCCAATCTGGGCCATCTTCTCAATCGAGAGTTTGTCAGTGGCAATGTAATCCACGAATGCGATAGGCTCTACGTTCATAACGTAGAGATCGTTGACATTCATTGCCACACAGTCAATTCCCACGGTGCTCCAGTCTTTCATCTGGTCCGCGACCAGCATCTTCGTGCCTACGCCATCAGTTGTCAGGGCAAGTGCGTTTTCCCCGAAATCAATCAGGCCGGCAAAATGTCCTACACCACCCATCATGGTACAGGAACCTTTTCTCCGGTAGGTGAGATTCTTTATCAGGGACTTGATGGCAGTTGCCTCAAGATCGATGTCCACTCCCGCATCCTTATAGGCATTGTTACTCATCAGATTCCTCCGATAACTGGAATTCATCATGCAGTACCCGTACTGCACGAGGACCATCGTTCTGGCTCACGACAAATGATATGTTTGCTTCCGATGAACCCTGCGAGATCATCATCACGTTGACTCCCGCTGCGCCAAGGGAAGAAAAGATTCTCCCCCCCGTCCCGGGAGCTCCTGCCATACCGGCTCCTACAACGGCAACGGCACAGACATCGTGGTTGTGGGATACTTCACGAACTATACCCTGTTTAATCAGGACGGCAAGGGCATTCACCGCGGCACCAAGATGGGACTCATCGATGATTAACGAGATGTTTGCCTCCGATGAACCCTGCGAGATCATCATCACGTTCACCTCGTTATCTGCAAGGATGGTGAAGATCGCTTTTGCTACTCCCGGTCGCCCGATCATCTGGGCGCCATTGATATTGATGGCCGCAACCCTGTCGATATATGTGAGCGCCTTGACCACACGGTTGTCCCGCCGGCCATTCCGAACGATCACGGTGCCTGGATGCGCGGGGTTGAAGGTGTTTTTTACCCGGACCAGAATATTCTTGCGCATCGCCGGTTCGATTGAACGCGGGTGCATCACTTTCGCACCAAAGTACGAGAGTTCCATTACTTCAAGATACGACAGGGAATGCATAACCCGGGCATCGTTGATCACCCGGGGATCGCAGGTCATAATGCCATCAACATCGGTCCAGATCCAGATCTCATCCGCATCAATACCGGCACCGATAATGGATGCCGAATAGTCCGAACCGCTCCTCCCGAGTGTGGTGAGAATCCCCTCGCGACTGCAGCCCATGAACCCCATAATCACCGGGATCTGCTTGCCAAGCAGGGGTCCAATCTTTGCCTGTATCCGGTCATCGCTCTCATGCAGGGCGGTGGATTCTCCATGCTGGGGGGAGGTAAGAATTCCCGCTTCACAGCCGTCCATTGCTGTTGAAGGGATGCCACGCTCGCGAATAGCGGCAGCGACAATGGGAGCGAGCAGGCGTTCACCAAACGATATGATATGGTCCCGTGAACGGGGAGTAAGTTCGCGCAGGTTATAGATAGCAAAGAGGATGCTCTGGAGACTGATCAGCTGCTCTTCGATCGCTGACCCCACCTCGGCAATATGTGCGGGAGCTGCACCTTCAAGAGTGACCATGTGCCGCTTGCTGAGTGCCTGAATCAGCGGTGCGATCGCTGTATCATCCTTCGCAGTCGGGAGTTTTCCGGCAATCTCAATAAGCTGATCCGTCACCCCTCGCTGGGCTGATACAACCACTGCCAGTTCATCGCCGGCTTTGTGGTGCTGCTCGAGGATGTCAACAACGCGTTTGATGCACTGGGCATCGGCAACGGATGTCCCGCCAAATTTCATTAAAAATCTCATTCTTCTCTCACGCTTTTGCTGTGCTATTTATTTATGTAACTATACGACGCACAGAATAATAAGATGCTTGCAGATGACGTGGTGGACTGCCATGTGCTGGTGATCGGGAGCGGTGGAGCAGGCGTTCGGGCGGCCATAGAAGCTTCTCACTACGGTGATACAGTGCTGGTGTCAAAGACCATCGTGGGTAAAGGCGGGTGCACCACGATGGCAGAAGGGGGGTATAATGCTGTCATGCGGGAGGCAGATTCCTGCGGGGTACATATCGAAGATACGCTCAAGGGAGGGGCGTATCTCAATGATCCCGAGCTCGTGCGGATCCTTGCGCATGAAGCTCCCTTACGGATGGGGGATCTCATTAAATGGGGAGCAGTATTCGATGTCACCGATACAGATGAGATCGCCCAACGCCCGTTCGGGGGCCAGCGGTTTCCCCGCACCTGTTATGCGGGTGATCGGACCGGCCATGAGATGATGACCACTCTCGTAGAGAAGCTTGACGGTACGAAAGTCACACTCATGCAGGAATATACTGTTATCGACCTGCTGATGGATGGTGAGACGGTCTGCGGGGCGATGGCCCTGGATGACAAGGGACGGTTTGTCCTTCTCAAGGCCGACAATACTATTCTCGCTACTGGCGGTGGAACCAAGGTTTATGACATCTCCACCAACTCTTCAAGCGGTACCGGAGACGGATATGCAATCGGGTACCGGGCAGGCGCCGAACTGATCGATATGGAGATGATCCAGTTCCACCCGACCGGTGCCGTTTTCCCCTACGATGCGCGGGGGAGGCTCGTTACGGAAGCAGTACGCGGCGAAGGCGGAGTACTGAAGAACATCAAGGGTGAGCGGTTCATGGATAATTACGATCCCGAACGCATGGAACTTTCGACCCGGGATGTGGTTGCAAGAGCTATTGCCACCGAGATCCAGAACGGAAGAGGGACTAAAAACGGCGGCGTGTATCTCGATGTAACCCATCTTCCCCGGGAACAGATCGAGACCCGGCTGCCCGTCATGCTTGAACAGTTCCTCAAATTCGGAGTGGATATCCGGACCCAGCCGATGGAAGTTGCACCCACTGCCCATCACATCATGGGGGGTCTGCGAATCACACCGGAATGCCACACAGCACTTCACGGGCTCTATGCATGCGGAGAGGTTGCCGGGGGCGTGCATGGTGCAAATCGTCTCGGGGGCAATGCACTTGCCGATACCCAGGTCTTTGGCAGGATCGCGGGGCTGGCGGCCGGTACTGCGGGAAAACGTGACACATCTATCGATCTCATGCAGATCGAACAGCAGCAGGACCGTCTTGACGCATTCCATTCAGGAACTGAAAACCCGGCGGACGTAAGGAAACAGCTCCAGCAGGCGATGTGGAAAGGAGCAGGGATATTCCGGACTGCTGCTGAACTGCAGGATACCCTCAAAACAGTTACAAAACTCTCCAAAGCAAATATCCGGGCTGCATCTGCGCAGAACCTTGCAGAGTGCTGTATCCTCCAGAATATGTGCCTGACCGCCTCGCTTATCTGTCGTAGTGCACTCATCCGGGAAGAATCGCGGGGAGCCCACGTACGCAAGGATGTACAGCAGAAGTATGATGCCCAGACATCGCCATTCGGTCATACGTTCCTGTCGCAATCCCGCGAAGGTATTGAGAAGAAGGAGGCGGGCGCATGAAGACCCTGACGGTCCGTATCAGCCGGTTCGACCCGGCAAAGGATGAGGGTTCACACTTTGAGAGTTATACCGTTCGTATGAATGAAGGTGCCCGCGTCCTGAATGTGCTCCATGCAATTCACGACACTCTCGATCCATCCCTATCGTTCCGGTACTCCTGTGCTTCGGGCCAGTGTGGAAGTTGTGCGGTCCGCGTCAATGGTGAACCGGTGCTCGCCTGCATGGAAGAAGCAAAAGACAACATCACGATTGAGCCTATCAATCTGCCGGTAAAAAAAGATCTTGTGGTTGACCTGCTTCCCACCCTTGAGGCAATTGCATTCATTCTCCCGGTCGAACATGCGGTACTCCCGAAGAAATCCGAGATCGATGCCATGAAACCACTCAAGGATTGTATCGAGTGTCTCGCGTGCGTCTCAGTCTGTCCTGCCGTTGACGTGACGACATTTCTCGGGCCCACGGCGATGCGGCAGGAAATGCGCCTCGCTCTCGATCCACGTGACAGCGGCGACCGGATAACCGATGCGGTCAGGGAAGGTCTCTTCACCTGCACAACCTGCCAGGCCTGCTGGAAAGTCTGCCCGAAGGAGATCGAGATCCCGGCAAAAGCAATCGAGAAACTCCGTGCACAGGCAAATAAACGAGGCTTCACGCTGTCCCGGCACCTGGAGGTTGCGGCACTCATCAGGGAGACCGGTAGAAGTGTTCCCCGCACATCAGAATCTTTCCTTGAGAAAATGAGCGATACGGTCGAACCGTACGGGCAGGTTAGAGCCACAGTCGGGTTCTTTGTCGGCTGCATGTACAACTACCGCCAGCAGCAGTCGGCACTCGATGCTATGGAAGTGCTCCGCAGGAACGGTATCCGCATTATCATCCCCAAGGAGCAGGTCTGTTGTGGCTCTCCCCTTATCCGGACCGGGCAGCTCGCACTTGTCGAAGATCTCCAGAAACGGAACATTGAAACATTCCGTTCACGGGGCATCGACACGGTCCTGACCATGTGCGCCGGTTGCGGCACCACGTTAAAGAACGATTATAAAACGCCGTTCAGGGTGATCGATATCAATGAGCTGCTCACGCAGTACGGTATTGAACCCCCCGCACGACTGCCAATCAAAGCCATGTACCACGATCCCTGCCACCTTATGCGGGGGCAGGGCATCCGTGACCAGCCGAGGGAACTGATCCGGCAGGTCGTGGAGCTCGTGGAAATGCCCTCCATCTGCTGTGGATCCGGTGGCGGGGTCCGCTCGGGGAACCCGGATGAAGCAGCGGCGCTCGGCAGCCGAAGGGGAGAGGAGATCAAAAAGACTGGCGCAGAGATCGTTATTACGTCCTGTCCGTTCTGTGAGTTCCATATAGCCGGGCATACGGATAAGCCGGTGAAAAATATTGCTTCGGTGCTCCTTGAGGGGTACCGGGAGAAAGACCGTCAGATGGGCAAACCGCCAAAGATCTGATTTCATACATCGGGACAGGAAAGAGCCAGACTTTCCTTTTTAAAAAATTATGCAGAGGGTGTTTTTAAAAGGTATTCAAAGACCTCGAGTGCAGCCTTCGCCCCGTCACCGCACGCAATAACGATCTGTTTGCTCTTCACTGAGGTTATGTCTCCTGCGGCATAGATACCGGGGATATTGGTGCGGCCATTGATATCCACGATGATCTCCTTTTTCTCGTTAAGTGTTACCAGATTTTCTACCATTTCCGTATTGGGCAACCAGCCGATCTCAATAAAAACACCGTCTAGGCTGATATCCTGCTCCCTGCTCTGATCATCCTTGATCGTGATGCCCGAAAGGAATTTTTCCCCGTGCAGGGATGACACGTGAGTGCCCGTATGAACCGTAATATTCGGCCGGGTTTTCAGCATGTCGGCATAGATCGGATCTGCCCGTATTGTGCTGCGAACGATAAGGCTGACAGACTGGGCGATATCGCTCATCTCAACTGCCGTCTGAAGTGCAGAGTTGCCTCCGCCTACGATGGCAACTTTCTTTCCTTTGTATAGCGGTCCGTCGCAGGTGGAGCATATCGAAAGACCCCGGCCTAGATACTGTTCCTCATTTGCTATTCCCAGCTTTTTCTGACGATTCCCTTGTGCGAGTATCACGGACTTCGTCTTCAGGGTATTTCCCGAAATCGTAGTTACGGTAAAAAGACCGTCATCCTTTGCAACAGTAGTCACCGTATCGAGTTCGAGCCTGATATTGAATAACCGAACCTGCTCTTCAAACTTCTTCATCAGGTCCTCACCGGAGATCATCCGGTACCCCATGTAGTTCTCGATAGCCCATGACTCCAGTGCCTGCCCGCCGATATTTTCGCTGATGATGATCGTGTTCAACATCTTTCTGGCACAGTAAACTCCCGCAGTGAGCCCTGCGGGACCGGCACCGACAATAACCACATCGTAACTGTCACCGGTAGGTGGCTCCCCGAAAAGCGCATTGAGGCGTTCTGAATCAAAACCAACAATCACCTCATTATCGACTACGATCACCGGCACACCGCGCTGACCGGAGAGATCAATCATCTTCCGTGCAGCTTCGGTATCCGCACCGACATCAATGCTCTCGTACGGGACACCATGCTTATCAAGAAAGGCCTTGGCCATCCGACAGTACGGACAGTTTTGTGTAGAGTAGACAGTGACTTGTGACATCATTCCCGGAATCGCGCTGGCGTCATATAAACATATTGAAGAAAGCACCCGGTCATTGCGCCTGCCGATAGCAATATTCTTTTTTAATGAGCCCCCATAAAGCATTGATCAGATACCATGACCCCCATGTGGAGCAGAGAGAAACTGCGAGTACCGGCACTTTTTTTCCTGTTCTTTCTGCTGCTGGCAGGAACTGCTTCAGGTCAGACCGATACAACAACTGATCCTTCGTTTTATCTGAGTTTCAATGAAGGCAGTGGCATAAATGTTCTCGATGGTTCAGGGCACGGAAACAGCGGGACTATTTACGGGGCATCCCGGATTGAGAACGGGGGTTGTGGGGGTGCACTCCTGTTCAACGGGATCAACAGTTATGTTGCGGTACCGTATTCTCTCCGCAACCACCCGGATAAAGCCATCACTGTTTCCACATGGTTTTATACGAACTCTTTCCGCCCGCAGACATTGATCTCATCGTACAATGAAGGAGGGTATCGGCTGGGGATAGGAGATGGCGGGGACCTGTGGTGGACAGTAAATCTCGAAAATTTCGGGGATCTCGACCTCCCCGTCCAACATGAGGGCATCTCATTGAACCAGTGGCATCATGTCACGGGAACCTATGACGGGCAGACCACAAAGATCTATCTCGATGGAGTGTTGAGAAACCAGCAGAACGCAACGGGATCTATCCACTATGCATATCCCAATTACGTAATACTCGGGGCAAATGCAGGGACCGGGAACCTGCCGGATACCGGATGCACAGAGAATCTGCGTGGCGGGCTCGATGAAGTGAGGATTTATCCCCGGGCACTTGCCTACGGCCAGGTGATGGATGATCGGTTCCGCTGCTCGCAGGAACCGGTATCCCCGCCAATGACGGGTAAAAAAGAAGAGGCCCAATCCTCGTTCTGTTATCCAACATCAGGTATGTTACACTTGGGACAAGGGCAACCGGTCAATCATATTCTTTCGTTCTCAAATAAAACCGAGAACGGCATCTGGAAAGTCACGCTTCCCGCGGGTTCAAAACTTGCCGTAAGTGCCCGGGATCTTTACTCAAGGGCATATCCTGATTCATGGTATATTGAGATCGGGGATGAACATGGCAGAATTACCCGGACCGTCGCATTTCCCAACACCAACAACGCTCCCACAGAAGGGGTAATTCCTTCCGGTAATGCAACGGTTACCATTCGCTATTTCGATGGAAAGGAACGGTTCCCTGCAAAGATTGCCATCAAGTTTGAAAGCATCGCCCCCCCGGTCCTGCCTCCATCATTTATTCCGCAGAACGTGTTTGTCAATCCGATCATTATCATCTATTCCGCATCATGGGCCACTCTGATTGCCCTTATCCTTGTCGTTGTGTGGCTCCACCGGCGCAGAAATGAACGGAGGAAAGCGTGGGATAATGAAAACAGTGATAGTAAAAATGACGATGAAAAAATTATAGAGTGATTTCCCGGAACTGCTTTCCAAAAACGCCGCAGATCGGACACTTGTCGGGTACTATGCCGATCTCGATATTTCCGCAGATCGGACAGAGGAAGATCTTTTCCCGTCCGAGGTCATTTCCTGCCTTCAACGCATCGAGAGCCTTCTTGTACAGGTTTGCATGCACCTGCTCGGCTTTCATCGCATGGGTAAACGCGAGCACCGCATCGCTCCTTCCATCCGCTTCAGCATCTTTGACAAACCCGGGATACATGTGAGTAAACTCATGGGTCTCGCCGGCAATGCTCGCTTCAAGGTTCTTTGCAGTCGGCTCGACTGCCGCCAACACCTTTAAAAGTTTCTTTGCATGGATTGCTTCTGCTTCCGAAGCAGCCTTGTAGAGCGTTGCAATATTTTTAAAACCCTCTTCTGCTGCCTTTTCAGAGAAGGCCAGGTACTTCCGGTTTGCCTGTGATTCACCGGCAAAGGCTTCTTTTGCATCCTCAATAGTTGCCATAAGTATAGGATATGGAGAGCTTTTGACTTAAAGATTCTTCATGGGGCAGAACGGAACTGATTATTCCCACTACCAATAAGAAAGATTTTTCCTGTTCTAAACAAGAACCCCAAACACACCACAGGGTTCCGGGCTTGCCATTTCCTGCCTGACGGATTTTTACCATGAAAAAGATGAAAGATGTCCCCATGCTGGACAGACCCCGCGAAAAGATTGCCAAGAAAGGAGTGGCATCACTTACCGAACAGGAACTGATCGAATCGATCCTCGGCCGGGGTACGCAGGGCAAGGACGTCCGGGAGATGGCAAAAGAGATCTGTGGGCTGGTAAAGGATCACCAGGGTACGATCCTGTATGAAGACCTGATCTCCCTCAAGGGGATAGGACCGTCAAAGGCAGCCCAGATCACCGCGTGTTTTGAGCTGGGACGCCGCTATTGTGCACCGCATGACAGCACGGTAAAAGTGACAAGACCACAGGATATCCTCACCATCGCTGTGGTAGCGGAAATGCGGGACAAAAAACAGGAGCGTTTCCTCTGTATCGCACTGAATGGCGCGGGAGAGGTACTTGTCAGCAGAACCATCACTGTCGGCCTGCTCAACCACAGCCTTGTCCACCCGCGGGAAGTCTATGCAGAAGCGATCACCGACCGGACGGCATCGATCATCTGCGTGCACAATCATCCATCCGGTTCGCTCGAACCCAGCCCGCAGGATATTGCCGTCACCACCCAGCTCAGGGAGGCGGGATTACTGCTGGGCATCCAGCTGATCGATCACATCATTGTGACAAAGAGCAGTTACCTGAGCATGAAGGAACTGGGACTCCTCTAGCGAATCGAAGGAAATAATCCAACGTATTCCTCCAACAATTGGATTGCGCAAGAAAAACTGCCTGGAAACAGAAGTCTACCCGGTCAGCAATTTTCCAAGGGCGTACCCTTTCTGGTAAGCAGCCTCGAGCAGATCCGCCCGTTTCGTAATATCACGGATCGTGTCCATATCGTTGATCAACAGTTCACCAAAGTACTGGCAGTCGAGGATGTCGAAAAAGGCCTCGACGGTAAATTTTGCCCCGATAAAAACTTCAGGGATCTTCATACCGGAAATACCGATGAAAAGTCCCTTTCGTTCCGCTTTCCGTTCTACTGGTATGAGGGATTTGTTCCGCATATACTTTGCCATGAAAAAGACCTGGAACCGGTCGATAAGGGACTTGAGTTTTCCGGGAATTCCCATCGTCATGACCGGTGTGGCAATGATGAGGCCGTCCAACTCCCGGAATTTGGGATAGATCTGCTGCATATCATCATCCATGATGCAGGTCTCATGATCTCTGCAGAACATCATCTCCATGCAGCCCTGGAAATCGAGAGAAGCGACTTCAATTTTCTCTACCATGCAACCAGCATCCTCAGCACCCTTGAGCGCCCATTCAAGCAATTTCGCCGTATTGCCATCAGACAAGGGGCTCCCCAGGAGGCCGATCACCTTCTTTCCCATACAACAGTAGACGTGAAAACGGGGCATATACCTTTGCATCGGATCCTGCACGTCTAAAAAATGGAAAAGATGTTTCAAAACCGGAGGCATCAACACAACCCATATATATCTTTGACGTGAATGAGAACTTTGGTGAATTATTTGACCGAAAATAAGTCGTACAGTGCAGGACAGAAAGTCGGGCCCGGCAAATATGTCTGCTTAGATTGCGGGAAGGAACTTGCTCTTGACAAGAGTGAACAGGATCTTCGGAAATGTCCTGCCTGCTCCTGTGAAGAATACCAGTGCTTCCCCATGACCCACATCCGCCCGGACATCAAGACGGCGGACGATGTGAAGAACCCGCCAAAGCGCGGCAAGAGCAACATATAATTTTCCATTTTTCTTTTCGGGTACAGTACGGCACATGTGACTTCTGGGAGATCCCAAAAAACATGCATGCAAAATGCCTGCTCCCAGGTTTATCCGAACCAGTAACGAGGAACACTCCATGGTAAATGTCTCGAAAGAAGGACAGGTCTTTAAGTGTGAGATCTGTGGAAATGTAGTGGTGGTAAAAGAGTCCGGCGGCGGGGAACTGATCTGCTGCGGGGAACCTATGCAATTAGAGGAGTGAATAAGTTATGGCAGTGAAAAAAGCAGTTGCTAAAAAAACGGCAGTCAAACCAGCACCCGCAAAAAAACCGGTTGCAATGAAAGGATCGGCAAAGGAACTTAAGACCCTTGAGATGAAGATCGGAAAAGTGCCGAAGTTTTTCAAGGAACTGACCACGAAGGAGCCCGAGATGTTCAATCTGGTCATGAAGTTCGAGCAGCACATCTGGGACGATGGCAAGATCTCCGGTAAGACCAAGAAACTGATCGCCATTGCAATTGCAGCCGCAATGCGTGACCAGCATGCTGTCCGCGCCCAGCTGGCCGGGGCCAAAAATATCGGGGTTACGAAAGGAGAGGTCGAAGAGGCGCTCCGTGTCACCTTCCTGCTCTCCGGTATGCCTGCATATGTGTACGGCAAAGCCCAGCTCGACGAGGTAATGCCATAATCCATTCCGGGGTGAAACATCATGGAAGACGATACCTGTATCACGTTCCCCGTTCTCGGAGAACCCGCGCCGGATTTCGAAGCGGAAACAACCCATGGGCCAATCACCCTCTCATCCCTGAAAAGGAAATGGGTTGTGCTCTTCTCGCACCCGGCGGACTTCACACCGGTGTGCACCACGGAATTTATGGCGTTTGCACAGATTTACGATGAACTTCAGGCCCTCAACGTCCAGCTGATAGGCCTGTCGGTTGACAGCATATCGGCGCATCTCGCATGGGTGCACGCGATCAAGGAGAAGATGGGAGTTACCATCCCCTTTCCCATCATCGCCGATCTCACCATGAAGGTGGCAAAGAAGTACGGTATGATCCACCCGGGACAGTCCTCGACTGCCGCGGTCCGCTGCGTCTTTTTCATCGACGATAAAGGGGTCATGCGGGCAATGATCTATTACCCGCTCCAGAACGGGCGGTTCATGCCAGAGATCATCCGGCTGGTCAAGGCACTCCAGACGACGGACAAGTTCAAAGTCTCGACACCCGCGAACTGGCAGCCCGGCGAGAAAGTAGTCGTGCCCCCGCCAAAGACAACAGCCGAAATGGACAAGCGCCCAAGCGAAGGGTACGAGTGCAAAGACTGGTACCTCTGTTTCAAAAAAGTATGAAACAGGGAAAATCTCTTTTTTTATTAATTAAAGCGTGCAGGTATCGGGCTCAATCACTTGTTTGATGTAACAACCATTTCCGGAGAATTTGTTCTTCCGGGATGCTCAGGAAAGATACAAGAGAACCGCGATACAACTTCCTGTTTGCCACTGGGGTATGCTTCATCCCGGAACCATCCAATCCTTTTTTACGGCACATGACAAAGATACGGATATGCCGATCAAAGTCCTGGCCTTTGCCGGAAGTCCCCACAGGCATGGCAACTCCGAGACGCTGCTGGACTGGGTACTGGGCGGGATGATCGCTGACCCGGACGTGGTCATCGAGAAAGTTGCCCTGACGGAGGCCAATATCAATCCCTGCAAGGGATGCAATGCGTGCGAGAAACTGAATAAATGTGTGCAGCCCGATGGAATGACAATATATCATGACAAGATCATCGCGGCTGACATCATCCTGCTCTCCTCGCCAATATTCTGTATGGGTATCGCTTCGCAGGCCAAGGCCCTGATCGACCGGGCACAGGTCTTCCGCTCACGAAAATATGTGCTCAAACTTCCCATCGTTCCTCCTGAACGCAAGGGAAAGAGGCTCGGGGTGTTCCTTGCTTCTGCCGGGCAGAACTGGGACCATGTCTTTGATGCTGCCGTACCCTCGGTGAAATGCTTCTACCATGTCATTGACATAAAGGACGCAGACATCAGCTACCTGATGATCAATAATGTGGATGAGAAAGGGGCAATCGAGAAGCACCCCACTGCACGGGCAGATGCCGAGAAACTCGGTAAAACCATACTGACCGAGATCAAAAAACGACTCGCAGCGTGAAAATATGACCGTAACCGTCCTAGGCATATCCGGAAGCCCACACCGGCACGGGAATACAGAAACCCTGCTCGATAGTTTCTTAGAGGGGGCACGGGCAGCCGGAGCATCAGTGGAGAAGATCGTACTCAAGGATCTCAACTATGCTCCCTGCCGGGGGTGCAATGCCTGCCATAAAACGGGCCAGTGCGTGGTGAAGGATGATGCCATCGCGGTATTTGAAAAAATACTGGCATCGGATTGTATTGCGGTCGCCTCTCCCATTTATACGATGGGTATCACTGCAGAACTCAAGGGGCTGATCGACCGGGGGCAGTATCTCTGGGCCCGGAAGTTCATCTTAAAAACCCTTTATTTTCCCGATGATCACATCAAACGTCACAAGGGGCTCTTCATCTCTACGGCCGGGCAGAACTGGGATCATGTCTTCGACGGGGCATTTCCGGCCATCACCGCCATCTTCAACGGCACCGGATTTGAATATTATGACAATATCATTGCCAATAATATGGACGAATTCAAGGGGATCAAAAATCACCCGACTGCGCTTAAGGATGCATTTGAGAAGGGGCAGAACGTAGTCGGGGTTATTGAAAAGATAAAAGTGGATTGAATGGGCGTTTCACCCACATTTTTTTGAAATATTGTTTTTAAAAAAAATTATTGAATCAGAGCATGTAGAACGATGCCACGAGCGTCCCGAACGACGCAATAATCAGAACCGCAAAGATCGGAATATTCCAGGCCATAACTTTTCTGCCATCAAGGACACTGATCGGGAGCAGGTTGAACGCGGCAATCATCGCATTGATCTGGATTCCGAATATACCGATATACGTCAGCAGGCCACCGGGAGAAGTGCCCCCGATCAGCACCAGTCCCGCAAATGGGATACACAGCAGGAGGTTAACGATAGGCCCGGATGCCGAGATGATACCATTCTCCCGCTTGGTCAGGCCCTGTCCACTCCCGGAATTACTATAGATGACAGTCGCTCCCGGGGCAGCAAAGACGAACCCTACAAGAGCCGCAAGAAGGACCGCAAAGAGCAGCATGGTGTTGTCTTTCCGGAATTCTGCCCAGTATCCGAATCGTATCGCGGTAAACTTGTGGGCCATCTCGTGCAGGATAAAGCCGATGCCGGCAGTCAGGAGGGCGATACCGAAAAAGATCAGTGCAGCAACGGGATCGATCGATCGGACAGGCCCGGTTATGCCATAGGGCGCGATCTTGATGATCGCAAAGGAGATGGATATCGCTATCCACGCGGTAAAAAGATCAAATTCTTCCTTTCGGGAGATGCGTTCGAGCATGAAATCACCGGATCAGATAGGGTGCTCCTGCGATATCTGCTTTAGCGTTAAGGCGATGATAAACACGTTTATGTGAAGAATCAAAAGATGTATAGTTATGTCCCTGGAGACCTTACGGGCAGAGATCACCAAGACAGACACCGAGATCATCCGGCTCATTGCACACCGGCAGGCACTTGCGCTCAAGATTGCACAGATAAAAATTCACGCGGGTCTGCCGGTTCACGATGCGCACCGAGCATCGGAGGTGCTGAATTCTGTCTTTGACCAGGCGGTTGAGGCCAAGATCGATCCGGTCGCTGTCCAGAAGATATTCGAGCAGCTCATTACCATGAGCGAGGAGCGCCAGCGGGAGTGTTCCGGGGATGGAAATCTACCCTGATTATTCTGGGTATTCAGACCGTTACCCGATCTATCCCACCGTTTTTGCATCATCCTGCGGTTTATCCGGGTCCACTTCCCAAAAATACAGACCGGCTTTTTTAGCGAATATGAGTCACGTTACGGATCGATTTCCGGAAATTTTTTGAAAGTCAGGGATCGATTGAAATAAAAAAACCGGAGCTGCGATCGCGATTGAAAAATTTTCGATTCTGCACGAGTTGCAATTTTTCCGGAGAAAACGCAATCCGGTCAAAACGTTCACGTCGGTAAAAAAAATCTGGTGTCAGTTGTACATCCGCGCCGCGGATAATTATCCGTGTCATGGTTCGTTAACTGACACCCCAGTGCGCGATTGAAAAAAATTTGCCGGAACTTTTTGCTGGACCCTGATAAAAAAAGCGGCCGGGACCGGTTCAGACTTTGTTCAGTAGTGTCTGGATAAGGGAATTTGTGGAAGGATCGGAAAAGAACCGGAATGCGATCTCGCCACTTTCCGTGATCCTGAACATCTTCTCACGGCCAGCCTCCTGAGAGACCTCCTCATCGATCAGCTCTGTATCAACCAGCGTCCGCATGAAATCCGAGAATGTACCATGCGTGAGCTCGGCAAACGGCTTGCGGCCTTTCCTGAGCTTCGCGGGTTGCACCAGTGGATCATCCGGTTTTGCTTTTTTGGTGCGGGATGGGACATAGAACGTGAAGAGCTGTTTGAAAATATACTGCCGGGATACCCATTCCGCAGGAACAACCGTCGCATTCTTCTTTCCCGTCCGGAGCAGGATGGCGAGAATCATCTGGTAGTTGGGATTGGCAAGCAGGGTCCGCACAGAACGCTTTGGGAGCGGGATGCTTCGCGGGGTCCTCTGATCAAAGGCAGAATACACATCCCCCTCCAGCCAGGATGAGATTGCAAAAAGTGCGTTGCTGAGGGGTTTTGACCCGCCCGAGATGTCGAACGTAAATCTCGCTCCGGGCACCCGTGATGGATCTTAATGACCGTATCGCGGACAGAAGGATACATGGGCTGATAGATGAGTTCATGGGAGAATGGGATGGAGAGCGATGCGGAGATCTCCTTCACCGCCGCGACCGCCTCACGGGTTGCGGCTCGTCCCTTCTCCACTTCAGGGTTGGATGAGAGTTCGTACACGGAGTTGTCCGCAAGGACGTACGTCCGGGTAATGGTCGGAAGTATACGAAAGATGGCCGGGTACGCGGTATGGATGTTTTCACCGGCACTGATGATATTGACGTGTTCGCCCGGAGGCATGGATAAGTGTCGGGGGTAGTGGGTTAAATGGTTGTTTGTCTGTCTATCCAATCCACCCGAGCAGGATAACCGCCCCTAGAGCAACCAGGATCAAACCGATGATCATCCGGACAGGCCGCTTGTACTTTTCCCTCATGCAGTCAGCCCGTTCCGGGGATATGCCATACGCAACAATGAGGGTGATCAGGACCAGGGGGAGAATATAGATCAGGTTATACAACACGAGCCAGGGCAGCCCGGTCATGAACGTCATCTTCTGGCTTATAAGACCAACGATGCTGATATAGATCCCCCCGGTACAGGAAAAACCAAGAATGCCGGCAAGGATCCCCAGCACAAATGCTGCCGGAATGGATGCGGCGCGGATATAATTCCCGAGCATTCCTTTCTGGGATTCCGGTATGGACAGGATAAAATGTTCCTTGTTCCAGAGCACATCGGCAATGGTTATGATCCCAAGGAGAAGGGCAATGGCTCCCCCTATAGTGGCGAATTCCCGTGAAAGCCCGGTGGAGGAGATGGCCGAGAAAAGTCCCATTCCCACCAGAAGATGGAACAAGAACATCGCGGGGATGTAGGCACCGCCGATAAGCAGGATACGCCTCCTGCTTCCGGCTGCTGCCATCGGGATCAACAGGAAGACCAGTACGGACAAACCACAGGGATTGGCACTGTCTGCAATTGCGGCGCCGATCACCAGCGGCAGACTGAACGGAGGAGATTCGGTCGTCGTACAGACGGGTTCCTTTTCCGGGATTGCGGTCTGGATAGTAGTATTGCAGGATGCGAGCCGCTGTTTCTCGATCAGGATCTCGGATTCGAGCCGGTTGGGAATCTCAACGGATCCGGAAAGGGACACATTTCCGATGAATATTAAGGGGATTCCCACCTCAGGGGCAAGACCATATTTTCTTTTCATCTCAGAAAATCTCTGCGCGTTTGACGCATTGTTGTACACTTCAAGCCGGATGAGGTTGAGTTCCGGATACCTTGCTTCAAGTTCGGCGAGACGGGGTTTTACTTTTTCACAGTTGCTGCAACCATCACCGTAAAAATAGAATGCGGTTATGGGGCCGGAGGAAGGGGAGGGGGAGGCGGAAGACAGAGGGGTTGAGGGATTGATGGACTTGAACGAGGGGGCGGCAAGAAAAAAAGCAGCGCCAATGATGACAACGGCCAGTAGTATAAGGAAAAATTTCTGTGTTTTTTCCATAATGGAATGCTCAGTACCCATTATTCAGAATGACAGAAGAAGATTGGGGTCCAGCCCCGTATGAAAAAGGGGCTTTTCATCTCATGAATCGGGGGGTCTATGAGACATCATGATGTTTTTGACGGGAGGCATCTTTGTGGAGCCTCTTCGATCAGGTGCGTTTCTCTAATTCCGCGGTAATTGCCGCTTCCAGTTTTGCAGGAATATCCTTGTTGCCAACCAGGACAACGTTCCCGAGGATCACTTCGGGAACGCCGACGCCTTTTACGCCGAGTTTCTTGTTCATGGAATCAGAACGCTCCTGGTTTGTCGGATTATGCCAGATTTCAAGGATCTGGAAATCCACAGCCGGGTATTTTGTCTTGAGAGACTCGATAAACGGCATAATGGCATGGCAGTGCGGGCATTCTTCACCATAGAAGAAATAGACAGTCACATTACCCGACACAGAATCTCCCGGACACGGTACTGGTGTTTTTTCAGCCGGATGGGGCATGACAAAGAAAATTGCACACGCGAGAGCCACTACCATGAAGAGTCCGACTGCGATTTTTATTGTTTTGTCCATCACCAAACCTCGTTGTGGTAGTATTGATTATCCACGGATAAAATACCTGTCCGGCTGCTTTTAAAAAAGTTATTTTAAGGAGATCATCGTCCCGACACCATCGCGAGTGAAGAGTTCGAGAATGAGATTGTGCTCTATGTTGCCATTGATGATATGGGCAAAGTTTACGCCATTTTCCACAGCCTTGATAACCGAGCTCACCTTCGGGATCATTCCTTCCCCAATTGCCCCTGACTTTCGCATGGCATTTGCTTCGCTGATGGTCAGTTTACGGTAGACCATCGTCCGCTTGGCATCCATGACCCCGTCCACATCTGTCATATTCACGAGTTTGTAGGCCTTGAGGGCAACGGCAATGTCGCCGGCTGCTGTATCGGCGTTGATATTCAGGCTCGCACCCAGCCGGTCTATCGCTATCGGTGAGACAACCGGGATGTAACGCGTGTCGAGCAGCGTGTTCAGGATGGCCGGATCTATCCATTCGATCTCGCCAACCTGGCCGAGATCGACTTCTTTCTGCACGCCTCCGACCTCTATTTTCTGGAGTTCCATCTTCTTGGCGATGATCAGGTTACCGTCACTGCCCGAGAGCCCGACCCCACGAGCTCCGCATTTGGCGATAAGCGAGACGATCCCTTTGTTGATCTTGCCGACGAGCACCATCTGGGCAATCTCGAGGGTTTCCGGGTCGGTCACCCGCAGTCCCCCGACAAAGACTGATTCCTTGCCCATCGCTTTCATCTTCTCGGAGATCTCCGGGCCACCCCCGTGGACGAGGACCACGCGGATACCGACGTAGTGCAGGAGCACGACATCGCGGATCGCGTTCTCCAGCACTACCGGGTCCACCATCGCGTGGCCGCCAAGCTTAATCACAATGGTCTTGCCATGGAACTGCTGGATATAGGGAAGAGCTTCCATAAGTACGTCTTCGCGTTTCATCATGTGGTGTACCTCCCATTGATCTCCACATATTTCTCGGTCAGATCACAGCCCCAGGTGGTTGCTTCGGCTTTCCCTGCTGCAAGATCGAGAATGAAGATCACTTTTTTGCCATGCATGGCTGCTTTTGCATTCTTGAGATCGGCGATGATCTCGCCGTATTTTACGAGCGGATACTTCACGTTGCCATCGCTGATCCAGAGTGAGACCGCGTTGGGATCGAACTTCACGCCAGCCCGGCCTGCTGCGGCAACGACACGGCCCCAGTTGGGGTCCTCGCCGTATACCGCCGTCTTGACGAGCGGAGATTCGATAACGGTGCGGGCAACCTTTGCTGCATCATCCTCTTTGGGAGCACCTGTAACGGTCACTTCGAGCAGTTTCGAGGCCCCTTCTCCGTCGGCCGCAATCTGCATCGCAAGGGAGCGGCAGCATTCCTCAAGGGCCGCTGCGAACTCCTTCGGGTTAACTTTCCCAGCAGCGCCGGTTGCCGTACAGAGGGCGATATCATTGGTGCTCATGTCGCCATCGACAACTACGCGGTTGAAGGTCCTCTTTGTCGCCAGTTTCAGGGCATCGGCAAGCGGTTTTGCCCCAATCTCAGCATCGGTATAGAGGAACGCGAGCATCGTGCCCATATTGGGAGCGATCATCCCGCTGCCTTTCGTTATTCCACCGATAGAAAATGACTCCTTCTCCACCTGCGCGTGCTTCGGGTAGAGATCGGTCGTCATGATAGCCTGTGCGGTGAGGGTTTCGGCCTCGTAAGTGCGATCGAGTTTCGGGGCAACCACTTTGCACTGGCGTTCGATAAGGGGGAGGTCGAGATATCGCCCGATCACACCTGTGCTCGCGATCCCGACCTGGTTTGCTTCGACACCGAGAGTCTCCCCGGCAAACCGGGTCATCGAAACTGCATCCTCATACCCGCGTTTACCGGTATAGGCATTGGCACAGCCGCTGTTTGCGATAACGGCTTCCATCGTACCTTTCCTGATCTGTTTCCGCATCAGTTCTATCGGTGCTGCCTTAACCAGGTTTTCCGTAAAAACTCCGGCGGCAGTGCCGCTTGCACGGATCAGGGCAAGACCGAACTTCCCCTCTTTCATGCCATACGCAGTTACACCTTTGACTGCACAGATACTTCGTAATGTCATTCTTCTCCTGCTCCGTTGGTATCCTTGGAGGCACCGATTGCATTGATGATATCTGACCGGGTAAGGATACCGGTCAGTTTCTTTCCCTGCATCACGGGAAGACGGGTGACACCTTCTTTGAGCATCAGGGATGCAGCCGCCTCAACACCCATATCTTCCGTTGCGATGATCACATGGTGCGTCATCACTTTCTTTGCCGGCATATCCCCAATATTGCGCAGGGCATGCTTGGTCTTTTCCCAGTTCACATACTCGCGGATAGGGATCTCGATGATCTCAAAGGGCGAAGGCAGCCAGAGATCGTCAGAGATTCGTTCTGATTCCAGGAGCGAGATGAGATCCGACTCGGTAAGCATCCCGACGAGCTCTTTGCCTTCCATAACGGGAAGGCCCCCGATGTGATGCTTCCGGAACAGGCTGACCGCATCGCGGAGAGGTGTTTCGGCAGAGCAAACCACCGGGTTTTTTGTCATTGCGTCTTTTACCAGCATATCAGTCACCTAGGGAAGCATCCCTGCGCTGGCGAGCCCGTCTGTTTCAGGAAGCCCGCACATGAGATTCATGTTCTGTATTGCCTGTCCGCTTGCCCCTTTTACCAGGTTGTCGATAGCAGAGACTGCAACGACACGCATCCCTTCGCTCTCCACCATCATATCGCAGAAGTTACTTCCGCGGACTGCGGCAAGCGATGGTTTCTGGTACCGGACGAAATATTCATTCTTATAGTAATCCTGGTAGAGTTTCTCTACTTCTTTCTGCTCCAGAGGTTCGTTGAGGAGGATATGGGCGGTTGTCAGGATTCCCCTGTTTACCGGCACAAGGTGTGGAGTAAAGTAGACATTCGCTTTAGAGCCCAGACAGGCGATCTCCTGCTTCATCTCGGCGAGATGGCGGTGAGTCGTCAGTTTGTAGGGACCGACATTATCCCCGACATTCGGGTAGTGGGTAGTTGCGGAAGGATTGTCACCCGCACCGCTTACCCCGGTTTTGGAGTCGAAGATGACCGTGTGGGCATATTTTGCCAAAGGTGCCGCTGCAAGGGTCGCTCCCGTGGGGAAACATCCGGGGTTTGCAACGAACTTTGCATTGATACACTCCTTGCGATGGAGTTCCGGGATTCCATAAGGGGCACAGAAGTAATCGGTGTGGGTTACGCCATACACCTTCTCGTAGATATCTTTGGGCAACCGGTAATCTGCGCTCAGATCTACGACTTTGATCCCCCGCTCCAGCAACTTGCCGGGATACGTCATCGCGGCAGTATGCGGAACGGCAAGGAATGCCACATCGGCGTCGATGGCATCCATCTCGGGATTCTCGAATTTGAGATTGGTAAACCCTTTTAAGTGGGTATGGATCTGGTCAAGAGGAGTTCCTGCCAGTTTGCGGGAAGTGGCACACGTGACTTTCGCCGTTGAGTGATGAACCAGCAGGCGAACCAGTTCACCACCGGCATAGCCGGAGGCCCCGATAATCGCAATTTTCATAACAAGAGTATCCGATTGTCAAAATTTAATGCTTGTTGAGGTGACCCGGGGCGGAATGCCAGTTGTGCCTGAATAAAAGAGCGAAAAAATGGGTTACAACTTTTCCATCTTGCGGGAATAGACATTGTGCAGCCGCTGACCGAGCAATTCGATCCGTTGGCGATCCTCGAGACCTTCGAGAAGATCCGCAGGAAGTGCCCCGATCCCTTTTGCTGCACCAAGATATGCACCACAGATACAGGCGATGGTATCAGTATTTCCACCGGTATTTGCGGCGACAGTGAGGAGATCCGGGGGATGGGAATACCGGCTGATCAGGAAAAAAGCCATAGGCAGGGTCTGGAATACGGAAACATCGTTGCCAATTTTGAGCAGGGCGGTTTCCGTTTCCATGCCCTCTTTTTCCAAGAGGATCGCGTTCCGGATCTTCCCGCCCAGCACTTCATCCTCTGCCTGGGCCTTGTGCATGGCCTTTCCCACCGGATCCGGGCTATCGTGGAGGGCGTGGTAGAGGAGGGTAACGACGGTGGAGACCGCAGCATGTGCTGCCGGGTGGGAGTGAGTGACATTGCATGCCCGGACAGCCCGCTCACAACCCTCGCTCATATCGGGAAATGCGAGAGCGAACGGTATTGCTATAGGGAGACATCCGGAGGTGGTGGATTTTACTCCTTTCTGGGGAACATTCTCTTGTACCGGGTGCTCACACGCCGTGGAAACTGAGCCATCGGGAAAACGGAGTTTTCCTCTCGTGCAGAGCTCCCTGAGAGCGGTCATGTACCGCTCTTCAGTGAATTTCCCGTCTGCGAGAAGGGTCCCGACGAGGATCATCATCTGAGTGTCATCGGTATATTGTCCAAGGTTCAAGCCCTCGTTGGGATGACCTTTGTAAGGGCGGCGGTACCCGTACTTCATCTTGTTCAGGTTAGGAGCACCGCTCTCGTTGGGCATACCCAGCGCATCACCTATTGCCGCACCCAACAGGCACCCCTTGAATTTATCGAGCATCAATCCTATATTGAAAAACCTGGACAGATAACCCTTTTTATATCCAACCTGCTGATCCCAGATTTCTGCCATCCCTGCCCCCCCAACCTGAGAACGATCATCAGGTTTTTCCCTTGATATGTCGATAAACAATCTTTGTCCATCAGATTAGTCGAACGATTCTTCGACAAATTATTTATGGTAGTTTAACATGATTAATAATGTAAAATGGGTTGGCATATGACCGAAGATTTTAACGTCAGACTCGTCGAGGATGTGAAATCATACACACCCGACCCCCAGTATAAAAAAAATGCATGGATGGGAGACTACCAGAAAGCCTACGCTGATTTTCTGGCTGATAAGGACGGATTCTGGGCAAAAATCGCTTTAGAGCTCGATTGGATCCGGCCCTGGTCTGCAGTGAAGGAGTGGAACTACCCGTATGCAAAGTGGTTCGTCAACGCTCAGCTCAACATCACCGAAAACTGTCTTGATCGCCATGTAAAAAGTCAGCGGCGCAACAAAGCGGCACTCATCTGGCGGGGAGAGAAGGGGACAGAACGTGTCTTTACCTACCAGCAGCTGCTCAGCAAAGTGATGCGGTTTGCAAATGCACTCAAAAAACTGGGAGTTAAGAAAGGTGATCGCATCTGCATCTACATGCCGCTCGTACCCGAGCAGATGATTGCTATGCTTGCCTGCGCCCGGATCGGTGCAATGCACAGCGTGGTATTCGGGGGATTTGGAGCTGCAGCACTCAAGATGCGAATCCAGGATGCTTCAGCAAAAATCGTTATCACCGCAGACATAGGTATGCGCCGCGGTAAAACAATCCAGCTGAAATCGATTGTGGATGAAGCTATCGTTGATTGTTCCTCAGTGGAACATGTTGTTGTGCTACGGAGGCAGGATCCCCAGGTTGATCTGAGACCCGGTCTTGAACTGGATTTCAACGAGATCCTGGCAAGTGCCCCGCAGGAATGCCCGGCTGAAGTCATGGATGCAGAAGATCCACTCTTCACACTCTATACGAGCGGTTCCACCGGCAAGCCCAAAGGGATCGTGCACATGTGTGGCGGTTACATGGTCGGGACGTATTACACCTGTAAATACATCTTCGATCTCAAGGACCAGGATATTTTCTGGTGTACTGCAGATCCGGGCTGGATCACCGGTCACAGTTACATGGTATATGGTCCGCTTGCAGTTGGAGCAACGGTATTCATGTCCGAACTCACCCCGGACTATCCGGATGCAGGCAGTTACTGGAAACTGATCGAAGAACAGAGAATAACAATCTTCTACACTGCACCGACAGCGATCCGAATGTTCATGAAGTTGGGCGAGGAATGGCCAAACAAGTACAACTTAAGCTCGCTGAGGATCATTGGATCCGTCGGGGAACCTCTGAACCCGGAGGCGTTTGAGTGGTATTATCAGGTCATTGGAAAGAATAAAATTCCCATCCTCGACACCTGGTGGCAGACCGAGACCGGCATGCATATGATCACAACCACAATTGGTGAACCCATGTGCCCGGGTTTTGCCGGCAGACCCATTCCCGGTGTTGAAGTAGATGTGGTTGACAAAGACGGGATTCCTGTCCAGCCGGGAACCGGAGGGCTGCTTGTCATCAAATCACCGTGGCCATCCATGTTCCGGACGGTCTGGCAGGATGATGAGCGGTACCGCAAATACTGGGAGACAATTAAAGGGGTCTACACCGTCGGCGATCTCGCGGTGAAAGGCAAAGACGGGTACATCATGATCCTCGGTCGTTCTGACGATATCATCGTGGTCGCTGGCCACAACATCGGCACTGCAGAGGTGGAGAGTTCACTGGTCTCCCACCACGCGGTGGCAGAATCGGCAGTCATCGGGAAACCCGACGAATTGAAGGGCAACTCCATCAAGGCGTTCGTGATCCTCCGGGTCGGCAATTCGCCCAACGATAAGCTCAAACAGGATCTGATGTATCACGTGCGAATGACCCTGGGGCCTGTCGCAGTACCACAGGAGATCGAGTTTGTCGATAAACTGCCCAAGACCCGGAGCGGAAAGATCATGCGCAGGGTCCTGAAAGCAAAAGAGATGGGAATGGATCCCGGCGACATCTCGACCCTCGAAGAGTGATCGGGGTTTGATGATTTATACAGAACAATCTTTGGAACTACTTAAAAAAAATTCGGAGAGGAGATGATGACAAACGAAACGGCTAGTGGTATAATCACACAGATAAAAAATCTCGATGTAACGGGAAACCCTGCCCCCCTCGGGCTTCTGGGTTTTGGTATGACGACCGTGCTCCTGAACCTGCACAATGCAGGATTCTTTGCACTGGGCTCGATGATCCTCGCAATGGGGATCTTCTATGGGGGTCTTGCCCAGGTCATCGCGGGTATCCAGGAATGGAAGAAGAACAACACGTTCGGGGCAACCGCATTCACCTCATACGGGTTCTTCTGGCTGAGTCTCGTAGCCCTGCTGGTCCTTCCAAAGATGGGGCTTGCAGAAGCTACTGACAAGACTGCAATGGCTGCGTATCTCGCGATGTGGAGCATTTTCACAGCAGTCATGTTCATCGGGACGCTGAAAACCAACCGGGCTTTGCAGTTCGTCTTTGGATCCCTGACGATCCTATTCTTCCTGTTGGCAATCGGTGACATCACGGGGAATAGCACCATCACGGTGATCGCAGGATACGAAGGCATCCTCTGCGGGCTTTCTGCGATTTATGCCGGTCTGGCCCAGGTGCTCAACGAGATGTACAAGAAGACCGTTGCACCCTTGGGATAATTCCTGACAGGGGAAGCAAAGGATTCATTCCTTTTTTGAAAAAATTCTGTTGGCAGACTAACCGGTCGTGTTTTGGGACTGGTGAATCTTTTTCCGTTGCGCAATACGATACCCGGAGATTACCTGAATCGAATCTCCGAACTCTGCATCGAGATCACTGTCGCCGGAATCGATATAGAGCGCCGGAATTTCTGCAAGTTTGTGAGGGGTAGCAACAATGATAAGATTCTTCAATCCCACCATCCGGACAATCCGCGCGCTGATCTGCTGGTTACCTCTCCCAAGAAGGAATCCCTGTGCACCGATCGGGCTGATAATAATCCGCACCTCATTTTCCCTTTCGACAAGATCAAGAAGCGTTTTTTCATCGACATCAGACGCTACCAGCGTGCCATCCTTAATGATATCCACACCGAGAAGAGTCTTCTGCACCCCGAAACGATGAGCAATGGCCTCAGTCGTTGTCCCGGCACCCATGATGTAGGCCGTCCCAGGCAGCATCACCTCCTGTATGAACCGTGCGATCTCCTGTTTTGCCCGTTCCTCATCGGGTTCCTCGTATACCTGCTTTGCCACCTGTACCTTACCTGCGCTGGCAGGTGTCCGGGCAATGCCGAATATCCGGGTTTTCAGGATACCCGCCCGATAGGCTGACTCGTCTACGTCAAGGATTTCCGAATCCCGGAGGTTTCTCTGATCAAATGCTACAACCAGTTCAGCCGCTATGACCGGATCAACAGCAAAAACAGCGGAATACATCTTCACCCCCCCGGGAATACCGAGCAAGGGTACGTCCCTACCTGTAATTTCGAAAATATCCCGGGCGGTGCCGTCGCCGCCACAGAACAGGATCAGGTCGACACCGGCTTCTTTAAACCGCCGGGCCGCAGCTTTCGTATCAAGTACACTGCTTTGACCGGAAAAAGAATACAGGATCTCGAATTCCTTAAAACCGGTCTCCTGAAGGATATCAGCTCCCATGGAGCCGGAACAGGTGACGAAATGTAATTCCTGTTCACGTGCGAGCCGGGAGAGCGTTATCCGGGTCCGCTCCATCGCATGCGGAACGGCTCCCCGACGGAGTGCCTCTTCCACATTCCCGTCAGTGCCTTTCAGCCCCACCGCCCCACCCATACCGGCAACCGGGTTAACGATGAGACCAATCCGCTTCATGAAAAAAGTGTTATCGGGTATAACTTATTGTATCTTCGGTACCCGGGCCAGGGATTTCTTGATCAGTGCGTCCGGGTATTCATAATCTACCAGTTGCCCCGAATAGTAGGCATCATACGCCGTCATGTCGAAATTCCCGTGGCCGGAACAGTTGAACAGGATCGTCTTATCCTCACCGCTCTTTTTACATTTGAGCGCTTCATCTATGGCGG
Organism: uncultured Methanomicrobiales archaeon; assembly: GCA_903832665.1. Lineage (GTDB taxonomy): Archaea > Halobacteriota > Methanomicrobia > Methanomicrobiales > Methanospirillaceae > Methanoregula. The sequence goes on along the minus strand of CAILCG010000022.1, from coordinate 52,137 downwards.
ATTTTACCGCATGGGACGTTTCGGGGGCAACAATAATGCCTTCCGTCCGGGCAAAGGTCTGGGCAGCCTCGAAGACTTCACTCTGGTGATAAGATACTGCCCGCATTACGCCGTCATGCACAAGACGGGAGACGATCGGTGAATCCCCGTGATACCGGAGTCCGCCTGCATGCATGGAGGGGGGGACAAAATCATGTCCGAGCGTGAACATCTTGAGGAGCGGAGTGTAGCCGGCTTCATCAGCAAGATCATAGGTGTACAACCCTTTGGTCAGTGTCGGGCAGGAAGCCGGTTCGGCCCCAATGACATCCACATCCTTGTGTTTACCGGTCAGTTTGTCACCGGCAAACGGGAATCCGATACCGGCGAAGTTTGATCCGCCGCCGACGCAACCGATCACGACATCCGGGTAATCGTCGACCATTGCCAGCTGCTCGCGGCATTCGAGACCGATCACCGTCTGATGAAGACAGACATGGTTCAACACCGAGCCCAGGGCATAATTGGTGTTGCCGTGGCTGGCTGCATCCTCTACGGCTTCAGATATCGCCATACCCAGGCTTCCCGGGGTTTCGGGATCTTTCTCCAGCATAGAACGACCGGCATTCGTCTTTGTGCTCGGACTGGGAATACATTCAGCTCCCCATACATGCATCATGGATTTCCGGTACGGTTTCTGGGTGTAGCTCGAACGGACCATGTAGACGGTGCATTCGAGACCGTAGAGCATTGTCGCAAAGGACATTGCAGAACCCCATTGCCCAGCACCGGTCTCAGTGGCGATTCGCTCGATTCCGGCCTTCATATTGTAATATGCCTGCGGAATGGAGGTATTGGTCTTGTGGCTGCCGGCCGGACTGACGCCTTCCCATTTATAGTAAATTTTCGCCGGGGTTTTCAGGAATTTTTCGAGCCGGTGGGCACGGTACAGGGGGCTGGGTCTCCAGAGGCGGAGAACCTCGCGTACCTCTTCGGGAATATCGATATGGCGATCAGTGGTCACTTCCTGCCGTATCAACTCCATTGGGAAAATAGCTGAAAGATCCGCAGGACCGATCGGTTTGTGCGTTTGAGGATGGAGCGGTGGATCGAGGGGGGATGCTAAGTCCGCCTGGACATTATACCACTGTTTTGGTATATGCTCCTCATCAAGGAGGATTTTCGTCTGCATACATAATCATTGTATTGTACAAATATATACATTGTTGCACAAACATGGAATTTTGACTGGAGTGTCCGGGGGCGTCCGAATCATGCAGAAAACGAGCCCGTATTAACAAGATGATGCTCAAATTACAAACAATGAACGCGAAAATCTGGTTTTTCCATTGATGAGCCGATCAAAAAAACACGAATTCGGCGGGCAACAACTTTTGCTTTTCAGCCATATCATTAATATTCTCAGAATAGTATCTGTATTGAAGTTGTTATTTCTACAACAACAGATGTGTTCAACATCATGTGGAGTACATTCAGATGAACCATTCAACTATTGATCTACTCATCAGACCCGGTGCATTCTTCCAGAATGTAATGAAGGAAAACGAGAGCCTTAAATTCCCGGCCCTTATAATTCTCGCCGGCGGTATTGTCGGCGCAATGTATGGCTACCTCATCGGTGGATTGACCGGACAACTGCTGAACGGTATCATGCCCGGCATGGGTACGATAATTACCCTTTCAACAGTGCTCGGTGCCCTTATTGGCACGTTCATTTTCTGGGTGATATGGGCTGGCGTGATGTATGCATTCTCATACATTTTCAAAGGCGAAGGGACATTCCGGCGAACACTTGAATTCGTAGGTTATGGCTACCTGCCACAGGTATTCGGGACCCTCATCACCTTCGTCATTGCCCTGGATTATATTCCCCGGATTCATGTCCCCCAGCTCTCTGCTGCAGCGGCCCAGAATCCTGAACTCGTTACTGCCGCGGTGAAGGCACTCATGCAGGATTCCGTGATGATGGAACTCAGCCAGATCGCCACGATCATCTCGATGGTCTTTCTCCTCTGGAGTGCCAATATCTGGATCTTCGGCATGCAGAACTCCCGCAAACTTTCAGCCAGGGATGCAGCGCTGTGTGTAGGGATTCCTGTCGTCCTCTATATCCTCTATATGGTCTACTCGGTAACGGTGATGTAAATGAAAAGTATTCGATTCATTTCACTCATAGGTCTGATTCTTCTCGCGAGTGGGATGGTTGGCTTTGTTGCAGCCGATTTCACCACCCCCGAATCGATCATCGCAGCGGACAAAGTATACGTATCCGGGGTCAGCTACGATCCTGCCGTTTTTTTCTCGGGCGATAAGGGAACGCTTACCGTTGACATAACAAATGGTAACACAGATACCGGTGTCAACGTAAATCATGCCGTTCTGTCCAGCGACACGGTAAAAACCACCAGCAGCCCGTTTGACTATTCCATCAGTGTTGGTCCTGCCCAAAAACAATCGTTTACGTTTTCTGTAGCTGTCAACGGTTTGGAAGGGACGTACTTCCCGACATTTTCCCTGAGTTTTCGCGATTCGGACAGCCTGTTCTACCGGGCAATGGTGAAGATCGATAACACACCGCTTGTTCTGACCATTCTTGACAAACCCGATGCCTATTCGCAGGGCAAGAAAAAGACCATCTATGCACAGGTGGCAAATCCACGGGAAAACGCTGTGAAGAATGTAATCCTCAATATATCAGGTACCGGTGTTACCACAACGCCATCCAGGGTGTTTGTCGGCAAGATTGAATCCGGTGCTACCGTTCCGGTGAACTTTTCCGTTTCTGCCGATCAGCCAACAACACTCCACCTCGTCCTGAATTATGATAATGGTGACAACCCCCATTCAGTGAATATGGACCTCCCCATCACGTTTGGCAATGATAAGAAACAGGCAAACCCCGTTATCAGCAATGTACAGGTAAAGAATGATCTCGGCACGTACCATATTACCGGGGATGTCAATAATGCCGGTCTCGAGACGGCAAATACGGTAATGGTTACTGCTCTCTCACCGGCAATCCCCCAGGATCCGTACAAAGCCTACGTAGTGGGTGCCCTCAAACCCGATGATTTCGGCAGCTTCGAAGTGACATTCTCTGCAATTAACACTGAGAACGTTCCCCTCCAGTTATCCTACAAAGACGCGGACGGAAACGTATACAATTCAGTCAGGATGTAAAGGTCTCCGCAACCAATGCAACGGCCCAGAAGGGTACAGGCTCTTCCATGACCCCCATCATTGCGGCTGTCGTGATCCTCGCAATATTCATCGGTGGATGGGTAATCTACCTGAGAAAACACAAGAAGTGAACCCCATGGACGAACAGCCGGTCATGGTGTTTAAGGATGTGGTAAAGGTGTACCCTTTACCCGCGGGTGACGTTACTGCCCTTGAAGGGGTGTCTTTCCAGGTTGACCGGGGCGAGTTCATCTCTATCATGGGGCCTTCGGGTTCGGGGAAGTCCACGCTGCTCAACCTGATGGGATGCCTCGATATCCCAACCACCGGGGACATCTACATCAGCGGCACCCGTATAGGGGATATGTCAGATGTCGAACTGACCAATCTCCGGCGGGATCGTATCGGGTTTATCTTCCAGTATTTCAACCTCTTCCCCCTTCTCAACATCATCGAGAACGTCACGTTTCCCATGATGCTGAAATCCCAGAGAGCCGTGGATCCGGAAAAGGGTAAAGAAGTGCTCCGGTCAGTTCAGCTGGAGGAGAAACTTTTCACCCACACCCCGACAGAACTCTCGGGGGGGCAACAGCAGCGGGTTGCCATTGCGCGGGCACTCATCAATGATCCCGATATTCTCCTCTGCGATGAGCCCACCGGAAATCTCGATTCAAAAACAGGGGCCGGAATCATGGACCTAATGACCGAGCTGAATAAAAAAGGTACCACCATCATCATGGTCACGCATGATCCGCATATCGCTGAATACTCGCGGCGGACTATCCGCATTGCTGACGGGAGGATCGTAGCATGATCTTCTGGGAGATCGCCAAGCGCAATATCAGGATCAACGTACTCCGATCTTCCCTTGCTATGCTGGGAATTGTCATTGGCGTGGTTGCTATTGCATCCATGGGAATTTTGGGCAACAGCCTGGTGGCATCAGTCTCTGACAGCCTGAGTTCTGTCGGGGACAGTGTAATCGTTACTCCCTATAGTGGAGGTGGTGGTGGCTTTGGAGGCGGGGGAGGGAGCCGTTCAGTGAACTTAAAGATCACCGACCAGAATTTCCAGCAGATCAAACGGGTCGCCGCTCCGAACGTAGCAATACCCGTATACCAGACTGCCGAACATATGAAAATTGGTGTCGGCAGCGATGATATCGTGGCAGTCGTCTATGGCCTTCCTTCCGCGGATGTTCCGGACCTGCTCAAACTCCAGGATGGAGTTTATAACAACGGGAATTCCGGCTGTCTCATTGGACCCACCTTTGCCAAGGACCACAATCTCAAGGTGGGATCCCGGATCACTATCGGTACCAATGGTGACAAGGGAACACTTAGGGTTATGGGAATTATCGAAGAGCGGGGAATGAGTTTTGATATCAGCACCGATAGTGCCCTTGTCGTTACCAAAGAGTGGTTTGAAAATACCTATAACCGGGATGCTGATTATGACGAAGTTGTCGTGAAAGTCAAGGACGGCGACACAGCGGCTATGAAAATAGCGATAGAGAAACAACTCAACAAGCGCAAGGACATGAAGATCGTCAATGTGATGGATAGTAAGGCGACACTGGCGACCATTTATTCGACATTCGGCATGGTAACGACATTCGTCACTGCTATTGGCGGCATCTCGATGGTTGTCGCGGGCGTCTCGATCTTCAACGTCATGATGATGTCCGTAACGGAACGGATAAAAAAGATCGGCATCATGCGGAGCATCGGCACGCAGAAAAAAGAAGTGATGAGTATGTTCATCTACGAAGCTGCGATTATAGGAGTCGTTGGGAGTACTATCGGCGGTGTCATGAGTATCATGGCCGGTTATGCCATCAGCGCCCTGGTCCTGAACACAACCAAGCACCTGTTCACGATAGCAAATGCATTCTCCGTTGCTGAAGGTATGGGATTTGGAATCGTGATCTGCCTGGCCTGTGGTTTTTACCCGGCCTGGCGTGCAGCCAACTTGAACCCGATCGATGCACTCCGGCATGAATAATCGCAGCAACTTCAATCCCCATTTTTTTAAGTAGGCATTTTAACCGGTTATGTCCATAGTGAAACGTATGAGCCTGACACTACCTCCTGCTATTGATCCGGACTGGAACGAGATCTGGAAAGCCCGGCAGAAGCGGCACGAGACCACCAAACTCGGCGATGATCCTTCCCACAACTGGAACAACAAAGAGAATGCGGAGCGGTACGACAAGAACGCAAATAGTCAATATGATGACCGGGTCAGGACTTCTCTTGCGGCACTGGATATCACGAAAAATTCACGAGTGCTGGATATCGGTTCGGGGCCGGGTACCCTCGCAATACCCCTGGCCCCGCTGGTCCGGGAGATAACGGCAGTGGAGCCCGGGGCGGGTATGGTGGAGATCCTGAACGATCATGCAAAGAGGGAGGGGATCCGGAACATAACCTGTATCCAGAAACAATGGGAGGATATCGATCTCTCCCTCGATCTTACCGGTCCGTACGATGTTGTTATTGCTTCACTCTCGCTGACTATGCATGACATCCGCGAGGCGTTGGCGAAGATGGATACCGCCTCATCGGGTTCAGTTCACCTGTTCTGGTTCGTCGACATGCCGTTCTGGGAACGGATGTATGCCGATCTCTGGGAACCCCTTCATGGACTCCCGTACTCCGCAGGGCCGAAAACGGACTGTCTCTTCGGGGTACTCTACCAGATGGGGATCTATGCCAACGTCCAGATGCTACCCCTGCAGAAAGAGTACCGGTTTACCGGCAGGGACGAGACATTTGCATTCTTCAATCGCCGTTTTGGTGCAAAAACCCCGGAGCAGGTAATGATAGTTGAGAGGTACATCGAACCACTTCTCAAAAAACAGGGGGAGGGAGTCGTAGTTTCGGGAGATTCAACATTTGCCCATATCTGGTGGAAGAAGAAATGAATCGAACGACCGGTAAATTATCATCTCACCCTGATTTTTTACTACCCTCTGAACAATCATTTCACAGGAAAACGAGGCACTCATATGTCCAGAACAATCTAAAATGGCACTATCCAATGTTTTAAAAAAATTGGTGATGGATAGAGACATTACCGAAAATCCATTCTGGTGATCCATGGACTCGCGACAAAAGATCATTGTAGCTATCCTGATGCTGGGAACCCTGATGGGGTCACTCGACTCTACGATCGTGATCCTGGCGTTTCCCACGATCTCTACCAGCCTGCATGCCGATCTCCTCTCTATCCTCTGGATTATCCTGATCTACCTGCTGGTTGTGGCAGTCTTCACCACCCAGTTCGGGCGCCTGGGGGATATCTATGGCAGGAGCAGGATGTTCAATACCGGTTTTGGCATCTTCACCCTGGGATCGCTCTTCTGCGGATTTTCGCCGCATATCTCATGGCTGATCTTCTCCCGGGGGATCCAGGCAATCGGTGGTGCCCTGATGCAGGCAAACAGCGGGGCAATTATCGCTGACATATTCCCGCCTCATGAGCGCGGTGGGGCGTTCGGGTACATCTCTCTCGGGTGGACGAGCGGTGCAATGCTCGGGATAGTCCTGGGAGGTGTTATCACGACCTTTGTCGGGTGGGAATATATCTTTTTCATCAACATCCCCATCGGGATCGTGGCAACGCTCCTGGGCATGCGGTACCTGAAGGATGAGGTAAGGACCAAGGCGGCACTGGATCTCAAGAGCATGATCTTTCTCGGTATCGCCCTCTCACTCGTGTCTTTTGGAGCAGTCGATTTTGCGGGCCAGGGGATCGCTCTTTCAAACATTCTTTCGATCCTGCTTGGACTCATTGTCTGTGTGGTATTCGTATGGTACGAGATGAGGATTCCGGAACCCATGGTGGATTTTTCTATCCTGAAAAACCGGATCCTGAAATATTCCATGCTTGCAGGTTTTTTCCTCTCGCTGGGATACCTCTCGGTGGTATTCCTGATCACCATGTACCTGCAGGGTATCCGGGCGTTCTCACCCCTTGATGCCGCACTTCTTCTTATTCCCGGGTATGTAGTGGGAAGTCTCCTGTCCCCGATGATGGGAAAACTTTCAGACAGGTATGGAGCCCGGGTGCTTGCCACGTCGGGTGCCGGTGCCCTGATCCTTGCGACACCCATCTACCTTACGCTCCGGATCGATACCCCGGTCACGGTCGTCCTTCTCGCATCCGGGGTTTCGGGTATCGGTTCGGCAATGTTCTTTCCCTCCAACAGCAGCGCCGTTATGGCAAATGCACCGGCCGGCTCATTTGGGGCAATGTCAGGAATTATGCGGACAATGCAGAATATCGGCATCCTGGGAAGTTTTGTCCTTTCAATAACAGTCGCTTCCGCTTCAATTCCCCGGGACGTAGCCTTTGAGGTATTTATCGGGACCAAGAGCCTTGTTGGAGGTGTATCGAGTGCCTTCCACTATGGGATTGACATGTCCCTCTGGGCATCGATCCTGCTCATGGGTATCGCCGGGATCCTTTCGTGGATGCGGGGGCGGGAGATCCGGGCATGAAAGAAACAGGATGGAACACAAGTTTTCTAAGGTAAACTGAATGGTTCAATGATGGTTTTATTGAAATTTTTTGAGAAGGATCCGGTTGAAAAATCTAATTCAAAGTCCGGTTGTAAATTTATCATCAAGATTTGGTTGATCTAAAATAGATTTTCAAACGCGATTGCGATCGCTATGAAAAAAAATTATTCAAAGTGTGGTTGAAAAATAAAAATCAAAGTGCGGTTGAAATTTTTTAATCAAGGTCCGATTGAAAATTTTTAGGCAAAGTCTGATTGAAATTTTTTGAGCAAAGTCTGGTTAAAAAAATAAAATCAAGGTCCGATCGATCCAGATCTGAATTCTAATCGCGATCACGCTTGCGCTGAAAATTTTTCAATCGGGATCCGGTTGCAAATTCTCAATCAAAGTCTGCCCGGAATTTTTGAATCGGGATCCGGTTTCAAATATAATTTTGAAAATAACACTTTCGAGCAAAAGTATGGCCGCCACAACAAAAATCGTACAGCTGAGGTACACCGGTCGCTGACCAAAACCCCGGCCGGAAATAGCGATGGCCGGCCATGACCCGCGGACAGGGAAGATCATCGTTGCCAATAGATTTCACGCACCATCAGGCCAGAGAGTTCCCGATCCGGATCACTTCCCGCACCAGCAGCTCGAAATCCTCCCGCCGGCTGCGGTGGTTGGTGACAGCCACGTGCAGGTACTTCCTGCCCCGGATACTTACGGTCGAGGGGACCGCGATCCCCTGCTCCTGGAGCTGGACTTCGATCTCTTTGTTGATGTCGTTGAGCTTCGCATCCGCAAGACCGGCCCGGATGTAACGGAAGTTCACGATGTTCAGTGAGACCGGGAGGGCCAGCTCAAGGTCGGGCGATTCATTCACGAGCCCGGCCAGGTACTGTGCCTGGTCGATGTTCTGCTGGATCAGCCGGCCGTACTTTTCCGTGCCCTGCTCTTTGATGGTCATCCATGCCTTGAGGGCCAAAATCCCCGCGATAACTCGAAGCCGTAATCGGCCAGCCACGGCACATCAACCCCGGTCAGGCCGCGATCTCCTTCCCCATGGGCAAGGTAGGTCGGCGTCAGGGAGAAGGTGTTGCGATGGGCCTGGCCGTCCCTGATGAGGACGCAGGCAACGGGGTATGCCAGGTACATCCACTTGTGCAGGTCAAATGCGAGTGAGTCCGCCCGTTCCATGCCACTCACGAGATGCCGGGACTTTGGGGCGATGGCTGCCCAGGCACCGAATGCGCCATCGACATGAAACCAGCACCGCTCCTCTGCGCAGATATCTGCAAGAGCATTCAGGTCATCGATGGCGGCGGTGTTCGTGGTCCCGGCAACCCCCACAATGCAGACCGGATTGCAGCCGGCTGCACGATCGGTCGTGATCATATCCCTCAGGGCCGGCACATCGATCTGCAGAGATTCGGTCACCGGAACCCGGCGGAGTGCCTCATTCCCGAAGCCGAGCAGCTCGACCGCCTTCTGGACCGATGAGTGGGCTTCCTCGGAACAGTATACGGTCATCTGTTTTCCTGAAACGTGCATCCCCTTTGCCCGTACGTCATACCCGGCCATCGTGTTCCGGGCCACGGCGAGCCCGATGAGGGTCGAGGCCGAACAGCCGCTCGTGAGAAGGCCGGTTGAACTTTGCGGGAACCCGAGGAGCTGCCGGCACCAGTCAACGACCTGCCTCTCCACGTAGTTGTTGCTCATGTAGGAGAACGCCCCGCTGACGGAGTCTGTCGAAGCCGCCAGCATCTCGGCATACGCGCCCATGATCGTCCCGCAACCGGTGACCCAGCCCCAGTACCTCGGGTGACTGTTACCCAGCTGGTAGGGGAGGATGGAACGGCGGTACTCGTTGTATACTTCCTGCGGCAGTTCTGGACCCGTTGGGGGAGGCCCGCTGAACCGGTCCCTGATCGCCGGCGGTGCATGCTGCCAGACCGGCCGGTTCCGGAGGGTCTCCATATAGTCCATCATGTCATCCACCATCCGGTGGCCGAGGGCCCGCATGGCTTCCCAGTCTTCCGGGTCCAGCGTCTCTTCCCGGGATTTGTCAGATTTATTCTTCATGTTAATCTCCTGAAATCGCGGCGGGGGGATGCCGCAGAGGAAACCGCCGTTTCATTTCACAATGGATAATGGTAAGAGTGGACCCCTAGAAATGAGTTGCGGGGATCTGTGGAGGTTGCATACGCGGGTACGGAAAATTTTTTAAAATTAATAATGGCGGGACTAAAAAAATTCCATAGAATCCGAGCCGCAATTCCGCATAGGAGATCCCGGCAAAACAGCACGGATGGTCCTTTCAGAAGGACTGCCAGTCTGTCTGGAAAGGGTGGACTGCCGGAACCCTGACCCCACCAGCCTGGCACACCCCCTCCTGGGTCGCAGGGCTTTGCAGATGCCGGTGTGCTCCGGGCGGAAGCGATTGTAACGTTGCTACATATTACCTCACTGATTCCCGCCGGAGAATGGGGATTCGTTCCGGGAGAATTACCGCGTTTTTCCGATCCATTGCCTCTGCCAAAATGGGGGGTGAGGCAAAACTCGTACAACGGGGCACGATACGGGCCCGGATTTTTACCGTCGGGAGAGGGGGAAAAGGGAAGGGGATCAATGGTCATGTGGGTACCAGGTACTTCAGGTTTGAGAAGATCACGAACACCAGGACCGGCACCCCCACGGATACAGCCGCTTTCCCAAGGGAGATCTTTTGTGAATGCCGGAGACCCCAAGGGTCATCAGAATCAAACCCCAGAGTGACGCGACAAGGGATCCGGTCGAAAAATCTAATTCAAAGTCCGGTTGTAAATTTACATCAAGGTTTGATTGATCTAAAGTTGATTTTCAAATGCGATTGCGATCGCGATGAAAAAAATTTATTCAAAGTGTGGTTGAAAAATAAAAATCAAAGTGTGGTTGAAATTTTTTAATCAAGGTCCGATTGAAAATTTTTAGGCAAAGTCTGATTGATCCGGAAATGATTTTCAATCGCGATCGCGTACCTGATTAAAAAATTTTGAGCAGGGTCTGGTTGATTTGGCTGAGTGGCCGGAGGTACTGTCTTGGTGAGAGGCGGGAGCGGGTTCACATCGGAGGTGATGACCGGTTTCTCTCCCTTTCGGTTGAAATAATCAAAAACAGATCGCGTTTTTTTATTTTCAAGCAGAGTCTGGTTGATCTGCGAATGATTTTCAAACAGGGGCTGAGGGGTTGATTGAAAATTTTTGAGCATGGTCTGATTTATTTTTTTCAATAAAAGTCTGGTTAAAAAAATAAAATCAAGGTATGATCGATCCGGATCAGGATTCTAATCGCGAATTCGAAATCAATTGAGCGTGAAAAGTGGCCATCGGGCGTGCTGCGGGAGGGGAGTTGGACCTTGAGGGAGATACTGAAGGGTTTACGATAGGGGAACATTATGAACCCCAATAGAAAACATTCGTAAAATGCAATGTAATGTAGAGCTCGAAAATTAGAAGAGAAAGAGCAACAGTAAAATTATTGGTTGTGGATGGTTAATAAGAAAGACCTGTTAAGATTCTATAAACGACAGTCACCAGATTATAGTCAAACTGAGGATGATGATGGGACATTCTATCCAAAAAAATCCCTATACCGGCTATTGCATATGTTCCTCCAGCTGAGCCACACATTTTAATCACCGATTTGTACGACAACCCTCAAGATTGGTATCACATCAGTGAATTAATTGAAGAATTTGCAGATCAGTCTTTTGTCTCATATCATAACGGATTGTATTTTGCTTCTTACACTCTTTCCACAAATTGTTTGGAATTGACTTTGAAGTATGAATTACTTCGGAATAAAATAGTCGAGCCATCGAAACTTGAAGAAGGAAATTTTACCCTGTTTAAAGCGATTGAACAGATTGACAAGTTGGGCCTTAGCGAATATAAACCCAGACTCGACATTACCCATACTCTAAGGAATGGAATGTTCCATTACAATCCCAAAAAATTACGTGACGCTTTAATTTTAATTGGAAAAGAACTATACCAGTCAGATAGCGTGATGTTTAACAATTCTATTGTTGGATCTGCAGATGGTACTGTAATTGAGGAGTTTCAAGAAATTGATTTTCTACCGGATTTGAGTTTCCTATTAGATAACACCGAATGGAGTAAGATTGCATTTTTCACTTATTCATTGATGTACGATATAACTAGACAACTCTACGGTGAAGCAAACAGAATAAAATATGTCGAAGAAGGACTCGATGATTATCATCGAAAAGAAAAATTACATCTTTAACAATGAGTTATAAAAAATTTATCACGACAATGTGCTCAACGTTTAAAATTTTCATTACTCAAATGATTTATAATCAAACGTGATTTATTTCATTGATGTGGAAATATCAGATTTTTTTGAACCGGTTAAGTTACTTTGCGAATTTATTTTATTACCAATAGTCGTAATTTTTCTCTATGATTTCTTTAATTTTTTAAAATGTTTTTACAATTTATGTGATGAAATTGATGATAATTATTCCAAAATGCAGAATGTCAAATTAAATGACCAATTTGCCAGAATGAAAAACATTTGGAATAAAGATATCGAAAATCAGCACCAATTCGAATGGATTGGTTTTGCTAAAGTAATCTCAATTTGGACTCTCACAGAAAAAAATGATACCGTTGCAACGGATTATTATCGATATTTACCTAATAATGGACTAAAAAATTTTATTCGAAGCGGTTATTTTCGTATGCTTTTGCAGCTGCATTAGCTGTTGCCTTGCCACTTCTCATCCTTTATCGAGTAGTGAACCAAGAATGGCGTTTTGGAATTCGATTGGTTGCTATTACAATTATATTATTTTTCTTGATGATCATTTCCTTCGACATCGTTAGTACTTATTTCCCAACAGCACCCCAATATATGCGAGATGGAACAATCAACTTTATTGCCGCCGTTATTGGTGGAGTTATTGCATTAGTACTTGATACCCTCTTGCGTCCAAGACAGGGATAAATCCAAAAAAAACGTTTTTTCAAATTTCAACAGTCAACAATGTGTTATTAAAAAAAGGATCCCCTCTTACCCAACTCTCTTAATCCGTCCCATCGCTTCCTTCAGCCGGTCCATCGACGCTGCGTACGAAACCCGAATCCACCCGGGAGCATAGAACGCACTGCCCGGGGTTGCCGCCACCTGACCCTGTTCAAGCCAGCGGGTGGCAATCTCCATATCATCCCCGCCGACTTTGACAAACGCATAGAAAGCTCCGTCTGCGGGAGCCGTCTCGTAGCCCATCAGGTTCAGTTCGGAAATGACGTATTTTCTCCGCTTGTCAAACTCAAGGCGCATTGCTTCAACACACTGCTGGTCGCCTTTGAGCGCTGCAACCCCGCCCCACATCGCAAAGGTAGTGGCCTGGCTGATCGTGTGCTGCTGCACCTTGGACATCTCGGTGATGATCTGCTTGGGGGCAACCGCATACCCTAGCCGCCAGCCGGTCATGGCATAGGCCTTCGAGAACCCGTTGATGGTGATGGTCCGCTGCGCCATGTCGCCGATGGACGCAAGAGAGACGTGCTCCTTCCCGTACACCATCTTCTCGTAGATCTCATCGGACATGGCATACAGGTCATAATCCGTACAGAGGTCCGCAACGAGCTTCATGGACTTCATGTCGAGGACGGCCCCGGAGGGGTTCGAGGGGGAGTTGACTACGATCATCTTGGTATTTGCATTTATCCGCTCGAGAAGAGAGTCGTCGAGCTGGAAGGTCTTCTGGTTGATCGCGTGCTTCACGACCTTCCCGCCGGCGATCTGGACGCAGGGCTTGTAGGAGACCCACGCCGGGGTGAGGATGATGGTTTCGTCGCCGGGGTTCAGGACGGCTTCGCATGCCTCGTAGATAGCCTGCTTGGCCCCGCTGGCAACGATCACCTGCTGGGGGGTGCACGGGAATTTATTCTCCCGGACGATCTTCTCGGCAATGGCACCCGTCAGTTCGGGAATGCCATTGCTCGGAGCATAATGCGTCTGGCCCCGGTTCAGGGCAGCGATGCAGGCGTCCGTGATGTGCCGGGGAGTATCGAAATCGGGCTCGCCAATCGACATGCTGATGACATCGATACCCTCTCCCTGCATCTTCTTGGCCCTGTTGGAGATGGCGATCGTTGCCGACTCGACAACACCGGCAATCTTCTCCGAGAGCGGTCTCATTTCAATCGCTTGACAAGCTTGACTGCAGATTCAACGGCACGCTTTGCGTAATCGATCCGCTCATTTGCCTCGAGCCGGGTCATACCGGGCCCCGAGATGCCGAGAGTTACGGGCTTGCCGAACTCCAGCGAGAGGTCGATGATCTTCCGGGCGGCATGCTGCACAACGATCTGGTCGTGCTGGGTATTGCCCTCGATTACACACCCGATCGTGATGACTGCATCGACTTTTCCTGCCTGGAGCATCTTCTTGATCGCCAGCGGCATGTCGTACGCGCCCGGCACATAGATGCAGTCCGTTACTTCAGCGCCGAGGAATGCGGCGTGTTCCCTGCCTTCGATCTCCATCATGTACGTGATGTCGCGGTTGAATTCCGCAACAACAAATCCCAGTTTTATTGGTTGTGTGTCACACATAGCTGATCATCTCTTTTTTTATTGAACTTCATAAACCCGTACGCTTCTGTTACGGACCTTTCTCTTTTGCGGCCCTAGCGGCGGGCCGGGCCGGCATCCTCGAATCCCTGGCGCTGGCCGGTACCGGCTTCATTCTCCAGGTCCCGGGGGCGGAGGATGAGTTTGATGGTATTGACCGCATGCTCGCGGGTTCGCTGCTCGGCGAGCCATGCCAGTTCCTTGCCATCCTTTGCCTCATCCTCGTGCACGAACACCTCGATGATGTGGGTGTTGGTCATGAGCTGGCAGGTGATGAGACCCTGCGATGCCTCATGGGCACAGAGCCGGTCTTTCTCTTTTCCGCCCGGCATCCCGAGTGCCATCACGATATCGCAGTGGCGTTCCTCGATCAGTTTCTTGCAGGCGACCGGGAGATCCTTGATCCCCGGCACAGTTGACCGCTCGATCGCCACGCTCGCATGCTTTCTGAGCTCGTCGATGGCGATCGCTCCCATGTTGACGCGTGAGAAGGTGGTATCGGCTACGCCCACCTTCATCCCAGCACCTCGCAGGCAGCAGCAACGCCATCGCCCTGCACCTTGAACCCTGATTTCTTCAGCGCATGCTGCGTTGCAGCGAGCGTTGCGAGGATTTCAGGTGCACTGACGGCGCCCATGCTGCCGATGCGGAAGATCTTCCCCTTCAGGTGATCCTGCCCGCCGGCAATCACGATGCCCATCTTCTTGATCGTCGCCCGCATCTCGTCATCCTTGACACCGGCAGGATACTCCACCGCGGTGACGGTTGAGGAATACCCGTGCTTTTCATCGAGCTTCGGGAAGAGGGAGAGGCCCCATGCCTTTGCTGCGGCCTGCACGGCCCCCGACATCTTGTGGTGGCGTGCAATCCGGGCAGCAAGACCTTCCTCTTCGATGATGAGGCAGGCTTCGCGGAGCGCCAGGAAGAGAGGGACGGCCGGGGTATAGGGAGTCTCCATGGGAGTTCCTGCAGCGCTCTTCTTGTACGCAGCAAGGTCGAGATAGTAGGGGGGGTTCTTCGTGAGACGTTCCCACGCCCGGCTGCTCACCGAGACCATCGCAAGACCGGCAGGTGCGGCAAAACATTTCTGGGAGCCGGTGATGGCGATATCCACGCCCCACTTATCGGCTTCAACGGTGTCGCCGCCAATGGAAGTGATACCGTCCATGATGAACAGGGCATCGTGCTTCTTTGCAAGCTTCCCGACTTCCTGCGCCGGGTTCTTGATACCAACGGAGGTCTCGTTGTGCACGAGCGTGACTACCTGGGCGCCCTGCTCCAGCCGGGCTTCCAGTGCTGCAAGGTCAATGGGGGTTCCCCACTCGGACTTGATCTCGTGGGCTTTTCCGTAGCGCTGGCTGATCTTCAGCATCCGCTCACCGAACTTCCCGTTAACGATACAAGCGATCTCCTTGTCTTTTCCCACGTTGGCAATCGCGGCTTCCATACCGGCCGTGCCGGACCCGCTGATGACCACGAGATCGTTCGTCGTTCCAAAGGCGGTCTTGAGGACCCGCACACAATCGGCATACGCGGCACCGAACTCGGCGCTGCGGTGGTTTATTGCCTGCCGCATCATTGCAAGCCTGACCCGTTCCGGCATAGGTACCGGGCCTGGCAGCATCAGGAGAAGTTCTTTTTCCATGTGGATCTGCTCATAGTATATCTATAAAGGCACAATATATGTTTGGATGGCAAGTATGGCTGACGTAGCTATCATCTCGGGTTCCGCATCGGACGCAAGCATCACGGACAAGGTCAGAAAAGTCCTTGATGAGAATACGGTGTCATATGACGCCCAGGTTATATCCGCTCACCGGGATCCCGACAAACTGGATGCATATATCAAGACCAGCAATGCGAAAATTTTCATTGCGATTGCCGGTCTTTCGGCAGCCCTGCCCGGGGTGATCGCTTCAAAAACCGATAAGCCGGTGATCGGGGTACCGGTCAGCGGGACACTCAACGGGCTCGATGCCCTTCTGGCGATCGCCCAGATGCCCAAAGGTGTTCCCGTGGCATGTGTCGGGGTGGATAATGGGGATAACGCGGCGTGGCTGGCGATCCGGATCCTGAACCTGATGAAATCGTAATTCCCGTTCTCTTTTTTACACCGATAATTAAGAAAAACCCGCTTTTACCTGCGGGTCATTCCTTTTCCGGCATTCCTTCCATGCGGGCAGATGTACAGGCAAAGACCGCAGACAGCAACGCCCTTTTCCCGTTCCATTTCTTTGAAATATCGGTCGCAGGCCGCTGCATCGAAACCGGCCCTCCGGAGGGTATTCGCAACCCGGAGCGCTAGCTGGTCAAGGGCAAGGTTGACTACATCGTAACTGTTGTGTTTGTAGAGAATCGCTCCAGCCTTGTCGTCATCCGGCAGGAGATCCACGAGGCTGTCCTGCAACACAATACCGATGGTAACTGCTCTCGGGTACCGGGCAACCCGTTCCCCTCCCTGAGCCAGAATAGCATCGTGGGCAGGGGCAAGATCAGCCACACCAAAATAGTCGGCATCGAGGGAGAGAGAAAGGGTTCTGAGGTCTGCATCGAGATCCATGAATATCAGGTATGTTCCGGAAGGATGTACGGATATTTCAGAATAGTGGTCAGCGGAAAGGGATTACCGAGGGATTATACCATGTTAAAAAAAGTGAGGGATACATTCCTGCCAGCGGAGAGCTTTACAAACCGCTGGCTATTCTTGTCATGGCAACTGCATGATGAAGAACGTGTACCCCTGATACCTCTTGTACTTCTGGTAGGTCTTCGCCTCTTCCACAAAGGAGTCGAGGAGGGCAGCGCGAGCCGGATCGGCCCCATGGGTCTTCCTCAATTCATCGATGCGGGCGAGCATCGGGACATGATAGTTCTCCCACCAGCCGGCTTCAGGCAGGCGGTACTTTGCGATGAGCCGGAGCCCGGCTTTGTCAACCTGCTCTCTGAGCTGGTCCTCCGTTTTGGGAACATACCCTTTCTTCTCCCACCACTCCATAAGCTCCTGCGGGGGATTTGGTACAAACCATGCGGCATCGGATACAACCATGTAACCGCCTTTTTTGAGGAAGGGCTTCCAGAGGGAGAGGCCCAGTTCAAACCCGACAATGAAGATCGCCCCTTCGGACCATATGAGGTCGAACTGCCCCGGCTCAAAGGGAAGGGCAGCCATCGAGGCATTCACGGTCCAGATCCTTCCCTGCAGGCCGGCTTCCCCGGACCGGGCGTTGAGTATGTCCAGGAACGGCTGGTGGTTATCGACAGCCATTATTGTACCAGTGGTCAGGCCCGCAAGGTCGCGGGTCTGGGTTCCGCTGCCGCACCCGACATCGAGGATCTTCGCGTCATCCGGAAGAGGGGGGAGAAGTGAGAACACGTTCTTCGTCGCACCTGCACAGCCCGGGCCCTGCCGGGGGAGAGATTCGAAGATCTGGTAAAAAACTGATCTGGTATCATGGTATCTCATTGGTTGGAAGGGGGGTTTTGAGTGCTTTGTGGTCGGAGATAGGGTAGCAGCTGATGAAAATCCTCATATCGCTGCGTTACCGGTCTTCTCTTTCAATCCATGAAGTGGTGACAACGAATCCTGCAGGTTGTTACCGACCGGGATCATCCGCGGTCCGGAGGTTTGATTAAAAAAAAGGTCCGGGCAGGGAGAATCGTTATACTCCTGACAAGGTATGGGGGGTCATGCTTCTACCACATGCAGGTGAACGACAAATGTGTCCGCTACTTCGTGCATTGGTCCGGGTCCGGTAAGTATTGCCGAGAATTTCTGGTCGCCGAGTCCAGCTGCATACATCCCCCAGGTCTGCATCCCGCCACCACCCAGCATCATTGCGGGGTCAGGGTCTTCCTGGTAATTTTTCGATGTGAGATGAAGCCCGGGCGAAAGGGTTATGCCCCCGGTGAATTAAACTTCACATTGCTGATTCCGTGATACAGACGGGTTAAAATAACAATGAAAAGAGGGGCAAAAATCCCCCTGAGAGGATCTGCCCATATCCTGGTTTTGCCTTTGTTTTTCCCTTACATGGCATTGCATGGAGTCTAAAGGCGGTTTGAGAGGTATGATGGTTTCATTCACGGATCGGGATCTTTCATCCCTGCCTTCAACGACGGGAGGGGTGTCGTATTGAGCAGTTGCCAGAGCGAATACAGGGAGGGATCCCCACTACAACTCCCGACAGGAGAGTGGAAGAAGTCCTCATCTGCATCGGATTCCTGGCCAGACTTTCGTGCCTTCATGGTTACTCAAGTCCTGCCCGGGTGTTTCCGGGCCTGATCACATACTAGACTCCGGGAGGTTATGAAGGGCTGGAAATTGGAAAAAAAGATGGAAAAATTTTCCAACCGGCACAACTTTTTGACCGCGGGTGGAATTTTTTTCGGGGGGGCCGGAAAGTCGCCGGTTCTCCATTAAGGTGAGGGACGGTTCGCGGCGGAACCAAAGGAGCCCCTCAAAACCATTCGGGTGACCAGGGAATCCGGGGCTGGCCACAGGATTCAAGAGGAAGTGAGAAGATCTGCGATCCTTTCCTGCTCCAACAGGGGCTTTCCCCGTGCATCCACCGCATCAATACCGCCGTTCACCGGCATCGTGCGAAGAACCCCCCGCGCAACCGGACTGTTCTTTAACTGGGGTGCATCAAAGTAGCCGCAGGTCACGATCTTTGCAAGGATCCGGGGATCGGAAAGGGGGTCAGCGGATTCTGCCTGAAACGCCCCGGCGATCTTGTCGAGAAGATAGGCAGCTTCTTTGACCAGGTGATTCTTGCGGGCGATCACGTCTTTATCCGGAACAAGAGCCGGGAAATCCCGGCCGGTGTTCTGTACTACACTCCGGACGATCTTGCAACTCGCGATCACCTCTTCAGCAGTTGCTGCATGGTCCGTTACGCTGGATCCGACAACGGTGATAATCTGGGGTTTGAGTGCGAGAGCCAGGAGCACAGAAGCGGCAAGTTCTCCTTTGGCGATATCCTGATCGGGGGAGGAATGGGTGACCCCGACTTCCCTGAGGCAGACAAACGAATTATCCTCAAGTCTCGTTATCATCTCCAGGTTCGCCAGCATTTTTGCAAGATCCATCTTTGCCGAGAGCTGCCGGGGCGTGTGGAACACGAACGGGGCAATGTACGTCTTTACTCCCAGTTTCTTTGCATTGTATGCTGCAAGGTACGACGCAGCAACGGAAATCACATCGGATGAGTCCCACAGGCTCCACTGGTACGAATCATTCACCGAGACCGGTATTCCCTGCTTTGCGTACCACCGCACTACTTCCCGGTTCTCCCGGATCGCCGCAGCAAGCGGTCGCGTGGATCGGCCATCAAGCTCGCTCTGCCAGAAGAGCGGGACCGCTCCCCATGCATTATTGACAGTGCTTATTCCCATAGATGCCCATTTCATCAGGTCCTCTGTTCCCGCAGACATCTTCAGGAGGGGAAAATTTCCGCATTGGGCCGCTGTCCCGATCCTGCGCAGATCTTCTTCGGTCCTTACGGGGACTCCCCCGAACCCGTCCCGGACGGAATCCATCTTCTCGGGTTCGAAAAAATTTTCCTGAGCATTCTGGTCGGGTGTGATGGAGATGAGATCCACGGTTCCGGATTCAGCGATTTTTTTCACGCCATCGATGGTATCATCGAGCGACGGGAGCCCGAAATGAGAACGTATCATCGGGACGTACCAATCCACCGACATGATCCACTTCATGTCAGTGGGGGTCAGTGCTTCAGCATGGAGCGGAAGTCGTTCGTATTCCCTGCGAACCGGGGATATCGCCGGATCCCTGACAAACAGGGTTTCGCGGATCACTGAAGAATTTTCCCTGCCCTGGAAAAAATGACCGAACCGGCCGAATTTTTTTGCAACCGCTATACATGAGGGAGTTCCGCCGAAATAAAACACCTTTCCCCGGATCAGGTTCTTCTCAGACAATTCCTGGAAGAATTTCTCCAGGATCCCTGCGAGGCTGTCAGGGTTATTGCGATAACTGACACAGATGATCTCTGCCTTGTTCTCTTCAATCGCCCGGACAAACGCTGGGGTTTCGATTGCGGCTCCCAGGAAGAAGGTCTGGTAACCAAAACGATCTGCGGTTCTCAAAAATTCATAGACACCCGTACCATGGACGCAGTCTCCTATCGCCCCACCGGTTATTTTTTTTCTGCTCCCTTCACGTAGTGCTATCGGACCCGTACTCTCTTTTCCGATCGGTGAAACCTGCGTCATACCAACTCACACTCACCCGGTAGTTCCGGACGTTATCGTACTCTTCTCTGATGGCGGGTAAAAAGGACAGGACGTTGGAAAAAAACTGGGCATTTTTTTCCAACAGCCAGCCAAAGGCCTCACCATCAGCTCATCATAAACCTCCCGCAATCATCCTGCGGGAGTGTCCTCGTACCCCAGTCGGGCAACTTCACTATCCGTTGCACTACCTGGCCTACCCATACCACATGTCCCATGCTCACGATTCCCCCTGCACATGGGGGGATTGGATCACCGAAGGTTATCCACCTATGTACCCGTTATGATCCGGCACCTTCCGCAGCAACCCCCAGAAGGGCGTCTGCCACCAAGGGGTACCGCGAGAAGATATTCTCAAACCCGCTCACCCGTATGACCTTGGCAACACTCCCCCAGCTGCCGGCAAAGACGATGGGGATGTTTTTCTTCGCGCAATCCCGTTTCAGCTGGAGAAATACCCGGAGACCGGAGCTGCTGATATATTCCAGCCGGCTCAGGTCAAGGATGATCGGGCCCGGCGGCAGTGCTCTGCTGTGCTCTTCGAACTCAGAGGTACTGGTCGTATCCAGCCTCCCTATCAGTGCCACAATCGTCACTCCCTCTGATATGCTCTGGTGAATTTCCATGATGTTCCTCCGTGTACCGGATTTGTATGATCGTGCCTGCTGCTCCGGCGGCATAATCGTTGATTCTGACAACCAGAGGAGTATCGGGACAAGGAAGGCCCTCAAAACGAGCCTGTCCTTTCCCTAGCTTTACCCTGGGGATCGTCTTGTTGTTGTATGCCTGTTTCATCCAGGGCTATATAAAGAAGGGGAGTTCGGAAAAAAGGGGCGATATTTTTCCAATGACAAGCGGGATTTTATAGATCCCCCCTCACCTATTAGTGTATACCATGTATCCAGACCGGGCAATGTTCCAGCGGATGGTTAAAGAAGAGCCGAGCCTCTCAGCTCCAGGCAGGGAGACCCTGCTTGCCCTGTACGATGGCCCGCTCCACTTCCGGCAGATTCTGGACATCATCAATACATCGGATCATCTCGAGATCGATAAAGGGGCAAAGGACCAGAATATCTCGGAGTCCGCCCTCAGGAAACGACTGGATGTACTTATCACCCGGGGGATCATCGCACGGGCCGGCAGCGAACGGACCAACCCGTACTATTACATCCGCCGACCGTGGATCTTCAACCAGTATATACTCGCCAAGTGCCGGGACGGGCCCTCCAGCGGTCTCCTCGACCTTACCATTCTCCTTCACCAGTTATCCCGCATGGGTGCGGAGGGGGATGCAAATCTCCCCCACCCGCGGTATCTCTCTGCAGCAGGTGACCGAACAGAGCGGGGTCACCAGATCCAAACAGCGTACGGGGCATTCCAGAAAATTCTCGGCAACAAGACGGCGATCAGCGATTACCTCGAGGGCATCTATGAAGATATCTACGAGGGAAAAATACCCGAGAGTGATATTGACGGCCTTATAGCCCGCGACTTCCTGCGTTTTGTGGCTACGGCTCCCGATGAAGAACGGGAGGTCCGGTTCTTCCTGTGGTATGCGGACTTTTTCCATATTCTCGACCGGTACCAGGAAGCCTATGATGCCTTCATGCAGGGGGTGAACCGGGCCGGCCAGGGTGGACTCGGCCTCCCCGCGATCCTCGCCGACAGCCGGATCTCCCGCGGGCATATCATGCTCCATCTCAATGATTTTGAGGGGGCAAAAGAGGCCTTCTTAGAGAGAAGCCGGGACAAGAACAACCCTCCCTTTGAACTGGCAAGGAGCCTCCTGGGAGTGGGTGAAGCGGAGCTCTTCTACGGAGATATCGCCTCTTCCTATGCACCATCGAGATTTGCCCAGGCCCTCTCATTGTGCGGGATCCCGGACCCTGATCCGGAGACCTCCAATGTCCAGGAACTCAGGATGGACATCCTCAGAAGGACCGGAACGGTTCACCGCTTCCTGGGACACCTGGACCTGGCCGACACCTGTTACGCGGAAGCAGAACAGATTGGCCGTACCGGCATGATCCGGGGGCTCATGCAGTTGCTGCCCGAGCAGGCAGAGCTTCTCCGGGCTCGGGCGTTCAATGCCGATGCCGCTGCTGCCCGTAAGTACCTGGATGCTGCCACCGCAACGTATGACGAGGCAAAGATAATGACCCAGAGAGTGCGGAGCATCAACTGGTATGCCCACGACCTTATCGGGGAATGCGAACTGGCCCGGGTCGCGTACCTGAAGTGCAATACACCGCTTCCCAAAAATCTTGATACAAAATACGCCAATGCGTTCGAGGTCTATTGCCAGATCTCGTCCCGGTGGGGGATCGTCCAGACATTCCTGTCGGAGGTGCTGCTGTTCCACGCCTCATCAGAAGAATTCCCGGACAAGTATGCAGTCACGGCCGACAAACTCGAACATGCCGAGCGGTTCAGCAGGGAACTCGGGCTCAAGGCCGAACTTGCCCTGATCAAGCGGTTGAAATCCCGCACGGAACCGGCGCCTGAACTTCACCCGATCACGTTCCTGTAAGGGCGTCGGGAAGGCATCAATACCAGCGATGGAGGAACGAATGGCCCCCATTTTCACGTTTCATTGAAGAGCAATGCTGCTGAAGCTCCGGCCATCCCCGCTTCATCGTGTCCGATACCCGGCACTACATGATATTCCCAGTTCAGCGGGATATGGCGGCGCTCTGCTTCTGCCTGGGCAGTCGTGAAATAGAACCGGGCCCGCTCAAACCGGGTGCTCCCCTGGGCTTCTGCTTCGGGGAAATTTGCAAGGCCGCTGGCATTGGGATCCGTATCGCTGCCGCCCGACATGATGATGAGTTTCCGTGCAAAAACGCTTGGAAGCTCGTTCTCATACAGGGGAGAGCCTTTGAGACCGAACGGATACTCGATGGTAGAGACCGGCAAGAGGTAGAACCCTGCATTCGCTGCTACGGCACGGCTGTACCGGGCTTCCGGCAGCACGGTTGCCATCCGGTGGACAAACTGGCCTCCCGCACTGTGCCCAAAGAGCAGGTAGGTATTCCGGGTGGCGCCACTCTTGTTCCGGAGATCATCGAAGAGATGCTCAACTGCCGTATAGGTCCAGTTCGCCTTCGGGTTCCAGTTGTTGTCATCGTAGGTATTGCCGGCATTGTACCAGAGATCCCCGGGATAGTTCGCCAGGGAAAATTCCGGTACCGCCACGAGACTGGAATACTGTTCAGCATAGCGTATCCAGGTATCCCGGGGGGATCGCCCGTCGCGACCCGCCCCGGGCATCACCATCAGTACCGGACCCAAGGTGTTCCAGGAGGCCGGGCGATACGTGTAGACCGTGATCGGGCGATCCGCGTTTCCGAGCAGGTCCGTGAATACATATTGCCCGCTTCCCTGTGGGATGCCCATTGGTCCGTTGCCTGAACCGGTCAGTTCCTTCTGGGGAGGAGGAGCGGTACATCCGCACGCGACCAGCATGAGGATGAGCATCGCGCAGCAGAGAAGGGGGATCCCGGGTTTTGGAGTGGGGGTGGGAAGGTGGGTATACCCCCGCTCACTTTTTAGAAAGGGTACCTCCCCACTCCCCGGGACGGACCGGTAAACGGTTCTTCGTATGGGACTCCACGCGAAGCAAGGGTAAAGCAGATGCCGGTAAGGGAGGGTGGGGGATCCCGTCTTGTTTAGGATAGGGTCCTACCCCCACCACCCTGCGCATTGTGATGGTGCAGGGATTACGGTTTTTGGGAGTAAACCCGAGGCTTTAAGGCATCCATAATATACAATACCCTATATGGCAAGTGATGAAACACTCCAACTTCTTCTTCAAAATATTTTAGATCGAAACGAAAATCTTGTAAAAATCAATAACGAAGCAACGCTTGCGATACCCAAAATTTTAGGCATTTTATGGGGCATTTCAATCAAGTTAAATGAAGATTTTAATATCCTGTTGTTATGTTTGATCTCAATCGTTCTCCTCGTATTCTGGAGATATTTTGCACATTATATTGACGATGACATTGCAAAAAATTACTCACGAATTCTGCAAATTGAAAAGGAATTAAAAATTCAGAAAAATTGTTCTATTTATCCGGGGTTAATTCGGGGAATTATGGGACATTTGAAAAATAAACAACTTTTAGAGGAGGTAAGTGATTTATGTAGCGATCAAAGAATTTGGTTAATCAATCAACTTTATGAGAATAAATTAATGGGGTCTCGTGGACACCGTTTTTGGGATGGTGTAAGTTACATTATCATATGTTTTTGTGTTGTAATGATTCCATTAACGCTCTCATGTAAATTTGAGAGTGAAACGTGTGAGTTTTTTTGCAATTATGTTCCATTATTTGGTGTAATTTTAGTGATTTTAATTGTGAGCATTGTCATTTTTGTTTATTACCGATGTATTTTTTTGAAATCTTTTCAAGTTGATTCCACCTATGAGGATATTGAAAATATAATAAAAGAGGCAAAAAATATGTCCCAATAATCAGTGAGGATTGTTAATTTTTTTACTTCCCTTCCTTCCCTTTGCCCTTAGGCGCAGTCCCGAACAGCTCATTCACCATCTTGACCGCACATAGATCCCCGCACATCGAGCAGGTCTCCGTCTCCCCGTCCCGCTCATGGATCTTCCGGGCATGATCCCCATAGAGCGAAAGCCGGAACTGCTCGTCCCAGTCCAGCTCATGCCGGGCCTCTGCCATCTGCACCTCGCGGTCCATCCGCCAGCCCTCATGCTTCCGGACGGTGTCCCCGACATGGGCAGCAATCTTTGCCACCCGGGTTCCTTCGATAATATCTGCAACATCCGGCAGGGCAAGGTGCTCGCTCGGCGAGACCATGCAGAGGAAGTCGGCCCCGTTGAGACACGCAGTTGCTCCCCCGATGGCCGCAACCACGTGGTCGTAGCCGGGCGCGATATCCGTGACCAGCGGTCCCAGGAGGTAGAGCGGGGCATGGTCGGTGATCTCCTTGATCATCTTCACATTGTAGCCCACCTGGTCGAGCGGCATATGGCCCGGTCCCTCGATCATCCGCTGGACTCCCTTGGCGTGTGCCTGCTTTGCCAGCGTGCCGAGCGCGATATACTCCACCGACTTGGCGAGCTTCTCTGCATCCTGCAAACAACCGGGTCGCATCCCGTCCCCGAGGCTGACCGTCACGTCGTATTCTGCGAGGATCTCCAGGAGGTAATCGTATTCGGCATAGAGTGGGTTCTCCTCGTCGCGCTGCATCATCATCGCGCAATGGAACGAACCGCCCCGGCTCACGACCCCCATCAGGCGGGGATCGCTTTTGAGCGCTGCAAGGGCCTGGCGGTTCACGCCGCAGTGGAGGGTTAAGAAATCCACACCCTGCTGGCAGTGCTCCCGGATGACCTTAAAGAGCAGGTCGCCATCCACATCGGCCGCATTCCCGGCCCGGCGCACCGCTTCGTACACCGGGACCGTGCCGACCGTGGTATCGAGCGTGAGCATCTTCTTCCGGATGGCGACAAGGTCGCCACCGGTCGAGAGATCCATCAGGGCATCGGCACCGTTATCGAGCGCTGCCTGCGCTTTGGTCTGCTCCATCGCGGCATCGCACCGGCTGCCCGATGTCCCGACATTCACGTTGATCTTGACCGTACACCCTTCACCTATTGCACACCGCTGGTGCTTCCGGTTGGGGTTTGCGGGGATGACAACTCTGCCTGCCGCAACCAGCCGTGCCATGCGGGCGGGATCCATGCCCTCAACTCTGGCTGCCGCAGCCACCTCTTCCGGAACACCGCGGGAACACCTGCGGACCAGCAAATCCATAAGACACATCTGTGCGGAGTCCTTATTATTGTGCATGCAGGTCGAGTGGATAACAAACGGTGATGTCTGGGCAAACTCCTACATCGTGGGAAACATCCTCGTGGATGCCGGCGTCATGCCGATGGAGATCGCACCGTACAAGGAGCAGATCGAGACTATTGTCCTTACCCACTGCCATTTCGACCACACGGCACGGGTAAAAGAGATCGCGCACATGTGCAAAGCCAAGGTGGCGATCCACAAGAGCGATGCCCGGGGACTCGTGGACGATTCCCAGAGCCTTTCCATGCACTTCGGCGCCCGCTCGCCCGGCATCCTGCCCGACATTACGCTCAAAGACGGGGATATCATCGGCGGTTTCACCGTCATTCATACGCCGGGCCACACACCGGGCTGCATCTGCCTCTTCAGCGAGAAGGATCAGCTGCTCATCAGCGGCGATACGGTCTTTACCGACGGGGCCTTCGGGCGCTATGATTTCCCGGGCGGGAGCCGGGCCGAACTCCAGCGATCGCTCGAACGCCTCGCGCCGCTCGCTATCGAAGGGCTCTTCCCGGGCCACGGGTCACCCGTAGAAGAGGGCGGGAGCCGGCATATCGCCGCAGCACTCAGCCTGATCAAGAGCGGTTATGGATAAGGGAATCTACTGCCTCGTTTTCAAAAATCCCGGCTGCACGGTCCGGGTCGGTGCCCTCGGGGAGATCCCGTTCGAGCCCGGCTGGCACTGCTACGTCGGGTCCGCGTTGGGCAGCGGAGGCTTAAAACGCCTTGAACGCCACATCAGCCTCTCGGCCCTGCGGGACAAGCGTCCGAAATGGCATGTGGACTATCTCCACACGTCGTCCTGCTTTTCTCTCGCGTACGCGGTCTCTGCCGTCACGGACGAGCGCCTGGAATGCCCGCTGGCCCGGGAATTGAGCGATGGCGGGGTTCCGAAGTTCGGGTGCAGCGACTGCACCTGCACATCCCACCTTTTTTACCGGAAACGCGATCCCGGAAAAGAGATCCTGGCCGCGTTCCGGCACCTGGGTCTCTCGCCCACCACCAAAACCATCATGAACCCGGGCGTGCAGGATAGCATATGAACGTGCTGGGAATTTCCGGGAGCACCCGCAGGAATGGCAACACCGCGGATCTGGTCAATGTCATTCTCGAACGCTGTCAGGGTGCAGGCATCACCACCGAGTTCATCTCCCTCGCGGGAAAGAAGATCCACCCCTGCCTGGGCTGCGAGAAATGCAAAGAGAAGAAGTGGTGCGTGATCGCAAACGACGACTGGGACAGCATTGCCCAAAAGATACTCGACTGCGATGTGCTCATAATCGGTTCACCCACGTATTACTACGATGTCTGCGGGCATCTCAAGAACTTCATCGACCGCACGTACTCGCTCTACCATGACCGGAAACTGGCGGGAAGAAAGGGTGTCGCCGTTGCGGTCCAGGCCAACAAGGGTGCCAGCCGGACGATCCAGACCCTGGAAGGTTTCCTGAGCACGCACGAGTTTGCATCGCTGGGTTCTGTAAAGGGCAACGGGTACCGGGAGGGCGAAGTGCTCACCGACACAGAAGCTATGGAGAAGGCCCGGAAGATCGGGGATAAGATCGTCCGGCTCGTGAAAAAAGATCGGGGCTGAGGAGATCAGTCCCCGTACTTCTTCCCCGTCATTTCAGCAATCTCGATCCTGAGGACACAGACCGCCTGCAACTCTTTTTCGGAGAAGGCGTGAGGGGTGGCACCATAGTGCAGCAGGATGCAGTCGAGCCCTTCCTGTTTCTCCCCGGGATCGGTGACAAAGTACGCTCTTCCCTGGCAGATGACACTCCGGTAGTGCATCTCGTATTTGCAGGGCTTGTCATCCCGCAGGACTCCTTTGCATTCGTCAACTTCAATGCAGCACGCCGGGTTCTTCTTCAGGAGCTCGATCTTCCGGCCTTCATGGGCGGAATGAATGTAGATCACGCCTTCGCGGTACCCGAATGAGAGGGGCACGATATACGGCATGCCGTTGTCATCACACCCGAGCCGGCAGACCTTCGCTTCGTTAAGGAGCGCCTCCATCTCGGAGCGATCGGTCATCTCACGGTCATGTCTTCGCATAGTAAATCCGTTCCTCTTTTCCCCTTTTCTCCGCTTAACCACGTATCGTTTCAGTTTACCCGTTTCCTGTTTCGCTGTATACCGTTCCCGTTTCCTGCACGTCAGAGCGACCCGTACAGGGTCGTTCGGCGCCGGAGAGGTCTCCCGATATCTTCTGCAACGCGCTGCATCTCTTTGGGATCGAGATAATCCGTATTGGTTGCCCCGGCACCCTTGGAGATGCTCTCTTCGAACATGGTCCCGCCAAGGTCATTTGCCCCCGCGATGAGTCCCAGCTGGGCCATCTTGATCCCCTCTTTCACCCACGAGACCTGGATGTTGGTGAAATTGTCGAGGAACAGGCGTGCGACTGCCACCATCAGGAGATCCTCTCTTCCGGTCGCCCCCGCCCGGGCAACACCGGCGCGGTAGATGGGCGTGTTCATGTGGATGAACGAGAGCGGGACGAATTCGGTAAACCCGTGCGTGGCATCCTGGATCTCCCGGAGGATCGCGAGGTGGCGCACCCGGTCGGCATTCGTCTCGCAGTGGCCGTACATGATGGTGGCCGTTGTGCAGATCCCGAGCCCGTGCGCCTCCCGGATGATGCGCACCCATTCCGCGGTCGGGATCTTCTCGTGGCAGATCGCATCCCGCACGGAATCCACCAGGATCTCGGCAGCAGTCCCGCACATCGATCCCAGCCCTGCCTCTTTCATCGCAACCATCACTTCGCGGGTGCTCATCCCGCTCTTCTCCGCTGCATAAGCGACTTCCATCGGGTTGCTCGCGTGGAGGTGGACCCCCGGTGCCGCTTCCCGTATCCACCGGTACACATCGATATAGGACCGGGCAGTAAAGGCCGGGTGCAGGCCGCTGACCGTGCAGATCTCCGAGACGCACCGCTCCTTAGCAAGGGCCGCTTTCTTCTGGATCTCCTCTTTGTTGTGGAAATAGATCCCGTCGTTACCGGGTTTTTTCGAGAACCCGCAGAACCCGCAGGTGTTGATGCAGAGGTTGGTCACATTGATGTTCTGGTTCAGGACCCAGGTGACCGCAGGACCGGCCCGCTGCTCCCGCATGGCATCGGCCGCAGCCGCAACATCCCAGACCTGCCGGTCATTGACCGAGAACAGCCTAAGGCATTCCTCTTCACTCAGCCGGTGGCCGTTCCTGACATCCTTAAGCAGGGTCCACAGTTCCTGATCCATGATCCATTCCCCCATTTCCTGCCCGGAACGATCCGGAGCATTGTGATTGTATCGTATTCCCATGCCACATGATTATTATTCCCTCGCGCCAACCATCACTACAGGAGAGATATGCAGCAGGTAGACATTCAACTTACCAGAAAGGTGGCCGAGGGATTCATTATCCCCCTTGGCCCGGCGAACCTTGTCGCGATCAAGACAGATGTGGGCATGATCGGGTGTGGCGCGTTCGATGTCTCGGCGCTCGACTCGTTCAGTTACCCGGCAGTAAAGATCCGGCCGTCCATTGGCCCGTCCATTGTCGACACCGAGGATCTCCTGAAGGGGATCGTGAAAGAGGCCAACCGCTCTGCCATGGGGCGAGGGATCAAGAACGGCATGACCGGTCGTGCCGCGCTGGAACTGCTCTGACACAGGATACCGCTCCAGGACAGATCAGGACAGAAAAAAAATTAAAAAATTTAAAAAAAATACAAAAATCGTTTTTTAGGATTTCGCGGGGTTGTACCGCGACACTCACAGGAGTTCATAGAGCGTGTTCCGCTGCCGGAGATTCCGCCCGATATCGGTGACGATCCGTTCCATATCCTTCGGGTCGAGATAATCCGAACCCGAGGCGCCGGCATCGCCCGTCACATCATCGGTGAACATGGTTCCCGCAAGATCGTTTGCACCCGATAGAAGGGCGAGCTGGGTCATCTTTAAGCCCACCTTGCCCCAGGCAACCTGGATATTGACAAAATTGTCGAGGAAGAGCCGCGATACCGCGATCATCAGGAGATCTTCCCTGCCCGTGGGTCCCGCCCGGGCAATCCCCTGCTGGTAAAGCGGGGTATTCGTGTGGACAAATGGAAGGGTAACGAGTTCGGTAAACCCTTTGGTCTCATCCTGTATCGCCCGGAGGATACCGAGATGCTCGACCTGGTCGGCGGCAGTCTCGTACGACCCGTACATGATGGTTGCAGTTGACCGGAGTCCCATGCCGTGCGCCTCTTTGATGATCCGGACCCAGTCTGCGGTGGATACCTTCCGGGGGCAGATCACCTGGCGGACGGAATCGACGAGGATCTCAGCCGCGGTACCCTGGATGGTGCCGAGTCCCTCTTTCTTGAGCCGGGCGAGCACGTCGGGGGAGGATAACCCGCCCCGGTGGGCGGCATGGGCCACCTCGTCCGGGCTGAACGCGTGGATATGGACGCCGGGCGCAGCCTCGTGGACCCAGTGCAGGAGATCGACAAAAGTGTCCAGCGTAAAGCCGGGGTGCACTCCCGACAGCAGGCAGATCTCGGTCACGTTCCGCTCGTATGCCAGCTTCGCCTGTGCCTGGATACCTGCCTTGTCATGGCAGTACGCGCCCTCGTCCGTCACTTTCCTCCCAAAGCCGCAGAACCCGCAGAGGTTCTTGCAGATATTGGTCACGTGCAGGTTCTGGTTCCGCACATAGGTGACGGTATTTCCCACCCGGCGCTCGCGCATCTCATCGGCGGCAGCAAGGATCGCAAGCACGCCGGGTCCCCGGGCATTCAGGAGTTGTTCCGCTTCGGTTCCGGTAAGCCTGTGGCCATCCAGCACATCGGATAGCAGGGTTGATATTTGCAGGGTCGTCATCTCTTCGTCACCGCTGGTTCTTTCCGCTCTTCTTTAACGGTTTTGCAGGTACCTTGTTCTTTTTCCTGCGGAGATAGAGTTCATGGAGCACCATGAGGACGATGACGGCAATGACCACTTCTGCGATGTGGAGCGGCAGGAGACCCACGTAGGGGACCGTGAAGAGTGCCTTGCCGACCACCCACTCCTTCTTCACGGGTTCGACGGAACCTGTCCCGGGGATGGTGAGGTATCCCTGGTCGCTGAAGTTGTTGTTGTCCCCCTTGGTGATGTAGCCTCCGTGGGCAGTGACGGTGCTGGTACTCCTGACATAGCCGGAGTTCGGGACGATCGCATCTGCCGGGAGGATATAGTTGCCCTGCGGGCTTCGCATGGTGATATCGGCTGTTCCGGGCGTGTAATTCGCCGCAGGCGTCCGGGCACCCGTTGAGAGGATCTGGAACCCGCCGGCGGTTTCACCGCTGACCGTGAGGGGGAGATACCCGGTGGGCGTGACCTTGCCGCGGTAGATATTGAGATACGAGGGGATCGGTTGTCCCGCCTCTGTCCACGTCATGGCCCGGTGGATGATCGGGTGCTGCGCCTTTGAGAGCGGGAGAAGACCTATCGAGGCCCACATATCGGTGGCACCGTTCGGCCGGTAGATGATCACATCCCCGTAATCGCCGAATTTCTTATACCCGGACTTCACCCCGTCGTCCCAGGTCTGGAGATCCCCAAACCGGTCCTTCTGGACCACCACCACGAGGTCACCAACATTCATGTTGGGCACCATGCTCTCGGACTCGATCGTGACCACTGCCGGCCAGGTACCGCAGATCAAATAGAGGGCGAGTGCAATGCAGCCGACCACTGCCACCACCCAGATCAGGTCGCGGGCCAGGGATATACCCCAGTGATCGCTGGTCCGGAACTGGTTAACCAAGGTGCGGATATCCCGCGGTTTGTCCGTGTCTGTCATCTCTAGCTACACTGTATTGGATTTTTTGTTAATATAGCGCACCGGTCATGCCTGGGATCAGCGGACAAAGAGAGAAGAGAGGTAATATACCCCGAAGAGGATGAGGAAGATCCCGCACACCAGTGTCCCAGCATGAAGACCGCTGCAAGCACAATCCCGCCCGCAAGGCCGGCGATCACCATGGCGCTGCCGATCGTGAGCCACCAGATCCAGAAGTAGGGGTTTGCAGCACTGGTGACGAGCCCGGCCAGGTACGGGTTGCCGGCGATTCCCGTTACCGGGCCATTCAGGGATGCTCCTCGGCTCCCCGTGATCGTGAGTGCCCCAAACGCGATCAGGGCAACTCCCCCGACAAGGGCGATCGCATGGGTGTACGGGAGGGCAAAGGCGGCAAGCCCGAGGACAATGAGGAGAAAGATGACCGTCTCGGCGATCATGTGGCCCAGGGTCACTTTCGGTCCGATCCTCCAGTCTCCGGCGATGGATGCATTGATGGTGGCGACCAGCGTGGGCCCGGGCGCAAGGGCCCCCGTCAGGCCGATCACGAGCCCGAGGAGAAAGGTCTGGAGTACGTCATACATGAGAAAAATCCGCCCGGGGGGTAAGATCACGTGGGCGGGCGAGGGCAATAAATCCCCCGGATTACCGGTGAGATTCCAGGGGGAGAGCGGGAATCTGCACCATAAACGGTTCCTATATTTTCTCAGTGAACGATATACTCCTCATGCTTGATGTACAGCAGATCACCCTCGCTTTTTTAGATGCGCGGCTGCAGGTGCATCCCGATGTAGTGCGGTATATCCTGGAGCAGGGCGAACCCGAGCTGATCGAGCGTATCATCGCCGGAGTACCGGACCATGCGATCGTGGTCTCGGCAGAGCACATCCCCGGTATGACCGCCACCCGCGACGGGACCCGGTTCCTCACCGATCCCAGCGTGGAAATAGTAAGCGGCTCTGCCGGCACCTCCGGGCCGATCAACGGAACCGGTGATTACCTCTACTATTTCCGCGACCGGTTCACCCGGCTCGGTGGCATGATCCGGAGCCGGACCAGTACCATGCCCATCGAGGCCCTGACGCGATCCAACCGGTACCGGCAGGAAGAGTGCACTATCATCGGCATGGTCACGGAAGTCAAGACCACCACCAACGGACACCGTATCGCAGAACTCGAAGATACCACGGCAAATATTTCCGTCCTCTTTAGGAAGGATCGCCCGGCCTTCTCCGACGCAGAACGGATCATCCACGACGAAGTAATCGGGGTAAAGGGGAAGCTCTCCAGTGATGGGAAACTCTTCTTTTCCGAGCTCCTCTACCGCCCGGATATCCGGATCGACAACACCCCGTTCAAGAGCGAGACACCGGGAAAAGCGGTCCTGATCTCCGATGTCCATGTGGGCAGTGACACTTTCCTGGCAGACAGCTGGCGCCGGTTCTCCGAATGGCTTGCAGATTCGGATTTCTCGTACCTCCTCATTGCAGGCGACCTGGTCGATGGTATTGGTATCTTCCCGGGGCATGAGAACGAACTGACGATAAAAAACATCTACCAGCAGTACGAGGCCTTCGGCGAGATGATGAAGGAGCTTCCCTCGCGAATGAAGATCATCGTATCGCCGGGCAACCACGACGTGGTCCGGGGGGCCGAACCCCAGCCGGTCCTGCCCGAAGCCTTCACTCGGAACTTCCCGGAGAATGTTGTGCTCTTGGAAAATCCCGGCATGGTCAACCTCCAGGGCGTGCGGGTGCTGATGTACCACGGCCGGTCGATCGATGATATGATCGGCCTCATCCCCGGGGCATCCTATGCCCAGAGCGGCCAGATGATGCAGGAGATGCTCCAGCGCCGCCACCTTGCCCCCGCGTATGGCCGCAGGACCCCGATTGCCGCAGGAAAGATCGACCGGATGATCATCGATCCGCTGCCCGAGATCCTTCATACCGGCCATGTCCATATCAAGGGCATCACGACGTACCGTGGCGTGCTGGGCATCAATGCCGGTACCTGGCAGTCCCAGACCAAGTTCCAGAAACAGATGAACGTGGATCCGACCCCGGCCCTTGCAGTCGTCGTGGATTTGGAGACCCTGGTTCCCGAGACCTTCTCCTTCCTGTAATAAATCACAACTCTCAAGTATTTTGATCCGCAATATCCGTGAATGGAAAGAAGGGCGGAGAAGTACGGGAGCGATCGATGAACCTGGGCCTCTTTGGGAAGCGCATGCTTCTCTGGAACGCAGCAATCCTCGGAACTGCCGTCGCCGCCCTTCTTGCAAACCTTCTCGGGCTCCTGTTTGGATTCGCAAGCATCGCCCCCCATCTCCTCTACATCCCGGTGGTACTCGCTGCCTACAAGTACCCCCGCCGGGGGGCCGTCATTGCCGGGGGCATTGGGGCGGTCTACCTCCTGATGGTAATGTTTATTGCCGGTACCTCGACTGCTATTCTTGCCGAAGCAGTGGTGCGGACCCTGGTCATCGTGGTGATCGGGGGGCTTGTCGCCTTCCTCACGCTCCGGTTCCGGGAACAGGAACTGCTCTACAAGGCAGTCTTTGACCATTCCGAATGAGGCAGCATCCTGATTGCCAATATCGGGGGCAGCCGGACGATTGAGGAGTGCAACTGGAAGGCTGCTTCTCTTCTCCACCGGACCACCGCGGATCTCGAAAGCAGCTCCATTACAACCTTGTGGCACGGGACAGAAGAACAGGAATTTTTTGATCGGCTCTCCCGGGAACAGGCGGTCTACGCCACCGAGGCAACGTTCTCCCTACCGGATGAGAACTCGTTTATCGTGCTGGTCTCGGCGGCCATCCTTCCCGGGGAGCGGGCAGTCCTGACCTTCTTCGATATCACCAGCCGCGTCCACGCCGAGCATGCGCTGAAGAAGGCAAACGAGAAGCTCAACCTCCTCTCCCGTTTCTCGGCAGACCACCTGCACCGGTCGGTGGACCAGATCCTCGATACCGTGGATGAGGCGGATACCAATCTCCGGGATACCGGGTTGCACGCGTATTTCGAGCGGATCCGGACCCTGACCTGGAACGTGGCACGCCAGCTCTTCCTCACCGAGACCTACAAGGATCTCGGTTCTTTTCCCCCGGTCTGGATGAGCGTCCAGCGGGTGCTCGATTCCGCCCGCCTTCCTTCGGATGATGGCACAGTCCCGATCCGGTGCTGGACCGGGCGTCTGGAAATCTACGCCGATCCGCTCTTTACCGATGTCCTGACCCACCTCCCGGAGAATTCGCTGCGGCACAGCGGGGGCCGGGTAACGCAGATCGTGATTACGCATCACGAGACCCCGGATGGTCTTGACCTCTGTTTCCGGGACAATGGCAGGGGGATCCCGGCAGAGAAGCGACAGCAGATCTTTGAGTACGATGCCGGGGGGAGTGCGGGAATCGGGCTCTTCATCTGCCGCCAGATAGTGGAAGTTACGGGCATGACGATTCAGGAGACCGGGACTGAGGGAAGCGGAGCGCGGTTCACCATCCATGTCCCGCCCGGTGGATATCGCATCGAGGGAACCAGTGAGGATGCGCCTTCGCTCCCGGTACCGGATGTGAAGACGCGGCACCCGGTGAGACACAGTACCGGTGCGACAGTACGGGAACTGGCTGCCCGGGAATTTTCCCTGGCAGAGGCCCTCTGGACGGATTACCACAACACGAAAGGGGACACAAAGACCGACCGGATATTTGCCGCATTCAATAACGGACAGCTGGTCTCGGTTGCCCGGTGCCGGCGGCACGTGGACGGGTACGAGGTGAACGGGGTATTTACGCCGGGCGACCAGCGGGGTCACGGGTACGCGAATGCAGCCGTCTGGGGGCTCGTGGAGGCCTGCGGGCAGGATATTCTCTACATGCATTCGGTCTGGGACCTGGCGAAATTCTACGGTCATTTCGGATTTATCGCTATCGACGAGAAAGAACTCCCCCCCACGATACGGGAGAGGTTTGCATGGGCACAGGGGGAGATGGAAGGGGCCAATGTCCGGCCGATGAAACGGGACCCAACCCCCTGCTGAACGCGGAGGCTTTTGCATGGGTGCAGTGAATTGAGGTGTCTCTCATAGGGGCTCACGCACTTTGTATTTCCACCCCGCTGCCCGGGAATCCCCCCATAGAGTGATAATTTCAGAAGGTCGATGAGAATTTCAGAAATGGGGGTCAAGGAGGTCCTCCCCTTGGGCTGCCTCCCCCTATGGGGGGAGAGGGGGTCACCATCCTATAACCCAAAATGGACTGGCAAGTAACGGGAAAACTATGATCTCTCCAGAGAGGGGTTTCCAATAATCTAAAAAAAATAATCGTAAGAAATGAATCTAAAAAACTATTCTTTTGCCGGCTTTGCGGCATCAGCTGCGGGCGCTGCAACCGGATCCCGCTTCTTTGGCCCCGCTACGGGGAACTTGTCCTTTGCGCCACGAGCGGTCAGCACCTTGCGGTACTGGGTCTCCATGGTGAGGCACTTGGTCGGGCAGACATCCACACATACGCTGCAAACAACGCACCGCATGTTATCGATCTCCCAGGTCTTCTCTTTAACCTCGACACAGATCGCCTGGGTAGGGCACTTGCGCTGGCAGGAACGGCAGGTGATGCACCCCTCGGGATTGATCGAGACATGCCCCCGGGTGATAGGAGTGATATTGGCAGGTTTCGCCGGGTACATCAGGGTAGCGGGACGGGTAAAGAGGCTCTTTAGGACCGTTTTTGTCATCTGGAAGAACGTCATTGTCCCGTCACCTCTCCGCACAGCCGATACAGGGATCAATCGTCAGGACAATCACCGGCACATCTGCCAGATCGCATCCCTTCAGGAGGGTGATCAAGGGCGGAATGTTGGTAAATGTCGGAGTCCTTACCCGGTGCCGGAGAAGGTTCTTCTTCCCATTGCCCTTGATGTAGTGGATGACCTCTCCCCGGGGCTGCTCGGCCCGCGAGAAGTATTCCCCATCAGGTGCACCGGTCACCTTCATGTCAACCGGCCCGTCGGGAATCTTTTTGGCGCACTGCTCGATGATATCGATCGATGTGAACATCTCTTTTGCCCTGATGGCACAGCGGGCATAGCAGTCCCCGTCATGCTCCACCACGGGCCTGAAGTTGATCTTCCCGAATGCTGCGTAACCGGTCTCGCGGATATCGATCGCAACCCCGCTGCCCCGGGCGGTCGGACCTACGGCACCCAGTTGATAGGCATCCTCCTTCTTAAGCACACCTATCCCCTTGAGGCGGTGCTGGATCGAGCTGTCGTGCAGGAACACGTTGGTGAGATCCTGGAGTTCGTGCTCAATGCCACGGAGTCCCTTTACCATCTCATCGAGTTTCTCCGGGGTAATGTCGCGCCTGACCCCGGCAACCTTGCAGACGCCCTGTATGACCCTGCCGCCGGTGGTTGCTTCGAGATCATTGAGGATATGCTCGCGGAGCCGCCATGAGTTCATGAAGACGCTCTCAAAACCCATGCTGTCGGCAAAACACCCGAGCCAGAGCAGGTGCGAGTGCAGCCTTGAGTATTCCGACCAGATGGTCCTCAGGTACTGGGCCCGTTCGGGGATCTCGAGTCCCATGATCTGCTCGATGCCCTGCACGTACGCCTGGCTGTGGATGAAGCTGCAGATACCGCAGATGCGCTCTGCAATGAAGACGTACTCGGTGTATTCACGCTTCTCCACGAGTTTTTCCAGGCCGCGGTGGACGTACCCGATCGTCGGGATGACATCCACGACCTTCTCGTCCTCCAGCACCAGGTCAAGATGGAGCGGTTCGGGGAGCACCGGGTGCTGGGGTCCGAACGGGATGGTTATTTGTTTTGACATGAGTCGTCCTCCTTGACAATGGTCACGCTGAAAGGATGCTTGATGGTCGTCTTGTAGAACGTGCCCTTGAAATCAATATTGATGCCCGTTACGTGGATACCGTACAGGTCGTGGATCTCGTTCTCGTACACAAACGCACCAAAGTATACGCTGCTGATACTGGGGATCTCGTCTGCCTGTTTTACCGTGATGCGGTAACTGGTCAGCTGGTAATCCTTGTCATAGACATAGATGATCTCAAAATCATCGCCGATCTTTGTGCACCCGATCTGGACGAGGCGTTTACCGTCCCGCTTTGCCTGTTCAGCCTTGGGGACAACATCCCCGACACCTATCGGTAGGATCGTCTGTGGTTCCATCATTGTACACCTCCTTCCGCGTGCTTGTGATGTTCTTTATTCATATGGTGATCCGTTACCACGGGGGCACTCGCACCTTCGCTTCGTTTCTTCTCGAGGATCCCGAGTGCCGTGACGATCCCGTCGATGATGGACTCGGGCCGGGCAGCGCATCCCATGACGTATACGTCAACGGGAATCAGCTTGTCGATTCCCCCGGCGACATTGTAACATTCCCGGAACACCCCGCCGGACGTGGCGCAGATGCCGACCGCGACAGCGACTTTGGGATCCGGCATCTGGTTGTAGATGTTTAAGATCACCTCGCGGTTCTGTTCATTGACCGATCCGGTCACGACAAAGATATCCGCATGCTTCGGGTTACCCGTGTTGATGATACCGAACCGCTCGACATCATACATGGGGGTGAGACAGGCAAGGATCTCGATATCGCACCCATTGCAGCTCGAGGCATCGTAATGGATGATCCAGGGGGATTTGGCAAGATAAGTCATGGTACGCCTCCGGCAAGGAAGTAGAGTGCAGCCAGGTTGACAACCCCGACAATAATGGCGATCAGCCAGGAGCTCTTCACCGCAAGCTGCCACTTGACACGGGCATTGGTGTTGTCAATGAGGATCTCCAGCAGGTACACGATGATGACCGCAACGACTCCTATCAACGGGTTGAACCCGAAGAAGAGGTAGACAAAACCCAGTAAGAAGATCGTCTCGTACCAGTGGGTGATTTCGATAAGTCCCAGTGACGGGCCGGAAAACTCGGTGGTCACGCCCTTGACGATCTCCTGGTGGGCATGGTGCGA
This sequence comes from uncultured Methanomicrobiales archaeon, assembly GCA_903832665.1. GTDB lineage: Archaea > Halobacteriota > Methanomicrobia > Methanomicrobiales > Methanospirillaceae > Methanoregula. The sequence goes on along the minus strand of CAILCG010000022.1, from coordinate 12,900 downwards.
GGTCGAGATATCGAACGGTGATTTGCGCAGCTTGATGGTCAGCACGTAGAGGAACCCGAGGAAGATACCGGGGAGGAGGAGGACAATAGGCACCGTGGTTGTTGCAATATCGCCCACGTTGAAGCTCTTGGTTGCCACATACATACCGACCGCTGTGATGATCACCATCGGTTCGTACGCCATGATCTGGAGCAGTTCCCGCTCTGCCCCGACATAACTGTAGGGAGAGTTGGCGGAAAACGCACCCAGTACCAGGAAGATCTGCGCCAGCGTAAGGGCGAAGACTACGAGCAGCAGGTCACCGCTGGCAAAGAAGAGGGCCCCGGTGAAGATCATGAAGATGAAGTAGCAGATCGCGTAGAAGATCTGCGTCTCGTTGACTACGGCCTGCTCCTTTTCAAAGAGCTTGCCCACGTCGTAGAATGGCTGGAGGATGGACGGACCGACCCTGCCCTGCATGCGGGCAGTGATCTTCCGGTCAATTCCCGCAACCAGTCCCCCGATAACGGGTGCCAGGAGGACAAAGACAATTCCCCATACGATATTGATCACAGGAACACCCCCCGCAACGCGGTTGCTGCAAACATGATGCAGATGAGGGCGGTGCAGATCCAGATCCCCGCGGGCCTGAGTTTTGCCTCACCGAAGTACTCGTGAAGATAGTAGTTGGAGAGCACCGTCTTTTTCTGGACCCCAAGCGATCCCGAGAACCACATATCGTGCGTGGTAGTCCTGCCACCCATGTAGGCCTGGACATGTTTGTCCTTCCTCTGGGGTATCAGGATACTGAGGGGCATGATGACGAGCAGGAGGAGCATCATGATCATGATGATGATATTGTCCTGTGAGAGCTGGGCCACGTGGCCATAATTCTCCATAAGGAACGGCTCGAGAAGCTTTGTCGAGAGGAGGGGGAAGACCAGGGTCGTGATGAGCGAGAGCCCGGCCAGGGACGTGAGGGCGGTCCATTCGCTGTGATCGACCTCGCCTTCAATGTTCTTGCTGTCGGACGTGACGGTGATGATCTTGCCCATCCACTTGGCCCAGAAGAAGAGCGTCATTGCGCTGCCGAAGGCCAGGATGATGATGAAGACAAAACCATAGGGCACATCGACAAATGCCCGGATGGCCGCCCATTTCGAGATGAGCATACCGAACGGTGCGAGGAACATGCCCGCAATACCGATCACCATCATCGCGGCGATCTTCGGCATCCGGACGATCAGACCGTTCATATCGTCAATCTCGCGGCTCCTGATCCGGTGCTCGACCGTTCCGACCGACAGGAAGAGCAGGGACTTGGAGATGGCGTGGAAGACGATTAAGAGAATTGCTGCCCAGATCGCCTCGTACGTTCCGATGCCGGCGCAGGCAACAACGAGACCAAGGTTTGCTATCGTGGAGTAGGCAAGCACCCGCTTGGCATTGCTCTGCGAGATCGCAATACCGGACGCAATGAGGAAGGTGAGCGCCCCGATCATGGCGAGCAGGTAGCCGGTGAAGGTGGCCTGGAAGATGGGGGCAAGCCTGACGAGAATATAAACACCGGCCTTGACCATCGTGCTGGAGTGAAGGAGGGCCGAAACGGGGGTAGGTGCAACCATTGCGCCTACCAGCCAGGAGGAGAACGGCAGCTGGGCTGCCTTGGTGAGTCCGGCAAACCCGATGAGCGCGGCCGGTATGAGGGCAATAACCTTACCGGAGGTGAGCAGGGTGTCGAGTCCCATGATACCGTTGCCGAACATGGCAAGGTAGATGATCGCACCCGCAAAGGCAACCCCGCCGAGCAGGTTCATCCACAGGGCGTTGAAGGCATTGGTGGTGGCTTCCTCGGTCTTTGTGTACCCGATCAGCAGGAATGAACAGAGGGTAGTGACTTCCCAGAAGAAGTAGACCCAGAGGATGTTATTGGAGAAGACCAGCCCGAACATCGCGGCAATAAAGACGAACATGATGGCAAAGAACCATGGCCGCCGGTCCTTCATCTCGGGGTGACTCTCATGGAAGAATTTCATGTACCCGAGAGAATAGACACAGATGAGACTGCCGATGATCCCGATGATGAGTGCCATGATATTGGAGAACTCATCGATGAACAGGTTGGAGGAGACCTCGACCGAATGGGCATACACCAGTTCGAACCAGAGCATCATGACGGACTGGATGAGGATGAGCCCCACGACCAGCCACTTCTTGTGCACAATACCGAGATACAGGATCGCAAGGGCAATGAGCATCTCAAGGAAGAACATGATGATGCCGGTCGGTTCTGCCGGAACTACGGAGAACAGAAGGCCCCCCATATTATAGGTCGATATCAACAGGTAGACACTGACAATGGCAATAGCCAGTGCGGAAAGTTTCACAATCCAGGCGCGTTCCAGGTCTTTTTTTGCCAGGAATAAAAAGAACGCGGCGATGAGCGGAAACAGGATGAGAAATATTAACAGCTGCGCAAGTTGCACCAGATACCCTCCCAGTCTGAATATGGGAATTTAGCATTATTAATCATATTGAATTGTGCATGGCCGGCGTCCTCCCGGAAAAATTGCAAAAAGTCCCGATATCCGGGAAAAAATACCGGAAAATAGAGGAAAAGTAACAAAAAATCCCCCAAAAGTGTTCAAAAAACAGTAAAAAAGGGGAACTTATGTCATCCACCGACGTAAACCCCGGGGTGGTGCAGACCCGGAATAAATAATAAAAGTTTAATGTTCCAAAAAAGCACTAATACTCTCATAGGATGGGTTGTGGAGAAGATCGGGGGCATCCCGGGAACCGTTGCGCCATCCTTTGGTTCCAAAAAAGAGCAGGTTACTGCTCGACACCAGTATATCATACCTGATGTTGCAAGAAACGTCCTCTCATCTTTGTTGCTGATGCTGTGCGGTACAGCAGCACGGGTTCATGGGGGATCATTCCTGCAACTGCAGGGAGGTCAATAGAATGATCGACTTTGTATTACTCATCGTAATTGCGATATGTATCATCGCACTGGGACTCGCAGCAATCCTGACGCGTAACCTCCTCTCACAGGATGAGGGAACGCCCAAAATGCGCGAGGTTGCCGATGCGATCCGGGTGGGTGCAGAAGCATTCATCAAGCGCCAGTATTCGACTATCGCCGTGCTTGCCATTGTATCTGCAGTGGTTATCTTTGCGATTTACTATTTCACCGAACAACAGGCGATTGCCCTTGCTACGGCAGCTGCTTTCATCGTCGGTGCAACCTGCAGCGCAGTTGCCGGCGTTGTTGCCATGTGGATTGCGGTGCGGACCAACATCCGCACGGCAGCAGCAGCCCAGACCAGCGACGGGAAAGCACTTGACTTCTCGTTCCGCGGCGGGGCCATCTCCGGTCTGATCATCACCTCGATGTCACTCCTCGGTGTCTCGCTGACGTATATCGCGCTCGGTGCAGACCCGACCCACACCCCGTTCGTCATCATCGGGTTCGCGTTTGGTGCCTCATTCGTGGCACTCTTCGCCCAGCTCGGTGGCGGTATCTACACGAAAGCCGCTGATGTCGGTGCAGACATTGTCGGCAAGATCGAGGCAGGTATCCCCGAAGACGATGTCCGGAACCCGGCCACCATTGCAGACCTTGTCGGCGACAATGTCGGTGACTGTGCAGGCCGTGGCGCTGACCTCTTCGAGTCCACTGCAGCCGAGAACATCGGTGCAATGATCCTCGGTGTCGCCCTCTTCCCGATCTTCGGTGTCAACGGGATCCTCTTCCCCATCGTCATGTGTTCACTCGGTCTCCTCGCAAGCATGATCGGTATCCTTTCCGTCAAGGGTGTCGATAATGCCGACCCAATGGACGCCATGAACCGCGGATACTATATCACCGCCTTCATCTCAGCGATCTTCCTCGCCGGCGGAGTCTACTACCTCCTCGGGGCAACCCCAGGCTGGATATACTTCGTGCTTGCAGGTTTCATTGGAATCGCACTTTCTGTCGCCTTCCTTAGGGTCACCCTCTACTATACCGACCACCACTACCGGCCGGTGAAGGATATTGCTGACGCCTCCGAGACCGGAGCAGGAACCAACATCATTATGGGATTCTCGGTCGGTCTCGAGACCACCGCGATCCCGGCAGTACTTATCGGCGTGTCGCTCCTCGCTTCATACTGGTGCGGGCTCCAGACCGGTATCCCCCAGGGCGGTCTCTACGGCACTGCCGTTGCAACCATCGGTATGCTGATGGTCTGCGCCTACGTCCTTACCATGGACACCTTCGGCCCGATTGCTGACAATGCCGGCGGTATCGTCGAGATGAGCGGTGCACCGGATGCAGTCCGCCACCGCATGGACAAACTCGATGCAGCCGGTAACACCACAAAGGCACTTACCAAAGGGTATGCCATCGGCAGCGCATCCCTCGCAGTATTCCTGCTCTTCAATGCCTACATGGCCGACATTTCCAAGCTCACCGGCAAGGCATTCGATGTCGTCAACCTGGCAAACGTGAACGTCTTTGTCGGAGCACTCATCGGCGCAATGCTCGTCTTCCTCTTTACAAGCCTTGCCATCCGTGCCGTCTCCAAGACCGCACAATATGTGATCGAAGAGGTTCGCATCCAGTTCAGGGACCCCGGTATCATGACGGGAACCAAGAAGCCCGACTATGCCCGTGTCATTGATATCACGACCCAGGGTGCGCTCAAGAACATGATTCTTCCCGGCGCCCTGGTGATCCTGTTCCCCATTGTCATCGGTGTCACCATGAAGTACGAAGCCCTCGCTGGTTTCCTCATGGTAGCAACCATCACCGGTATCCTCATGGCACTCATCCTCAACAACAGCGGTGGTGCCTGGGACAATGCCAAGAAATTCATCGAGACCGGTGTTCATGGCGGCAAGAAGAGCGAGGCCCACAAGGCAGCAGTTATTGGTGATACCGTCGGCGACCCGTTCAAGGACACCGCCGGCCCGTCACTCCACGTGCTCATCAAGCTCCTCGCTACCCTGACGCTCGTGCTCGCGCCGCTCTTCATCTGAACAATACACATTTCTTTTCTTTTTCATTGCTGTTTTTACACCGGTACGGCATGGTCTCTTTTCCCGGTCTCTCCCCTGCAGGACAAAATGGGAACAGATTAATGGTGAAAATATAATACGTTGTGAATCATGGGGCTTGCCCGGAACTATGTTAAGATGATGAGGGTCGAAGACTGGATCTTTGGCTATTTTTTTATCCCTATCATTGGCAGCATTGCCGCAACCGGGCTCTCCGAATCCCTTCTCTGGACTGCCCTTGTTGCCTTCTACCATCGCGTTTGGTTTTGTCATCAATAATTTCGCGGATATCGAGATCGACCGGTGCCACTCCTGCAAACAGAAGACCAATAAAAATCCCCTGGTGTCGAACATCGTCAGTGTCAATGGCACCTGGCTGCTGATGGCCCTGCTCGTCGCAATACCCCTGACCGTCTGTCTCTTCCTGAGCCTGCCGGCATTTTTCTTTACCGCGTGTGCCCTCATCCTTCTCCTTGCCTATTCTCTCCCGCCCATCCGCTCGAAAGAGCGCTATATCGCTGATATCGCAACGCACGGCCTGATGTTTGGTGCGTTTCCCTTCCTTATCGGGTACACACTGCTCACCCTGGGGATTGCACTCTTCGATGTCCGGCCGTTGGCATTGTGCGCCCTCTTTACCATCATCGGCTGCCTCGCACTCATCGTGCACCAGATGTCCGATTATGCAGAAGATCTCAACTGCTCCCCCACGACCATCGTGCGTATCGGGAAGCGACAGGGATGGAGAATCTTTGCCGTGTTTTTCTGCCTGGCACTCATCAGCCTCGGGGTAGTATGCCTGCTCCTGGACCTGCCCGCCTTCATGCACTATGGTTCACTCGCCCTGTTTGCCATCCCGATTTACACGCTCAAAGACTCGATGCAGACGGATTACCATGGGGGTATTATGCATACGCCGGAGATAACCGGAAGATCAAAATAATTATTGAGAATTATCGATATTTTCGCGGTTTTGAAGCTTTTTCACCGGTGAAATGTACGTAAAAAGGAGACACCGAATAACCGGGGTACTTATTGTTACGATGTAAAAAAGGTCTGCGTGCCGGTTGCCCGGCCACTCCGGGATTATCTCACTTCTTTTAAATTGATGCAGACATCATTGGAGATGCGGGTGAACTTCCGGGTATTTTCATCAAACTGCTTCTTGCACCAGTTGCAGCAGAAGTAATATTTCACATCTTTATGGACGCTGGTGTATTTCGCATCCTCTTCATCTACTATCATCAGACAGACGGGATCGGTGGCCATGCTTTTTTACCTCGTTCAACTGTACTAGAATCGTGTTTTTCCTTTAAGTGTTATCGCATTTTGTTCCTGTGTTGTTGTTCGTTTCCGGCAGACCGGGCAGCCTTTTTTATTGCCCGGCGCCGGATAGATACTACCCATGGATCCGCAGGAACATATCCACATCATCAGCGCGGGTGACAGTATCCACAAGACCTATGCGGCTGTTCTTACGGATCTCCGGACCATCACGCACACCTTCATCTTTGCCGAGAAGGAGATCTACACCAATTCGTCCCGGGATGACAACAAGAAACGGGCATGGAAATGCGCCATCCGCGATGCGATCGACGAGGTCAATACCCTCTCCCTTTCACGGAAGATCTCCTGCGCCCTGGTCTCGATCGATGCGGACACCTTCGATGCGATCCGCGACCCGGTGCTGGGCATCTTCAGCGAACACCCCGAGGCCCGGTTCTCGTTCGATATCTCTGCCGGATCGAAGCGCCTCTCGATGGGCCTCTTTGCCATGTCACTCTGGGTCGAGGGGGACTCCTATTATGCCTTCGGCAGTTCCCCCACCCGGCGGGTGCCCGTCCCAACCCTTCCTTCGAGAACCCTGCCGGCCAACCCGCACTATCTCGTGATCCTCACCATCCTTTTCCGGGGACAGGAGCGGGGCAAAGAGGAACGGACCCTCATGCCCAAAGAGACCCTCTTCAACGAGACAAAGATCTGGAAGATCCCGGTTCAGGATGCAGACGAGGGTGCTGCCATGCAGGAACTCTCCCTTTCGGGATTTTCCCGACTCATTGCGGCCCTGATGCGGTGGAACCTGATCCGGGAGGAGCAGAACCCGGACCATGAACAGGAGAAACTCTACAGCATCACCCCGGATGGTGAACTGGCCTTGTTCGTCTATTCAGCCCGCATGAAGAAACGGGGAGTCGCCAGCACCCCCGGTCTCTCGTAATTCCCGGGATCCGGAGAGCCGGTTGTCTAGAGAGCCGGCTTGATGACCCCCGCAAGGACCACGATCCGGGTCCTGTGACGGGACAACTGACCAGAAAAAGGTGGGAAGCGAAGAAGCGGATCTAAAAAAGCGAGGGGTTACTCTCCCCTGATGAGCTGCTCGTCGATCTCAATCCATTTTTCCAGTTTCCGGATACCTTCCTCGATATCCCTGATCCGCCGCTCGGTCTCCTCGAGCTGGGCTTTGGCCGATGCGATCTTCTCGGGAATCTCGCACGTAGCAAGGAAGTTGCGGATGTGGCCTCTGCCGATCTGGTAATTCTCCAGCGCAATCACCGCTTTCCGGTTGCGCTCGTAATTGGTCTCAAGATTTTTCCTGATCCGGGTCTCGGTCTCTGACTGCTGCCGGGGGGACTTGCCCGCTTTTACCGCTTCCCAGGCCGCATCATGGGTCTCGCGGATCTTCTGGATGCGGTCAAAGCTGGTCTTCTTGTGCTTGGCAATCATCTCGTGCTTGAACTTGCCGAGCAGGTCGCCGGCGGTCTTGAGGGCCTGCCCGCGTTCCACCAGCTCGTGGATCTTGGGGGCGGGGGCTCCGGGGGGGAGCTGTGCCTGTTCCACCAGCGTCATGATCTCGTCGAAATGGGCCTGGGAGAGGGATTCGATCGTCCCGTACTCGGACTTCTGCTTCTCCTTGACCTTCCAGCACTGGGCATTAAACTGCTTCCAGAGCAGATCCCGGTCGCTCTGGGCAAGGGGCTTGAGCTCCTTGAACAACGCGGTAACGTGTTTTGCCTGGTTCCAGAAATCCTGGTACTTGGTGATGAGCGGGCGGTTTTCCTTGATCGGGCTGGTTAACACCGAGAGTTTCTTGATCTCCCGGTCCAGGAGTTCTGCATTTTTATGGGCATTGATGAGCCAGGGATCCTCTTCAGGTTTCATGAAAATACTCTATGTTGACTGGCGATGGATCGACTTATTTGTTTCTGCCCGGTTTTATTACCGATCCAGTCCATTACCCTGTTCAAGGATCAATCATGGATGCACGGATACTGGTTGCCTATGCAACGCGGAACGGCTCGACTGCGGAGATCGCCCGGGCTATTGGGAAGGAATTCACAACCGCCGGATTTGACGTGGATGTGGACGAGATAAAGACCATCTCCACCATCGCGGGGTACAGAGCAGTGATCATCGGGGGACCGCTCTATATGGGCAGTGTCGATGGTGCCGTGGGGAAATTTACCGGGACGTACCACGAGCATCTCCAGAAAGTGCCCGTTGCTGCCTTTGCTGCCGGGCTGGCACCGAAGAACCCCGACCCCAGGGCCGTTGAGCAGGCAATGGGAGCCCTGAAAAAGTCTCTCGAACCGTTAACTCCGGTGGAGCTGGCCCTCTTTGCGGGAAAACTTGACCCTGCGAAGGTAAACTTCCTGATGCGCAAGTTCCTCGAGATGGCAAAGATCCCTGCCGGTGACTTCCGGGACTGGGACCTCATCACAGCCTGGGCCCGCGGCCTGCCCGAAAAGATGGGCATATCCCCTGCTCAAAAGGATTAAGCCCCTGCCCGGTTCAGGTAGATCACTCATGTCTCCGACCATCCGCAAAGATTGTCCCTGCCCCAAAACAACGTGCACACGGTTCACGCTCTGCGATGAGTGCGAGGCATTCCGGGAGGCCAAAGGTATGGTACCATTCTGCAGGGAGCCGCCATTATCCTTCTGGCAGAAGATTCGGAAGCTGCTCGGGCTAAAGAAATAACGGGTTTGTTCGTAGGATACGAAATGTCGTTCACACCTGATACCGGCGGGCAGAGACTGTAAGACCACCTCACCGTAAACAAATATTCATAACATCACAGGAAAGATACCCATAATTCATTTTGTTCAGCTGTCCGGACGGGTAACACCGGGCAAGAACGTGATAAACCATGTGGACCCCCGATTTAAAAACCCTTTTTCTGATCCTCTTCCTCGTGAATGTCTGTCTCACGCTGATGCTCTTTACCTTCTGGAAGACCCAGAAAACCTATAACGGGTTCCGGACATGGATGCTCAGCCTGCTGGTCATCACCAGTGTCTATTTCATCTATATCATCAGTGCATCCGTGCCGGTTCTGATCAATACCGTTGCCGGAGATCTCCTGATCGCCTTCTCGGTCATGATGCGACTGGACAGCACCCGGAGATATTTCTGGTCACGGCCGCTTCCCCCGGTCGTCTACGCCGCTCTCATTCCCGCAGCGCTCCTGTTTCTCTGGTTTACGTACCAGGTCGATTCGGTTGTCATGCGGGGCGTGGTTATCGGGCTGCTTATTGTTCCCTGCTTCCTCTACACTGCCCTCACTGCGATACAATTCCGGGACCCGGAAACCCGGCCGCTCAGGTACGGCTTTGCCGCGGCCCTCCTGGTTACGGCACTCTTTTGGGCTGTGGTCATCGTCCGGGCGGTCATCACCCCCGGGGATCATTCGTTATCCGGCCCGGATCCTATCAACCCGATCTTCTTTACCGTCGCTATCCTCATGGATGTCGTCTCAACGGTCTCGTTTATGATGCTCAATATGGCCCGGTCCCAGACCGAGATCCGGCAGACCAAGGAGCGGTACCGGAACCTTGCCGACAACCTCCCGGATTATGTTCTCGTCCACGATGGTGAGATCATCCGGTACGCCAACCCGGCAGCGGCCCGGCTCATGGAACCCTCCCGGCAGACCCTTGCCGGGCAACCGATCGGGACGTTCCTGACGGCGGCAAGTGCTGAGGCGTTCCGGGCGTTTATCGAAGGCTTCCGGAGCGGGGCATCCCCGGCTCCCCTCAGTGAAACGGCAATCCAGCTCCGGGACGGCACCGTCCGGCACTGCCTGATCAAGACCGTCCCGATTGAAGACAAGGGGGCTTTGGCATTCCTGTCCGTTATCACCGATATCACTGAGCGGAAGGCTGCAGAAGATGCCCTCTCCCGGGTGAATAAGAAACTCACGATTCTCTCGTCGATAACCCGGCACGATATCCAAAACCAGCTCACGGCCCTCTCGGCCTATCTGGAACTCTCGGCATCGTCCCTCAACAGTGTCCCCGAAGCCGCTGAATTCCTCCGGAAAGAGCGGGAGATTACCGAGACTATCGGGCGCCAGATCGAATTCACGAGCATTTACGAGGATATGGGGACCACTGCCCCCGTGTGGCTGAATCTCTCTGCAAGTGTCCGGCGGGCCGTTGCTGCCCTGCCCATCCGGGAGGTAAAAGTGGAGGTTGACCGGAAGGACTTGTCGGTGTATGGTGACCCGTTATGCGAGAAGGTCTTCTACAACCTGATCGATAATGCCATCAGGTACGGTGGCCCCGGCATGACGAGTATCCGCATCTCCTCCCATGAGACCGGCCAGGGGCTCGTCATCATCTGCGAGGATAACGGGATCGGGGTTACGGATGCGGATAAGAAACACCTCTTCAACCAGGGCTTTGGGAAAAATACCGGCCTCGGCCTCTTCCTTTCCCGCGAGAGCAATAACGGGTATCACCATCAACGAGACCGGGGTACCGGGAAAAGGCGCACGGTTCGAGATGGTGGTCCCGAAAGGGGCGTACCGGTTTAAGCCGGAATGATCCGGGCAGGAATACCGGATGAATGAGAGCCCTCCAGCAGGCATTTATCATTGCGCCCCGGATGCTGATCATGGCCCGGCAGGAGCGTGTCCACATCATTACCGCAGGCGAGAATAGCTTCCCGGCATTTGCGGCAGCCCTGCGGGACAACCCCGATATCTCGCATACCTTCGTTGTTGCCGACATCGAACTTTATACCAATCGTGAACAGGATGCAGGGGCAGTCCGGGCAGGGAAGGAGAGTGCCCGGGAAGCAGTGGAGAAGGTCAAGAGTCTCGCAGGATCGCTGAAGATCCCGGTGGCGCTGGTCTATGTCACTCCCCCGGCTGATTCATCAGCCCGCGAGGTGATCCTGAAGATCCGGAAAGCCCATCCGGACGCACGGTTCTCTTTCGATCTCTCCGGCGGTTCCAAGGAGATGTGCCTGGCCCTGTTCACCCTCTCGCTCTGGGTGCAGGGTGATGCGTACTTCGCGTTTGCCGACCGGATGGAGGCGTCGGCCGGCGCAAAACTCGCGGTGCCGAAGATCGCGGCGGAGACCGTTGCAGCAAACCCGAACTATCTCAAAATCCTCCAGACGCTCTACAACACCCCGGGGAAACAGGATCACCCGCTCAGGGTCGTGCCACGTTCGTATCTTTTCAACCAGCTCACTGCTGCCTACATTTCCCTACGGAAGAAGGGTGTAAAGGTGGCCCCGAACACGATGGGCAAGACGAACCTTTATACCGGGAAGAAGGCGATCATGCACTCGCTAAGCCAGGGGACCTGCTCCAGCTTCCTGAATACCCTTGTTGGATTGGACCTTATACAGGAATTACCGGAAGGCTCGGTCAGCAATAAGAAGGAAAAATACTACGCGATCACTCCCTCAGGAGCCCTCGCTTTGCAGCTCGCAGAGATCAAATCTCCAAAACGCGAGTAAGATGTACATTTGATAATCAATTGTACAGTTGATTATCAAATGTACAATTGACAAAATTCATGTCGCTCACGCCGGAGCCTTTTCCGGGGGGGTGGGGGTACCCCCCCTTGGACAAGAGAGGGGGGTGGCTTATTTTTCGCGCAAGGGGCAGGGACCCTGGGGGGGATAGAAATGTTCGGACAATAGTAATATGATTTTGTTACTCTTTGCCCCACATATAATAAAAAAAATTACTCTATTAAACGAAGATTTTATTCGGGTCTCTCTGAGCATGCATTACAAGAAGAGACCGTCGAGTGTACGTTGTTATTTTTTGGGAGAATAGTGAAATATAATCTATAGAAATAACCGACTTTTGGATTGGGTATTTTCCATGAAATGTAAGTATCCAAATATTTCGGTTGATTTTTTTGTTCTTTTAATTCTAATTCGGTCGTTATCATTCTCTCTTTAGATGCATCGAATACAAGAAATTCGATAATTTGATGATAATCATCTCTTTCATTTATTTTGGATAGTTTATGTGTATTTTTTAAATTCCCCTCTAAGTTGACCTCAAACATCATTTCTTTTGTTAGTCTGTTACAATGCAATGATAGCCAATCCTTTTTTGAAGCGATCGCTGCCTCGTACGCTCCCGTTTTGTAAGATACAGCCGCTGAACTAGATTCGCCTGGGGGGATATCAACTGGCAAATAAAATTGCTTAATCATTTTGTCGGGACTATTTGTGTTTGCTACGGGGTAAGAAAATTGCGCCAAAAGTTTTGGTTTGATAAGATTTGTAATTGGAATTATATTCCCATTGATGTTTATTGTCATGTCTTTTGCTTCGGGAACGTAGGAATTTGAATCAATACCAATTTCAAATAAATTATAAGTTGTTTTTTTCATATTATTTTTAATAATTCTACAAGTTTCAACAAATGCAAATTTCTTAGACACTAATGACTCATCATTGAAAACAACTCTTTTATGAAATTTTTGCTCTGTAGAAAACCTCAATGATGAGAAATTGTAGGAACGTGTGAATGTTACAAACAATCATTTTGGTAGCGATTTCTTTTGTCTGAATCAGAAATCTTCGAGCTTTGAGATCGCCGCTGAACTTTCTTTTCAGGACAGA
>CAILCG010000021.1 GCA_903832665.1 uncultured Methanomicrobiales archaeon | reverse complement strand
GAGAATTTTACCGGAGAATTTTACCGGAGAATTTTACCGGAGAATTTTACCGGAGAATTTTACCGGAGAATTTTACCGGAGAATTTTACCGGAGAATTTTACAGAATTCCTTAAAAATAATCCGGATAAAAACTATTTCGTATAATGCACGGTTAACCGTACGGTCATCCAGATCCCTATTTTCGACCTAAAAAATCGGATATCATGCTATTGAATGACCTTCATCCAGTGGATAGTACTACTCACGAAAAACCCGCAAAATGCCCGGATTTCCAAACGGGGCATTTCTGAAAAACCCCGTAAATCGCCCGGATTCAAAAGGGGCATGTAGGTGCCGTATTTTCATAATCCGGTCCCATTACGGCCAAAATAGGATATGAGTAAATTTTTCCGTCAAATCCGGGGAAGGATGAAACGGGGCAGATCAAAAATAAACTGGCCCCAAACAGCAATGCGAGGCTCCGGAGGGCATTATATGCACCCCAATTTTTGGCTATTTTTCGATTTGGGGCGTTATACGCAGAGATAATTGATGATTATCAGGGGGTTAATGGGTGGGGGAATGAGCGGTAGATGGTTGAGCAATTTTTTATATTTTTTTTATTGGTACTATCAATTATGCTAAATACTTTTTAGAGAGAAGTCAGGGTCATGGGAACCGCGCAACCGGTCGAGACGGACTCCCCCCAAGTATCCTGGACAAAAAAATATCCGTCCCTACCGTTTCTGCTTATTTTTATCTTGACCATTCTTACGATCGTGTTAGCAACGCTGGCATTTGGCAAACCCTCACGATGGCTCGGCCACGCGATACCGGCGGTCATTGGGATCATTCTGCTGATCCTGATAGCGCTCACAGGGGCCCAGATGGCCGGCCGGATCAAGTTCTTCCCTGTCCGCAAGCTTCTCCTTCTCCACAAATGCCTTGCGGTCACGTTTTCTGGTCTCGTAATCGGTACATTTTCCCTGGGGATCCTGCTGATGATCCTGCATAACCGCCCAATCCTTACGTCCCTCCACGGGTGGGTTGGCCTGGCCGTTGCGATCCTCAGTGCGGTCCAGTTTTTCATGAGCCTGGGTGTCCGGGACCGGGCGTCCATTCGCACAAGCCATCGTGTTGTCGGGTATCTCATTGTCGTGCTCTTCATAGTGCAGGTTTTCCTGGGCATGGGGGCCGCGGAGATCTTCGAATTTTTGTCGGGATCGGAATGATTTTTTTATTTTTGGAAGGTTTCCTCTTACACAAATTTATTCCGGATTTCCTGTAATTTAATTCAGATTTTCCTGGAACCATACCCATTTGGAAATTGTGATGGGGGTTGAGACCCCCATGCCCCCATTTAGGATGAACTCCGCCGCCCCGAAGGGCGCCCCGCGGCGGATCAATGCGGTACAATGTCTGAAATATTACAGGACGATTTTTCTCAACACGTTACGGGTTTGTAAAACCTGAACAGAACTACGATGAAGGGTCTTTGAAAGGCTACAGTAAAAAAAACGAAAGCCGCCGTGCCTCGGAGAGGCCCTGAGGCGGGGCATCATCGCTATATCCAAGGTGTTTGATAAATCGATATGAATTCGCGACGGCTCGTGACTTTTTTTAACAAGATTGCTTTTGGTAAATAATAGAATTTTTTCCGACAATCTTTCCGGAATTTTTAAATAATTTTTACAAAAATTTGTCCAATTTTTTTCAGATAATTTTCCAATTTTTCCCGGAAATTTCCGGAATATTCGTTCATTGAATCATTGCAATTCGATCTTTCATTAATGAAAAAACAAAAAAATAACGAAAAATACGAAAAAAAGATCCTAAAAAAATTATTTCTGGGCCGAGACGATCTTCGACCCACGGAGAATCCCGATGGTCCCCGTCCGGACAAACTCCTTGACCCCGTACTGGCGCAGAAGTTTTTCCAGGGCATCGATCTTATCGGTCTCGCCAATCACCTGCAGCACCAGGGACTTGGGGCTGACATCAACAATCGATGCCCGGAAGATCGTGGCGATCTGCATGATCTCGGCCCGGGATGTGCCCTGTTCAGCTGTGACCTTGATGAGCGCGAGTTCCCTCTCAACCCGCTCGTTCTCGGTCAGGTCCGAGACCTTGATGACATCGATGAGCTTGTTGAGCTGCTTCATCACCTGCTCAACCTTCGCATCGTCACCAATCACCACGATGGTGATGCGGCTCATGCCGGGCTCTTCGCAGGGCCCCACCGCGAGACTCTCGATATTGAATCCCCGGCGCGAGAAGAGGCCCGTGACCCGTGATAAGACCCCGGCCTTGTTCTCGACCAGGATGGAGAGCGTGTGGGGTTTCATCGCGGATGCCCCCCGATCATCTCGTTGATCGCAGCACCGGCCGGGACCATGGGAAAGACATTCTCTTCGCGCTCGATCCGGAAGTCCATGACAAACGGGCCATCGCAGTCAAGCGAAGCCTGGAAGGCCGGCAGTACATCTTCGGGAGAGTCGACCCGCATTCCTTCAATTCCGTACGCCTGCCCAATCTTCACAAAGTCGACCGGTGGCATCTCGGTATAGGAGTACCGGTGGTCGAAGAAGAGTTCCTGCCACTGCCGGACCATGCCGAGATACATGTTGTTCAGGATCACGATCTTGACCGGGATATTATTTGCGGCAACGGTTCCCATCTCCTGGATGTTCATCTGGATGCTACCATCACCCGCAACCACGAATGTCGGGACATCCGGCCGGGCAAAGTGTGCCCCGATGGCTGCGGGGAACCCAAAGCCCATGGTACCGAGACCGCCTGAGGTGATCCAGGTCCTGGGGTTGTGGAAGCAGAAGTGTTGTGCGGTCCACATCTGGTTCTGGCCGACTTCGGATACAATCACGGCCTTGTCCTTTACCAGGTCACTCAATGTCCGGACGACGAACTGCGGGTGCAGCCCGTCCGTGGACGGGCACTTGAGCGGGTGATGCTGCTTCCAGTGCTTGATCTTCTTGACCCAGATCTCGTGGGCGTCCTGTTTCTTCATCAGGGCAAGGAGATCCTTGAGGACGGCCTTGACATCGCCGACGATCGGGACATCGACCCGCTTGTTCTTGCCGATCTCGGCCGGGTCGATGTCGATGTGGATGATCTTTGCATGGGGAGCAAAGGTGTCGATCTTTCCCGTGACCCGGTCATCGAAGCGGGCCCCAATCGCGATCATGAGGTCACATTCCGTGACCGCAAAATTTGCGTACTCGGTGCCGTGCATGCCGAGCATGCCCAGGTTGAGCGGGTGGTGGCAGGGGATGCAGCCGATGCCCATCAGGGTCGTGGTGACGGGGATGGAGGCAAGCGTGGCAAACTCGATCAGTTCCGGTGAGGCATTCGATGAGATGATGCCGCCGCCGGCATAGATGAGCGGGCGCTCCGCGTGCCCGAGCAGTTCAAGGGCTTTTTCGATCTGGCGCTTGTGGCCCTTGTAGGTCGGGTTGTAGCCCCTCAGCACGACTTTCTCCGGCAACTTCACTTCAGCGGCCAGTCCGGTGCTCACATCCTTGGGGATGTCGATCAGGACCGGGCCCGGCCGTCCGGTGCCGGCAATATAGAACGCTTCCTGGACTACCCGGCTGACCTCGCCGGCACTCTTGACCAGGTAGTTGTGCTTGGTGATGGGGAGCGTGATGCCGGTGATATCCGATTCCTGGAAGGCATCGTTGCCGAGCAGGTTTGTGGGAACCTGTCCCGTGATGGCAATGACCGGCGTCGAGTCCATGTACGACGTGGCAATGCCCGTGACCAGGTTGCAGGCCCCGGGGCCGGAGGTGGCGAGGCAGACCCCGACACGACCGCTCGCCCGTGCATACCCGTCAGCGGCATGCGCAGCTGCCTGCTCATGCCGTACGAGAAGGTGCCGCAATGGTGAATCATAGAGTTCATCATAGATCGGCAATACCACCCCGCCGGGGTATCCAAAGATGATTTCGGTACCTTCGCGCAGGAGTGATTCAACGAGTATTTTTGCCCCGGTCTTCATGTTCTTCCCTCAAGTAATCTGTTCATGCCGGCGATCATCGCCTCAACGCTCGCCATAATGATATCCGTGCGTGCGCCGCGTGAAGTAATTATTTTCCCGTCTTTACTTAATCTTACGGTCACTTCGACCAGCGCATCCGTGCCGCCGCTGATCGCATCGACATGGTACTCTTCGAGCCGGATATCGGCCAACTCGACAACTGATTTCCTGAGCACCGACATCGCGGCATCAACCGGGCCGTCGCCGGTTGCAGCCCCGGTCATCTCGATGCCATTGACCACCAGCGTGACCGAGGCAGTCGGGATCATGTTGCTCCCCGAGATGGCGGTGAACTGCTTCATCTTGATTACCGGTTTGCACTCAATCGCGAGCACGGCATCCGCAATGGCCATGAGATCGGTATCCGATAAACGTTTGCCGGAGTCGCCGATCTGCTTGATCCGTTTTAAGATCTCCTTGAGCTGGGGTTCATCCGGCGTATATTTCATCTCGTTGAGGGCTGCCTCAACGGATGCCGAGCCCGAATGCTTGCCGAGCACGATCCGCCGCTTCCGCCCGATCGTCTCGGGTTTGATCGACTCATAGGTCGAGGGCTCCTTCATCACGCCATGGGCATGGATGCCGCTCTCGTGGGTAAACGCCATCTCTCCCACGATTGCCTTGTTGACCGGCAGCGGTACACCCGAGAGTCGCGAGACCAGCGTGGAAAGATGGTAGATCTCTTCTTTCCTGATCCGGGTGGTATACCCGTACAGCACCTCGAGCGCCATCACGAGCTCTTCGAGCGGGGTGTTTCCCGCCCGCTCACCCAGACCATTCACCGTCACGTGGGCACACCCGGCACCGGCCCGGAGGGCCGCAACCGAGTTGGCGAGCGCGAAGCCGAGATCGTCATGGCAGTGGATGGACAGCGGGGCAATAGTCGAGAGCGGCGGGATGATTGCGGCAATCTTCTCGGGAGTCAGCAGCCCGACCGTATCGCAGAAGCAGAGCCGGTCTGCGCCCCGCTTCACGCCTTCGGAAAATACATGGTGCAGGAACTGCTGATCGGCCCGTGATGCATCCTCTCCCGAGAGCTCCACGATCAGGCCCCGGCCTTTTGCGTACTCGACCGCATCCCAGGCCATCCGGGCCACCTCTTCCCGGGTCTTGCGCATCTTCTTCTCGATGTGCAGGTCGCTGACCGGGATCACCAGGTGAACCGAGTCCGCTCCGAAATCGGCCGCAGCATCAATGTCCAGCTGGAGAGCCCGCACAAAGGTGCAGATCTCGGCCCGGAGGCCGGCCTCCGAGATCATTTTCATTGCATCCCGTTCGCCAACAGATGCGGCAGCCGAGCCGACCTCGATCACGTCCACGCCAATATCGGAAAGCGCAGTTGCAATCTCAAGTTTCTGTTGCGGGGTTAAAGAAACGCCGGGCGTCTGTTCCCCGTCACGTAACGTAGTATCAAAAAAACGCAGCCTTTGGCCCAATAAAACAACCACTCATGGCATTCACCATAGGTACTCATTGGGAAGGTGCGTATAAAAATTGTTGCTGCACCACATTCTCTCTTCGCCCGGAAAACCTTTAGCCCCCCGGGTAAAAATCCTATGCAAGGAAATTTATCCCGTACATGCCCCACTTTGGTTTCACGACAAAAAACAGCACGGACACCGCCAGGCTGATAGCGGACGAATGCCGGGACCTGCAAACAGCAGCGACCCGCGGGGAGCTTGGCGCAAAAATCGCCATCCTTGTTCTCCGACACTCCCCTGCCGATATCCAGCAGATAAAACGAAATTTCGGCAGGAAAGTATTGGATCTCTCCCCGGAATACCGGGACTCCCTCGCCCGGAAGATCAACGAACACCTGCTCGGCACCTACCAGGCTATCCGGCTCCAGAACCAGCAGGGGGCATTCGGGTCAATGCAAGAGCCGGTCTCCCCCCTCCAGAAATCATACTGGGAGATGGTGACCGGCCAGTGCCCACCCGAAGACGCCGGTTCCCGCATCCGCTTCCTCAACTACCTGCTCGCTGCCTTCTGCATGTTCGTGCAGAACGAGCCGGGTCATGCGGTCGGAACACCATTTCCCGGGGGAGACACGGTCCAGTACCGTGACGGGGTGTATTACTGCCCGGTCCGGGATATGGCCAATGATGTTGATGCTGCCCTCTGCCCGTTCTGCCCGGCCCTCCAGACCCCTGCCATCGGGTACCTGAAACCGCCCGTGAACGGAAGCGCGCACCGGAAACAGGAGTTCATCCGTAACTGCCATGATTTCCATAATTTCAACGGGTGAACGGTAGGGCCGTCCGTTCTACGTTGCGCATTTTTTCCTGTCGCGTAATTTTCTCCATTGATAATGGGTCGTTTTTTCGCTCTGGTGAAATTTTTGCGGGCAATTGAGGAGTGCTCGCAGAAATTCATCCACTTCGTGTTTCCCCCCCATCGCCGCCCGCCACCTCCCCTATAGCGATAATGTCAGAAGATTGGCAAGAATTTCCGCATGAGGGTCAAGGGGTGCTCCTCTCGGGATCTCTCCCCATCTGGGTGAAAGAGATAGGGTCACTCTCTTCATTTCGCTATGAAAACTAGCAAGCAAGTAATTGGAAAATGATGATTTCAACTGAAAATTGTTAATTGCTAAGGAAACAGGTTACAGGAGTTTTGCCTCTCATTTTGGATTATGATGAACTCCGCCGCCCCCGACGGGGCGCCCCCGCGGCGGATCAATGCTGGTTAGGTTTGTAATAGTACAGGACGGTTTTTAAACAGCATGTTACGGGTTTGAAATTTTCACGGAACAATGAGGGATGCTCTCTGAAAGTCCTCACCAAAAAAGGGAACATTCCTTGCCCCGCTGTGCCTCGGAGAGGTCCTGAGGCGGGGGATCATCATTACACCAGATCAGGGTACTGATTTTCTTGCACAGTTTTCTTACATCGATGCGAACACTTTGTTCATGCTCGTATCTAGAGACCATTTTTTTAAATCACCCGTTTTTTTATTCGCCAACCTGATCGCCGCCCGGCGGGTAAATACTGTTATATCTCACCGGTACCCATTCTAGCATTAACATTGTATACAAAAAACATCTGCCAGGTGCAGGTTTATGGATACCGCCCCGACACTTTCTCTCGAAGATCCCTCACTGTACATCAATCGTGAACTGGCATGGATACGTTTCAACCGCCACGTTCTGGATGAAGCCCTCGATCCTGCCCACCCGCTTTTGGAACGAGTCAAGTTCCTCTCCATCTTCTCCAACAATCTTGATGAATTTTTCATGGTGCGGGTCTCGGGGCTCCAGCGCCAGTACACCAAGGGTGTCCGGAGATTTCCTGCTGATGGGATGACGCCGGCCCAGCAGCTGGACGGGATCCAGTCGGCCCTCCTGCCGGACCTGGCCACGGAATATGACTGCTGGCACAATGATATCCTGCCGAAGCTTGCCGATGCGGGCATTCATATCCATACGTATAATGACCTGGACGAGAGCCAGAAAGCGGCGATGCACCGCTTCTTTGTAGACGAAGTGTACCCGGTGCTCACACCGCTTGCCTTCGACAGCTCGCATCCGTTCCCCTTCATCTCCAATCTCTCGCTCAACCTGGCGATCATTGTCCGCGACCAGAACAAGAAAGAGTTCTTTGCCCGCGTCAAGGTCCCCATCAACCTCTTCTCGCGCCTCATCCGCATTCCTGACACCGGGACGAGCGGGCGAAACGATGCACTGGTCCATTTCGTGTACCTGGAGGATATTATCGCGGCCCATCTCGACATGCTCTTCTGCGGGCTCGAAGTCGTGGGGTCCTATCCCTTCCGGATCACCCGGGACGCAGATCCCGAGATCGAAGTGGACGATGCATCGGACCTGCTCACTACGGTCGAAGAGATCATGGAACAGCGGGCCCACGGCAATCCCGTCCGCAGCGAAGTCGAGTCCTCCATGCATGACAGCATCTGCAACATGCTCGAGAAGAAACTGGTTGTCACCTCCTCGATGATTCACCGCATCGGCCACCCCGTGGGCATGGCCGATCTCATGCAGCTCCTCTCGCTGGACCGCCCGGATCTCAAGGATGCCCCCTTTACCCAGTCGCTCCCGGAGGATTTGGGCGACGGCCGGGATATCTTCACGGCCATCCGCCGGCATGACATCCACCTCTACCAGCCCTACGACAGCTTCACGCCCGTGGTCAATTTTATCCGGCAGGCAGCAAAGGACCCGGATG
This sequence comes from uncultured Methanomicrobiales archaeon, assembly GCA_903832665.1. GTDB lineage: Archaea > Halobacteriota > Methanomicrobia > Methanomicrobiales > Methanospirillaceae > Methanoregula. Next base: position 32,647 of record CAILCG010000021.1, on the reverse strand, counting down.
TCCTGGCAATTAAGATCACCCTCTACCGGGTTGGCTCGAATTCACCGATCGTCAAGGCGCTGATGGAGGCGCGGGAGAATGGCAAGGCGGTTGCGGCCCTCATCGAACTCAAGGCCCGGTTTGACGAAGAGAACAATATCGGCTGGGCCCGGGCCCTTGAGCACGAAGGCGTGCACGTGGTCTACGGGGTCGTGGGTCTCAAGGTGCATGCAAAACTCTGCATGGTGGTGCGGAGGGAGAAAGACGGCATCCGCCGGTACATGCATCTCGGCACCGGCAATTACAATGCCACCACCAGCCGCATCTACACGGACTTCGGGTTCCTCACCTGCGATAAGCAGATCGGTGAGGACGTGGCGAACCTCTTCAACTTCCTCACCGGCTACGCACGGATTGAGAGTTACTTAAAACTCCTTGTTGCGCCGGTCACCCTGCGCAAGGGGATGCTCGCGATGATCGAGCGCGAGATCGCCACGCACCGGGAGAAGGGAGGAGGCCACCTCATCTTCAAGATGAATGCCCTTGTCGATCCGATCTGCATCGCCGCCATCTACCGGGCATCGCAGGCCGGGGTGAAGATCGATCTCCAGGTGCGGGGTATCTGCTGCCTGCGTCCAGGAATCCCTGGTATCAGCGATACGATTGAAGTGACCACCATTGTCGGCAGGTTCCTGGAACATGCTAGGATTTACTATTTCCACAATGGCGGCAATGAAGAGGTGTACCTGGGAAGCGCCGACATGATGCCCCGTAACCTTGACCGGCGCGTTGAAGTGCTCTTCCCGGTGCAGGATGCCGAATTGCGGCAGGCGATCCTGGAGAAAATTATTCCGGTCCAGCTCTCGGACAACTGCAAGCTCCGGATGCTGCAGGCTGACGGTACGTATGTCCGCAGGCACCCGCCGGAAGGGACAACGCCCCTCAATGCGCAGGCATGGTTCCTGGAACACAGTGGTTGCTGGTATCATGGCGTTCCGTAAAGCCCTTTCTCCCGGGACAGAAAAACCCCGGGAACCTGTACGGGCGGCCTGTTATTTTGCCCACGGGCGCCTGCTCCCCCTGCTGGAAGCCTTTGCCAAAGAGACTGACGGGGTCCGGGCGGCCGAAGATATCGAGTACATTCACCGGATGAGGGTCGCCTCCCGCCGACTCCGGGCCGCCCTTCCTCTCTTTGCATCCTGCTTTCCGCAGAAAAATTATAACCTGTGGTCAGACGAACTCCGGACAATCACCCGGGCACTGGGTGAGGCCCGGGATACAGATGTCCAGATCGCGTACCTTACTAAATACCAGAAACGTGCGGAGAAGACCTGGAAGGCGAAGAACCCGGTCCCCCTGGGGGACCCACCCACGACTCCCGCGGTGCGGTACCTTGTCGCCAGTCTCCAGAAACGCCGGGGCGCCCTCCAGAAAGACGTGGTCTCGGCGCTCGACAGCCTGGAGAAGAGTCACGCGATCGATTCTATGCGGGATGCCTTCAGCCGCCCGCTTCCCCCGTTACGTGGTATTCAGCGGCAGGTGTTTGCCTATGGTATCGCCCCGGTTGCAGCCCTGCGGATAGAAGAACGGCTGGAGACGCTCCTCGCGTTCGAACCCTGGGTCTCCCACCCCGAAGCGGTTGCGGAGCACCACGCCACCCGTATTGCGGCAAAAAAGCTTCGCTATACCCTCGAAACCTATGCGCCCGTGTACCGCCTGAACCTGAGAAAACCGATCGCACGCGTCAAGGAAGTTCAGGAGATCCTGGGGGACCTGCATGACTGCGATGTCTGGATCGATGCGGTGATCCGGCTGCTCCTGCGCGAACGCTCACTCCTCCGGTCCGATAACGAAGAGAAACGTCCCGATACCCGTACCCTCTCGAGCCTGAAGATCTTCCTGGCCGAGAAGGAGCGGGAGCGCCAGCAGCTGTACCGGCATTTTGTCCGATACTGGGCCACCCTCAAACGGACAGGGCTTTGGGATTCTCTCCGGACGACCCTCACTGACGGCCGGAAGATGAACTTCCGCCCGCATGTCCCGGTGAACGAGACCGGGATCCTGGCTGCGGCAAATCTCATAGCCGGGGACTATCCTGCGGGTCTCCAGCACAGCCGGCAGGTGACCCGGCTCTCTCTCATGCTCTTTGACAGCCTCCAGCCATTCCACCTGATGGACCCGTGGGACCGGTTCCTGCTCGAATGTGCAGCCATGCTGCATGATATCGGCTGGAAGGGAGGACGAAAGGCACATAACTTACGCAGTGCCGCCATGATAGTTGCTGACGAACGCCTGCCGCTGGATCTCGAAGAGCGGGGAGTCATTGCCCTGGTCGCGTTTGCCCACCGGGGCAACGTCTCTCCGGAATCCCAGGCTTTCTACACTCTTCTCTCTCCCGCGTACCAGGAAAAGACTCTTCGCATTGCCAGCCTGCTCCGGATTGCCGACGGGCTCGATTACCTCCATCTCGGTACCGTGCAGGAAGTCCACTGCGTGATCGGTGATGAGATCTCCTGCGACCTGACCGCAGCTGGTGACGTCTCGGTTGAAAAGGAGCATGCCCGGACCAAATCCACCCTCTTTGCCCGGGCATTTGGCAGGAACCTGGTGATCCGGTGAAGATGAAACGCCCGGGCCCGGATGGCCACGTGGTGGGATTCATCGATATCGGTACCAACTCTATCCGCCTGCTGGTCGTCCGCCTCAACCCCAATCATTCCTACACGATCCTGACCCGGCAGAAGCAGCAGGTCCGGCTTGGCGAGGGGGAATTTGAAGAGGAGGTGATCCTGCCTGAAGCCGTTGAACGGGCGGTCATTGTCTGCAAAACCTTCACCGAACTTGCCCGGACGTTCAAAACCGAGGAGTTTGTTGCCGTCGCGACCTCTGCGATGCGGGAAGCCGGAAACCAGCAGGAGAGTCTGCACCGGCTGCGCTAGGAAGCCCAGCTCGATATCCGGGTCATCTCGGGCCAGGAAGAAGCCCGCATCATCTATCTCGGGGTCTCGAGCGGCATGCACATGGAAGGAAAGGATGCATTTTTCATTGACATTGGCGTGGAAACACCGAGATCGCGGTGGGAAACGAGCGGGAGTATCAGTTTCTTGAAAGTTTCAAGCTCGGCTCGATCCGCCTGTCGAATCTCTATACCCCAAAGACCGAGACAGGCTCCATCACTCCCGAGCGCTACAAAAAGATCCAGCAGCACGTAAAGAACAGCATCATCCGGTCGGTGAAGAAGATCCACAAGCTCTCGCCGGCCTGTGCCATTGCGAGTTCCGGCACAGCGATGAATCTTGCCGAGATTGCCCACAAGCTGCACCCGAACGGCAGCGCCGATCCCGTCCTCACCCACCGGGATCTCAAAAAAGCCATTGGCATCATCTGCGCCCTTTCGGTCGAGCAGCGGCGGAAGATTCCCGGTATCAACCCCGAGCGGGCCGATATCATCGTGCCGGGCGCAGCAATCCTCGACACCTTCATGCAGGAACTCTCGCTCGATTCAGTCACAGTTACCGGACGGGGGCTGCAAGATGGCCTGCTCGTAGACTATCTCTCCCGCATGGATGAGTTTCCCCTGTTAGGAGAACTCTCCCCGCGCCAGCGCAGCGTGCTCCAGCTGGGCCGGTCCTGCGGCATCAACGAGGTCCATGCCCGGACGGTAACAGCGCTGGTGCTGGATATGTTCGACAGCGCCCGCGAGCAGAACCTCCACACTTTTGGCGATGCGGAACGCGAATTCCTGGAGTACGCGACCTTCCTCCATGATATCGGCTCGTTCATCTCCTACAACAATCACCAGGCCCATTCCTACTATATCATAAAAAATTCCGAACTGCTCGGCTTTGACCAGAAAGAGGTGAACTTTATGGCAAACCTTGCCCGCTTCCACCGCAAGAAGAGCCTCCGGAAGAAGGATCCCGAGATCCTTGTGTTCGATCCGCACGAGCGCGAAGCCCTGAGGATGCTGGCCACCTTCATACGGCTTGGCGAAAGTCTCGACCGAAGCCACGCGGCCCTGATCCAGCATGTCCGGTTCACCGGCTCCGATGCCGATGAGGTCCGCCTGGAGATCGTTGCCCGGGGAGACTGCCAGCTCGAGATCTGGGGTATCGAGAGTGAGAGGAAGGCCTTTGAGAAAGTGTTTGGCAAAAAGATCGTGTTTGAAATTCTCTGAAATTTTTTGTTTTTATTGAAACATCCATGAATAAAGTGCTCGCACCCGGAATCCCCTTTGGGGCGATGGACTTTACCTCCATTAAAAAAATGTGGGGAAAAAATTCCCGTACCAGGTCTCAAAGTTCCTGCAATTTTTCAGGAGAAATCCTGTTTATCTCTTATCTGTTTGTTCTTTTTCGTCACCTGTGAGTAAGACCCCCCCAACCCCCAGAAGGGGAGACCCCCAAGATGTCCGGGTGTCTCTCTTAAGGATTTCTCCAGAGCTAATTTTTTGCTCCGGAGAAATCCTTGCTGGGAATTAAGATGCCGCTCTTGGGGGCTCACGCACTTCGTGTTTCTGCCCCCGCCGCTCAGGCATGCCCCATATAGCGATAATATCAGAAGGTTGACGAAAACTTCTTGGGGGTCAAGGGGTGCTCCCCTTGGAATGCCTCCCCCTCTGGGGGAGAGATGGGGTCACTCTCCTATATCTTAAGGGGACTAGCGAGTCACGAGAAAACGATGATTTCTCCAGAGCAAAATTTTTATAAAAAAAGGCCATATCCCGGGATTTTTTCCGGGTACCGGCTGCCTTACAGGGCAGAGCTCAGAGCGCTTACAACTGCATCCTTGATCGCCGGGGGAAGATTGAGCCCGTCAAGGACCATCGGGAGAACACTGAGAAGGGTCTTCTTGCCTTCCGGGGTTCCGACAAATCCCTTGAGCATGGCAATTCCTTCGGGAGATGCGAGGTATTTCTTTGCTGCTTCCTGTCCTTCGGGGGTTGAAAGGTAACTTCCAACTGCCCCGCCCATACAACCGAGACTTCCTAAGTTCATCTGGATTTCACTTCCCTGTCAATTGACCCAGGCATGTTACTTCCGGCACCAGTTAAAGATAATGGTGAGGGAAAAAAAGAGCCGGGAAACCAGTAAAAAATTATGCCGCGCCGACCAGCATCTGGATATCGGCATTGGCATCATTACCCGACATCTCGATCCGGTAGGTTCCCTGTTTTGGCACCATCAGCTTCTGCCGGGTGAGATCCGAATAATCTTTCCCAAATCCATCCTGCTTCACGATGTACCCATCAGCATCGAATACTTTTACCTCAAACCAGGCATAGGGGCTGATATCGGTGGTATTCTCATAGTGTTCGTTATTGGTATTGGCAGCAACCAGCCGGTGACGAGAGATCATCACCGGGGTCAGGTTGAATTTGATATAGAGCGGGGGACACGGGACTACCTGGGAAACGCTGATCTTCTCACCGAAGGAGAAGTTCTGGTTGTGGGTGTACACCTGTTGGTAATTCTCTTCCAGCCGGTCGTCCCGGACATTTACCGGCAGGATTGTGGTTACGATAGCAACGGGTGTACTTTCAGGAGTCGGGATGGCAGTTATCGCGGGAGTTGGGGTGACGACAGGGGTCAGAGTAGGTACAACCGTGGCAGGAACATTCCGGCTGGCACTGAGGAAGGGGATGGCGACAAAGTAGATGGCCGCAAGGATCACGAGCACAATCACTATGCCCCCGATGATCAGCGGGACCAGGGATTTCTTGGGCGGTTTTGGTTTCGGGTGGCGGGGAATTTCGTATTCGGTCTGGATGGTTGCGGTAATTTTTAACGGTTCGTGATCGGGAGAACCGGCAGGTACCGCAGCCGGCCCCATGGGAGACCCGCACTGGTCACAGTATTTTTTGTCCGCGGTTACTTCGGCTGCGCAGGATGTACAGAACGGCATGTACATCATCATTGGTTGCAAGGGTTTGATAGTTTTTCTTTCCTGCGGGATCATTCCGGGAAAATTATTGAAAAAAATGCCGGGTTGAATCACCGGTATATTTCCGGGAGTCTTTGTGCAGAACTGTCCCTCATGCCAATGAAGAGGAGGGTCATACCTTCCGGCCCATATCTCCCTTCATGAGGTACTTGACGGCCAGGAAGATCAGGATTGCAATGATCATGAAATCGATAATCGAGCTGATATAGTCCCCGATAAGGAACTTTAGCGGCCCAATCTGCAGTACCGCAGTTTGCCAGCTGCCGGAAGGCGTGAGTACTGCCACCACCGGCATGATGAGATCGTCCACGGTCGAGTTCACCAGTTTTGTTGCTGCGGTTCCGATCACCACGGCAACGGCCAGGCCGATCACCTGGTACTTCAGGAGGAACGCCATGAACTCTTCATCAAATCCTACAATCCGCCTGCCGATGGCCATTGCGCCATCCTGGAGGAATTTCCCGGTATCGTCAGTCTGTTTTTCCGTCATAATTATCTCTCCTTCCATGGGAAGATCGTATTACTCTGGTTAATCTCTGCCCCGATTGATTAGGTTTGGCCCTGATTCCAATTTTTGAGGGAGTTTGTCATAGCTATTGCCACGTTATATTCCCAGGTCAGCGCCATGAGGATAGTACTGGTGAAAAAAAGGCGGAGGTCCGGGAAAATCCCATCTGCCATACCAACGGATTTGTTTTCAGTCGGATTAAAAAAAAGGTATCAATCGAGATTAGGGGAATGTGAGGATGAGGGGGAATCCCTCATCCTTCCCGCATCATCCTGTCCATGGCTTTTGCTGCACTCTTGGCCGCTCCCATGGCAAGGATGACGGTGGCGGCTCCCGTTGCCACATCGCCGCCGGCAAAGACTTTGGGCATCGATGTCCGGAACTCGCTGTCAACAGTCACGTTGCCGCGCTTGCCGCGTTTGAGCTGGGGAATCTCGCTGATGAGGAGCGGATTAGGGCCCTGCCCGATCGCTGCAATGAAGACATCCGCATCGATGGTAAAGTGACTGCCCTCAATGGGTGCAGGTTCCGGCCGGCCCGACTGGTCCGGGGCACACATCTCCATGCGGACGCACTCGACGCCCGTAATGCCCCTATCGCCCAGGATCCTGACCGGGTTGGCGCACATGACAAAATCAACGCCCTCTTCCTTTGCCCGCAGGGTCTCGGCCTGCCGGGCCGGGAGATCCTCTTCCCGTCTCCGGTACACGAGCGTGACCTTACCCCCAAGTCTCCGGGCAACCCGGGCTGCATCCATCGCAACATTTCCGCCGCCCACCACGACCACGCGGCTCCCCCGCTTGACCGGGGTATCAAATACCGGGAACTGGTCGGCATGCATCAGGTTGACCCGGGTCAGGAACTCGTTGGCCGAGTACACGCCGGGTAAGTTCTCCCCGGGCAGGCCCATGAAATAGGGGAGGCCGGCCCCGGTACCCAGAAAGACGGCGTCGAAGTCGAGCAGTTCTGCCACCGTGACACTGCGCCCGACAAGATGATTGAGTTTGAGGTCGACTCCCAGCGCAAGAACCGCATCGATCTCGGCTTTGACGATCTCCTTGGGCAGGCGGAAGGCGGGAATGCCGTACATGAGTACACCGCCAGCTGCATGCAGCGACTCAAAGAGAGTGACATGGTAGCCCATCCGGGCAAGTTCCGCAGATGCGGTCAGCCCTGCCGGTCCCGCTCCCACTACGGCGACCCTCCGGCCGTTATGAACCTGCTTCTTCGGCGCAACCATCCCCTGTGCCCGTTCCGTATCCGCAACGAACCGTTCGAGTTCACCGATCGCGACTGGTCGCTCCTTCAGGCCGAGAATACACTGCTCTTCGCACTGCACTTCCTGCGGGCAGACCCGGCCGCAGATCGCCGGCAGCATATTCTGCTCCTTGATAATCGCTGCGGCTTTCGGGAAGTTCCCGGCCGCAACCTCGCGGAGGAAGGCCGGGATCTCGATGGTAACAGGGCAGCCTTTGACACAGAGCGGCTTTTTACACTGGAGGCAGCGTTCCGCCTCGATCGTTGCCTCTCCGGGAGTCATCCCCCCGTCCACTTCGGAAAAATCATGGACCCGCTGGTCGACCGGGCGGTCATGCATGGGAATCGCCCCCTTTGCAGGCGCAGAGATGCGCATGGTAACCCTCAAGCGACTTTTTCTCTTCCGGCTGGTACGTGCGGAGCCGTCCCATCAGCAGGTTGAAGTCCACCAGGTGGGCATCGAACTCGGGGCCGTCCACGCAGGCAAATTTTGTCTCGCCTCCGACAATCACCCGGCACGACCCGCACATGCCGGTCCCGTCCACCATCACCGGGTTGAGGCTGACAAATGTTTTGATCCCTGCCGGGCGGGTTGCTTCGCAAGTGACCTTCATCATCATCGCAGGGCCGATGATCCAGACCACATCAACCTGCTCGCGGGCCATCACCTGCTTGAGCAGGTCGGCAGCAAACCCGTGGAAGCCCTTCGAACCGTCATCGGTCGAGATGAGCAGTTCATCGCAAGCTTCGGTCATCTCGTCTTCGAGGATGAGGAGCCCGGCATTGCGTGCGCCGACAATCCCTATCACCTTGTTGCCCGATGCCTTCAGGGTGCGGGCGATGATCGGCAGGTTTGCCGTCCCGACACCGCCCCCCACCAGCACGCAGGTGCCGAAGCGGTGCGTCTCGCTGGGCTTGCCGAGAGGACCGGCAACATCCTGGATATGATCGCCGGCTTTGAGGGCCGCGAGATGAGTCGTGGTCTTGCCGATCGTCATGAAGATGACCCGGAAGGAGTCGCCTTTCACCGCTGAGATGGTGAGAGGGATGCGCTCGCCCTTATCATCGATCCGGAATATCACAAACTGCCCGGCCTGTGCATGGTGGGCTACGTGGGGGGCCTTGACCCACATATGGTACACTTTATCGGCAAGCTGGCCGGCTGTTTCAATGGTATACAACCCTGGTCACTCCTGAAAAATCTGTTGAAAAATCTGGGTTAATGACAGATACGTGATCATAAATTTTCCTTACAATCGCTTAATCTTACGCACCCGGACCGCCACGCCGCGCTTCGATCGGAGCATCTCATCCGCCGGCATTGCTGCCCTCCCGGTGGCAAGGGCACGCGCACCCACGACCAGCACCTCATCGCCATCCCGGATCTCCGGGTCGGCCCGCATGACACCCGGTGTCAGCACATCGCCTTCTGGTATGAAATCATCGATATGCACCCGGTAGCCCTCCGGTACCAGGTTCCACCCGTCAATGGTCGGGCGGAGCATGCCGGTGCCGGTGTCGATCGAGAAGAGCTGGAGATTGTTCCGGCTGTAGAAGACCTCGGGGAAGTATCCCCGCAGGGTGCAGCCCTTCGTATCGAGATCGATATTGAACTGGTACGAGGCCATGCCATGCAGCCGGTCATCCTTGATCCGCCGTTCTCCTGCAAGGGCAGTGTCGAGCGCATTGAGCGCACTATCGCCGGTCGGGTGCTCCTCGCAGGTAACTTCAAGGGTGATCCCCGCGGCTTCAGCTGCCTGCCGGGCCACTTTGAGCGCCCCGCCTTCGAGATGCGCAATAATGCGGCGGTAATGATGCCGCTTGAAGTACCGGGTGAGGATGCTGCTGATGAAGGCGCATTCCTCGGCATCCCAGTAACCGGTGACCGGCACATCGTAGTGTCCCGCGGGATAGATGGTCTCAAGTTCGCGGGGGACGAGGCCGAGTGGGGAGGTGACGATCAGTTCGTGGGCCCTGCCCCCGACTGCCAGTTGGAAGCGCTTATGACTCTGGGAGAGTGAGTAGGGTTTCCGGGCCGAGCACGGCAGGAGGACTGCCACATCGATCTTGGGGGGTATATACCGCGTGAGCACGCGCTCGGCAAAACGCCGCACTTCCACGCGTTGCATGGAATCGCCGGAGTTTGCCCGCATCACGCCGCTCCGGGCAATGGGCTGGGCCTTGTCCTGGAATGCGTACTGGTTATCGAGATGGCGCATGATCGCCACCTGGTTTGCGTTCATCCGGCAGCGGGATTCTATGAGATCCCGCAGCTGGCCCAGTTCGATGAAGCGCCCGATCAGGGCAAGTTCCTGCCGGAGTGCGTTCCGGTTGTGCTCTTTGAGATCTTTGGCCGCACAGCCGGCGCAGGTGCAGCAGCCGGTTGCCATTGCATCGGCAGCAAATTCGCCATCCGCGGTGCAGAAGATCCCCTGCGCGGATTTGAGATCAACCCCTATGAAATCGAAGAGGTTAAAACCCGAGTAGCAGAGGATCGCTGCAGTGGAGGGGATGGCGGCAGCCGGCGCGTACCATGCGGTATCGGCCGGGGTCTTTTCCTTGAGGCCGACCAGCCATTCCACGTAATTCCGGGGATTGGCAAAGGCCGTGTGCCAGTTTGCCACCATCACGCAGTCACCGCTCACGGCTGTATTGTCCAGCTGGGGGTGGATGGTGACGGGCGCTACGCCCGTTTCCGGGAGGAACTGTCGGGCCACTGCGGCCGGTGCAGAGACCGGCATGTTCGCATTATATTGCGCAGCAAGCGCGGGAAAGAGCCGGAGGGTGTCAGTGGCAACCGGAAGTTTTAGTTCGGTTCCTTCGTGCCGGAAGAGCCCGGTCCGCCCGAGCCCGTCGCGTTTGCGAATATTAAACTGGCTCACAGCACACCTCACACCCTGCAACTTCCTGCCGCACGATCGGTTCCCACCGCGTACTGCACGAGACGGTAATCCGGGAATCGGGGTGACTCTCCACCAGCGCCCGGATACCCCGGCATCCCTGCCGGACCATTGCATCGTCCCATTCGGGGATATCGCTCTGGCCTATCGGGAAGGTCTCCTTGAGTTCTTTGGGGTAGGGGCCAAAGGGCGGCTTGAAGAGGAGCGTATCATTATATTCCTCCCGGGCACCGCCATCGAACGCGACGAGCACGTTGTTCCCGAGCCGGAGGCGCCCGAGCTGCTGCTGGTAGCGGAGCACTTCAGTGCGGGCACAGCTCTCGTCGCCCCGGTAGAAGAAGCGGCGCTTGGAAGTCCTGTCGGTCTTTTCGAGTTCTGTATTGTGCAGGAGAAGGGCCCGGTAGCCTGCCAGCAGCTGCGGGTGGCCCCGGCAGCGCTCGTCCACGAGCTCCCAGAGCGAGCCGTCTGTGATTGCCTGGCGGATGCGGGCGATCTCGGCGAGCGTGACATGCAGATTATGGAGTGCCAGCAGGCGGTCGCGCTGCGGCGATTTCTTCAGTTCCTCGACCGTGTGGGTCCGGCAGATATTGCAGGCGCAGGGAAGATCGGTGAGTTCATCGATCTTGTAACTGCCGTGCACGGTCATGTAGCGGCCCTCCTTGGCATAGAGGGCATAGGCCGCAGAGTCAAAGAGATCGCAGCCCATCGCCGCCGCAAGGGCAAACATGGCAGGGTGACCGGCACCGAAGAGATGGACACAGGCCGAGGGGGAGATCGTCCTCTTGGCCGCCATCACGACACTGACAAGATCCCGGTACCGGTACTGCTCCATGATGGGGACCACGGCCCCGATGGGGCAGAAGGTAAATCCGAGCTCGGTGACTTCCTTTCCTGCCCGCTCCCGCAGGTCCTCGAAGATGCCGCCCTGGACCGGGCCGGCGATCGGGGCGTCAGGACCAAAGACCTGCTTTGCCTCGGCAAGGCGCTGCATCGTGATCGCCAGTTCGCCTTCCGCGGTCTGCCGGTCAGCGGCAGGAGACGTGGGGATGTCGAGCGGCACCCAGATGTCGCTCTTTATGTCGCGCTGGAAGGAGAGGGTCTCGGTGTTGGTGATGGAAACTTCGCCATACACGGACAACTGGAATGAACCCGAGTCCGTCATGATGACGCCATCGAAGTCCAGGACTTTGTGCAGGCCCTCGGCAAGGGCCCGTTCCCGGTACTGCTTGCTCTGGGAGAAGATGTACGCATTGGTGATGATCGCCTCAACACCCATAGTACGGAGTTCCTTGGGAGTGACGAGCTGGAGGTGCGGGTTGATGACCGGGAGCAGCGCGGGAGTCTTTACTATCTTTTTGCCAACGGTCAGCTTTCCGCAGCGGCCGGCCATATCGCTGTACAAACTCTCAAAAGAAATTCCCATAACCCACACCCATAAATAGTGCCGGTATATGTGCGCTCAAAGAGGTTAAACGGTTCCCCTCCTCTCGGAAAAGATCTGCCCCTCAAAGGTCAGGAACTCGACATTTCCATTCTTCCAGCACCGGCCCGGCAGTCCTGCCTTGGCGCAGGTATGGTCCAGGAAGGTGGTGCTGTCCCAGCCGTACTCGGTCGCAACCTGCGGAAGCAGAAGGCCGCTCGTGCCCATACCCCGGACAATAAGGCCGTGTTTTCCCACGATGACATTGGCCGGGCGTTCAGCCGGTTCACCAAGCAATGGCACAGGTACCGTAAGTACCGTGACTTCAAGCGCAATGAGGGGGAGTTCATCTTTGCCCACCGGGGGAAAACGCGGGTCTTCGAGCGCCGCGGCCCGGGCTGCGCACGTGATGGCTTCGCCAAGCGGCATCACCGGGTAGGGCAGGCCGATGCAGCCCCGTAGATCCCCGTCCCGCGTGAGCGTGACAAAGACTCCGCGTTTGCCGGAGAAGACTGGTGTGAGTTTGAGATCGGGCATGGGCCTCTTTCCCACTGCATGTTCAAGTGCGCCGCGTGCAAGCCGGATGGCAAGGTTTCCTTCGTCAGCTGTCAGCATACCGTATTTACTCCCTCGTTTGAGACTCTGCTTAGTGCAGGTTGGATAACAATGTATTGGATGGGGCAGAAATTTTGAAAGCTGGATCAGATGCCGGTTTTTACTTGAAGAATAACCCAGTCGCTAATTAAATTTCAATCCGGATCATCCATTCGCCTGCTCAAATTCCAATCAGGAACTTTCATACATATCATTGATGGGGGCTGATGCCCCCATACCCCCATTTGCGATGACCCCGCCGCCCCCGACGGCGGCAAAATGGTCCCGAGAATTATGATTTTTTATCGTCACAGTATCTCATTTATTTTTCCAACCGCAAAATCGTTAAAAAATTAACCGCTTTGCCCAGCGAGGCCCCGCCGAGGCGGCCGAGCGACCCCGAAGGGGGTGGGAACCATCGCAAAATCGAGATATTCGGAAAAACCGTTTTTCACAAGATGGGTGCGGACCATCGCAGAGTCAATAATTTTCTAACGAATAATTTTTTTGCCGTTTTTCTTATCTCCCCGATAATCCCGTAATCTATCCTGAATAAAATTGCCCAATCCCGGCCCCTCTCCCAGTACCTGTCACTGGCGCTGTGCTTATCAGCCCGGCCGGCAAATATAATGAAGTGAGAGGGAGAGAGCGGCTGACGGTAACTTAAGTGTTGCTGAGGAAAGTCCCCCCACCCACCGGTCACGCAGCCGTACGCAAGTACGGGTGGCGAGAGTCACGGCTATGGCACAGAAACGACACGGCCTGTTTTTAGCAATGATGCGATCGAGCCGTCACCGGCAAGAAGCACGGGCGACCGTGCGAGTAACTCGCTGAGCGTCTGAGGAACAGGATACGTTGGAACGACGAATCCCTGCGGGTGCAAGCCAGAACAGGGCCAATGGATTGTCCGGTATCCGCCCGGGTATGGCGCAGAGCTGAATGCCGCTAGAACAAAAGGAGGCTTACTCCTCCCACTCACCCTTTTCGTACACGCTGATCAATCCTTTCGTAAACGATTAAATCCCTGATAGACTCCGGTCCGCCCGGGTGCCTGGACAAAATTTCTGGTCGGGAGCGCCTATGGAGGCCATATTTTCGTTCTGCGCCATCTTACGGGCTGGATGTTTTAGCGACAGATCATCGTTGGCGTTTCCCGCTCACACATCTCTGATATGCTCCGGACTTTCTGTCACGCTCCGGCAGTTGAATTTTTCCGGGTTTTCATGAACAAAATACTGCCGGGAGAGGATTATCGGTCACCCTATCCCGACCACCCCTGCTTTTTTATTTCCCCAGCCTATATCGTAGCATGGAAAATAACCGTACGGGAACGGATACCACGGGATTCAATCTCCTGATCCTTTCCATCTCTCTTGCAGCCTTCATGTCGGCGCTTGACGGAACGATCGTCAATATTGCGCTGCCGACAATCTCTTCGGATTTCCACCTCTCGTCAAGCACCGTGAGCTGGGTTTCGACCATCTATCTCCTGGTGATGGCCGGTTGCGTACTGATCTTCGGCAAATTGTCCGATGGAATCGGATTTAAGAAAGTCTTCCTCTCAGGTTTTGTCATCTTTACTGTGGGCTCGTTCTCCTGCGGCCTCCTGCCGGATCTCATGAACTCATTTCCCGTCCTCGTAGGCTCACGGGCATTTCAGGCCATTGGCGGGGCGATGATTACCGCGATTGCCCCAGCGATGGTCACCGCGTACATCCCCATGCAGCAGAAAGGAAAAGCCATGGGAATTATCATGACCGTTGCCGCGCTCGGAACTGCCATCGGGCCCACCATTGGCGGTGTGCTCACCCAGTACCTGTCATGGCACTGGATCTTCCTGATCAACGTACCCGTCGGTATCTGTGCACTCCTGCTGGGCATGAAAGTTATTCCGGCCTCTGTTCCCCATGCGATCCCATCGAGCTTCGACAAATCGGGTGCCTTGTTGATCTTCACCGGGCTTGCCTCGCTGCTCTTTGCCGTATCCGAAGGTACGTCCATGGGATGGACTTCGCCGGTAATACTCGGGACCCTCGCGCTGGCGATTTTAACGCTCTCGTACTTTGTCTGGCACGAACTCCGGGTTGCCGACCCGCTGCTTGAGCTCCGCCTTTTTAAGAACCGGAACTTTTTGCTCACCAACCTCATCATGTCGCTGGTCTTCTTCAGCTTTGCCGGGATCAGCTACCTGCTCCCGTTCTATCTCCAGTACGTCAAGGGATATGGCGCATCCGATGCCGGGCTTATCCTGACGGCCCTGTCAGTGGCCATGATGGTCTCGGGAATCCTGGCAGGCATACTATTTAACCGGGTTGGCGGGAGGGTGCTCTGCATTGCCACGGGCTGCTTCCTGGTTGCCGGGTTCTACATGATGACGTTGCTCCGGGTCAACCGACAGTATTTGTGGTTCTCTGCCTGTTCGTCATAGGGTTCAGTCTCGGCCTGATGATCACCACGGCCTCGAACATGATCATGAACTCAGTGGGAAAAGGCTACCAGGGAATGGTCTCGAGTCTCACCAGCCTGGAGCGGTTCGCTCCCCTGACACTGGGGATCGCGTTTGCAAACCTGGTATTTATCCAGGCCATTGAAGCGATTACCAAAACGCACGAGGTCACGCAGATTTCACCAGCCAATATCAAACTGCAATTGATCACTGCGGGTTTTGATATCGCCTTCTTCTGCTCGTTCATCATCGCCATCATCATCCTGATCCTGGCACTCTTTGCCCGGCAGGAGATTTACCCGGATTACCAGCAGGGAAAAGATAATGAAATCCAGACAGGAATCCCGTAATCTTTTTCAACCCGAAAAATATCAACAAATATTTTTTTATTCATTCCCAGCATCCAAAGGTCTCTTCCGGTATTGGGGTCAAGGAAATTGTGCGAAAATTCTGTTAAAAAATTGAGTTCTGGTGAAAATCGGTGACATCATGTGGCGGTATGATGTTCCCCCCTGGCTCGGGACCTCTTCAAGCCACGGTGGGGCAAGACGGTTTCCTGTATTTTTCTTTTAAGTCATTGATTCGCCGCGGGGGTGCTCCTCCGGGGGCGGCGGGTTCATCGTTATTGGGGGCATGGGGGTCTCAATCCCCATCATCATACATGAAAAGTGTGATTTTCAGGGGAAATCTTTGCGGGAAATTTGCATTTCATGCTCCCCAACCGTACGGGAATCCCCCATAGAACAATAACATTTGATAGTTGACGAGAACTTCCGAAAGGGGGTCAAGGGGATGCCCCCCTTGGGATGCCTCCCCCTCTTGGGGAGAGAGGGGGTCACTATCCTATTTCCCGAAAGGCGCTAGGAAGTAACGAAAAATGATGATTTTTAATGAGCAAAAAAATGCCAGCGGGATTCCTGATTACTCCCGACATCTGTTTTATCATCGGGCCGGAATCTCCAGTAGGATAGGAACGATAGATGGGGAGACCTGCCAGGTCTGCCCATATTTATAACAGGGTTTCCGTACGGATTCGATTATGAAGAGTAAATGCAGGAAATTAAAAAACTAAAAAAAAACGACCCGCCCTACTTCTTCATCAGGTCAAAGAGCCCTTTCTTGCCTACCTTCTTCTCCTTGGGAGGCTCTGGGTAATACGGGGTCTCTATCTCAAGGCGGGGAGATTTCTTCTCCTTAAATTCATCCGCAACAAGAGGCAGGTAGGAGTATTTTTTCGAGTTCCCACCCGATATGACAATCGTCTCATCCCGCACTTTTCCCCCGGCGAGTTCATCGGCAACGAGCGGGAGATGGGAATATTTCTTCTTCTGGGCTGCGGGCGGCTGTCCCTGGGGATAGGAGAAATAGCCCGGGGCCATAACTTCCTCCGGTACGGGATCCCAGAGATCTTCCGGGGGCTCGGCAACCGGGAGCTGTTTCTTCTTGGAAATTTTTACCGAGGCTTGCTGCTGGACCGGCTTATAGAGCGGGGGCTGGATCGGCCTTGCATCTGAAAGGGGATTAGTAAAGGGTGTTCCGCAGCGGTTGCAGAAGAGCGTCTCGTCATCGAGAGGCGTTGCGCCGCATTTCAGGCAGACGGGTTTTTTGATGACCGGAACCACGCTGATGGAGGCACCGCAGCGATTACAGAACTGCGACTCCATGTCGGTGATCTCATGCCCGCAGCGCGGGCAGGTGGGGGCCATGTTTTCGGACTCCTTCTGGTAGCCCGCGCCGCACCGGTTACAGAAAAGCGCAGTCTCGTCAGGGGCAGGAGTGCCGCACTGGTTGCAGACCATAGTTTCAGGCTCAGGTTCTGGTTCCGGCCGGACCGGGGCACCGCAGCGGTTACAGAACTCCGACTCATCATCTGTTATGGAATGTCCGCAGTGCGGGCAGTTGAGTTCCGGCAGGGGGGGAGGATATGGCGTGCCACACCGGTTGCAGAAGAGGACGTCTTCATTGGGGGCTTGGTTACCGCATTGAACGCAGACGGGCAACTGCATCTTTGGCTCCTCAATTACCGAAGAACCGCACCGGTTGCAGAACTCTGACTGGTCATTGAGCGCCGGAGTACCACACCGTTCACATTTTTTTGCCATACGACTACTTAGCGTATCATCGGATTATGTATATATTCTGCGGTTTTTTTAAGCATGCGAGCCGGGACCTGTACCGCTGCCCGCATGGTCCGGGCCCGGTGCAGATAAAAAGTCCAAATAGGGGTGCTTCCAAAGAATGATAACATACCCGTGAGGGAGTTTTTTCTATGGTGCACCCGGTTTTTGAGAAGTATCCTGCCCCATGGACCATCGGTATTGCACTGCTTGCAATCATTGCCATAATTCTTCTCCTCTCGGTCACCGGCATTCTCCCCCCGGCGGATGGTCCGGCCCCTGCATGCAACACGGCCTGTCCCACCAGCCTGCAAAATATCCCGGTCTTTACCGACCCGTTTGAGAAGATCGCGGTCCTGAAAGACCCTGCATTTACCGGCACACTGTACTATGAGGCATTGACGCTCGAACTCCAGCTGGCCACGACTGGAACCCGGGTCCATATGGGCTTCTGGTCCGGCAAGGGGAACCATGGCAGCATGCTGCGGGTCCTGGATGCGATCAATGATGGTTCGACTGCGGCCGCCCAGCCTCCCAACCGGGCGATCTGGGATGAAGGCACCTCCGCGTACTATCACTATCCTTCCTATACGCAACTCCAGGATGAGCACTGGTACGAGCGGGCGTCGGCCCAGAACGGGTCGGCCCTGATCTTTGGCAGGGCATATCCCGATTCCCGTCCGGTCTCATTTTCCCAGGCTGACGAAATATGGGGGGAGTATTCCTCCCGCTACACCTATATGGCTGAGCCGGTAGCCCGGGCAACAGGATCTCCGGTCAAGGTATGGTGTTTTATCCAGGGCGCAAAACCGAACCGGATCTTCTTTACGTACGAGCTGCCGCAGCTCCGTCTCCTGGAAGAGAAAGGATATGTGCAGGTCTATTTTGCAAAGAGTCCCGATGCTGACTGGACACAACCCGGTGACTGGCTCACCGGGACTGCAAACGCTTCCCTGACATCCCAGCGAGGTACCTGACGTATGCCCCCGGCACAACCCCAGCCCCCGACCCCGGCCGTGATGAGTATCGCGTTTGACCTGGTCTTCCGCAAGGGCCGTTCCCCGCCTTCCTGCCCTTCCCTGGATAACGTGGATCTGCTCAACCGGATCCGGGACAAGGTCCAGAACGAATCCCCGGCCATGTGCCGCGACGCCCTCATACGCATCCAGCGCCTTTCGCATGATGTGTATGATGTCTGCAATGCGTTCCGGGAGGGCGAATATGGCAGCGGGGATGCTGCGATGGAGACAGCGCTTGACCTGCTTAAGAAGAAGTGCCCCGGGTTGTCGGACGAAGAGTACCGGACGGCATTTGCGGTCGGAATGATGTGGACCGCGTTCTAAAAAAAAGGAGATTGTGGACTATTTCCCCATAAACTAGTACCCATGGAAAAATCTGGGGTAAATCATCGGGCTAAAAACCTGTTCCACAATTCGCACCGACGGGTAAAGATAATTCAATTCCCTTGATCCGTTTATTACGAATTACCAGAAGGACCCGTGGCATAATAGCGCTATTATGGGAGGGATGTGTCAGTTTCCTCTGCCAGCTCTTTTAGAAATGTCTCGAGAACAGCATGCCGTTTGCTGGCAATCTTCCCCCCGGCATCCGTGTACATCCGGTCTTTTAACTTCAGCAGTTTGTCATGAAAATGCAGGACCGCATCATCCATGCTCCCGCTGTGTTCAGCCGCCCGCATGAATGTTCGTGCAATACCTACGGCTCCGAGAGCATCGAGCTTGTCGGCATCAGAGAGGATCCTGGACTCCAGGCTCACGGGTTGTTCATGGGACCGGAACCGGTGGGTGCGTATCGCAGAACAAATCTCAGGAATGAGATGAGGGTTATAGTGAATAGATGCCAGAAAATCTTCTGCCATGCGAGCCCCCTCTTCTTCATGAGGAAGTCCCTGTTCTTTTTCGAGAGGACGGGCGATATCGTGGAGCAGGGCTGCAGGAATAAGGATATCCATGTCCACACCTTCCCGCTGGCCGATCATCCGGCAGAGGCGGGTGACACGTTCCGTATGATCCATTCCATGGGAACCTGCCTCACCCAGCCGGCTCCTAGCGTATGTTCGGATTTGTTCAAGGGAAGTTTCCATATTTTTCGGGTCCTGTTGAAATATCCTGTGGCAGAATGAGGGAAAAATATTCTGGAATTATTCTTTGGGGGAGAGGGTTTTTTCGGTAACCGTTTATTTTCACTCGTTTCTTTATCCGTTCTTTTCTTGGGTACTCGGCCACGATTGTCTGACTAATTTTATTTTCATTTATGAAATGGTGGACATTTCAGGAAACGGTTTTTTTCCATTTCAGATGGCAAGTCATCAAGGGTTTCTGATGTTTAATGATGGGGGCTGATGCCCCCATACCCTCTTTTGCGATGAAACCGCCGCCCCCGAAGGGGCGCCCCCGCGGCGGTCCAGACAGGTTTTTTATTTCAAAATCCCCTGGATCCTTTTATTTCGATAATACCGGTTATCGAAAAATTTCCCGGCTTAACTTCATTCCCCAGCGAGGCGGCCGAGCAACCCCCGCAGGGGGTGGGGAACATCGCAACTTGTGAATGATATTGCCCGGATATTCTCAAAGACTTTGAATGACCCGGATATTCTCAAAAGATTTTGGTTGACCCGGAATTTCTCACGGTATCAGATTTACCGTAAATACCCACAAGAATCAGAAGTGCCCTATATTCCCACTCGCTCATTTTCCCGTCCCTGTTCTTCCCGCCCGGCGACATCTCACGGCACCCCAATCCCCCGTTACCCCTACGGCACCTATTTTGTAATTGCAGACGCAATAGTATACACATGGAGAGTTGTGTCCACCGGATAGAAGTACACTATACCGCAGATCCCCGGTTAAAAACCCGGACCAGCAGGATTCGATCCCTGGGTTTCCCGGTCGATGACCTGCATCTTATTGATGTCTATACCATCGCCACCAGCACCCGGGGTTTTTCGGTACAGGATCTCTCCGAAATCGGGGCACAGCTGATCAATCCCGTTGTCCAGAAGTTTCTCATGGATACTCCCACCCTGCTCCCGTTTGATTATGCCATTGAAGTCGGGTTCCTCCCGGGGGTGACCGACAATGTCGGCACCACCGCCCGCCAGACCATTGAGGACTTCTTCTCCATGAAATTCGAGGAAGGAGAGGCGGTTTATACCTCCCAACTCTTCCTGGTACGGGGAACATTGTCCCCCGATCAACTCCACTCTCTTGCTGATACCCTGGCAAACCCGCTCGTGAACCGGGTCCATATCCTGACGCGGACCGAGTATGGCGACAAAGGCATGGCACCGGTGGTGCCGGTGGTGCACCTCAACGAGATGCCCAATGCTGAACCGGTCTACCTGGATCTCGATGATGAGGAACTGATCCGCATAGGCAAGGAAGGGATCGTGGATTCCCGGACCGGAGAACGGCGAGGGCCGCTTGCGCTCGATCTCGCCCAGCTGCATGCCATACGGGATTATTTCGATGAAGAAGGCCGGATGCCGACCGATATTGAGCTCGAGTCGCTGGCTCAGACCTGGAGCGAGCACTGCAAGCACACGATCTTTGCCTCCGCCATGGATGATGATGTGCCCCGCGGCCTGTACAAGACCTTCATCCAGGATGCAACAAAAAAGATCCGGAAGGCAAAAGGCGACAAAGACATCTGCGTCTCGGTCTTTACCGACAACTCGGGGGCTATCATCTTCGATGACACGTACCTGGTGACGCACAAGGTCGAGACCCACAACTCCCCCTCAGCACTCGACCCGTTCGGCGGCGCACTTACCGGCATTGTCGGGGTCAACCGCGACACCATAGGGTTTGGCCTTGGGGCTAAGCCTTGCATCAATGTGTACGGCTACTGTGTCGGTGACCCCGAGACCCACCCGACCCTCTTCCGCGGGAAGGATGCCTCGATGCCGATCCTCTCACCCCGCCAGATCCTGGACGGGGTCGTGCGGGGCGTTGGCGTGGGCGGGAACTGCTCGGGGATTCCCACCCCGCAGGGCTGGTGCTGGTTTGACAACCACTATGGCGGAAAACCGCTCGTCTTTGCGGGAACCGTCGGGGTCCTGCCCCGGGAGATAGCGGGACGGCAGCTTGCGAAGAAGAAGGCAGAGCCCGGGGACTTAATCGTTGTTGTCGGTGGTCGCGTGGGAAAAGATGGTATTCATGGCGCCACCTTCTCCTCAGAGGCCCTAGACCCGGCCAGTCCCGTTACCGCGGTCCAGATTGGCGATCCCATCACCCAGAAGAAGCTTTCTGATGTGATCGTCAAGGAGGCCCGGGATCTCGAACTCTACAGTAGCATCACGGACAATGGCGCCGGGGGAATCTCGTGCTCGGTAGCCGAGATGGCAAAGGAGTGCAATGGCTGTCACGTGCATCTCGACAAGGTACCGCTGAAGTACCACGGCATGGCCCCGTGGGAGATCTGGATCTCGGAGTCGCAGGAACGCATGACCCTGGCAGTCCCGCCCGCGAAACTCGATGCCCTGATGGCACTGATGCAGAGCCGGGAAGTAGAGGCAACGGTCATTGGCGAGTTTACCGCTACCGGAAAGTGCGTGGTCGAGTGGCACGGGATGGTCGTGATGGAGGTGGGCCTGGCCTTCCTCCACGACGGCCTGCCCAAAAAACATCTCACCACCACCTACACTCAAGCAACCCATCCCGCGCCCGTCACCCCCTGTCCGGACCGGCTTGACGCGACCATGCGCTCGATGCTTGGCCGGAAAAATCTCTGCTCGAAAGAGTTTATCACGATCCAGTACGACCACACGGTCCAGGGAGGTCATGTGCTCGGCCCGGTGCAGGGCCGAGGACGCGTGCAGAGCGATGCTTCGCTGACGAAAGTCGTCCCCGGCTCGAAGAAAGGCGTCGGGCTTTCGCAGGGCCTCTTTCCCACGTATTCCGAGATCGACCCCTACCTGATGGCCGGGGCCGCGATCGATACCGCCATTCGGGGCCTCATTGCGATCGGCGTACCGCTCGATACCATCGCAATTCTTGACAACTTCTGCTGGTGTTCATCGGATGAACCTGAACGGCTCGGCCAGTTGAAGCTCGCAGCAAAGGGCTGCCATGATTTCGCGATCGCGTTTGGCACCCCCTTCATCTCGGGCAAGGACAGTATGTACAATGACTTCTCGGGCTTTGATGCCGAGAACAACAAGGTGAAAGTCTCGGTTCCCCCCACGCTCCTCATCTCCTCGATCGGGATCCACCCGGAAGTAATGAAATCCGTCTCGCTGGATGTGAAGATCGATGGCGACCTGGTGTACGTGATCGGGGAGACTGCGGAAGAACTGGGCGGGTCGGAGTATTTCGCCCAGCTTGGCGGGGTTGGCGACTCGGTGCCGAAGCTCGATGTGGCGACCGCCAAGGCCCGGTACGGGCGTCTCACTGAGGCGATCTCCCATGAACTCGTGGCCTCGGCCTTCCCGGTCAGTCACGGGGGTCTCGGGATTGCACTGGCCAAGGTGGCCATTGGCGGTCAGCTGGGAATGGATATCACGATCCCGACCACGATGCGCCCGGACTATTATCTCTTTGCCGAGTCGCTCGGCCGTTTTGTGGTCACGGTGGCCCCGGATCGCAAGCGGGAGTTTGAGCGGACCTGCGGGGCAGATGCTCTGCTGCTCGGCCGCGTGGGAGGAAAGAATCTCCGCATCACTGCAGGAAAACTCCTGCTCGATATTCCCGTTGCTGAACTCGAGACTGCCTACAAGGCACCGTTCCGGGGGTACTGAATCATGACAACGTCAGAACGTTTCGCCGGCCGGGCAACGGGTCCGGCCCATGCATCCGGCCCTGCCCGGATCGATGAGAAGGCCCTCATCATGAGCGGTTTTGGGATCAACTCTGAGATGGAAACCAAGGAGGTGCTCTCGCGGGCCGGCATGGATGCCGACATTGTCCACATCAATGATGTAATTGCCGGGAAGGTGCGGCTCGCGGAGTACCGGCTGCTGGTCTTCCCCGGCGGTTTCTCCTATGGGGATGATACCGGTGCCGGTAACGCGTATGCCAACCGGGTGCGGAACAATCTCTGGGATGACCTGCTGGAGTTCCTGGACGGGGATAATCTCGTGCTGGGGATCTGCAACGGTTTCCAGATTTTGGCCAATCTCGGGCTGGTGCCGGCATTCAAACGCCACTATACCCGTGATATTGCCCTGATGCCCAACCGGGGCGGGCGGCTGGAGTGCCGGTTCGTCTCGCTCAAGCCGGCTGCAGACAATCTTTGGACCAGAGGGATCGAGCGGATCTACTGCCCGGTTGCACATGGGGAGGGCAATCTCTCGTGCTCACCCGAGACCCTGCTGCGCATCAAGCGCCAGAAGCAGATCGCGTTCACCTACTGCTGTGAGGATCTCACACCCGCGTACGGGGAATACCCCTGGAATCCGAACGGTTCAGTAGAGGATATCGCCGGCATCACTTCGGCGGATGGTAAGGTGCTGGGCCTGATGCCGCACCCCGAACGGGCAATGGAGTTTGTGAACCAGTACGACTGGCCGCTGAGAAAAGAGGAGATGCAGCGCAAGGGAGTGCCGGTGCCCACCGAATCGGTAAATATGCTCCTGTTCCGGAATGCGGTTGGGTATTTCCGGTGATCCTTTTTTTTAAGCGTTCTGGTTACCGGGGATTTTCCGCTTGGAAGACCGTATGTTAAACCAGATTGATCAGGT
This sequence comes from uncultured Methanomicrobiales archaeon, assembly GCA_903832665.1. Taxonomy (GTDB): domain Archaea; phylum Halobacteriota; class Methanomicrobia; order Methanomicrobiales; family Methanospirillaceae; genus Methanoregula. Next base: position 8,783 of record CAILCG010000021.1, on the reverse strand, counting down.
CTATAACACTTCCCGCTTCGTTATATCCGACGATGCGAGGTTTAACCTGATACGATCAGGTCACTGACAATTTCCCGCTCTGTTATACCGGACGATGGGATGTTTCCCGCGATTGTTAACCGGGGTTTGAGATGTCGCCAACCGATTGGCAACCCGGTTAAGACGCCCACTTTTCGATCGTTAACCCGGGTTTGTGATGCGCCGAACATGATCGTTAAAACGGACTTCAGACTATCTGCGAGGCAAGCGGCCGGGGATGCACCATCTTCTTCTGGATCGCCATCTTCTTGATCTTCTCACTCAGGTTCTGGCTGATCTCCATCTTGTGCCAGTCCTCATTGCTCATGCCCATGAAAAAACCGCAGGAAGAGCATTTGATCCAGGCCTCATAATGATCCGGGAATTCTGCCCGGGCGGTGGGTTTCCCGCAATCGGGGCAGGTAAGTTTCTCCAGCGTAATAGCGGTGGTAACGACACTCTCCCGGTCGGGGGGTTCGATTTTTCCTTCTCCCGGGACCGGTGCGGGATTGCCCACCTTCGAATCTGTTGATACATGATGGGGTGCAACCCTGCCGTCACCACGTGCAATCCGGTCCTTGACTTTTTGTGGATCCATTTTTTAAACTCCAATAATACTGGTGATTTTTTATGAGAGATCGCCCGGTTCTATCCGGGATGTACTCCTGATGCATATTCATAGCGTGGGGGAGTATATCCCTCTGACGGGATGTTGCAAATTTTGCATCGAACCGGAATAATCGGTTTTATTTACATTTTTTTAATCAGACAGCAGGTCCAATATCCGAATATCACGGAAAAATCTGCATTCCCCTCGCAAGCTGCTCGAAATACAGATTCCCCTGCTCCTCTCCCGGGGTGCCGACCGGTTCAACGGTCAGAAACCATACGGGGGATCATTACTGGCAAGATCCCGCTCGGGAAATAAGAAAAATATCTTGGAGACGTGCACATGAACGAAGGCTCAAACCGGAAGCCTGAAAACCAAATAAGATGATTCCTGCATCAGGGCCTCTCCGAGCGATAACGGGGCAAAGTTTTTTCGCCTTTCTTTTTTTTGGTCATTGATCCGCCGCGGGGGCGCCCCGTCGGGGGCGGCGGGGTTCATCATAATTGAAAAATGAGAAAAAAATCCAGAATTAGATAATTATGTGCTTTGATATTTAGGAAAAATCCTCCGGTAATGGAGAACCGCACTTATCAGATCTTTGCATTTTTCCTCTGCACCGCCAACCATGACACGAACCCGGGAAAGCATCATCTGGATGCATGCGAACTTGGATAATAAAGATGAGGAAAACAAGCATTTGAATGAGCGCCCGGGGAGCCGGGTTACAGAGAAGAGATTGACGGGCTTTTGGTAAAGCCTGAAAAAATATTTTTTGTTTCTGGTCTTTACATAATGCTTTCGAGTCTCTGCTCGAGCACGCCAAGACCCTTGCGGATATCTTCAAGGTTCCTGCCGCCCGTGAGGATGATCTTTCCTGAAGAGAAGATGAGGACAACGATCTTGGGGTCCTTGATGCGGTACACGAGACCCGGGAACTGTTCGGGTTCGTACTCGATATTCTCCACATTGAGCGTGACTACGATCTTGTTGAGGTTGATGTACTTCCCGAGATCATAGGAGCAGACCATGTTGGTGATCGCAACCTTGGGTTCCTTGAGCGTGGCAATACCGGCATCGTTGAGGGATTTGATGATGATCGCAAGCCCGTCTACAAGTGCCTTGTTGTTGCGGATGCCGGTCAGCACGATCTTGCCCGAAGAGAAGATCAGGGAGGCAATCTTAGGATCCTCGATCCGATAGACTGCACCGGGGAATCGCTTCTTATTGAGCTCGCAGTTCTTGACCTTGCTGGAGAGTTCCACAAGATCGATGGATTCGGCGATGACACCGGATGCAACGATATTCTCTATCTTCAATGATTCGTACTTTTTGTCAGCCATCTTCTCTAGAATGATTCTCCCTTGATCATAATACTAACGGACAAGCTTTATTATAGGTACATTTTTTCCCCTTCCGGTACCCCCGTTTTTCTTTATATATACAAAACTGATTCACAGGCAGCAGCGGGTTCTGATTCGCAACTGGATAACGAGTCTTGGGTTATTTAAACAAAATGATATGATTTTTACCGGTGTTTCCGCGCAAATTGCCCGGGTGGGAAGCAGAGTGGTTGCAAAGATTCCTGATAAACAGAATATTCCGGTACAGGTAGGGAACACAAAATGGGTGTTGCTCCTTCTATAACAAAAGCCGAAAAGAGAGCCGTGAGAAAAAATTGTTTTTTTTGAAAATAGGAGAATAAATCGAAACTCTCTACATAATGCTTTCGAGTTTCTGTTCAAGCACGCCAAGACCCTTGCGGATATCTTCAAGATTCCTGCCGCCCGTGAGGATGATCTTTCCTGATGAGAAGATGAGGACCACGATCTTGGGATCCTTGATCCGGTACACGAGGCCGGGGAACTGCTCGGGTTCGTACTCGATATTCTCCACATTAAGCGTGACTACGATCTTGTTGAGGTTGATGTACTTGCCGAGATCGTATGAGCAGACCATGTTGGTGATGCCGACCTTGGGCTCTTTGAGCGTCTCGATGCCTGCATCATTTAACGATTTGGTGATGACGGCAAGGCCATTGGTGAGGGCATCGCGGTTTCGCATACCCGTGAGCACGACCTTTCCGGATGAAAAGATCAGGGCTGCAATCTTGGGATCGGTGATGCGGTAAACTGCGCCGGGAAACCGTTTCTTGTTAAGCTCGCAGTTGGGAACCTTGGCCGAGAGCTCAACGAGATCAATGGTCTCGGCAATGGCTCCGGATGCGACGATGTTCTCAATTTTTAAGGATTCGTACTTTTTATCAGCCATCTTCTATTCTATGATTTTCCACGGAGCATAATACTAATGGGATATCTTTATGGGGGGTACAGTTACCGGGGGTCCGTAAAGGCAATGAGTTGTAGTATATATCGCGATGTGCTGATGGGAAAAATAGGTCGGGCGCAGGCTCATCACCCACCAAGCCCCACGATCATCCCCACGACCTGCTGTGCGGTACCGGGATCCAAGACTCTCATCAAAACCAGCCCGGCGATTGCTGCAAACACGGGCCAGAATACCTTCCTTACCTGCTCGTTCTTTCCGAATGTGTCAATGATTGCCCCCGTGTCCGCATGCATTCCCTGCCGGATGATCCCGCAAAAATGGGAATATCGTACCCGTTTTAATCCCTCTCGTGGCAGCGGTCTCATTTTTGAAAAAGATCATTTATTGTCCGTATTTCCGGTTTAGAGCATGCATCGTCCTGAACTATGATCCCCCGGTGTTTCCGCCACCCAAATACTGCTATTTATTGCCTCTAGTTCTCCGCCGTAAAACCATACCCTTATGACTGAATTATTACCTCATTTTCCCGAATTATTACCTCAAGTTACGGGAAAAATGGGAAATCCGGGCCCGGATCGGTCTTATTTTTGAGGTAACTCTCTGGCTGCTGAAAAGTGAGTTATTCTAAAAAAATCTTTTATTACCCGTGATCCTAGTCGTAAAAAGATGACCCCCTCCTGAACTATGATCCCCCACTTTTTTCGCCTTCCAAATACTGCTACTTATTACCTCTGATTCTCCGACGTAAAAGCGCCCAGACTTGACTGAATTATTACTGCATTTTCCCGAATTATTACCTCAAAACCGCGTTAAAGGGGGAAATCGGGGCATTTTACGGGCGTATTTTGGAGGTACTCTAAAAACAGGGATCATACTCCCTGGAGGGATTGTCCTTCCTTCAGGGGAACTTCGGATTTAGACTAAAAGGAGATCCCGTCCCTGCCCGACGAAAAAAGAGTGATCTTTTCCTACACCATAGCAGCTTACACGCTTGCAGCGTTTCTCCCTGCAAGCGGCTGACCATCCCGTCCCAGCTCGATAAGACATTCCGCAAAAAGGCGGAAGTACCGCCACGTGCCATGCCTTGAGTGGAGCCAGAGTTCACGCAAAATGGATTCATGCTTCGTGATTAAGCAGAGCCGATCCAGGGAGTCTTTGAATTCTTTTGCGAGTTCAGTTACCGGCGCATGAATATGTGCACAATACGAGACACGTACAAATACTACCGGCAGGACTGAGACGATCGTGAAATCATACAGTTTTTCTGGACCATGCCCGGCCATCTGGATGGTGCCCCGCTGGCGTGCAACAGGTATCGCATCCGCCAGGGCCCGGCGCGACGGCGGTCCCCGGCTCATCTCTCACATCCCTCACTAACCGGATCCGGTTCACCGGAATTATTCCGGTGCTCCACGATGGAATCCCGGGGACCGTCCCCTCTGGTAACCCGTGGCGGGGCAAGTTCCTTTGGGAGGGATTTTGTCCGTATGGAGATATTGTAATAATGCCAGTGCGTCCGCTTCACGCTGACCCAGTAGACCGAATCGCCCATCCGGTTGATCTGCCGGGAAATTGCCCGGGGCAGCAGGTAGAGGGGGATTTCCCCCTCGGTCACGGATCTACTCTTTGATATCCCCTGCCCGCCTCCTCCTGCCGGGCGATTCATCATCAGTGTTCCTCGTTGCCATCATCATCAACATCATCATCTCCATCCGAATTCCTCTGTGTTTTCCGGTGGGAACGTGACTAGAAGCCGGTGCCAAGTATCTCCGTCTTCCGGAATACTTCCTGGACCGGAGAAAATGGCCGTTTTTCGTTACTGACCAGTACGGTATCCTGCCGGATACCGGCAGGAGCGTTTTTACTTCTGTTTGTGGATTCTATGCTATCACTTCCTTTTGGTGTCAACCCGGGGACGGGATAATCTTCATAAAAATACAATGATTATCTTGGTCCTCCCGGGCTGAGCGGGTCTTTTTGCGATGTTCGTCGCGTCGCTTTGACCCGCCATTTCATTACGGGACAACCCCCGGCTGTCCACGAATAGGGTTTTGTAACGCGATATATAACGATTCTAACGCAATCGTCTACCGGGTCCCTGGATGGCAGACGAGCGATCTAGAAATGTTACGTGCCGGATTAAGGAAATCTGCTCCGGGATACCCTTCGTCCGCCAAGGGCGAATATCTTTTAGGCAGATCCCCGGGAAAAATTCAGGGGTTGGAGCTGTTTTCATTGGTGGCGAGCCGGTCACTTGAAGTCCTACAATTTTTTAAAATCTCTTTTAGATGGGAAAAACAGGTTTCTTCTTCGATATTTATTTCGTTATTATTTCGGTGACTGGTGAACTTTTCCCCGGAAAGACCGAGTGCCTTGTCATTGGTATAGGTTTATAGCCGGGGGCGGCAACTCGGTTTTATTGTATGGTCTTGGGTGACGAAAGGGTTCACCAGTGCACCGGAATAAGTATATGGTATACATACAGGATAAATTTATCCAAAGGTATGATGGTTACATACTTGGTATAATCGGGTATAAAATAATGAGATGTCTCTGACCACGATCAAGATCCAAACGGAAACACGGGATAAACTTGCGGATCTTGGGAAAAAATCAGAGAGCTATGATACGATCATAAACCGTCTTATCGATTTTTACCAGGCACATCCAAAGAAAGATTGATTTCTCATTCTCTCACCACTGGCAATGCGGGGTTGCCGTTCAAAAGATGCAAAAACTCACCATCCACTAAAATACAAATCTTTGAGATTCATCTCATCCTTAGTCAATCCGTATTGGATCTTCCATGCCAGAAATAATTCATTTATTTGATCATTAATTTGGTCAATTAATTTCACTAATTTTTCAAATTTGATCTGAATTGTTTTTGCTTCATAGCTAACATTACTGACTAAAAGCCATAGGAATAATAATTCTCGATTTAATTCGACGAATAATATGAACTCGTCCTGTTTATCGATATTTTTTACATAATCAATTCCCTTGTATGAATACGATATATTTGGTGCTTCTCTAGCCAACGCATATCGTAATAAGTAATGATAAAAAGTTTCTGAGGGAGACTGACTATTTTGTAATTCGAATATTCCTTTCAAATCATCTTTATCGAGAAAGTCACAATATTTTTTGAAATCCTCGAAAAAAAACGACGATTTTTGTATTAAAGAATTAAGGGAACCATTTAACAGTTTATGTTCACACTCATACTTTTCGCAAAGTTCAGTAATCTTCGGTAAAAATTCATTTTTAAGACATTCATCAGGTATAGTGAGAAGAATTTGTGCGGGTCTGCAAGGACCTCTTCCATTTGCTATTGTTGAGCGAGAGGTTGACATCGCAAAAACGGATGGGATACTGCGAATTTCCACATCTCCCTGAAGATATGCAATTGGGGATATTTCATCAATTCGCGTTTTTAAGGGAAATAATCCATAAAAAAAAGGACCCCCCGTAATATTTCTCCGAGCATTTAGCAGATCGACTTGCATTGCCGAAAAAATTGAACGGGCTATCTCCGCGATATATTGTTTTCTTCCTGCATTTTCAGATATTTTCACTTGCTGACGGAGATTGTTCGATGAGTAGTATGTTGATATTATTACCATTACGGCCGTTATTCCTACAGATAGATAAATGGGTTGATTTTCGGCCTGTCATAACGTAATGAATACTAATAGGACGATAAAACATAGCGAAACAACAGTGCTCACAGGTTTCTTTTGGTAGTCTAGAAGAATCGCGCAGAAAATTAAAAAAAAGCCAATCCCGTTAGGAAAAAAATTCCTGAAAAACTGCTTATTAGCCAAGCTATTATCGCACTTATCAAGAGAAGGAACGATTTATGATCTTTGAGAATCGTAACCCACTTTTTAAATTTTATTTCCCACTCCATATTATAAAATGCAGTTCTCGAAAATTAAATCCACCTAAATAACTTAAATCAACTCTCACGAACTTTGGACAAAACCCGTAGCAGCAATAATATTTAGATACATTAATCTGTCTCAAAATAAAAAATAGCAATTAATCAATTCCCAATTTAATTTTGAGGCGCAAACAGTGGCTGAATTTATTCCTGATCGTCTACCTTCGAATGCCAGCCGTGGCGAAGAACGCACATTTGCTCTTCTCAAGAAGCTTCCTGACGATTATCTCGTGTATTATGAACCAAATATTGACAATCGTCATCCTGATTTTGTTGTGATTGCGCCCGACCTGGGTATCATTGTAATTGAAGTTAAGGGATGGTATTATGATGATATCCTCCGGGCTAGCGATACGGAAGTTGTCACACGATTTGACAACCGGGAAAGAAAAGAACTTCATCCGCTCACACAGGCACAGGGATACCAATGGAGACTTGCAAGAATCTGCGAGAAAAGCCCAAACCGATCTTTTTTGTTGAATCCTGAAGGCAAGTACAAAGACAAGTTCATCTTCCCGTTCTGCCACTTCGTAGTTCTTTCCAATATCTCGCGGGATAATATCGAACGCAGGAAGGAACACAACCTGTACGAAGTGTTCCGCCCGGAAAATACCCTCTACCGGGATGAATTCGTAGCCTTTGAAAATGCATCTGCGGAAGAACTACGGACAACACTTCGAAGATTTTTCAATCCATTCTGGGAGATCAAGCCTTTTACTCCACAACAGGTGGATGTCATCCGGTCTATTCTTCACCCGGAAATTATTCTCAGTTACCTGCCCTCCAAGTCTCTGACTGAAGATGAAGCAGAGAAATGCTTTGACCTGGTTGTGCTCGACCGCCGGCAGGAAAACAATGCCCGGAAGATTGGTGAAGGCCATCGAATTATTTATGGGGTAGCCGGCTCCGGAAAGACCGTTCTCCTCATATCGCGGGCCAAATGGCTGCATGACCGGCAACCGGGAGCCCGGATCCTGCTGCTCTGTTACAATGTTGTCCTAAGTGTGTATCTGAAACATGTGTTGAAGGAGTATCCACGGATCAATGTCTTCCATTTCGACGGCTGGGTAAAACATAACAGCATTCAGCCCCGGAAGGAAGATCCCTCCACTGGGAAGCTTGAGGATGATCCTGCACTGGGAAGCCGGTTGCTGGAGCATCTCAGGAATCATGGTGGAGATGCCCGTAAATATGATGCAATCCTTCTAGACGAGGCACAGGACTTCCCTTCGGTCTGGTTCTCCTGTATTTTAGAAGCGCTCAATGATCCGCTCGACGGGGATCTGCTGGTTGTATGCGATGGCAATCAGGGAATAAAGATGATCGATTCGGTGAGCTGGAAATCCCTGGGCATAAAGGCTATTGGCCGGACCATCCATCAGGTATTCGACCTTGACCGGAATTACCGTAATACCAAAGAGATCCTACGGCTTGCTGCACATTTCACCATGAAAAATGTAAAAGACAACGGAGATTCCATCTCGATTGTGCCGGTCGATCCCAGCCAGGCAATCCGGAGCGGGCCAAAACCGATCCTGCTCAAATGCAAGGATCATGCCGATGAATGCAACCGGCTCTTCAATATTACTAATGTTCTTCTCAACGGGAGTGTGCCCTTCAATGAGATCGACATATCCCTGCAGCCCCAGGACATCGGGATCCTCTATGTCAAGAAGCAGTACCGGGACAATGATACGTTCAAAAAGTTCCTCACTGATCTAGGCACCCTCTCTCCGGTCACATGGCTGAACGAAGATTATCATTCCCGCTTTAAAGTTTTTGAAAAATCTGCTCTGTAGAAATCCTAATCCAAAAGAGATGTACCGACAACCGAAAGATCTAAGGTACAGCATCTCCTTCCTTTGATGTGTCGTCAAATAGGAAGGAGACAATAAAGAAATTAGCGAGCCGGAATATCAGGTT
>CAILCG010000020.1 GCA_903832665.1 uncultured Methanomicrobiales archaeon | reverse complement strand
CTGTCCTGAAAAGAAAGTTCAGCGGCGATCTCAAAGCTCGAAGATTTCTGATTCAGACAAAAGAAATCGCTACCAAAATGATTGTTTGTAACATTCACACGTTCCTACAATTTCTCATCATTGAGGTTTTCTACAGAGCATTAATTTACTTTCCCGGCGCCTCAGATTCTGCAGAATCATGGCGTAATCGTCAGCGAGGATCGATTAATCCGGCAGAAAAGATTTATACTCATACTTAAAGGATAAGATATCGTGGTACATGCCACCGAGGATGTGTTTTACATGGCAACAGATGGAGAAGGCCCAAATGATATCAGCAGCATGACGGTAGTTGGAATCGGCGTTGTGATTTTTGTGGTGATTGTCGGAGCCTGGTACATTTTCCTCCGGTAGTGTCACATTAAAAAAAAAGAAAACGTTTTTTTGTTTTTCAGAGTTTTGATACAATATCCCGGAGAACCGCGCCCGGGTCTTTTGCTTTTACTACGCTGGATGCCAGCAGCACGCCATCGGTCCCGAGATCTACGGCGATCTTTACGCACTCCCCGGACTGGATGCCGGCTCCCGTCAGGACCTTCACGCCGGGGTTTACCGCATGCACCGCGGCAACCGACCGCCGGATAATATCCGGGTTTGCTTTTGAGACCGAGACGCCGCTGCCGATCAGTTCCGGGGGCTCAATGGCTACATAGTCCGGTTTCAGGGCGGCAGCACCGGCGCTGGCCAGTTCATTGTTCGTGCAGACCACCGAGATGAGGTTCTGCGCTGCCAGGCCCCGGACCGCTGCTTCGATATCTGCCAGCGTAAGGCGCCGTTCCGAATGGTTCACCAGGGATCCTGCCGCCCCGGCGGTCTTGAGGGCATCGACCGTGATATGCCCGGTGTTTGCCCCGGGTTCACACCCGTCCACGTGCTGGGCATAGACCGGGATATCGAAGTGGCGGCTGATCGGGTGAAGGTCGATATAGGATGGGGCAATGCCAATCACCACCCCGCTCTCGCGTGCCACCAGTTCCGCTGCCTGTGCGATCATGTGGGCACGGTTGCCCATTCCCTCCCGGTACGTCTTGAGGTTGACAAGGATGAGTGGTGAAGCCATAACTGGATCTCCTTTTCGTGGATGATATCCTGATTACACGATTGCTGTTTTTTACCTGATGAAGGTTTTTATCACTCCTTCATGCCGGTGGATTGGGATGGATTACGACTCTTTGAGTCCCCGGATGAAATGTCCGGTGGTGATCTCACATGGGGCAGACTTTTTGATCCGATCTTTCAAGCCCTGCAAGGTCTTTTCCACACCCGGTGTCCGGGTGGCTATTGCCTGAATTGCGGAGCGGTAGATGCCCGTCATCTCAGCAACGCAGGTGCCGGTCCTTCCCCGGGCATCGATCATCACTTCACCAATACCCATGCCGGCGATCTCAGGAAGGTGATCCAGCAGGCAGAGCTCTGCGGAGTTGCCGATATGCGTCCGGCATTCACTGTCGGTGCGGACCGGGAAGATGTGGCCGGTCGAGTCCCGGATCCCGTAAAACTGATCGTTCTGCTTCGCGGGATCCCCCTGGCAATGCAGGTAGGGTTCCAGCAGGCAGTCATCGGTGATGATCCCCTCGCAGATTCCCTGCACAACCAGGGCAAAGGCTGCGTCAGATCCCTGCCGGCGGGCTTCCGATATGAGGACCCGGCTCTCCTCCCAGGAGAGTTCGGGGGAGTGGGTGAGCAGGTGGCACGGGGGAGAGAGTTTCTGCACGGCTGCATGGTTGAAGATATTGAGCCCGGTGAAACCGGAGAGGGGGGCCGAGGGGACTGCCGTGCGGAGTGTCCCGATCATGCCCGGGTTCTCCACCATGATGCCGGCGATTCCGGTGGCTGCGATCTGCGGCACTTTTGGCAGCACCGCGTCGGAAAACGCAGTCCGGGTAATCCGGGGAAATTTCCAGACCAGGGGGATGTTCCGGGCCCGGCAGAGTTCCACGGCAGACCGGATCTGCTCTTCTAGTCCACCCTTATCTGAATGACTGCAACAGGACACCGTTGCTGATGCCGGGAGATCCGGTTCGAAATAGATCCGGTCCGCCCCGGACTCTGCTGCTTTCTGGACTGCGTCAAGCGAATCTGCAATGACCGCGAGCTGGAGCGGGGAGGCAGATCGGGTCAGGGGGGCCGCGGGTACAGCGGGACCAATTGTCGCCGGGTAATCCGCAACCCTGGCCTGCCAGCGGGTTTTTGCACTTTCAACCTGTACAGCGGTTGGGCGGGCTGCATCTATGAGTGTCGACTCCGCGAGCGTGAGGAACTCCCGGCGGGCCCGGTTCAGTTCACCGGTCGGGGCAAAGAGGTTGCCCCGGTACTGCATGGTCACGGCCTCGATGACAAACGGTGTTCCGCCGCTCTTTCTCATCTGCTGCTCCATGAGTTCTGCCGTGAGCGGGCGGGACTGAGCCGGAACGAGCGTGATGCCGGGCGTGTGGGAGACGGGGATCTCCCGCCCGTTGCCCGGGTGGATCGTACCCGCGAGTTCCAGGCTGCCATTCTCATCAACGCGAACCGTGAGAGCGAGCGGCACCGGGTGGCGCAGGTCAGCGGAAGGATGGCTGATGATCAGGCGGGCACGGGCCGCGAGATCCACGGACGACGTGATATAGAGCTTGGTGCCCGGGCTCACCGGAGACGGGATGGCAAACCGGAACTCATCATTGGTTTTTTGAGGGACCGTGTTGAGCGAGAAGCCGAACTGTTCATCCGGCCGTTCATGGCCGATAAAGAAGAGCCCGTCTCCGGGCTTGGGAACCTGCCGGCTCTCCATCCGTATTGAGACCATCCGCGTCCTCTCATCGTACCGGCTCACCGTGCCGATATACAGGCCCCGGTTATCCGGAGCACTCCGGCCCATGAGCGCCCGGTGCCGGTCACCGAAGAGATACCCTTTGGTAAAACCCCGGTTGAATGCGAGCAGGAGGTGGTCCATCTCGTCCGGGGGCAGGGGCATTCCTGCGCTGATCGCATCGAGTGCCCGCCGGTAGGCCGCCACCACCACTGCCACGTACTCCGGGGATTTCATCCTCCCTTCGATCTTAAGCGAAGCAAGGGGGGATGCGACCAGGGCCGGCAGGTGCCGGTACGTGCAGAGATCTTTTGGCGAGAGGAGATACTGCTCCCGGGCAGGGAGTGGCCGGAGTTCGGTGGGGCGGTCACAGGCATCGACCGGTCCCGTCACAAGCGTATAGGGTTTCCGGCACGGCTGGGCACACATGCCCCGGTTGCCGCTCCGGCCGCCAATGACGGAAGAGAGGAGGCACTGCCCGGAGTACCCGTAGCAGAGCGCCCCGTGGGCAAAGACCTCAAGCCCGACACCGGTATCTTTGGTATCGCGGGCGATCCTCTCCACTTCCGCCAGCGAAAGTTCCCGTGCAATCACCACCCGGGAGATGCCCTGCGCCGCAGCCCACCTGACTCCTTCCGCATTGTGGATGGTCTGCTGGGTGGAGGCATGGAGGACGAGACCGGGAATCATCTCCCGCGCCAGTGCCGCGATCCCGATATCCTGGATGAGGACGGCGTCCACGCCGATCGAGTACAGCCAGATGAGGTACTCCATGGTACCGGCGATCTCGGCGTCATGGATCAGGGTGTTGACCGTTACGTACACCCGCACACCCCTTGCATGGGCAAAATGGATCGACTCTTCGATCTCCGCTTCGGTAAAGTTGGCAGCAAACTGCCGGGCGCCAAACCGTTTTCCGCTCAGGTAGACGGCATCGGCACCTGCGGCAATGGCTGCACGGAAGGCTTCGGGAGAGCCCGCAGGGGCGAGCAGTTCGGGGAGGATCTTTCTCACAGGTTTTCGGGAGGTGGCAGGGTCAGACATAGGGTTTTTCTCGTTAAGGGAGGATGATGCTGAACAATCCAAGTGTTACCAGGATAAGGATGGCAGAGATGGCGATAAAACCTCCCATGATGAGGAGGAGCGAATGGTCCCGGCGCCAGACCAGTGCCCACGAGACCGGGGGGCAGACATAGAGCCCGAGGGTGAGCACGCAGGGAACGAGCCCGTAGATGCCGTACTTCGAGATGAGGGCGGACTCTTTGACCTTCGCTTCCGATCGTTCGAGAAACCGGGCCACCCGGCCGGAGTGCCGGTCGAGCGTTTCGAAGATATCGAAGAGGAAGAGGGTGACTCCCAGGGCCACGCTGGTGAGGTCAAGGAGGACAAAGGCCGGGTGCAGGCCGAGGCCGAGACCGATCGGTCCGGCACCGTACTCGATGATGAGCGTGCTCGTGATGAGGGCCAGGGTTGCCGGGATCGGTTGGGAGAGGAGAAAGGCAATTCCCAGCGGAATGACCAGGACCAGAGCCACACCTTTTGCTATTGCTCCTATGATGGGACCTGCGTAGGGGGGAATTGCTATGCTCTCCATGAATCCAGATAGATCTATTGCGGCAAAAGGGATAAACAGGTATCGTGGCGATGGGAAGCCAGGATCCTGTCGCGGCGATCCCCTGGGTCAGGGCCGACCGGGAGTGCCGGTTTTCCGGCCGAAATATTTCCGGTCTGGTTTTTTTTGCTCTGTAGAAATCCTATTTTCAAATTATTCGATCCATCGTAACGGCTGTTTTTGAGGGCGACCTTTCTCTCTCCCAAAGGGGAGGCATCCCAAGTGGTTCACCTCCCTTGACACCCCCTTCAGAAGTTCTCGTTGACCTTATAAGGTTATCGCCATATGGGGGGATGCCCGGGCCGCGAGGGCGGAAGCACGAAATGCTGGAGCCCCCAAGCGAATTTCGCAGTTTTTTTAAGGGATTCTACAGAGCCGATTTTCCCGGTAGAGCGTTTCCGGGGTATCTTTTTGTGAACTGCCGGCCAACACCACGGTACATGAAGATTGTCGCAGCGCTGACCGATCCGCTCCAGGCTTCCCGTGCGGAGGAACAGGGGGCCGATATGATTGAACTCCGGTTCGACCTGATGAAGGGGGTCCCCAAGAAGCTCGTGCAGCAGTGCCGGAAGGACTGCTCGCTGCCGATCATCGGGACGCTCCGGTCCGGGCGCGAAGGCGGGCAGTTTTTCGGTGACGGGGCGGAATGGGAGAAGAAGATCCGGCCGATCATCCCGCTGGTCGATTACGTGGATGTGGAACAGCAGTTCGTGAGAAATGCGATCTGCGTAAAGGAGGCAGGTACAAAGATCATCGCCTCCCACCACGCCTCCATCATGATGCCGCTCCATGTGCTCTTTGTCATGGAGCGCGAACTCCGGGCGTACGGGGATATTGTCAAGATCATCGTGACGCCCTCCACTGCGGACGATGTGATCGAGCTGATCGCGTTTACCCACGCGGTCAAGCAGCCGAGCTGCTGTGGCGTGATGGGGTCGGCCTTCCGTTATGCCCGGGCGGTGCTGCCGCTCTTTGGTTCAGAGCTGGTGTACTGCCACATGGGCGAGACCACCGCGGAGGGACAGTACACGGTCGAAGAGTTTGTCCGGCTGAAGAAGCTGCTGCTCGGATAATTTTTTTTAAATTTCCGGGCTCCGTGCGATCCTGACCCGGTCCGGGATTTTTTTTATTTTTTATTTTTTTCTCTGCCCCCATTTTCAGAAATTTTTCACGGCCGGAAAATTTCATCCGGCTAAAAAATCTGCCGGCAAATCCCGGTTGGTCTTTCCCTTGCTCGCTCTTTTCCTTCCAGCGTCTTTGGGAAGTGCCGCGATAATCCCCGGATTCTCCTCAAAGACCTAATACTCCGGGCGGGTCGAAACCCTCCATCCGGTGCGTGAGGTCAGCCCCTTAAAACCCCGCAGAATGCCCGGTTTGCCAAACGGGCCATTTCCGGAAAACCCCGTAAAACGCCCGGATTCCATCCGGCCATGCATAGTTGAGGAAACTGCAAAAGGCGTTCATCCAGGGTTTATAAGGATCAGGGTGGAATTTTCATCTGAAAAAAAGGAAGGATGAAACGGGGCGGGTCAGGAATTTCGGGGCTCCAAAGTGCAATGCGGGGCGCCGGAGGGTATTATATGCGCCTCAATTTGTGTTTATTTTGGCGATTGGGACATTATACGCAGATATAACTGGTGAATAACTGGGGGTATACGGGTTTCCGGGGATCGAAGGGGGGGACGGGGGCAGAAAATGGGGATCTTTCCCCAAAGAATGCACAGAATTTATTTCAGAAATTTTTTTGTTCGCTCCCGGGTTTTTAAAAAAATTCCCGAAGAGAAATTTCCGGAAAAGATCGGGCGGGATCAGAGACCGTGTTCCGGGTTTTTTAGAAAATTTTTCCTGTGCATAATTCTTGCACATTTTTTTGCGGGAAGAATAGAGAAGGGACAGATTTCCGGAAAAAATACCTGGTGGGGTATCCGTATTCCGGTAGTCCGGGTATTCCGAAATCTTCCGGCACCGGTGCCGGAAGATCCCCGCCCGTACCGGATTTCCGGTAGCCCGCCCATCCCTGCAATTATTTACGGGTTCGCGGCGGGAGGACGCTCGTCAAGGAGCCGGACCTAAATATCGTTGAACCCCGGCTCTGGTCCCGGAGAAATTAACCGGTGCCGGGATACCGGGATTTTTTCATTCAGTTCCCAACCCTTATCCCTCCTTCAGCCAAAGATACCCTAATCGGGGTGTGCAGGATTTTCTCATTTCCGGAGTCCACGACTTCTGCGCTGAATACAATTTTCTGCCACCCCAGGTTTTGTCGTGAATACGGAAGGTCGGCGCTGATGAGTATGAAATATTTGGGTCTGGTTTTTGCAGGGTTGTTGAGCAATGCACTGGTTCTTCCCACACCCGCCGGGAAGCTGGCCGGGACAAGGGAGCCCTCTGGCCGCGGAGCACCGGGTGGACCTTTTTCGCGACGATTATTATTATGTATGGGGGAACAGCCATGAAAACGCCCGCCCGCTCGATCAGGTTCCTGCTGCTCGTCCTGCTGTTCGTCGCCTTCGCAGTCCCTCTGGTGCAGGCTGATTGTGCAGGAGATCTCAGGAATTGTCAGCGCGAACTGGGTATAACGTATGATGACCTTCATATCTGCAACGTAGATAAGGGAACTTTGGAGACTGCGAATGCTGAACTTTCAGCAAAATTAGCAGGGATCAGCAATACGACAATGACTCCGGACTCCATCGATTTCGGCCCGGTCACCCTGGGTTCCACCGGATGGGTCCAGACTCTCACCATCACGGCAAACCAGGCCATGACTCTCGGGACCATCACGATGAGCGGTCCCCAGGGAAGTGAATTCAACCGGGGAGGGACCTGCGCAGCGGGGGCAGTCATTGCCAAGAATGCGAGATGCACGGTTGCCATCACCTTCACCCCGGCTGATACCGGCAGCCGCAATGCCGTGCTCACCGTCACCACTGTCCCGGCCGCTGCCCCGCTGACCACAAGCCTCGCCGGCACCGGCACCACCGCGGTCAGCAGCCTCCTTGTCGATCCCGTAACCCCATCCACGCTCTTTGCTGGGGTGGATGGAAAAGGCATCTACCGGAGTACCACCAGCGGCGGCTCATGGGCAGCTGCGACACTGGTGCCGGCCAATGCACGGATCAAGGCCCTTGTCATCAAACCCGGTGACAGCACCAGGCTCTTTGCCGCAACGTACGGCGGAGGCGTATACAAGAGCATGAACAACGGTGTCGGGTGGAGTGCCTGCACCAACACCAATCTCGCGAACCTCAACGTGCTCTCGCTCGTTACCAGTCCCACGGGAAAACTCTATGCCGGCACCGAGTCCGGGGTCTTTGCCAGCACGGACTCCTGCACCAGCTGGGACGTGCAGAACTCCGGGTTGCCATAAATGATCCGGAACCAACCCCCGGTCTTCTCACTCCGGCGATTCATGGCATGCCTGCTCATTCTTGCCGCACTCTGTGGCAGTGTCCAGGCCGGCACCGGCACCTGGACAACGAACGGCCCCTTTGCCACCGGTCTTGGGAACAAGAACATCTCCGCCCTCGCGGTGAGCCCTGACGGATTCATCATCTACAGCGGCACCGGCAGCAGCTCGGTCTTCTCCTTTACCCTGCCGGCCCCCGCAACGCACTTTGCCGTCTCCACCCCCACGCCCTCGCCGGTAACTGCCGGCAATACCGTCTCCTGTATCGTGACAGCGCTCGACAGCGGTAACAACCCGGTAACCGGCTATACCGGTACCGTGGTCTTTTCGGGAACAGATGGTGCGGCAGTCCTGCCGGCTGACTATACCTTCACGGGTGCAGATGCGGGAGCCCACACCTTCACGGCCACGCTGAAAACTGCCGGGATTTCCGGAGCGGTCACGGTCAGCCCCGCCTCAGCAGCATCCCTGGTCGTCACCGCACCGGGACTTGTCGGCACGGGAAACCCTTTCAGTGTAATCGTAAAAGCGCTGGACGCGTACGGGAACACCGCAACCGGATACCGAGGGAACGTCCATTTCACCAGTTCGGACAGTGCTGCAATCTTGCCGGGAAGTTATTCATTCACCGGCGCAGATGCAGGGATCCATACATTCTCTGCCACCCTGTCAACCCTTGGCACCCGGACTATCACGACCAGTGATACCGTGTTGACGGCTACCTCCGGAGCTATCATCGTAACCCTCACGGTTCCGATCCCAACCTTCTCCAGTATCGCTCCCATCACCGGCACGACTGTTGGGGGCACACCCGTTACCATCACCGGAACGGGATTTACCGGGGCCAGTACGGTAACCTTTGACGGCATCAACGCCGGCACAATCGTTGTTGCCTCAGACACCCGGATCACGGCAACTACGCCGGCCCATGCGGCCGTGGCCGTCAATGTTGTTGTCACTACTGGTGGAGGAGCAGCGACCGGGACAGGGGCTTTCACGTATGTAACGCCAATTGTCCCGACCACGGTGCCTACCAGTACCCCGACATTCCTGAACTCTGGAGGCACTTCGGACTCCGGGAATAATGATCCGTCACTTCCCGGGACGCAACAGGCATCCGGGACGGTCCCGGTCAATGTGGGTGGCAGAACCCCCGTCTCCAGTATCGTGGTGACCGGTACCGGCAATGGAGATATAATTATAACGGCAACTGAAGCTCCCGGGCCCGGGCTGGATATCCCGTTACCCCCCGGGATCGTGTACCAGTACCTGGATATCACGCCGGCCCGGTACGGCGTGATCACCGGGGCAGAGATCAGCTTTGTCGTTCCGCAGTCATGGCTGGACGAGCACCTGCTCACCCCTGGGGATGTGGTGATGTATCACCGTGTCGGGGGCACCTGGCAGGCTCTTCCCACCCGTCTGGTAAGGTCCATAAACGGCCAGCTCTGGTTCACCGCCTCAAGTCCCGGGCTCTCGCGGTTCGCGATCACTGGGCAGGCATCCGGCTCAGCGGGCTTGCCCGCCGCAACTGCATCATCTCATGTACCGGTCTCTGACGAGCTGGTAAAATCATCAGGAACTGGGCCCGCAGTATCTGGTGCATCCGGCCCGGCTGCCAGCAGGACCCTGGCACCCCAGGCTCCCTCCGCACCGGATACCGGCTTTCCAGTCACGATCATTGTCCTGGTTGGGATTACCGGTGTCGGGTTTATTGGGGGCTGGCTGCTCGTCCGGCGCTGGTGGATCCGCCGGCAGAACCCGGCGTTGTTCCGGGAGTTTGACTAATTTCCGAGAAAAAAATTTATAGAATTTTTTTGTTTTATCCTGTTTTCGCGGTGTCGTTTCCTTTTGACGCTAAGGACCTTCTGTTCCGGGTATCCGGATCATCTCCCTTACAATTCCTTCCCGCAGTTCTCACAGAACCGGATCCCCTCCGGTATACGGGCTCCGCAATAGGTGCAGAAATGCCGCTCACTTTTTCCCGGTGGAGGAGACACGGAGTGCAGGGAACCCTCCCGCTGTTCCGGAACGGACAGAACCCCTCCCCCTCCGGGCATCCCCGTAACACTGGATGGCATCATGGGTGCACTTATCGCCGGATCGTGGGAGGCTGCCCGGGTGAGTGCAGAGCACGCTGAAGCAGGATCCGCGTGAGCGCAACGGATATTCCTGCAGGTGATCCACCAGCCGAGCGGGATGATGACTGCCAGGATCAGCAGCAGGCCCAGCACTTCAAAATATTCGAGGCTGAAGTTGAAGATCCCGTGCAGCAGTATCGCGCCGGCGAGCCCCGCAAGAATGATGCCCGCCCTGCGGGATGCCGGGCGGAACTTTGCAATCCCGAGGGCAAATCCCCAGATGCAGGAGAAGATGACATGGCCCGGGACCGAGGCCACCGCCCGGAGGATCCCGACCGCGACCCCGCCGTCAAGCACGTAGAAGATATTCTCGATGGTGGCAAAGCCCAGACCCGCAGCAGCGGCATAGACGATCCCGTCCATGGGCTCGTCGAACTCCGCGTTGCGGTACATGAAAAAAAAGACAACCGAGAATTTCGTACACTCTTCCACCACGGGGGCGATAACGGCCGATGTGAAGATGTCGGACCCAAACGGGTACTCGAGAATACTTGCGGGGATCACCGAAAGGGCACCCAGGATAAAGACCCCGAGGAGGAGATGCAGGGGTTCAGGCTCGTACTTGTCCTTGCGGTAGATGTACCATGCAATAAAGATTGCCGGTGCAATCGCGAGAACCAGGAGTTCAATCATTCTTCCGTCAGAGTGGAATGCGAACGGGAATAATCGTTCCGGTTATTGTTTTGTACCCGGCCTGCAGAAACTCCCGGTTTGCCTCTGAATACTTTCCTCTTCTTCCGGCAGGTGAGTAGCGATGCGGTATCCGGATCCTTATCGTAAAATGCCTGTTTCCAGGGTAAATCCTGAATCAGATCCAGTTGATACCGGGGTCATCGCCGGGTACCGGCTCCGGCCGGAAGGTATAACCGTTCCGGTGAAAAAGAGCGTTACTGATGAAACGTCCGGTAACAACCTTGGGGCAGGATCCGGTCCCATGAGCGGGACGAACCCGGAAAACCCGGATCGCAGTGGCGTGAGCTGGGTCACCCCGGAGTGGCTGGAGGCGCACCTGCACGATACGGGGCTGATCGTGGTCGACTGCCGGCAGAACAGCCATGCCTATTTTACCGGACACATTCCCGGTGCGATATACCTCCACGAGGGGCTCCTGCGGATGCACATCGGGGGAATTCCGGTGCGGTGGATTCCCGCCGGGATGGCCCAGGCACTCTTCCGTACGCTCGGGCTTGGGGAGCAGAGTCCCGTTGTGGTGTATTCCGAAGGCCGGCCGAAAGACGGCCTGGCGGGGGCTCCCGGTGACGGACTCGAAGCCGGTTTTGTTGCCTACTCGCTGGTCCGGTACGGGTGCCGCCGGGTGATGATACTCGATGGCGGGCTCGAGCAGTGGAGGGCCCGTGGTCTTCCCCTGACACCTGATTCCGGTGTGACCTCCCCATCGGCATTCACGGTCGGGATACCCCTCGATCTCTTCATCGGGTACGAAGAATGCGTCAGCGTCGGGGATCATGAGGACGTGGTGCTGCTGGACACCCGGCCGGCCGGATGGTACGAGGGTCAGGGCCCGTGGAGAAAGCCCGGGCACATCCCCGGCGCAGTCAACCTCACGGCCTCGTTCCTGATGGATCCGGAAATTCCCACGCTCTTAAAACCGGTGCACGAGATCCGCGCCCTCTTACGCGAACGGGGCATCACGCCGGAGGAGACGATCATCTGTTCCTGCGGTACCGGCAGGACTGCCGCTACCGTATTTCTTGTCCTGAAATGGTATCTCGGGTATCCGGATGTGGTGATGTATGAAGGCGGGTTCACCGAATGGGTCTCGCATACGGAAAACCCGACCGTGACGGGAAAAATGCCCCGTTGAATCCCGGGTAACACTCCTGCACCACTCGCATTATTTTTCCGGACTTCCCCGGTCAGGACCTGTCGGTAATGGTTATTTTTGTATCACATCCTGCCATCCCTGACCGGCCCCGTAAGCAATCCCATATCACCGGTTTAGGTTGTCTCCTGGGACAGGCGCAAATCAGAAATAGGAATGAACAACAACTCTCCGGACATGAACTATCCAAAAACCCTGGTATTTCTTCTTGTGATTATCGTGTGCGTGCTCACGTCAGGCTGCACCTCCGGTTCCGAGACTCCTGCTCCCGCAACTCCCGCGGCAACACCGGCGTTTACCGTCACGGTCACCTCAACCCCTACTACTATGGTACCTACCGCAAAACCCGTGACCACGGCCACCACCGAACTCGTCCGGGTGATGCCCCCGGATCAGCAGGTGAACGTACTGCTCACCAAGGATCGCACCACCACCGAGATCCATCTCCAATACCAGGGAGGTCCAGGAGAGCGTTTTGTCAACAAGGTCATGATGCGGGTCTATTCTGCTGATGGCACCTACAAGGAATTTGAGATGAACGATGGCAAGAAGCCCCTTCCCGGTGATGAAATTGTGGTCCCGGGCACCAAGGGAAAGGACCGGTGCGAGGTGTTCGTGACCTCAGCGGGTACCCGCTACAAGGTGCTCGATGATTTCGCTGTTGGCGGCGGGTATTATTAAAAAAACATTTTTTTACCCGGTAGAAGCACTCTTTACCCGGTCCTTTTGCAAGCGAAGCCGGGATCCTTAAATTCCAGATAACCTGCGGATTTTTTCCAACTTACGTGCCTTTAAATATGCGGCTTCATCATATGGCATCTATCGTATCCGTCTCTTTTGCGGATATCTGTCAGGTAAACGTATGAAAACCCAACATAGTATTCTTTTTGTGCTGGCAGTCATTGGCTTGCTCTTCATCGCAGGATGCACACAGCAGCCAACTACGCCTCCGGTAACTTCAACAGTAACTCCCATGGCAACAACGTCGGCTGCCTCCCCCGTCACTCCTCCTGCGTCGTCACCCGGGAATTCTCCGGCAACCGTGACGGCAGAACCGCTGCAGACTCACGTGAGGTCCGGGGCAGATACCATAGGGACTGCCGGTTCCACCCTGGGCAAGGTCCTCACTGATGCCAAGGGAAAGACCCTGTACTATTTCGCAAATGATGTCGTGGGAAGTGAGACGAGTGCCTGCACGGGAACCTGTGCTGATACGTGGCCCGCCTTCTCGACCGACACCATCCAGGTCTCGTCCCCGCTCTTCCTGAAGGATTTTGGCACCTCGGCACGGGCTGACGGCACAAAACAGATCACCTACAATGGCCTGCGGCTTTATACCTATAAGGCAGATACCCAGACCGGCGATGTCAAGGGCGAGAATGTGAACAAGGTATGGTTCGCGGCCACACCCTTTGAGTATATCCTTGTCGCCCAGTCCCCGGAGCGGGGTTCCTATCTCACCGACGCCAGCGGCAAGACGCTCTACTATTTCATACAGGATACCCCGGGGAACAGTACCCTCGTGGGCCACAGCCTTACGGAATTCCCGGTATTCGGTCCCCGCCTTATCTCCACCCCGTCCTCCCTGGATCCCAAGGATTTCACGTTTGTGACACGAGCCGATGGCGTATCCCAGATCGCGTACAAGGGTATGCCCCTGTACTCTTATGTCGAAGATAAAAAGCCGGGTGATACCCTCGCACAGAAGTACAGTACAGATTTCTTTGCCGCAAACATCTCCGGTGTCACGGCCGTGGGGACTCTCGTGCCGCCCCGGACAATGGACAATCCGGGTTACTAGCCCGGACTACCGATTCTTTTTTTTTAAATTGTAGGAATTTTACGGTCTCTCGGCCGGAAATTCCCGGTCCGGCACAAAAGAAGAATGCGTATATTGGATGAACGGCAAAAATCATCCTGCATGGAACCCCCGAAATGCCCGTTCTGCAAGCCCTTTGCGGATGATATTGTTGCAAAAAATGAGCTCTGCTATGCCCGCTGGGATCGTTTTCCCGCCAGCAAGGGCCACCTGCTCGTGCTCCCCTACCGGCATACTCCCAATCTCTTCACGCTGACGGCCGATGAGCGACTGGCACTGTTCATCCTTATCGATGACTGCCGGGTGATCGTTGAGGAAAATTTCCACCCCGCCGGGTACAACATCGGGTTCAATACCGGCGAAGTGGCGGGGCAGACCGTGATGTACTGCCACTGTCACATGATACCCCGGTACAGCGGGGATGTCAAAGAGCCCCGGGGCGGGATTCGTGGCGTGGTGATGGGCAAACAGTGTTACTAGGTTTCGTTTGCGATCCTTCAGGCCGGTTATCTCTGTTCATGCACCCATCATCACTGCGGGGGGATACACAAAACACGTACGTCCTTAATCTGGAGAACATTTCAAACCCGCGATAATGCCCGGCCTGATCGGGAGGAACCCTGTGATACGCGTGCAGACCGTCCCGGCCATAAATAAAGAGACTCAAAAAAATGTCTTAAAAAAGGGGATAGCCGGCGCGATGACCTGCTGCAATCCCCTGCCGGACAAAAATTCCCGACGCAATTATCAGGGCAATTGCAAGGAGCATGCCCGTATAAATACAGGGCATGGAATCCGGTACCGGTGTTTGTGGCGGAGCCTGGAGCGCAAGGCAGTCGGGATCCTGGGAATACCCGGTACAGAACAGAGCGAACGGACCATGGAGATCCGCCCGGGCAGGAACGTTCCCGGTCCTTGTATCGGTCAGGGTAAACTGCTGCATGCCCTGCCGGTACGGGAGGGTGACGGTCATGTCACTGCGGGGGGCATGTGCGGTAAAACCTGTCAGGCTGTTCTCTCCCCCCGGTCCCAGGAAGTCCCCCTGAATGGTCCCGGGTTCCGGAAACGTGAACGATTGTAATTCCTTCCCGTTCCCATCCCGAACAATGCCTTTGAGGTTACCGCTCCGGATCGCGAGATGGGGGGCCTCGCCGTACCGTACTTCCACGTGAGACACCTCATACCCGCTGCTCAGTGGGCTCAAGTGAACCTGGAGGATCTTCCCGTACCCTGAGTCCTGTGCCCCTGCAGCCGGTACGCACAGAACGCCTGCCAGCACGAGGACCAGGCAGCTGACGGTAATCCACCTCAAGCACTATCTCCCCCGGCTTTTGACAGGACATGATTGATCCGCTGGGTAGCCGCAGCGCCGAACTTCCCGCCATAACTGTTGGCCATCACATCCGGCTGGGGATCCCAGTGCCAGAAATCTTTGGAACAGGATGCAGATAGTGCACCTGCTCCGGTGATCTACCGGCACTGGTCCGGATCCCGATGATTGATAACTGCGTCGGCCCGGCAGGAATCGGACGAGGACCAGACGTTCGGATTTGGATCGTTCTGGCGGTAATAGGTTGTCCCGCAATATGTGTCGATCAGGCCAAAGACCGCATGCCCGGTTTCATGCCGGACGAGTCCCATCTGGTCTGCCGGCGCTTTCATCAGGGCGCGTCCCGGCCCGTAATCCTGGAAACCGCCGGTGGGCTGGCAGGTGGAATCTGCCGATATTCCAGAGTAACCTGGGTAGAGGATGACCGTGATATCGCTGAACGGCACCTCGTTCCAGTATTGTTCCGGCACCTTCCCGGCGCAGCCGGAGAAAGCATCAGCCGGGAATGCGGGATCATAATAGTAATAGAAATTGAAATTCTTCCGGTAGTCCGACGGAAGTGGATTTGCGGGAGACGTGACCTGGTCGAGCTCCAGGTAGGTTTTGTTGATCACGTTCTGGACATCCGACCTGAACCGGGTCTCATTCTCCAGGTACTCGGGTGCCGGTATTTTCGTATGGTCTTTACAGGAGTAGGAGGTTGATGACGGGTAAAAGATCACATTGATGGCCTCTGCCCGGGTACCGTCAGGGTTCAGGGATACCAGGGCCCCGGCCGCGAGATCAACAACGACCGTTGGTTCCCCGGGAGACATGAACTTCCGGGTGATCTCCTTGTATCCCGTCCGGGTCACCCGTACCGTATGGGTGCCCGGCCGGATATCCGGGATTGCCAGTATCCCGGCCCCCTCAGAGGAAGACGTGTCACCTCGATATCCGCCATCGAGATAGATCCGTGCATCGCCCAGTTTTTGCAGGGTTCCGGCATCCCTGACCACAATGGTCAGGCCATCAGGTGTAGCTGTTGCATTGGCCGGAACTGGTGATTCGACGCTTCCTGGATCCGTGACCGGTTCAGGGGTAATGGTAATGGCATCAGGGACCGTTGCAGGGCTGTTCCCGCTACCCGCGATACCGGGCCCGGCAAGAACCGGGAAGGCTATCACCGGGAGAATCAGCAGGATCGCAAAGATCAGACGGGTTGAGCAGATCGTCCGTAAAATGTAGTTATCCCAGGCCGGCATTGAAAATAAAAGCGACGGGAGGGGGATTATATCCGTCGTTGAGTGAAAATATTTTTTCTGTTATGGCCAGCGGAAATGCCATCCGGACGAACCTGCTCATGAATAATCACCCGGTATTCATGCCGGTCCGTACATCCGGGGGACAGATCGATGAATCCAAATATATTTATCGCGCAATAGATTTTTCAGACACAGCAGATACTGGGTGAACCAATGATTATTCAACATAGTCCGGTCATCAGGTATTCCGGGAGGATCCTGCCCGTCGTTCTCCTTCTCCTCATTGTACTGGCGCAGGGAGTCTTTGCCGCAGAGACCTGCACACTTGTCAGGACCTGGGGATCGTACGAGGGTGGATCTCCTGCAACAGCCAGTGGTGTTGCTACAGATTCCAGCGACAATGTTTACGTGACCAGCCCGGGCAATAACCGGATCCAGGAATTTTCCTCCGATGGATCAATGATTTCGTTCCGGGACCTTGGGGAATCGGGAGACCGGAAGGCCATGGTCCCTGGCGGGATCGCCGTTGATTCTTCCGGCAATGTGTATACAACCGACCGTAAGAACAACACGGTCATGAAGTTTTCAACATGGGAGAGCCAGGCATGGGGTCGTGAGGGGAGCGGGGACGGGCAATTCTCCCATCCAACCGGCATTGCCATTGATTCTTCCGGCAATGTGTACATAGCCGATACCGGCAATAACCGGATCCAGAAATTTCATTCCACCGGATTGTATCTCCTGCAATGGGGATCTTATGGGACTTTTGACGGGGCGTTTAATGCCCCGGAGGGTATCGCCATCGATTCTCACGACATCGTGTATGTCACTGATACGGGCAACCGCCGGATACAAAAGTTCACCTCTGACGGAACATTTCTCGCGAAATGGGGTAGCGAGGGGACCGGCAAAGGACAATTCTCCACCCCGACCGGCATTGCTGCTGATTCCTGGGGTAATGTCTATGTGGCTGATCACACTCCCCGGGTCCAGGAGTTCAGCCCGACCGGGGAGTACTTCACTTCCTGCAAGACGGGCGGGAATACCCATGCCGTCGCCATTGATTCGTACGGCTATCTCTATGCCCTCTGGCAGTCAGGTGCCGGATGGAAGATCGGGAAGTACGGGACCCCCTCATTGATCCCCACGCCGACCCCTTCCCCCATTGTGTACCCATTTGCCCTGGATGCCCAGCAGGCGAACGTAGTGATCGCCCCATCAGCGGTTCCGACCCGGTTGCAGGATAGTGCCGTGGTCACCAGCCCCCCGGTCACAACAACTCTTACGACCGCACCGAACGCATCCCCGGTGACCCTTGTTGCCCCGATCCTGTCCCCCACGACCGGTGTCGATGCAATGAGTGCAGCACCCGGTGATCATGAGGGGGACGTCTGGAAGACTGATGTGAAGACGGAGATTTTTGGCAGTATATCCACATTTTTCCGGGATCTCTTTGGGGTGGAGATCAAAATTCCCGCGTGAAGGGATCCCAGAAATTAAAAAAGGTTTTTGGCCTCGCTGTCTTCAATGGTACCCCCCCTGCTCTGGCACGCAGTCGATGAGCACCAGCGGCGGGCCAGACTGTGATGCACTTCCACTGCCACACGATACCCTGGTGCTGCGGCGATTTCAAAGAGCCCGGGGCGGGATTTGCGGTTCGGTGATGGACAGGCAGTGTTACCAGAGTTCCCGGCGATTCCCGTGACTGTTCAATCTCCGGGCACCTGCGTTTACCGTGGCCCGGGGCACTTCTTAAAAAAATTTGGTGGAAAAATGGTGGTGAAATATTATGGTATCCCGGCAGCAGACCACGTGAAGTACGGAGGATCGTGAGGATCAATGAGCGAATCTCCGCTTAATATGTACGAGTATCCTCCCTCGACTTCATACAGGCCTTTCCCGTTCAGTACATAGGTACATTTTACTCCTGGATCACCGGAACAACTCAGTGATTTTCCCATTCGCCATCCGGGTGAGTACCCCCATTTGTACGTCATGTCCGGGAAGAACTGGTAGCATTCTTTTATTTCAGTGGGTGCCGTCCCGATATTCATCGTAGTATCCCGGCACCAGTACCCGTCCGTAATTTTTCGTTCTGACGGGGTATCAAGAGCCGGGGGGGCAGTTGCTGCTGTTGTTTCTTCAGTAATTGGCGGCGTTGGAGTTACGAGAACCGTCACATAAATGATCTGCGGGGTTGGAGTGACCGCGGGAGCCTGGTTCACCCCGCTACATCCGGCAGTTACCAGGAGTGCCGCCAGTAATCCCATACAAAGAAGATAGTTCATGGTTCGTCCCTCTCTATCCAGGGATCTTAAATATTTTCTGTTGTGCTGGCCCGGACCCGCCGAAAAATAAAAAAAAAGATCGAAACCGGATTTTTGCTGGTATTCCCGTTAAGGGTCGCACCCGGTTTCGTGTCTCACCAGGGGAATGCCCGGATACCGTTACGAACCGGGGCGTCTTTACCTCAGGTATTTCATCTCTTCCAGCACGCAGTCGAGGAGCACCAGCGCCAGCATTGCCTCGGCCACCGGGACAATGCGGGGAACAATGCAGGGATCGTGCCGGCCCCCCACGGAGATCTCACAACCGTTCCCGTGGATGTCCCGGGTCTGCTGGACTTTTGCGATCGATGGCGTGGGTTTCACCGCAATCCGCACAACAATGTCCTGGCCGGAGGAGATCCCGCCCAGGATCCCGCCCGCGTGATTGCTCAGGAAGCCGTCAGCCGTCATCGGGTCATTGTTCTGGCTGCCAAACGCCCGTGCTGCTGCAAACCCGTCGCCGATCTCGACTCCCTTGACCGCCCCGATCCCCATCATCGCACCCGCAATGAGGGCATCGAGTTTCCCAAAGACCGGATCGCCAAGCCCGGCGGGGCACCCGGTGGCGGTGATCTCCACGATCCCCCCCACAGAATCCCCGGCCGCCTTTGCGGTAAGGATCTCCCGCTCTATCTCTGCGGGCAGGGTCCGGCCATGGACTTCACAGATCTTCCCGGTGATCGTGATTCCCCGTTCAGCCAGGCATTTCATTGCTACGGCGCCGGCAGCCACGCGGGAGAGGGTTTCCCTTCCCGAACTCCTCCCGCCGCCACGGTGATCCCGGATGCCGAACTTCTCCAGGTACGTAAAGTCGGCATGGCCCGGGCGGAATTTTTCGCGTAACTCCTCGTAATCCTTTGACAGCTGGTGCTCGTTTTTCACCATGAGGGCAATGGGGGTGCCGGTGGTCTTTCCCTCGAACGTGCCCGAGAGGATCTCCACCCGGTCCGCCTCCTGACGCGGGGACGTGAGGGGGGAGGTGCCCGGGCGCCGCCGGTTAAGGAGGGGCTGGATATCGTCTTCTGCCAGTGCCATGCCTGCCGGGCACCCGTCGATCACCACGCCCAC
The DNA here is from genome assembly GCA_903832665.1 of uncultured Methanomicrobiales archaeon. GTDB lineage: Archaea > Halobacteriota > Methanomicrobia > Methanomicrobiales > Methanospirillaceae > Methanoregula. The sequence continues at coordinate 47,482 of CAILCG010000020.1, read as the reverse complement.
GGCCGGCCCGTGGCTCTCGCCGAAGGTGGTGCACCTGAAATATCTGCCAAATGTGTTCATGCTACGAGCTCCCGTATAATTGCATCCGGTACATCGATACCAAAGTTCAGGTAGAACTGTTCACGCGCCTGGTGGATGAACATCTCGGTCCCGAGGATGGTGGGACACCCTTTCTTCCGGGCAGCCTGGATGAGTGGTGTCTCGGGCGGCGTGTAGACAAGGTCATAGATGGTCATCCCGGGCAGGATCTGTGCGTCTTTCAGGGGGCTCCGGGTATCGGGCTCCATGCCAAGTGGTGTTGTATTCACTACCAGATCGGGTTTTATCGCATCAAATGCATCCCAGTCCGCAAATTTGCAGCCAAACCTGTCGGCGAGGATTTTTGCTTTTGCCGGTGTCCGGTTCAGGATCGTCACGTCCATATCGAGGTCGACCAGCGCATAGGCCGCGGCCGCCGCAACCCCTCCGGCCCCGAGCAGTACCGCCTTTGCTCCCTTCAGGTGGATCAGGGGCTTTCGCACGCCCAGCCAGTCGGTATTGTACCCGACTGCCGTTCCGCAGGAAAAGACTACCGTGTTCACGGTGCCGATGGGCCGGGCCGCGTGCTCGTCCACTTCATCAACGTACTCCATCACGTCGGCCTTGAACGGGATTGTGACCGAGAGCCCTTTGGCATCCACGTCCCGGGCCACTTCCATGATCCGGGAGATGGCCGGGTCTTCGAACCAGGTGTAGTGGTAGTTGAGGCCGTACTGTTCAAAGAGCCCGTTGAAGAGGGCCGGGCTCTTGCTGTGGGCGCACGGGTACCCCGCCACCCCCATGATGCGGGTCTGCGGGTCCCGGCCGGCACCCGTGAGCACTTCCTCCAGCTGGTGCAGTGCCCGGGGGGGAATCCGCCCGGTCCTGAAGAACGCCAGGGCCTTCGTGCGCTGCGCAACATTCGGGACTCCCTCCCTGAGGAAGTGCAGGATCTTCTCTCCTGCTTCCTGCGGGGTGGTTTCGCTGGTATCGATACAGAGATCGGCCGATGCAGAATAGTGCTGGCGGCGCTGGTCCAGCAGGGTTGCGATCTCTTCCCGGAGCGGGAGACTGGTCAGTGCGGGCCGGGGGGCCCGGGCCAGCCTCGGTTCGATCGCATCGATACCGGCCGTCAGGAGGATGACGATGCTCTCCCTGCGGAGGTGCTCCATGTTCTTCGGGTCGAGGATCGCTCCCCCGCCAGTGCTGATGATCGCGTTGCCGGGAGGGAGAGAGGCAATGACCGCACGCTCCTCGGCTCGGAACCGCTCCTCCCCGTCTTCGTGAAAGATCGAGGGGATGGACCTGCCGGTCTTCTGCTCCACGAGTTGGTCCGTATCCAGGAGGGGCAGGTTCAGCAGGCGGGCGAGAATCTTTCCGACTTCGCTCTTGCCGGTGCCGCGGAACCCGGTCAGCACAATCCTCCTCATGGGGCGACCCCGGCCAGCTGCTCCCAGAATCCTGGGAAGGATTTGTCAACACACTCTGCGTTCTCGATCGTAATTCCCCCGATGCCGCAGCCCAGGATGGCAAAGCTCATCGCTGTGCGGTGATCGTTTGCCGGCTCGATGGTGTCGCCATGCAGGCGGGCGGGTTTAATCGTGATCCAGTCGTCGCCAACGGTCACATTTCCGCCGAGCGCACGGAGCCGGTCTGCGGTGCCATTGATACGATCGCTCTCCTTGAACTTCAGATGGCTGATGCCCGTGATGGTGGTGGGCGAGCCTGCCATCGCCGCGACCATGCAGAGCGTCTGGACCGTGTCGGGCGAGGTGGCCATGTCGAAGGTGATCCCGTTCAGGTCTCCGGAATTTTCTACCGTGACTGACTGCGTGCCGTACGTCACGGTGCAGCCCATTGCCTGAAGGGCATTGAGGAACCGGCGGTCGCCCTGCACGGATGCGGGGGCCAGGTTCTTTACCGTTACTTTCCCGCCACAGATCGCCGCGAGGGCAAAGAAGTACGAGGCGGAGGAGTAGTCTCCCTCGACCGCATATTCGCGGCCCCGGTAGTGATGGGTCGGGCTTACCGCGAAGCGCTCACATCCGGTCCGGTCGACTTTCGCCCCGAAGGTGCTCATCACATCGAGCGTGATATCCAGATAGGAGGCGGAGGCCGGCGGTGCGGGAATTTTTACCACGATTTCGCTATCAGCGTACGGGGCTGCGGCCAGGATGGAGGAGATGAACTGGCTGCTGATGGAGCCGTCTATCGTGACCTCTCCTCCCCGGAGATGGCCGCTCACCCGGAGCGGTGGGTAGCCATCCTTTTTGAGAAACTCCACCCGGCCCCCGATCGCGGGGAGGGCGACTGCCAGCGGGCCGATCGGCCGTTCCTGCATCCGCTGGCTGCCCGTGAGGGTGACGGGATGCCGGCAGAGCAGGGCGAGGGACGTGAGAAGTCGGAGGCTGGTGCCGGAGTTGTCGAGATCAAGGGTGGTCTCTCCAGCGGTCGGCAGGAGGCCGTCGCATCCTTCGATGGTGATGCGGTCCTCCTCGAGGTCGGCCTGCACTCCGAGCGCCCGCAATGCTGCGAGCGTGAGGCGCGTATCTTCCGCCTCGAGCGGGTTCGTGACAACCGTTCTGCCCTGCCCCAGGGATCCCGCGATGAGGGCCCGGTGGGTGTAACTTTTTGAGGGCGGGGCTGTAACGGTCAGGTCTGCGTCATGGACCTGCGGCGGTGTCTGCTTCATGCCGGCACCCCGATCTTCCGGTAGCAGCCGAGTTCCTTGACGCTCGTGATGGTTTTGAGTTCCGCGATCGCTTCAGCGGTCTCTGGCGACCACGTGGTATCGAGGAAGAAGACGTACTCGCCGATCTTGCGCTTGGAGGGCCGGGACTCGATCCGGGTCAGGTTGATCTCCCGGCGGGCGAACGCACCGAGCAGCTCATGGAGGAGGCCCGAGCGATCCGTGTCCGGATCGATGAGGATGCTGCATTTTTCCGGCGGTGTGTCATGACGGGGCGTGTGCGAGATCCGGACGAACCGGGTGGTGTTGGAGGGATTGTTCTCGGTGTTCCGGACCAGGATCGGCATATGGTAGAGGCCGGCGGCGATGACCGGGATGAGGGCGCCGGCATTGGGAGTCTTCTTTGCTTCGAGTGCACTTGCGGCATTGCTGCTCGTGTAGATCACGGGAACGCCCCACTTCTCGATCGCTTCGCTGCACTGCTCGTGCGTCTGGGGATGGGCGTAGATGACGCGGATCTCTTTGAGCGGTACGAGCGAGGCGAGGTTGTGGTGGATGGGCATGTACATCTCGCCCGTGATGAAGAGGGGATGCCGCGAGAGGCCGTCCAGGGTCTCGCCGACACTGCCCGCCTCGGAGTTCTCCATCGGGACGATCCCGTCCCCTTCGCCCCTCGCAACAGCCGCCATGATACCGTTGATGGTGGGGAGGAAGACGAGGTCTTCGGGCTTTGCGAGGTTCAGCTTCAGCGCCACTTCATGGGAGAAGGTGCCCTCGGGCCCGAGCGTGATGAGACGCACCGGTTTTTGAGCCGGTTTCCGCGGTGCTGTTTCGGGTATCATCGGTTCACCATGCATTCGATCAGGGCATCGGTGGTCTTCTGGCCTTCCTGGCAGTAGGTGCCGAGATGGCGGCTGTTCTGCTCGAAAAATTTCCGGAACTGCTCGGGGTCCTTTGCCTCGACAATCGCGGCGAGATCCGCAGCGGAATTCCGGCAGGCCGCAAGCACTTCCGGCACGTACGGGTTCTGCTGGAGGATGTCGGCATAGAGGGCAGGGTCCTGCGAGAGGAGCCTCCCCACCAGCGAGAGCTCGATCTGGTACACGGGGCTCTCGAACTTTCCCGTGGTGTGGAGATCGATGCCGAGGCGCCGCACGGTGTTGGCCATGCAGAGGGTCACGAAGTGGGTGAGGCCCTGCACTACGGCCACGATCCGGTCGTGCTCTTCGGGAGTGGCGATCGTGCAGATCGCACCCTGCGCTTCGAAGATGCCGACAAGTGCGGTGACGCGGGCGTTGTCTGCCCGGGCGGGACAGACGATGATGGTCTGGCGACTGATGGATTTTACCGTGGGCCCGAACATCGGGTGGAGGCCGATCACGTCCGCTTTTGAGGTGAGCATCGCTTCCACGGGCCGCACCTTGAGCGACGTGAAGTCGCAGAGGAGCTGGCCGGGTTGTAATCGCGGGGCGATCGATTCGATCACCTTCACGGTCTCCCGGATGGGGACCGAGATGATCACGATATCGCATTGCTCTGCGATATCCGCAGCCGTGATGGCGGTCTTTCTTCCCGAGACGAGCACTTCGTACCCGGCGTTTTCAAAGACTTTCGCAAAGAGCCGGCCCATCTTGCCGGTCCCGCCAATGATGCCTGCCTTCTGCTTCATGGTCCCGGTCATTTTTCGCGGATCGTCTCTTTGACAGCCATTCCGAAGTGCCGGCCGCCCTCAAGAATACTGCCGAGGATCTCATCGCCGACTGCAAGCGTGACGACCGAGATTGCTTTGCCATCTTTTCCTACCAGGCGGATTGTTTCTGCGTTCTGGAGGATCAGGCTCACCTTGGCCGGACCGGCAGCTGCCTCAACGAGCAGCAGGGGCCGCCGTTCGATCTTGACCCGTCCGACAATGGCAGAGTGGGCGGTGCCTTTGCTGTCCGAGACGAGCACCTGGCCGCCGGTTGCGAGATCCGCGAGGTACGCGGTCCTGCCGTCCGGCAGGAGGATGTACGCATGCACGGCGCCGGCATTCACCCGGAAGGGACGCGGGGCCACGTAGGGGTTCTCGAGTGTCTCGGCATGGACGAGCAGCATCGCGGATGAGGTGTTTCCCATTAGCATGCCCTCTCCGTCCGAGAGCATCGAGCACGTATCCACGCAGACCCGGTCACCCATGCCCACGGGCTGGATCTTTGTTACTCTGAACGGGACAAGCCCGACTTTTCCGGTCGTGCTCTTGAGGATCGCCGCGACTGCCTTGACAACCGCGGGATCGGTGGTCGTGAGGAGGATGCCGTACACACCCTTCTCCAGCACATGGCTCGCCATCTCGGCTTCCGCCACGTTCTTCACCCGCGCGATGATGTGGTCGGACTGGGCCACGAGATTTTCGAGCGGGATGACGGTCCAGTCGCTGGTCGTGACGATGACGGGCTTGTGCCTGCCGAGCTCAGCGGCCTTGTTCTCGCTCGCCTTGTCGGTGATGGTAATCTCCGCAACATCGCTGCCGATCTTCATGTCCCCATCCGGTGCAATGGTTGCGATGCGCCCCAGGCGCCTGACATCTTCTGCCTTATCCACGACCAGCGCATCCGCACCGCTCTCGATTGCAGTGGTGGCGACGTCCTTGTTCCAGGGGCGGATATCGACCCAGAACTGTTTCATTTGTGCTGCTCCAGCGCCTTTGCCGGGTCCACGTTGCGGTGCACCACGTTGCAGAGTGCCTGGACAAATGCCTTGGTGTCTTTGCGCTGGAAGGCGTTCCGTCCCACGCAGACCCCGGCGCCGCCGGCATTGACCGAGTCCCGGATGATCTGGAGCGACTCAAGGTCAGCGCACTTCTCGCCGCCCGCGATGAAGACCGGCACTGAGCAGGCCTTGACGATCCTGCCGAAGGCTGCCGGATCGTTGGGGTAGTTGGTCTTGATGAGATCGGCGCCGAGCTCCTCGGCCACCCGGACCGCATGCCCGATCGACTGCGGGGAGAAGGAGTCGATGCCCTTGCCCCGCGGGTAGCTCATGATGAGGAGCGGTATGCCCCAGCGGTTGCAGTCCCGGGCCACATTGGCACCGATCTCCAGCATCTTGGACTCATTGGGTGCCCCGAGGTTGATATGGATCGAGACCCCGTCGGCCCCGAGCGCGATCGCTTCTTCCACGGTACAGACCTGGACCTTGTCGTTCGGGTCCGGGTTTAACGAGGTGCTCCCCGAGAGGTGGATGAAGAGGCCGATATCGCGGCCATGCTTCCGGTGCCCGCGCTTGACCAGGCCCTTGTGGAGCACAATCGCATTCGCGCCCCCGTTGCTCACGTCCGAGATGACCTGCGTCATATCGAGGAGCCCGTCGATCTGTCCCATGGAGAACCCGTGGTCCATCGGCACGATGACTGCCCTGCCCGTATTGCGATCCATGATCCGTTCGATCCTGATGTCCTTGCCGATCATTTTGCCCGTCCTGATCCTGATGGATCAGATAATATTGCAAGTGCTTCTTCAACACTCTTGTTCGCGTGCACGATACAGGCCGCTGCCCGGACGAACTTGTCCGGGGTCCGGTGCTGGAAGGCATTGCGCCCGATCGAGATCCCGCCCGCCCCGCCCGCCATCGCGCCTTCTATCAATTCTAACGTTGTGCGGTCATCGGTCTTTGAACCTCCGGCCACTACGACCGGCACCGGGCAGCCCCGCGTGACTTCGCGGAACGACTCCGGGTCCCCGGTGTAAATCGTCTTGACGATGTCGGCCCCGAGTTCCGCTGCCACCCGGGCCGCGAGCTTGACGTGGTCGATGTCGTTGGCGACCGTGATGTTCTTGCCCCGCGGGTACATCATCGCAAGGAGCGGCATGCCCCATTCCATGCACTCGACCGCCACGGTCCCGAGATCCTGGAGCATCCGCTCTTCAGACTCCGCCCCGATGTTGACGTGCATCGAGACCGCATCGGCTCCCATCTTGAGCGCATTGGTCACGGAGTTGACCAGCACCTTGCTGTTGGGGTCGGGCGCCAGCCTGGTGCTGGCCGACAGGTGCAGGATCAGGCCGATGTCGCGGCCACCCTGCCGATGGCCATGCAGCGCCAGGCCCACGTGACCTATGACGGCATTTGCGCCGCCGTCCGCCACCAGGTTGACGGTCTGGCCCATGTCGATGAGACCCGGGATGGGCCCGTCCGAGACGCCGTGATCCATCGGGACGATGATGGTCTTCTTCGTATTGCGGTTCATGATTCTTTCCAGACGAATTTCCTTTCCTCTCATAGTGAAACAACAACTCCCCCCCTGGTTTTTGCAAGAATTCTCAGGCAAAGCAGAGGGATTAATGATACCTGGAATACTGGCTAAAGCGGTTAAAATAAAATGCGAAAGCGCGATACCCTGCAGTACTGGCTTCGAATTTTTTAGAAATGTGACTGACTATGCATGGGGCGGGTGATGGGCTAGTGGAGATAAAGACATTCACGGGCAAAAAAATCCTCATGAATGCGGTGGCACTCGTCCTGCATACTCTATTGTATGGTGCGGGGGTATATATTTGTGTGTGCTAGGTGTAGCATGGGTGTGGGGGAAAGATCCGGGCGCTAGGATGAAATGTAGGGATTATTCTTAATTTAGGAACTTAGTAATTTCAATTTATAATGAATTTTTAATTTCGTGTCAATGCAGGTGAATTACTGAAAATCAAAATGATATTCTTCATCAGAACTGTGTCGGGGGCGATATTAATAAAAATCGCCCTTAAAAAAACTAACATGAATTTCCATTTCGGAATAAGATTCAGGATGAATTATTGAATAATTTTGGTTGATTTTTGTGATATTATTTTGATAATATTGATTTATTTTTGAAATGTTCAGACTGACATTGGCCTCATACTTTAATTCATCAAAATCCTTACTCTCAATTAACGCATTGACACTATTGAGAAGTTCAATTTCATATACTTGCAATTGCCGATTAAATTCAATGTATATCGAAAGTAATTCTTTCATAGATCTAAATTTAGATTTCATCGAATTGAATTTTTTAGGATAATGATGTGCATACGACATTAAAAAATAATTGAGATTATCAACGAGAAGATATTGGTAATAATTTGATAAAGAGAAATCAAATTCATCTTTTTCAAATGCAGCCCATAATTCTTTTGCTTTTTCTGGATTCGTATGAGCGATTATTCTTTTTTCTTTGACAATATTTCGTATTCGTCCAAACTGTCTGTCAAGAGCTTCTTCAGTCAATCTTATTTTATTCGTAGTGATATCGTCAAGACATTTTTCCAAATCATCGTTAATCTGAATTGCACGCTGTTTTTTAGTAACATATTTCGCAGTAATGAAAGTGGAAAGTAACCCCGAAATCAGACCAATAATTATTCCTAAAATATTAGAAAATGTCCAATTGTAAACCGAAGCAAAAATGTTTACTTGATTCGGGCTCGTTGTTTCCGATGTGTTTATGAAAAATCCTATTGAATAGGTGCCAATTGTTAATAGAAATAAACCGGCCAACAAAAGAACAAGGATTAAAAAAATTGCTTGAATTAATTGATAATTACGACTAGTAATTTTAAGTGCTTCTTCTGTGGTAAGTTTATTTGTTCTTATTTTAAGGTCTTGTAAACGTGAATCTAAATCTATGTAAGCGGTTGCGATAAAAGTTAAACCCAATCCTATCAACAGACCTGCTGAAAAAATCACCCAATTCTCTGGGTCAAATGAAGTCATTAATAGGAATACTATTTATCATCAAATTAATTTACCTAATTATTCAATTTATTTTTTTTCATCTTAAACCACAGAGTGATGACGCCACCACTCATTGTCCCGTTTGAGATCACATCGCCCGTATCTGCAGATACTGGAGTGACCCTCTCCGCAAGCGGTGTGCAGTCCTATTACCTGGGAGAAAAAGTGGTCTTCAGCGGCCATAATTATGATTCGGATACTACGTACCTCTTCATGACGGGACCCGGGGTCTTCATGAACGGGCCTGGCATCCCCAAAGTCGGGGGAAAACTGACCTCTCCCTTACAGGAAGTTGTCAGCGGGAATCCCGGTTCTTTTGACACCGCACCAACAAAGGCGGACAGGTCCTGGGAGTATGTCTATTATACCCATAATCTGAATAGCGATGCCGGAACTTACACAATCTATGCAGCGAGCCAGCCAAAAGCACAGGACCAGTTGGATGGCGTACGTTCGGCCAATGTCGGAATTATCCTGAAAAAGCCGTTCATAACCGCAGAGATCACCCCGTCCACGATCACAAATGGAGAGCCTTTTACGGTCAATGGAACTGCGGAAGGAAACCCACCCACTGTCCAGCTCTGGATTTTTGGCAATAACTACGCGTTTAACACCACCACACCGGTAAATCCTGATGCATCGTTTACTTTTACCGGCTATACGCAACTCTCAGGAAACCTTCCCATAGGCCCGTGTTATCTGATCGTGCAGCACTCAATGCAGAACAACACGTTCGACATTGTTGCCAGCGGAGCTTATGTCCGCGCCCTGCAGGGCAAAAGCGGTATGAATCTCTTCAGGATCCGGGGTGCCGGAAGCCTGCAGGGCAGGGACGCGGCCGATGCACTAAATGCTGCGCTCGGCGACCCGGCAAATGGTGATGATACCTTTACCGTGATTCCCTTCACGGTCGATGAGACTGCTGATTCAGTGTCCCAGACACAACCCATCATGGTAACGCCCGGTACTGACCAGGCACATCCTGCCCTGTTTCCCTTTGCCCTGATGGGAGCAGTTGTCCTGATCCTGGGAATTGTCGTGTGGAAGCGGCGCTAGGAATTCCTTTTTTTTGCTCTGCGAAAATCATCGTTCTCATGTTACCCCTGCCATCCCGGGTGTCCGAGAGGTGATCGCGTCTCTCCCCCCTGGGGGTCATCCTACGCGGAGCACCCCCTTGACTCCTGTTGGGAAATTCTCTTCGACATTATCAGGTTATGGTTATATGAGTGGGATCCCCCGGTGGAGGAGGCGGAAGCTCATAAGTGCAAGAGCCCCTGGAACATCGCCTCAGTTTTCCGCAGGATTTCTTCAGAACACATTTTTTTTGATCTACTAGGATACCGGTATCTTTCCTCATCGTTGGTTATACCCGCTGGGAGCATGGGTCAGCTCGTCCCGATATTTTTATATTGTAAATTCCTATACATTTACATATGTTCCTGCCAATGAACGAAAAACAGTTCGGGTTCTGGAAGATGCGGCGCAGCGGGATGTCCAACATCACTATTGCAAACCTTGTCGGGATCACCCGGCAGGGCGTTTTCCAGGCGCTCCTTGCGATGGACGAGAAGATTGATGCCTCGCTGCGGGAGATGGCCCGCGCTAACCGGATCCAGATCGAGAAGATCGATGGGGAACTCGGGGTCCTTTTTGGCAAATCCATCCCGTTCCAGAAGGCCGCATTCATCTTTGTCTCGGAAAAGCACGGCATGCAGGTCTGGTATGAGCACGACGGCGACTGCGGGTCCTGCGATGAGTACACAAAGTGTATCGAATTCATCTGGGATTTTGCTGCAGAACTCGGGATCAAAATTGAGAAAACTGCCGACCCGACCAAGATGGCGGAGGAGTTGCTCGCAAAGATCCGGGAGAAGGTACCATGATGCGGGTCTCATAAATTGCTGAACACTGGTTCGGCCTGTGCCGGAAACCACCGGTAGTCCATGCCTCACAGATTGGTATTGTTGATCTGCGTGAACACTCCCATGAGGGACTTCCGGATGGCGGGGGGGATCGAAAACGATCCGTCGGGGAATCGGCGCCACCCTGTCAGGCACTACGACACTGATCCATAACCCGCAGCTCCTCTGGTTTACGCTCCTTGCCGGTCTTGTGCTGGTGGGAAACGCCATCGGCCAAGCGGTACTCTGGTACATCAACAGAACCCTCCAACCGGATATAATCGTACATTATGCCCAGGACTTTTTACTCGGGTTCGCAACACTGTTCTGCCTCGTGTTCTTACTGGCGGCCCTTTTTACGAATATCTCGTTAAAGAAAGAAGGTTTAGCCCCATTCCTTGAGGGGCTTTTCAGGGCAAAGAAATACGGTAAATCTATCTTTTTATGGTCCCTGCTTCTGGCACTCGCAGCCATACTCCTCATCTATATCTGGGGTCATTTTTTCTACTGGTTGCCTCCTGAGCTCAAGTTCCTTACTATCCTCGGACCATTTCAATTCATTTCCAGCACAATCACCCAGTTCCCCTTCAACTGGACGCTCGACAGGGACATGTTAACCGAGATTCCGGGCTATGGTGGACGCTCGCTGCTGTTATGGATATATCCATTCGGGTTCATGGAAACCCTGGAATTTTCCGCGATCACCCTGCTCCTGTTTGTCCTGACCCCGTTTGTCATCCCCCTCATCGTTCGTGAGCAAAAGACCCTTCTGGAGGCAGTTGTGGGATCGTTTGCCTTGATGAAAAAGACCTGGACCGATGTAGCTTCCTGCGCTCTCTTCCTCGGTGTCATTGTATCGGGTGTTTTCCTTATGTACGTGCTTGTCCAGGCAGTATCCGGGATAGTATCCCCCACGAGACGGTCACCTTCCACCCCCCTGGCACGTGGATTGCACTTGCCATCCTCTACAATCTCGCACTGGTAATCGTCGCGTTTATCGTGGCAACGGTAGGAGGGATTGCAGTGCTGGATCTTTACAAAAATACAAGGATTCGGGAGGATCATGAATGACCCGGATATCGGCACTTGCTGAATCCTGGTCAGACCTGTGCCGGAAACCACCGGTCCTGTGCACGGGATCAGTCTCCCTTCCATCCACGCAGGAAACAATGTACTCCGACCGGTCCGGAGACAGCGGACCTGCCAGCGGTTCCGGGCGGGTCAGGCTGGGAGTCAGCATCGCTGCAGCAAGCCTGAAGGCGGTTGTCGGGAACCGGCACCTGCTCGTTTTCTCGTTCCTTTCCGGGCTTGCGATCTTCTCGTTGATCGTGGCAAAAGTATGGGATGTACAGGAGTTTGACAAGACCCTGCCGTTTCTTGTCAATATTCCCCTGGGCAACGCAATCATCGTATTCGACCCGTGGCTGTTCCTTGTTGAGCTGATCTGTATGTCCGGCTTTGCTATCCTGCTCGCAGGCCTGGTCCTGCAGCGGCACGGGTGCGAAGATAAAAAAACGGTCACGTTCCGTGAGGGATTTGCCCAAGCGGGCACCCATATCGTACCGCTTGCCGTAATATCTCTCACAATGGCTCTCATCGCGACCATGGCGTTTGGGATCCTCTCCGGAATCGAGTTCTTCGGCGATATCGTGATTGAGATCCAGATGCTCATCGTCTGGATTCCCGATGCGTATATCCCCTTTGGGGACGTGATGGCGTTCTTTTACTCGTTCATTCTCCTGTTCATCAATACTGTCCTCTTCCTTCTCGCACTCTGCCTGGTACCGGTCATTGTGCTGAAAAAGACGGGGTCGGTTCCCGCTCCTGCGGGACTGGTATCCCTCGTACGGAAAACATGGCGCGAGATGCTGGGCTGCATCCTTGTGTACGGGACGATCGTTCTCGTGGTCGCGTTTGTTGCGCTCCTGATTGGCCAGCTGCCCCGGCTGCTTTACGAAGGCTACAGCTATCATGATACGGTTCTTACCCATCCGCTGATGATCATTGTCTATTATGGATTCTTCCTGGCCTGCTCTATCCTGATGGCGGCGGGTTTTAACCTTTCTGCCTGATGCGACTTTCCGGAGGATTTTCTGAGATACCAGTGGCCCCTGCAATTTCTCCCTTCTTATCCTGAACCCCGGAATCTGTTTACTGTTATGCGAAAAAAGTGAAACGCAAAAAAGGCATTCTCGGTAACAAAGTCACGATTGTAAATAGAAATGCTAAAGTAATGATCTGTCGAACGTAAAATTCAGTATATCCCGGATGAATAAATTTCTCAATATCAAAGGCCGGGTAAAAAAAGGCCGGGTAAAAAAATTATCGAGATGGTATCATGTCTTCCCGGCGCATTGCTCTTGCAGGAATAGTCATTGCCCTGCTGTTATGCATCATCGTGGTGTATTCCTTTAACCTCCCCCGGCAGACCGGCCCGGCGCCCGAGACACCGGATGACAAGCTGTCGGAAATCCTGACACGCGGCAAACTGGTTATCGCAACTGATGCAGCGTATCCTCCCAATTCAGAACTCCTGCCCAATGCCACCCGGGCTGCAGATACGCGATGCTCCCGGAACGAATATACCTCAAACGAGTTCACCGGCTACAACATCGCCGTTGCGGTGGAGATCGCCCGGAGGCTCGGTGTTGAACCCTGTTTTGTCACCCCCACAAGGACCGAGATCATCAGCGGTAACTGGGCCGACCGGTGGGATATCCACATAGGGTCGCTGGCTATCACGCCGGAACGCATGAAGGTGATGTACTTCACGCAACCGTATTATGCCGGTCCGGTGAGCCTCTTTGTGAATAAGAACAATACGGCTTATGCAAAACCCGGCGATCTCTCCGGAAAGAAAGTTGGTGTCTGTGCCGGCTGCATTCTGGAGCATTACCTGGAAGGCACACTCGTTCTGCCCGGCCATAAGATCGATTTTGCGATCACCAATGCCACGATTGTTGCGTACGATAACGAAGCAACGGCCCTGTCTGACCTTGCCTACGGGGATGGCGTGAAACTGGATGGCGTCCTCACCAACCAGCCCCTGGGAGAGGATGCGATCAACGATGGTATGGCAGTCCGGCTGCTGGGCAGCCCTGTTTTTTATGACTACGATGCTGCAGCAGTAGACAAAAAGAGCGGCAGGGACCCGGCTTCCTTTGTAAACAACGTTACCGGTAGTATCCGGGAGATGAACCGGGACGGCATCCTCCTCCGGTACTCGCAGCATTACTATGGGCGGGATCTCGTCTCCGATACAACCCGGTTCAATAGCAGTGCCCTCGAGCAGGTTCCCGGTTAGGAAGAGTCAATGAAAATCACCACATTCTGGCGTCGGAACCTGACAGCCCGGTTGATCTGTACGTTTCTCCTCTTCTCTCTCCTGATCGTTAGCCTTGTGGGGAGTATCGCCTACTCCAGGCCACCCAGTCCCTCACCGTTTCGGTCTATAACCGGCTCGATGCTGTGGCCACGATAAAAGAAGACATGCTGAACAACTGGGTTGAGGACCAGACGCAGAATGTGGTCATGTTCGCAGGAATCCCGGGAATCCGGAACCCGGCCTCCCTTATGCTGTCATCACCGGATCCTTCTCCGGAACGAAAACAGGCGTACAACGGGCTTGTCTATCTCCTGCACCAGGTGGTTTCCCGGGCCACCTACACCGAGGAAATCTCCATTATTGACCTGAATGGCACGATTCTGGTCTCAAGTGACAAGGCACCTGAAGGGCAGTCAGTGGCCACCTCTCCGTATTTCTCACAGGGCAGATCCAAAACTTTCATCCAGATGGTAAATTCTTCGTCACCCGGTGGAAAACCTGTCATCATGATTGCAACCCCGTTATTCGACATGCAGGGAAAACGCATCGGTGTGCTGGCCTCGCGCCTTTCTCTTGACCATATTGACCGGATTATTCTCGAACGTACCGGTCTTGGCACCAGCGGAGAAATCTATCTTGTTGACCGGTCAGGATGGATCGTCTCGGAAAGCCCGTTGATGAAGAATGGCATATCTTCGCAACCTGTCGGGTCCGAAGGGATCGATGCGGCACTCCGGGGCAACGATGATTCCGGATTTTACCGGAATTATGCGGGAGTGCCGGTGGTCGGGGTTTACCGCTGGGTGGATCACCAGGATATGGCGCTGATTGCGGAGATGAGCCAGGAAGAGGCACTTGCGCCTGCACGGGACCTTGCCCTCCTGATCTTTTATATCGGCATTCTCCTGTCCATAATCCTGGCAGCCGGGATGTACCTGCTGGCCCGCCAGATTACCCGGCCCATCCTGGAGATCGCCGACGCTGCAGCGCGGGTGACAGTCGGCGATCTCAACCGGGAAGCTCCTGTCCTGACGGAAGATGAAGTCGGTGTGCTTGCTGGGGCTTTCAACCAGATGACCGGAAAACTGCGGCATACGCTTGAAGGCCTGGAAAATAATCTCCGTGAACTGAAACAAAAAGATGCTGCCCTGCAGGAATCGGAACATAAATACCGGACCCTCTTTGAAAATATCCCCCTTAATATCTTTAAAAAGGATCTCAATTCCGTCTTTGTTTCCTGCAACGAGAACTTTGCTTCTACCTTGAACCTCAGGCCCGAAGAGATTGCTGGAAAGACCGATCTTGATTTCTATCCTCACGATCTTGCAGAAAAATACCGGCGTGATGACGAGCGGGTGATGACAACCGGGCAGGCCCAGGAGTTTGTCGAGCAGCACGTACTTGATGGGAAGGTCTGCTGGGTCGAAGTCATCAAGACGCCGGTAAAAGATATTGACGGGACCATCACGGGTATCCAGGGAATCTTCTGGGATATCACTGAACGGAAAGCTGCCGAAGAAGAACTCCACCGGCTCTATGACGAACTGGAGAGACGGGTAGAAGCGCGGACCGCTGAACTCCGGCGCACCCAGGCGGCATACCAGCAGGCGAATGCGAAACTCAACCTGCTGAGCTCCATCACCCGGCACGATATCTTAAACCAGCTTACGGCACTCCGGGGCTATCTCGACCTCTCGGAAGACGCGATTCACGATCCGGAGAACCTGCAGAAGTACATTGCACGGCAACGGAAGAGCGCAGAAACGATCGCACATCAGATCCTCTTTACCGCTGAATACCAGGACATTGGCGTGAAGGCCCCCTCATGGCAGAGTGTCGGCCTGAGTATTATCCGTGCAAAAGGGACGCAGAATATGGGAAATGTTGTAGTTACTACCGACCGGTCGGACCTGGAACTGTATGTCGATCCGCTCTTCGATAAGGTCTTCTATAACCTGATCCAGAATGCGCTTACCTATGGTGGCGGGCAGCTGACAACTATCCGTATCTCGACTTTTGAATCGGACGATGGGCTCGTGATCGTCTGTGAGGATGACGGGGAAGGGATTTCGGACCCCGATAAAAAACGGCTGTTCGAGCGGGGATACGGGAAACATACCGGCTTAGGGTTATATCTCTCCCGTGAGATCCTGCTCATAACCGGTATTACGATCGCTGAGACCAGTCTGCCGGGTTCCGGTGCACGGTTCGAGATCCAGGTACCGAAGGGAGCGTACCGGTTCAACGGGATGGAGTAAAGCAGGATTCTTCCCGATAAAGATGGGATTAAAGCCGGATCAAAACCGGGTGACATCCCTGTCCCTTAGATCCCGATGAAATGACGCAATAATTTTTTCCTTGCATGTGTGGGGTGAAACGGAGCCCTGTATAGGTCACTCATTTGACAGATCTCCTCTCGTCCCCCTCCCTCTCACGGATTCCGTGCATCCCGCACCACGCAAGCCGCGGCCCGGCCGGAACTCTTTTTCTTTTGTCAGCGGATTCTTCTACTCCCGTTTACCAATAGTTCGGCCGCTCTGTCGGCGCTCGCTCGGAGGTTGCTGTCACCGTGGGTTTTTTCGGAAATCGTCCTGTCAGGGTACCCATATTCAGATATTCTGGTAGATGCCCTATTTTTCAACCACAATGAAACCCACACTCCAGCGGGACGCTCAAATGGTGGAGACTCATGCAACTGAATGACCTTCCGGGAAATTTTCTGGAACCCGTGTAGCCACTCTGTATGAGCCCCCCTCTTGCGCATGACCGGGTACACTCCGTCATCAGTAAAAAATGGAATTATCTCCGGTAACCCGTCCCGTGCCCAGTATAACTGTGGTCCCGACCACTGATCCTCCGCTTCAGCAAATGATTCACCCTGTGTTTCCAGGGGTCACTCGTCATTTACTGAAAGTTCGTCGGACTGCTTACCTGCACCAGAATTTTTTCCCATGACGCTCCTCCCTCCTGCGCATTTTTTACGGACCTGTGATCACACGAAGACATATAAACTCACTCGGTTAATGACACACGACAAGTCCGGTTCATTCAACCTGACTATAAAACCGCTGATGAGTGCGTTATCATTTTTGTCCTGATGGGAAATCTGTCAAAAACAAAGATGGTCCGGGACTCAAACTATCGGCGGTAAAGAGATGTCATGCCCGTCCCGGTTCGACCGCGGGAAGGCACGCGGATCCCGGCAGCGGGAGTCTGCGCAACTGTCCGCGGCATGAAAATGGTATGCGGATATACCGGTTAAAATGCAGCAGCAACTACCTGGACAACCAGATCATCAAAGCAAGGGAAATGTGAATGGCAGAAATTGAACAGTTAAAAGTCCTCCAGTCTCAGCGGGAATCATTCAAATCGCGAATGAAACAGAATGAGTTGGAGAAGAAAGCGGAAAACCAGACAGAAACCACCTGCCCGGAGTGTGGCGGCCGCCAGCTGGTCCATGACCGGGAGCGGGCAGAACTGGTCTGCAAGAGTTGCGGGCTTGTACTCGATGACGAGTTCATTGACCGGGGTCCCGAGTGGCGTGCGTTTGATTCCGAACAGCGGAACAAGCGGGCCCGTACCGGCGCACCGATGACCATGACGATCCATGACAAGGGCCTCTCCACCATGATCGACTGGCGCAACAAGGATTCCTACGGCAGGTCGATCTCTTCCAAGAACCGGGCCCAGCTCTACCGTCTTCGCAAATGGCAGCGGAGGATCCGGGTCAGCAACGCCACCGAGAGGAACCTGGCGTTCGCACTCTCGGAACTGGACCGGATGGCATCCGCACTTGGCCTGCCGCGCAACATCCGGGAGAGCTCCGCTGTGGTGTATCGTGATGCCGTAGACAAGAACCTGATCCGTGGCAGGAGCATCGAAGGCGTTGCCGCAGCAGCACTCTATGCCGCCTGCCGGCAGTGCAGCGTGCCCCGCACGCTTGACGAGATTGCGGAAGTCTCCCGGGTCTCGAGAAAGGAGATTGGCCGGACCTTCCGGTTCGTCTCGCGTGAGCTGAGTTTACGGCTCCTGCCGACATCGCCGATGGACTATGTGCCCCGGTTCTGTTCGGGTCTCACCCTGAAAGGAGAAGTCCAGAGCCGGACCATCGAGATCCTCCGGCTGGCTTCGGAACGCGAACTGACGAGCGGCAAGGGTCCGACCGGTGTTGCGGCAGCGGCGATCTACATTGCCTCTATTCTTGGCGGCGAGCGGCGCACCCAGCGCGAAGTAGCGGAAGTTGCCGGTGTGACCGAAGTCACCATACGGAACCGGTACAAGGAACTTGCAGAAAAACTCAATATCGAGATCATTCTCTGATCCCGGTCTCTTTTTACCCATAATTTTTCCCGCGCCCGGAATGTTTTTATGACCCCGTGCCGGGGAGGGGGGCGGACTCTCATTTATGCGACGCGCGACTACGCCGGTATGAGTACGGTATCGGACCGGACCGGTACCATCCCCTGCGGGATGAACCCGGTATATTCTCGCATTCTGCTCTGCGCACGCAGATCCAGGCCCCATGAATCAGCGACCCTTACCGCCAGTTGGATTTCGGTTGGCCCACTCTCGGGTTTGAAGGGATAAGGTGTGTCTCACCAGCGGTCGTTCCGGCCAGCTCATACCGGTGCTATCATTTTGTTCGGCCGGGAAATCCTCCCTTTCTCTCCGGCCCGGCCTTTACGTTGCTATGCGAACCGGTTTTTGCTACCGGGCTCGCCTTTGCCACAATCCAGTCATAGCGGAGAGGACAGGAACCGACCCGGGATAATTCTCTCTGTACCATGAGACACTGTGCGAATGATCCACCAATCGAATGGATATATTGATCGCAGTGATTTCCTTCACAGAACTCCTCAAGCATATACCGAAATAGGTAAGTGAGGGGATAAACTGATGCCTGCGATAATTTCTCACGGCCAGGCAGGGTGTATCTCAAATTCTTCCGTGTTTGTCGAATCGTATCATCATGACACAATACGGAAATTCCAGCCGGTATCGTTCACATGCTTCTTTTTTACAGCGTTCCAGCGCCAGGTTTTTCAGTTCTCTTCCCGGTCCCCGGTCGCAGCACCAGAGCGATAGAGTATCCGGATATCTCTTGTCCATGAGATAACTGCGGCTGTTGTGGATTATCAGGTTCCGCTGGCGAAAGGTGAAAGTTATGGATACGTATCAGCACCAGGACTTTCCTTTAGAAATTCAGCGGGTCTTTCACCACGGTGCTAGACCGCATTCTTCACATCCAGTCTGACCTTGTTATGGCATCGTGAACATTGCACGTGAACCGGTTTCCGTGCCCGTTCCAGCCCGGCCAGCCGTGACCCCATGTATGTCCACTGGTGCTTGCATTTGTGACAGGTAGCAAAGCATGAGGTGAATTGACTTTCCATGGATCATCATGGTAGCACCGGGGGGTATGAACTCAGTGAGGAGGGGGTGTGAAAGTGTCAAGTATCGGAACGCAATACAGCATTTCCGAACTTTGAAGACGCACTTTAACCCAAGTGTGGGCAATTCCGGCCGCCCACTTACGTTTCCCTCGGGCAGATCTCCGGCGCCGGGTTTTTCCCGGGGCTGTTTTGCCGGCTTTTGCTCTGCGGTACAACCGGAGCTGCCATTGGTGCCTGAGGAAGCATACTGCACGCGGATTTTTTAAGAGGCTCAGTTATTTCCGTCTTCCTCCCAGAATGGGTTGTTTGTTTTTCTTGGAACTTAAGTACGGCGTTGAATGAAAAATATTTTTCACTCATCGGCGAACTTATCCATTTTCTTCCTGCATTTTTACCATAACATCCGGGAAATGATTTTCGGGTCCGACTCATGACAGGTCTCCGCGTAGCGGTGAAGCAGCTTCAGCCGGCAGCCGGTAGGAACCCGAGGGGGAGATCTGGCAGCACCCGGTTCCTGATGTCAGGTACCCGTCTGATACAAATTTAGGAGAGGATTTAGATTTCGAACGCACCACACCAGACCGATCCGGCGTATGGGGACCGGGTCATGGAAAAAGTCATCCTCCATCTCATTCCCTTCATCCTCGTGATGTATATTGTCAATTACATCGACCGGGTGAACCTGGGATTTGCGGCCCTGACTATGAACCCGGACCTGGGTATCACGCCGGTCATCTTCGGTCTGGTGTCGGGGATATTTTTCATCGGGTACGTGTTCTTTGAATACCCGAGTAACCGGGTGATGGAGCGGGTCGGGGCAAAGCTCTGGATCCCCCGCATCCTCCTGTCTTGGGGAATTGTTGTCGTGCTGCTCTCACTGGCGAGGAGTGCGTTTGATGTGGGGGCTTTACGGTTTCTCCTGGGACTTGCTGAGGCAGGATTTTACCCGGGGATCGTGTTTTATCTCTCGCTCTGGCTCCGGAGCAAAGATCTTGCAAAGTGCATGAGTTATCTCTACGCCGCCCAGATCATTGCGGTGATCATCGGGGCCCCCCTCTCCACCTTCATTCTCGATAATGTGCACTGGATCGGGTTGCCCAGCTGGCGCTGGCTCTTTATTCTCGAGGGGATACCTGCGCTGATTCTCGGGGTAATTGCCTATTTCTACCTGACGAACCGGCCGGAAGAGGCGAAATGGCTTGAAGCCGATGAACGGGAATGGCTGGTAAAGACGGTGACTGCAGAGCGGG
Source organism: uncultured Methanomicrobiales archaeon (assembly GCA_903832665.1). Classification (GTDB taxonomy): domain Archaea; phylum Halobacteriota; class Methanomicrobia; order Methanomicrobiales; family Methanospirillaceae; genus Methanoregula. Next base: position 27,161 of record CAILCG010000020.1, on the reverse strand, counting down.
AGGCCGGGGGCACTCCAATACAGCGGACACTGGGGTATTTCTTCCGGCAGCTCTCGTTTAACCGGATCTGGATAGCATTTTTTTTCGAGATGACTGCAGCGTATGCCATTGTATTCTGGCTGCCACAGATCGTTGACTCATTCAGTTTCAACTCCAGCCATACCGCCGTCGGTTTCATTACGGCAGTTCCCTACCTGGGGGCACTTGTGGCCATGCTTCTCTGGGCCCGCCATTCGGATACCACCGGGGAGCGGAAATTCCACCTGGTGATTCCCTGGATCGTTGCTGCTGTCGGGCTGTTCGGGGAAGCCTGCGTTACCGATCCGGTACTCTCCCTGGCATTCCTGACCCTGGCACTGATGGGGTTATACGCGGGAGTCCCGGTTTTCTGGGCGATCGTGACGGAACGGATGCGGTGTATCGATGGTTCGGGTGGAATCGCACTCGTGAATGCGCTTGGAACCCTCGGGGGTTTTGCCGGACCGTTCATGATGGGTTTCTTTGTTGCGGGAAGTGGCGGGATTCACACCGGCTCCATCCTGGCAATCTTCGGAGGATTCATGCTGGTATCGGTCCTGCTCATGTTGTGGGATTTCCGCTCAAAGGACTGCGGAAGTACGGGCTGACAGGAGAAAAAAGTCCCGGTCCGAAACCCGTGGTTCAGGGTCAGTAATGCCGTGATTTCCTGGAAAGAACAAGAAAAAATTTGAAAAATGAGCCGGGGGAGATCCAACTTCCCAATCCAACTTCGCGTAACTCCCCGTAAATCTCCGGGAAAAAACGAATAACCGTAATGAATGGATGAAAAAAAAGCGTCAGTAGTTCCGGAACATACCCGCTATCCGGTCCCGATTGTTCGTTTTTGTAAGGGCCAGCATCAGCAGGATACGGGCCTTCTGGGGGGTCAGGGTATCGGCTGAGATGAACCGGGGATCTTTTACCGAAGTGATACCGCTCCCTGTCCGCGAAGAGATGACCACAGGAATCCCTTTGAGTGCAGCAGCTTCCAGTGCAGGCTGGATCACGGCCGGGTATTCGCCATTTCCCATTGCCGCAACCACAATACCCTGACTTCCCCGGCCGGAAAAGGCGTCCATTGCCACGCTGTCCATACCGGGGTACGTCATGACAATATCGACCCGGGGGAGAGCTGTCAGACTGGAGAGATTGAATTCCGAAGACAGGGTGTTCTTCCGGGCCGAAGTCCGGTATATCATGGGCTTTCCATCTTTCACGTAACCAAAGAGCCCGAGATCCGGCGAACTGAATGTCTGGACCGACTGGGTATTGGACTTGGTTGTATCGCGTGCCCCGTTGATCTCCCCGTTTAATGCGATGAGCACCCCCTTCCCCCGGGCATCTTCACTTGCTGCCAGCCGTACCGCGTTGAGGAGATTCATGGGGCCGTCTGCTGAGAGGGCGGTTGCCGGGCGCATGGAGCCGGTGATGATAACGGATTTTTCACTCAGGATTGCGAGGTTGAGGAAGTAGGCTGTCTCTTCGAGCGTATCTGTCCCGTGGGTGACGACAACTCCCTCAACGCCGGGATCTGCCAGTACTGCATTGATCCGCCGGGAAAGGTTGAGCCAGATGGCGGGGGTGATATCGTCGCTGTTGATGTTGCAGACCTGCTCTCCGGTAACCCGGGTATACTGGCGGATCTCCGGTACAGAATCGATCAGCACATCCACGCCAATCTCTCCGGGCCGGTAATGCACGGTGTCCGTTGAACTGTTGGCATTCCCCGCAATGGTCCCCCCGGTTGCAAGGATATGGACCCGGGGAAGTTCCTGAACCGCTGAGATATCGGCAGAAACTGCCGGAAAGAGCATTCCGATGAAAATTGCCAATACCAAGAGATGATGGATCGTGTGCGACATAATGACTCCGGATTTTTTTACCATGGTGTCCCGGTACCGTTTGTATCCTGGTTTTTACCGGTACTTCTGAGGATTGTATGATCCCAGATCCTTCGGGCCGGGCACCGACCCTGAAATGGTTGAAGTAGCAATTGCATCAAAAATGCAAAAACTCCACCTTGAATGAAATTTATTTTTCACTCATCGATCGCTGAAGTCCGGGCCTGTTCTGATCTTGTAAGGCACCTATATTTTCAACTGCGATAGACCTCCCGGTCCCCGGAATACCCCCACAGCGCCTGACATTTTGCTCGTCAAAACAAAATCGGTTATCCCCTCTGCACCAAAAAGGGGCCAGTGACTCGGGGACCTGTGACTGGTGGATCCATGCGCATGAATGAGCTTACGGGAAAAACTGTACGGAACCCGAGTGACTACGTTTCTGAACACCGGAGGTACCCCAAAACAGGACCCGCCAGGAAATGTGCATTTGACTGAATGATAGTAAAAAACCTGAAAAGAGATCAAATCACCACAATCTCTCCGGAAGTTCCGTTGACAAAACAATGGTACGCGATACCGTTCATCGTGAGATGGGGGCGGGATCGGACTGTCCCATCAGCACTCCACGAGGAGATCACTGCGGTGGTTTCCAGATACCTGCGTCCTTCGGATGGGCCGGGAAGGACCGGGCGGTCGCCCGCACTCAAGCCGCCATAGTTGTCGATGACAAGGAGCGTTTTTTCCGGTGCACCGGTCTGGGCATTTATGCGATATCCCTGTTTGTCATGGTAGAGGTACACAATGCCGTTGTCGATCTTCGCGATGATGGTATTGTCGGTAAAATCCATACGACGGAGGGTCCTTTTGTCGGTCCTGTTCACGATAATGACTGTGGTGGGGTACGGCGCCCCGGTGTAATCGATCATCGCCACCACCGCTGTCTGATTGTTTTCGGTGATCGGGATGCCGGTTCCCCCGCCGGGGAGCTCGTAGGCAAGTGATGGAGACGGGTGGGGACGGCTGCCGAAACCATTGCAGGACTCCGGCAGCTGTACGCTCGTGCGATCGAGATGGGGAAGGATTGCATAGGTGATGAAGAACACTACCTGCACTGCGCCGAATACAGCAGAACCTGAAATGAGAAATGTCCGGTACCGGTGGTCGCGGGAGCGCGAAGCGGCCATTGTTCCAGCGAGAAGCGGACCTCCCAGGAAAGCCACGGCCGCGAATGGGTAAAACACCGGTCCCGGTTCATGGAGAAGTAGGATGTACACCATGCCCGCTATGAGACTGATCAGTGTACCGCAGCAGATACCCGTTGCGACGGGGGTATTCGGGATAAAATTCTTGTGATCCATTCTGGAGAAATCCTTCGCTATTGGGAAATTGCTATTGAACCAGTTGGGGCGTGACAGCAATAATGTTCACGGGTGCCGGGCTACGGCGTCTTTGTAGCCGAACAAAAAAGAATCCACTTCTACCCTGTCGTAACTTGGAGATGACCCGTGGCTAGGGGACCCATGCGAGTGATGACCGTCCGGGAAAATTGTCCGGTACCCGGGTGCCCACGGGTTCCCGAATCAGGGGAAATCTCTCCTCCCCCACAAATCTCCCGGTCTCCTTCCCGCTGTTCCTCTTTTTGTTTTTATTCCGCGGCGGATTCCGGAAAAATAATTATGGTTTGAAATACTGCAGGACTGGCGTGTCCATGTCGAATTTTCCCGTGCTGATCATCCGGACATGCGAGCCTGTCACTCTCTGGTACACCTCGGGATAGAGTTCCCGGAACGTGACATTGCCATTGGCCTTGAGCGAGGTGATGATTCCGGCGGTGAACTCGTCCGAGAGCCACTGTCGGATGTCGGTATCATACACTGCCCCGAGCGAGGGCTCGCTCCTGGCTGCGCCTGTAAGGTATAGGATACCCGGTGCGGTCACGTTGGTGGCCATGCTCTCCCCAAAACAGGTATCCACGAAAAAGGCCATCTGCCGGTACCGGTGGTCCTTCACCATTGAATTCGTAAGGGTGGTGAAATCTTCCGTAGCCAGTAACGAGTTTCCTGTCCCGAATACAATGTTTTGCGGCGAACCATGGCTCGCGATATACACGAATACATCGGTGCCGGCATCGCTCTCCAGCACAACCGGGGTAGTTGAGCTCCTGGTACCGGTCATGACGTTTTTGAAGATGGCCGCAGTCACGTTTGCACCGGTATAATCTGCCTGTGCCCCGGCCCGGATATTCTGTCCTTTCGGAATATTGTGGATGTCTCCCCTTAGGGGATTTTCCGGGAGGGTGGGGAGATCGTCGTACACCATCAGGATGATATCGTCGTCGCTCACCCCGTTGTGGCGAAGCAGGGTATAGATTGCCAGGGCATCGGCCTGGTGCCGGTAATTGGCCCACCCCCGCGACGGACCGACGATCACGGCTTTGAAATGTGTCCTCTCACCCGGAGCACTGTACACGCCTGCAAGGGCTGACGATGTGGACATAAGTCCGGCCGAGGCATGGGACTGCCCGGCCGATTCTCCGCCGGTTTTGTCAGGGACGGTGCTGTTCTTCGAATCCAGGACCCGGACGGTCCGGAACGTACCGTTGCTCACCTGCCAGTTAGCGTAATACGAAGCGATCGGGTCAACGCCGAGCACTTCGTCATATTCCAGCCCGCCGCTGGCACCGGTGATCCAGGGCATGGGCCCGTGCAGGGTATCCTGGATTGCCGTGTGGACTCCCAGTGCATCCCAGCCGGTGACGGTGGCCTCGCCGTACACAACCTGGCGGACCGAGTCTGCCAGTGACTCGAAGAGGGCCCGTTCCTGGCGGGCTTCGGTAAATGCAGCGATCAGGAGGGCATCGTAGGTTGGCGCTGCCAGATCATCCGGGCGGTGCCCGAATTTTTTCTGGTATGCCTCAGTAAAGCCGGTTGCCGGGTCGGCTTTCGGGCTGGTGCCCTCGATACCATCGGCCGCAGCCCCAAGTGAACTGAACAGGGCCGGCTAGGCTCCGGTATCGGTGAGGAAGAGTTTTGTCCTGCTGCCGGATCGGTCGATCGCCCGTTTGATCGTGGCGGCATCTTCCGGCCAGCAGGCTGCAACAAGGTAATCCGGGTCCGTCTTCAGGACATCGGCTACATCGGATTCGATCGTGGGCGACCCGGCATCGAACTGGCGGATGAAGGGGACCTCGATACCGTATTCGGTGGCAAAGAACCCGGTCCAGTCATAGAATGTTTTGCCATAGGTGTCGTTCGTGGCAAGCAGTGCAACTTTTGTCGCCCCCTTCCCTTTCAGGATCGTGAGGATCACCTTGACCTGGGCAACATCGCCCTGCACGGTCCGCCATACATACCCGTTTTTGCCGAATGCCCGCAGGATATCCCCGGAGGTTGCGGACGGGCTTATCAGGACCTTCTTCTTTGCAATGAATGCAGGAGCAAGCGCGTACACGTCGTCACTTGTGTCGGGTCCATCACGATGCGGACGGAATCATCGTTCAGGAGCTCCTGAGCCAGCCGGGTCACATTACCGGACCCGGTGTCCTTGTACACGAGTTCAACCGGCCTCCCCGCGATCCCGCTCTGGCTGTTGATGGTATCTTTTGCCCATTCAAGAGGCTCTTTGAATTCTACATCGCCGGTTATGGGGAGGAGGACACCGATCCGTACCGGCGTATTTGCGTGGATGGTCGTGTACCCGATCCAAGCACCGGCGGCCAGAACAATGACGATAAGGGCAATAAGCCCGAGTGTTCTCTTGTTGACGGATATCACACCTGCGGGAAGGATGGACCGAGTATTCCCCGCGGGAACCTGTCGGTTTTGTACTAATTATGATTGGAAAGGTGGCGAGATAAGGATAATTACCGGTCCCTTTTTGACCGCCTCAAGTTTTTTCATCCGCAAGCCCCCAACGGACAATTATGAAACTTCTCGCATTCAACGGGAGTCCCCGGAGAAGATGGAACACGGCCCGACTCCTTGAGAACACGTATTTGCCGCCGCTATTTTGTGAACGTAAAAAATTGCTGGCCGTGGAATGGTGTGCACCATTGTAATCGCAAAAAAAACCCGAATCCCAATCAGTACGGAAATAAAAAAAAGGGATCTGCAGGATCAGTTATCCACTGACAAATCCTGCATTTTTTTATAATGAGCTGATCCGTGACTCGGGCCAGATCTCTCCGCCCATCGACTTGGCGGTCAGGATCGATCCATCATCAGCACTGACAAAGACCGTATTTTTCCTTTCGTAATCCCTGCCCCATGCGTGGTAGGTTATTTCAACGACCCATGCCAGGTTCTGGCCATTCCTGTTGCAGGTGACAACCGCGAGGTATCCATCTGACGAGTTGATCACAACATCCGCATTTGGCCGCTCTGCCACGATACGATCCTTTGCAATTGTTGTTGCTTCATCCAAGGAGATCGTGTTCTTCAGGCCGGTGGTGACTATGCGGTCAACGCCCCAGTAATCCTCGACAGCTCCCGTGGTCGGGTTGATCCGGACCTGGACGATATTGGGAAGAAGGACCCCGTCTTTCACTTCGCGGAATACAAAAACATAGTCCCGGGTTACTACGGTCCACTCATTCTTCTGTGCAGTGACATTGTACTTCGGGTAGGAGTACTCGTATACCTTGTCTATCACCAGTTTCCAGGTCTTTCCGGAAAATCCATCATATTTTTCCCGGCATATTCCCGTGCATTTTCAAAGGCAGTGTCGCGGCTGTTCGCGGGATCCGGGGTGAGCCCGCCGTTGTCATCAAAATGGGCGAACTCGACAATGCCGGTATTCTCATTCACGCGGAAACTTGCATTACCTGCAGAGAGATAATACAGGTTCCAGATATTTCCCGTGCTGACATCACTGACATCCGGGTTGAAGACCGGATCGATACTCATATCGTCCATGAAATGGCGGACACTGTTCTTTGCCTGATCCACCGTAATGGGGTGATTGCCCGTGGATGAGGTAACGTCATTTCCGGCAAGATCGCCGGTTGCACTAACACCCGGCAGGCATACAAACGGGCAGGCTGCTGCAATGGCAATTACAAAAATCTTTAACATTTTCATCTGGCTCCCTTTTCGTAGGGTATGACCGTGCGTGCAGGTCCATGAAATCCCGTTACAGATTTCCATACATTTTTCTCCAGAAATGGTTAAACACAGCGATGAGTGAAAAAAAATTTGCAGTTAACTGAAAAGTTATTGGTTTTTTCCATAAAAAAAGTCCTATCGTATCTTCGGTTGACTGATCTCTCAGGAAAGTACACTATCTGCTTGCCGGGATGACCGGACTGGATCGCGGCAAGCGGCTGAGTACTAAATAGGGGAGAATCATTCGCATGACGAGAAAAACTATCCAGTATGTCCTCGGGCTTTTTCTTCTGGGGATGCTCTGCGTGCCGTTGGCAGCTGAAAATCCCGGCAGAAAAACTTTCTTCCCGAGCCGGTTATGATTGAATAATGCGGGAAGATCCCCGGCTCAGAAACAATCGTTCAGAAAAATTTCCGGAAACCGTGGACAAAAAATCCGTTATAAAAAACTGAAAAAATTTTTCCCGGCCCGCTCATGCGATCATCCATCCGGATTACAGCGGTTTCCCCACGCGGTCGATCTCCACAAGCGATCCGGTGGGGCCGGTAGGGTGGGCTTGCTGTGGATATGATCTTGTGATGAGGAGGGCGGATGTTTCCATTCCCATGGTTGCGATGAATGGGCCGCCGACCCGGAGAGCGCCCCGCGGCGGATTAGATTTTTAGAAAGTCTGCATGTTGAAAATGATCCGTCATGGTCCTGATCCAAAACTCCCAGAATCCAGCCTCCGGCAGTGAACCCAATGATCTAAACCTCACCACCTTCCTTTTCGGCCATCAGAACGCTGTTGTTAGTTGCCTCCCCATTTCCTGACGGAGAACGTCCCTTAATTCCGGCCTTAACTCCGCGTTTCCCGGCTTAGTTGCCTCCCGGATTGGAAAAACAGGCAAACGGAGCCCCCTACGGGCCCGGATTGATCCACCTGCCGAAAAAGGCCACTCTCCGACGGAGACACATTCTTTGGGGTGACATTATGAGGGTGACTCCCCTGACTCCCTTCAAGAGACTCTTACTTCACCCTCACCGTTATTACCGTAGTTTTTAGTGACTGGTCGTGGAAACGAGAGTAAAAAAATTTCAAGCCCACAGAGCGATCAATTGTTTCATTGAAAATTCCCCACAGGGCAAAATTTTACGGCCGATCAAAAAAAATCCCGTACGAATCCCGATTAAAAAAAATAATAAACTTTCCGGCCCCGGCCTTCAGTTCGCGGTCCCCGCAGTCCGGAGCGGCCACCCGTTCCGGTCCAGCTCGATGAGATCCTTTTCCGTGACCAGGAAGAACCGCCACGTCCCGTGCCGGGACCGGATCCAGAGCTCGACCGTGATGGCTGCATCCCGGGCAATGAGCCGCAGCCTCCGGATCTCTTCTTTGAAATCCGCGGAAATCTCGGCAAGCGACGCGAGGATCTCGGGAGCGAACCCCACCCGGATGTACGACACCGGGATCTTCGAGAAGATGTTGATATCGAAGATCCGCTCGGGTCCCCTTGCGGCCAGCTGGATGAGGCCCCGCATCTTTGCGATGGGGATCGCGTCCTTCAGGGCCTTGGGTGCCAAGCGTCCCAGGGTCATGGCGGGAACTTCCCGGATTTTTTAAGGCCCGTTTTGCGAGCGGGTGATGTGGTCAACGATTGTGTTATTGCATCTGGCGCGTGGGGGGATTGCCCGGCCGGAGGGATTTTTTCACGGGTAGTTTTGCCTATACTTTCATCTCCATCTTGTGTGGAATGGTTTGGTCTGCGATCTGTACTGACTGGTCCGCTCCCCCGGGTTGTTGCGTGTCGTAATGACTTGGTCATGATTGAACGCGGCGTTGGGGTCTGCTTCATGGCAGGGATATCCTTGCGTTCCTCATGAGCGGTATCGGGCTGGAATCCGACAAGGGGGCGCGGAGCATTTTGATTATCTAAGAAAAGATATATTTCATTAAATTGTTGCTGGTCTTCTCGACGTCAGGGCCGCCTCGCGATTGTTGAGGTTGATTGGGCACCACTGTGATTGAGAACAGGGGCTCGTTCGCTTATCGTTTGGATCCATGATGGAGCTAAAATCCCGGCAATGGATGAAAAAAATTTCAGTTATAGGTTGCGAGTGCGACGGAATACGGGGCCTGTGTCTCTTGCGTCAAAATGGACTGCCATAACCCGTACGAGGTTGTCTTCGATCTTTCGTAACAACCGGTATGCCTCTCATTTATTTCCCCTGCAAGCGGATTCGATCCGCGTAAAAAAGTTACCCCGGTGGGTCAAAAGCAGGGCGATAACCGGGAAATTCTCTGGAAAGAATTGCGTGGTGACTATAAACACGGCGATGAGTGAAAATTTTTTTGTACTCAACGCCTGATTTATTCGTCCTTAAGGTGAACCACTGCTTACAATCCGGTTCCTAACCAAGGAGACCGGTGAATCAGGCAACCCTGGTGTGAGACTTTTGACGTTCATCCTCAATACCCCCGACACGACCCTGTTCCTCAACATTATCCTGAGCCTTACCATTGTCGCAATAAGTCTGTGGGGTTACTACCGGCTTGGGAGGCCAACCCCGCTCTATTTCGGTGCAGCGTACCTGCTCTTTGCCCTCTCCCACCTGATCCTGCTTACGGGGTACGGGACGGTTCTGGAAAATTTCCTCATCCTGGTGAGAACTCTCGGGTACATCCTTGTCGCGGTCGGGCTTTTTGCGATCCTCAAAGATATCATAGAGCACAGGAAAGCTGAAGAAGCCCTCAGGGAGAGCGAGGAGCACCTGAATGTCACGTTCGAACAGACCGCTGTCGGGATCGTGGAATTTTTCACCAACGATACGATCGACCGGTGTAACCGGAAATTTGCGGAAATTCTCGGATGCACCCAGGGTGAACTGGTCAGCAGATCGATCTGGGATATCATTCCCCCTGACGATCACCTGCTCCATTTCGAGGCGATCAATGGGGTACTACGGGGAAATTTACCGGAGTATTCCGGAGAGATGCTCATCACCCGGTCCGACCATTCTTTGGTCTGGTGCCAGATCTCTCTTTCCGCAGTCAGGACGGATACGGGAAAGCCCAAATATTTTATTCTCGTCTTAAAAGATATCGCTGAACGCAAACGCGTTGAAGAAGAACTTTCCCTGCTCAACACCGGGCTTGAGAGCCGGATTGCCGAGAGAACCCGGGAACTGGAATGGGCCAACAGTGCACTCCTTGCAGAAAACCAGCAGCGATCGCTGGCGGAAGAAAAACTCAAATGTTCTCTTGTAGAAAAAGAGATCCTGATCAAGGAGATTCACCACCGGGTGAAGAACAACCTCCAGGTGATCATCAGCCTGCTCTTCCTCCAGGCAAAAAAGACCGATGATCCCCGGTCGGAATCAGCGCTTATCGATAGCCAGACCCGGGTCAAGTCCATGGCCCTGGTCCATGAGAAACTCTACCAGTCGGATTCTTTGAGCTCCATTGATTTTCACGGGTATCTCCAGAACCTGATTACCAACCTGATGATCACCTACGGGGTAGACCAGACCCGGGTCCGGATCACTATCTCCGTCAATGAACTGCCCCTTACGATCAATACCGCAATTCCCCTTGGACTTATCATGAACGAACTGGTCTCCAACTCCCTCAAGTACGCCTTCCCGAACGGTCAGCCAGGGAATCTCAGTGTCAGTGGCGATATATATGAAAATACCATGATCGTGAAAGTCCGGGACGACGGCCAGGGAATTCCCGCGTCACTGGACTGGAAACATGCCGAATCTCTCGGCCTCCACCTGGTGCAGATGCTCACCCGGCAGCTGAAGGGCACCGTTGAACTCTCACGGGAGAGCGGTACGGAATTTACCTTAACCATTCCCCTGGCCAGAAAAGGTGGTGTTGTATGACCAGTGCATCCATTCTTGTGGTGGAAGATGAGGTGATTGTTGCAGAAAACCTGCGTGTTACCCTTTCGGGCATGGGGTATCATGTCCCCGAGACTGCCTGCAGCAGCAGCGAAGCCATGGATTCTGTGGAAAGAAACCTGCCGGATCTGATCCTGATGGATATCTCGCTGGAAGGTTCAGAATTCGATGGCGTTGAGACTGCCCGCAGGATCCGGAAAAACCATGATATCCCGGTCGTCTTTGTCACCGCGTATGCGGACGATGAGACTCTTGAGCGGGTGAAGGCCACCGAACCGTTTGCGTACATACTCAAGCCATTCAATGAACGGGAGTTGTATTCCGCCATTGAACTCGCGCTCCACCGGCACCTGATGGAGCAGGAGATAAAAAAGCGCGATACCATTCTCTTTGCCATAAGTTTTGCCATCGAATGGTTCCTGCGGCACCAGAGAGAGAGCCGCGGGGCAAAAACCGGGCAGGCTGAAATCCTGGAAAAAGGAATCCTCGATATTCTCGAACATATCGGCCTTGCTGTTGACGCGAATATGGTGGCGATCTTCCGGATGAAGCCGGGAAACGATCCCATGGGCGAGTCAAATATCCAGCACATCTGGTTTGCACCGGGGACTGCGCATACCCTGCCCCATCCCTCAGGAGACAGTACGCCCCTTACCTTCACCACCTCCCTCTGGCGCACGCTCCTGACAAGCGGGAACGCCATTGCCGGCGATATCGGGAAATTCCCCGATGAAGAGAGGAAATTTTTTGAGAAGTGCGGAATCTCGTCCCTTGCCATGCTCCCGCTCTTCAAAGATGATTCACTCTGGGGTTTTGTCACCCTCTCTTCCAGTGTTCCCCGCCTCTGGTCTGATGGTGAGATGGAGGCGCTTCTTATGGCCGGCAATATTGTCGGGGCCATCCTGGAATAGGAGGACTACCGGCAGGGGAGTGAGTCTCCCGATGGGTGAGAGGGGTTACTCTCCTCCTTGCATACGAGGATTCGCCGGTAACCGGAAAACGATGTTTTTCTGAAGGATTGTGGGTATCAAAAAACCGGTTACCGGGATTTTTTCCCAATCATTTTTTAATTATGATGAACACCGCCGCCCCTGACGGGACTTCCTGTGCGGCGGATCAATGACGTAAAAGAAAATCCAGGAAACCTTCCTGTCCTATCGTGCCTGAAGAAGGGTGCCGATGCGGGCGAACCTCATAAAATACGATTTTACAATTCCAGGTGAGAACCCCCGTTCATGCGCGTTTCCCAGAGCAGAAAAATCCTTCTTGTTTTTTCAAAATACCGATCCTGCCCGGGCGGATCTGTTCCTCTATCCGAGCCGGCGCGTCTCCTCCCGGACCTGATCGAACTCCCGGGTAATAGCCGGTGCCGGCACCGGGCTCAGTCGGCTCACGATCCAGATTGCTGCCATCGAAAGGAAGAAGCCGGGCAGGATCTCGTACAGGCCAAAGAAGGCGAACTGTTTCCAGACCAGAACTGTCAAGCCCCCGGCAATGATTCCCGCGAGGATGCCGTTCCGGGTGGTCCTGCGCCAGAAGAGGCTTGCCAGCACCGCGGGCCCGAAGGCAGCGCCGAACCCGGCCCATGCGTATGCCACGAGTGAGAAGACAAAACTCTCCGGGTTGAGGGCCAGCAGGAGGGCGAGGCCGGCAATGATGAGTACCGCGATCCGGCTGACCCAGAGAAGCTCCAGTCCGGAGGCCCGGGGCCGGATGAGCGGCAGATAGACATCTTCGGATAACGCGGACGCCGTGACGAGCAGGATTGAGGATGCCGTACTCATGATTGCGGCAAGGATCCCGCAGAGTACTATCCCCGCCAGAAGAGACGGTAAGAGATCGAGGGTCATTACCATGAAGACTGTCTCGGATGCGGTACCCGGGAGGGGCTGGGTAAGAACAGCCCTCCCCACCAGTCCGACAGCAACTGCAGCCCCCAGCGTGAGGCAGACCCAGGCCGTGGCAACGAGCCGGGCATTGCGAATCTCCTCCGGTTTCCTGATGGCCATAAACCGGACCAGGATATGCGGCTGGCCGAAGTACCCGAGCCCCCATGCGAGCAATGAAATGATGGCGATGAAGGTGAGCGGTGTCCCGTCAGGGCCGACAAACGGGTTGAGGAGATACGGATTATCGTGCATGACGGCAGAGATCGCGGCACCAGGTCCGCCGATGAGGATCATACCGGTGACCGGCACGATAAGGATTGCAAAGAACATCATAATGCCCTGGATCGTATCGGTCACGCAGACGGCCCGGAACCCGCCGGTCACCGTGTAGGCAATAACAATACCCGAGCCGATAAGAATGGCAATCCGGTAATCGATCCCAAAGACCGTCTCGAAAAGTTTTCCCCCGGCTACGAACTGGGCCGAGGTGTAAATGACAAAGAAGATGAGGATGAAGACAGCGCAGATGATGCCGACCTGGTCCGATGAGTCATGGAAACGGTTCCGGAAAAATTCCGGGATGGTCAGTGCATCACCGGCCCGGCGTGAATAGAGGCGCAGGGCCGGGGCAATAAATTTCCAGTTCAGGAATGTCCCGGCAATGAGCCCGAGAGCAACCCACCCGGCCTGCAGCCCGCAGGCATAGGCAAGGCCGGGCAGTCCGATCAGGAGCCAGCCGCTCATGTCCGAGGCCTCGGCGCTGAGCGCGGTGACAAACCATCCCAGGTCCCGGTTGCCAAGAATATATTCGCTCACGGATGCAGTCTTTTGCCAGTAGAAGATACCAATACCGGTCATGGCAGCGAGATAGAGGAGAAATACCGCACCGGTTTCAGGAGAGATGGCATTCATGGGTGTATCTGAATGGATTTTTTTGTATTCGCTAACTTGTCGCAGGTTTCGCCGGGGATTCGATTACCGGGTCAAGAGGGAAATTGCTGGCTTGTTTGGCCATCCGGAACAAACGGGATACGGGACAAAGGTCCCGGGTAACTGCGATCTGGATGTCAGACAGAATGTATTGACAAGAATTTCTTCCTTCCTTTTGGGATACCTTCCACTTTGTCGGAAAAAGATGGTACCGTTATTCTTCCCACCTGAACCGGTATTCATGGATCGTGGTGAGGATCGGTGCGCCGTTCAATGAGATCACAGAGACATTTTCGATCCTTGCGCCAATCCAGGAATTGTTCGGCACCTGAGTGATGGTATACCCGTGATAGGCTGCAGAATATTGCGTTCCGTTCCGGTCAAATACCCGGCAGATCCCGTCCCAGGCACAGTACCTGAACGATCCGTACGTCATATCGCCGGGATATTCCCGTTTCTCTTCAACAATCCGCCCATAGAAACTGACCTCGGGTTTGATGCTCTCGTTGACTGCGAGATGCGGGATGCTGAGTGCTGACCAGTTGATGTAATTGGTCTTCCCGGGCGCTGACGGGATGACAGGGATCAGGTTCCGGTAGTCCCACGCGTATGTCTCATTCGGAAGATCCCGGGTGCGGACTTCGAGGTAATACTCCCCGGGATAGAGGAGGGAGGTGTCGACGGTGGCAGTAAAGATATTGTTGCCATCAGCGGAACAAACGATCCCATTTCCGGCTGCAACTTCATGAGACCAGTTGTAATTTCTGGGTGTTGGATGGAAGATCGTCAGCCCCGCGCCGGCAGAGAGGTTGGTTCCGGCGGGAAGATTGGTGGTACCGGTAAGGGTGAGAACGCCCAGGGTTGAAGTGCCAGGCGTGTCGAGGGCCATCCAGTACTCCGGTTCATCAGCAGGCTGGGCCATAACAATGCTCCGCGAGCCAAAGTTCCCGGGTGCAAAGCCGGCAGTAGTTCCGGCGCCCGGGATATCCGAAGCGTGACTGGTGAAGCAGTCTCCGTCACCCGTGCATTGCAGGGCTCCCATCACCGGCAGGACAAGGAGCGCCGCAAGGACAAGAGACAAAAGAGCATAGTTTCTGATTTTTTTAAAATGCCATAGTATCATTGGTATCATAGATCGGCCACCGGTTCGGATAAGCACGACGATGAGTGCAATTATTTTTTCACTCATCGCTGCGTTTATGATTCATCCTGGCGAGGTAAAATGATAGCAACCCTATCCTTACGGAATTCTTCCTCTCGAACCGTCCGGACTCCTGACCCTCCTGGCTGAGGTCAACAATGGTAATCCGTCGGGACGGTCCGGCACCTGTCCGTCCCTCCCCTGCCTGCTCCGCGGGGTATGAATGCACCTGCCCACTCTCGCGAGGGGGGGCACGCTCCCGGTCAGGGCCAGTCGTTGGGTGGATGCATGAGAGACGCGTTCTTGTCCCGCACCGGTCTTTTCCGCCCGGCAGGCAACACGGGGCCGGAGAACCCTGTTGAGGAATTCCTGTGAATAATTACCCTCAAATCCTGTGACCCGGGTACGATGACTAAAAAAAGATGAGGAGAGGAAAATGGGAAGATACCATGCATTGTTCTATACGGTTTTTACGATTGCCGGCATCGCATATTTGATAACAGCATTTTTCCTGGGAATTCTTAGCAGCACATTTCCAACGGCGAATTTTCTCGTGCAGTATATGGCCATGGCTCCAGGATTGATTCTCTACCTGCTCACGTTAATGATCGTATCGGCAATAATCATCATGGGTGCCAGGAAAGTGTATGCAAACTTTCTCGCATGGTCAGAAAAGATCTAACTTTTTACCAAGGGAATAACCCGATACGGGCCGGATGAAAAGGCAATCTCTTTGATCCCGGCACGCATACTCTCGAACGATCCGGAGACTGCCATAGAAAAAACGTCAGCCGATGTGACACCACGCGGGGGATACGGGTACAACCGGTTCCTCTTTGAGATCTGTCGTGCCCGGCCGTTTGCCTACCTGACAGTCATCCTGCTGAGTATCTCGGGGACGCTCTTTGCCATCATCAGCCCGCTGATCATGCGGTCGCTGATCGATGATGTGCTCATCGGGAAGAACACGTCCCTTCTCACCCCGCTTCTTCTCGCCATGGCGGGGATCTTCTTCATCTCGGCTCTCTCAAACTCCCTCTCTGCCCGGGTCCGGGGAACGCTCTATATCGACCTGTACCGTGACTTTTCATCCCGCATCTTTGCCCACATCCAGCGGGCGGAATATGCATCCCTGCAGAAGTTCAGGACCGGTGACCTGTTGTCCCGGGTAACGGGAAATATGACCCCGGTTGTCCAGACCGCCATCCGGACCATCCCCCAGATTCTTGTCATAAGCCTCGGCATCTGCCTGCCGCTTGGCATCATGATCAGTATGGATGCGACCCTTGCGGTGGCTGTAATCGTGCCGGCAGTGCTGTTTGTTTTTTCCTCAGCCTGGTGAAGCGGATGAAGGCGGCCCAGAGGCCGGCCCTGGATGCGGATGCCGGCATACAATCGTATCTCAAGGAGACCCTGCCCTACGGTTCCCTGATCCGGGTCTTCGGGTTGGAAAACTGGGCGGAGAAAAATTACGACCGGCAGTTCCTCCGCTTTCGGGAGACCTCCGTCTCGGTCATCAGGCTCTCGTTCCTGAGCGCGGCGGTCACCATGCTCATCTACAGTGTTCCCACGCTCCTCATCCTGACGCTGGGAAGCATCTCTGTCCTGGAGGGAACGATCACGATCGGGACGCTGACTGCGTTCATCGCGTATGTCAGCCTCTTCCTCTCGCCGGTCCTGCAGGTCTCGGATCTCTGGACTTCGTACAAGACTTCCCAGGCCTCCTATGACCGGGTTGCCGAGGTGCTGGACCTTGCTCCCGGTACTGAGGGGAGCATAGCTCTGCCACCGGATGGGGCTGGTGATATCCGGTTTGAGCATGTCGTTTTCTCGTATGACGACCGGGTCATCATCAGGGATTTCAACGGACATTTCACCCGGGGGATCAATTACCTGACCGGCGAGAACGGATCGGGGAAATCAACCGTGCTCAAACATCTTTGCCGGTTATATTCCCCGGAATCCGGCAGGATCACGATTAATGGCCTGGACCTTGCATCGGTACGCTTGGACGATCTCCGGTCGTACATCTCGATAATATTTTCCGATTCCGTGATCTTTGACGGTTCGATCTACAACAATATCCTGGTCGGGAACCTGTCGGCAACCCGGGAAGAGGTGTACCTGGCGGCGCACAAGGCCGGTCTGGATGAGCTTATACATAATCTTCCCGGGAAGTATGATACCTGCGTGGGGAAGTCCGGCCATAATCTCTCCAGCGGTGAGATGCAGAAGATTGCCCTGGCGCGGGTCCTCCTGCGGGATTCGCCCGTGATCGTCTTTGACGAATTCACCCGCTCCATTGATGACGAATCCAAACGATCCATTTACCTGGTGATACGGCAGCTGCCCGACAAGACCGTGATCATCGTGACCCACAACCCGGCCGACATTGAGGAAGGCAGCACGATTGTGCATCTGGCTAAAGAAAGTGGGCCATTTTGTGAATCGGGTGAGGAACCCTGATTGCCGGATAAGATTCCTGACACCCGGCAAGCGATATACCCGGCGGGATTTTGGAGCTCGCTAAATGGTGATGCCTGGGCGACTGGAGCGGAAGGACGAATTGTGTGAATCTCAAAGAGCGCCTCCTCAATTCCCCGCGAGGATTTCCCGTAAAAATTATATTCTTCATAAATGTTGATGAGGTTGAGACCCCCATACCCCCCGGATACGATAAACTCCGCTGCCACTAAAGGGTCCCCAGCGGCGATTCAGCGGCGTCAGGCATGGGAACGTCTTCAACAGGTCAAGTCGTCACGAACGCATTGTGTGACAGGGTCGACTGCCCTTCCTATGGAAAATGGTGGTGCCCTTTCACCGGATGGTAAAACCACCTCTCCTCTTTTCCGGTAATCTTTTTTGCTCACTATCCCGTTCATTGGATCAAAAACCGCACGCTGAATTTAGCGGGAATAAAAACAAGAATCTCTCCCGGAGGGTTTCCGACCCATGGATCGATAAAAATGGATCTCCCTTCTCTGACCTGCCGGACGAGAACCGCAGAATGATACCCTTAAGGGCAAAGACTGCTCCGTTTTAAAAATTCCTGTTTTGATCCCTTCGTGTGATTAGCTTCGTGGTTGGATCTGAAGCATGGAAGTACGGCACTAAAAAAAATCTCCGGGTAATCCCGGCAGATAAGCATGAAATAATCCGGGGCCGGTATCCGATCCTCCCCATTACATGAACAGGCTGATCAACCCGAGACCCGCGCTGATGGGAATGGTCAGGACCCATGCCCAGAGGATCCGTTTCCCGACACCCCAGCCGACATTGTGTACCCCGCTCGGGACCCAACACCCATGATCGCGGAGCTGATCACCTGGGTGGTACTGACCGGGATGCCTCCCAGCGATGCGCCGATGATGGTCACAGCACTCGCCGTTTCGGCGGCAAACCCATGGACCGGCCGTACCTTCATGATCTTGTATCCCATGGTCTTGACAATGCGCATTCCGCCCGAGAGGGTGCCCAGCGAGATCGCACAATAGCAGGCCAGGATCACCCATACCGGGACCGGCAGGTTATTCGGATCCACAGATGCCCCGAAATAGCCTATGGAAAAGAGCAGCGGCACAATGATGCCCATCGTCTTCTGGGCATCGTTCGAACCATGGGAGAAGCTGAATAGTGCCGCTGAACAGAGCTGGAGTTTCTTGAAATGGAAATCCGCCTTTGCCTTAGGGGCTCCCCGGACGGTGCGGAGGAGAAGGACCATGAACAGGTATCCCATGATGAGGCCGACAATTGCCGACACGACCATGAAGAGGATGGTCAGTGCGATAGTCTCCCAGTGTATCACTGCGACACCCGCTGCGGAGATTCCCGCTCCTACGAGGCCCCCGATGAGGGCATGCGACGATGAGGTGGGAAGGGCAATCTTCCAGGTGATGATGTTCCAGGCAATCGCTGCCAGCAGGGCCCCCAGGATGATGTAGGGGATCATGGCGGCTGCGACCCGGTCCAGGTTGACGATATGGGTCATTGTTGACGCGACGGCAACGCCCATCACAAAGGCAGCAATGAAATTAAAGAATGCGGCAAAGATCACCGCCTTTCGCGGGGTGAGGACTTTTGTGGAGATGACTGTCGATATGGCATTTGCCGCATCATTGAACCCGTTGGTAAAATCAAAGACCAGGGCAATGAGGATGATGACTGCAATAAGGATTTCCGGAGGCAGGAGCATTCAATCCTCCCGGCACCCGGAAAATCCGGCGCTTTCAGGCATGACGGATCGCAATATTCGAGAGTACATCCGCGGCATCCTTGCAGTGCCCGGTTGCATGTTCAAGCTGCTCATAGATATCCTTGGACTTGATGACCTGCATCGCATCCTCCCTCCGGACCATCTCGGTGATCGCATCCGAGAGCAGGTCATGGGCGAGATGCCGTACCTGGCTCACCTCAAGACAATGCTTCTCGATACGTTCCGGGTCTTTCATGGTCCGGATCCGGAGTATGGCTTCCTGGAGTTCGGTCACTGACAGGCTGATCATCTTCGCAAGCGCGATCATGTGGGCATCCGGTTCCTGGGTATCATAATAGAGCATCCGTTCAGCGGATCCCGCGATGTAGACCATGGTCGCATCCAGCGCCACCGCAAGTCCCGATATCTCTTCTGGCTCAAAGGGAGTGATGAATACTTTTGAGAGTTCTCTCTTGATCTCGTAGGTCACCCGATCCGCCTGCTGCCCGAGGAGCTCGATCTCGCGGTATTTCGCCTTGGTATCGGTAAAATTTTCTGACAGGCAGATGAGTTTTGCTGCGCTCCCGACCAGCAGGGCAGCCTGTTGTTCGAAAAGATCAAAAAAAACGGTATCCTGTGGAAGCAGAAATTCCCTTAAGCCCATAGGTATCCTGATTGGTATTCTGGCGGGGATCTTAAAAAAGGATGGGATCGGTAGCCCATTGTGTAGTATGATGCCACTCACGAATCCCACCACAAGGCATAGAAAAATCAAGGCATAGCAAAAAAGTGCCATTTTTTGTACTATCAGAGATTTTTTCACCCATGAGATGCAGTATCATCAATCAGACGCGGTTTTGCTGTACGCGGGAGAAGACTCATGAAAGGAGAACGAGTGACCGAAGACCTGAAGATAAAGGTGGAACTGATGGAGGACCTGCTTGCCCGTCTCTCGGGAACGGGAAAGCAGGGCAAAGAGACTGCGATAGAAGCCCTGGCCGTGAGCACTGAAGACGATGACTGGAGGCCCAACGAACTTATACAGCAGGGCGGGATCGAGATCATCAGGAACCTGCTTGGGGAGAAGAATCTGCATATCGTGCTTTCAGCCCTGGAGATCATCATTGCGATCGCAGCGACCGGTCATGAAGAAGATCTCAAAAGCGAAGGGGTAGTTGCGTGCCTTGATACCATGCAGGACTCGAAAAATACTACAATCCGGGAGAAGGTGCGCGAGGCACTGCTGCTTCTCCAGCCCGAAGTCGAGGAGCTGGTCCCTCCCATAGCCGATGATGATTTCTAAATCCCTTTTTACTCAACGGGCATGAGGTACCGGTGAGTACATTTTTTCTGTCCGGGTCCTCACTGATCGGGATTATCGCATCTCCTGATAGGTAAATGCCCTTTGGCAATCTCCAATGCCACGCCTCGTATACTGCCGAAGGAATCACGTCAAAAAATGAGTCTCGCCGGGCTCCCATCCTGGTTTTACGATCACACTCATTTCACGCAATAGAAATCACCGGTCAGCTTATACCGCGAATGCACGCCACACTTCGGGCAGTTGCAGTCTTTCGTTTCGGCATCCACAGATTTTCCGGATTTGCCCCGGGCGCAGAAGAGCCGGTTGGGTTCTCCGCTCTTCAGGTGATTGGCTGCATAGGTCGGGCAGGTGCCGCAGAACCTCCCACAGATATCGAGATTCGCGACAGATTCGTCAACGTGTGTCATCAGGTTTCCTCTGCCGCGTAATACTGGGGAAGAATATCTTCAATATTTCGGGATCTCTCAAAAAATGAGAACGGGAATCGTTGGAGGTTTTTTTAATATTTCCCGGGTTGCGATAAGATCGTTCTCTCTGCATAGTCACGATCAGGTATTGGAGAACGTCAGCTTCCCGCCTTTCTCATCAATAACGATCTCCTTCTCTTTGTTGACCGTCCCTTCGAGGATCATCTTCGAGAGTTCATTGAGGAGCATCTTCTGGATCACCCGTTTGATCGGTCGTGCACCGAACTGCGGGTCGAAGCCCTGCGTGGCGATGAATTCGATCGCCTTCTTCGTGGCCCGGAGCCGGATATCGGTCTTCCCGAGCATCTTCTCGACATTGTCCAGCTGGAGCTCCACCACATCGTGGATCTCATCCTGTGTGAGCGGCCGGAACATAATGATCTCATCGATCCGGTTGAGGAACTCGGGATGCAGCGTCTTTTTCAGCAGATCCAGGACCTGCTCGCGAGTGCGATCGAACACCTCGTCGCGGGTCTTGTCGGTGACATGTTCCAGGTTCTCCTGGATGAGATGCGACCCGATGTTGGATGTCATGATGATGATGGTATTCTTGAAATCCACTGTCCGTCCCTTGTTGTCGGTAAGGCGGCCGTCATCCAGCACCTGCAGCAGGATGTTGAAGACATCCGGGTGAGCCTTCTCGATCTCGTCCAGGAGCACCACCGAGTAGGGTTTTCTCCTCACGGCTTCTGTCAGCTGGCCGCTCTCTTCATAGCCCACGTACCCCGGAGGGGCCCCGACCAGCCGCGAGACGGTATGGCGCTCCTGGTACTCCGACATATCGATCCGCACCATGCTGTTCTCGTTGTTGAAGAGAAATTCCGCGAGCGCCTTTGCCAGTTCGGTCTTTCCTACGCCGGTTGTCCCGAGGAAGATGAACGATCCGATCGGGCGTTTGGTATCCTGTAGCCCGGCACGGCTCCGGCGGATCGCATCTGCAACCGCCCCGATGGCTTCCTCCTGCCCCACGACCCGCTTGTGAAGTTCGGATTCGAGGGTCAGGAGTTTCTGTTTCTCGCTCTGCAGCATCCGGCTGACGGGAATGCCGGTCCAGCGCGAGACAACGGCGGCAATCTCTTCGGCATCCACCTCCTCGTTCACCATCGCCGAGTCCTTCTGGAGCACGGTCAGTTTTCCCTTGAGTTCCTCGATGAGCTTCTCGGTTGCGGGGATGCGGCCGTACCGGATCTCTGCCACCTTGCCGAGATCGCCATTACGAAGTGCACCTTCGGCCTCGAACTTCAGGTCCTCGATCTCATTCTTCCGGGCCTGTATCTGGTCAACCAGCTCCTTCTCTGACTGCCACTTCGCCTTGAGCCGGTTGCGTTCCTCGGTCAGGTTCGCGATCACCTCGCTGAGGCCCTTGAGCTTGCCCTGGTCTTTCTCGCGCTTGATCGCTTCGCGTTCGATCTCCATCTGCTGGATCTTGCGCTCGATCGTATCGAGTTCGGCCGGTTTCGAGTTGATCTCGAGCCGGAGTTTCGAGGCAGCCTCATCGATCAGGTCGATCGCCTTGTCGGGGAGGAACCGGTCGGAGATATAGCGCTGCGAGAGTTCAACGGCCGCAATGATCGCTTCGTCCTTGATCCGGACATGATGATGAGTCTCGTACTTCTCCTTGATGCCGCGAAGGATCGAGATCGCATCCAGCGTATCGGGTTCATTGACCAGCACCGGCTGGAACCTGCGCTCGAGTGCCTTGTCCTTCTCGAAATATTTCTGGAACTCTTTTAATGTTGTTGCACCGATGACATGCAGTTCTCCCCGGGAGAGGGCGGGCTTGAGAATATTGGCGGCATCCATCGCCCCTTCGCTGGCGCCGGCCCCGACCAGGGTATGGATCTCGTCGATGAAAAGGACAATTTCCCCCTCGGCAGCGATCACTTCCTTAACTACGCTTTTGAGTCGTTCCTCGAACTCTCCCTTGAACTTCGCCCCCGCGATAAGCGCCCCCATATCGAGAGAAAAGATCTGCTTGTTCTTCAGGTTCTCCGGTACATCGCTGTCAATGATACGGTGGGCGAGACCTTCGGCGATCGCGGTCTTTCCCACCCCGGGTTCCCCAATGAGGATCGGGTTGTTCTTCGTCCTCCGGGAAAGGATCTGCAGGACCCGGCGGATCTCATCGTCCCGCCCAATGACGGGATCGAGTTTTCCGGTTCGGGCAAGATCGTTTAAGTTACGGGCATATTTTTCCAGGGAATTGTAGGTCTCTTCTGCGTTCTGGTTGTTCACGGTTGCACCTTTTCTCAACTGGCTGATCGCGGTCTTCAACTCTTTCTCCCGGACCCCGTGCCCTTTTAAGAGGCGCGAAGTTTTGTCATTTGCCGAAAGAATTCCCAGGAGGAGATGTTCCAGCGATACAAATTCGTCCTTGGATTCCTGGGATGAGGCTATGGCATTCTGCAGGGCTTTGGTGGCTTCGTTCGAGAGGAAATGATCCCCGCCGGTCACCTGGGGGAGGGAATCAAGCATCCGGTCAAGTTCCGGGATGAAGAGATCCAGGTTCACATTAAGTTTTTTGAGGAGATACGGGATCACGTTCTCATCAACCATCAGCATCCCCCTGAGGAGATGCGAGGTCTCGATCGCCTGGTTCTGGTGGGCCGTGGCAATTTCCGTTGCCTTCTCCACGGCTTCCTGGGATTTGATGGTGAAATTATTGAAGTTCATGATGGTGGTGTTTTTTTAATGATCGAAAATTACTGTCCGATACTCGTAATAGTACCTCCTCTCGTCAAATAGTTTGCCAAACTGACAATGGATCCAGCCTTTTTCAAGAGGGGTGCAGTCCTATAGTCCTTGACCTGCGGAGGTGCGCTGAGAAATGAGAATCTTCTGAAACATCCCCGGGTGGCGCATCGTGACGGTGAATCTATACAAAATCCGGCCGGAAATGGCCAGGAGACGGGTTGAGAAAAAAGATTGTTGATTGTTTCCGGTATAACCTTTCAGATGCGGCTACTAGTCCCTGGGTAAAGTGTTGACTGTCAGGAGAACTCAGGTGAGGGGAATTTCTGCCAGCTTGTCGATGTATACTGACCAGGGGTTCGGGTTCCTGTCTGAAAAGACCTGCAGGAAATAGTTCCCGGACTCCGGGATGGTAATGGTCCTGAATGTGTCGGAAGTATTTGCACCAAAACCGGGCTGGACATACGAATTTTTCTGGTCCATGAGGGTTGTGCCGTTTCCATAGTAGAGGAACGACCAGGGGGCTGATCCCCCGGTCACATTCCGCTTGAAAATATACTGCCCTTTTTCCAGGTAAAAGACCGGGGTCACGGTCGTCCCCGTACCCGAGAAGTCCAGCGGCACTTTCTGTGGGCTCTCTGCAGTAAGGGAGGAGACGTCAGCAGTTCAGTTTCCCCCGTCCGTAATGTTCAGGTTGAATTCGTCCTGTCTTGGGATCCTGAATGCGACCGAGCCATTGTACGGGCCGGTCATGGAGATTGCCGAGGGTGTGCTGTACCGGGAAGAAGTCCGGGAGTGGAGCGCGATATGCATATCCTGGGGGCCTTTTGCCTGGAATGACACCACGATCACCCCGGGACCGGTGAAGATCGTAGTACCCGGGTGGCGATCGGACAGTGAGGCGGGGATAGAAACCGCGGAAGGTGAGGCGTTAACCGGGATCGCCTGGGTTTCAAAGGCCGGGTTTTTGGTTTCGGACAATGCCGGCTTTTCGCCGGTGCACCCGCACACAAGGAGGCAGATGATGAGCATAATAACCATACAGGTTCCTGCTTTCATGAAATAGCAGAAAGGATTCGCCGGGCAAAAAATATACCGTAACCATTGTCGCACGGGGTTAGGAACGCACGCGATTGCTCTTTCGTCCCGTTGTTTCCCACTATCCGCCAGTCATACGCGGACAATGGAATGATTCCGTGGTGCTCATAGAACTGCTGTATCATACCTGAAACACAAAAAGCAGAGCTTTTATGTCCGGAAATAAACACAGCATAACTATCATTTGGCGGGAGGGACCGGGAAACGAAAAGCTCCATTGCTCGTTTCCTCATTTTTTCCCGTGAGATGAACTTAGGAGTCAAATCTCATGCCAGCCCCGAGCGATGACTGTTGTGAAGGAACCCCCCCAAGGGAAATATTGATGAGCCTGCTCTTGACCGGAAAGTCTGGTGGCACATCATCCCGTTCGTGGTCATCCTGCTCGTGATCTGCATCATCGACCGGGTCAATATTGGTTACGCAGCGCTGACCATGAACGCGGATCTTGGTATCGATCCCGCCTTTTTCGGGTTCATCTCCGGAATATTTTTTATCAGTTATGTAATCTTTGAGGTGCCGAGCAACCAGATCCTTGTCCGGACGGGAGCCCGGATCTGGCTCTGCCGGATCATGGTCAGCTGGGGGATCATCACGCTCCTCATCGCGCTCGTCCAGACGCCAGTTCAGCTGGCAATCCTCCGCTTTCTTCTGGGGGCCGCGGAAGCAGGGTTCACGCCCGGCATCATGCTGTACCTCACGTTCTGGTTCCGGAAAAACCGGATCTCGCAGGCGTTCTCTGTCTTCTTTGTCGCCATACCCCTCTCGATGGTGATCGCATCCCCCGTATCCTCATTCATTCTTTCCCATTCTGCATGGGCCGGTCTTGCTTCGTGGCGCTGGCTTTTCGTGCTTGAAGGGGTCCCTGCGATCCTCTTCGGGCTTGCAATCCTGTGGTACCTCCAGGATTCTCCGAAGAATGCAGCCTGGCTTTCCGGCCCTGAGCGTACGTGGCTTACGTCCCGGCTTGACGAATCCCGGGTACAGAACGAGACCCCGCGGAAAATTCCCCTCCGGCAGCTCATCTCCACCCCCGGGATCCCCCTGATATGTCTCACCGGCTTTCTTGTCGGGCTCTTCCTCACGAGTCTGCTCATCTGGATGCCCCAGATCGTGAATTCATCCGGGCTCTCTGGTTCGATAGTGGATACGGGCCTCCTGGTGATGATCCCCTATGCCCTTTCCGTTGTGGTAATGTATGCCTGGGCGCGACGTTCCGACCAGCTTGCTGAACGAAGATGGCATGTGGCCGTCCCCCTGACGCTTGCCGCGATCAGTTTGATCCTCTTGTCGATTCCCCACAATGCCCTTACCGGTTTTATTCTCCTGTCGGGCGCGATCGCGGCTTCGTATGCCGCATATGCCCCGTTCTTTGTACTCATTGTGGAATCAATATCATCCGGGCTTCGGGCTTCCGGTGTGGCCCTGGTCAATGCGATCGCGTCGTTAGGCTCGGAAATTCGCTGGGTAAGCCTAAAATTTATCTACAACGAAATTATGTTTAACCTAATAACATCAAGGCGGTTACTTCACTATGAAATTATTACTCGTTTTTATATTACTAGCTTTATGTATAACCTGCACTACCATCGTCGTGGCTGAGCCTACAAACTTGGATCCAGAAGACTTTGAACATGATGGACCACATCTGTTGGTTGTATCATCCGAGATTGAAAATGCGACGGCATATAATGACCATTTTCTTCTATGTACAGAGGAACAGCAAGAGAATATGCGCTATAGGATACGCACGGAGATTGAGGCGAATCCTGCCCAACCAACATACAAGCAAGATATGATCAACTATCTCAACGCGACTTGGAAGAAATATCCTGTAAAACGTGTAGAATCGTTATACAAAAAGAAAAATACAACATACCCTGTAACAACGGTCTATTTTGATAAAACAAAAGCAGCAGGTGTTAGGTCCTCTTCTGATACTTCAATAGATACCCAACTAATAAAACTTGAAAATAAACTCGAACCCGAGTTAGCTGAAGCATACCATTATTATTCCGACATAGTCCCCAACATCGGAGAGGATAGTTTTAACGAAGTTCCTACCATTGACAAAACCACGATCCTCGATGCAAATGGTATACCCGAATGGCGACTCACAACGGGTGAAATACGCGAATTAGAGAGAATTGATATAATAATGGGTGCGGCTGGTCAACTATACTATGACAAAATATACCACCGCAATAAATTTCGTAAAGATCGGAGCAGTCGGTGGGGAAATGACGGCCATAAAAACTTGATTCTTTATGCAATGAACATAAACAAAACCATCACACAAAAATTTCGGAATATTGCTGCCAGTCACGCAATGGATCCAGACACCTGGTAATATCTCCCAACAACAGAAGAGAAATGCCGTGTGATACACCCAGAATTAAAGCCAACAGATTGGTGTATCGACATAATCAACGATAATGTATTTGATAATGTTATAACTGGCGATATAAGCCGGAGTAAAAATATACACTATTGGAGTGGTACTTTTGGAATGGCACCAGAACTTGCACAGAAGTACGCTATACTCGCAAAGAATGCACCAGCAAACGATGAAACGAAATATATAT
>CAILCG010000019.1 GCA_903832665.1 uncultured Methanomicrobiales archaeon | reverse complement strand
TTCGATTTGACTTCACAATCAACAAAAGGAGACGCTGTACCTTAGATCTTTCGGTCGTCAGTACATCTCTTTTGGACTAGGTTTTCTACAGAGCAGAAATTAAAAAAATGGCTCCGGTGAAATCATCGTCTTCCCTTTACTTGCCAGTCCTTTTCGGGATACAGGAGTGTGACCTCCACTCTCCCCCCAGAAATTTTTGTCGACCCTTAAGAGAGTATCGCCATAGGGGGATGCCCGAGCGACTGGGGGAAGAACCACGAAGTGTGCGAGCCCTAAGAGCGACTTCTCAATTCCCCGCAGGAATTTCCCCTGAAAATCATTTGGTTCATACATGTTGATGGGGGTTGAGACCCCCATACCCCCAGATACGATATACTCCGCCGCCCCAAAATGGGGCTCCCTGTGCGGCGATTTAGTGACTAAAAAATGTTCCTGCCCCGCCGTGCCTCGGAGAGGCCCTGAGGCGGGGGACATCATTACACCTGAACAGGGTACCGATTTTCACGCTTGGGGTGTGAATTCCCGTTCATGTGCGTTTCTCCAGAGCAAAAAAGAAAATTACTGATCAGTTAATGAGCGAGATCAGGTCATGTTTGGTGATCACACCACGTACAATCCGGCCCTCCACCACCAGCACCGCGTGATTCTGCTGGAGAATATTGATCACCGTCTCCACATCCATATCGGGAGGAACAGTGGGAAACCCGGGCTCCATGAAGTCCCGCACCACAAAGAGGTGGGTCTTGTGCAGGCGCTGCTGCTCAATCGCCTTTACAATGACCGTCTCGGATATGCAGCCGACCGGGACTCCCCGTTCAATGACCGGCAGCTGCGAGATATTGTTCTTCTCAAAGATCTCGACCGCCCGGGTGATCGCATCCTGTGGCTGGACCGAGAGAACGGGCATGTGCATGATCTGCACGGCCTTGATCTTCTTGGGCTCGGCACTGTTGAGCACCACGATGATCTTGTTGAGCGTACTGATGCGGGGATCCACATTACCTGCTTCGATCCGCGCCACCATGGACTGGCTGATGCCGGCCCGGCGGGCGAGTTCGGTCTGTTTGAGGCCAAGGGATTCGCGGCGCGAACGAAGTTCTTCGGGAGTGGGAATATGCATTCTGATTACTGATGGTTATAGAAATTAATCAATCTTATGCCCGGCCCGTCACGACCGGGTGACAAAAAGAACTATTGCGCGTTGTTTCGGACGGGTAATGGGAGATTCCCGGACAAAGGGGAGACAGTTGCGTATGAACGGGGGTTCTTTCCGGGCATTGCGGGCAAAATTCTTTAAAGAGTCGTTTCTTAATAGCTATTCAACGATAATCCACTATTCGAATCGGGGGATTAGTGTTCCCCATGACCGATTGTCTCTCTGAAGATGACGATGAAGCGCACCATCCGGTGCATCTTATCGAGGGTATAGTTCACTCCTGCACCCGCGGTGCAGACGAAAAATTGTACCAAACCCGTCCGGGAAGCCTGCATATCTCAACCCCGGGCCTTGCCGGATCCCGGGCCGCTGTGCAGGGCACGCAGGCAACGTGCCCGGTTTTTTATCCCATCTCTTCCGGCAGGCTGATGGGCTTATGAACGATAGTGGGGGTCACCCCCCTCTTCCGGAAACCATAGCCGGTACGCAAACCGCAGGTTCAGCGATCGTGGCACCGGATGTCACCCCCCTGACAGCACCACTGCACCCGGCGCCGGTGTCGTCACCCGGTCAATCCATAAAATCTCCGGCAAAAACCCCCGGCAGGAAGAACCATACCCTGTACAAAGATTCGCTGTACATGCTCCGGCGCGGCGAGTGTTTCTATCTCATCAGCGAGGATTATTCCTACAAAACCGGCTCCTATTATACGGTCCTCCGGATGGAGATGGAAGGAAAGCAGGTCCTCCCCTCCACCGGTGCAATGATCGATGCATTTGTCGTGCCCATCTCCCTTGAACGGGCAGAGCTTGCCGGCATACCGGTCTGTGCATGGGAGATCTCCCAGGGCTACGTCCCCCTCCCGGCGATCCTGTACGGGATCAACTATTTCGCCACCACCTCAGAGTTCATCATCGCCAGTGACAGCGAGACGGCAAAAGAGGCGGTGAAGCATATCACCAACAAGGGAAAGTACCCGTTCTGTTACCAGAAACTCGACGAAGGTGCCGATATCTGCCAGTGTACCGCAATTTTCGGAAAGACCATCGGGCAGAAGGATGCGGTCGCAGAGCTGGCAGAGAAGGTGTATGCACTCTTCTCCATTCCGCTCATGCAGCTGGTGATGGTGCGAAACGGTGAACGCTATGCCCTCTCGTCCATCTCCTCCACCCGGTATTCCCATCTCACGGAGGCCGAACGCTCGCTGCTGGAAGCACACCTCTGCCACCAGGAGTTCCTATGAGCCAGCTCGGGATCTTTGTAGACCGGAAGACCCTCTCAAACTCGGAGCAGCTCAATGCCCTGATCCGGTGCCGGGATGTGGCCGAGACGCTCGGGCATACAGCGAAATTTATCTTCCCGGTCGATATCCACAAGATCCGGAAGATGGATGCCCTCTTTATCCGGGCCCGGACAGATCCGCTGAATATCACGTACTTTGCGGCCCAGATGGCACGGTTCCATGGGATCCCGGTGCTCGATGACCCGGACTCGATCCGGTGCTGCTCAGACAAGATCAACATGTATTCCCGGCTGATCAAGGAGAAGGTCTCGCTCCCGAAGACGGTCTTCTTACCCAAGGAGGAGCTGACGGTCGAGCGGGTGACGCAGCTCTTCGATGAACTCGGCACGCCCCTGGTGGTGAAGGAACCCTCGACTTCTTTCTCGATGAGGGTCGAGAAAGTGAATGATATTGCTGATTTCTTTAAGGTCGCCCACCGCTTCATCAAGCTCTCGGACTGGATTGTCGTCCAGCAGTACGTGGAGAGCAAGTATGACTGGAGGATCGGGGTGCTGGATGGCGGGCTCCTCTATGCCTGCAAGTACACGATCCCTTCGGTCACGTTCAAGATCCAGGCCTCGGTCAATGGTCATATCGTGTACTGCGGGGTGGAGAGTGTTCCGCCGGAGGTCGTCCCCCCGCACGTGATCCAGCTGGGAATCGATGCCGGCAATGCGATCGGCCGGGGACTGTATGGCGTGGATATCAAGAACAACAACGAGGATGCATACGTGATTGAAGTCAATGACAACCCGTCGATCGAGAGCGGGGAGGACGACTGTTATCCCCGGGTCTTCGAGATGATTATAGAAAACCTTTTTGCGGCGTGATTTTTTATGGAAAACTGGTTATTGAGAGCTGAAACGATCTGTATGGAATGCGGGGGCCACTGCTGCGATGAGGCCCATCCGCCGGTCTCTGCCGCGTGTTACCAATGGCTCACCGATGCCGGGGTCTCTCCGGATATGTTTGAAACGGTCGGGTACCGGAGACTGAAAGTTCGGGCGAACGGGGAATGCGTTCTTTCCAAAAATGGCAAATGCTCTATCCATGCCTTCAAACCCGAGACCTGCCGGTCCGGCCCGTTCACCTTTGATATGAACGGCGACCGGATCGCACTCTACCTCAAGCACGAGCGGATCTGTCCGATTGTCGGCCTGCTAAAAGAGATCCCGGAAGCGTACCGGCAGCAGTATGAGCTGGCAGTGCAGAGCATCACGCACCTGGTGAAGAACCTGACGGAAGAAGAACTTGCAGTGATCTGTGCGATCGAGGAACCCGAAACGGATAAAGTAGGAGAGATTCCGCGGGCCCGGTAGCTTTGCATCATGACGATTGGCACCGAGCACGAGTACTCCATCAATGATCACGGGTTCAATCCCCTGCCGGTCTCGGACGAGATCCTCCGGTCAATCTGCGGGCGGTACGAGAGCGAGATCCTCTTTGGGGAGGTGAAGCTGGGCAAGGAACTCCAGAAGACGGTGCTCGAGATCATTCCCCGGAATCATGCCGACAATCTCGGGGCCCTGGAAGCCCAGCTTACCGAAGGTATAAAGAAATTTTACCGGATCTTTCCCGACCGGTACCGGCTGCTGGGGCTTGGCATGCATCCGACCCTGCGGCTGGACCAGACTGCGGTCTGGGACCATGACGAAGGAGAATATTACGAAGTCTATGACCGGCTCTTCAACATCCGGCAGCACGGCTGGCTGAACATCCAGGCCCTCCAGATCAATCTCTCGTACCGGAGCCGGAAAGACCTGGTGATGAGGTATAACCGTCTCTGCTCCCTGCTCCCGTACCTGATCGCGATTACCGCTTCCTCACCCATGGTGGAGGGAAGATTGACCGGTTCGATGGACAACCGTCTCCTCTACTACCGGAAGAACCAGGAGGAGATACCGGAGATCTGCCACGGGATCATCCCGGATATGATCGGGACGGTAGAGGATTACCATGCGATCCAGGAAGGGATCTTTGCCCAACTGCGTGAGCGGGATGCCGGTATCCTCTGCGAGGAATGGCTGAATTCGAGCGGGGTGATCATCCGGTTCTCAAGAAAATGCCTGGAGATCAAGGCGCTTGACGAACAGGAATGCATCCACTCGGACATGGCAGTCTGTGCCTTCGTCCGCTCCCTTCTCCGGTGCAGGTCCCTGCCGGTCGAGACCGAGGCAGGGGCACTGCTGGCACTCACCGAAACTGCAATCCGTGACGGCACCCGGGGACTCAGGCCAGAACTCCTGAAGTTGTATGAGATCGCGTGGCGGCATGCAACCGATGATGAACGCCGGTATCTCCCGGTAATCCGGCAGCGGATCACCGAAGGGAGTCTTGCCGAACTCATGCGAGTTCGCGTTGAGAGAGAGGGAGAGATCGTTCCCATCCTGTCAGATATGGCGGCATGCCTGCAGAAAAACCAGCCGTACGGGGTACGGTAAAACGCCCCTGTCCGGCACAACACTGAAATACCTTCATGCATGTATCCATCTGATAGGAGTGGAGCCATGTCACGCGAGCGTATTTCCGAGGCACAGGGGTATGAACTGTTACAGAAGATTGGCGTCCCGGTTCCCCGGTATGCCCTCGCCACCACCATCACGGAAGTGGTTGCGGCTGCTGATATCACCGGCTTTCCCCTGGTACTGAAAGTTGTCTCGCCCCAGGTCGTGCACAAAAGTGACGCCGGGGGGGTGATCACCGGCATCCGGGACATAGAAACCCTGCGTGGCGCGTATGACAAGATCCTCAGTAATGTCCGGGCGTTCGACCCAGCGGCAACGATCGACGGGATCATGGTCGAGCAGCAGCTCGAAAAGGGTCTCGAGATCATCATTGGCGGAAGGATCGATCCGGCCTTTGGAAAAGTGATCACGATCGGGATGGGAGGGACCCTGGTCGAACTGATACGGGATGTATCCATCCGGGTACTCCCCATCACCAAGACCGACATCAGCGCGATGATCCACGAGCTGAACGGGTACCGGCTCATCAGGGGATTTCGCAACGACCCTCCCCGGGACCGGGAGGCGCTGGTCAATCTCATCGATATGGTTGCCCGCTTCTTCATGGAGAGTACCGATATCGTGGAATTCGATATCAACCCGGTCTCTCTCTACGAGCACGGGGTTTGTGCCGTGGATGCCCGGTTCTATACTGACAGCGCCGCCGTGCCGGTGATCATTGAACCCTCGCGTCCCCTTCCCCGGGAACTGCTCAACATCAAATCGATCGCCCTTATCGGTGCATCGGCAGAACCCAACAAGGTTGGGTATGCGGTCCTCCGCAATCTCCTCTCGTTTGCCGGAACGCTCTACCCGGTAAACCCGAAACACACATCCATCCTTGGCCGCACCACTTTTCCGTCCCTTACTTCCATTCCCGGACCTGTCGATGTAGCGGTGGTCGTTGTCCCGGCCCGGGTCGTTCCGTCGATCGTGGAGGAGGCGGGTAAGAAAGGAATCCCGCTCGTGGTGATTATATCATCGGGATTCCGGGAGAGCGGGGAGGCCGGGGCCGAACTCGAAGAGCAGGTCGTCACCATTGCCCGGCAGTACGGCGTACGGGTCATGGGTCCCAACTGCCTCGGCCTCATGTTCCCGCACCAGGGCATCAACACCACCTTCGACCCGGTCTCCCCTAAAGCCGGAAATCTTGCCTTCTTGTCCCAGAGCGGGGCGATCATCACGACCATGGTGGACTGGAGCCTGCCCGAAGAGATTGGTTTTTCCGAAGTGATCAGCGTGGGGAACCAGGCGGATCTCACGTTTGAGGATTACATTCATTTTGCTGCTGATGATCCCGCAACAAAAGCGATCATCATGTATGTCGAGCAGATCCGGAACGGCAGGCGGTTCATGGAGATTGTGCGTCAGGTGACGCCGAAGATGCCGGTGGTTGCTATCAAGGCGGGCTCTTCGAAGATCGGACAGATGACGGCCGCATCCCACACGGGTTCCCTCGCGGGAAGCTACGAGGTGTACCAGGCGGCGTTCTGGCAGTCCGGGGTTATACCCGCACGATCGATGCGGGAAGCGTTCCAGACCGCTGAACTCCTCTCATCGGAAGGGTACCCGAAAGGGATCCGTGCGATCGTGATCAGCAATGCCGGCGGTTTTGCGGTTTTGTCATCGGATTACGCAGAGATGATGGGCATCGAGATGATAGAATTGCCCCCGATTGTAATCAAGGAGCTCGATGCAATCCTGCCCGTTGACTGGAACCGGCGCAACCCAATCGACATGGTGGGAGATGCGAGCGCAGACCGGTTTGCCCGGACGTTCGATGTCATGATCCGGAACCAAGAGCTCTGGGATATCGCCTTCGTGATTGCCGTCCCATCAGCCATCTCGGACCCGATCCGGGTGGCAAACGAGCTGGTCCGGTTCTCCAAGAGCACGCAGAAGATGATCGTCGGGTGCATGATCGGGGGCGATTCCATGAAGACCCCGTTGAGGATCCTGAGGGACTCCGGTATCCCCAACTTCCCGGACCTGGAGGATGCGTTCAAGGCGGTGGGCAATATCTGCCGGCATATCTGCTGGGAAGAGTTCCACGGGCGCCGGTGCAGCCGGGATGATCGCTGAAGAGATTGCAATACGTTTTGGAAAATTTATAGAAAACCCGGACAGACATGGGGGTCACGATCATATTTACTCGAGTACATAACCGAATCTTGGGATTGAATTGGATTTCACGACAGCCGGACAAATTACTCATCCTCATTTCGTAACAGTAGCGCTGGTATCAGTCAGTTATAAGATGGGGGCTGATGCCCCCATACCCCTAAATACGATGACCGCCGCCGCCCCCGACGGGGCGCCCCCGCGGCGGTTCTAAAACGGGAAGCACTCTTTTGGAAATGTATTGGAAAACCTTGTCAAAATGGGGGTCAAGGGGGTGCTCCCCTTGGGATGCCTCCCCTCTGGGGGAGAGAGGGGGTCACAATCATAATTATTCGAGAACACAACCGAATTCAGAGAAAAAACGGATTTCAACTAACCATGGAAACAAGAAAGCTAATTCCTTGTAATGCCGGAAGATAGAGCATGAGGTGGACCTGATCACATTCAGAGTTGATTATCCGCCCCACCAATCCAAAGCATCAAAGTGCAAAATTACCCTTAAAAAATTACAGCGTGATCTTCTTTAAGATCTGCCCGTTCCGGAAGATAGTAATCACCCCGCCGCTCTGGGAGACTACAATTCCCACGGTCTTTGTTACCTGCGTAATTGCGGCCACCGAATTATGGCGTGTGCCCATTCCCGGCGGGAGCTTGACGCTGCTGGTATCGACAGTAATATAGCGGCCCACCGATTCGACAAAACCATCCCCCGTAATGATGAACGCACCGTCCAGCTGGGCGAGCGCCTTGATATTTTCCTTGAGCCCGGGATTCATCACCACGCGGTCTTCGGCCTTGTGCCCTTCAAAGGGATTGAGAATGATCTGGCGGGAGTTTTCCAGCACGTTCTTCGTATCGCCGATAAGGAAGGTAGTGCCGACCGGTTTTCCTTCCCTGCCTTCGATCGAGATCTCCGTGCAGATGTGAAAAACCGCGTCAAAGACCTCTTCTTTCACATCGCTGTCGGCAATGACCAGATCTTTCCAGGTGTCGGTGCTGATCCTCACCACGCCGTCACGTTTCCGGTCGGTGATATCGTGACCAATGCAGAGGATCTCCGCGATATGTCCCGTGTCATCCCGGATGGCTTTGTTGATCCAGGCGATCCAGACCCGGTCACCGTTGCGCCGGGCATTCTCGTTCACGTTGACGGCGTACCCTTCCGCATTGAAGCCCAGGTCATCGGCCATCATGGAGAGATCGTTTCCGGAACGGGTCTTTGCCGGGACGATCGTGGTGTTCACGTTCTTCCCGATCACTTCGTCGCTGGTGTAATCAAAGAACGTGAGGGCATAGTGGTTGAAGAACGTGATCGTGCCCTGCATATCCATCCGTATGATGATGCTCTGGGTATTCTGCACGATCTCCCGGTACTTTGCCTCGCTCTCCTTGAGGGCATCGGCAATCTTCTGCTTCTCTGAAATATCGGTCACCACAAAGGTCCCGCCCTTGCTGGTATCGCGGGGATCGAGCGGCAGGAGCTGGAGCTGGCAGGCGATGATCTTCTTGTCGCGCTTCACAAACCGCCAGCTCGTATGGGATACCCCCAGGGTATCGCGCTTAACTTGCAGCTCGCGGAAAAGGAGATCGTACTCTTCGGGAGCTGAGAGGAATATCCGGAGATCTTTTCCCACCATCTGGGATTCCTCGTACCCGAGCATCGCTGGGAACCGGGGGTTCACCCATTCGATGATGCCATTGCGGGCCTGGAAGATCCCCAGCGGGGTTGCGGCAAGGATCGCAGAGAGTTGCTCATTCTGGGCCTTGATCTCGCGCTCGGATCTCTTCCGCAGCAGGGTCTGTTTGATCAGGTTGACCATCTCAAAGACCTGCGGGCGGATATCCCCGCTCCGGGGAAACGTGATCTCGGTCCCGTTGGCAACCTCCATGACCGCAATCTTACCGGGACCCCGCCGGCCGAGCAGAATCACCGGCGTGACATTTCCCACGGACTTGAGATACTTGGTAAACTCGATCCCGTTCATATCCGAGACAAACTCAATGCCGTTTACATCGGGCTGCTGCTCGTACGCAACCACAACATCATAATTGCGCCCCTTGAGTTTCTCAACAGCCTGCTTTAAGGAATGGGCATTGTCGATCTTAATCTCGCCGGTCTTTTCCAAAAACGAGCGGACCTGTGCGAAAAGATCGCTCGCGTCATCGACAAACAAAACAGATATCATCGGGGGTCTCCCGGCGGAGATTGCGTTGAATTCACTACTAAGAGGTGGATGGCTGAATGATAAATACTTGTTGAGAATTCAGCCACCGGTGAAAAATCCGGAAGATGCCAAGGGAGGTGATGAAAGTAAAAAACGGTCAACGGGATTTTTCAGGAGCCGGAGACTTCCCCGGTCTCATGCACCGGTTCCGCCTCATCCTCTTCTTCACTGGAATTCCGGTACATCCACCACCCGATGATGAGAATGATCGGGACCCCGATCGGTATGGCAAACCCGCCATTGAAACGACACAGGGCAGACAACCCCAGCGCAATGCCACCGCCGATGGTAAAGAGCGATGCCTGCCGGAGCAGGGTAATCTCTTCTCCGGAATATATGGCAAATATCGTCAGGGCGAGACCGAGGAGAAGTATGATCGTCCCGATTGTCCACAGGCCGGAAGCGGCGATATTGAAGAGCCCGGTATTCTGGCCGAGCCAGATATAGAGGGGATCCTTGTAGCCCAGAATCAGGCTGTCGCCATACCCCGACTCCTGGAACCGGAAAAGCGCCCATTGCACGTTGACCAGCAGCCAGTCGCCCCACATATAGAAGTTAAGGGGGATCAGAAAGATCAGGCACTGGAAGATCAGTGAAGTTCTGTATTTGTCCATGATACAATCACAAAAACGGTTTTGTTCCTGCTCTGTTCTGCCGGTCCAAACACTCACCCGGGTAAAAAAGCAGATTGGCTGAAGAGAATTATTCCTCAGTGTGTTCGACAATTGCCAGCTGGTACATCCAGTCCATGAGCGGGTGGCACTCTTCAACAACGCACTCCAGCTCGCAGCCGATACAGGGGATTAATTCATCGCCCGCCAGAAGGTCGCTGGGATTGACCGGCATCTGCCGAGCTTTGAGGAGGTATGTCTTGATCCCGTCTTTTTTGAATTCGATCCGGTCGATGAGTTCGCTGTCATCAAGTTTCTTGACAATGCGCGAACACTTCCGGCTATCAACACCCAGCTCTTTCCAGAGCTCGCTCTGAAGAACGCCTTCAGGTTTTGACTGGATCAGTTTTAATGCTTCATCAACAGGATCGTCCACAATTCCACCTTCGATCATCTCAGATAACCGGCGCGATGGTCAGGATATTGTTGCCCCGGATGACTACGGTTCCCAGGCTCCTGCCCCGCTGGTTATCTACAAACTCGATCGTCTCGTCCATGTGGATATTGAGATACTCATCCACGGCAACGAGACGACCCTGCAATTTCCGGCCTTCGTCTTTGATCTCGACGGATATTTTTGAATCCACAAGCGCAAACACTTTCTTTATCGGCAAAACAATTCCGTTAACCATCTGCCCTAATTTGGGATGTAAGATACTTAAAGCTTGCTCATTACACCCTTTTTTAAAGGATCTGATGAAATGTGAATAAAAAATACCGGTTTTTACCCAACTCCGCAAAAGTATCTAAAAGTTTCCCGGGGGATTATGGAACTGGCAGCAATTTTCCTGAAAAATCAACGGGGTGGGGGCGTCATCCCGGCCAAAAAATGGGTGACTTTTTCCAATTCATTATTTCTTCATAGACGCTCTCACGAGAGAAGCGGTACCATAGGAGCTGAATGACCGGAAAAAGATAAGGCTCTCGGCATATGCCATTGCCCGGATCGCATCGTTTGTACGTTCGTCGACCGAATAGATCTGTTTGAAAAATTCCTTGATGGCCATCTTGCAGTTCCCGTCAAAGACCTGCTTGTCCTTCTTGCCAGGATTTAATGGGCGGTATTTCTCGAGGGTCCATTCCTGAATCTCCTGGTAGAGCGCTGGTTCGTACACTTTAAAGATATCAAAGACCACGTCCTGCCAGAACGTCCCGACATTTCCCTTTATGATATCGCCTTTCGGGAAATGCTGGTTGATGAGATCGCGGGGCGTGCCGGTGATCCCGTGCTGGGCAATACCGACATGCAGGTGATTGTCCCGCAGTGCCTGGGCAACGGCCCGCGTCTGGGGGATATCGATCGAGAGTTGTTCGACAACATTTCCGGACGCATCATAGGTGTGACCGTGGGTGCTCCCGTTGGCAATCGCAATCACCTGCGGAAATACGTCATTTTCCTGCAGGGCTTTGATGAATTCTACCGCTTCCTGGGGTTTGGTGAGGATCAGGCCCTCCCCATCTTTCCTGCCGATCTCCCCGACCTCCACTTCAAGGCCGAATGCCTTTCCTTTCATCCCGCTCTTGATGTGGCGGGCGAGATCGGTTGTAGCAATAATGTTCTTCTCGAGTTCTTCCCGGACATTTTTTCCTTCGAAATTGAAGAGATGGGAGGCGTCAATGGCAAACGATGTATACCCGGCAGCTATCTGTGCATCGATCAACTGCCTGGTCCCTTCCATCTCTTCGGGCGAACCGGTCTTTATTGAGATATGATCCGCGTGGAGTGCCCAGATGACGCACTGCGTGGCTTTTGCCGCCTCGTTCATTTTTTCTGAGAATGTTTTAGGGGTAAAACCGGTATAACCGCCTTTCAAGTCGCATTCAGACCGGGCAAGTTCCATAAATACCGCGGAATCGGTATCTTTTGCAGCCTGGAAAATTCCCTGTGCCACGGTGGCAATCCGGATATTTGCCGCCATGATGATCGCTTTTTTTCCGGAGATGCCCCCCAGGATGGTTGAACCGGAGATTGGACCAAATGTGTTCTGCTGCATAACACTTCACTCCTTTTTACCGCACTCATCACGCATAAACGTTTCAATGAGCCGTATCTCTTCTTTCCCGCCAACATAGATGGGGGTGACGTCATCGATTCCCGTCGGTTTTATATCCATGATATTGCCCCTGCCATTGCTGATCGCCCCCCCGGCTTCGCAGATGATCTTACCCATCGGGTTGGCTTCATACAATAATCTCAGTTTTCCCCGTTCCCGTCCCTTGAAACCGGGATACGTAAAAACTCCACCCTTATGAAGGATCTGGTGAACATCTGCGACAAAGCAACCGCTGAAACGAAGCTTGTACCCGGTATGTTCGAGATTCTCGATCCACCGGGCATGAGCCGGAGAGTAATCTCTCCTCAGGGCACCAGGCGCGTAGATCTTCCCTTCGGGAATTTTCAGGTCCCGGTGCCGCAGGAAAAAATCACCCGATTCATCCAGAACAAATTCATGAACACCGTTGCCAGCAGTAAAGGTCAGGGTGGTGAGAGGTCCGTACAGGATGTATACGGCACCGATCATCGTTGCACCCTTTTCAAGGACATGACCGGGATAGATACCAATGATGGAACCCGTGCAGAGATTTACGTCAATGAGCGAGGATCCGTCAAGAGGGTCGATGACAACCCCGAAGTCGTTTTTTGGATTTTTGACCTCAATGATCCGGTGTTGCTCTTCCGTGGCGATGTACCGGACCAGGCGCGACTCCTGCAAGCCGGAGATGAATACATTATCCGCGTACATGTCAAGAGCCATCTGCTCTTCGCCGTACATATTTTTGGTCGTTTCATCGGCCGGGATTTTCCTGATCGAACAGAAAAATCCTTTCTTCACCTGTTGAGCCTGTTCGCCCAAAAAGAGAATGAGCTCCATCAGGTTTTTTTCGGTTCCTGCATTGACAAGGAAATCTTTGAGTATCATGTTGTTACTTCCTTTCCCCTACACCAAAGTGGGATAAACCATCTGAATTATCCTCCGGATTGCCGGACTCTTTGTGTAGTCGTTTGATTCCGTGGTTTATCAGGATTATTATCCGTAAGCAAAGTATTTCTGAGGATCAAAAAAACCACCATCCCTGCCGGAATTACCAGAAGATGGAGACAATCGGGGGGAAATGGGGGTAATACGACCAATCCTGCGGGAATAATTCCTGCACAGGTTCAGCGATAATTTTCCCGGGTTTTTAAAAAAATTATTTTGCCGGTTTGATCTTTTCAACAGTGCCGGTAAGTTTTTTGATCTCGGTAAAATCCTTTTTGCCACGGTAGATGGCCTTGCGGAGCGCGTCGGTTGCGGAATTGTCTGCATTTTTAAGAATGGTTCCTGCACGCTCCAGTGCTGCTGAAGCGTTCTTCAGGAGTGTGCGCTGCTCTTCGTTATAGAGCATCTGCCAGGACTGCCGTTCCGAACTCTCGATCGCTTCGCGATCCAGCGATCCCCGCACATTGAGCAGTGCAGCATCGAAGTGCGCTTTGGTGACCATGACATTCTGGATTGCATCTTTCCGTTCCGGTTCACTACGGGTACTCATCAGGAGAATGAACTCCCGCATCGCGGCCATCTTCGCTTCCCGGACGAGCGATTCGATATCCGCGCCAACATACCCGTCGGTCTTTTTCACCAGGGTATCGATATCAACGTCTTTTGCCAGGACGGTCTCGATCTCTCCGCCCAGATAAACTTCAAAGATCTTCTTCCGGCTCTCCTCATCCGGCGCGGGAACATAGATATGACGCTCGAGCCTGCCCGGGCGAAGCAGGGCATCATCCAGCATGTCCGGGCGGTTGGTGGCTGCAAGGATGGTGACATTCCGGAGCTCTTCCATGCCATCAAGTTCTGTCAGGATCTGCGAGACCACGCTCTCGGTCACATGGGAAGAACCTTCGTAACTCCCCCGTTTGGGGACCAGGGCATCGATCTCATCGAAGAAGATGATGGATGGGGATGCCTGGCGGGCTTTCCTGAAGATCTCTCTTACTCCTTTTTCCGATTCGCCTACCCATTTCGAGAGCAATTCCGGGCCTTTGACCGCGATGAAATTGCATTCGCTCTCGTTTGCCACCGCTTTTGCAAGCAGGGTCTTTCCGGTCCCGGGAGGACCAAAGAGAAGAATTCCTTTGGGGGGCTTGGTCTGAAGCCGCTCGAATACCTCCGGATATTTCAGGGGCCACTCTACGGCCTCCTTGAGTTCCTGCTTGGTCTCTTCCAGTCCCCCGACCTGCTTCCAGGTGATGTCGGGGACCTCGACAAGAACCTCGCGCATGGCCGAGGGCTCCACGTGCTTCCGTGCTTCGGCAAAGTCGTCATGGGTCACCCGGAGCGCATCCAATACTTCGTTGGGGATCTCTTCATCGATGTTGATGAGGGGGATCACTTTCCTGAGCGCGTGCATGGCGGCTTCCTTGACCAGCAGGGCAATATCTGCACCCACAAATCCGTGGGTTGAACCGGCGTATTCCTCGATGATCTTGTTCTTCTCATCCTCATGAAGCGGGACGCCACGGGTGTGTACCTGGAAGATCTCCATGCGCCCTTTCTTGTCCGGAATACCGATCTCGATCTCCCGATCAAACCGGCCTCCCCGGCGGAGTGCCGGGTCAATGGAGTCGGGCAGGTTGGTTGCGGCGATCACAATGACCTGGCCGCGTCCCTTCAGCCCGTCCATGAGCGCAAGGAGCTGGGCTACCACGCGCCGCTCGAGTTCACCCTTGGTATCCTCACGCTTGGGAGCAATGGAATCGACTTCATCTATGAAGATGATCGATGGCGAATTGGCCTGCGCCTCTTCAAAGACTTCACGGAGTTTCCCCTCGCTTGCACCATAGGTTCCACTTACAATCTCCGGGCCGGAGATGGTGATGAAATGTGCATCCACTTCATTGGCGACTGCCTTTGCAATCAGGGTCTTTCCGGTACCGGGCGGTCCGTAGAGCAGTACTCCTTTCGGGGGCTGGATACCCAGGCGCTCAAAGATCTCGGGATGCCGCAGAGGAAGCTCGATCATCTCGCGGACTAGCTGCAACTCCCGGCCCAGGCCCCCGATATCCTCGTAATGAATATCGGAGACTTCCCTCATGCCGTCTTCGGGTTTGTAGGGTTCTTCCTTGAGTTCGATCTCGGTCTCATCAGTGACGATTGCAATTCCCTTGGGGGTGACTTTGGTGATCACGAGCGTGATCGGGTTGCCGATCACATCCACGCGGACGGTCTGGCCTTCCATCACGGACCGGCCGCGCAATACCCGCGCAAGGTACTGCTCACCCCCGACAAGCTTTATCGGCTGGGTGGGCTGGATCACCACTTTCTTGGCATAGACCGCTTCGGATTTCTTAATCTTCACCCGTTCGTCAATACCGGTGCCGGCATTTCCCCGGATGTTTCCATCCACCCGGAGGATTGCGTAACCGGAGTCCTGGGCAAAACCCGGCCAGACCACGGCGGCCGCCTTCTTCTTCCCCAGGATCTCGATCACATCCCCCGAGACAAGCCCGAGCCTCTTCATCACTTCGATGCTCACCCGTGCGATGCCACGCCCGGCGTCGTCATGGGTTGCTTCTTTTACCGTAACTTCTGCGAAATCTTCTGTCATCATA
Organism: uncultured Methanomicrobiales archaeon; assembly: GCA_903832665.1. GTDB lineage: Archaea > Halobacteriota > Methanomicrobia > Methanomicrobiales > Methanospirillaceae > Methanoregula. Next base: position 145,217 of record CAILCG010000019.1, on the reverse strand, counting down.
AAACACCTCGTCTTGTTCAAGGTTTACCATAAGTTAGCGTTCAACAATTTATAAATGTTATTACGTTGATATCCCCTTTTCAAAGATAGAGAATAGGAAATGTTCTCCAGGATCCTTGGGATACTTCATCATTGCATCCGGACCAGGCCTTTTTTAAAGGTTGAAAAAATGCTGACGGGAAAATAATAAACAAAAAAATCTGTGTTATTCCAAATCAACTTTACTTGTTAAGAAGACAAGCCAGATTTAATCCAGAATTGAAAAAACGAGCCTTTATCTTATCTTTACTGTAACCTGTATTCCATGAGTATTGTCGCGGATGCCAAACGGGGTATCATCACAGAAGAGATGAAGATCGTTGCCAAGCAGGAAGGAGTCACCGAAGATTTTGTCCGGCGGGGAGTTGCCGGTGGCCACATCGTCATCCCGGTCTCACCCTACCGGAAAGTGAAGATCTGCGGCATTGGCGAAGGACTCCGCACGAAAGTCAATGCATCCATTGGAACTTCAACCGACATCGTAAATATTCCCGAAGAGATTGAGAAGGCAAAACAGGCAGAACGTGCCGGTGCCGATACCCTGATGGAGCTCTCCACCGGTGGCGATTTTGTTGAGATCCGCAAGCAGGTGATCGCCAACACGACCCTCTCTGTTGGGTGTGTCCCCCTCTATCAGGCATTTATCGAAGCGGCCATCAAGGACGGTGCGGTTGTCAATATGAAAGAGGATGACCTCTTCCGGATCACTGCCGAGCAGGCCAAGCTGGGAACCAACTTCATGGCCATCCATACCGGCATCAACTTTGAGACGGTCAAGCGCCTGAAAAACCAGGGCCGTCATGGCGGGCTGGTCTCACGCGGTGGCGCATTCATGACCGCATGGATGCTCCATAACGAGAAAGAGAATCCGCTCTACAGTGAATTTGATTACCTGCTCGAGATCATGAAGGAGCATGAAGTCACCCTTTCGATGGGCAATGGCATGCGCGCCGGAGCAATCCATGATGCAACCGATCGGGCGGCAGTCCAGGAACTGCTCATCAATGCAGAGCTTGCGGACATTGCCCACAACCAGAATGTCCCCGTGATTGTCGAAGGCCCGGGACATGTGCCGATCGATGAGATTGCTGCAAACGTCACGCTGATGAAACGGGTCACCAACAACAAGCCGTTCTACATGCTCGGCCCTATCGTGACCGATATTGCCCCGGGTTACGATGACCGGGTTGCGGCAATCGGTGCTGCCATCTCATCCTCACTTGGTGCGGATTTCATCTGTTATGTTACCCCCGCTGAACACCTTGCACTCCCGACACCGGAAGAAGTATACGAAGGTGTCATGAGTTCCCGCATTGCTGCCCATGTTGGCGACATGATCAAACTCAAGAAGACCCGCGACCTCGACCTGGAAATGGGACATGCCCGCCGCGATCTCGACTGGGACCGCCAGTTTGCCGTTGCCATGAACCCTGCCCGGGCAAAAGCGATCCGTGCGGAGCGTATGCCCGCCGATACGGACGGATGTACAATGTGCGGCGACTATTGTGCGATCAAGATCGTGAACAAGCATTTCCAGTTCTGATCCGGATCCCTTTTTTTCGCCATCAATTCGCGGTCCCATGGTTTTCCCATCCTGAAGGATGCCATGACTGCAACATTAAACTCAAATACCGTCAAATATTCACACTGCGAAATAATCCGGAACGGTGATCTCAATCAAACTGAACTTCGGGGGATTTGTCCCGCTATCGACCGTTGACTGGCGAGGCCGTTCGGCCTGCGTGGTCTTTTTCCGGGGCTGCCCGGTCCACTGCACCTATTGCCAGAATGCTACCCTGCTTGCGGGCAGCGACGTGCGGGATACCGAAGAGATTATTGGTATGATCCGGGACTCCCTGCTGGCTATCAGCGGGGTGGTTTTTTCCGGGGGTGAGCCGACCGCACAGAAAGAAGCACTGCTTTCTCTTGCCCGGGCTACAAAAAAGATGGGGCTGGCAGTCGGAGTACACACCAACGGTGTGTACCCGGAAACGCTGGATGCCCTCATCCGGGAGAGGCTTATCGATCACGTGGCACTGGATATCAAGGCCCGCTGGGCGCGGTATAATAATCTCCTCAGGGGAGATTATGTTAAGGATGTGCAAAAGTCCCTTGCTCTCTGCAAGGAAGCGCACGAACAGGGCCACCTGCCGGAGTTCGAAGTCGTTATTACCCTGTTCCGGGGGTATGACGATGAAGTTCCCATCATCGCACAGGAGGCAGGTACGGTAGATATGGTACTGCAGCAGGGAGTAACCGGAAATGTCCGTCCGCTCTCTGAAGAAGAGATGAAAAAGATTGCTGACCGGCTTGCACGAAGTGTCAAGATCCGGACCCGTGAAGGAGGTGAGATAGTCTATGAAGGTGATAGGAGTCGTCGGTCTGCCCGCAAGCGGCAAAGGTGAATTTTCAAAGATTGCCGCAGAAGCGGGGATCCCGGTCATTGTCATGGGCGATATTATCCGGGCTGCAGTAAAGAACGCAGGCTTGGAACCTTCCGATGCCAATTTCGGGGCAACGGCAAACCGGCTCCGTGCGGAGAATGGCATGGATGCCATCGCAGCACTGTGCATACCCGAGATCAACCACCAGACCACCCCCCTGGTTCTTGTGGATGGCATCCGTGGGGATGCGGAGGTCAGGTTGTTCCGGAAGCACTATTCCACATTTACCCTCATCAGCATCGATTCTTCCTTTGAAAAACGACTGGACCGGATCCGTGCCCGCGGCCGTTCGGATGATTTTGTTCTGCCGGAGTCCCTTCGCGCACGGGATGAGCGCGAAACAAACTGGGGGCTGGGAAGGGCACTAGCTGAGGCAGATATCAAGATCAAAAACGAAGGGAGCCTCGAAGATTTTTCTACCGAAGTAATCTCTGTCCTTACCCAACTGGGGCGAGAATCGTGACGATCAAACCGTATTTCTCCTCCTCATCCAAGGTCTGGGATGACATCGCGTGGGTGTATGGAATTGAAGAGGCCGGTTACGAGGGCTGGGAGATCGTAGCTGACGGAAACTACAAACTGGATAATCCGGCATGCTTCAAAAGAATTCAGGAAGTGGTTACGAGCACGCGCCTGGGCATCTCGGTCCATGCCCCGTTCGGAGACCTGAATCTTGCCACCCTGAATGATCCAATCTGGCGCGAATCGATTCGCCAGATCTGCACCTGCATCACCCATGCATCCTCACTGACGGACCGGGTCACCATTCATCCCGGCTATCTCTCCCCGGTAGGAAAACTGGTCCCCCAGAAAGTCTGGAATCTCCAGAAAGAGGCACTCCGGCAGATCGGAAGATGCGCTGTGGAACACTCGGTTCTGGCGTGCGTTGAGAATATGATTGGCGTAAAAGAGTTTCTCTGCCAGCTTCCCGAAGAACTCATCGGGATGACTGAAGGAATCGAAGGGATCGGGATGACTTTTGATTTTGGCCATGCAAATACGCTGGGTAAGGTGAACAGTTTCCTACCCTATGTCAACAAGGCCAGTCATATCCATATCCACGATAACCATGGGTCATCTGACGAACACCTCGCACTTGGCGATGGGCTTATCAACTGGGATGTTGTCGGAAAATCCATAGCCGGGAACTATAACGGGGTCATCGTTGTTGAAGGCCGATCTATCGAAGAGGCTAAGAAAAGCCTGACAGTTTTCCGGAAGTGTTTCTCGTGAGCGGCGAGACCCTTCATGTCTATTTCCTGGGTACTGCCGGGGCCCTGCCGACGCCCCAGCGTAACCCCCCCTGCATCATGATCCGTCGCGGAGCAGATACCCTGCTCTTTGACTGCGGGGAGGGTGCCCAGCAGCAGATGATGAGGGCACGGTGCGGATTTTTGGTCAATGCGATCTTCGTCACTCACTGGCACGCCGATCATTTCCTCGGGATATTCGGCCTTGTCCAGACTATGTCATTCAACGGACGCACTGAACCACTTACCATCTACGGGCCGGAATGGATAATGGAGTTTGTTACTACCCTGCGTCATGTGACCCGGTTCAACCTGAAATTCACCATTGATGCTGTCGAACTCAATCACGGCTCGTGGGTACGGTTTGACGGGTATACCATCACCGCCTTTGCCGTGAGTCATGGCATGCCGGCTCTCGGATATTCCCTTGAAGAGGATCCCCGTCCGGGCAGGTTCGACCGCGAAGGAGCAATTGCTCTTGGAGTACCTCCAGGCCCCCTGTTTGGCCGGCTGCAGCGCGGGGAGGCTGTTATTATAGGTCCTGAAGGGCAGAGACGTGAAGTAAGGCCGGAAGATGTACTTGGCACGCCCCGGCCCGGACGCAAAATTGTCTATACGGGTGATACCCGGGCGGTCCATACCTCGTTAGGTGATGTTGCCCGGCATGCGGATCTGCTCATCCATGATGCAACGTATGATGAGACTGAAGCCGCCCGGGCATCTGAATTCTACCATGCCACGGCGGCTCAGGCCGGCGAAGCGGCAACAGTCCTTTCCGCCCGCACGCTGGTGCTGGTCCACACCAGTTCGCGGTATATCGATTCCCAGGCACATATCAGTGATGCAAAACAAAAATTTTCCGGGCCGGTGCTGTCCCCCAATGACCTGGATATGATCGAAGTGCCATTCCGGGACTGACCTGATAGTACTCCTTCTGATCTTTTTCTTTTTTTGCAGCTAACAAGTAAATTTAATCTTCAGACACCCATTCATGAATATACAGAGCAGATATCTAATCGCGTGGCATTGACGAAAAAATGCCCGTTTCGCTGTGTGTGTGGTGAGTTTCAATGGAAAATACCGATTCAAACAATGTGCTCGTCTACCGGCTCGGCACCGGCTGCGATCTCGCAGATGTCGAAGCAGGAAATATCTACCTCGGGAAGGTGCAGGGTTTTGCTACCTTCGGCATGTTCGTACAGTTAAATGACCGGATCAAGGGACTTGTGCACAAGAGCAATGTCAAATCCGAGCACAAGGAACGCGATTCCGTACTGGTAAAGGTGCGGGAAGTACGGCCAAACGGAAATATCGATCTCGAGGAAGTGCAGTACCAGGTATACCAGGTTGAGAATGTAGAACGGAAATCAACCACGGTCAGAATAATTGACCTGCCTTCAAAACTGGGAAAGACCGTAGCCATCGAAGGGGAGATCGCCCAGATCAAGCAGACCAGCGGGCCCACCATCTTCACCATCGTTGACGAGACCGGGACCCAGAACGGTGCAGCATTCATCGAAGCCGGTGTTCGGGCCTATCCCGAAGCAGAGCTCGGGGATATGGTCAAACTTCTCGGAGAAGTGATGATGAGGAACGGCCAGCTCCAGATTGAAGTGGACGGCCTTTCCATTCTCACCGATGAAGATGCAGAAGTTGTGAAGGTCCGGATCGAGAAAGCACTGGATCTCCGTTCAGAGCCCGAGACGATTCCCCTCCTTGTCCCCAGCGAGGTCATGGAAAAACTCCGTCCCGAGATGAGAAAAGTCGCAAAGATCATCCGGAAAGCGGTCTTTACCTCCCAGCCAATTATCCTGCGTCACCATGCCGACGCAGACGGCATCTGCTCGGCCGTGGCAATCGAACAGGCAGTCGTTTCCCTGATTCGCGAGAGTGGCGGGGACTTTGATGCTGAGTACTTCTTGTTCAAACGGGCTCCTTCAAAAGCACCGTTCTACGAGATCGAAGATATCACCCGGGATCTGGACTTCTCGTTAAAGGACCATGTCCGCTTTGGCCAGAAGATGCCGCTTGTGATCCTCACCGATAATGGATCGACTGAAGAGGATGAACCCTCGTACAAGATCGCCAGTGTCTACGAGATCCCGTTTGTGGTTATCGACCACCACCATCCGGATGCATCCATTGATAAATACCTCCTTGCACATGTCAATCCCTACCACGTAGGCGGGGACTTTGGCATCACGGCCGGTATGCTTGGCACGGAAGTTGCACGGCTGATCAATCCCAAAGTCGAACCATTGATCCGGCACCTCCCGGCAGTGGCAGCGGTAGGCGACCGCTCCGAGGCGCCGGAACGGGCATTATTCCTGGACCTTGTGAAGGATAATTTCCCTGAACAGGCCTGTAAGGATATTGCGCTTGCGCTCGACTACGAGCAGTTCTGGCTCCGGTTTAACGATGGCAGGGAGATTGTAAAGGATATCTTAAACCTGACCGGAAATACCGAGCGGCATAAGAAACTCTTATCACTCCTCGTCGATGGGGCAAACACCATGATCGCGGACCAGATGAGCGCCTGCATGGCCCATGTGGATCCCCGTGTCCTGAAAAATGACGCACGCCTCTTCCTCCTGGATGTAGAGATCCATGCTCACAAATTCACATTCCCCCCACCGGGCAAGACATCCGGTGAGGTGCACGACCGTCTTTGCCAGCAGAATGCGGGAAAACCGGTTGTAACCATAGGATTCGGACCGGATTTTGCCGTGCTCCGCTCCCGTGGAGTCCTTATGAACATCCCCAAAATGGTCAGGGAGCTGCGTGTGGAGATTCCGGGCGGTGGAATCAGCGGTGGCGGGCACCTGGTAGTAGGCAGTATAAAATTTGTTGAAGGTATGCGCTCTGTAGTTATCGAAGCATTGATCGACAAGATTGCCGATGCGCAGGTTCAGTAATAATTTTTTGCGATTATATAGGATGATTTTTTCGTCCACCTCACAAAAATATCGCCGTAAATGGTTAAAATTACCTGAAAACAATTGTTTTAAAAGATCGGATTGGCGGGGACCTGATATCTTTTTTTCGGGTCTGAATTACCTCCCAGTGAGAAAAATGAGACCTAATATTTCGCCCGAAAATCCGATACCCTTATATATCACTTGGATTATATGAGTTTCTAATGCTGAGGCATGACATGTCAACTACCAAAAAGTTACGTGATACGTATAATGAGACCCAGCACAAGATCGTCCAGTACCTCAATTCGGGTATAACATTGGGCAAACACTACTTCAAATCGAAGTATATTGCCAAAGATCTCGGTCTGTCACCAAAAGAGGTAGGAACCAACATGGCGATCCTTGCAGACAACTGCAAAGAACTCGACATCATACGGTGGAGCTATTCGAACAGTACGACATGGATGGTCACGCCCCGGGCGTGCTAAGTCCATTCATCTCACATTTTTATCATGACCAAAGTTCTGGAGTTCGAATCTGAGATAGAATTCGTTGCCGATATCAATGACCACAAGGATTGCCTCATGTCGCAGGATCCCACTCAGGATACCCCGAATGCATTGTGGTATAACATTGACATCCCAAAAGGGCACATACTTAAAGCCGGTGACCGTGTGCGAATCACGGTAGAAAAACTCTAGGTTTTTCCCTGGCCGGTAATCAAAAACAAGGATTCCTGCTTTTTTTATAGATTTTTTTATGATTTTGCCGGGCACTTCAGAAAAAATTATTATCGTACGAGTTCCCGTTAAAAAAATCTTTGCACAAATCCATCTCATTCTGAAAAGTTCAGGATTCAGGGGAGATTGGATACTTCTGAAGATGCTTACTGCAGGGAACGGGTCAGGAAGATTCTTATCCTGTAAAGAGAGAAAGGGTGATTGACGAAGAACCGGCGTTTGAACCCAGGACAATGCCAGGAAAAGGAATGAATGCATGAGTCGTTTTGTCTGTATTCACGGTCATTTTTACCAGCCTCCCCGCGAAAACCCCTGGCTTGAGGAAGTCGAGATTGAGGATTCTGCCTATCCATATCACGACTGGAATGAACGCATTACTGCCGAATGCTATGCACCAAATGCGGCATCCCGCATTTTCGATAAGGACAAAAAGATCATCGATATCGTCAATAACTATACAAAGATCAGTTTCAATTTCGGGCCCACACTTCTGACATGGCTGGAGCAGAACAACAAGGAAGTATACCAGGCGGTTCTTGAAGCGGATAAAGAGAGTATCAAACGGTTCTCCGGGCACGGATCTGCCATTGCCCAGGTGTACAACCATCTCATTATGCCCCTTGCAAACAGCAGGGACAAACGTACCCAGGTTGTCTGGGGAATCAAGGATTTTATATCCAGGTTCGGGCGGGAGCCTGAAGGCATGTGGCTGCCCGAAACGGCAGTTGACAACGAGGCGTTATCCATCCTTGCAGAACAGAAGATCAGGTTTACGATCCTTTCTTCAAAACAAGCCAAAAGGATAAGACTGGTCAATGATGCAGAATGGACCGATGTGAGCCGGGGGAGTATTGATACTTCCGAGCCGTACCTTTGCCGGTTGCCATCCGGTATGTCGATTGCGATCTTTTTTTATGATGAGGGTATCTCGCAGGAGATCGCTTTTAGCAATCTTTTGGAAAATGGTGAAGTGTTTGCCAACCGGATGATACGATATTTTTCCCAGTTCCAGAAACAGTCCGGGTTATTGAACATTGCCTCCGACGGCGAGACATACGGCCATCACCACCGGTTTGGAGATATGGCACTTGCGTACGCCCTCTACCTGATCGAATCGAAAGATCTGGCGAGGATCACGATCTATGGAGAATACTTAGACAATAATCCTCCCACGCACCAGGTCGAGATCCTGGAAAATACATCCTGGAGTTGCCCTCACGGTATCGAACGCTGGAGAGAAGACTGCGGGTGCTGCACCCCTGGTACCATCATCCAGATGAACCCGACAAATCCATTCTCACATCCCGGATTGAAGGGCGAACCGATCTCGGTTAAAAGTTGCTCGCTCGTCTCGCGACAGAAATGGCGATCCCCCCTCCGGGAAGCAATGGACTGGCTGCGGGAGATCCTCATTTCACTCTATGATGACCGGATGCGCTCGTTTGTAACGGATCCCTGGCTGGCTCGGGATGATTATATCGACGTAATCATGGACCGGTCGCCCCACAACATTGAATCGTTCTTCTCAAAACATGCATCCCGGACACTGCTGGCTTAGGACAAAATCGAAGTGCTCAAACTGCTCGAGATCCAGAGAAACGGGATGCTCATGTACACGAGCTGCGGATGGTTCTTTGACGACATTTCCGGCATAGAATCGGTCCAGGTCCTGCGGTATGCATGTCGTGCCATACAGCTTGTGCGGGAAGTTGCAGGATTTGATCCTGAACCGGAATTTATCAACAGACTGAAAAAAGCTCCGAGTAATGTATCGGAATATGAGGATGGGGGAGAGGTGTACCGGACGTTCGTACAGACATCAGTCGTGGATCTCTCCCGGGTAGGATTTCACTACGCCTTGTCGTCGCTGATTGAAGATTCTCCGGAAACCATAAAGATTAAAAATTATACTCTCAATAATGAAGCCTACACAAAGACCGAAGGTGGCGAACTCAAACTGGCCATCGGAAAAGTCTTTTTGTACTCGGATATCACAGGGGAAGAAAATACCCTGATGTTTGCGGTCCTCCATATAGGAAACCATAATTTTATGGGAGGAGCTGCTGAATTTTCCGAGGAACAGGCTTATTTTGCCATGCGGGGGGAATTACTGGAGGCATTTTCCAAAAGTGATATACCCCGGATGATCCTCAGCCTCGAAAACCACTATGGCAAGAGTTTCTATTCGCTCTGGGACCTGTTCCGGGACGGTCAGCGAAAGGTCTTGTACGCCATTCTTAATACCACCCTTATAGACCTCGAATCCGCGTTCCGGCATATCTATAACCAGTTCTATCCGCTCCTCCACGCGATGAAGGAGATGCAGATCCCCCCGCCAAAAGTACTCGAGGATCCGGTCTGGTATATTATCAACCTGGATCTCAAGAAAGTCCTTTCCGATGACAATCTAGACACGCAACGACTGGAAGTTCTTGTCGAAGAGATGGCCGGGGGAAAGTTTGTACCGGATACAGAAACTCTCAATTTTACGGCAAGTATCGCAATAACAAAAATTATGCAGCGTCTTTTGGAAAACCCGGATGATTTCGTCCTGATGGAAAAGATCGCAACAATTTTCCGGTTATTGTCACCGCTCTCGCTGAATTACAATCTGTGGGAATCCCAGAATCGCTACTTCCTCATAGGGCGGAAAAGATTTGCATCCAAACAGACGATCTCGCGCTCGGGAGATGCCCTTGCGAAACAATGGATGGTACGGTTTGACCAGCTCGGTGGATACCTGGGAGTGAAATTTTCTTGAACTCTATTGGACATGGAGATCCTGAAATAAACCAATTCCCGTCTGGATGCACGCAAATACCGGAAAAGACGCAGGGGGTTTTGTGTGAAAAAAAGAGGTAGCGGGATACTTTTACACATCACCTCTCTTTTTTCCGGCTATGGCATCGGTGATTTAGGGCCTGCAGCCTACAGGTTTGTAGATTTTCTTTCCAATGCACAACAGAGTTACTGGCAGATTCTTCCCCTGAATCCTACCAGTCCGGAATTTGATAATTCCCCGTACCTCAGCACCTCGGCATTTGCGTTCAATACCAATCTCATAAGTCCTGATGGTATGGTACATGACGGTTTTATCGAAAAAACCGATATTACAGAAATTCCGGCTTTTCCCTGCGGCACGACAGATTTTTCCGCAGTTATAGAATTCAAAGAGACAGTATTCACGCTTGCATTCGAACGATTCCAAAAAAAAATTACGGGATTGCCGGAGTATCTGGAGTTCTGCAGGATCAACACCGGCTGGCTGGAGGATTTTGCACTTTTTTCCGCATTGCACCGGCGTTTTAACGGGGATCTCTGGAGCGATTGGCCGGAGGAGATAAAATATCGCGAACCTGCAGCACTGGATGCCATGCGGGAATCTCTCGAGATAATGATAGGGAAAGAAAAATTCCTCCAGTATCTGTTTTTCCGGCAGTGGCAGATGCTGAAAAAGTACGCGAGGAAAAAAGGTATCGCCCTGATTGGAGATATCCCGATTTATGTAAATTATCACAGCGCTGATGTCTGGACACACCCGGGATTGTTCCAGTTGGATAAGCAGTTACGTCCCACTGTTATCGCAGGGGTACCTCCGGATTATTTTAGCAAGACCGGCCAACTCTGGAAAAATCCTCTTTATTGCTGGGAAGAACATGAAAAAGAGGGGTTTTCGTGGTGGATCGATCGCATTGAGCATAACCTGGACTTATTTGACGTTCCCAGAGTCGATCATTTCCGGGGATTTGTTGCCTACTGGGAGGTTGCGGCTGGGGATCCAAATGCAATTAACGGGCGATGGGTCCCTGCCCCCGGAGAGAAATTATTGACCGTCCTGAAGAACCGGAGGGCCGATCTTCCCCTGATTGCTGAAGATCTCGGCATCATTACACCGGATGTAACCGCTCTTATCGATAGGTTTCACCTTCCCGGAATGCGGGTACTTCTTTTTGCATTTACCCAGGATCCTGCAAACAGTCCCCATGCCCCGCATAATCTGGAACGAAACTGTTTCCTGTACACCGATACTCATGACAATGCTACAACCCGGGGATGGCTTGAATCAGATGCCACACCGGAAGAAAAACTGAGGCTTTTTTCCTATATCGGACGGGAGCTGAAACCAGAACAATTGCCCAAGGAATTGATCCAGCTCGCCATGATGTCGGTCGCAGATACGGTAATCATTCCCATGCAGGATATTCTCAGTCTTGGGGGTATCTCCCGCATGAACCGGCCGGGGACTGATGAGGGTAACTGGAGATGGCAGATGGAAAAGGACCAGATCGATCCTTCCCTGATCCGCAATCTGGCTGCCCAGACACGAATTTTCCGGAGAGCCTGAGGGAAAAATATCACAGTCCCGTTTTTTTTTAGAAAGGTTTTCTCTTAAAGCGTCGCGTTTTTAAATTTGAAAAAAATCTAGGGGTAGAGTTCCCGGAATAAGGATTCGAACTTTTCCGGATGATTCAGGAACTCAAGGACCGGAGCCCGGTCTTCAATAAGATTGTAGAGCGGGTCAGGAATCGCATCCTTTACCTCAGCAAGTCGTCGCGCCTTCACGAGCCTGAGGGAAGCATGGTTTTTATAGGCAGGGTTTTTCACAAATCCTTCTTTTACCCACTCAAAAAACGCTGCGCCGTTCTTTGCCTCATAGCCAAGATAGTTACTTGAAAAACGTGAAGACACAATGTTTGCCATCTGGAGAACGGTAAAACGGGTTGGGTTGATGGTCACGTGGCCATATCCCGGGGGTACCACAACAACATCCCCGGCAGAAGCAGCTATCATGACAACATCGGAGCAATTCTTATCCTGGATCAAATAATGTGCCTCACCTGCTAAGACTTCATATATCTCAGGGTAACCGGTACCTGATGAATCAGCGGGGTGATAATGCCCCTTTGTTTTATTGTACTCTCCGCAGAGTTCACGCGGGGGGATGACCGTGATATCGAACCGGAGCCCCTGGGAGGAGAGCCAGATCCGGTCCTCATCGGTTCGGGCCACATCCCGGTACATATAATAGACCGGACCTGTACAGGCACACCCTGGATTTGCCAGAACATTCCTGAGATCTTCAGCAGTCCTGACAGCAGGATCCGGCAGGGGTCCTTTCCAGCAAACGGAAAATACGGGATTGGAAGATGGGGGGACCTGAGGATCAAATTTTTTGTTCATCTCCGTCCTCCGATCACCGTCATGGCCAGTTCATAGAAATCAGCATCAACGGTTTTAAGCTGGTTGACTGCTGTCTCCAGGGGAATGCTGGTGATCCGGTTTCCCTGGAGTGCGACCATCTTCCCGAAATCACCGGCATGAACGAGCTGGACTCCCGCGACACCAAACCGCGTTGCAAGGATGCGGTCATACGCGGTAGGTGAACCACCCCGCTGGACATGCCCGAGAATGGTCACCCGGGTCTCGATGCCAAGTCGCCGTTCCAGTTCCTTTCCCAATATATTTCCTACACCCACAAACTTCTCATGCCCGCATTCATCCCGTTCATTGAGCGGAACGGTCGACAAACCGAGATCTTTTTCATGAGCCCCTTCTGCAATCACGACAATGGAGAATTTTTTCCCCGTATCGTACCGGTCCTTCAATTTTTTACAGACCGCATCCATGGTAAAGTGAACTTCGGGGATAAGGATCTCGTCGGCTCCTCCTGCGATACCTGCCATGACCGCAATCCAACCGACATTTCTTCCCATCACTTCAACGACAATGATCCGGTGATGGGATTCAGCAGTGGTATGGAGACGATCGATCGCTTCGGTAACGGTGGCAACCGCAGTGTCGAAGCCGAATGTCATATCGGTACCCGAGATGTCATTATCGATCGTTTTGGGGATTCCTACAATGGAAATTCCTTCCTTTGCCACATCCCTGGCTGCCGACAGCGTCCCGTCTCCCCCGATGACAACCAGCGCATGAATCCCGTATTTTTTAAGATTGGCTTTGATCTTCTGGAAATCCGTTGTATTTTTCAGCGGATCGGTCCTGGAGGTCCCGAGGATCGTTCCTCCCAGGGGCAGGATTCCGGAGACAGAGAAATCGGTGAGGGGTTCAACATCGCCGTCAATAAGACCCTGCCACCCGTTGCGGATACCCAGGGTCGCAAAATCATATTTGATCCCCGCTCTCTCTACGGCCCGGATCACCGCATTGAGCCCGGGACAGTCACCACCTCCCGTCAGGACTCCGATTGTTTTCATAATCTGACGATTCCTGAATTCAGGGATTCCTGAACCATTCTGGTGGGATGATGCCCGACCGGCATACCTCTTGCAAGATGAATGAATTCCCCTGCTTTCATTGCTCACTCCTACTCTTCCTTCACATTCACAGGTTATGGTCTTTTTGTATGCGGTAATTATTATGGTCGGCAGTACCGGCCGTTTCCATGAATATCCGTCTATGAATGATGCGCCAGCAGAGAATCAGCTGGACCAGATCCCCGGCGGTTACATAGTTCCGGTGCTTGAAGATGGAAATGGGATGAACACGTGTCTGCTCTTCGATACTGTGCTCAAGCTTTTTCACCACGTGTTCGCTCAGTTCCCCGTCTATGATCAGCCCACCCATCTTCTGGTCACCCTGCCGGCTGGTAACAAATTCCAGGGAGAAATTACGCTCCGATAACGAGAGAATCGAGTAGAGGTCCAGAGAGAGATCGATATTTTCAATACTCTGCTTCATCCGGCTCTGGGAAAGAATGACTTTATACACATTTCTCTCGATACCCAGCGTTTGACCGTACCGGGAATAATCGATACCAATAACAGCATCGGCATATTCCTTCTGGGGAGAGATGTAGCGTTCATACTCCGGTTCACGCTCTGCGATCTCTTGTAAAACCGCATCGCGTGAATATCCCCGCTGGTCAACATCCCGGTGGATCTTCCAGTCGTACTTCACCTGCTTTGCCGGGTCAACAAAGAGCGTAAAATCCAGATATTTTCGCAGAGTGGGGGTGAAAAGAGTGTGGAGCCCTTCAAGTATCAGGATCTTTTTTGGGGAAAATATCGCCGGTGGATTAAATGTGCCAGTGGCGTGATTGTACGAGGGTTTTTCTACCGGCACCCCCCTTTTCAGCAGGATGAGATCCCGCTCCAGTTGTTCAATCCGGTTTGCCTTGGGATTTAACGCCGTGAGGCCCTGTTCCCTGCGTCCTTCTCGGTCCAGGCTGTGATAATCGTCAAGCGTGATAGTTGAAACGAGATCCTCGCCAAATATACTTCGTATCCCCTGAGTGAAAGTTGTCTTTCCCGAACCACTGTCCCCGGCAACGCCAATGGTAAAGATATAGGGCGAAACTGCAATGGTATCCTTAAAGTTCGGATGGTACATGCGTAATTCCTCTTGGTAATGTATCACGTAAAAAGCATCCGGATATTTATCATATTTTCCTCTCTCATTCGTTCCCAACCTGACTTCTTATAAAAACCAAAAAAAATCGTAACGCAAGTAGCCGGGATCTAGCGTTACATCAATTCAGTTTTCTGCTTTGCATAGGAGCGCTTCCCTCTCTTGGTTTAAAAAGGGCTTGATATAAGAGATTATCTACGACGTGGTTCGGGCGTACGTATCTGTCAGTCCTTTTACAATGGGACCCCAGAGAAAGACCCGGTCCACCTTTCTTCTCCCCCACATCCCCAGAGCCCCTACATTCCAGGGTTCCTCAATCATGGTGTTGATACCCCCGGCAATGGATTCCGGGTTCACCTCTACTTTCAGCCCATTTACATAGGCGTCGATATTTTCCGATAATCCCCCGACATTGCAGGCAACAACACATTTCTCGGCACTCCATGCTTCGAGAAGGACCAGGCCGAACGGCTCGTTGCGACTGGGAATGACCACAATATCAGCAGCATTCAGCAGGCGGATATACTCTGAATCGGGTATGTAACCAACAAACTGGACCGGGAGATCCCTTGCCTGTTCCTGGAGCAACTGGCGCATTCCCCCATCGCCGGCCACTATCACCTTTGCATCCCAGTGGGTCCGGCAGACAGTACGAATCGCTTCAATGAACAGATCCGGCCCTTTCTGGTACACGAGCCTGCCAATAAACAGGACAAGCGGGGCGTAGGGATGGATACCATATGCTTTTTTCACTTCCCCCGGGTCGATATTTGTCCGGTATTCACGGGGGACGACCCCATTGGGAATAACATCACATTTGTCAGATGGAACATTGTATAACTGCATCACTTCGTTTTTCAGGGTTACCGATACTGCAGTCACCCTTTTTGCAATGAACCCCCCGTACCACTCTTTTCCGGTGATCTCCTTAAACTCCCACCAGTCCCCGTTCTGGTTTCCATTTCGTCCATACTCGGTGGAATGATATGTGAGGATCGTATTGCGATCCTGGAGGTGATGCAGGGCCTGGACCACATGCCAGTCATGGAAATGAAGATAATCGAATTTATGCGGGGAATCAAATTTTTTAAACTGGTTTACCATTGCTGTACTCATGGCATTGCAATAATCTACAATATTTTTCCCGGTGGGAACACAATAATGATAATGGACCCCGTTTACCGTCTGGTCGGGCATGGTACCCCGGGTAAAAAAATGTACTTCATGCTGTTGTTTCACCAGTGTCTCTGCAAGATTTGTTGCGGCATTCGCAAGCCCGCCAACCCGTTCCGCATACATCGACTCCCAGCAGAAAAAGGCTATTTTAAGTGACTCCACAACAGCTCCCTCCGCTCTTTTATCACCTGGATAAGGTCACGTCGTTCCATAAGCGCTGCAACATTCTCTGCAAGGCGCGGATCTTCAAGAATATTCGCGATCCAGCAGGAAAAATCGCCCCTTTCCTGGTGGAACAGAATCGAATCCTTGGGCACAATATAGAGCAATTCTTCAAACTGGTCAAGGTTATAGGCCGTATGTCCGATAAATCCGGAAGGTCCGGCAAAATGAAACGCCTGCTCCGTGCCAGGGTCCGTAATGTTTTTGCCGATTTCCGGTTTTTTATAACGCGAATATTGCGTGACTCGTATTCTGCCAGTACCCTCATGTAGGTCTTGAAGGCATCATCGGCCTCGTGATGACTGAAGTAGGCATGGACTTCACCGCAAGTTCCGTACTTGGAAGCCATATAGTAGAAATGGTCACTTGTCTGGAGATATCTCCAGATCGGTTTGTCAATCGCATAGGGCCGTGCCAGCTGAACTGCATGAAATGCCGCCCGCTGTCGATCGTTACCCATCCACGCCGAGGTATCTTTCTCAAGATCTGCCCATGAGATTGTCTCGGTGACAGTTATTTCTCCCACGGGAGAAAAACGGGATACACTGTCCGATGGAAGGATTAATTCAACACCCTGCGCCGCCAGTTCATCCGGGAGGGATTTCAGGAATTCAAAGATCCCGGTCTCTTTCCAGAAATGCTCGCCGAATGTTTCGTAATCCAGGAAGATATTGACCACATCTCCTTCCGATGAGGCAACCCATTGGGCATAGGTGTCTGCGGTCAGGGGATACATATCCCAGGAAGTGTTGCCGAACCGGAAAGCAATGTCATCGGATAATTTGGTATTACGGAGAATTACCGGAATCCCCTGGCAGGAATAGATATGGTTTGGGCTGCGCCACCCCAGGACGCGATCTACTCCTTCGGTAAAAATACCGGAGAAATCCATCTCGTTTGCCGACGCAGCTATATCGTTGTTGAAGGTAAATTCAGTGTTTTCAAGAACTGTCGGCCTGACTTTGAACTGGTCGTACATCAGGTCAGAATGGAGCCGGACCTGTTCTTTAAATTCAGTTTTATCATGGAAACAACTGGCAATACTATGGTAGTAGGTCTGCCCGATCATCTCGCTGTTCTTATGCCTGGCCACCTGTTCAAAGAGTGAGAGGGTATCCCTGCTCCATTTTTCCAGTTGTTCGATCAGAATTCCCGACAGGGAAAACGAGCATAAAAAACCATTGTCAAGCTTTTCGAGAATGATCTCTGTGGCAGGGTCGTAGCACTTTTCAGCTACCCTCACGAGAATTTCCTTATTCAGGCTGTCAAAATAGTGATCAAAAAGATCTTTCTTTTTCATCTTTGGAAAGGGTTCAAACTGCCTGTTCAGCCGGTATGGCTGGTGAACTTCGAATCCAATACATACGGGTGGCATGACAAACTGATCCTACTTTCGAAAAAGCTCAATCCACCAGGTAATTACTGTAATTATCCAAAGGACCTGTTTTTCGGGCTTTATGAAAAAAACCACATATATGCAGGAAACATATCGCTGCGGAAACGGAGACTGACCTTTTTCTATGTGTTACATCATAATCGAACAGTAATATATAAACATTCTTACAAATTCCATAAAATGAAAAAACGAGTAAAATGTGAGGCGCAAAAAATTCTCAGAGGAGTTGAAAATTCTCGCAGTGGACCTGTCGAATCCGCATAATTACAGAATTTTCAGAAACGATCTGCAACAAAAGCACTGGATGAGAGGACATCCCCAAGACCGGAAGATTTCGAGATGTTTTCTGCAATAATGGTTGGAATCAGGAAAATTGTAAAGTTACCTGACCGGAAGATCCCCGGGGAAATATGTGGACCCAATGCCGAATTTACCTCATCGTAAGCAGAGATCCCCCGGGAAGATATTTCCCTCCGGGTACCCTGTGCTGATTCAGCAACATTCAATGATGCAAAGAGCAAGGCATTGATTGATGCTTCAGGACATGCGCAATCCGTCCGGGTAACCTGTATGTAATAACCAAACGTGTGAAGGTGAAGGCGTTTCAGTCCGCAGGTAGTGCAGATTCCGAGTGCCCCATTTACCTGCCTGACCGGAGACAGTTCCTCAAAAGTGCCGGGGTTCGGGTTCTCCCGATTCATATTTTTAAGGAGTAACTGGAGTTCATGTTCATTGAGTCCCACGCTGTCTGCTGCCGGCAGAATATGGCAGATAAAACCGCTGATAACTTCGGGATCAGTAACGGACACGCATTCAACGTGAATCCGCATACGGCCATTATTTTTTTTCATCTGGAGGATTTGATCTCCCGCACGGGCAAAATCAGATTCCGTGTGAAGGTACTGGTACCCGGAAAGAAATGCCCTGGCGTAAGGGTAGGTTGCCGCGAGGACCGGACCCACCTTCTCATCCGGTATCAGTACCGATTCCGGGAGATGGACCGGAGAAACAATAAATCGATTGTTCCTCGGGGTTGCACCCTCTGCCAATGGCACCAGACCAGGAGGATACTCAAAGATCAGGTGGATCATGTATGAGGGATTTTTCTCAAGTTCACTGAGATCCTGCACCCGGACACCCGCACGATCGAGAAGACGTCTCGTCCCGGAACCGGGGGAATGGGTGAGGCACAGGACATCTGAAATACCGGTCGATGCCAGGTAAACTGCCGATATACCCGCCTGACCACCTATAACGAGCATCCCCGTCTGGACAAATGCGTGGCAAAACTGCTGATACAGCTTGGGATCAGACACAAACCACTCTTCGGCAGTGCAGGTACGCATGGAATGCAGGAGCCGGGTACGGAGTTCTAGAAGCGATGGTTGATTCAAAAGCTCGGAATTTAGTAATTCCGGAGTTACCGTGATGATACGGTCTAGATTCACATTGAACCCGACAATTACCGGGTTTTTAGGTACGGACCCAATCGAATCATAGATTTTTTGCCATGCTCTTTCATCCATACAAAGATTCCTTAAACCCTCTTTTGGGGGTTGAGAGATTTTAAGGGTTCCCAAAAAAAAATATTGACAATTGCGGTTAAGAAAAATATCCGGAAATGAGAAGAAGGCACAGATATTTTTGATGATTATTAATCAGGGTTTTTTTGATGTGTAGACGGTTATGATGAGAAAAACAGGATACTTGCGGTCTTGTCTTAAGGCCCGGAAAAAATATTACCATAGTTTTTTAAAGAGATGAAACCACTACACATTCATTGAGGGTCGTTGTGGCTGATATTACCAATAAGGATTTTCCCCAGGTACCGGAACGGATTTCAGGGCTTGTCGATCTTGCCTATAATCTCTGGTGGAGCTGGAACCCTACTGTCAAGATGGTTTTTAAAAATCTGAACCCTCAGGCATGGGTGGAGAGCATTCATAACCCGGTAAAAATGTTGCGGGAACTTCCCGAAGAAACCCTGATCACCGCTTCAAAAAACCCCTTGTATTTACGTCATTACGATCTCGTGATGGCCCGGTTCCAGCAGGAGATGAACCGGAAAAACAGCTGGTTTACCGAACATTTCCCCCAGAATCGTGACATTTCCGTTGCCTATTTTTCCGCAGAATATGGTCTCCAGCACTCCCTCCCATTTTACGCAGGGGGACTGGGTTTTCTTGCCGGGGATCACTTGAAAGAGTCCAGCGATCTCGGCCTGCCCCTGGTGGCCGTGGGTTTCATGTATTCCGAGGGATACCTCCACCAGCATATCGGCGCCGATGGGTGGGAGGCTGACATCAATGAACTCCTGAACCGGGATGCAGCCCCCATCAAACGCGTCATGTATAACCACGATACCCAGCTGGTGGCACGGGTGCCTTTTATCGATCCCCCGATCTATGTGGCAGTTTGGAAAGTTGATGTGGGAACCATTCCCCTGTACCTGCTCGATACAGATATCAAAGAGAATGATCCGGTAAACCGGATGATCACGTACCGTCTCTACACCGGTGACAACGAACTGAGACTCCGGCAGGAGATTGTACTGGGCATCGGCGGGAGTTATGTGCTGGATATCCTGGGAATACGCCCTTCAATCATTCACCTGAACGAGGGGCATCCGGCATTTGCGCTCCTTGAACGCATCCGCGAACAGGTATCCGATAAGATGAGTTTCGAAAAAGCCTCAAAACTGGTCCGCGAAACAAGCATCTTTACCACCCATACGCCGGTACCTGCAGGTCACGATGCGTTTCCCTATGCCCTGATGGACAAATACTTCTCGCACTATTACCCCCTCCTTGGAATCGACCGCCAGACATTCCTGGAACTGGGCCATTCATCGAAGGATCATGGGGAATTGTTCAATATGACCGCCTTTGCCCTGAAGATGTGTGCGTTCAAGAACGGGGTGAGTAAAAAACACGGGGAGGTTGCCCGGGAGATGTGGCAGCCACTCTGGCCGGAACTTATAAAGGAGGATATTCCTATCCACCACATCACCAACGGGGTGCATGTGCCTACATGGCTCGATCCCAAAATGTCACTCCTGATGAACAAATATTTCTCCCCATCGTGCCCGGACTGGATGACCAACCATGACAGTCCGCTCATCTGGGAGATGATCAGCGAGATTCCCGATGAAGAATTATGGATAATTCATACAATTCTCAAACGGAAACTGGTGAATCGTATTCGGGAGTTCAAGCGCCGCAAATGGAGCGGGGAAGGAACGGATCCCATCAATGTGATTACGGGTGGAGCTCTCCTGGATCCCTATGCCCTTACGATCGGCTTTGCCCGCAGGTTTTCTACCTACAAACGTGCCGATCTCATCTTCCAGGATCTCGAACGGCTCAAAAGAATTGTCAACAACCGGTGGATGCCGGTACAGATCATCTTTGCCGGCAAAGCTCATCCGGCAGATGATGATGGAAAACGGATCATCCAGAAGATATACCGGTATGCCCACCAGCAGGAATTCGGGGGAAGGATTGCCTTTGCGAGGATTACGGGGAACAGATGGCACAATACCTGGTTCATGGGGTCGACGTCTGGCTTAACAACCCGGTCCCTCCCATGGAGGCCTGCGGGACCAGCGGGATAAAAGCCTCCTTAAACGGCGTCCTGCACATGAGTGTTCTCGACGGATGGTGGATTGAGGGGTATAATGGCAAGAACGGGTGGGCTTTTGGAGACAGCCCGCCCGGACAGAACCAGGATCGCGGTGATGCCGAACAGCTTTATGACCTCCTTGAACGGGAGGTAATTCCGATGTACTATACTCTTTCCGATGACGCTATTCCCCATATGTGGGTGAAAAAGATGAAAGAGAAGATCCGCAGTACGGCCCCCCAGTTCTCCGCAAAAAGAATGCTGAAAGAGTATGTCAGGCGGGGGTATGATCCGGCGCTTACGTCCGCAGCAAAATACATGAAAACTGATTTCCTGTAAGAATCCAGATGGAAAGCTATCTTTTTTATCGAATTGTTTTTTAGTGTTTTTCTAACAGAAACAATTCACCAATGGAGCATTCCCGGTACTATAGTGGAAAAAAGGGGGGGGAAATTATTGCAACCGTCAGGCTGCCTTGTCTACCATCTTTTCACCCTGCAGGATCGCTGCCTGGGATGCCGCTAAACGGGCGATGGGGATACGGGGACCTGAGCAGGATACATATGTCAGGCCAATCTTGTGACAGAACATAATTGATGCCGGGTGACCCCCATGCTCGCCGCAGATCCCAACTTTCATATCCGGACGGGTGTGCCGTCCCCACTTGACTGCCTGTTCCATGAGACGTCCCACACCCTTGACATCCAGTACCTCAAACGGGTTGTCCTGCAGGATACCGCTCTGGTTATACATAGGCAGGAACTTGTTCTCTGCATCCTCACGGGAGAAGGAGAACGTGGCCTGGGTCAGGTCATTTGTACCAAACGAGAAGAACTCTGCCTCTTCTGCAAGATTATCCGCCCGCATGCAGGCACGGACCACTTCGAGCATGGAGCCGAACTTGAAATCCAGTTTGACCTGATATGCAGATTCTACGTCTTTTCTGATCTCGTCAACCCATACCTTTACCCGTTTTAATTCCTCGGCAGTACATACCTGGGGCACCATGATCTCCGGGTGAACTTCAATGCCCGCTTTCTGGCATTCTGCTGTTGCTTCCAGGATGGCCCGGATCTGCATGGTGTAGATCTCCGGGAACGTAAGACCGAGGCGGACACCCCGGTGACCGAGCATGGGGTTGACTTCGTGCAGGGCACGGACTTTGCGTAAGATCGCTTCCTTTTTCACGATCGCTTCGTCCACCAGGACCGGATCAGTGAATTTCTGCACCTGGGGTTTTGTTTCCCGGGTATGGTTCATGAAAGTTACCGCATCTGACAGTACCTGCATGCCCTGCAGGATTTTTCGCAGGTTCCGTAGGTGCTCGATATCATCAACGAGCAGATTTTCGGTGGGCAGGAATTCGTGGATGGGAGGGTCCAACAGGCGGATGGTCACCGGGCGGGGAGTCATGACCTTGAAGATGCCATTGAAATCCTCGCGCTGTATCGGCAGGAGCTTGTCCAGCGCGGACTGGCGATCGGCTTTTGTCTCAGCCACAATCATCTCCACCATGATCGGCAGGCGCTCGGTTCCATTGAACATGCGCTCGGTGCGGCACAGGCCGATACCGACCGCTCCAAACTTTACCGCTCTCGCCGCATCATCAGGAGTGTCAGCATTGGCCATGACGCCAAGCCGGGCCATCTCATCCGCCCAGGACAGGAGAATGTTGAGCTCCGGTGAGAACTCTGCCTCGATCATTGCTACCTCACCAAGATAGACGGCACCGGTAGTCCCGTCAATGGTGATCAATGCACCCTCACCAAATTCCTGGTCGCCGGCCCGGGCCTGGCGCATGCGGACATCCACGTGAATACCCTCTGCCCCGGAGACACAGGGCTTGCCCATGCCCCTTGCCACAACAGCGGCATGGGAAGTCTTGCCGCCCCGGCTGGTCAGGATACCCTGCGATGCAAAGAACCCATGAATATCCTCAGGTTTTGTCTCTTCCCGGACAAGGATTACCCGCTCGCCGGTCCGGCCCAGCTTTTCGGCACGGTCGGCATCGAAAACCGCAATACCAACGGCAACACCGGGAGAGGCGGGCAGTCCCATCGCTATCGGCTTTTCCGTGACACGCGGGTCAAGACGGGGAAAGAGCATCTGGTCGAGCATCTCAGGCTGGATGCGCAGAAGGGCACGGGGTTTGTCGATGAGTCCCTCCTTTACCATCTCGACAGAGGTCCGCACCAGGGCTGATGCGTTCATCTTGCCATTCCGGGTCTGCAAAAGGTAAAGAATTCCTTTTTCTATGGTAAATTCAAAGTCCTGGACTTCCTTGTAATGTGCTTCCAGTATTTTGTGCAGCACCTGCAATTCCCGGTAGAGTCCCGGCATCTCCTCGGCCATGGCAGAAAGAGTCTTTGGTGTGCGGATACCGGCCACGACATCCTCTCCCTGGGCATTTACCAGGTATTCGCCGAACATGACGTTCTCGCCAGTACCTGGATCACGGGTAAAACCAACACCGGTGGCGGAGTCATTGCCCATGTTGCCAAAGACCATCTGCATCACGGTCACTGCGGTACCATTCGCCATATCGGGAGTAATTTTAAATTCCCTGCGATAGTCCACCGCACGTTTGCCTCCCCAGGAATTGAATACCGCACGGATCGCGATCTCCAGTTGTTCATAGGGGTCGACCGGGAATGGTTTACCGGTATTCCGGTGAACGACTTTCAAGAACCGCTCGGAAATATCGGCAAGGTCATGGGAAGAGAGATCGACATCGTGTTTGGCGCCGGCTTTCTGTTTGATTGCCTCAAACTCCGCATCGAACTCCGACTCAGGAACTCCCAGTGCAACCTTACCAAAGAGCTGGATGAAACGCCGGTAGGCATCGTAACAGAAACGCTCATTCCCGGTCTGGGCGATCAAGCCCTGGAGAGTCTCGGTGTTGAGACCAAGATTGAGGATGGTATCCATCATGCCCGGCATGGACATGGCAGCCCCGGAGCGGACCGAGATTAAGAGGGGGTTATCACGCCCGCCAAACACATGGTTGCTTTTGCGTTCCACCTCGGAGAGCTGGGCATGGACCTGGTCCATCATACCCGGGGGAAGTTCTTTCTTCGGACTTTCCAGACTGACAAGACAGGCTTCCGTAGTGATCACAAAACCGGGCGGCACCTTGAGCCCGATCTGTGTCATCTCGCAGAGGTTTGCGCCCTTGCCGCCCAGCAATTTCTTGTTCTTGCCGTCGCCTTCGGTGAATGCATATACCCATTTCCTGTTCATGATTACCTCCCCTGAATCCTCACCATGCTGCCGGATTTTTCCGATAGCACCGGTGCGTTGACGTTTGTTTTAGCTCGCGTGAAAACGGGGCTGTGTGAAAAAAGCAATGACGGTGTCGTTGATCTCTTCTGCCCGTGAACGCGGTAAGCGCAATTATGCCTGAATATCCGGAGAACGCTTAAAAAGCGCCCGGCACATTTTTTTTATATCCAGTGAAAAATTAGTCCCGGGACAAAAAAAAGGTTCTGTATTTCTCGTGGGTTCTTCACCCAAATGAGTACGGGAAAATATTTTTTGGCGGCCTTTCACGCAGCCTTGTCAGCGACCCGTTGACCTTCAAGTATCGCAGCCTGGGCAGCTGCCAGCCGTGCAATCGGGATACGGGGGCCGGAGCAGGAGACATACGTCAGGTTGATCGAATGGCAGAACCGGATGGATGCAGGATGTCCGCCATGCTCACCGCAGATACCCACTTTCATATCCGTGCGGATATGCCGTCCCCATTTGACCGCGGATTCCATGAGACGTCCGACCCCTTTGACATCCAGTACTTCGAATGGATTGTCCTGCAATATTCCGCTCTGGTTGTACATGGGGAGGAATTTATTCTCCGCATCCTCGCGGGAAAAAGAGAAGGTGGCCTGGGTCAGGTCGTTTGTCCCAAACGAGAAGAACTCAGCCTCTTCGGCCAGATTATCTGCCCGCATACAGGCCCGGACCACTTCAAGCATGGAGCCAAACCGGAAATCGAGTTTTACCTGATAGAGCTTTTCGACCGTAGCGTGAATCTCATCAACCCATACCTTCACCCGCTTGAGTTCCTGGGCCGTGCAAACCTGGGGAATCATGATCTCGGGATGCACTTCCACACCCGCTTTCTGGCACTCGGCTGCGGCTTCGAGAATCGCCCGGATCTGCATCCGGTAAATTTCCGGGAAGGTGAGACCCAGACGGACACCGCGATGGCCCAGCATGGGATTGACCTCGTGCAGGGCCCGGGCTTTCCTTAAGATTGCCTCCTTTTTCAGGATCGCTTCGTCAACCAGCACTGGGTCGGTGAACTTCTGTACCTGAGGCTGGTTATCCCGGGTCTGGTTCATGAACGTCACCGCATCTGACAACACCTGCATGCCACGGAGGATCTCGCGCAGGTGATGGAGATGTTCGAGGTCCTCGACAAGCAGATGCTCCGTGGGGAGGAACTCGTGAATGGGTGGATCCAGAAGCCGGATAGTTACGGGAAGAGGGGACATGATCGTAAAGATCCCCTTGAAGTCTTCGCGCTGGATAGGGAGCAGTTTGTCGAGCGCACTCTGGCGCTCTTCCGCAGTCTCGGCAACTATCATCTCGATCATTATCGGCAGCCGCTCGGTGCCATTGAACATGCGCTCGGTGCGGGAGAGGCCGATGCCCATGGCACCGAACTTCAGGGCCCGTTGGGCATCAAGTGGTGTATCTGCATTGGCCATGACCCCGAGTCTTGCCATCGCATCCGCCATCTGGAGCAGAACCGCAAGCTCCTCGGAAAACTCCGCCTCAATCATGGCAACCTCCCCGAGATAGACGGCCCCGGTCGTGCCGTCTATCGTAATCAATGCACCTTCACCAAACTCCTGGTCGCCCGTTCTCGCATGCCGCATGCGGACATCAATATGGATCCCCTCGGCACCCTATACGCAGGGTTTGCCCATGCCCCGTGCCACTACCGCGGCATGGGAAGTCTTGCCACCCCGGCTCGTCAGGATACCCTGCGATGCAAAGAACCCATGAATGTCTTCAGGTTTTGTCTCTTCCCGGACAAGGATCACGCGTTCGCCGGTCCGGCCCAGTTTTTCGGCACGATCTGCATCAAAGACCGCAACACCGATCGCCACTCCCGGCGAGGCCAGCAGACCCATGGCAATGGGCTTTTTTGTTACCTTCGGGTCCAGCCGGGGGAAGAGCATCTGTTCGAGCATCTCCGGCTGGATACGCAGGAGTGCCTGTTTTTTATCGATGAGCCCTTCCTTGACCATCTCGACTGAGGTCCGGACAAGGGCATGGGCATTCATCTTGCCATTCCTTGTCTGGAGACAATAGAGGGTACCCTTTTCAATGGTGAATTCAAAATCCTGGATCTCCTTGTAATGGGCTTCAAGCTTGTTGCGCAGCTCCAGCAGTTCGCGATACAGGCGGGGCATCTCATCTTCCATTGCTGCAACCGGCTTGGGGGTGCGGATACCGGCTACGACATCCTCACCCTGGGCATTGACCAGGTACTCGCCGAACATGACATTCTCGCCCGTGCCCGGATCGCGGGTGAATCCAACGCCGGTAGCAGAATCATTGCCCATATTGCCAAAGACCATCTGCATGACATTTACTGCGGTACCGTTGGCCATTTCTGGCGTAATCTTGAATTCCCTGCGATAATCAACCGCACGCCTGCCACTCCATGAATTGAATACGGCCCTAATGGCGATCTCCAGCTGTTCGCGGGGATCGACCGGGAAGGGTTTGCCGGTGCTGCGCCGGACTACTCCTAAAAAGCGCTCTGATATCTCCGCAAGGTCATGGGATGAGAGATCCACATCATGGGTTGCGCCGGCTTTCTGCTTGATGGCCTCAAATTCCGCATCGAACTCCGCTTCCGGAACCCCCAGGGCTACTTTACCAAAGAGCTGGATGAAGCGCCGGTAGGCATCGTAACAGAACCGTTCATTGCCGGTCTGGACAATAAGTCCCTGGAGCGTCTCTGCATTGAGACCGAGATTGAGGATGGTATCCATCATACCCGGCATGGACATGGCCGACCCGGAACGTACCGAGATCAGGAGAGGATTATCCCGCCCGCCAAAGACACGATGGCTTTTGCGTTCTACTTCTGCCAGATGGGAATGAACCTGTTCCATCATTCCCGGTGGGAGTGCATTCTTAGAATCGTTTACTACCGCGAGACACGCTTCGGTCGTGATCACAAAACCGGGCGGCACCCTCAGGCCGATCTGGGTCATCTCGCACAGGTTCGCTCCCTTGCCGCCCAGAAGTTTCTTGTTTTTTCCATCGCCTTCTTCAAAGGCGTACACCCATTTCGTACTCATGATTTCCCCCGTTGTTGGCCAGCACAGCGCTGCCACACATCAGGATCGCGCTCATACTGCCAGTACGTGTGCAATGTGAAACGAAAGGTTAAATAATAATGCCCACATTAAGCCGCCCTTTCATTATGCGGCTTACTGGAAGTTGGGTGTGAGAAAAGCAATGCCGGAAAAAATAAAAACTGTTGAATCAGGCACCCTGGGGAACATTTGCCAGGGATCGTATCAGTCTCTGGGTAACCGGGGCGGTGTTCGTGGTATTCACGAGATATACCGTAGTCCGTTCAAGGAGATTGGTAATGTATCGTTTCCGGATATGTTTTTTATATGGGTTATTGACCAGGAGATGCGGGTTGAAATAATTATTTTTCTCAAAAAGTTCCAGGGCTTCTTCGGGAAGGAGTGACCGGGCTTCGCTGGAATCCGCGGGATCACGCTTGAGAATAATCATCATCTTTAATGTCGTCATGGGAAGGATCCTGCCCTTGCCGATCACCCACCGGAGATCCGCTACTGCCCTTCCTTCCCCATCAAAATCACCCTCGGGAACCAGGCCGTCATATTCCTTCCAGATCGTTGCAAGATCCTTCCTGATGTAAAAGTTCTTTTCCGAACCGTACGCAAGGATATCTGCCCCATATACTCTTGAGAAGAACCAGTCATCCGATACAATGCGGGAGTGAGGATCCTTTAAGAGTCCATAGGTCTGGGTAGTTTTTCCTGCGCCGGAAGTACCGATAAGGCAGAGACCTTTTCCATCAATGTCCATGCAGGTGCCATGCACGGAATAGATGTTGTGTTCATCTTCGAGAATATCCCCGGCAAGACTGAGGGCGATGGATTTTATCCAGCCATAATAATTGAAATTGATCAGGTATGCAGACCGGGAATGGGGATCGAACAGCACCGAATCCGGCTGATACGCGGGATCCTTGAAGACAAAAAGCCGCCCATGCGAGCGGACATTTTGTAACATGGGGTAAAAATTTTCCTGCCAGGTCTCTTTTATCGTATGATCGTCCGATAACAGCTTGATACAGCATCCGTAAATTTCCGATTTGATCTCGTAGAGGACTCT
Source organism: uncultured Methanomicrobiales archaeon (assembly GCA_903832665.1). Classification (GTDB taxonomy): domain Archaea; phylum Halobacteriota; class Methanomicrobia; order Methanomicrobiales; family Methanospirillaceae; genus Methanoregula. The sequence goes on along the minus strand of CAILCG010000019.1, from coordinate 116,646 downwards.
GGGGAGATAGAGCTCCATCAGGCGCTCGTTCTCTTCAGTGGATATCAGGGTAACGGTATACGGCATAGGGCATCCTTTGGAATCCGGGATTTATTCTCTTGTTTTCCTGAGGAGAATGGACTTCCATCTCCGATTTCAGAATCCGTTTTGGCTTTTGATGCATCATTGGGGGGAGCTTGTGAACAGGACATTTGTCCTGCAATTTTTTTCACAACCCAAATACAGATTGTATCTCAATCGTAATGGCCGGGTATTAAAAGTTTGGCCATTTATACGATTTCACCGATCATAGGTTGACCGGGCGATTTTTTCCAGGACTGACCTATCGTACAGGTCCCACAGAAGATTTCCCGGCCATAACTGGCTGGTCAGAAGCGTCATGCGAGTTCCTGAGTGCGATACGAAATCACATTTTTGGTACATAATTGGTGAACATTTTCCCATCAGAAGGAGCTTTTTTTCGAAAATTTTTTTAGTCAGACTCTGCCCGGAAAATTTCAATCACGTACTGAGGGTGTCAGTTAATGAGCCGATTGTCGGATAATTATCCGACAAAATGCATGTACAAGCGACAAAAAAATTCGTTCCCCGACGAGAGGGTCTGGGAAATGCAATCAAGGTCTGCTTGAAAAATTTCAGGCAGGGGCTGAGGGGTCGATTAAAAAAAAATTTCCGGAGATCGATCTGCGGTGGAAAATTTTTGCTGCTCAAAAAAAGAATCCGGATTTTGTGTGACTTTATGAAAACAGTTTTTGGATAAAAATTTTAAAACCGTTCCAAAAAAAAACGTGTTCAAAACCTTATTTGGGCCGGTAGAGATCGTAATAATTCCGGGGGGTCTCCAGGCTGATATAGTAACCATCAATATACGCGGTACCGATGATCATGTACATTTCCGTATTCGAGACCTGGACAAGACGGTACGAAGAACTCCGGTTAAGAATCTCTTCGCCTTCAAGGATGGAACCATCTTGTGCATCGCAAAGGGCCATCCTGAACCTGCCATACTGGGGAGTAAGATTTGCCGTAACGGTGTTATTGATGATCCAGACCGGGTAGGGAACAGAAAATTTCTGGGTAAGCTCGCCTCGTGTTCCTTGCACGAATGCAAAGGGGACCATCTCCTGGTTGCGTGCGATAATATCCGAAGCACCGTAGGTCTCCATATTATCAGGAAGTTTAAAGACCGGGTACGTGAAGGGTTTGTCAGAATAAACTATCTGATACGGGACTGCATCAGTGACTACCGGGGCGGGGGTTGGTTTGGCAAATGTCTGAACGGGGATCTGTACGACAGGGAAGGGAGTCGCAACAGGTAGCGGAGTTGGGACGGGGGTGGGTTTTTCACCAATACCTTTTATTGCGGCCAGATTCTGGGGATTTGCAAGTAAGGCTATTACGAGTACTATGAGAAAACCGACTGCAAACGTAAGAATATCGCCTTTTTCCACACAAAGTACTAGGCGATGCTCTTTAAAAAATTATGGCGAACATTTCAGCAAAAATGATCCAGGAAAGATCCCGACATTTTTTTTAACAGAACGGAAAATCTGTTGTTGCACGGTACCTGCGTGACAAAAAAACCACGGATATTTTTTATGCATCCGCTGAACAACTGATGAGTATGGAGCTTCCGGGCCTTCAAACGTGGATCGTTTTTTACCTGATCTCGTTCGTTGTACTTCTCTGGGCTGCGTTTCTCTCTGCACAGGGTATGATGCTGTGGGTCAGCCTGATGCTCATAATCGTTATCGTGGGGGTCAACTTTTACGTTGTCTTTACCCAGATAAAACTCCAGTCATCCCGCAAAAAGATGCAGTACGAACTGACCCAGGATTTTGTCCGCGGCGATAAGATGGAAGTGGATGACCAGCAAAAACATTAAGCGCTTTTTGGGGGCGCAGATTTCTCTTTTTTGACAAAAATTTTCTGGGCAGTATTTTTCGGGACAAACAGGCCGTCTACGCCACGGCCGAGATATTCGGTCTTTCCCATGATGTAGTACCCGTCAGCAACCAGTGCATCGTGGAAGGTGCGGGCGAGATCATCTTTCTGTTTCTCGTTGAAATAGATGGTAACATTGCGGCAGGTGATGAGATCCAGGAACCGCGAGACGGGCACACCGGACATCAGATCATTGGACGTGAACTTGATCAGTTCTTTTAAATGGGGTTTTGCCTGGTAATTGCCATCGGGAAGCTTGTCAAAATGCCGGGGGGTCTGGGTCTCGGTGAGCTTGACCATGGCTTTTGGGGAGAATATTCCCTCCTTAGCTTTACCGAGCACCACCTGGTCGATATCAGTTGCAAGGATCTGTGCAGAATAATCCTTGTGAAGCGCCATCATTTCATGAAGGATCATGGCAAGTGAGTAGGGTTCTTCTCCGGTAGAACAGCCGGCGCTCCAGATACGGAGACGTTTGCGCTGTTTGAACAGATCCGGCAGGACTTCCTTGCGGATCGCTTCATACACTTCCGTGTCCCGGAAAAATTCAGTAACATTGATGGTGAGCGCGTTTCTCAACAGTTCGAGTTCCGGCGTATTTGTCTTGAGATACCGGAGATACGACCCGTAATCTGCCGAATTGGTTGAGCGCATCCGGGATAAGAGGCGGCGCTTGATATAATCCTCCTTATAGCTCGAGCACTGGATCTTCAGCGTTTGTTCAATGTACCGTTTCAGGGTGTCAAAATCGTCCATATCCGCCTCGTGATGCTTACGCATCAATAATGCTATTACTGCTCTTAAAATTTTGGGGATTTATCCGGGTACCATACCCTCAATTATTTTTTCCATATCAATCCAGATGAGCAGTCCTTTTCTGGATTTATCCTGTTCTTCACTCCGGAGTTTGATAATCCCTTTTACAAAATTTGAGAGATTGGATGAGGAATTATCGATCATTGTTTCGATGTCCTCTTTCTGGACCTGGAAGACGCTGCTCACATTGTCAACAATGATACCGACATTGTTTCCTTTGGCAGCCCCGGGGACAAAAACAATAATTTTCTGATCCTTCCGGATTGCCGGATCATCAACGGCCAGTAACTTATTGAGGTTGATAATGTAGGTGATCTCACCGTGGAGATTGAGCACTCCCGAGATAAAATCCGGTGCACGGGGGATGGGAGTGATGGGCATCATTACCACAATCTCCCGCACGAGCTGGATATCCAGGGCGTATCTTTTTCCGCCGAGGTTGAACTCTACTACTTCGATCAACGCATCTATACCGGTTCCGCTGCCCTTCTGTTCCGATGATTGTACTTCACCCATACGTCACCTCCGGTAATTCCTGGTTGGACTTGTCGTATCTGTCATTTCATTCACCATACTGTTTATGCACCCCGTATCATTTCTTCAGGAACGGTAATTTCGAAACGTGCCCCTGCACCTTCAGTACCCGTCTCTTTGATGGTGAGGCCGGTAATGGCTAGCACTTCCCGGGAGAAGAAGAGCCCGTAGTTGATTCTTCCCCCGTGGCTGTGATCGAAAATCAGTTCCTTGTCTTCTTTCCTGATACCCTTCCCGTCATCTTCGCAGACGATTACCAGGGACTTGCCCCGCTTTTTTGCAGAGAACGAAATTGCAGTGACCTTCTCACCGTGCTGTACGAAATTTTCCATCAGGTTGTAAAAGACCTTTTCAATCAGATCGTCAGCAAAAACCGCAATCTTGCCAACGTTTACCGAGAGGGTAATTTTCCCGAGGTTCACTTCTTCTGCCGCAATCCTTATGCTGGTATCAATATCCTTCCACTGCGGGGGGCGGATACCGATGTTCTGGTAATCCCGGGTAAACGTGATCTGTCGCTGGATCGTATTGGTGATCTCTTTTTCTTTTTCGATACGTTCCAACTGCTTGGCATCTTGGGTCTCGCGCTTTGCGATCTCGAGGAAGGCGAGGAGCTTTGTTATGCCGTTGAGGATATCGTGGCGGGTAATGCTGTTGAGGAGAACAATCTGTTTGTTGGCCCTGCGAAGCGTGTCCTCAGCACGTTTATGCTCATGGATATCGGTGATCATCCCCTGGTACCCATCCGGGGCTCCCGCGTGTTCAACGGGTTTTCCCGATGCATGTACCCAGCGCAATGCCCCGTCTTTTGTCACGAGACGGAATTCAAACGGCCTGATGTTTCCGCTCTTACTTTTGTCGAGTCCCTGGGTAAAAGAGACCAGATCGTCGCTGTTCACGTAGTCTGCAATGGGCCGGCCAAGCAATTCCTGGGGCGAATAGCCATGGATGGGCCGGATTGCGGGTGACATGTAGGTTATTACACCGTGATCATTGATGGTGAAGATCACCTCAGTTATATTGTCCACGAGCGCCCGGTACTTTTCTTCGGATTCTACCAGGGCTTTTTCGATCTTCTTGTACTCGCGGATCCTGCGCTCCAGTTCGACATTGGTCTCATGGAGTAGCTCGGTGCGCTCCTTAACCTTGCCTTCAAGATCGTGCTGGTAGGCTTTGATACCGGTGATGTCGATGAAGATGGCGCCAATACCTTTACCGCCCTGGTCAAACACGAGCGGGAGGATTTTTATCCGGAAGGTATGCTGCTTACCGTGAATGTCCATTTCTTCTTCAAAGATCTTCTCATCGCCATCGAGAGCTGCTTTCAGGGTATCCAGGTGACCTTCGTTAAAGTAAGGCGCCAGGGGTGAGTGGGTGAGCTGCACACCCATGAGCTGGACCCGTTCAAGCTGGAAATAGGTGAGGAGAGCATCATTCACCTGCTGGATGAAGAGATCGGCATCGAGAATCAGGATAAGGTCCGTCCAGACACTGAGCATCTGCGAGAGGGGCACCCGCTGGGAGATGGAGAAGAGCTTGGCCGGGCCGAGCGTGCGCATCTCTGCCTGCCCGGAAACCACCAGGAGGTTGAGATATTTTGCTGCGGTGCCGCGGTTCATAGAAAGTTTCTGGGAGACGTCTTCGATCGTCATTCCCTTGGGGTTGCGCTCCAGCTCCTCCCTGATGCGCAGGATTTCATTGTCTTTTACCATGCTCTCGTGATGCTCCCACCATTTAAAATCCGCAATTTTTCCTTGCGGCGATTAGTAATAATTATCATATCTGTTCATCTATTTTAATCATCGCTTATCATCACCATAACGCAGAACATTTATATATTAAATTGAACAAAAGATTGTTTCGCCCACATTCAGTCCGGAATACCGGGATAGTCGGGAGCCCCAAAAACACTGCAACGACAGGGCTCCTGCCTGCAGGGGATGCGGGGAAGGGTACATTGAAGCCCTGCATCCCGTCAAAAATACGGGAAAACGAGGGAAATCCAGAGTATATGAGGAAGAAATCAGAGGTTACAGAACATGAGTTTCATCGATGATATGAAAATCGGGAAGAAGATGATCGGGGGATTCCTGGTCGTCGTGCTGATCCTAGTCGTTGTGGCATTGATCGGTTACACAAATATGGGCACAATGGACGCCGCTGATACAAAATTGTACAAGGATAATACCGTTCCCATAGATCAACTGGGAAATGTAGCTGCCGATTTCCAGCAGTTGAGGGCAGAATAATACCGGTATATCTATGTCCCTACATCGAGGACAACTGCACTAACCACAATAGCAGATCTGCGGACAGATCTCAAAACAAATTTAGATGCCTATCGTGGCACGCCGCTGTCACCTGAAGAAAAAGCAGGCCTGGCGCAGTTTGATACAAACTATGCTGCGTTCAGTGCCCAATTTGATGCAACCATCGCAGCAGCGGATAAAAATGATATGAAGACTGTTGATGCAGCCCTGACCGCAGGATCCCCGCTGATCACTGCCCGCATGGGAGCAGTTGCAGCCGTTACAACGCTCACCAACTACAACACAGACGCTGCGAAAAAAAATTTCTGATGGTAATACGGCCCTCTATAACAGCAGTGCACTGATGATGATTATTGCAACCATCATCGGCATAATCATCGCGATTGCCCTTGCACTCTACTTGAGCAAGAGCATCACCGGGCCGGTTGAACAGGTCGCCAACAACCTGAAAGAACTTAAAAAGGGGCACCTTGGAGCACGGCTCAAACTCAACCGGAAAGATGAGATCGGTGAAATGGCCAGAACTATGGACAGTTTCGCCGACGGACAACAGAAATGGATTGTTGGTACCATGAAGAAGATCGCGGATGGCGACCTTACGATGGATTTGAAGGCCTCTGATGATGAGGATGAGGTAGTTCCCGCAATAAACACCATCACAGTCTCGCTCCGTGCACTTGTCGCCGATGCCAACATGCTTTCAAAAGCGGCTGTTGCGGGTAAACTCGACACCCGGGCTGACGCCACCAAACATAAGGGAGATTATAAGAAAATTGTCGAAGGCGTAAATGCAACCCTCGATGCAGTAATCGGACCGCTGAACGTGGCTGCGGAATACGTTGACCGCATCTCCAAAGGGGACATGCCCAAGAAGATCACCGACAACTACAACGGTGACTTCAACGAGATCAAGAACAACCTCAACAACTGTATCGACAACATCAATGCTCTTACCATCGATGCGAACATGCTGGTAAAAGCCGCAATCGACGGAAAACTCGACACCCGTGCGGACGCAAGCAAGCATATGGGCGATTACAAGAAGATCGTTGAAGGGGTCAATGCAACCCTTGACGCAGTTATCGGCCCGCTGAATGTGGCTGCGGAATATGTCGACCGCATCTCCAAAGGAGACATCCCGAAGAAGATCACGGACAACTACAACGGTGACTTCAACGAGATCAAGAACAACCTCAACAACTGTATCGACGGTCTTGGAGGCCTTACAGAAGCAAATGCCGTGCTCCAGAGGATGTCAGTCAATGATTATTCCACCAATGTTGAGGGGACCTACCAGGGCATATACGCGGATGTCGGAAAAGCCGTAAACACGGTTGAAGTCCGTATCCGCCATGTTACCGACACGGTAAATCACGTTGCCAATGGCGATATCACCGAACTCCCGGATTACCAGAAGATTGGACGCAGGTCTGAAAAAGATCAGTTAGTGCCTGCATTTATCAAGATGATGGAGGCGATCGAGCGGCTGATCCAGGATGCCACCATGCTCTCCAAGGCCGCTGACGAGGGCAAACTCAAGACCCGTGCCGATGCCAGCAAACACACCGGGGATTACCGCAAGGTTGTCGAAGGAGTCAATGCAACGCTCGACTCGGTCATCGAGCCGGTCAATGAGGCCCTCCGGGTTTCGAAAGGATACGCTTCACAGGACTTCACCACCCGCGTAGACCCGAATCTCAAGGTTCCCGGCGACTGGTTAGCCTTCAAAGAAGCATTGAACAATATCGGCATCTCCGTGTCCGATGCAATCACCAACATCAGTGTCCAGGTGACCGATCTCGCAGCAGGTGCCGAAGAGGCAAATGCGAGTGTAGAAGAAGTCTCGGCAGGTGCCAGCCAGATGGCCAAGAATACCAGCGCTGTCAGCGTCAATGTCGAGAAATCAATGTCGGGTATCGACCAGGTGCAGAAGGCAATGGAAGACCTCTCCCGCACCATCCAGGAAGTCGCCACCCGTGCTGATGTAACCGCAAAACTCGTGCAGGACACGACGGTCTTCAGCAAAGAAGGCATGGAACTTGCCCAGAAGACCGAGAGCGGGATGCAGGGCATTACCAAGTCATCCAATGATGTCAATGTCATTATCCTGGAGATCAAGGGACAGATGGACAAGATCAGCGAGATTGTCAGCCTGATCACGGACCTGGCAAACCAGACAAACCTCCTCGCCCTCAATGCAGCGATCGAAGCCGCGAGGGCAGGAGATGCAGGACGCGGGTTTGCCGTAGTTGCAACGGAAGTCAAATCGCTTGCAGCCGAGTCACGGGCTTCAGCAGAGAAGATCGCCGAGATGATCAACAGCCTCCAGACCCAGACCAACAGTGCTGTTGATGCAGTTGCATCATCCAACACGGGTGTGAAACAGGGCAGCGAAGCCCTGCAGGAGACCCTGAGCAGCTTCTCCAAGATCGTTACTTCCATCGACCAGATAAGCAAGAACATCAGTGACGTGGCTGCCGCAGCAGAGGAGCAGGCCGCATCTGTCGAAGAAGTGACCGCAAGCATCAATGAAGTGGGCGGACTGATGCAGAGCACATCCAAGGAGTCCACCGATGTCGCTGCTGCCAGCGAAGAATCGGCCGCTGCCATTGACCAGATCACCAAGGTTATCGGCAATGCCAACACGATTGTCGATAAAGTGACAAAGGAAGTCTCACGGTTCAAGTGCTGATTCGGGGGTACAGAAATGGCAAAATCTACAAAGCCAACGGAAGAGGGAAATCACCCCTCTTCTCCTGTCGCCCCGGGCACAGAATCGCTTGAGAACAACAACTCCATCAGGGAGACAAAGGCAGGAAAGCACGAGAAAGGTATGCTGCAGGTCGTTGAATTTCTCCTAGGGAACGAGCGATATGCAGTAGATCTCTTCGATGTCAAGGAAGTGGTGGAGTACACAACCATCACAAAACTTCCCAACAGCGCCTCCTACATGAAAGGTATCATCGACCTCCGTGGAGAGATCACGACCATCGTGGATTTGAAAGACCGCCTCCACATTGTCTCAAATGCGGATATAAAAGATGAGAACAGCCGGATCATCGTCCTTGACGCGCGATAATCTTTGATACCGGATGTAATGACAATGGATGTTTTTTCTCGAGATCGGATCAATGCAGCCCGGGGAGTTGTTCCTGCCGATGCAGTCTTCAAAAACGCAAAGATATTCAACCCGTTCTCCTGTACCTGGGAGACGGGCACGCTCGCGGTGAAAGACGGTGTCATCCTTGGCATCGGGAATTACACGGGGAAAACAGAATACGATCTCTCGGGCAGGTACCTGGTGGCCGGGCTCATCGATGCCCATGTCCATATTGAGAGTTCGCTGCTCACCCCCCGGGAATATGCCCGGCTGGTGGCACAGCATGGAACGGCAACCGTGATCGCCGATCCCCACGAGATCGCCAATGTTGCCGGCGCAGCAGGTATCGAGTACATGCTCTCCCAGCGGGTGGGACTTCCGGTGGATATCCGGTATATGCTGCCATCCTGCGTTCCGGCAACGCCGGTGGATGTCGGCGGGGCGGTCCTTGACGCAGCAGACCTGGAATCCTTCAGAGACCAGGAAGGCGTGCTGGGTCTTGGCGAGATGATGAACTTTCCCGGGGTTCTTGGCGGGGATCCCTCCATCGGGGAGAAACTGGCACTTTTTTCCCTGCGGGACGGACATGCCCCCATACTCTCGGGAATGGACCTGAATGCCTACATCCTTGCGGGACTTCAGAGCGATCATGAATGCACCGGGCGGGATGAGGCAGAAGAAAAACTCAAAAAAGGGATGTTCATCTATATCCGGGAAGGCTCAACGGAGCACAATATTGAGGAACTGGCCCCCCTCATCACGCCCCTGACCGTCTCCCGCTGCTGTTTTGCCACCGATGACTGCCATGTCGATCTCCTGGTGCAGGACGGGCATATCGACCGCTGCATACGCAAAGCAATCTCCTGCGGGGTCAGGCCGGAACTGGCGATCCGCATGGCTACCCTCTCTGCTGCGGAACGGTTCGGGCTCACCGATCGCGGGGCGCTTACCCCGGGAAGACGGGCCGACTTCTGCGTGATCGATGACCCCGCAACATTTGTCGTCCGGCAGGTATTTGTTACCGGAACCGCCATTGCAGACACCGTCCCGGAAAAGGGTGCATCACTGCCCCGCACGTTCCAGTGCACCGTCCCATCCCGTGATGCACTGGAGATTCATGGCAAGGGCACGGCCCGGGTGATCGGTCTCCTGCACCACCAGATCGTAACCGAATCCCTCCGCATTCCCTTTGACCGTGCTCAACCGGAAGATGACGTGCTCAAAGTCGTTGTCGTCAACCGGTACGGCACCGGGGCATGCGGCATCGGGCTGGTGCGGGGGTTCAGGTTTTCTGCCGGTGCCATTGCATCGAGCGTTGCCCATGATACGCATAATGTGATCGCAGTCGGGACCAGTGACGACGAGATCCTCCGGGCGATTGCCGCGGTCATACGCATGCAGGGCGGGATGGTCGCGGTTGTGGGAGAGACGGAGACCTGCCTTCCGCTGGATTGCGGAGGTCTCATGTCCACGCTGCCATACCCGGTCGTTGCAGGGCAGTTGGAAGACCTGCACAGAGTCACTGACAGGATGGGCGGTATTGAAGATCCCTTCATGTACCTCTCGTTCCTTTCCTTAACGGTCATCCCCTCGTTCCGCATCACAGAACGGGGCGTCTTCGATGCCGGTGAATTCCGGGATGTGCCGCTGTTTACCGGCACGTAAAGGTGCCGGATCCGGTCATCATGCAAAGAGCAGGATGATGACTGCACCCGCAACCATGAGTGCAGCGCCCAGGATGCGTTTCTGGATATCTTCTTCAGAGAACACAAGGGTCCCGTAGAGGACCATAAAGATGATACTCAGCCGTTTTATGGCAATCACGTAGGGGACGATCTGGAGCGTGTAGGCAATATTGATTGCCGCCCCCTCGAGTGTAACGAAGAGCCCGATGAGGAGGCACAGCCCGGCAAACCTGCGCCGGGATAACGGACTGACGACCGGCCCGGGGGGGCCGAATTCATCAGCGGATCTGGCCGGGAACCCGTGCCGGTCCCTGCACCGGGAATATGCGGACACGATAAGAAATGCGATTCCTATCAGGAGGATCGTGAGGGCCATACCAAAGAACGGGTCGGAGTTGAGTAAAACGATCTTGTCGAAATTGATCGATATGGCAAAGAGGAACGCCACGATGAGCATGAACCAGGAGCCCCGGTTCCGGACCATGGACCGCACCGGGTCCAGGAAATGTTCGTGACCTTCTGCAATGTTCAGTACATACGATCCGCTGACAATGATGCCGATTCCCATGACACCAAAAAATGACGGTACTTCATTCAGGAGGAGATAGGATGTGCCGACCAGGAAGGCCAGCGTGAACGAGAGCATCGGCACCGATAGCGAGAGGTCCGATGACGACAAGGCCTTGAAGATCAGCAGGAGACCGATAATGTTGAGCGCCAGGGTGACCGAGACGGCCCCCACGAAATCCGGCCCCAGCACCGGAAATCCCCGGGCAGCCGAGAGCAGAAAGAGCATGCATCCCGCAAGGGTAAAACCAATACCGGTCAGGAGCCGGGGATCCAGGGCCGTGATGTACTTCTTGACAACGATAAAATACCCGGCATTGGCAAGGGCCCCCAGAAGGGCAAAGAAGATCCAGATCATGCAGTCAGAGTCCGGCAGGTGAATGGGTCAAAACTCCCGGGAGGATACGTGACGGGAAGTTTCCCGGTAAAATATTCGTTCTGGACATCGATGACCAGCACTGCTTCGTTCATCCTGAATTCACCTCATCCCCAGCGACCGGAATATCCGGGATACGTTTCAGGGTACCAAATCCCTGTGATGCCGACTGCCCGATCCCGAAATAATCAGGGATCGCCAAGTTTGTCTGGAACTTTCCGAGAAATACCATAACGCTCTCCCGTTCGATCCAGTCAATCCGGAACTTTATCTTTGCTCTGCAGGTGATCGGGACCGGGGTTTTATAGTCCAGCGACTTTGCGAGTGTGGCAAGGCTGCCTTCAAGGATCTTTCTGATGAATGTGTCCCGTTCGGTCTTTCCCTTGAGCTCGTAGAACTTCTTTGCATTCTGCTGGTTCAGGGCAAGCCACGGCGTCAGGAATTCATAGGCATGTATTGCGCCGGAGGTGCCAAACACTTCCTGGCGGATCGCCCTATCACGGGACCGTATGGTGCAGGTATTTTTTCCCGCTGGAATTTCTGTCAGGTCACGTGAGAGCTGCTCGAGCAATGCGGCGCCCTGGCTGATGCCCAGGACCATGAGGGTATTGTTGACCAGCTTGCACTGCACCACCGGGTACCGGTGAATGAAACCCGCGGTTTCGTTCCTGTGCTGATCCATATACTCACTCAGTTTGCCGGCAAAATGCGACCGTAGCTCTGCGAGAGAGAACTGGAGCGGGTCGACCGGTTCAAGGGTGAGGGTAATGATGTTGAGAAGCATTTGGGGGTAATCTCCCACAAATTATGACGGCCATCTTCATGGAGTTTTCCCATGGCTGAATGCCCCGAAATACAGGGAATGATCAGGGAGATGGCACTACGGTAAATCTCTGAATTGCCGTTGCATTGAGCGAACCGGCCGAGATCATGAGATAATAGTCCTGCGGGATCGTTTCGCTGACCGAAACAGACCAGACATTTTCCCCGCACACTCCTGCAGAAACCTGCGTGGACAGGGGTTTTTCGCCGCCCTGATCGAATGCTTTGGGTAATGTGGACCCCGGGAAAACAAGATATTTGAGTTCTTCACCGGCAGCCTGGTTTGTGGTGCCGTTGATAACAAAGGGTGTTCCGGCGTACGGGGTGCCGATCGGGTTTATCCGGACCCTGACCGGTTCATTCCCGGCCGGGGGGCAGATCGTGGGGACCGGGGTTGGTGCGGCGCGGAGCAGGAATTCGCGGGATACACCGCAATCGGATACAATGCGGTACCGGTTGGGCTCCCAGCCGGAGGTGACGAACCGGTACATCTGGCTGGTCTGGCCGTGTCCGAGCGAGGTCTTGTTGGTCTCCACCGGAACATCTGTTCCCATCCGGGTCGCCCACCGTCCACTGCCGGACTGGAATTTTACCGAGTAGGTAGGGGGATCGTTGAGGCAGGTCAATGGTTTCGACCCCTCATTGACCACATAAAATTCCACAACCTCTCCAATGTTAAACACGTCGGTGTCCATTTTTATGGATCCTGAGGTGAGATCCGGCTGGGCGATGGTCACCTGGTAACTTGAGGGGAACTGCTGTATCTCGGGGGGTGAATTCGGCGTCTGGTTGTTCTGCTCGTAGAGGGACGTGCATCCCGCCAACTGGAACAGGCACACCATGACCATGATCAGTGCCGGGGTTGTGGGGATGCGAAACATGAGCTTACCTTTTTTACGTTACGGAAACTGGGGAGTCGTTGGGGTAAATACATTGTGAAATGGCGGGGGTTGACAACCGGGACGGTTCATACAATCTTCATCCCGGTGGTAAGTGCCAGCAGTATCACGATGACGGGCTGGTGCACCAGGTAGATGACCAGCGAATGCCGGCCGAGAAACGAGAGGGGTTTTACGAGAGCGTCCGGCAGGGGCTTAAGGGAAAACTGCCTGAGGCCTCCGGCGTACAGGTACTGCCCAATGCCCATCCCCAGCAATACCATGCCCAGCCAGGGAAAGAGCGGGGTATAATCAACAGAATCGAATCCGGGGGGCATGATGCCAAGAGGCAGCAGGAATGATGGTCCCCTCATACCGGAAATGATCCACCCGGCCGGGATGCAGGCAAGCCCTAAGAGGATAGTGTATTTCCCGAACCGGAAGAAGAGCGGGGAGAGGATGATCGAGATCCCGATGAGATGCAGGATACCAAAGATCACAAAACCTTCCCGCAGGTACAGCCAGGTCCCCAGCGTGACAAGCAGCCCGAGTGCGAAGATAAAGATGCCCCGGTAGACAAATTTGAGGGCCTGGGGAATTCCCGAGATTTTCTGCTGCGCTCTCGCATAGCTGACGATGAGGGAAACACCCACGATCAGGAGGAAGAGCGAAGCGGTGGCATAGGCGAAATAATGCCAGAAACCGGAAGAGGTGTTGATGGGCGCAATCCGGAAAAAACTGAGATCGAAGACCGTATGGAACAGCACCATCATCAGGATCGCGATACCCCGGAAGAGATCGATCTCCCAGAGCCGCGAAGAGGTTTCCATACCGAAATATGGGAATTATAGTCAGATATGTATTTGTACCGGACAGGGTGATGGAAAAAAATCCGCCCCTGTCCGGATCAACCGGTAACCGGATCTGTTTTTGTTATGAAAATTTTGAACACTTCTGATGAAATTGTGGGCGTATGGAAATTGAGTCCGGCATGCAAACGTTTCATAGTTCTGGAGTGCAAAATGTTCATTGCTCTGGTGCGAAGTCTTTGACTTCATGCAGGTTTTTTTTAGTTTCAATGATCTTTACCCTAGTGCAGCTGGGGGTCCCGGCACCTCCTGAGCCCGCAAAAGTACCCAAAGACTGAAGAGGTCACACGCTGACCAGAATTTCGTGGCCAACCGGTCAAAAGGAGAATGGAACATGACTGACAAAAAGATTGGAGATGCCGAGAAGGCCCTGGAAGGCGGGGTCATGGCGCTGGGAAAAGGTGCGGAGGGTTTCAATAAAGAGTTCATGGAGTTCCTCCAGAAGTACCAGGTGATAGGGCTTGCGGTTGCCTTTGTCATAGGAACGGCCGCGACAAAACTGGTCAACTCGACCGTTTCTGATATCATCATGCCCATCATTGCGGTGATTGTTCCCGGAGGAAACTGGAGAGAGGCGGTCTTTCAGGTCGGGCCCATCCAGTTTCTGCTCGGTGACTTTGTCGGGGCAATTATTGATTTTGTTATCATTGCGCTCGTGATCTTCATTATTGTCAAGTATATCATGAAGGGGGATATTTCGAAAAAAGTCTGAGTCGGATGACACCCGTTGCCGGAGTCATTCTAATTTGAGGGGCTATCGCTATTGGGAGATTCCCTGTGGCTGCAGCGAAAGTGCGAAGTGCTGGATTCCCTGATAGCAGTAGTCCTCTCTTTGAGGATTTTTTACTATGTGGACGTTCCCTGTTCACAATAAACAACGAGTTGTTTTGAGGGATCCCTAATGAAATCCATACGAGATGCGATCAATGGGGGAACTCATGCGGGATTAACAGGATGTTTTTACTTACCCGTGATTAAAAAACAGCACTTATTTACTTAAAATTAAATATTTGAATTTTATATGAAGGGGATTCATCTATTCGTGATTTTGATGATCTGTTGTGAGGGTCTGATTCTTCCGGCATCATCTGAATCCGATGAAGGTTCACTTCTTTTCGGGGTTCAAAATCTTACGATCGAGGTGCCCCCGACCCAGACGGGAGTACTGGGGTCGAAGGAGCACATGAACGGTTATCTCGGCTGGCTTCAGGAATGTTCTTTCAGGATATCCCATTATTCGAACAAAGTACTCCGGGTTTTTGGAATGACTGAGTTGGACTGGGACCAGGATATTCCACCATCGGGAGAGACAATTACCAAAGCCCCGATCACCGCTCCGACTCCGGAAATTAAACCGACATTTGGAATTCCAAATAGTTCTGAATTAACAACTATTAGAACGATTAGGGGGAGCACGAACGGCGGTAAACAATCGGTGAATGTGTTTATCCCGGCAAGTTATTGGGAGTTGTGGTATACCGCAGATCCCGAATTAATGGGCGGGCAGGACCTGGGTTCGTACAAAGGAGCGGAGTCTGCATTATTTCCCTCCATATGCATGATAGTGACTGATGTTAAAAATCCTGATTTGGTCGAGACCATCGAACCCCCGGGAGGACTCGACAAATCCCTTTGGCAGCGATCCTCTGATCCCCGCCCCTGGTCACAGAAGTTTTACCGGGGATACCGGGAATACAATTTCGATATTTCTTCAAAGCACGTCATTGAATACGTACTTGAGATAAGGGTCCGGAAATCTGATTTCACTTCATCTCAATCCTGATGAACCTGCAAACAATATCCCGCACGACCACACCCGTGCTACGCTCTTTTAGTGATCTTTAAAAAAATGCGATATCAGAAACGAAGAAAGAACTGAAAAGTGACAAAATTCAAGAAAACACGAACACAAAAAAAGCGCATGCGAGGGATGGGATTCGAACCCAAGAACTCCTGCGAGACCAGGCCCTGAACCTGGCGCCGTTGACCTGGCTTGGCTACCCTCGCGCCTGTATAGATTACGATTGAAATTAAATAAAGATAGGGGTCGGTCAGGCCTTTTTTGAGGCTGATGAGTCATTGGACCTTTTGTGCATTTCCTGTTCGCGGAGTTCCTTTCTCCGGATTTTTCCGGATGTGGTCTTGGGGAGAGTCGGCACGAACTCAATGATGCGGGGATATTTGTAGGGCGCCGTGACCTTCTTGACATAGTTCTGGATCTCCCGCACCAGGGTTTCGGAGGGCTGGAACCCGGGCTTCAGGATCACGAACGCCTTGACAACCAGGCCGCGGATATCATCCGGTGAACCAACAACCGCCGCTTCCTGGACCGCGGGGTGCTCGATCAAAGCACTCTCGACTTCAAAGGGGCCGATCCGGTACCCGGATGATTTGATCACATCGTCATCCCGGCCAATAAACCAGAGATACCCGTCTTCGTCCCGGTAGGCTTTATCGCCGGTGTAAAAGTAGTCGCCGACAAATGATTTCTTATTCTCATCGGGATTGTTGAGGTACTCCCGGAACATCCCCACCGGGCGCGGCACCATCTTGATGGCGATCCTGCCCTCTTCATGATCGGCGACAGGTTTTCCATTGTCATCGTGGAGGTCAATCTGCCAGCCGGGCGAGGGCCTTCCCATGGAACCATACTTCGGGGTCATCCCAGGGAAAGTACCAACGCAGAGCACCGTCTCGGTCTGCCCGTACCCTTCATAGATGGTCAGGCCGGTCGCATCCTTCCAGGCCTTGATCACTTCGGGATTGAGCGGTTCTCCGGCGCTCACGCAATGGCGGAGCTCGGAGAAATCGAACTTGTCGAGATCCGCCAGGATGAGCATCCGGTAGATCGTGGGCGGGCAGCAGAACGTGGTGATGCCATATTTCTCTATGAGCGGGAGGATCTCAGTTGCATTGAAGCGGCTCCGTATGTCGTACACAAAGATTGCCGAGCCTTCGATCCACTGGCCATAGAATTTTCCCCAGGCGCTCTTTGCCCATCCAGTATCGGAAAGGGTGAAGTGGAGATCGTTCATGCGCAGGTCGTGCCAGAAGCGGGCCGTCACGATATGCCCCAGCGGGTAGCTCTGCTCGTGCACCACCATCTTGGGTTCGCCGGTCGTGCCGGAAGTAAAGAAGATCACGAGCGGATCGGTGCTCTTCGTCTTCTTCATGCTGGGGAGGTTGACGATCTTTGCTGAGACGGGGGCCGGGTAGTCGAGTTCGGTGAGGTAACTGATCCAGCCCGGGCGTTTGCCATCGATCAGGAGTTTGCAGGTAAGGGACGGGCATTCCTTGGCGATCTCTTCGATCTTGTCGGCCTGCTCTTCCATCGTGATGACCATCTTGATGTCCGCAAGATTGATCCGGTATTTGAGATCCTTGGGCGTGAGCATCGTGGGTGCCGGGCAATAGACTGCCCCGCGCTTGATCAGGCCAAGGGTGAACGTCCACCACTCGGGAACACGGGGCAGCATGATCAGCACGCGGTCGCCTTTCGTGACCCCGTACTTGATCATGATGTTGACGATCTGGTTCGAGAGCCGCATCAGGTCCCAGAACGTAAACGTCTTCTCCTTGCCCTCCTGGTTCACCCAGAGCATGGCCAGTTTGTTCCGGTCCTTGTTGGCCCAGGCATCGATCACATCGAAACCGAAGTTGAAGTACTCGGGCACTTCAATGGCAAATTTCGCAAACATCTCCTCATAGTCGGGCATGTTGTGATCCTCGGGCCCGAAGACCGGGCCGGCTGAGGGCAGGGTGGTTGCGCCGATTCGCGCAGTCCCGGAACTTTTGGGAAGTTGGGTGGTGCATGCCTCATTGATCCAGTCAGACCGGGAAATTTTACGCTTCTCACACGATTTGTCAATGCTTTCTGCAAGGGAATCGTCCATAGTGACAGAATATCGCACCATACAGATCTGTTTAGTGGTGCATATGATGAGGGTTTCGAGCGATTACTTGCACCAGCAGGATTCTTTTCACAAAATTCTGCAACAGGGTGCGGGAAAAATTTCGGCGCAAAAGAATAACGAACGGTAAAAAGAGGGAGAATTATTGTGGTGCTGCTACTTCTGGTTCAAGTATTTCTGTAGCTCCGCAGCGCGGAGTTCATTGCGCTTGATCTTGCCGGAGATAGTTTTGGGAAGCTCCGCGACAAATTCGATCTCCCGGGGATATTTGTACGGTGCGGTGGTGCGTTTCACATACGATTTGATGTCCTTTACCAGGGATTCGGAAGGATCAAAACCCTTGTTGAGCACAACAAATGCCTTGACAATGAGTCCCCGGATACGATCCGGTGATCCTACAACGGCAGCTTCCTGCACCGCGGGATGTTCGATCAACGCGCTCTCCACTTCAAAGGGCCCGATGCGGTACCCGGAACTCTTGATCACATCATCGTCCCGGCCCACGAACCAGTAATAGCCGTCATCATCAACGCAGACTTTATCGCCGGTATAATACCAGCCGTTCACGAACGATTTTTTGTTCTCTTCGGGATTGTCGATATATTCCCGGAACAGGCCCGGAGGACAGGGCTCGGTACTGATGCCCAGCCTTCCCTCTTCGTGCGGTGCTACCGGTTTTCCGTCATCGTCATGCACTGCGATCTTCCAGCCGGGGGAAGGCTTGCCCATGGAGCCGGGGCGGGGCTCGACATTGGGAAACGCAGCAACACAGCACGCAGTCTCGGTCTGCCCGTATCCCTCGCAGATCGTAAGGCCCGTGCCTTCCTTCCAGACCCGGATCACTTCAGGGTTGAGCGGTTCTCCGGCACTGGTGCAGTGGCGGAGGCTCGAGAGATCGAAGCGGTCGAGATCCGCGAGAATGAGCATCCGGTAGATGGTCGGGGGGCAGCAGAAAGTCGTGATCTGGTATTTTTCCAGGAGCGGCAGGACTTCGGTGGCCTGGAACTTGCCATCGAAATGATAGACAAAGATACAGGCTCCTTCAATCCACTGGCCGAAGATCTTGCCCCAGGCACATTTTGCCCAGCCGGTATCGGCAACCGTGAAATGCAGGTCGTTGTGCTTGATGTCCTGCCAGAGCTGTGCGGTGACAATATGCCCGAGCGGGTAACTGTGCTCGTGCAGCACCATCTTGGGCTCCCCGGTGGTGCCGGGTAGAGCAACTCGTAGGGAAAACTTGCCCAGCCCCGCAGTTCGCCATCGGCCAGGAAGCGGGTGGTGAGGGTGGGGCATTCATTGCAGATCTCTTCAACTTTCTCTGCATTTTCAAGATCGGTGATGATCATCCGGAACTTTCCCTTGTTGACCCGGTACTTGATGTCGCGCGAGGTGAGCATCGTCGGGCAGGGTGCAAATACGGCCCCCAGCTTGATCAAGGCAATGGCAAAGATCCACCATTCAGGAATCCGGGGGAGCATGACGAGGACCCGGTCTCCCTTGTTGATCCCGTATTTCAGCAGGATATTTGCGGCCTGGTTGGAGAGGTTGGCCAGGTCAAGATAACTGTATTTCTTCTCTTCGCCATTCCGGTCAACCCAGATCATGGCGAGTTTATTGCGATCCCGTTTCGCCCAGGCATCGATCACATCAAAGCCGAAATTATAGAATTCCGGCACTTCGATAGAGAATCGGGAGCACATCTCTTCATAGCTCTCTTTGGTACTTGCACATTTTCCCATAGAATCCGGAAGAGTGTTTCATGCCATTCTCGTTTAAATTTTGTCGTTTGGAAATGGGGCCGGATATTTACCCGGGAGAAAGAGAGGGGACGTTTTTGTTCTGGAGAAATTATCGGTTTTCCGTTACTTGCCAGCCTTCTTAAGTGTACCAAGAGAGTGACCACTCACTGGAATTTCTCGGCAACCTTATGCCGTTGTCGCTCTATGGGGGGGCGCCCGTATAACGGGATTGGAAGCACGAAGTGTGTCAGGCCCCAAGAGTGACTCCTCAATTTCTCGCAAAGATTTCTCACGAAAAACAAAATTCGTAAATGTTGATGGGGGTTGAGACCCCCATACCCCAGATTATGATGAACCCCGCCGCCCCCGAAGGGCGCCCCCGCGGCGGATCAATGAACTAAAAAAAATCAAAATACGGGAAACCTCCTTGCCCCGCCGTGCCTCGGAGAGGCCATGAGGCGGGGGATCATCATAACACCAGATCATGGCACCGATTTCCATGCTCCGGGTGCGAACCCGATCGGTTCATGTGCTTTTCTCCAGACCACGTTTTTTTTAATTCCCTGTATTCGTTCCCTCCTGGTCCCGAATGGTGGTGCCCATCAACGTCGCTGCTGCCAGAAGAAAAAGGACAAAACAATATTCCGTCAGTATTATAGTAGAGGCCAAATTATAGTAATAATTAATGGCTGAAAAAAAGTACGACTCCCTGAAGATCGAGAACATCGTTGCCTCGGGTGTGATCGCAGATTCCATTGATCTGATTGAGGTTTCAAAGAAGGTAAAAAACTGCGAGCTCAATACCAAGCGGTTCCCGGGTGCAGTGTACCGGATCGATGATCCCAAGATCGCCTCGCTGATCTTTTCTTCGGGAAAGGTAGTCATGACGGGAATCCGGAACAATGAGGCACTCGCGGAAGGTCTCAAGATTATCATGACCTCCCTCAAAAAAGCTGGTGTCGCGACGCACAAGGAGCCGAAGGTTGCCGTCACGAACATTGTCTGCTCTTACGATATGGGCAAATCCATCAACCTCAACAAGGTCGTCGTGACCCTCAATGTTGAAAATATCGAGTACGAACCGGAACAGTTCCCCGGCCTCGTGTACCGGATCAAGGACCCGAAGATCGTCGCTTTGCTCTTCTCTTCGGGAAAGATCATCCTTACCGGAGGAAAAAATATGGGAGATATCAAGAGGGGCCTTGATTTCCTCGAAAAGAAACAGGAAAGTATTTTGTAATGCGATTAGAAAAATATTTTTTTTGCCGGGAATTTTTGAAAATTTCTGGCAAAGGTGCGGGCAGATAAAAATTGCAATATCGGTGCACAATTTTCCTTGCACTGGTGCAATGTTTTTGACTTCATGCAGGTTTTTTTATTGAAATTGATCCGGTTTCGCTCAGGGTCCGTTCGGGGTTCGCCTTAATTATGACCAGTACCGGTGCGTCTGGATAAAATTCCGCTCGGCCTTGAGAATCTCACGATAGAACGCATCCCCATCGGCCTGGGTTCCGAGTATTCGTGACGCATTTTCCGGCCCGACCCCCCGGGCCGCCAGCGCGATGATCGCCTTCTTTCCGCTGGAGAGCACGATGTTGGCATTCTTTACCAGCCGCTGTTCGATCGCACGCTCCTCTGCATTCTTCTTCGGCTTCTTCAGCAGGGCATACTGCTCTTCATCGAACGGCTTGAGGGCCGCAATCAGGCGTGCCCCGCATTTCGGGCACTGGGGCTGGTCCGGCACCCGCGACACCACCGTCTTGCTCTTCCAGTCCCGGCAGTTCATGCAGGCCAGGATCACATCGTCCTGCTCAAGCCTGCGCTTCAGCGTTGCGATCACCGCATGATCGGCAGTGGGCGGGGGAATCTGGTCCCGCGATGAGAGCAGACCTCCGGCACCAATCAGGGAATGGGATCCCAGCGCAACCTGGATCTTCCCCTGCTTTACCAGGTCCACTACTGCTGCGGCGGTGTCGATATCCATATAATCGGCAAGCAGCTCGCGATAGGCTTCCTGCTGGACCACCGTGTTGTCAAAGAAATCGAGGAGCCGGTGAATGCTGATCTTCTCGTAGTCCGCGTCGGCATCGATGGCCCCGAACTTCTTTGCGATCTGGACGAGCTTCCATTTGAAAAGAGCTGTGCGTTTCAATGCAAGCTTCAGGATACCCGACATGTGGGCCGGGTTGAGCGAGAGGAGAAGATCTCGCACATCCGCGGCCCGGATGGACGAGGGCAGGCGGAGGAGCATCCGGTAGGCGTCGAGTTCGAGCCCGACGGTGGTGCCGTACCGGGCCGAGATCAGGATCGAGAGCCCCCGCCCGAGCGCTTCGTTCGCCTTGTGCCCGGCGCAGACATTGCAGACAACGCCATCGTCCGTATTCTCGAGCGTGATGAGCATGTCGTCAGGAACCAGCGACCGGTTCTTGTCCATCTCTGAGAGGAACGCGCCGGCAAAGGCAATGCCTTCACCTTCCGCGGCATACTCTGAAATCTTCCGGGTCCTGCGCAGGGCGCCAACTTCCCGGGCCACATTGAACGGCACCGGGATCTGTTCTCCTTCCCAGGAGGGCAGCTCCCCCAGCGCCATCTTGGCCGGCTCGACCGTGAGCTTCCCGTCCGCGATCTCCAGCACGCGCCAGAGCTGGCCCTTGGTGATGAAGACCGCTCCCGTGTGCACCCAGCCGACAACAAACGACTCATCGAGCGTGCCCACGGTCCGGCGCGAGACCATATCGAAGACCGGCACTTTGCGTTCATCGTGGATCATCGAGAGATTGTTGGAGAGGTACCGCCGGGCCCGGCCCGTGGTGATGATACGCCCGCCGTCATTCCGGATGAGGCGGTGCTCCTCCATCTGCTTGCAGACATCCGCGAGGAGCGCTTCGCTCCGGGGATACAGGGCGGTCCGTTCAAGGATCTCCAGGATCGCTGACCGTTCGATCTCGCCATACTCGACCGCGATCGCGGCCACCTGGTTGGCAAGCACATCGGCAGCCTGCCGGGGAAGGACGACCGGCTCGATCTCGTTTCCTTTCGCTTTCTTTGCGATCACGAGCGATTCGAGCAGGTCGTCAAAGCCCGTGGCAAAGATCGTGCCGCGGGAGATGGTATTGAGCTGGTGCCCGGCCCGGCCAACCCGCTGCACCAGCCGCGCAACTTCGCGGGGAGAGCCGAACTGGATCACGTGGTCCACCCGGCCGATATCGATCCCCAGTTCCATCGAAGATGTGCAGATGAGCGTCCGGATCTCGCCCTTCTTGAAACGCTCCTCCGCATCAATCCTCACTTCCTTCGAGAGCGAGCCGTGGTGCACCTCCACATCTCCGTACTCGAAAAGCGCGTGGCCCAGCGCTTCGGCCGTCACCCGCGTGTTGACAAAGACCAGCGTGGAACCTTCGCGCTTGAGCGCCTTTGAGAGCACCTCGGTCTGGTGCTTGAAATCATCGCCAACGTACTTGACCGAGATCTCCAGGTGTTTTGCCACCGGCACCTGCACCACGGAACACGGGCGTGCCCCGCAGAGGAAGCGGGCGATCTCCTCGGGATTTCCTACCGTTGCCGAAAGCCCGATGCGCTGGAACTCCCCGGCATACACGTGCAGCCGTTCCAGCGCAACCGCCAGTTGTGCTCCCCGCTTGGACCCGGCCAGCTCATGGACCTCGTCCACGATCACGTACTTCACCTTCTTGAGATGCTGGCGGAGAACTTTCCCCATGAAGAGGGCCTGCACGGTCTCGGGGGTCGTGATGAGGAGGTCGGGGGGATGGAGCGCCTGCTTGCGCCGCTCGGCCATCGGGGTATCGCCATGCCGGACCCCGACCGTTAACCCGAGTTCCCCGCACCACCACTGCATGCGGGAGAGGATGTCGCGGTTCAGCGCCCGCAGCGGAGTGATGTAGATCGCCTTGAACCCCCCGCCGGCCGGCAGCGACAGGAGACCGTCAAAGACCGGGAACATCGCGCTCTCAGTCTTGCCGGTGCCGGTCGGTGCGATGAGAACCAGATGGTTCCCTTCAACAATCAGGGGGATGGCCTGGCTCTGCGCATCGGAGAGCCGGGTGAACCCGCGCTTCCGGATGCACTCCTGCACTTTTGGCGAGAGCAACTCAATCTGCTTCATCAGGAATCAGCGCCCGCAGGGGTCCGATGTAGGTCCCATCGGCCAGGATGATCTCGATATTCTCCTTGTTCATCAGCCGCGAGAGCGGGGAGAATGGTTTTTTTATGATCTGGAGAATGTCGTAGCCGGCAATCTCATTGAAGGAGGGGACGAAGAGCACGCGGGATGGCGTCACCTTCCCCGGTGGTGCGGACCCGTCGGGACTGACGGTATCGATCCCGGCCCGCAGGTACGCGGGAGTCTGGAGTGCGCAGCCAACCTCGTCCCGCAGCGAGAGCAGGGGATGGTGATGCCCGATGATGATGAGGCCCCCGGCCAGTTCGGGCGAGGGGATCATATGCCCGTGGAGATATCCCACGCCATCGATCACCGCCCCGTCCTTGGGCCGGGCCTCTCCTTCGTGCAGGAACCGCTCCAGGCCGATATCATGGTTACCGGGAAATACGTGGAGCGGCAACCGGGTCCGGAGGGAATCCAGAATCCTGGGCAGCTCGTGAAACTCCTGCCACGTGAGGGCGGGAATGCTGTGCTTGATGTCGCCCAGCAGGATGAGCCCATCCGGTTTTGTCGAGTCGATGATCGTGTGAAGGCGCTCAAGCCGGCGCTTGGTCCGGCTCTTGAAGTGCAGGCCATGCGCATCCAGGTCGGCCTCGATCCCGAAGTGGAGGTCCGCGACTACGAGCGTACGCTGTTCGCCCTCAACGATCAGTGCCGGGCCCTCCCCGATAAATTCCATCTTCATAATAGCTTGACAAATCCTTTCTGGGGCTGGTAACATTCATCTTCGACAATGAGCGCTTCTATTGCCGAGAGCACTTCGGCCTTCACCAGGCCCTGTTCGCCAGCAAGGCGGATGACGTCCTCAACGGAAATGCCCCGGGGACCGGGAGTATTTTTTATAATTGCCATCACGAGCTCGCAGACCTGCGAGGCTTCCGCACCCGAGGAGACCGGGGCCACCTGTTCGGGAGGCTTGATGCTCCGCACTGCGCAATCGACCATGTCGGCCACGGCCCGGAGTTGTTCGGGAGTGTGGGCATAGTGGCGGTACGCGGTGAGGACCGGTTCTTCCGCACACTGCCCCTGGAGGGCGGCATGGAGCTTCCCGAGCCGGTCAAGCGTGGCTTCAGCGGTCTCGAGCGTCCACTGGTCCCGGACCGCCCGGTCTACCACCATCACGTGATCGGAACGTATTGTCAGATCCACGCGATCGTTCCGGCGGTACAGCTGGGCCCGGCCAGTGACGGTGACAAATGACGGTACGGGAATTGCCCGGACCTGCTCTGCCAGTGCTGAAGCCTTCCCGCCGATGACCAGGTTGAATGCCCCGGTGGGGTCGGCCAGCCGGCATCGCAGCATATCGCCGGAATCTGCGATCTCGGTGATGGCGCCTGCGAGATACACGAGCCGGCACCAGGCTGCACCGGGGGTCACGACCCAGGCTGCGCTTTCGCCGTCGTTTGCCTGAACCGAGAGGGTGGAGTCGGAAAAATCCCCAGCAAAGACCCGTGCTGCGCCTTCCATATTTCTTAGTAAAATGGTCCGGATGAGATATTCAAGATATAGTCAGTGCTATTGTTCGGGTCCTAGAATACCGGGATGGAGTGTGATGATGCAACTCTCTTCTCTCTCCCTAACGAAACTCACAAGACCATGCAGCCGGAGGGATTCAGCGGAATCGGTGAAACATTCCGCTCTCACCACAGTACATTGTACCTTTTCCCATTTCCCGCAAAGGCAGTCGCAGTGTTCTACCTACCGCAATGTTCCCGGACCCGGCTGTACAAACGGTCACCCATCCAGGGCCTTCAGAAAAGAAAGCGTTTGACCTGAAACGAAAATTAGCCGGCCTGATTTTTCCGGGAAAAATTTTCATCCATACATTTTCCCGGAAAAAATTTCAACCGGATTTTCCTGAAAAATTTTTGGCAAATTTTATTCACAAAAATTATCCATTCAATGACACTTCACCGGCGGGAAGCGGGCGCATGCACAGTTTTTTCTGGTGAGCGCTCTGCATAACCTCATCAATTTTACGGGAGATTTCGACAGTGTAATATGCTTCTCCGCACTGATCGCAGATATATGCCGGTACATCTTTGATCACGATGACTTCCCCGGCTGCATGCGCCATAAACTCTGTCTTTCCTTCGCGGAGTTTTCCTTTACAGAAACTGCAACGATCTGGAATCATGGTTCATTCCTCCTTCTACGGTACTCAATCCATTTATCTTGTTCCGGGATATAAACTGTGATGACCCGCATATGATCCTCGCATATTGCGATGACTGTGTGGTATGCAACTGTATCGATAAAACCCATGATAAGGACCGATGGACATGGCTCATCATCGGAATACTCTTCAATTATTTCACCCGATGAGATTATGGAAATCAGGTTATCGGTAGAGACGTTGCGCTCGAACATCCTGATACGGGCGTGATGGGAGATGAGGATCTCTCCAGATTCGATCAGTTCGGCTATTCTTTCGCCAGGTTTCATTTCCCACTTCCTTCCACAATCGCAATCTCCTCTGCCGTCAGCCCGTACAACTCGTACACCAGTTTATCGATCGCCCCATCCGCCGCCTCAACCTGCCGGGACAGCAGCGTCTTCTCGTGATCGAGCGTGGCGTCCTGCAACTTTTTGTTTAATTCCAGCATCTGCGTGACGAGCGCAACCATGCGATCGTGGCGGGCTTTGTCTGCGGGGTCGTCAAAGTTGATGGTGCGGATGGGGAATGGTTTGAGGTAATTTGTTTTGAATGTAAAATAGCCCCCTCGCAATGCATATCCGGTTGTTTTAATGAACCACCATAAAAGTGGAGAATTTAGTAATCCTAACCAATATAATTAATGTTCCGAAAATTTTTGATCTGCAATAATACTATAGACTTTTGTATTGTGGTATATTCCAGCCGGTGAAATAGTCATATTACAGCCGAGACTAATTTCGGGAGTTATTATCCGTTCTTGTTCGAAGAGATACATATCCTTGCTTCGATGACAAGAATACCAAAATTTTGGATTCGTTTTTTGTCTAATCCTAATCTCTCTCAATTCGGATTGGTATTTCTTTAAGTAAGCATAACCAATCGGAAATTTTGTTTTTAATTCACTCTCTTCTAAAATCACTGTCTTATTTCCGACTAATTTGTATGGATAAATGACGAAATGGTTGTTCTGAATTTTTTGATATCTGTGAACATCTTCACCCATAAGAATTGGTTTTACAAGATCCTTTTCAATTTCAATAACTTCTCCGGCTTTTTCAGAAAAAAGTGTTAGTACATCTTTTTTTGAAGAAATTGTGGTTGTTTCCGTCAATAAATGAATATTATCAATTCCCGATTGAACCCCAACCATTATTTCAGCAAAGACATCCTCAATTTTCAATCGATTTGATGAATTAAGTTTGTCGAGAAAAGATTGAGAATGAGTGGACGTTAATGACCACGGATCTGTTGAAAAATCGCTAATTGAAAACTCAGAATACATTTCCGCTTTTAGACTTGACAATTTTTCTGGAATTTCAATAATAGGGAGTAATGGGAATTCAAAATACAAAAATTTCGATTGCTTCGCTCTTCTTAATTTAAAAATACCCGTATAGGTTGTTGCAGTTTTAAAGATCAAATTATTTCCAAAACTTACAATAGAAGCGAGGGCACAATTTTTGACAAAAAAATTTCTCAATCCAGATCCAAAATCCGAATTTAAGAACTTATGAGGGCAGATGTAACTTAATAGCCCTTTACTACTTAGTAAGCAGTAGCCCTTTTCAACGAATAATAAATACAAATCAAATCTTTTTACTGCACTCTGATATTTTTCAATTAAATATGGGATTTGCTCTTCATAATGTTCTTGTAAACCTTGAATCCTGAGATACGGCGGATTCCCAATCACCGCATCGAACCCGCCCGCCACCATCACCGGAGCAAATTCCTTTGACCAGTCAAACGGATTGATCCGCTTAACCTCCTCCATCGACATCTCCGGTGTCAGGATATCCGTCCCAATCAGCGAGTTCCCGCACTTGATGTTCTGGTGCAGTGAAGGCAGCGCCCGTTTCGCGAAGAGCTTGAGCTGCTTGTCGATATTCTCCTCATTCTCCTCTTCGAGCACCTTCAACAGGAGCGAGAGTTTCGTCACCTCGACGGCCTGCTGGTCGATATCCACGCCAAAGATATTGTTCAGGAGAATGCGTTTCTTCTCAACCGTCGTAAGGCGCCAGTCGCTCCGCGTCCGGGTGGCGTCGCCGCTCGTGCCGGCCCTGTAGATCGGGAGCTCGGCCTGTACAAGGTGTTTCTTTCCCCGGGGCGTGGCTTCGGGCAGGAGTGCGAGGACCGCCGGGTCGGTCACGGATTTTTTGTCGATGAAGACCGGGACGAGATTCTCGATGTACCAGTCGCGGTGCCAATCGAGCAGGAACTGGTATGCCCAGATGAGAAACGAACCGGAACCGCACGCGGGATCGAGAACACGGAGCTTTGCCACATCGCGGGGGGTCTTCTCCTTCACCAGTTCGCCCACCGTGTGCTTCACGATATTTCCACGATATACTGCGGTGTGTAGAAAACGCCTCCTGCCTTCTTCACTTCCGGCTTGTACTCGACCTTTGCCTGGTGGCCGTCCGTGAGCCTGATAACCTTCCCCAGGAACTGCTCGTACACGTGGCCGAGAATCTCAGGAGGGATAACCGAGAAGAGGTACGGGGTCTCGGGGTAGTAGAGCCGTTTGATGATGCCTTTCAGTGCCTTGTCATCAATTACCAGCGATAAGGAAAGGGTATCGGGCATCTCGTTCCAGTCCGGCTCCTTCTCGAAATGGAAGAGGCCGGAGTTGTACTTCGCATCAGCTTCAAGGAAGATCATGCAGAGCCGAGCGTAGACCTGCTCGCCTTCCAGCAGTTTGTAGAGCGTGGTGTACTCCTCGATTCCCCGGTCTTCACAGATCCGCAGGAAAAGGAGCAGGTCAATGGTCCGCTGGACAACCGTGTTCAGTTCATCTACCGAGAGGGCTGGTTTGCGGATGGCGATGTTCTTTGCGAGCGCATCCCGCCAGGACTCGATCTCGGTGAGGATATCGTCATCAACGGTCGCTGTCCCTTTCTTGCCTTTCTGGGAACCGGCATACTTGTCAAACGATCCTTTCAGGATACTGTCCTGCGAGAAGATTGAGACGAGGTACTCCCACTTGTCGGGAATCTCTTTGTACGTGAAATACTCGATCCGTCCCTTGGCCGCAGTATCGCCATGCTCCGGCTTGATCGTGCAGTCGTAGATCGCAAACTCTTCAAAGTTTGTCAGGATGGAGAGCGGGAGTTTTGCGTTCCATGCGTACCTGCGCAACTGGAGTGCGGCATCAGCATCATCCTTGATCCGCACGGACGGCTTCTTGGTCTCGACAATGAACTTCCGGACGCCACCGATGCGGAATGTGTAATCAAAAAACTGGGTTGTCCCGCGAATACGGATAGGTCCCCCATGCATCACTTCCCGGTAGGCTTCCGAGTGACCCTTGTTGTTGTTCACGTCCCATCCCAGTGCATGAAAGAAGGGATCGGTGAAATCCTGCCGGAGCTGGGCCTCGTTGTATTTCTCCTGCCCGCGAATGTAGGCATCGCGATGGAACGTGTACTTATCCACAAGAGGCTGATCGTTTCGGGAACTGCCATTTATTTGATATTAATAATCGATAGAGGTTAAATATGCTGAATCGGTTCTCCCAAACAAAATTTCAATTAAACCTCGCTCACTCTCCCAAAAACTCCGGTACGTGCCCGGTCCGGTGCCCGCTCCTGTTCCGGGCAATTGTCAAACGCCCCACGCTCACCGGCCCAAGGCTGCCCCCTTTTATGAGCTAGGCCAGCCCCCAGGTTTCAGTGTGGACGTGTGGGGCCCGGGCCGGAAAAAATGAGCAGACCCTGCCTGAAAAATTTCAATCGACCCCTCAGCCATTGCATGAAAATCGCGTACCGATCAACCAGACCTTGCCTGAAAAAAATGAATCAGACCTCGCCCGGAAAATTTCAATCGGCCCCTCAGCTCCTGCCGGGAAGTTGCGTACCGATCAATCGAACCTTACCGGAAAATTTTCAACCAGACTTTGATCGAAAAATTTTGAGAAAATTTTTTCAAAAAAAATTCAGGAAAAATTCAAAATAAAAATTTTGCACGAACCCATCAGAACCCTAAACTCCACCTCGCCCCCCCCCTAAAATCATACCCCAAAACACCCTTCCCAAAGCACTTTACAACCCCTCCAATCCGGGCATACATTGGCCCCCGATGTACCAAAATTCCAAAACAAAGCCCAAACTGAACCCAGTTTTAATGAAAATCGCCCCCTGTTTGATCGAAAACTCTTGGAGGAATTGCATGAACAGGGGGTCCGGAAGATATCGCAAAATTAACGTCGATGTCCGACGTGAGAGGTCTTCGTTCCGGGCCTCAAGAAGGCGGTTCTTTTCATTTTTCACCTACCTTGGGCCATCCGGCATACGATCGGCCGGCCAAAAGGGCTCCAATAGGGACATTTTCAGAGGTCATTTTATGGCGAAATTTGGCAAACAGAGCGATTAAACCGGGTATTGCTGAAAAATTCGATCATAATTCATCATTTTTCGCAATAAATTTGGGGGACCTAGTATTCACTATCACCCGGTTTCCGGAAGTTTACATCGGAGAAGTGAGTTGAGCTGCATTGTGATTTCCTGAGGGGTTTAGGGATGTGTTTCTCCGACGTTGTCGACGTGCCAGATTCGCCGGTAACCTATACTGGTCCAAAACCGGGTTTCAGTGGGGACGGGAGGATCCAGGCCGGATGATTTCCCGGCCAAATTTTACCGGAAAAATTCCCGGCCGGACTTTCCCCGGAAAATTTTCTACCGGATTTTCCCGGAAAATTTTCAGCAGATTTTTTTCAAAAAAAATTCAGGAAAAATCTAAAATTCCAGGAATTCAAATGCAGTGCGATCCCATAGCCGTTTCCCGGTTACATCTGAGGTAATGTCCGTTGAAAAATAATTACCGGAAATCCGGCGGACGCTCATCCAGAGCATGGTGCCCCCTCATAAAATGCTCATAACGTTCACTCGCTTGACAGTGATCTACGGAAAACCCATTCTCTCAACAATCCGTTTGGTTTTGGAATTAGCCGGTACCGGAGAAGCGTTCGCAGCTGCCTTGAGTGGATGCGGATGGTTTAAAAACCTGCAACAAAAAGCGATTATATCATCAGGGGAATACAACATACAATCAGGAATTTTTATGAGTGCTGTTGAACAGTATGTTGTCGATGAGAACGGCAATAAGGTCGCAGTCATCCTCCCGCTCGCCGAATACCAGCACCTCAAGGAAGATCTTCATGATCTCGCCATGGTTGCCGAGCGGCGGGACGAAGGTACGATAAGCCTTGCCGAGTTGAAGAAACGCGTAATGTGAGCAGGGTTCATGGAGCCATATTCACTCTCCTTCAAAAAGAGTGCAGAAAAAGATCTCCGGAAAATCCCCAAAGAAATCCTCCTGCACATTTTTGAGCATATTGAGATTTTGGTGAACGACCCGGTTCCCCACGATGCATACAAACTTGCCAGTGCAGAAAATCTTTATCGGATTCGCGTTGGCGATTATCGTGTCATCTATCAGGTACTTCACGTGAATCGCGAAGTCACGGTGATATATATCCGGCACCGGAGTGTGGCATACCGGGGATTGTAGATCGGCAATACCTTTTCTTCCACCACTCACTTTTCCAGATGTTCCGGTACATGCCTGGTCCGGTTCCCGTTCATGTACCGGAAATTGTCAAACGGCCTACGATGACCGGCTCAAGGCTGGGCCGTTACGCGGAGACCCGGCCAGCCCCCGGGTTCCGGAGGGGTGGGGCTCGGGCCGATGAAAGACCACTGCATCCAAAGAGAGAGAAGCAGATATACCAGAGCAGTAATATATGAAATACCAAAGGAGCGAACATGCCGGTAACTGTCGAAGGAAAAATGGTTGACGGGCGCACGATCATCCTCGATCACCCGCTGGCAAACGGTCAGAGCGAAGTCCTCGTACGGTTGAAAAAGAAGACCGGCCGGACCAGAATCCCCGTCCCGGAACAATTCGCCATGATGATCGCAGAAACTGATATCGAAGAGTTCTATTGATGAAAATTTCCGATCTTCAGGATTGCTCCGTATTCCTCGACACCAATATTCTCATCTATGCCTTCACCACCACCCGGTTCACTCCTGTATGTGAAGAGCTGCTCGAAAAGGTGCGCAATGGTGTGGTGAAGGGTCATGTCAACAGCACTGTCATCGATGAATTTTTCCACAAAGTCCTGCTCATGCAGGTATATGCAGAAAAAGGATTGCAGCCGAAAGAAGCGATTGCATTCCTGAAACAGAATCCGGAACGGATAGCGGATTTTGCCCTCCCGTTCGATGTAACCCGGGAAGTGCTTAATGATTATGGGATTATCGTCATTGAGACTGCTCTACTCCTGGATGAAACTCTTGTATTCTCACGCAAGTACGGTCTCCTCTTCTCCGATGCTCTCCATGCAGCGAGCTGCACGCATTATGCCCTTGATCATCTTATCACGAATGATCGTGATTTTTCCCGGGTCAATAGTATCTCGGTTATTGCACCGTAACCGATTGCATTCCTTCCGGTTCCGGAATGGCTCAGCTCTTTACGGTACCGAACATTTTACCAAAATCTCCGGTACCTGCCCTGTCCGTTGCCTTGTGTACCGGGCAATTGTCAAACGGCATGCGATGACCGGCTCAAGGCTGGACTGATACACGAGACCCGGCCAGCCCCCGGGTTTCGGAGGGGCGGGGGGCCGGACCGGAAAAAATGACCAGATCTTGCCTGAAAATATAAATCGAACCATACCAGAAAAATTTCAACCGGACTCGGATGGAAAAATTTTCAGCAGTTTTTTTCAAAATTTTTCAAAAATATTTTAATTGATCCTGCTTCCCGCCATAACCGCCGGTTCCGGTACATCAAATTCCTGGCCGGAGCCAGTGAGCCGGTATCTGCCCGTTGCTTTCACCCCATAGGGGTTGCCACTCGTAGAGAAGGGCACAATAAATTCCCCGGCAACACTCTCCTGCCGGTATGTAAAGTTCCGCCCGGTATTGGAGACCAGATCCAGCTCGATGATGCCGGTCCCCCTGATGTGTGCTCCTTTGACATACTCAAAGACCTTGACATATTTCAGATCCGGACTCTTTGCACTGAATACATTCGTCGGGGACTCATGGATCAGCCGGTAGTGACGCAGTGCCGGGACATCATCCACGGGATCTACCAGCGAGGAACTCATGGCAATGGCATGGTAACCTTCCGTTGCCTTCAGGTTATAGCTCCCGACCCGCGTGGAAGCATCGGATGCATTCGTCAACACCCCATTGGTGATGACCGGCAGCGATACCCCGTGATACCCGGATCGGCATATTCGATATAATATACCCCTTCACACGGAGTCATCGACCCGTCAAAGTTGTGAAGCCGGGAGACCTGCGTGAGATAATACTGCTGCGTGTTCAGGAGCCGCGGGTCCAGCCGGTTCGGATCATTCTGGGCGGGGACGAACATGGTTTTCATATACGGATCCGCAGCAAGTGACGGATTATACCACGTTGCCATAGCGGGGAATTTGGTGGTATCCATCTCGATATCCGTGACTACGTACCGCGTACCGAGTTTGTCCAGTATCGCGTTGGCCTGTTCTTCTGATGGTGAAATGAAATAGGCAGCAGCCCCGGCATCTCCTGCATAGGCAGCAGCCCCGGCATCTCCTGCAACACCCTGCTGGAACGGGTTGGCATTCGGAATCCGTTGGGAAATGTACGTGATCATATGCCCGTAGTCCCACCAGGACATAACCCCGTAGGCTTTTTCCGGGTAATGGAATGTCCCGGGATCATAGATGGTAAGATAATCCATGCCGGTTTCGGGTGAATTATTGCCCAGCCATTCAAGCGACTCCCGCCAGTCCGGATTCATGTTGAAGGGATCGTTCACCGCATTGGTGTAACTGTAGGAAGCGGAAGTATATGCGAAGAGAATTCCTGTGCCGGCGGTAATGATGGCAAGAATCACAATAAGATACGTAAAGGACGGGATCCCTTCGTGTTTTCCCCAGCCTTTCTTCGGGTGCTTTCCTTTCGGCGATCTATCTTTTGGCTGCTCTTTTATTTCTGACGGGAGATTGTTCTTCCCGCTGCCCGCAATCCCCAGATAAATTACCGGCCAGGCCCTCCCGAAAACAAAACCCGAGCAGACCGCGGCCATGAGGGCGATATTTATCGCAAGGTAATACTCGTACCGGACGTGCTGCCATGTTGAGAGGAAGATGACCAGCGACCAGACCTGGGCAAAGACCTGGTGGGGGTGCTCCTCTTTCATGTTATTGTACAACATCACCAGGATTCCCCCGGCAAACAGGATGAGCCCGTAGTTGAACGAGCTCCACGCACGGTCGAGAGACCAGCCGTGTGCTTCCTGCACAGTCTCGGTTACCGGTTGCTGGCCGAAGAAGGCGAAAAGGGATGAGATGAGAAGGTTATAGATCTGCGGTGCTGCGATGTACAGGATTCCGGAAAAACAAAGTACGCAGGCAAGAAGTACTGCGGGATACCAGTATTTCTCCCTGCCTTTGAGAGAATATGCCAGACCGTACAGCAGTATCGTTCCCCCGATGAGCCCG
This sequence comes from uncultured Methanomicrobiales archaeon, assembly GCA_903832665.1. Lineage (GTDB taxonomy): Archaea > Halobacteriota > Methanomicrobia > Methanomicrobiales > Methanospirillaceae > Methanoregula. Next base: position 82,294 of record CAILCG010000019.1, on the reverse strand, counting down.
AGATAAGCGTAGACATGGCCAATAGAGTAGGTGGAGAGACCAATGCCCGGGTCTTTTACGCCAAAGAGGAGCAACCCGAGAATGGCCATGAGAAAAACGGTTACGTTGATGATCAGGAGATATTCGCTGGTACGGTTGCGGTACCGGTCAACGACAAACTGGATCACCGTAAATATTCCCACGATCAGGGCAAACAGGATCATGGTCGGCATGACAAAAAGACCGAGCAGGTAACAGAGGCCCGCGAGTACCGAGAGAAGAAGGATTTTCTTGTAGCTGCCGAAGTCCCTGAGATCGATTTTTACCTTTTTCTCAGATACGACAGCATAGCTGTACATCAGGCAGAACAGGGTGGAGAAGAGCACTTCTGCGATATGGTGATCGATGTAGCCGTACCAGGAGACCGTAAAGAACTGGCCCGTTACGATCGCGGTAAATCCGGCTGCCAGGAGTCCGGTCTTCCAGTCCCCAAAGACCTTGCCCACGAAATACATCAGTACAACAATTACCGCGGCCATTACGGGGGGCACAAGGAGGCCGATGCCGATGATCTCCGGGCGGGTGGTGGCCCCGGCAATGAGGCAGCAGATCGCGATGATAGTCGGGAAGAGCGGGCCCCAGTAGATACTTGTTCCGTACGGGTAGTGGGTCATGGCCTCGAACCAGCCGTAGCCCGGGATGTTTGCGAGGATCAGTTCAACCTGGCGGAGATTATAGAGCGGGTCATCCATTGCCACCATGCTGAGCTGATCGGCATGCCCCATGTTGAGCATCGGGATGAGGCGGAGCCAGAGCGCAAAGATGGAGAAAAAGATGACGACCCCGGCTATCAGATAGTTCCGGGGGTTTTTAAAATCCAGGTGTATCATGAGTTCATCTTGTATCAATAGTATGATTATGCCGGTATAATTATTTTAAAAATATGCTTTTGGCATGAGGGGAATTTCTGAATGGGGGAAACTGACGGGCCATGGTCGCGCTGCGGGGGTCACACATTCATACGACCGTCATGATAACAATGCCGGTGTCCCGCTGAATTCAATTTCCCGGACCCGGCTGTTCAAACTGGCTGCTGACCGGCCCTGGGCTCCACCGCGAATGTATGGACTACCACAAAAAATTCCCGGCCGGACATTTCCCGGAAATTATTTCAACCGGGTTTTTCCGGAAAAATTTTCGCAGATTTTTTCTAAAAAATTTCAGAAAAAATGCAAAATAAAAATTTCGCACGATCCCATCAAACAATAACCCCCCCCTTCTCGCCCCTCCTAAATTCACACCCCAAAAACCCCTTCCCAAAACACTTTACAACTCCTCCAATCAGGGCATGCATCGGCCCCCGATGTACCAAAATTCCCAAACCGAGCCCCCAATGAACCCCGTTTTACTACAAATCACCCCCTGTTTTGATCGAAAATTCCTGGAAGAATTGCATGAAGAGGGGGTCCGGAAGATATCGCGAAATTAACGTCGATATTCGAGGAGAGAGTGCTTTGTTCCGGGCCTCAAAAAGGGGGTTCTTTTCACTTTGACCCTCCTACCCCCCACTCTCACTAAGTTTTGCCTTCCAAATGCGTACAATAGCGTTTTATAACTCAATGCAAAACGCTCGGTTTGGCTATAATCCCCAGTAAAATGGTTTTCTAGAAAAAGTGTGTAAAAGTGTACACATTTTTGCATATATTCCGGAAATGAGCTCTCCGGAATGGCAAACCGGGGCTTTTGCGGGCCCGGATTGGGGGTGGATTCCTGAGGAGGTTGGGAGGGTCTTTTCCAACATTAACGACAAGCAATTCTTGTCGGTAACCTGAACTGAGACTACGCAGGGTTTCAGTGGGGACGAAGGGGGCTGTGGGCCGGAAATTTCCCGGAAAATGTTACCGGAAAAATTCCCGGCCGGGCTTTCCCCGGAAAATTTTCTACCATATTTTACCGGAACATTTTCAACAAATTTTTTTCAAAAAATTTTCAGAAAAATCTGGAATTCCAGAAATTCAAATGTCGTGCCATTCCGTAGAAGGTTCCCGGTTACATAATCGATAGTGTCCGGTGAAAAATAATTACCGGAAATCCGGTGGACGCTCATCAAAGAGCATATTACCCGCTCATAAAATACTCATAACATTCACTCGCTTGACAATGATCCCGGAAAACCCATTCTCTCAACAATACGTTTGGTTTTGGAAATTCTCACGTACCCGCGTTTTGCCTGAGTGAGCGGCAATTCCGGTGCGACAAGCTGAACGGAGTGAGTGCCATTCAGCGCTGCCCGGAATCCAGCAGCTGCGGGTCCACGAAGGTTTGAAGATCATGCGTTGTTCGGCAGGTGTCACGCTCCCGCCATTCATGCTGGAATTGAGCGCAATGTGCCAGCTCGGGAAATCCATGAATATTCCCTCAATGGAGTCGAACGGTACCTGCATTCCCGAGGCCACGGAAACGTCCAAAGAAAAAAATAGGACCTAACCCAATCAGATTCCCATGGACAGGGACAAAAAACAAATCAATACCATCGATGAATACATCGGAACATTCCCAGAAGATGTTCAGCAAATTCTGGAAAAAATAAGGCAAACAATACACGAAGCCGCCCCTGAAGCAGTGGAGGCAATCAGCTACCAGATGCCCACCTTCAAACTCAACGGCAATTTAGTGCATTTCGCAGCATTCAAGCATCATATCGGCTTTTATCCGACACCTTCGGGGATTGAGGCATTCAAAAAAGAATTATCGCAATATTCTGGAGCGAAAGGCTCGGTGCAGTTCCCCCTTGATAAGCCGATACCGTATGATCTCGTACAAAAAATCACCCGATTCCGGGTGAAAGAGAATCTGGAGAAAACAAAATAGGAATTTACCCCGGGAAAAATATCCGAAATACCCATTTTATTCCAGATCCCGTCCTTCGCGCCCCGGTCTCGCTACCCCCGGGAATCCGGCAGTGACCTACAGTCGAGCTTCTTCCGGTCCCGAATTTTTGGTACAACACCTGGGGGGAACGTCCCTTCATTTATATCATAGAGAGTCTATCCCTCATCCATGTTCATCGGACATTTTGCGGTTGCGTACTTCTTGATTGACCTGTTCCCCGGGATACCGCCCCTCATCCCGCTTCTTGGCGTCAGTTTCCCGGATCTCCTCTGGCCGGTCCTCGTCTTTTTGGGGATCGAGAAGGTAAAAATGGATCCGGCCTCACCCCGGCAGGAAGCCCTGGTCTCACTCCCTTGTTCTCGGCACGATGATCGCGATCATTCCCGGGGCCGTCATCGGTCTCTTCTTCGGGATTGTCGCCGGAATGGTATTTGTCGCGGCATCGACATCCCACTGGCTGCTCGATGCGATCGTACACCGGAACGATCTGCCGGTTCTCGGGTTCGGCCGGGATACCACCGCAGGAGCGGGCCTCTGGAGATGGGGGCCGTTATCCTTTAGTCTCGAGCTGCTGTTCTATGCTGCACTCACGATCCTTTTCGCCCCCCCGGCTACGGTCATCCCCCTGCTGGTTCTGGGGCTGGTGTTCCATCTCATCAACGCGAACTCGTTCTTCGGGTTCTCAAAAGAGAATCCCTTCAAAACCCCCCGGGCATATGCGGCGGTATGTTTTGTCGGATTTTTCGCGTTCATCCTTATTGCGGATTTGATATTTTCAGGGTGGATTTTTTAACCAACCTTTTTGTGGCGATTGCGCTAACACCGGGTCCACTATACGGATTGCAGTTTTGCCAAATGTTCCGCGATCACCGGCCCCGGTCGCTCAATATTCACAGAGACCCGGCCAACCCCCGGGTTTCAAGGGTGATGGATGGGAACCTCGCTTCCGGTTCCGGTGGCTCAACCCCTATGAAAGACCCCGTTAAAAAAACTATTAAAAACTGATCCGAAAGTTATTCTGGTTTCCCGTAGATCGTGTACCTACTTAGCCGGGTCTCTGACCGGGGATGACGATGACTGAACAGGACACTGCAATTGCCAGGAAGTGGATAAAACAGGCACTGCATGATCTGGAGATGGCCGAGAAAAATATCGGTATCGAAGGATATGACATTGCGGCGTTTCTTTCGCATCAGTCCGTGGAGAAACTTCTCAAAGGGCTCATTGCATATTCCGGTCGCCCTGTTCCAAAAACCCATTTTATCGATGAATTAGGAAGGACTCTCCAGCTTCCGGATGAAATCCTTGATTGCATCACGGATCTGTCCGCAGATTACCAGTTCTCACGGTACCCGGATATCAGCGACAGGATACCTTTTGAACAGTACGATGAAACTCTTGCCCGGCAGCGTATAGCAAGCGCAAAAAAAATCTTTGACCATGTATCCGATCGTACCCGGAAAATTACAGGAGGATGCTGATGAAAGAGGACCGGTACCTTCAACTGTTTTACCGCGATGTCCTGCCCTCACTCGTACGGATATTTTCCCCGGTAAAAGTCAAGGTCTTTGGATCACGGGTGAAAGGTACAGCGACGGAAGATTCTGATATTGATGTAATTATCGTTGCTGAATCATTCCGGGAAATCCCGTTTGTAAACCGTATGGCGACCGTAATGAAATCAGTTCGTTTTTCCAAACACGTGGATTATCTCTGCTATACCCCGGGTGAATATGAACGACTGAAAGACCGGTCAAGTATTCTTAAAGACGCCGAGTCCTACGCGGTCGAAGTTATGTTGTGAAATTCTTTTTCCGATACCCATTTTTTCCGGTTGTATTTCTGATCTGCCAGGCCAGGAACATCATACCACGAGTTCGGGTACAACCCCGTTCCATTTACCCATTCCTCTGCGAGCAGTCCTCCGGGCATCCGGCAATCAAACCAGACAATTTCGACCCGGATATACCGGCACCACGGGTATTTCAGGGCGCTGTGCTGGAACAATTGCCAGCAGACACTTCGATCATTTCACAGCGTTGATGAATTCCACTTTCCCGGAATTATCTTCCCGGGAAAAAGGGATCATTTTTACTGGCTGTCCCAGATACAATAAATTGAAAATACTCCGGTCTTCCGGATAGAGGACAAAAATTTGGCACAGGTTTGCTCATTATGGGTAAAAAAATCAAAACTAACGGGACAAATAATTACTTTCAAGAAACGAAAGACCGGAGATTTTCAGAACATAAACTCCATCAATTCCTGCGAAAGCCAGCCCGGGGGGATTCCCTATCATCAATTAAAAAAAAGCGGAGGGGGACCGGTTCAATCCCGTTACCGCTTACTGCGGTAGTACCCGCATCCCACAATAAAAACCAGCGCAAGTGCCCCGGCCGGAACGATCCAGGGGAGAGGTGATTTTGCCGTAGTGGGAACCGGTGTCACCGCAACAACAAAATCCTTGGGAGGGGTAAGGGTCGGGTCCAGAGCCTGGGCCTGGGCGAAAGCAGCTTTTGCCTCTGCAGCTCTGCCGAGATGCCGGAGCGCGTCGCCCTTGTTGTACCAGGCAATGGAGTGGGTGGTTGTCAGGTTGCCATCGGATGCCAGGGCCGCATCAGCGGCCGTGAGAGCCTCATCGTACCGCCCCACCACGGTCAGGATTCCCGCACGGTTGGCCTGGATAACAGGTACCAGGGAAGTTACATTGAGCGCAAGAGCCTGGTCGGCTGCCTGCAATGCTTCCGTATATTTCCCGTCATTGGCAAGATCCACACTCTTTGAATAGAGGGCGCCGGCAGACTGGAGCTCCGCGGAGGACTCTGCTGAAGACACTGCTGCACTCACCGCGCCGGCAACAAACAGTAGGGCGATGATACAAACTGTTACAAAACGAAAATTCATCTGAAACTACCTGTGCTGTACTGTGATCTTGAATATAATAAAAAGAGGTGAACGTGGTCACCGCTCGTCTAATTATTTCGCCGGACGATCATCACAAATGCAGAGATCCCGAGCCCCAGCAGCGCAATCCATCCGGGAAGCGGGGAGTAGGTTGTCTTCTTTGGAACAGGGGTTGAGGTCGGGGTCACCGGCGCGGTCGTGGGAGTTGCCGGCCGGGTGGTGGACGTTGTCCCGGGCATCGATGTCACAACCGTCACCTGCGTTGTGGGTATCACGAGAGGCTCCGATGCAAGGAAGGTCACGGTCGCAGTCGAGGTCGTCTTTCCGTCAGCACCTGCTCCGCTGCCGACCCCATAACTATCCTGCATGTGGTTCAGATTCTGGTTCAGCGTGAAGGTGTAGGTTCCCGGTGGGTAGACCATATCGCCCTGGATATTCCGGGCTGCATGGTCCCAGGTGTTCCCGTTCTTCCAGAGATAGGGGGAGGATGAGACATAGGGGTTCGTCTCGAACGGCAGGATCAGGGTCTTTGCCCCCCCGTAACTGCCGGTATAGATATTGGCAACGTTCCGGTTCAGCGGGTCGGTCAGCTGGACCATAAAGAAACCATCCGTGGGATTGGTATTGGGACGGTTGAGGTAGTTGAGTACCGGGTAGAGATTCGTGTCAATGCGGTAGGTGATGTTGGTCGCGCGGGGGATCGTCTTGCCCGTGACATCCTGGTCGTGATCGAGATCCCAGATCTTCAGCGTCATCTGGGGATCGCGGAGACTGAAGACCGGGAAGGTGGGAATCGTGTCCTCGCAATACCAGGTACCGGTATAGCCGCCGTAGATCCCGGGGCTGATATTATAGTGAAAGATCGTCTCGGAAACGGAGTTGATCTCATAGATGGTGAGATTTTTTGCAGCAGGTGCCGACATGCTCGTACCGTTGGGCCACCATGCGATCGTATGGCAGCCGTTGAGTGCACCGGAGATATCCACGTCATTTTCCCCAACAAAGACCGGGGACCCGGGCGCAATCTTGTTCAGGGTTGCCGCACCGGGAGCGACAAGCAGAACGATTACGCAAAAAACAAATAAAAAATATTTTCCTTGCATACAGGTACCTTGCATGAAAGTTATTTTAAAACCATTATGATAAACATTATGACATTCATAACAGGAAGAGAACGTTTTCCCTGAGTTGAGGAAACGGGAATCGCCAGTAAAAATACATCACCCCCAAAAATTATCAACAGACGAGAGACCCCCCATGGATGATAGTCACACCATCTGGATAGAGAAATACCGCCCATCCCGGCTCACCGATATTGTCGGTCAGGATGAGATCGTGGAGCGATTATCATCCTATGTAAAGACCGGGAACCTTCCCCATCTCCTCTTCACGGGCAGTGCCGGTGTGGGCAAGACCACCGCGGCAGTTACGCTGGCCCGGGAATTTTTTGCCGATACCTGGCAGAGAAACTTCCGCGAGATGAATGCCTCGGATGAGCGGGGCATCGATGTGGTGCGCAACCAGATCAAGGAGTTCGCCCGGACCAGGTCCGATGGCGGGGCTGCGTTCAAGATCCTCTTCCTGGATGAGGCCGATGCCCTGACCACCGATGCACAGTCAGCTCTGAGGCGGACCATGGAGACCTATGCACAATCCTGCCGGTTCATCCTCTCCTGCAATTACTCCTCAAAGATCATCGATCCCATCCAGAGCCGGTGTGCCATCTACCGGTTCAAACCGCTGGGCGCAGAAGCGGTGAAGATGGAAGTCCGGAAGATTGCCGGAAAAGAGGGACTCTGCATCACGCCCGGGGCAATGGAGGCAATCGTCTATATTGCACAGGGTGATATGCGCAAGGCGATCAATGCATTGCAGGGCGGAGCCATCATGAGCACAACCATCGATGAGAAGATGATCTACGCGATCACCTCAACCGCCCGTCCCGATGAGATAAACGAGCTGCTCTGTCTCTCCCTTTCAGGCGACTTCGATGGCGCTGAATATCTCCTCAACCAGCTCCTGCACGAGCGCGGGATTGCTCCCAATGAACTGATCAACCAGTGCTACCGGGCGCTGGTCAAGCGCGACATGGACCGGACCTTGAAAGTGCAGTTGATCGATCATATCGGTGAGACCGACTTCCGGCTTTCTGAAGGTGCGAACAGCGATATCCAGTTGGAAGCCCTCATTGCACGGTTTGTGCTCACGGCCCAGAAGAGCCGGTGAGGTTCCATGGAAAAGACACCTGACCTTGCCGAGTCGGATAAGACCGGGGACTGGAGCCGGCTGCTCAAGAGCCGGTACAAAAAAGAACTCGGTGAGATCTCCCGTGAATATCCTCACAAGCGCTCGCTCTATATCGACTACCGCGAGATCGAGCGGTTCGGCCGGGCCGGCATTGCCATGGCCGATGAGCTGCTCGAAAATCCCGGCAAGGTACTGGAGGATGTCGGGGAAGCGATCAAGAGCGGCCAGCTCATACGGACAAAAGACGGCAAGGAACCCAAATTAGTCAATATCCGGTTCACGAATCTCCCGAAGAAGATCGCGATCCGCAATATCCGGTCCGATGATATCAATACCTTCGTCTCTGCCGAAGGGATCCTCCGGAAGACCACCGAAGTCCGTCCCCGCGTGGTGGAGGCCGTCTTCAAGTGCCCGGCCGGTCACTTCACGGTACGGAAACAAAAATACGGCAAGTTCATCGAGCCCGACGGGTGTGCAACGGACGGGTGTGCGTTCAAGAAACTCGAACTGCTGCCCAAACGCTCGAAGTTTGTCGACTCCCAGAAACTCAGGATCCAGGAGTCACCGGAAGGTCTGCGGGGCGGCGAACAGCCCCAGACCCTGGACATTGATGTCACCGATGATCTCTCGGGAAAAGTTTCCGCGGGAGACCGGGTCATCATCAACGGCATCCTCCGGTCCATGCAGCGGGTCGTCAAGGGCGAGAAGAGCACAGTCTTTGACATCTTCCTGGAATGCAACTCCATTGAAGTTGCCGAGAAAGAGTTCGAGGAAGTCGAGATCGATGAAGCGGCGGAGAACGAGATCATCGCGCTGAGCAAAAATCCGATGATCTACCGGATGATCACCCACTCGGTTGCCCCCACGATCTACGGCAGCGAGGATGTTAAACAGGCAATCGTGCTCCAGTTATTCGGCGGGCTTGCCAAGGAGATGCCCGACGGGAGCCGCCTCAGGGGAGACATCCATGTCCTGCTGATAGGAGACCCCGGTATCGCAAAAAGCCAGCTGCTCCGGTACGTGGTGAAGCTCTCACCCCGGGCCATCTACACGAGCGGCCAGTCCTCAACTTCCGCAGGTCTGACGGCCGCAGCAGTCAAGGATGAATTCGGTGAAGGGCGCTGGACCCTTGAGGCCGGTGCCCTGGTCCTTGCCGACATGGGTATTGCCGCAGTCGATGAGATGGACAAGATGAACAAGGACGATCGCTCTGCCCTGCACGAGGCTATGGAACAGCAGACGATCAGCGTTGCAAAGGCCGGCATTACGGCCACGCTCAAGTCCCGCTGTGCCCTGCTCGGGGCTGCAAACCCGAAGTACGGGCGGTTCGATATGTTTGGCGATATTGCCGACCAGATCAATATGCCGCCCTCCCTTCTCTCGCGATTCGACCTGATCTTCATCATGACCGATCAGCCCGAGCAGAAGCGGGACCTTGCGATCGCTGAGCACATTGTCAAGACCCACCGGGTCGGGGAACTGATCGCCCAGCATAAAAAATCCCCCATCCCCGGGGTCACACCGGAGTACATCCTCGAGCAGCTCAAGCCGGTGATGCCGGATATCGATCCGGTCCTGTTCCGGAAATATATTGCCCATGCCAAGCGCTCCTGTTTCCCTATGCTCTCGCTGGAAGCAAAGGAGGCCCTCATCGGGTACTATCTCCGCCTCAGGGGACTTGCCGAACCCAACAAGGCGGTCCCGGTCACAGCCCGGCAGCTCGAAGCCCTGGTCCGGCTCGGCGAGGCAAGCGCCCGTATCCGGTTATCGGATACCATCGAGGTCAGGGATGCGGAACGCGTCATCCATATCGTGGATGCCTGCCTGCGCCAGGTTGCGTACGACGCCAAGACCGGCACGTTTGATATCGACAAGGTCACGACCGGCATTTCCAAAGAGAAGCGGGATATCGTCCGGGTGATCAAGGATGCTATCCGCGACATTGGCGGCGAGACCCGGCGTGCAGGCATCGAACTCGTCATCGATGCGGTCTCATCGAAAGGATTCAGCCGGGACAAAGTGAAAGACGGTATCGACATGCTCCTGCGCAATGGCGAAGCAATGGAACCCAAGCAGGGTATCGTCCAGTTGATCTGAGGTTTTGTATGAAGTCGGACAGGGAACAGGCAGTCTTTGAAGCGGGTATCAAACTGGGAGCGCTCTACCACCAGTGGGTGGGCACCCCCATCTCACGAAAGTCGACTTCGAGTGTAGAGAAGGCGATCGAGCAGGCCGTGATCCTCCAGCCGTTTGTTGAAGAGATCACCGTTCGCCTGGACCGGAGCCTGATGACCGAAAATGCGTTCGGGTACAGCGAACTCTCGGGGCTGATGTTTGACGCAGAGATCATCACCCGGGTCGGATTTACGTACTGCCGGGCCCACCTCAAGCCGGACAATGGGTACCCGCTGATGCGCATCGTGGAGTGCAATGAACTTGCCGGCATTTCCCATCACTGACGATCATATCCACATCGATCCGGTGAACGGGCGTGGTATTGAAGCAGCCAAGGAGTTCCAGCGGGTGGGAGGAACCCACATCTTCCTGGTCTCAAAACCTTCGTGGTCGCTCTCTGTCCATCCTTCCGCGGGGGAAGACTATGCAAAAGTTTTTGATGAAACCCTCCGGGTCGCGGAAATGGTTTCGGCAATTGGCCTGGGCGTGCATACCATACTTGGCGTCCACCCGGCCGAGATCAGCCGGCTCACCGAACGCATGAGCCTGGACCGGGCAGTTGAGGTGATGAAGGGGGGGCTCGACTGCGCAGCCCGGTATGTCGGGGAGGGAAGAGCGGTTGCCCTCAAGAGTGGGCGGCCGCACTATGACGTGGACCCGGAGATCCTCGCTGCTTCCAATGAAGTGCTCACCCATGCCCTCGATCTTGCAGCAGAATGCCGGTGTGCCCTCCAGATTCACGCGGAAACAGGTCCCTGTGCCGATGTGGTGGAGATGGCTCAGCGATCAAAGGTACCTATAGAGCGGATCGTGAAGCACTACGGCTCCCCGGACACGCCACTTCACCCGTCGCTCATCGCAAAGCACGAAGCCATCCCCCAGCTTGCCCGCGAGAAGCGGCCCTTTACCATGGAGAGCGATTACATGGATGAAAATTCCCGGCCGGGCGCGGTTGTTGGCCCGAAATCCGTACCACGATATACCAATCAGCTGCTCAAAAACGGGCTCATTACGGAAGACGACTGTCACCGGATCCATGCAGAGACCATTGAAAAGGTATACGGCGTTCTCATTACGGTTGGGTAACTCCCTTACCTTTTTCATGCCACCCGCCCAATAAATATACAATGTTTTTAAAAATTCATCACATGCCCGGATCGGGAGATGTGGTTGCGGTCTGCGACCGTGAACTTCTCAACACGATTATCACTCACGAGATGTTCTGCATCAATGTCCACGATTCCTTTTACGGAACTACCCCGGCAGGTGAAGAAGAAGTGCGAGCCGCGCTGGAGAAAGCCGGAAATATCAACATGATTGGTGAACGTTCAGTGAATGTGGCCATCAGCATGGGCCTGATCACCCGTTCAGACTGCATCATGATAGGAAAAATCCCGCACGTACAGATATACCAGGTTTAATTATGAGTATTCAGGATCGATTCTGCCCGAAATGTGGCAAGATAACAGAAGAGGAGGGCCTGTGCGGGGAATGTCAGGTCACCAGTACCAGGTGGTTCACCTGCGACAAGCGTGCAGTCAGCACCCATTGCCCGAGCTGCGATGCGATCAAGGTTTCAAGCACTTGGACTGACTCGACAAAAGAGCGGGCCGAGATTGCACCGGACCTGGCCAAATCCGCCGTGCACCTGCACCCGGAGGTAAAAAAGGCGGTTATCGATGTCACGGTCGTGGATATGACCGTGAACCGGTCACGCGGGTACCTTGAGATTCGCGGGGAACTGTACGACAAGCCCGTGCACGACAAGTGCATGGTGGAGCTGGTCTGGCATAAAGAGCAGTGCGATCGCTGCAACCGGATCAGCGGCAGTTATTACGAGGGTGTTGTGCAGTTCCGTGCCGATGGGAGGCTTCCCAGCAAGTACGAGACCCACATGGCCCTGACCATTGCCCAGCAGACAGAGGACAACCTCCAGTCCGGGGGCGAGCGCCTCTCGTTCATCAACGACATGACCGAGATTCGGGACGGGGTTGACATCACGATCGGATCCCAACATATCGGGGTCCTGATCTGCAAGAATATCATTGCCAAGATGGGCGGCCGCTACACCACCCATCCAAAACTGGTGGGGGAGAAGAACGGGAGACAGCTCTTCCGTATCACCTACGCCCTCCGAATTCCCCGCTTCCAGAAACAGGATATCGTGTACAGCCGGGGAAAATATGGGGAGGTGGACCGGGTAGAGTCCAACCATATCCGGGTCATGGATCTTGGCGACGGGAGCTTCCGCGCCATGAAAGACGATGATGTGGAGCGGATCATCGGGAATGCCCGGGACGCCCTGGAAGCACAGGTCGTTTTCTCCGACAAGGATATTATCGGGATCCTGGATCCCGACACCGGTCGCACGATTGAGTTCAAGAAATTTGCCTGGATGTGTGCCCGGCCCGGGGATACCCTGAATATCGTGCGCGACGGGGAGCAGATCCTGGTCGTCAGGTAGGCAATGCGCGTCAGGGCGGTTCATAAGGATCAGTGCCGGACGATCCGGGAAGAGGACTGGGTGGATCGGAGCCGGAGTCCGTATGCGGAGGGAGATATCCTCTGGATCCCGGTAGTTGAAGGGGCCGCGTTCGACCGTGAGATTCCCGAAAAACAGCCCTACACGGGAAAAGGTTTTTTCATGCTCGGCGAGGTGGCCGTGATTCATGGAAAGAAGCCGGCCGGTTCGGAAGTCGAGGAGATCGTTAAGTTCCGCCATCCTCAGGGCGTGCTCTGGATCGAGTCGCTCAATGATGTGACCCGGACACCCTCAACCGAGGTACTCTGGGGGGATGTCGGCGAAGTCCGTCACCAGGAGAACGGGTATACCTATTTTCTGGATCCGCAAAAGGTGATGTTCTCGCAGGGAAACCGGCTCGAGAAACAGCGGATGGCTGCATGGGGAAACAAACGGGGTCGCCCTGAACGGGTGGCGGACATGTTTGCCGGGATCGGCTACTTCTCGCTCTCCATTGCCGGGAGTGGGGCTGAGGTCCATGCCATGGAGATCAACCCGGTGGCATTTGCGTACCTGGAACGAAATATTGCCGCAAACAGGTTGTCCGATCGCATAACTCCTTCGCTGGGCGATTGCCGGGATCTTCTCGAAGGAACCTATGACCGCATCGTGATGGGACACTTTGATGCGATCGGGATGTTCCCGGCAGCCCTGCAGCACGCGGCGGCGGGAAGTACCATCCATCTCCATAGTATCGGGAGCGTGGAGGACCGGATCCGGGCGGACTGCAAGAGCGCAGGTTTTTCTCCCACCATTGAGGTACATAACGTAAAGAAATACCGGCCCCATGCCTGGCATGTGGTGCAGGATGTGACGCTCCAATGACCCTTGTACAGACCCTTGCCGGAAAACAGATCGTTATCGCAGTCACCGGCAGTATCGCTGCCGTTGAGACGATCAAACTGATTCATGCCCTGCGGCGGCGTGGTGCAACGGTCCAGCCGGTGATGAGCGCTGCGGCAGCCGGTATCATCCACCCGGATGCGCTTACCTATGCCAGCGGAAGAGAGACCATCCAGCGGATATCCGGGATGGTGGAACATGTGCAGTACTGCGGCGATGAGGGAACTGCTGACCTGCTGCTCATTGCCCCCTGCACAGCCAACACCCTGGGTAAGATCGCTGCGGGTATCGATGATACCACGGTCACCACGTTTGCCACCACCGCGATTGGCAGCAAAAAACCGGTACTGATCGTTCCCGCCATGCACCACAGCATGTACCGTCACTCGGCCGTAGTGGAAAATATTGCCCGCCTGCTGGTCTGGGGTTTGGGATTCGCAGAACCCCGGCTTGAGGAAGGAAAGGCCAAGATTGCCGATACCGAGGAGATTGTGCTCCGGTGCGAGCGTGCGATCTTGCCGCAGGCCCTCAAAGGACTGCGGGTCCTGATCACGAGCGGACCCTGCCGGGAACCCGTAGATGACGTCCGCGTCCTGACGACCCGTTCGAGCGGGCGCATGGGCCGGGCACTTGCTCTCCAGGCGTACCGGCTCGGTGCAGATGTGACCGTTGTACACCGGGACACCTTTCCCTGCGTGAACAATGTACACATTGAGACTGCCGGCGAGATGCGCACGGCAGTCCATGACTGTTTTTCCGGCACCGGTGCGGACATCTACATCAGTGCCGCAGCAATCTCCGATTTTGCGCCGCGGACAATCGAGGGGAAAATTCCCAGCGGGAAAAAGACGCACATTGATCTTGAACCGCTCCCGAAGCTGCTTGACGAAGTGGCGGGAAAATATTCTGCAAAAATTATCGCATTCAAGCTGGGAAGAGACCAGGTTCAGAAAGCACGCGATATGATTGCACAAGGGAAAATTGCCATGATGCTGGTGAACGAACCGGAGACTATGGGGAGCGGAGAGGGAGAATATACCCTGTTGACCCAAGGGGATGCTGTCACCCTGGGCGGTACCAAAGATGAGATCGCAGATGCAGTCTGGAAAAATTATTGCACTACCATAAGATCCCTTTAAAATTTTTAATTTTTATTTTAACCTATTCATTGTTGTTACGGGTGCAATTCCGTGCAAATCACGGATACAAAGCAGTTCTTGAAAAAAAATCAAGTAATTTTATATAGTCTTTTCATAAATAATTATGTATGTCAATAATCAAGAGAGGGGAGGGAAACACAGCACCTGCCGGATTTGTTTTCCAGATCCCCATTTTTTACAAGCTGATGGTGAGTATGCTCTTTGTCGCCACGATTCCGATCATTCTGCTCGGGATTGTGTACATGGGAGACACAACCAGCATTATCAAAAATATCGGACTGAGCAACAGCATATTCATTATCACGCTCATCACCCTCTCCGTTGTGGTCATGTGGAGTTTCTACCTGGCCAACAGCATCACGAACCCGATCGTCAAACTTTCGAAGATTGCCAACAGCATGAGTACGGGAGAGATAAAAAACCCGGAGATTATGCTGCTCAGCAATGATGAGATCGGCGAGCTCCAGACGGCATTCAACCGGATGATCAACACCTATAAAATTCTCGATACCCTGGCAAAAGAAGATAATGAATAGATAAAATCCAGTTCCTCCCAGGTCATGATAGTGAAAAAACAGAAACGCAGACCGGGCCGGGTAACCGGATACGCGATCCAATCCCGTGCAACTGACCCGTGAAAAGATACAACCCAGAATTTTGTCGTGATTACCCATGCTCAAACATACTCTCACCAAGTTTCTCGTAATCAATGGCGTACAGGCTGCCATTATCATCGAAGAGAACGGGGAGATTATCAGAGCATAAAATCGGGAATCGTGATTGACAAGAACAATCTCAATTCGATCATCTCTACCCTCATGGTGGAATCAAAAGCAACGGCGGCACATTTCGGAAGCGCCCCGCTGTCAATGGTATTTGTCGAATATTCCGATAATTTCATCATTCTTGGACCTATTGCCGAAGAATTTTACCTGGTCATCATTGCGAAAAATACGGCAAATATCGGCCAGATAACCTATGAGATGAAAAAGAACCAGCAGGAGATCGTCTCATAATTATGATCGAACAGTTACCGGAAGGGAACAGTATCGGATGGATGCAGGCTCCACCCCAATGGATATTTACCCACACGGTACGATTTGTCGGGATTGTACGGATTGTCATCCAGGATGGCGAAGGGTTTATTCTCATCAAACGGGGAAAACCGGTCTATTATTACTTCAAGCACGGGAGGATCGAGCTGAAAGGAAATTCGGCCCTGGATTATTTCAATTCCCACCCGATCATTGAATTTAATCTCTGTAAATATACTCCGGAAGAATTTGCCCTGGCGATGAAAATATGCCATATTGAAGAAGATGCACTTCACGAGCTACCCGAATCGCCAAAAAACATTGCCCGGGAACCCGTTACTCCATCCCGGGTAATTCCGGTACCGCGGACTGAGCCAATCGCAGAACAAGCAGCAGACCAGGAACAAACGGTAGAACAAGAACAACCATCAGAAGCAACAGAACTGGCCGGACGACCACAGCCTGCTGAATGGGAAGAACCCGCACAGCCGGCAGAACAAGAACAATTACCGGAAGAAGAACCTGTAGAACCGGCAGTACAGGAACGACCGGCTCCAGTACTTGAATTACCCCCGTTACCGGTAGAGCGGCAGATTCACCGGTCATTATTCAGGACGGCAGAATACCCGGTTGATATCCCTGCAACGGTACCCCAACCCATCCTGCTGGAAGAATCAGATATCAAACTGATCGGCCAGATCAAAAAACTCAACGGGGTTGTCGCTATATCCGTCTTCAATAATGAACGCAATATCCTCCTGATGGGGGATGTGGACATCGAACCCCTCTTGAAGATTGCAAGAAGTATGCTGGCAACCACCCGGAAGATCTCCCCGCTTGTTGAATGAGGATCATTCGTTCACATGACCCTCCAGAGCCCGGAAGGAAATATTATTATCGCCCCCTATTATGATGTGTACCTCTGCCTGTTCACCACCCGGACGATCAATATCGGCCATATCCGGCGAATTCTTCGCGACCTGCAACTGACGAAAAAAAATCAGGACTGATCTATCAGGTACTGAATTAAAAAATCAGGTACCGATCAATACCGGTTTGGAGAAGATTTTGTCTTCCGGCGAAGTGTTTTCGTAATTTCGTTTCCAGGCCGGATTTCCCGGCGGGATTCATTAATGAGTCCAAAAGACCAAACTATTTTCACAACTTATCTGGGGTGCTCCTTATCAGATACCATACCATTGTCGCATTCTGCCCGGGTCATATCTCCGGCTATTTCAAAAAAGTGGCGGGGGAGACCTCATTAACTACAGGCAGTATTGGTGCAGGTATTGTCATTACGCAGGGAGTTACGTCATCGGTTACGCCGTCGGAATCTCCCTCAATTGAGATCCGGTACCGTGCAAACGATAGAAAAATGACGGCAATCTCCGCAGACTCTCCTCCGCTCACATCGCTTATGGATAGGATGGGGGTTACGGCATCGGTCACAACGGAATGTCACCTGCCCATCGGGGCGGGTTTCGGCTTGTCAGCAGCAGCCCTCCTTGCTACGGGAACTGCCCTGAACCGTCTCTTCTCCCTTGGCCTGACTCCGCGGGATATCGCCCTCTGCTCGCATGAAATTGAAGTAGAGCACAAGACCGGGCTGGGCGACGTGGTTGCAGCAAAGGCCGGGGGACGTGTTGTCCGGCACGGCCCCGGTATCGATGCCAGGATTGAACGGTTTTTTGATCTTCCCGAGCCCCTTTATTCGGTGAGTTTCGGACCGATTCATACGCCAACAGTCCTTGGATCACCAGCCCGGATGGAACAGGTCTCTTCCGCATTTCCCTCCCGGTCCCCGGTCAATACCCGGGATTTTTTTGAACTCTCACAACAGTTTGCTATGAAGAGCGGGCTCATTACGGACCCGGTAAAAAACGTGCTGGAGGCTTGTGAGCGGGAAAATATTCCGGCAGGAATGACCATGCTCGGCGAGGGTGTCTTTGCCTATGGGAAAAAGGCACGAGCTGTCCTCTCACCGTTTGGAGAAGTCTACCAGTTCGGGGTGTCTCCCACCGGCCCGGAAATCCTTAAGGAGCGGGCATGATCCCTGAAGATCATCCACGCTATCGATCCCTGATCACCCGGGAGAGACTTGCTGAGTGTGCCCGTTCGGGCATTGTGTCATGGGAAGGACTCACGGCACATGGCCGGGGCGAAGCCTTCGATTATCTCATCGGTGAAAAGACCACCGGAAGTGCATTGCAGGCGGAACGAACAGCAGCAGCACTCCTGCTCGCCGCACACCATCCAGTCATCTCGGTAAACGGCAATACGGCTGCGCTGGCCGCACCAGAGATTGCCGCCCTCCAGAAGGCAAGCGGGGCGATCGTTGAAGTCAACCTGTTCCACCGGACCGAAGAGCGGGTCAGGCAGATCGAAGAACTCCTCCGGGAAGCGGGATGCGATGTTTTTTCGGGTACGGCGGAACGATTACTCCCGCTCTCCCACGACCGGGCATGGTGCCGGAGAGAGGGGATGTATTCTGCTGATGTTGTACTCGTCCCTCTTGAAGACGGGGACCGGTGTGAGGCGCTGGTACAGATGGGAAAAACGGTCATCGCGATCGATCTCAACCCCCTCTCACGGACAGCCCGCTCCGCAACACTGACGATTGTCGATGAACTCACCCGGGCACTTCCCCAGATCACCAAGGCATGTACCGAAGTATCTCCGGATGAGTGCAGGCAGCTCACCGGTTCAGTTGACAATCATTATCTTTTGTCAGAAGCAATACGTGAGATAACCCTGAGGCTGAGCCATGCTATGGATTGAGCGATACCGACCAAAAGAATTCAGAGAGATCCTGGGCCAGGATCCATCAGTTGGTCTTCTTTCATCCTTTGCCGAGAACACGACCCTGCCTCACCTGATACTGACCGGGCCGCACGGAACGGGAAAAAGTGTCGCGATTGAATGTTTCGCAAGAAAACTGTACGGGGAAAACTGGGAACTCAATACCTCCCGTTTCCAGACCGCTGACCTCTTCTCCCAGGGTAAAGCGTACCTTGAAAATGATGACCGGTACACCCACATCTACCAGAAGGGCCAGTCGCTCATCAACAATTTCAAATATATCATCAAATGGTATGCATCCCTGCGCCCGCTGGACACGGAGTTCAAGCTGATGATCTTCGAAGATGCCCATGCACTTACGCTGGATGCCCAGCAGGCATTGCGAAGAATCATGGAACGCTCAAGCGGTACCTGCAGGTTTGTCTTTACTACCACCAACCAGAGTTCCATCATACCGGCAATTTCATCCCGCTGCCTTCCCCTCTTCTTTGCCCCCCTGGATCAGACCGTGATGCTCGACCACCTTCGCACGATCAAGGCGTATGAACCCCCCGAAAAACAGGGTTGTTCCGATGATGATCTTGAACTGATCGTCCAAGCGGCCCACGGGGATATGCGCCGGGCAATCCTGCTCCTCCAGGTGGCACTGGAAACTGGGAAATGCGACCATCTCTTTGAGATGGATCAATCGGAGACCGTAAACATATCGGCATCGGCGATCAAAGTGATCAAGGACGGGGATATACGCGGGGCAATCCGGCGGCTGGAATCCCTGATGATCGATTACGGTTTATCCGGCAGTGAAGTTCTCGAACAGATCAGGATAATTACCCGGAGGGAGTACAATCACCCGGAGATCGCCATCGCACTTGCAGACGCTGAACTGAAGATGCGGCACAGCAACAACGAATTTGTCCAGATCGGAGCATTTACTACAAAGATTCAGACGGTGTTTTCATGAGCGCAACCAAACACGACAAGATCCAGCACCATTACGATTCCATCGCCGATGTGTACGATCACCATTACGATCACCACCGGGGAAGGAGTTATCATACGCATATCAGCAGCCAGCTCATGAGACCATTGCCCCGAGGGGGCAGGCTTCTTGATATCGGGTGCGGAACTGGGCTGTTTGTTGAAAAATTTATCCTGAACGGCGGAACTGCCATTGGGCTTGATATCAGCGGTAAGATGCTCTCGCGGGCGTGCCACCGGTGTCCCACCAGTGAATTTATTCTCGGGACCGGGGAAAAAATCCCCTTCCATGACAGTTCATTTGAAGCGGTAGCAAGCCTGCTCGCATTCAGTTATGTAAAAGATCCCCATGCCATGCTCACCGAATCCTACCGGGTCCTCAAACCCGGCGGAGTCATTTCCATCTGCACCCTGGGAAAGAAACTCCTGACCCGGGGAATACCTACGCTCTACCAGCTCGGGGAGATGATGAAAGTAAAACACCTGGTGATGAAGGATTTCGGGGAGCATTATTACGATAAGAACGAGATGACCGGTCTTTTTACCGAAGCGGGTTTTCTCGATGTGAATGTATCCTGGTGCTCCTTTGCCCACATCGATATGATCGATCCGCTCTTCAACTTCGCCCAGAAAGTCGAACCTTTTGTTGAGAAACGCGTCCCCCAGCTGGCATACAATATCTGTGTGAGCGGGAAAAAACCACGCGAATAACTTTTTTTTAAAGGGACTTAAAGCACCGTTTCCCTCACTCAGGTCAAATGTTTTTTAATTTGTCCGGATAGGTTACCTTTAAGGTTTCATCGTACTCATGGAGCATCTGATCACTATGGCCGGAATGAACTGCTGGGAATTCAAGAAATGCGGGCGTCAACCAGGGGGAGCAAAAGAAAAAGAGCTGGGGACCTGTGTTGCAGCAACGGAGAAACGGCTGGATGGTGTCAATGAAGGCAAAAATGCCGGGCGGATGTGTTTTGCGGTTTCCGGCACGTTATGCTGGGGGAAAGTGCAGGGATCATTTGCCGTGAAGATGAGCAACTGCATGGAATGCGATTTTTATGAAGAAATTCAAAAAGTAGATGGGGCAAAAATGGTTGGGGCGAAAAAGATTTTAGAGATCCTGAATCGATCCTAGGTCAAATGGCAGAAGATGAAATGCTCAATCCCCATAAGAGCGTTTGTCTCACGTCGAGGATTTCTCCGGAGCACAAAAATTTCTTCGTAAAATCGATGGAATTTTTTTAAAAAAGGGATTTAAGTATTCTGCAGTTTCTGAAGAACCCGTGCTTTTTTCTGCATCGCGGCTTCAGCAGCATGCAGTACCCCTTCCTTCATTGCTTCAAAGTTTCGCGGGTCCGTGTCAACAACCTTTTTGACCGGGGTATAGGCAGACTCCCGGAATCTTGGCGTAAAATCACATTCTTTGCCATCCAACAGAAGCACCGACTCAGGTTTGCCGGGTTCAACGTACCCGACCCTGTGCATCCGGACGCCGGCGGTTTTTACCACGGAACAGATCTCATCTGCCGCATCCGGAGGAGCAACGATGAGGAGGGCATCCAGGGAAACCCCGAGATAATCGATCTCCAGTTTCTCGAGCATGGCCCTGACGTGCGGCTCTACCAGCGTTGTGGTAGCGAATTCATCGATCACGATCCGGCAGTTCGCTGTCTCAGCCATTTCAAAGACATCGCCTCTCAATCCCCCGTTTGTCACATCCGTCATCGCATGAATCCGGGAGAAGACCGTGCTCTTCATCAGGGTCTCGCAGGCATTGAGGAAATTGAGATTTATCGTCTGTTCCACAACTTCGGGGAATCCCGAATAGATTGCAGCAGTCGCGATTGTTCCGCCACCGGCTCCTTCTGACATGAGAATCACATCCCCGGCTTCGGTGGCTTTACGGGCAGTGAGATGATCAGCAACACCCACGGCACCCACGCAACCGGTCAGGCGGTTTCCCAGCACCATGTCACCGCCGATTCTCAGGGTAGAGCCCGTGACAAGGGGGACATTCATCGCTTCGCCCACGGTCGTAATCCCGGCAGTATAATCAAAAATCTTTGCCACATCCCCGTCATCAGCTACGTGGATATCGGAAAAGAGCATAACGGGTTTTGCTCCCATCACGTAGGCGTCGCGCAGCGTAGCCCGGGTCACATGGAATCCTGCCAGGAACGGGTAATCGGACAGGCGGGAATGCATACCATCAACAGTACAGATAATATATTTTCCTTCGGCACAGACCGCACCTGCGTCATCCATCTCGTCCACGCCGACCGAGGCACTGGTTTTCCCGATAATCCGGGCAATCTGCCGGTGGGCAAAAAAGTCGCCCTGTCCCCGGGATCCTACGCCGAATTCCCCCATATTTACACCGGCGGGTTCGAATTCAAAAAAGTCTCCTTTTAACGGAAGGGTATTTCTGACTTCTTCAATAACTGCGCGGGAAAATTCCTCTGCATAGGATTTCCTGACTTTTTTAAATTCAAGAACACGATCGGTGAGATTTTTTTGTAAGGTTTCCCGGTCCGCACCCGTTGCAATATTTCTGCGGACATACTCCTCAACATCCATACTCTCCTGTACGTGCGAAAGACATAAAAATGCGGAGTATTCAAAAAAAGAAGAACTCGTTTGTCAGGCCAGATGGAACATTGGTGAGTCAGGCAGGATATGTTGAAAAAATAGTATCGGGGTTACCTGAGGAGGACCCCATATACATCTGAAAAACACCGGATTGCATCGTCAAACTTCCCGGTTTTTAATAATGAAAGCCCCTTCACAATGCCGGTACGGACATCTTTTGCATCCAGGAAATACGCCTGGTCGAACGCATGGGCAGATTCTTCGAGTTTGCCGAGCATGAAACAGGAGTTGCTCATCACCACCCATGCATCAGCAATTCCCGGCTCTATTTCCAGCGCTTTCTCAAGGCACTGTATCGCTTCTTCGTGCCGGGACAACATACTGAGCGAAAGTCCTTTCCGGTAGAGGGCTTTTGCGTTCCCGGGATCGATGCCCAGGGCGCGATCCAGCACTTCAATTGCTTCCCGGTAGCGCTTGAGGTGGATGAGGGCCATCCCTTTTTTCACGAGAGCGGACAAAAAAAACGGATAGATTTTCAGGGCCCGATCATAACAGAGGTTCTCTTCGTCGAACCGCCGGAGTTTCCCGTACGCAAACCCCTTGTTCACCCATGCCGAAAGATAGCGGGGCCTGAGCTCGATCGCGCGATCGCAGCACCGAACCTCAGCTTCAAACCGGCCCAGCATTCCCTGGGCTACACCCTTGTTATTCCAGGCAACAGCATTCTCCGGATCGATCGCAAGGGCCTGGTCACAGCAGTGAAGTTTTTCCGCGAACCGGTCGAGCATGCCGTATGCAAATGCCTTATTGTTCCAGGCATCAACACAACGGGAATCCAGGAGGATCGCTTTATCACAGCACTCTACCTCTTCCTCGTAGCGCCCCAGTTTTCCCAGGGCAAAACCCCGGCCAACCCAGGCGATGGCGAGCATCGGGTCCGCATCGAGTGCACGGGAAAAGGAATCAAGTGCATCCGAATGTCTTCCCTCACGTCCCAATGCAAGACCTTCATGGTACAGCACCCAACCATCCCGGCGGGAGTCATGGGTCTGGAACTGTTCTGGCAGGGTGGACATAAAACCGGTTATCCTTGAGAGGGGAACGATTATTCTTGGGAAATCTTAGTGCCGGTGATATTTATGTTCGCGGTTTTTTTATTGACCAGCGAAGATCAGAAGAATCAGAAAAAATTGTGCTTTCTTTTGGGGGAGGAAGATGCATTTCTTTAAAAAACGATTTCAATAAAAAGATAAGGTAGTATATTTTATAGTAAAATATTGTCATCAAATACCTGGCGGGAGGATGCAGCTTCACCGGTCGTAGGTATACTACTTACGACAACAATAACGATAATACTCGTAGCACTCATCCTCATGCAATTATTGACGTTCAATTTCGGGTGGGTGGATACCGAGATCCCGGCCATTTTCAAAATAACCAAAGTATCCTATGGCAAAAATCTCGACAGCGTTATGGTAGTCCAAAACACGGGACCGATCGATTATAAAAACAAGGATCTGTACGCAATGACCTACAGAAACGGGATCCAGCTGAATTGCATAATCTCAACACTGAACGGGCATGATTTTATCAGTTCCCGCCATATCGGCATCCAGAATATGAAAGGGATGTGTGGAACATCCTGGTATCACGACCAGACTGTAAGCATCAATTACAAAGACAGGACGTTTCATCCGGGCGATCAGATCATGTTCGAAGTATACGATACTACAACAAAACAGATCATCTCACGCGATACCTTTCCCCATGCAAAAACACAGGACCATGATGTAACATGGTTTTATTCGCGATTCCTCAATCGTCAAGTCGCTTGAAGACGCCTTTTTTTGCCTTGAGAATTTTGCACTCAGGGCACCGCCAGGAGTCGGGTACGTCTTTCCATGCGGTTCCTACGGGAATTCCGTTCCTGGGGTCCCCTTTTGCCGGATCATAGATATAATGGCATTCCAGGCAAACCCACCGTTCACATTTATCAACCTGTGTCAGACCAGTTCAACTCCATGCAATATTTTTCTTCTATTCTCATCTTTTTGTCAATATTTATGAATCCGCTCCTCCGGGCAATCCATGGCGTCCGGTAAAGCAGGAGAATATTTGAGGCCACTGCGTATCAGGCTGCGTGAACAGAGCCGGGCTACCCGAATGGGTTCAGGAATCTTTCCCTCAAGGGTGAAATCATTGCATAATTGTGCGGCGTCTGTCTCATTCAGACCCCACGCCCGGATGAAAACGGTAAGATTTGAGTGAAGAATGACGGGGATCCGCTCACCCAACCGGTGGTAAGCGGTGACCCGGTTCTCATCTCCGGGAAAATGGTACCTGATATCGGCTTCCAGTCCTGCCGATTCCCCATACGAGATACCGATCACCGGAATGCCCGTCACCTGTGAAATCTGCGCAGGGTCTATGATATTGAACTAGGCGATGACACACCCGGAGAGCATAATCACATTGATATCCCTTCGGTCAAGTGCCTGTACCATGCCAAGAATCGTATCGGTGGCATCCATTCCCCCGACGGTCACACGGCCGAAAGTAAAACCATCGATCCGGAGATCCTTTCGCATCACCACGCTGGCCAGCGTAGAACAGGTGCGGCCGGAAAAACTTTCCGCAATGCCAAGAGCGCGCAGCCCCTTTTTTGGCAGGTGCATAGAAGCACTTATGCCAACCTATTAAAAATACTATACCAATGAAATTCAACAAAGATGAGGTCTGCGTTTTAATTCCCACTCTCAATGAAGGGCCGACTATCAGTTCGGTTGTGCGGGAGTTTACCGCACTGGGCTATACCCATATTCTTGTCATTGACGGCAAGAGTTCTGACAATACGGTAAAAAGTGCCCGGGAAGCCGGGGCAACGGTCCGTACACAATCCGGTAAGGGGAAAGGAAATGCTATCATCGAAGCGTTTGAGGTTATAGAGCAGCCCTATATCCTCATGCTTGATGGTGATGGCACCTATTCTGCAAGAGATGCCGAGAAGATGCTCACCCCCCTGTTTCTCGGGTTTGATCAGGTTATCGGGGATCGGCTCATCAATGCGGAGGAGGGATCATTTTCGCATCTCAATCTTTTTGGGAACCATATGCTCAATCTCCTCTTCAAGATTGCCCACAGCCGGGATCTCCACGATATCCTTTCGGGATACCGGGCTTTTACCAAACTCGCAATCCAGCAGATGCACCTGAAAGAGACCGGGTTTGAGATCGAGACCGAAATCTCGGTTGAATCGGTCAGAAACGGTCAGCGGGTCATGGTGGTACCGATACGGTATTCCCACCGCCCGGGAACGGCAACCAAACTTTCGCCATTCCACGATGGCATCAAGATAGTCAGCACCATATACCGGCTTGCGCGGGTGAACAACCCGATGTTCTATTTCGGCATGATGGGCGTATTCACTTCAATTCTGGGAGTGCTTGTCGGGATTTATGTCGTTCTTGAATGGATGAACAACATCAACCATATTCCCCTGACGATTCTCACCGTGCTCCTCATTGTGGTCGGGATTGAGATCTTCATGTTCGGGATGATCAGCGACATGCTGTTGATCTTTCACCGGGAGATCATACGGGAGATCCAACTCCTGGACTCCCCGAAACATCCCAAATAATTTTTCACCAGATAACAAATCCTTTTTTTGTTAGTAATCGGGCCGGGAGCTATTCCTTGTTTTGTTCCGGGGTTCACCCACGAATGTTCAGCCTATAACCTGTGATTCAGATTCCGCCAGACCAAAATTCAACAATAATAATAAAGAATGTTGGATCCGGCTTTGTCCTGAATCGTATGGCGGGTCTCCATGCGCGAAAAAGGACCGGGCGGGAGGTCGTGCCTCTTTTTTCTGATACATTTGATGCGTGAGCCGCCCGGGTGAGATATCACATTCACAAACGTAGTGGGATATTTTACTCTCGATCCAATATGGAGCGGATCCATAAGATAAAAAAATCAGAAAAAATTAAAGGAACTGTTGTTTCAGGGCGAGCACCCTGCAGGAATGTTCCGCAAGGGAAGTGAAGACATACGCTTCATCCAGCGTTGCACCGGCTGCAAATGTCCCGTGTCCCCGGGCAATCACCAGTTTTGACCGGAAAAGTGCCTGAGCAACATTATCGGCAACCTCCTGGGTGCCGGGCGCCCCCGTGACCACCGGAATACGCGGGCAGAACATCACTCCTTCACTGTCTTCCGGGACTATCGAATCCATAACAAGCGAGGCTGCAACCGCGTATGGCGGGTGGGCGTGAACGATCGCCAGATGGCCGGTCGAAGCATATACCGCCCGATGCACCCGGTATTCACTCGAGGCTTCTTTCGGTGCATCTCCGGAAAGAGCTACAAATACCGGCTCTGTCGCAATGTCGAGGCAGGAACCGGTGCGTTTGATGAAAAAACCGTCTCCGCTTCTTACACTCATATTGCCAAAGTTTCCCCCGACAAGGTGTTCTGCAAACAGACGCTTTCCTATCCTTTCAAATTCACCAGAATACATTCGCTGCACCTCTTCTTCCCGCAGAACTCTTTTGCATATTCTACCATATGGGCATGCGTCTGCCGGTATGCTTTCTGGTCCCGGGGAAGAACACGCTCAAACAGGGATTTTAGCTCCTGTCGCTTATCATTGACTCCCGAGCATCGTACAATTCTCTCGGTGTATGCATCGATCACAAAACTGTCCCGTAGAAAACCAAAACAGAGTATGCTGTCGGCGGTCTCCTCACCAATTCCTTTGACACCCAGCAGCCCGGCCCGGAGCGCCTCGGTGGGGACCTGGCGCATCTTGTCGACGCTCCCGTGGGATTTCATCATATAAGTAGCAAGAGACTTCAGGCGTTGTGTCTTGATCCGGAAAAATCCGGTGCACCGGATTGCTTCTTCAATCTCATGAGAATCAGCAGAATAGAGAGATAGCATGGTGTTGAGGCCTCTCCTCTTCAGTTCCCGTAGTGCATGCTCAACATTCTCCCAACGGGTCTGCTGGGTGAGAATTGCTCCTATCATCACCTCATCGGTATCTCCAGGCCACCAGGCGATCTCGCCATAGTGACCGGAAAGACACCGGACAATGTGATGAACC
Organism: uncultured Methanomicrobiales archaeon; assembly: GCA_903832665.1. Lineage (GTDB taxonomy): Archaea > Halobacteriota > Methanomicrobia > Methanomicrobiales > Methanospirillaceae > Methanoregula. The sequence goes on along the minus strand of CAILCG010000019.1, from coordinate 55,072 downwards.
TTAATGGAACTGGATCCCGACATCCCGCATCTTGTTATACCGCGCAATATTGAGAAGGAGCGGTGTCAGTGACTCAACCAGGCAGGATGCCGCAAGGGGGCCGGCATCGAATGACTGGAGCTTCGACACCTTATTGACAATTGCCATTACCTCGCGTTTTGCTGCATCATCATCGCCGCAGACCGGTACTGAATAGGCAAGCTCTTCCTCGAGCGCCTTCCACTTGTTCGCTGCGATCATGTTAAACGCAGTGCAGATCCTGGCTGATGGCGGAAGGATTCGTTGTATCATGAGAGCGGCTGAACCCTCTTCCGGGGGAACGCAAGTGAAAAAATCACGCTTTTCCATGGGGTTTACCGGGCTGATCACGGTCTTTCCTTCAAAACCGTGCAGGGTTCCAAGAGTACCTGAGAGATGCTTGAAGGGAATGGCAAGGATGATGACATCTGCATCGTCGATCGCGATCTGGTTGGTAACACCGGTAAGGGAACAGTCAATTCCCCTCTTTTTCTGGAGTTCCAGCCCCATCCTGCAGGTCTGTTCAGCCTTTTCTGATTCCCGGGATCCGACAATCACATCGAAGATGGGGGAAAGGCGCATAGCCATACCCTCTCCAATGTCGCCGGTCCCCCCGACAATCCCTATCTTCACGCTATTCCACCAGGGGTTTCAAGAGTTTTTCAAGGGTTGACAGGTCAGTTACACCCTCTAATGACTGGAGGACTTTCCCGTCTTTTTCGATAACAAGGGTTGGCACAACACGGATCCCGTATTTCTCTGCAAGATCCATATGCTGGTCAATATCAATTTTTTTGATCTCAACGGCATTCCCCATCTTTTTTGCGAGTTCCTCAATAATGGGCGTCTGCATTTTGCACGGACCGCACCATGTGGCAAAAAAATCAAACAACACTGGTTTGCTCATTAAACATACCCGGAAGAGTAGTCGATTAAAAAAAAGATAAATCTATGGGTTTTGTTACTTGGAGAGCATCTGCATGATGATCTTGCCGTATGCAGGCCGGGTAACGACGATCCCGACGAGAACACCAAGGATCGTGATGATGGCAAATCCCTTGAGCGTGGAGAGATCCATGAGTGCAAGGGGCAGCATCGCGATCACGACAGTTGCAGCCGCAACGACAATGATTCCCAGTGCCCGGGCAAGTCTCTTGAGATAGAGATTCGGTGAAGGAACCTTTCCTTCATGGAGGATCTCATCAGTAATCACGACCAGTTGATCAATACCCGTACCAACCACGGCTATCAAACCTGCGATTGTTGGGAGATCCAGCTGGAATTTGATAAGACTCATAATCCCCAGGAGAATGATTATTTCTGAAGCATTGATCAGTACCATCGGTAACACAATGCTCGGTTCTCGGTACCGGAAATAGATTACAAGGCCGACAGTAATGAGCGCAAAGATACCCGCAAGCAGGGCCATCATCTTATACCGTTCACCCAGGGGAGCCGAAACTCCTCCTGACCCGGCGATGCTCACATCAACCGGAAGAGCACCTGCCCTTAAGTGAATCTCAAGGTTCGTTGCCGCATCGGAACCGGTCTTGCCGGAACCGGTTGAGGCAAAGAGATCCCTGGTGGACCCGGCCTGGAGTTCCCGTGCAAGATCAGTTGACAAGGGAGCCGAGAATACACTCTTGTTATCGAGAAGCATGACCAGTTCATGGTGTTCAGGATCTGCGGTTGCACCAGACTTGATAGCCACCTGCTGGAATGCAGCTGCACCGGCGTCACTTAACGTAAACCCGACACCCCATTTGTCGCTGCCCGCCGGACTCTGGGAGGGATTCTGGACACGGGTTATGGCATCGCCGAACAGTACATGCTCTGACTGGTTGCCGGTAGTCATCACCCGAATCTCAAACTTGCCCTGTTTTCCAACAAGGTTCTGCGCCTGCTTCATATCCACGCCAGCGAGTTCGACACGGATGTAGCGGGCCACGTTATTCATGCCAACGAGCGTGTTGACCTTTGCATCCTTGGTTCCAAGAGTATTGATCTTGTTTTCGAGGATACGCTTGACATCTTCTGAAGTGGATTTTGAGACACCCGGCTGGTAGGTAGTTAATTTACCTCCTGCGGCGGTAAAAATTGGATCAAGCTCGGCCTGGGAATAATATTTACGAATCTCCAGGTGAGTCGGATCAATGTACAAAACTTCCGCATCCAGTTTCTTCGACAGATTCGCAATAAATTCATCGACAGGGTGATCGGTGGTAAAACCCACAACTTCCGCACGGAATTCCAGTTGCAGCCACGACCCCTGCTGGAGATCGAGGCCATACTGGAGATTCGAGACCATGTTCCCCTGGGAATCGAAATGGGGGAATATTGCAACTACCGAGAGGAGGATCAGGATGATGAGCGTGGCAACTCTCCAGTCGGAGACCAGCGCTTTTAGTTCAGGCCCGTTCATTTAATTCCTCCTTTTAAGGCATACCATTTCAGGATGCCGGCATTGGTAAGCCAGGTATTCAGGATATCAAAAACCAGCCCGATGAGCAGTACGGCCGAGATCTCCGTAAGGATCTGGACCGAGCCCAGCCACGAGACAATAAACAGCGCTGCCGTTGCAGCGAGCGTTGTTGAAGTCATGATAATACCAGTCTGGAATGCCCCGGTAAGTTTGTCATTGAGCTTACCCTGCCGCTTCAATACCCGGTTCGTAAGCAGGATGTCACTGTCCACAGAGTAACCAATCAGCATGAGCAGAGCGGCAACAGTCCCCAGGGACAGGGGAATCCCGATAACATTCATCGCCGCTGCAGTCATGATCATGTCAGCAAATGCAGAAAGAATGACTGCGACTGCCGGGACAAAGGTCCGGAAAGCCAGGAAGATTACAATTGCCATACCAATGAAGGAAAAGATCAGTGCAATCACGGCCTGGTATTGCAGGGTTTTACCAAAGGATTCCCCGATCTGGTTGATTTGAGCATCCGGATATTTCTCGGTTACCAGGGAAGTGAGGGACTGGTATTTTGCATCATCCATTGAACTGAACTTCAAAAACTTCCCGTTGCTCACGCCCTCACTGACATCGATGAGCGGATAGCCAGAAAAGGTCGCCCGTATCTGATCCGCTGTATCCGGAGTAATTACCGTAACTGCGGTCCCCCCGGAAAAGTCAATGCCCGGTGTCACCGGCATTCCTGTAGTTGCCATATTGAGTGCCAGCAGTACTATCGAAATTGCAAGAAGTACGAGCGGGATTATCACCAGTTGTTTCGGTGAATATTTTTCAATATCATATTTGATCAATCCCATGCCCATAACATCTGTTAATCTACGATTAAATAGTTACCAGAGTCACCCTTGGACCGGGCGGGATTGGAAGATATTTGTGCACTGTTTTGAAGGGATTTAAAAAATTTCGCAGAAAAAATTTGTTCTGGTTAAATTCGGCCGAATTTCCTTTCGGGGATTTTAAAACGCGCAAAATCAATAAATATATATACCGAGACATTGGACACTAAAAATATGAGATCTCCTTCCGAGATCAAAAGAGTCATTGAAGGACGCCTGCGATCCTACCTCTCCCGGGACAGGACCGGAATCCGGCGTGAAGTACTCAGGCTCTTAGTAAAGACCAAGTCAATCACTATCGCAGAAATTGTTGCAGAACTGCAAAAACAGTTTGTCGTAACATTCCATGCAATTGCATCCATGGTCGGCATCATTGCTTCCCGGATCGGTATACTCCATGCAACGCGAAATGCTGACGGAGTGAACAGCTATGAACTCAAGGAAAAATATTACGATGTCGTGATCAGGATCGTTGGCGTCTGCTGAAATGAGGACCTGATCCATAACCGTTTTTACTCCAGCCTTCCAATAATCACAGCATCATGCATTCCGATTCCTATGACCGCTCCGGCTTGAGCGAGGTCACTGTTCTTCCTGAAGTGATAGATTTTATCAATAAAAGGAACTGTGATTTTCGTATCAGCACTTCCTGCGGGGGGCCCATCCTTTTGCCGGTACAGGTCAAGCCCCCAAAAAAATCCGATCTTCTCATAAAAGCAGGAAACCATACGATCTACGTTTCTGTCCACCAGGCCCGGTTCCTGCACAGCATCCATATGGAAATGATCCCGTTCTTTGACGACAACGATCTGATCAGGCACGAACGCTGATGAGTTTTGAAGAGATTTCTCACACGGCAGATGTAAAAATCCGGGCCCGGGCACTGACACCGGATGCGCTTTTTACCGACGCGTTCCTGGCACTCATGCAGGTCGTGTATGGAACGGATCGAAAAGATGGAATAACCAAAGAGGTCCGGATTGATTCGGACAATATAGAATCACTCCTGTGTGACTTCCTCTCTGAAATTCTTTTTATCGCTGAAGTGGAAGGACTGGTTTTTTCACAGGCTGATATTACTATCGAAGGCCTTTCCCTGACCGCTGTGCTCAGCGGGGAATCCTTCGATCCCCTGCGGCATTCCTCGGGAACGGAAGTCAAGGGGGTCTCCTATTCCGGACTCGTCATAGAGAAAGATGCGAATGGATATATACTGGATATCTTATTTGATGTATAAGGAGGCCGGGCTTACACATGCAGGTTACAGGAAAGAGATCCGGCGCAGGATCTTGCTATTCCCGGGCAGAGACAATGAGGAAGACTTATGCTTGACGGTGTACTGCAGACGGGGGTTAATGAATGGGAAGTGCCGGTAGGATACGTGCCCGGTATGAGAGTACCGGGAAAATTTTTTCTTTCGGAATCACTGGGGAGCACACTCGAAACCGGCGCAATCGAGCAGCTGGCAAATGTAGCAACGCTGCCGGGTATTATCCGCCATTCCCTGGCCATGCCCGACATCCACTGGGGCTATGGATTTCCCATCGGGGGCGTTGCGGCCTTCTCGCTCGATGAAGGAGTGATATCTCCCGGGGGAGTTGGCTTTGATATCAACTGCGGCGTCAGGTTAATCACCACTCCTCTCGTGCAGAAAGATATTGCTGGTCGCCGCGACCTGATCGAGGAACTCTTCCGGGCAGTTCCCACGGGAGTCGGGGGCAAGAGTACGCTCCGTATATCGCCACCGGATCTCGAGAGGATGATGGTCAAGGGGGCGAACTGGGCTGTCGATACCGGATATGGGGTACGGCGTGACCTCATCCGGTGCGAGGATGGCGGATACATGAAACAGGCCGACAGCCGTACCGTATCCGAAAAAGCAAAACAGCGGGGTGTCCCACAGGGGGGGACCTTAGGTTCCGGTAACCATTTCCTCGAGATGCAGGTTGTCTCGGAGATCTTCGATCCTGAAGCAGCGGAGGTATTCGGACTTTCCCTGGGGCAATGCTGCTGCATGATTCACTGCGGTTCCCGCGGACTGGGTCACCAGGTCTGCACCGATCACCTGAAACTCCTGGAAACTGCAACCAAAAAATATCAAATTTCCATTCCGGACCGGCAGTTGGCCTGCGCACCCATCCTTTCACCTGAAGGCAAGGACTATTTCGGTGCAATGGCGGCTTCAGCAAATTATGCGTGGGCAAACCGGCAGCTCATCACACATACCACACGCCAGGTGCTTGCAAAGATGTTCCGGCTCGAGTACGAGGATATGCCGCTGGTCTACGATGTAGCCCACAACGTTGCAAAGATCGAAGAACATACGATCGAAGGAAAACAGCAGAAGGTCTGCGTTCACCGCAAGGGTGCCACCCGGGCATTCGGGCCCGGATCGGACGAACTCCCCGCGGAACTCAAAAAGATCGGCCAGCCGGTCATCATACCCGGCAGCATGGGGACATCATCGTTCGTACTGCGGGGGACCAGGACTGCCATGGAAAAGACCTTCGGCAGCACCTGTCACGGTGCTGGACGCATCATGAGCCGGACCCAGGCCAAGAAGAACCTGAGCGGAAAGGACATTACGGCACATCTCCTGAAAGCCGGTATCATTGTGCGGGCACACAGCGATAATGCGATCGCAGATGAAGCTCCCGAGGTTTATAAGTCCAGCGATGAAGTGGTCAACGTGGTGCACGAGGTGGGGATTTCCCGGCTTGTGGCGCGTCTTTCCCCCCTGGGAGTGATCAAGGGATGAGTTGCCGGACCGGGTTCGTCTGGGGCACATCCCAACATTTCAACCGCTTTATCGAGGATTGCGGGATTACCTGTGAACTCGTCACTCCCCATATGCTTGCGGCCCCGTTTTTCCGGGGAACCTTCAACTGCCTGATCATCCCCACGGGATTTGGAAATTCCCTCTATTCCAACCTGCTGCCGGCACTGCGGGCCAGTTCCCCGAGGATCGAACGGTTTGTAGAAAATGGCGGGAACCTGCTGGTCTTTGGTGCAGCCACGGAAAAGCCGGATGTCTATGACTGGCTCCCATTCAGTGTCACCTACAAGCACGATTGTCACCCGCGGAAAATAGATTGTGCTGCGTCACCCGGCACGGGCACCCTGATCGAAGATTATGATCCACTCTGTATCGAGTGCGACGGCTCGTTCGTGGCGCACGAAGGAGAACGGGTTGGCAGTGCGGAATCCGCTGATGTCATTATTGAAAAACAATGGGGAAAGGGAAAAATCATTGTCACGAGTGTGCATGAATATCCCTCGAAAAAATTCTTACAGGCATTTTGCTCTTCGGGCCTGTCAACAACATTTTAGTGCCACAGTTCATTCGTCATCGCTCCCTTTTTTAAAAGTTTTTACAAGTGTGGCTGAAATCCCCATTCCAAAATGTTCATCTAGATAGAGGATCACCAGAAGTATGAGAGACTCCCCTATGCACCGCTATACCTTGTCCTGCAGCGCAGAAGCAGGCGATCTTGAACCAGTCGTGATTGCAGTCCATGAACTGATTCACCGTCTTCCCGTTACGGCAAAATCTGTTGAGAAGGATGGGATACGAGTTGAAGAGGGAAGAGTTGTCGATAGTCACTATAACGGCCCCATCCTTCTTGAAGCGATCAGGACCAACAGCACAATTCGAATCACTCCTTCAAGCGGTGCATACAAGGGGGTACCCGTATCCGTCACCCCAATACGGGACCGGGACGGGAACGCGATCGGGGCAATCGGGATCGTTGACATCACGGGCATCTTCGATCTCGCAACCCTGATGGAACACCAGTCTGCCATCATCAAACAGGTGTGCGGCACGGATCCCTGCCCGATTCCTTCCGAACAAAGTGATGCCAGACGGTGAAGGCCATGTCAGATTCCGCATTCAAAGTACTTGAGATTCTGCAACGAACAGACGCTCCGGTCTCGGGAGAGACGATCAGCAGCGAACTCGGGGTCACGCGATCGGCGGTCTGGAAGAACATAAAGGAACTCTGCCAGATGGGGTACGATATACAGTCGTCCCAGAAGGAGGGATACAAGCTTCTCTATTCCAGCACCAAACTCCTCCCGTACGAGATCCAGAAGAACCTCGAGACCCGTGTCATCGGCAGCAGCTTACGGTATTTCGATCACACGCCTTCAACCAACAGCATGGGAAAGCAACTCTGTGCCGAAGGGGATCCTGGCAGATTCCATGGTACCGTCATCATTGCCGAAGAACAGACCGGAGGTGTTGGGAGAATGGGTCGGGCCTGGATCTCCCCTGCCGGGGGAATCTGGATCACTATCATCTTAAAACCTCACGTTCCCGTTGACCATATCTTCATGATCACGATGGCTGGTTCCCTGGCGGTGGCGAGGGCAATACGCAAGGAGTTCGGATTGGGTGCGCTTATCAAATGGCCTAATGACATCTTGATAGGAAAGAAGAAGATCGGCGGCCTGCTTCTCGAGATGGCAGCGGAAGCCGATACGGTCCATTACTGCCTTCTCGGTATCGGGATCGATGTGAATAACCCGGTCAAGGATTTCGCTGCGGACCTCCAGCGGGATATCACCTCCATCAGCGTCGAAGTGGGTCACGAGGTTGACCGGGCATCGTTCCTTGCCCGTATTCTCAAAGAATTTGAGAACCGCTACCTTCTGGTGGAGAGCGGCGAATATGAAACGATCACACAGGAATGGAAGAGTCTCTCTGCCACGCTGGAAAACCACGTCCAGATCCGGACCCTGAAGAACAGTTTTGAAGGCGAAGCGATCGATATCGATGAATTTGGCGCGCTCATTGTCCGGAAAGACAATGGGAAACTGGAACGCGTTGTGGCCGGCGATTGTTACCAGCAATAACGGACACTTTTTTATCGTCAACCAGCATTTTTTTAATGGTTGACGATGTTTGGCGATGTACAGCGATCCCGGATAATTGCCTATTCTGCTGCATTCATCGGGCTCATCGCGCTGGGCAGCTGGATCTCCATCCCTGTAGGGAACATCCCCTTTACCCTCCAGACGCTCTTTGTCCTCCTGGCGGGCATTGTTATGCATCGGTATGGTGCGATCCCGGTCTTACTCTACAGCATACTTGGCGTGCTGGGCCTGCCATTGTTCCATAACGGGATGGCGGGAATCGGGGTGCTGCTGGGACCAAGCGGGGGGTACCTGATCGGGTTCATTGTTGCGGCCCTGATCGCGGGTTGTGCATATGAACACGATTCGCGGATCATCCGGATCGGTGGGATCATTCTGGCCACCTCAGCGATCTACCTGTTCGGGACTGCCTGGCTGATGTATTCCCTGCACCTCGCGTTACTGCCCGCCATTATGGTTGGCGTACTTCCCTTTATCCCGGGTGACGCGATCAAGGCGGCGGCGGCATACCTGATAGGACAACGGCTCCCATGATCCACATTGAGAACCTCCGCTACCGGCTCCTCGCAATTGATTTTCTGTCACTGAACACAGGCGTTACCTCGGTTATCGGTCCAAACGGCAGCGGAAAGACCACCCTACTCAAACTCTGCGCCGGTATTGCATTACCGGAATCGGGATCCATCCTCATTGAGGGGACCACGCCAAGGGCAATGGATATCGGCTGGGTCAACGAATTTCCGGACCGCAATTTCATCTTCGGTTCCGTGGTCGATGAGGTTGCCTCAGCGCTCCGTTTCCGGCACCTTCCACCGGGTGAGATCACCCAGCGGACAAGCGAGTGTCGGGAAAGGTTTGGTCTTACGCGGCTGTCTAACCGTGCGGTGGGGGACCTGTCCGGGGGTGAGAAGGTGATTGTTGCACTTGCAGCCGCACTGGTCCAGCATCCCGCGATTCTTATTCTCGATGAATGCGACTCGCACCTCGATTCCCGCTGCATGCAGACGAGCGACCAACTCATACGGGAGTCCCACATTCCGTACGTCATCCGGAGTACGCAGGATATGGAAGCTGCTGCCGAGAGCGACTGTGTCGTCTTCCTGGAAGACGGCCGGGTCCGGCATTCAGGAAGACCGGAACAGGTTTTTGCCGGGCTCTGCGATACCCCGTTTTATCCCCTCTCGTGGAGGTGGAGATGACGAGACTGGTGCTGGATGAGGTGGTGGCGATCCGGGAAGGATGGCGTCTTGCCGCACAAGGCACTTTTGACGAGGGAGTGCATCTCATTAGCGGGGACGTGGGCAGCGGGAAGTCGACCCTTGCACTGCTCATGGCGGGCCTGTTACCGGCAACTTCCGGCTCGGTCAAATGGGAACAATGCAGCTCGCAGATGGTCTCGTTCCAGTTTCCCGAATGCCATATCACCGGAACTACCGTGAGAGAAGAATGCGAATCATGGGGTCTTGACCCGTCAACCATCCTCCCCTCAACCGGACTCTCCGGTAAAGGAGATGCAGATCCCTTCTGCCTGAGCCGGGGCGAACTCAAGCGGCTCCACCTCGCGTGTGTGCTGGCCCGCCCCTATGATCTCCTCATTCTCGACGAACCTTTCAGCTCGCTCGATGCACGGGAGAAACTGCGGACCTGTAATATCCTGTCAGGGAGGTCCCGGGGCATAACGATCCTTTTCACCCACGAGCAGGCAATCCTTCCCCATGTCGGGCATATCTGGGAGATCCGGAAAGGCAGGCTCGAGTACTGTGGTTCACCCCCGGAGGGTCTCAGGAACTGGCAGCACGCGCCACCACTAATCCGTAAACTGATTGCTGAAGGAAAGACACCGCAAAATATCTCACCTGATGCACTCAAGGAGGCTGCATGCAGGACGTAAGGCTGCGGACCGGCGCAGCAACCCTCCTATCGCTCGTTGCATTTTACAACATCCAGGGAGCCGTTGCAGCATCCATATGGTGGCTGATCTTCACCCCGAATTTTCACCTCATTCAGAAGAACCGGCTTATCCTTCCCTCAGTGGCCATGATTGGTGTTTTTAGTGTACTACTTGAGGTAACCGGGGGCGAGGGGATCTCGTACTTCTTCCGGATGATGGTGGTGATCCTCATCAGTGCTTGGCTGCTCTCCGGACAGAAGAAAGGGGATTTTTTGCATCTCGGCTGCTGGCTTTTTGGAAGCCGGACCGGTTTCGAACTGGGCATGCTTGCCGAAATGGCACTTCAGAACCTGACCACACTCGTCTCTGACTTTGACCGGATACGCGCAGCGGAGAGGATGAAAGGGGTCCGGTCGGGCATCAGAAGTATCGTTCCGATAGGAAGGGTTCTCGTCCACTCGACAATCCTGCGGGCTGAGGACACGGCAGAGTTGCTAGCAATTCGGGGGTACGTGCGGGGTGGAACATTCGTGTGCGCCTTTACCCATGGACGGGGAGATTACATTGCTGCATTTTTCGCCCTTTGCGTAAGCGTCATCGCCATAATTCCCGTTAGTGCATTTTTTATACTTTCCTGATGAATTTTTGAGAGGCTAAATCTGATCACACATGTCCCGCAGAGGTTCACCCATGTACTCCGCCATACCCCATAAAGTTAAAATCACGGATACTACACTCCGCGACGCACACCAGTCACTCATAGCCACCAGACTCCGGACCGAGGATATGATTCCTCTTGCGGAGGGACTTGACAAGTGCGGTTTTTTTTCCGTTGAAGCCTGGGGCGGGGCAACCTTCGATACGTGCATCAGGTTTCTCAACGATGATCCCTGGGATCGTCTCCGTATTCTCAAGGCGGAACTGAAGCGCACCCCCATCCAGATGCTCCTCCGGGGCCAGAATCTTGTAGGGTACCGCCATTATTCTGATGACGTGGTTGATAAATTCGTGTCCGCGGCGCATAAAAACGGGGTCGATGTCTTCCGGGTATTCGATGCATTGAACGATATCCGCAATATGAAGCGCTCCATGGACCAGGTGAAGAAGGCCGGGGCACACCTGCAGGGCACGATCTCCTATACCACGAGCCCGGTCCATAACACCAGCACATTCATCGAGATGGCAAAGGAACTCGCAGCACAGGATTGCGATTCGATCTGTATCAAGGATATGGCAGGACTCATCATGCCCGAGGCGGCACGGGAGCTCATAACGGGAATTAAAAAAGCCGTGGATATCAAGATCTGCCTGCACAGCCATTCGACCAGCGGGATTGCTCCCATGAGCTACCAGACCGCGATCGAAGCCGGGGTGGACATCCTTGATACCGCCATGTCCCCGTTCTCGATGGGAACTTCACAACCCCCGACCGAAAGCATTGTAGCCGCGCTCAAGGGAACTCCCTATGATACCGGCATCGACCTGATGCGTTTGAGAAACGTTCGCAATGCATGTTTACTCATCCGGGAAAAATATGGCGGACTGCTCAATCCCATATCGGAACGAGTGGATTCAGATGTGCTCATCTACCAGCTCCCCGGGGGCATGATCTCCAACACCGTGTCGCAGTTGCAGGAACAGGATGCACTGAACCGATGGGATGAGGTGCTCGCCGAGATCCCCCGGGTCAGAGAAGATCTTGGTTACCCGCCCCTCGTCACGCCAACAAGCCAGATCGTCGGGACACAGGCTGTCCTAAACGTTCTCGTCAACGGGGAGCGTTACCAGAATGTGACCAAAGAAGTCAAGGACTATATTCACGGACACTATGGGAAATCCCCGGCACCGGTCAACCAGCAGATCCGGCACCAGATTATCGGTAATGATACCGTAGTCACGTGCCGGCCCGCTGACCTGCTGGAACCCTCCTACGAGAAGATGAAAGCAGAAGCAACCGCTGTGGGTCTCATAAAGAAGGAAGAAGACATCCTGACATATATCCTCTACCCGGCGATTGCCCCGGCATTTCTCAAAGGAGAGAAGGTGCCGGAGCCGCTGCCCCGGAAGAAGGGTGACAAACAGCCCAGGACCGATTTACCCGGCGAAATGGAAGTCGAAGTTGACGGTGAAGTATTCACAGTCCGCATTGTCTCGGTGGGCGGCTATAAAGTTGACATCGCGAGTATTACCCCGCAGAAGATCCCGCGGGGTGAGTTCGAAGGCGGGATAAAGAGCAACATGCAGGGTATGGTGCTCAAAGTCAATGTCAGCAGGGGAACCGTTGTAAAGAAAGGCGATACGCTCATTGTGCTTGAGGCGATGAAGATGGAGAATCCCATCCACAGTCCTGTTGACGGGAAAGTGTCAGAGATCTTTGTCGATACCGGAGATGTCGTCCAGAATGGCGATGTTCTGCTGGTGGTGCAATGAAATATTTTGAAAAACTTTTAATCGCAAACCGGGGCGAGATCGCCATCCGCATCATGCGGGCCTGCCGCGAGCTCGATATCGAGACGGTTGCGATCTATTCCACCGCCGACAAGAACGCGCTTCATGTCAGGTATGCCGATGAGGCATTCCACGTAGGGGAAGCCCACCCATCCAAGAGCTACCTCAACATGGAGCGAATTATCGACATCGCGAAGAAGAGCGGTGCGCAAGCGGTCCACCCGGGGTACGGGTTCCTTGCCGAGAATTATAAATTTGCCAAACTCTGCCTGGATGAAGATATAACGTTTGTCGGCCCGCGCTGGAAGACCATCAAGGCGATGGGATCCAAGATCGGCTGCAAGCAGATGATGAAAGATCACGGAGTACCGGTGGTCCCGGGTACCGAAGGTGGCGTCAAAGATCCCGAAGAGGCAAAGAAGATCGCTGCTGAAATCGGGTACCCGGTGATTGTCAAGGCAAGCGCAGGAGGAGGCGGTATCGGAATGCAGATCGTCTCTGACGAGAAGGGTCTTGAAGAAGCGATCTCGGCGAGCATGCGCATCGCGCAGTCTGCTTTTGGCGATGCCACGGTCTTTATCGAGAAATACCTGGTGAAACCCCGGCATATAGAGTTCCAGATCTTTACGGATACACAGGGAAATGCGGTTCATCTCTATGAGCGCGAATGCTCGATCCAGCGTCGCCACCAGAAACTGGTAGAAGAGGCGCCCTGTCCCATCATGACTACAGAACTGCGCGAGCGGATGGCAGATTCCGCGCTCAGAGCGGCAAAGGCATCGGATTACATCAATGCCGGGACAGTGGAGTTCCTTTACAGCAACGGTAATTATTATTTCATGGAGATGAACACCCGCCTCCAGGTCGAACATACGATTACGGAGTTCATCACGGGAGTCGACATCGTCAAGCAGCAGCTGGCAATTGCTGCGGGCGAACCCCTCTCCTTTGAGCAGAAGGACCTCTCCATCCGGGGGCATGCCATCGAGTGCCGGATCAATGCTGAAGATCCCCTCAACAATTTCGCCGCGGATCCGGGGAAGATCGTGCGATACCGATCTCCGGGAGGGCCAGGCATCAGGATCGATAGCGGCATTCATATGGGCTACACCATCTCCCCCATCTACGATTCCATGATCTCGAAACTGTGCGCATGGGACCGCACCCGGGAGGATGCGATCCGACGCATGCGCAGGGCAATCTCGGAGTACATTATCCTCGGGGTAAAGACCACGCTGCCCCTCCACTACGCGATCATGAACAACCAGCAGTACATCGAGGGAAATACCCATACTCACTTCCTGCAGGAAGAGCATATCTTAAGTACGCTGGAACGGTACAAGCGCGACGAGGAGACGAGGATGCAAACCCTCGCGGGGACATTTGACCAAGGGAAAAAAGTAGCCGCCATCACGGCTGCAGTCACAACGTACCTGCAACAGAAAAAAAACTGATGACCGAGGGAACTCATCAGAACCTTTAATTGTTTTTACTGCGTTTTTATTATGCACTTTTGTGCTGCGGTGGCCTAGCCGGTTAGGGCGCCAGACTCATAGGGTTTATTGAACTAAATAAAAGTTCAGGCTTGAGACATCTGGAGATCGGGGGATCGTAACCCTCCCGCAGCATTTTCTGTTTTGTTGAATCTTTCTTCTGGAAGATTCACGCTCATATTTCCTTCTGATTGTAAAATATCTCGTGAATATTACTTAATTTTGCCAATTCAGTCGAAATATTTATTTACCGTTTGAACGAACATCATACGGTAATCTGGAGTGAAATTATGCTTTTAGCAAATGCAGTTGTTGGATTAGTCCAGTTGGTTATTTCCATTATCTTCGCAGTAGTCGCATTGTATGTCGGCTTTGCAGTGCTCGGAAAGATCACTAAGGGAATCGATGAGGAAAAGGAACTCGCTAAGGGTAATGTTGCAGTAGGTATCCTTGTCGCATCGGTCTTTGTTGCAATTGCGCTTGTAGTCCAGTCCGGTGTATCCGGTCTTTCGGTAGGCATCAACAAGGCACTGAGTGTCGGTATCCTTTCCCTTGATGGTCTCACGGTTGTCGGTGTCGCAATCATCCAGCTCATTCTGGGCATTGTACTCGCAGTCGGGGCAATCTACCTTGCACTCAACATTCTTGACAAACTTACAAAAGGTGTTGAAGAGTTTGAAGAACTCAAGAAAGGCAATGTTGCAGTCGCGCTCGAGATGGCCGGCGTTATCATCGCTGTTGCAGTCATTATCCAGTCGGGTGTTATCGGCATTACTGCAGCAATCTTATAATCTTCTTTTTTTTCGCGGGTAAATTAGATCAGAAGGCAATCTTCATTTCATATCGATCCTTATATCCATAATTGAAATGCAAAATACCTGATAATCAAAAACACTGAGGGATTTCAGGGTCCAAATCGGGTTTCCTAAAAAAAACAGAATCCGTTTTTTTACCATCAAGGGGGGATCCGGGGTTCTTACTTTCCGTAACGGTTTATTGTCTGGATGAGTTCAGAAAACCCCTCCATCTCCAACGCAAGTACCTGATCGCGGGTCATACCCATGCTGGTTTCAGCATCGGCCGTCAGCATGTCCGGACCGCGAATCACCTCTCTTTCCACACCATCTCCGGATACGATCTTCTGTGCTTCAGGATCAAACACAAATGCCCGGCCGGGGAGTATAACCAGATTTTCCAGTGTCGAAATATTGAGAGTTCGAAGATCATCAGTCGTGATTAAACAAGCGATCTCTTTGGTCACCGGAACAACGGGAACACTAGACCCGCAGTTTGATAGAATTTTTTGAATATAGGGTGCTGCCACAGTTCCGCTGATCACTGTGGCTTTCCGGTTTACCCGGGGCAGTTTCTTTATCAGGTCAGGTTCGCTGACGAGAGCAAACGGCGATCCAATATCAGGATCCCACAGAGGAGTTCCGGTAATTTTCATATCAAATTTCTCACTCAGCCTAGCAATAATATCCCGGAAAGATTCAACAGACTGGACCTGCTGATTTTGGATGACCGGTCCATTACCCAGGATCAAACCCTGTTCGGCTGCGTTCGCAAAACGCATAAGGATCAATCCCTTTGCGCCACTGGCATCCAGCCATTCGCAGGTATTCTCCAGAACATCCCCGTCATTGATTCCCGGAATGATAACTGCGGCAGCATAAACATCAGAAGTCTCGCACAACCTTTCCACAATTTTTAACGAAGCATCAGGAGTCGGATCATGCATGTAACGCCTACGAAGCGCAGGGTCTGAGGCAAAAACCGTGAACGATATCTCTGATAGGCCATTCTCGATCAGAAGATCCGCAACCGTGGGATCATCCCACCCTTTTCCGCTGGTGTATCCGATATGGAGGGGAGCCTCCATACTACCGAGCAGTTCAATAAGTTCCGTGAAGCGGGGATAACAACTGGGATCCCCGCCACCACTGATCGTGATCCTTTCGATATCACCACGCTGGGTCTGGAGGTTTGCAAGAACCTCGTCCGCGATTATTTTGAGCTCCTTGAACCCGCTATACTCTTCTTTAACCCCGCGGGTGCAGTAATCGCAGCCTTTCTTGAACGGGAGGCAATACCTGCAACCCAAGGGCTGGGTGCCCCTGACATTTTTAAAGTAGCAGTATTCGCAGAACCCGCGGCAGTTTATGCCCGGACTTCCGCCGATATCAACAGTCAGGTAAGCCATCTGTGTATGAGATCTCCGTTGTTGGGCCTAAAATGTGTTTGGAAATGTATGAATCCGCTGTGAAAAATTATTTTGTCATTGGTGAAAATAAAGAATTTCCCGAGTGTAAATGAACAAAATCCTTCATATGGTTTGATCGAAAGAGAATATCTACATTGATTGAATATCGATTTGCTTTCCAAAGGACAATATGAGAGAAATTCTATCCGTAAATCACGCAATATCAGCACCACCTTTTTTAGCAGTAAATTCCTATAGTATATGGCGCCTCAGTGGCTTAGTTGGCAGAGCGGCTGACTTGTAATCAGCAGGTCCCGTGTTCAAATCACGGCTGAGGCTTGTTACTTTTTGTTCAATTCACATCAAAAGGTATTTGAACACTATTTTACAATCCTAATTCATGGGCTTTCATAGTTAGGACAATCTGAAATACGGCGATAACTCGATAAATAATGCACTTGCTTCAGGACAGATCACTCCAGATGACGCAGTCCTGATCCGCGATTATGCATCAGAGTATCAGGCCACACGGCATGTCTCAAATCTGCGGATCCTTAAAAGTATCTTTGAATTGGTAAACTGACGCCGGTTCATTCAATCGCCATATCGGGAAGTTATGATAACCCAGATACATCAGGCTCTTAATGACCTGAATACTGCAAAGAGCACCAGGGGAACACCATTCAAAGATAATACAAAGCATGACTATGTTAAAGGCCTCAAATGGTTTTTACAGTGGATGATCACCGAAGGTCATTCAACATTATCAAAAGAAAAAGTCGATAAAATCAAGATCCCTTCTGTCGATTCCTGTACTACCACACCCGACGGAATTTTACAAGAGGACGATATTTTAGCGATGGTTACGCAGGCACGAACATTTAGGGATAAGGCACTAATCTTCGTCCTGTACGAATCAGGCTGTCGTATCGGTGAACTTGCACGCATCAAATGGAAAGATGTCATTTTCAACGATGACAGCACCGTCGGCCTGACACTCTCGGATACAAAAACACGGAAGGTCCGTCACGCTCTGCTAGGTGCATCAATTGAGTATCTCGCGGGATGGCGCAACAATTACCCTGGCACTCCGGACACTGACAATTATGTTTTTACATCCGCGGATGGGGAGCCTATGGAATATCGAGCTATGTCGCAGATCATCAGTAGGACCGCAAAAAAAGCAGGATTGGATAAGCGCGTTACCCCCCACCTGTTCCGTAAAAGCAGAATCACCAGTCTAATAAAACAGAACTATCAAGAAAGTGTCATCAAACAGGCGATGTGGGGCAATATCGGAACAAATATGTTCAAAACCTATGTCGTACTGAGTGACAAGGATATAGACGCCGAATTTAAAGAGAAAATGGGAATAGAGAAAAAGGAGATCAAAGAAGACAAGAAGATGCTTCCCCGGCAATGTAAATCCTGTTTTGCAATGAACGGACCGCAAAGCAATTTCTGTCACGTCTGCGGCAAACCTCTGACTGGAGAAGCGCTAAAACAAGTGAGCAATTTCGAGGAACAGGTTCGAGGTCTTCTTGCCGACAATCCAAAAGCAGGTGCGGCGTTTCTAGAATTGCTGCAAGAATTAAAGAAATAATTGTGTTTTTTTACGTTTTTTTCTGCACTATTTTACGACGGGGAATACTTGAATAAAACACAATAAAAAACACAAAAACACATAAATATTCAACACGTAAATTTGATCTCATGGTAAAAAAGACCGTGAAGAACTATCCGAATGTTCGGGTCTCCCCAGAGACCTTTGAGATCCTTGGGCATCTCAAAGCGGAGCGGGGATGTTCTTACGATGCCGTTATTCGGGATATGCTGAGTGAATTTGCCCCGTTCCTGGTAAGTTCAGTCGAAGCACAGTATAATCCAAATGTAATATATTCAGGTGACAAGGAAACGATCCTTCACTACAACATCCGGTTAGGAGCGAAACAGGCCTATGCCGATTACTGGCTCCGGGTGAAACGTCAGTATGAAGATGAGGCTAGCGCGGTCAAACTTACCTACCATGAACCTAAAAAATCAAAGAAGGTAAAGAAAAAATGAAGACTACTTACATTCAGATGAGTGAAAAGAACAGTGAACACGGGCTAGCGATGGTATCCCTCTTCTGCCGGTTCGTTACCACGCAGGGAGGTCAGTATGCAACAAACACTTCAGATGCGCTCTTCACAATCGGGAATCAGTGAAGAAATCCTCGTCATTTCTCACGATATCTTCAAAGCTCTGCACCCGATAGAACAACTCATGGCCCGGGCACTGGAACGGGTCGGAAAAGTCCGGATTGAAAAGGACAATCTGATGAGCAGGTGATCCGGTGACTTCTCAAAAGACTGCTGTAGTGAGCGGAGCAGAGGCTTTCAACCTCCCTGCCCAGCGAAGACCCGACGAGGCGTCTGAGCGACCCCTTTGGGGGGGGGTTCCTTCCCTACTTTATCTCACGGCGTGGAGCGCCGTGTAGGGGGCGCGGATGCGCCCCCCTTGGCAACTATAGACTAATTAGTACCGGTCTCCCTGAACCGAAAAACGAAGGTGTCCCATGATACCTCCAGTTTTGATTGAACAAATACGGGAAGATAATTTCCTGAAATATATGCTCAAGCGCGTTTTGCAATTCGACAATTACTTGAATACGACAAATGCCATGAAAATCAAAATTCGGGGAATAAAATACGATGAACATACTCAAGATGGAGACCTGTTAGACCCTGTTGCCGTTGATGAGGATATTGATTACATTCATCGATGGACCCCTCTCTATGACCGTCGTATTCTCTACAAACTCTACAATTTACAATATTACTACCTCGCACATACTTCGAAAATGCCGAAATTTACAATGATGATTACCTTAACGGGTTCTCACGCTTCTCCACAACTCCCAACAAAAAACGGACTGCGACACCTGGCGTATTTCGGTAAATTCCATGAAGCGCATCGACGAGGAAAACAGATGATAAAAAAATATCTGAAAACTGTCGATTACCTCTCAATTCTCGAAGGACATCCAACAAGCGGCTATGTTCACGCTCATGACAATTATTTCCTCAATCAATTGCCGCCAGAAAAGACGTTAGAAATTATTGAAAATCATTGGAATAATACCCAAAAAATGGGTTCTCGTGATCACGGAATAAAAATTGAGATTAAAGAACCGAAGGACTTTCGTGACATAAAATCCTTTATTGCCTATCCTCTGGCATACCTGGGGAAAACATCAATTGGCGCGCTCTCCGAATGGACGAAATATGATGTGATATTTAATACTTGTCTATGGTTATCAGGGAAATCTAAGTTGTTTGGGGGTCTCAATCGGCGTGTTCGTGCCTTTCAACCGTCCCGTTCTCTTTCCGCAATCATGAATAAGAAAATCCCAAAAAATTATAAATTTGTACCCCTTGAAACTCTCTTAAAATTCTCGAATGAGGAAAAGATTCTTAATCGGTCTCCTAATTACGACAAAAATATTAGCGCGTGGCGTTCGCTTGGGGGTAATGATGAGTGATACGTCAGAATGATTTCCGACATTAGAAAATTTTGAGTCTATTTATAAGATTTGTTATAACAACTAAGGCAAATCGGTTTTCCGTAAGTAATATTGGATTTTGTTTGACCACAAGCATGGCAATTATTCTCTGGATAATCTACTTTCTTATATTTTGCCCATTTAGGATAACATATCTCGCAAAGTGGTTTTTGTAAATCAAATTTGTCCATCGGTTGTCCACAACGAATACAATATGCCTCTTTTCTAATTACTAAATCTATAAGTTTGGTGAATAATCCTTCATTCGGGGCTTCTTTAGGCTTATACCCAGTTTTTTGAGTGGATTTGAGAGATGTATTGGACCAATTATTTTGTTTCTTTTCTTGGTTTTTTTGTTTTATGGGTTGCAATTTACTTGCATTTATTATAAAATTTAATTCCTTAACTACGTCGGAAAATATCTCTGAATCATTTTGTTTAGAGAATCGTATCCCCATTTCCCAGTTAAAGACTTGTGAGTGCTCATGTAAATTCATTGTCGTAATTAGACCCTCTTTTTCATTTATGTAGCATTTTGTGTGTAGGTTGTCACAACATCTCAAATCTAAATAGTTTAAGTTCTTAAAAAAATGGAGATCCTCATCATTCAACGATGAATTCGTTCGATAAATAATAGTGAATTGAAATTTTTTATCGTCGATTGCCTTTAGATAATTCTTGGTTTGCATTGGAATTTTGAGATATGGGGAAATAATACACAATTCCTTTTCTGCATTTGTGATAACTTCAGTCAGTACCGCTGACACCCCTGAACCATTACAAAATTTCGCCATTGTCCTCACTGATATATATAGATAGATAAAAATAGATAAACATTTCCCCTATAAAAATCCAAAATTAAAAAGGGGTAATTATTTCAGCAGAGCCCAGAAATCATTATTTGATAGAAACGTTTATTGTCGTAGGATTTGAACAATTACAGTCAACCACAGCTGAGGCTTTTTAACATTTTTTTTGATATTCATTAATCCACAAGGAACTGATTATACAAATGAGATCGGTTGTCCAAGGGTATATTTCAAATCTTTTTCTCTTTCGCCAATTTTTTTTGCTGGTACTCCAGCAACAATTGTATACGGGTCTACCGATTTCGTAACAACTGCCCCAGCACATACTACAGCCCCGTACCCGATTTTTACACCGGGTAAAATTATTGATCGACATGATATCCATGCATAATCTTCAACCACCACTTTTTCTGAAACAGAACAAAAATTGATATCGTTTGCAACGTGTTCCACAGTCCAGATCCAGACACCTGAGCTAAAATTTACATTATTACCAATTTCAAGTCCCCCCCTCCCATCAAGGATAGCATTATGACCGATTATTGTATTTTGTCCGATAATTATTCGGCTTGGAGAGCGAAGCTCGGCTTTGCCAAAAATATAACTGTTTTTACCTAATTTAAGCCCGAAAAAGCGATATATCGAACTCCTGATAATATGAGATGGGATGTGACCAGTAATTGACAAAACTAAATAATACAGACCAGAAAAAAAACGGAATAATGAAAGGGCCAAATTTTTTATTGTTGGGTATGCATCAAGAAATAGCTGCGGATTCATAGATAAACTTCACCCGTAGATTATAACAATTTTTTTAGAGATCGTGAAATTCATTACAATTCATTAAAAAGAGCCTAAAAAACAGTAAGTGGAAACCGATATTGGGATCATCACAAGGTGGATCCAATGGACAATATCATGGAAAATTTTATGAAGGGATCGGTTCATGATACAATCGAGAAAAAACTTGAATTCCTGTACAAGCAGGGCCGAAAAGAGCAAGTTGGTACGTATTTTAGAAATCAGAATCTTAACGACCCAGCATTCGATTTTAATCTATTCACGACAAGGGGGCTGCGAACGAACCCACAATAATATCAAGTCTATTGTGAAGTTTGACGTCAGGGAAGTGAGAAAAAATAGTAAAAAACTCTATGTCCTGACAAATTTTGTAATTTACCAAATCCTCCTCATGATGCATTTTGCAAAACAAAATAGTTCCGGTTCAACAACTCGCTCAGTTTTTCTGATTTTTCCTATTGTGTTACCCAAAAATCCGTGGGACTGAAGTAGTGGATACTTCCAGATTATTCTCGTTTTGGCTTAAGATTCAAGGGGTTTATCGCGGGTTGATCGAGAAAATGCCCGCTATGCATAGGAAACGGTGATCATTATTGCGATAAAATTTTGCACTTTCACTTTTTTCCGGCTGGCCATCCAACAATTGCCATCGCTCGTTGGATAGGCTCGGTTATTATACTCGTTTTCAAAAAGATAAAATGTATTGTTCGACCATATTTACTCATTTATTTTTCATTACTATTCAGGTGACCAATGACCCATACATACGGAAAAAATAGTATCTGTAAAGGGACCCGGATATTCGAGCCCGTTTTCCTGGGCTTTCCATCAATAGATCATTTTAGGAAAACAGATTATCCCGGGGCAACGATTGGTGACAATGCAGTTTTCCGGACCGGTACTATCATTTACAGCAATGTTACTATTGGGAATAATTTTTCGACGGGCCACAATGTAATTAATGATCCGGGAACATACCACTATAGGTAACAATGTGGCAATTGGGACTTCCTCGGTGATTGAAGTCACCTGCGGAATGGAGAACAACATCCGGATACAGAGCATGGCATTCATTCCTACCCACACTTCGATTGGCAACGGTGTTTTCATAGGACCAAATGCTATCCAGACCAACGACCGGTATCCGCCTGCCGGCAAGCCCGAACTGAAAGGACCGGTTATAGAAGACGATGTGACAATCGGCGCAAATGCGACCATTCTGCACTGGGTCCGGCTGGGTAAAGGGTCTGCGGGCGCGGTTGTTACGAAGAATCTCCCCACCGGAAAACTGGCTATTGGCTCCCCAGCACGATTCGTTTCTACGCCTCCGGCAATGGTGCGATCATGATCACCATACCGATTGCCAGTCCTGAAACCGGTGAAGAGGAGAGCCGTGTGGTATCCGAAGTTATTCGGTTCGGGATGCTTGCTCAGGGGCCGGCAGTTGCGCAGTTTGAGGGACAATTCGCACACTATTGTGATGTGAAAAACGCCATAGCGGTCAACAGTGGTACTGCTGCGCTCCATGCATCGCTTGCATGTGCCGGGGTAAAGGCAGGGGATCAGGTTATTGTCCCCACATTTTCCTTCTTTGCAACCGCCAGCTGTGTTTCAATGTGCGGTGCAACACCGGTTTTTGTCGATGTGGATCCCCATACGTTCAACATAAATCCCGAATGTGTGGCAGAGGCAGTAGCGAAAAAGACCAAAGCGGTGATCGGTGTTCACCTTTTCGGTCAGCCATTTGATATTAAACCGGTCCTGGACATTTGTGACGATCATAATCTCGCATTGATTGAAGACGCTGCCCAGGCACACGGGGCACAGTACCGTGGCAAAAAAGTCGGGGGCTTCGGGAAAGCAAGCTGCTTCTCCTTTTACCCTACCAAGAACATGACGACCGGTGAAGGGGGCATCATAACGACAGATGACGATGCATATGCGGCTATGATGAGAAAGTTCATCAACCACGGGCAGAGCGAGAAGTACCGCCATACCATGATCGGGTACAATTACCGCCTGAACGATATCGGGGGTGCGATCGGGTGCGAGCAACTGAAAAAACTACCTGCGTTCAATGCCCTGAGGAGCAGCCATGCTGCATACCTAGATTCGCATATCTCCAAAAAGGGCCTGATAACGCCTTACCGGATGCCGGATGCGACTCATGTCTATCACCAGTACGTTATCCGGATCACTCCGGATTTCCCGATGAAGCGTGGGGAATTCATGACGTCCCTAGCAGAACACGGGATCGGCACGGCGGTTCATTACCCAATTCCCATCCATAAACAGCCCGTTTACCTAGATCAGGAAATTTCGACCTCATGCCCGGTCGCGAAACGATTGTGCGACGAGGTGCTTTCCCTTCCGGTTCATCCGAATGTAACTGAACCTATGCTTGAAAAAATCTGTACCACAATACAGGGAGTGATATAATATGGATGTTGGTGAAGATCATCCGGTCATTATTGATGGCAGGAATGTGATTGATACCGAAGCGTTCATTGCTGCGGGTTTCATGTACAAGGGTATCGGGCGCGGGGATAAGAACTGGCATGTAATCGTGGAGTGAGATATCATGAAAATCGTCTTAATTATAGATAAAAATAATCCGTTGTTTACCAAAACCAAATTTCAGAGTAAGGTGAGTGAGTTATGATGAAATCAATTAATCTGGCACGACCTTTTTTTGATAATGACGAGATCCAGGAAGTGCAAAAGGTACTTGATTCTGGATGGGTATCCCAAGGACCTAAAGTAAAAGAATTCGAAGAAAAAGTTTCCAATTTTATTGGAGTAAAATATGCAATTGCGGTTACCAATTGCACTTGTGCCCTTCACCTGGCAAACCTTAGTATTGGCTTAACAAAACAAGATGAAGTCCTTGTTGCAGATTATACATTTCCTGCAACGGGACATTCAGTATTATATTGCGGCGCCAGACCGGTTTTTGTAGATGTTGATCAAAAAACCTATAATATCGATCCTGAAAAAATTGAAGCAAGTATTACGCCAAAAACCAAAGCAATCATTCCGGTTCATACATTCGGCCAATGTGCAGATATGGATCCGATTATGGAAATTGCAGAAAAACATGATTTATTCGTTATAGAAGATGCAGCCTGTGCACTGGGATCAAAATATAAAAAGAAATTCGCGGGTTCTATCGGCAATATCGGCTGTTTTTCATTTCATGCAAGAAAAGGTATTACTACAGGCGAAGGAGGGATGGTTGTCACAAACAACAAAGAAATTGCAGAAAAAATCAAGTATCTTTCTGTTTTTGGAATGAAAACTGCCTGGGAACGGGAAACAAAAAAATCCTTTATGATCCCTCAGTTTTTTGACATGGGATATAATTATAAGATGAGTGACATCTCTGCAGCAATCGGTGTTGCCCAGATGAAGAAAATCGAGCGTATCATAAAGAGAAAACAGGAACTGGCAAAATACTGGGATAATTTATTGGATCAAATGGATTTTATTTCCAAGCCCCATAATTCAAAAAAATGTTTCCATGTATACCAGAGTTATGTGGCGATGGTTGATAAGAAAATCAACAGGAATGCAGTGATTGAAAAAATGGCCGAGGAAGGGATCCAGACACAAATCGGGACATACGCTTCTCACATCCAACCGGTTTACCGATACAAGAAAAAATGTCGGGTCTCTTTTGATATTTATAATCGGGCAATTGCCCTGCCACATTATTATTCTTTAAATAACAAAGATATCGATGAAATATCTGGAATTTTGCCAAAAATTCTTAAAGGTGCATCATGAAGTTAAAAAACAAAACAGTCCTTGTCACTGGGGGAGCGGGTTTTATTGGGAGTCATTTGGTTGATCAGTTAATTTTAGAGAAACCTGAAAAAATTATTGTTGTCGATAATCTTTTTCTAGGTAAAGACAATAACCTACTCGATGCCCAGTCAAAATTCCCTGATTTGAAAATCATTCATGAAGATGTATCTAATTTTGAAAAAATGAAAACAATTTTCAAAAATGATAATATCGATGTTGTTTTTAATTTGGCTGTAATTCCCTTACCCGCGTCACTTGAAAAGCCCTCGTGGACATTTTCACATAATAACAATATGACCGTAACGATGTGTGAATTAATTAGACAAGATTTTTTTAAGACGTTGATTCATTTTTCATCTTCCGAAGTATATGGAACTTCAATTTCTGGTCCAATGGATGAAAATCATCCTTTAAATGGAACCACCCCCTATGCAGCTAGTAAAGCCGCATGTGACTTGCTCGTTCTTTCATACTGTCGGACATTTGGAATTGATGCTTCTATAATACGACCATTTAATAACTACGGTCCGAGACAAAATGAGGCAAGTTATGCAGGACTTATTCCGATCACAGTACAAAAGATAATGGAAAATAAACCACCCATGATATTTGGTGACGGAAAACAAACCCGAGACTACCTTTATGTAACTGATACCGCGAAAGCTGCAATAAAAATATATGAAAATTTAAAGACCCGCCAAAAAGTTCTCAATATTGCCAGCGGAAAGGAAATTTCTATTGTCTATGTTGTGAAAAAAATTGCGGAATATTTAGATTACGATATTGAAAAAATCCTTTACGACCCGGACAGACCAGGAGATGTTCGAAGGCATATCGCAAACACCTACTTGGCAGAGGATCTTTTAGGATTCAAGCCAACTGTTTCATTTGAGGACGGATTAAAAAAGACGGTTGACTGGTATAAAATAACGTTGAATAATCAAAGAAAGATGACAAAATAAATCTTCGAGGTATTGTGAAGACTATGAATCAGCAAACAATTTCTCAATATAAAAGTCATGGAAATGGCAGATTCAATCCTTCTGATTTAAAAAAAATGGGAAATAACGTAATTTTTGAAGATAATGTCTTAATTTTTCATCCGGGCAACGTTGAAATTGGCAATAACGTGTATATCGGGCATAATTCAATTTTAAAAGGTTATCATAAGAATTTTTTAAAAATTGGGGATAATTGCTGGATTGGACAAATGTGTTATATGCATAGTGCTGGGGGGATTACTATTGGCCAAGCTGTTGGAATCGGACCTGGTGTAAAGATATTGACCTCCGTGCATAAAGAAAATAATCTCACCAATCCCATAATCTCAAATGATCTTGAATTCGATGAAGTTGTAATTAATGATGATTGTGATATCGGCATAGGGTCAATAATTCTTCCGGGAGTAAAAATCGGTCAGGGTTCAATCGTTGGTGCAGGTTCTGTTGTAACCAAAAATATCCCCAAATATTCTGTGTATGCCGGCAATCCTGCAAGATTATTAAGGACTCGTCAATAATTGAATTGGAAAATCCTAATCTTCAAGAAAGGCGAATAAAATCTAAAGTTTTATTCGCTTCAAAAGGATTGAGGTAACAAATGGTTCAAACATGTCGCCGATGTATTTATGATGCAAATGTTCCCGGAATATCATTTGATTCCAATGGTATCTGCAACTATTGTCACACCCATGACGAACTTCAAAGAGAATATCCGAGAGGAGCAGTGGGAAAAAACCGCCTCAATAAAATCGCGGAACGAATTAAACGTGACGGAAAAGGTAAACAATATGACTGTGTTGTCGGAGTAAGTGGCGGATGTGATTCATCATATCTTATTTGGTTATCAAAGGAATTGGGACTCAGACCATTAGCGGTCCATTTTGATAATACCTGGAATTCTAAAATTGCTGTGGAAAACATTCATTGTGTACTAAAAAAATTGGATGTCGATCTTTACACTCATGTCATGGATAATGAAGAATTTAATGATCTCGCCAGATCCTTTCTTTATGCATCTGTCCCCGAAATTGATGCCCTCACCGATATTGCATTGACAACAACACTCTATTCTGCGGCAAATAAGCACAATATAAAATATATATTTAATGGGCATAATTTCAGAACTGAAGGAATTATGCCACTTGGCTGGTTTTATTTTGATGGGAAATATATAGATGGTATCCATAAAAAATTTGGCAGAGAAAAAATGGATCGATTTCCTAATTTATGGATGTCTACTTTTATTTATTATATGTTTAAACGAATCAAACGATATCGTCCTTTATACTATATCGATTACCCCAAAGAAGAGGTGAAACAATTCCTACAAAAGGAATTCGGATGGCAGTGGTATGGTGGACACCACATGGAGAACAGGTATACTATTTTTTGCCATGATATTTTACGAAATAAGTTTGGGATTGATCAAAGGTATGTAGAATATTCAGCATTAATTCGTGAAGGACAGATGTCACGTGAAGATGCATTAGAGGATGTGAAAAAACCAATTCCTTATAATGAAGAGATTGTAACTGAAGTTAAAAAACGTCTCCAGTTATCTGATGATGAATTTCAGCAAATATTGGATCTTCCAAAAAAGAGTGCGAGGGATTATGAGACTTATCATCCCACATTTCAACGAATGCGCCCATTTTTCTGGTTGATGTATAAGATGGATCTAGTGCCAAAGAGCTTCTATATCAAATATACAAAGTAAATTTTTGTGAATTATTATGAAATCCAAAATTCTTATTCTCGATATCGGTATGGGAAATCTCGGGTCTATTCAGAATATGCTAAAAAAAATCAATTGCCCCTCAATTATTTCATCAGATCCAGAAGATATCCAATCTGCTGAAAAAGTGATCCTTCCAGGAGTTGGTTCATTTGATAGTGTTATGAAAAGTATTGAGGCATTGAATATTAAAGAATTACTTGAAATTCAGGTAATAAAAAATAAAATTCCAATTTTGGGTATATGCCTTGGAATTCAGATGTTTACAAAAGGAAGTGAAGAAGGATTATTACCAGGTCTTGGATGGATTGATGCAAAGACCATACGATTCTCCTTTTCGGGTAATCAAAACCTTAAAATTCCCCATATGGGATGGAATACTACGAGTCTACACAAAGAAAATTTATTATTTTCAAAAATGCATCCTGATGCCCGATTTTATTTTGTTCATTCATACCACATTTTGTGCCAAGATAGCAATGATATTCTTACGACTACACATTACGGGTATGATTTTGTATCATCAATCCAAAAAAATAATATTTATGGCACGCAATTTCACCCAGAAAAAAGTCATAAATATGGAATGAAAATTTTCGAAAATTTCACTGAGTTGTGTTAAGTATGCTAGGAATCCGGGTCATGCCTTGTTTGCTATTAAAGAACAACCGCCTTGTGAAAACGGTTCAGTTCAAGAACCCAGATTATATTGGCGATCCGATCAATGCGATAAAGATTTATAACGAAAAAGAGGTAGATGAATTGATTTTTCTTGATATTTCTGCGACGCTTGAACAGCGCTCACCCCCGTTTGAAAGTATTAAAAATATTACCAATGAATGTTTCATGCCAGTTACGTATGGGGGAGGTATTTCGAAGATAGAAGATATGCGAAAAATATTCCACAGTGGAATTGAAAAAATCGCAATAAATTCCAGTTCGATATCAACTCCGAAATTTATCAAAGAAGCTGCAAAGGAATTTGGCAACCAGAGTATAATCGTTTCAATTGATGTAAAAAAGGATTTATTCGGAAGATATGGAGTATATTCACATTCCGGGACGAAAAAAGCAAATTTGGATCCAATTCAACATGCAATCAATATGGAACAATGCGGTGCAGGGGAAATTTTACTGACCTCCATTAGTCATGAAGGAATGATGAATGGATATGATCTTGAGCTGGTACACCGAGTTTCTGAGTCAATTAGCATCCCGTTGATTGCACATGGAGGTGCAGGTTCTGTTGAACATTTCAAACAGGCTGTGGAAGCTGGAGCATCTGCTGTGGCGGCCGGAAGTATGGTTGTCTATCAAGGAAAAAATAAAGGCGTACTCATAAATTTCCCTTTACCAGATGAATTAAAGCAATTTTTAAGTCGAGCTGAATGATATCATGAAAGTACTCCATGCCCCCTACAATATTGCCAACCAAGCGTTAATTATTTCAAAGGCTGAGCGTTCGCTAGGAATTCAAAGTGATGTCTTAATTTTCTATCAGAATGTTTTGGAATATGAATGCGATTACAATTTGTATTTAAACAAATATCCAAGGATTATCCGTTTAATACCACAATTTTTTAATTTTCTTTCCTTTTTTTTGAAATATGATATTTTTCATTTTCATTTCGGGCAAAGTCTATTACCATATAATCTCGATTTGGAAATTTATCGTTTTTGCAATAAAAAAACCATCATGCATTACTGGGGTTCTGATGTTATTCAGACAGACATTGTAAAAAAATATACCCTATTAAATGAAAAAATATTTGAAGAAATTTTCCCGACCATTAATAATGATAAAAAACGTGAGAGAATTAAAAAAATCAACAGTCTTGTTGATGTTTCGATTGTGGGTGATTATTCTTTATTACCATTTTCTCCTGAAAGTAGAGTAATACGCCAGGCAATTGATCTTTCATCTCTTCCGTATGTCGGATGTGTACCACAAAATGATATCATTACAATAATTCATGCACCTACAAATCGAGGGCTCAAAGGAACCGACTATATCATTCCAGTTATTGATCGATTGAAAAAAGAGGGTTATCCAATAGATTTTATTCTTGTGGAAAAGAAGCCGCATCATGAAGCTTTGGAAATATACAAAAAAGCGGATATTGTTGTTGATGATGTTTTGCAGGGACCATACGGTATTCTCGCAATTGAGTGTATGGCGTTAGGTAAACCAGTTCTCGATCATATACATGAAAACCTTGTTCACTATTACCCTGGATTGCCGATCGTTAATACCACACCGGATACTCTTTATGGGAATCTGAAAAACCTTATCGAAAATCCGAGTCTTCGGACGTCAATTGGAGAAAAAGGACGAGAATATGCCGAAAAACACCATGATTCTACCATTATTGCCCATCAGTTAATTGAAATGTATTATTCTCGAATTCCTTAACCCTAAAACAAAAAAATAGTAAATATTTAAGGATTAAATTATATTTTTAATAATTCCCTTCAACAAAAGTCTGTCATCACTACTGAAAATTTTAAAATAAAATATCACAATAAAAATTGATAATATCAGTATTCCAATAATTTCTGATATGAAAACAAACGATAAAATCCAGTATGCAACAAGACAGGAAATAATCAATATTAACGTCTTCAAATACCATTTCCAGCCAAAACATACGAAAGTATACTTCTTAACATAATAGAGTCCTACAAGAGATCCAAATGTTAATGAAACTGTTGCGGATATTGCAACACCAGTTATTCCTAAATGTGGTATTAATAAAAAATCCAATGAAATCCATATCAGGCACGTTATGACCGTAGGAATAAGATCGATCCCCGGTTTTCCTATCCCAGCAATTGTAGATCCGATCGATGTAATAATTCCCCGAATTGTTGATCCAATTAATAGTATGATAAGTGGAATGTATGCTGGAGTGAATTGTGTCGTAAAAATTATTTGAATAATTTGTTTTCCGAAAAACACCAGAAAAATACTGCCAAAGGATAATATCGCAGTAGATAATCGTAAAGAAACATTCAGCATATGATGAAGTTCCGAAATTTTTTTCGTTTCCCACAATTGCGATGTCATTGGAAAGGTAATTCTTTGGATGGCAGATGGTAATAACCAGATAGAACTACTCAGCAGCCAGGCAATTGAATAAATCCCAACATCAGCAGGTGTCAAATATATTCCAATAAAAAAATTATCCAACTGGCCATTTATCTGTGCAATCATATTTACAGCGATAACCGGCAAGCCAAATATCAACAACAGTTTTGATGTCTCTAAAAATGTTATCCATTCGAGGGTGAAATCAATACGGATATAAAATAACAATAGTAAAAAATTGGATATCGATGCGATTACAGAACTAATAATAATGCCTTGCAATCCAATATTCATTTGAATGAAGAATATGGATAATGATACCATAACTATACTTTGAAAAATGGTTGAAATTGCAAGTAGCCTCATCATTCGTACACCATTTAAATAACCATTCAAAACACCAGTCATAAGACTGAATGGAATAATTATTATAAATATTTTTAATAGTCCTGATAGTGCTGGAGCATTTAGGATTTCAGCAATAAAACCTGATAGGTAAAAAAGAGATATCATGCATATCCCTCCAAATATACATGCGAGGATCAATCCTGTCGAAATTAACTTGTTTAATTTATTTAAGTCGCCTTGATATTCAGCAACATATTTTATCATAGCCGCGGGTATTGCTGATGCAACAAAAAGCATAACAATACCATATATGGTTAAAGTTAGTCGGTATATTCCTAATTCAGTTGCACCGAAACTCCGTGCTAATATTACTGTAAGTAGGAACCCTAATACTGTCGTAACTAAAGTTGAAGAAAAGGTAATGCCGATATCAAAGACATGACAACGAATTCCAGATTTTTTATCATCAAGACTCAATTATTATCTCCATAAAAAATATAATATATTTCAAGTCTGATTTTCCCTTTAAAATTCACAAATCCCTTCCAGTAATTCAGTAAACATTCTTGCCATTTTCCCTGTGATTGTATTTCATGACCTCTGCCTCAATCCCGCAATATTGCACAACCCCATTTTCTTTGTATTCACGGTTTCAGAAGGATCTTTCCAGGTCAGTAAGAGGAGTGTCTCTGCAGTTTGTTGCATTTTAAGTGACTCTTCATGGGATATTTTGCAATACGTTTGACCATCTCTTTGATCTGTATTGGATTATACTTTTGTCAAAGGAACTACCATCACATCCGAAGAAATTAACATGGATATCCCTAGAATCAAGACTTCCCTGATCGATAAGTGCGCGAAGGGCTTTAAATAATGGAGTGGGGTCTTGTTCTCCTTTGGTAATGTTCCTCGTGGATACAATTGTTAATCCCTCTTGCTGTCGTGGATGTCCTCGCCCTTGATTGTCAGGATCTAAGCCATTGGGTATTGTGAATATCCGTTTATGCCTATGAAGTATTTGGAGATTTTCTTTCAGGAATTTTGATACCGTTACTAATGCATCTGCCCTTCCGAGAACATTTTTCTCGAATTTTCGCTCGGCAATCCTTCTTATGTTGCTGTAAGAGTAAAAATAACCCTGATTCCATAAATCTCGCAGATCTGCAATCCAAGGTAAATTGAATACACGAGGAAGATCTTGCGCTACAACATGGTTTATGGGGGGCGGTGAGGTACTAATAATTGCATCTAATTTATTATTTTTTAATATTACGGAACCGATATCAAAGGCATCTTGATACCATCTTTTTTGTGTTTCAGCAATGATGAGCCCAATTTTGTCAAAGTAATATTTTTATATTTGCTTATTGATAATTGAAAACATTTTTTTCCTTCGATTGGATCGAATTATAATTAAATATTTTTTTCAAAGGTTCAAGTTGATCATATTTTTTCAAAGATTCTTTTTTATCGTGATTTGGAGTCTCGATAACTGTGAATGGATACAAAGGACGATTAGCATAATTAGATGTTAAGATAATTGATACCCATCCCCATTCTGGAAGGTATTTAGCAAGCCCAAAAGATCTTAAACTACCAATTGTTTGCCAGGGAGGAAAAGCATAAGCAATGATTAGAACTTTCCGAATAATTACCAATTCCCTTTAATCTATTAAAATGGTTGCCAGTTGGTTTACAATACCTAGTAATAAATTGTTTCCTTTTTCTCCATGTTTATTATATTGTTTTTGATGACTTTAAGCATTTGGTGATTTACGGCGAGATTCCACAGGGAAAAAGGAGGATTGGACCCGGGATAACATGCATCTGGGACAAACTCATAAATAAACGGATCTTAAGAAAACGATTTCCCGGTGAAAGCCCGTTTTCAAATCGGCTCATACCATGGTAACGGCTATTGCAAGGGTGCATGATAAAATGATCTTTGCTGCGATGAGTTTCAATATCTACAATATTCGGACCTTCAAACATCACGGTATAATCTAGCGGATGCTTTGGCATTTTGCAAAAAATTGGATGAATGAAACGGAAATTATGGCACATTTTTAGGGAAAAATTACTCAAAAAACACTTCAATCTGTTAATGGATCCTAATTATTCAACTTTATTCGAAATCCTCATAAATTGAATTCGAAAGAATCATGAATCTCCCAAAACGAAAATTCGAAGATTTTCCCTCGTACGGGAATTCTAAAATGTATAAGGGACTTAGTATCATTTTCCGCATTTTGGTCAAAACCTTCAACTCAAAAGATGTGGTTTAATTGATAAATGAAATCTCATAAAAAAATTTAATATTTATGATTGAATTGTTTCAAAGAATTGTTTTGCGCTGATCGCCAAATTATCTGAAACAGGATAACCTGAATCAATAACCGTCGCCGGATATAGTTCCCTAATTTTTTTCAACGTATCGATACAGCTTTCTACACGTGAAGCAGGATACGTGTAGATATATTTTCCTAGATATTGCTGAATTACTGAAACGTCATCATTCTCATTTACCGGAACAAGAGCTACCCCACCGGCAAAAATTCCTTCCCAGACGGTACGCCCTAATGGCAAATAATCTTCGCAACGAATGACGACGTCCGTGATTGCATAATATTTACTCGTATCTGCCTGCTCTCCGAAATATCTTACATTCTTGAATTCATCTAACTTCTGAACACAATTTTCTCCATGTAAACCGGATGGCTTTCCTATAATAAAAAAAACCAGATTCTTAATTTCAACAGATGCCTTTACGACACGAATAAAAAAACCAAGTCCCTTTTCTGCACTAACATTTCCAAAGATTGATACAATAAATGTATCCTCAGAGATACCCAATTTTTTTTTTATGGAAGTCTTTGTTGACCGCAATTGACGGGGTTGTGTCATATTGAACGGATTAATTATTACAATAGATTTCCCGCTATCTGAAAAAGGAAGATCGGATATCGGATCGATCGATATAATTTTTGTCGCATATCGTCTTATTACAAAAACTGCTATTCGAGCTCTGATGGTATCATTGGGTACTTCACGGATGTGAATTACTAGTTTCATCGATTTTGGTAAAACGAGTAATAATGGCCATAACACCATCGAATTTAGATGAACGGTTGTAATTTTTTCCTGTCGGAGAATTTTGTTGCAATTAAAAAAAAACATCAGGAGAATAATAAATCCTTTAAACGGATTGAAAATAGTGGAAAAAAAATTTGTAGCAGTCCCCTTGTAAACAGGACTGAATGGCAATGTACATTCAAAATGTTTTACAGTTTTTTTTAAATTGAAGTATACATCATTATTTGCATCACTTATTTCTTTTAATTTGTCATGAATGATGAGACAATCTTCCTTTTTTAATAATTCCGTATCAAGCAAATATTGGATTGTCGATGAAGAACTTAGCGGACCACCACCAATACCAATTGCATGAGCAATAAAAACAAGCTTCATTTCGGTACCGTAACTCCATCAATAAGTAGCGAAACTCCGCTATCATGGCCGATATGTATGCCTAAAATTTTCATGGACATTAATTAATGCGAGAGGAACTTATGTAAAAGTTATCAATCAAGAAAAAAGGAATCTAATAAATTAATTCTTGTGATTTAAATTACATGAAATTGATTACGACCTAACGAGCTGATCTTTTTCGTAAATGATAAGTTATAAGGACCATCACATTTTTTATACAATTTCCCGGGCTCAACCGAAATGCTTTCCATAAATAACGAATACCTTCGTGAAACATTTTAACATGAAGGTAATCAAGACCACCCTTTACATACACAAAAACGTACGCATCTTTTTGAATCAAAGAAATCTCATTATTCAAATGAGGGGTCGAGAATAATTTTTTCAAGATTTGTTCATACTCCCCGACATATTTGTGCATTTGAGCAGAACTTTTCGCGTCCCGATAGATTTTTGCGACAGCCAAAGGTTGTGGAATATAAATTACAGTAAAGCGGATCCCGGTTCGGATCCAGTAATCCAGGTCCATAGCAAGATGTAGGTTCACATCAATATCACCTACCGTTTCAAAAACGGATTTACGAAGAAAAACTGCAGGTTGTAAAATATTATTTTTACAAAAGATCAGGTTTTTCAAATTAAATTCCCCGACAGTAAAATTACTTAGGAATTTTCCATTTTCATCAGATAATATTCCATCACCGTATATCATCCCGGTTTCAGGATGATCCAAAAAATAATTTACAGCAATTTCTACGGAGTTAGGCAAATACGTATCATCTGCGTTCAAATAAGCGATGAAATCACCTTTCGCCAGTCTCCAACCCTTGTTAATTGCAGCTGATTGTCCTGTATCGCGTTCTGAAAACCAGACAAGATTATCTGAATATTTTTTTAAAATAGCCAGAGTATCATCAGTTGAACTGCCATCAATCACAATATGTTCAATATTCGAATATGTCTGATTTTTGACACTCAAAATGGTCTCTTCAATGTACGTTCCCTTATTGTATGAGGGGGTAATAATGGAAACGAGGGGATTCTTTTTATTCATGGGTTGACAATCCGGAAATTATTTTTGATTTTTTTTCATTAAACAAATAGAACCGCTTAGAAATTATCTTTGACATTATTGATATATCTCGGGTAACAAAAATCAGGACTTCGTTAAAGATTCATCAGGAAAAAGAATTGATTTTATTAAGGATTCACCGCCAAATTGATCAGACTCCGTCAGGTGGCAGAATAACACTCTTCCCAAAATCACCGTTTCCGGAAAAGCACCTCTCCATAAACCGAATGAATAATCCCGGCCACGTTATCCCCCCGGTATTTCCCGGAAAACTCCACAATTTTTTCCGGGTCCCACGTCCGGTTAAGTCCAAGCAGAATACCCCGTGCAAAATCCTTCGAATCGGCGCGCTCACAAAGAATGCCAACGTCAGGGTCCGTAAGGATCTCCAAACTCCCGCTGTTCCGGGTAGCAATTACCGGTTTACCGCATGCCAGCGCCTCAATCTGCGCAATACCAAAACCCTCTTCTAAGCTCGGGAGCACAAAGAGATCACTGGAATTTATCCAGGCAGGAATATCGGGTCCCTCCATAAATCCAAGAAAATGAACCCGATCTTCAAGATTCAGCTCAGCAACACGTTTTCTGAGATACGTCTCATACGATTTTTCGTATTCCGCTCTCCCGCCGATATAACACTGAACATCTCCTCGAGTTCTCCGGATGATATCCATTGCCTCAATAAGGTACTCCAGACCTTTCCGCTTCTGCAGGATGCCAAACGTAAAGAGGACTTTTGCATCCAGAGGCACACCCAGGTCTTCCCGGCACCTGCGCATGTCAAGCGGAGAATATTTCGGGATAAAACCGTACGGTACAGCTATCGTCCGCGGGTTGTAACGTTTCAGCTTGGGGATCTCTCGTCCATTGATAGTCATTATCTGATCGGCATGGATCCATGCATTCTCAATACGTGGATCTGCCAGATCGATCTCTTCCTGGAGCCACCCGGAGTCCTCGTTTGCCGTAATCACGTAAGGCACGGAGAATTGTTCCTTGAGTACATTTGCGCAATGCGCAGAAGGGAGAGTGAAATGGGCATGAATCAGATCGAACCCGATCTCATGTTTCCGGATACAGTTCAGGATTGCATGGAGTCGGAAATCAAAATCCAGTTTCCTCTTGTATCCGATCCCCGGGATCAACCTCGGAATAAAAAAACAGCGTGGATAATACACGAATACATTATCGTACTGATAATCCGTGCAGTAACGGTCGTTAGGCATGATTTTGCCTGAAAAAAGTACAGGACATATCACGATAATTTTTTTGAAAAATGTTTTCAATTCCTCCACTTGATCTTTCACATAGACTGATCCGATATACCGGTTTTTTTCGTCGGGATAATCCGGAGTTATGACTAACAACGTCTTATCGCGGGTATCAACCACGGGTTTCCGGATATCTTCCTGAACGATATTTTTCACCTGTGTCCGATGTATTTTATTAATTCTCTCGTTACTCTTGTTTTTACCGATACGATTGTCCGATACATATTCCGGTACCTGAAACGTCTAGAATTATCACCAGTACCGCCATCAGTTTAAGATCCGGACACGGTACAACCTATTATTCTATTCTTGGAATAACCAGATTATATAATTCCCATTTCAGTCAGCCGATCCGGTAAATATTTCTTTGTCACAAAGTCCAGCCCCCGCGCCGCAAAAGCCTGCTGTTCAGACTTCAGCCCCAAGCTTATCTGAAGGTTGATCTGTTTCTTCCAGTACTCCGTAGCAAACCGGGGATCGGTAAGCTCAGCATGCAATGCCTCGACATCCTTCTCGGACAATTTGTCAGACGGCAGGTTGTAATCCCGGATATCGCTCGGCTGCAGTCCTAGGAACTGCGCCTTGGGTGTTGCCAGGAGCTCTGACATGTGCGCACTCTTGATCGAACCATACGCCACCGAGGCAAAGATACGGTACGACCACGGGTCGCCATCGGTAAAGACCATCACGGGAAGATTCCACGTGGTGCTGATCTTGTTGAGCATGCGCCTGGTCGAACGTGCCGGCTGACCCTTCAGGTGCACAAGAATAGCGTTATGCTCCTCGTCAAACCCGTTCTCGATGAGACGGTCATACATACCACCCGTCTCGAGCGCAATCACAAATTTTGCATCATGATCCACGAACTCAATATTCTCGACATTGTTGGGGATCGTGTACCCGGCCTGCCCCACATCATCCTGGCAGTGAATCGCCCGCATGCCCCTTCGCGTCTCTTCCCGGATCCGCATTGGCCCATAAATCGACGCACCATTCTCTTCAGGGTGAAGATGGAAGCCCTCGCGTGGGACTTCCGAAATGATCTCGAGATCTTCGATGAGGAAATTGCTCTCTTCCTGCGCACCGAACTTCGCCCGTTTCCAGCCTTCGGAGATGTAGTACATTTCCCTGAGTGTTGATGAACGGTTCTCGATCAGCTGTTGCTTGATGAACCCAATCACGTAGGCCATCTTCATGAGGTGCGTGGCACTTTTTGCCGAGGCCGCGGTACGCATGCTCTCCTTGTCGCCATACTTCCAGACCTCGCTCGCATCATCATATTCAATATTGTATTTCGTACGCGTGGGCAGCGAGATAGAGGGGATCTCGCCGGCCTTCATCTGGTCATACCATGCGTTGGCGATCCGGAGCAGGGCCGCCATCGACTTCTTTTCCAGTTCCTCTTTAGACATCGAGATCCACCACCATCTTCTTGTTGTCTTCAATGCCCCGGATATCGAGCAGTCCCCCACCCTTCCCGGTATAGACTACACGCTGGACAGTCTGGGAGGGTATCACCAGCTTCCAGACTTTCGTGAACTGCCCATCCATCTCACT
The DNA here is from genome assembly GCA_903832665.1 of uncultured Methanomicrobiales archaeon. Lineage (GTDB taxonomy): Archaea > Halobacteriota > Methanomicrobia > Methanomicrobiales > Methanospirillaceae > Methanoregula. The sequence continues at coordinate 16,307 of CAILCG010000019.1, read as the reverse complement.
CACAAATGCTGCTTTTGGCTCGGCATCGTCAGCATTGTCCTGTGATATGTCGTAAATGGACACATCCGCGTCATGCGCAGTGTAATTGTTCAGCTCGATCGTGATCCGGCCATCAACGGTTCCCTTCTTCACGATCAGCTTGCGCATCAGTTTTCCTTCAATGGGTGTGGTGTCAACGAGCGGTTTTTCGACAATCTCGCTCACCTTCGCAGCAATCTCCGGAATGATTGCACAGACTGCCCGGGCCCGGTCATCAGCTACCTTGTTCTTGTCCCGCCGGGAGACAAAGAGCTTGAGATCCCTCCCTAAGTCCTGCAGGGCAAGCACAATCTCCTTCTCTATCTCCGGAATACTCGCGATTGCATCCTTACTTTCGCTAGTGAAGGGAATATTGGTGGAGGCAACATGGACCAGGATCAGCACCGGTCCCATCGGCAGGCCCTGCTGGGAGAGGTTATAGGATTTCCAATTCACGTTGGCAACACACTGGGTGATTGCGCACGCGCCCTGCTGGTACATCAGCGGAACCCGGTTGGCAAACCGAAGAATAATCGCATTGCCCTCTGAGGGCAACTTGCCCCCGTACCCGATCGCCGCTTCCACAACGAACGAGTGGCCGGAGAATACCGAAGCCGGCCGGGTGCGGGCCCCGACAAAGTCCATCTGGAACTCCTTGTCGAGCCCCCGCCGGATCAGTTCCTCACCAATGGGTGAGAGGCACTGGACGGTGAGCGGGGGAGGTACCGGTACATCCTGCATGGCAGTAAGGAGCGCCTTGAGATGATCTGCAGAGAGACCCGACACTTTTACCGTTGCCTTCAGGCCGGACTTATCGCACATCTCCTGGGCAGTCTTCTTGCCGACCCGGCTGAAATTCTCCATCAGGAAATCGGCAAGTTTCTCATCGCTTGCAACGGCCATTCGTTTGAGCTGCCCAAACTCAATTCCGTGCGGGTGCGGTTTGACAGCAATGGGGCATGCGAGGATCTCCTGGCTTACCCGCTCGAACGTGAACGCATCATCGTCCAGTTCGACCCGGAATCTCGCATGAGGATTGACTATGGAAGTATACTTGAGATACTCAAGCAGCTTCTTCTTTGCCGACATCGTGCTCTTGAACTCGATCTGCACCCGGGTGCCGTGAATCCGGTCCCAGTCGATCGGCTGCTGCGAGATGATGTCAGGCTCGTTGGTCTCGATCTTGATCTGGATCTCGAACTTGTATGCCGGCTCTTTATGACCGGTACGGGAGATCACTACGGTCGGAACACCGCTGGTCAGTTGCGCATACAGCACAGCGGCAGAGATCCCGATACCCTGCTGCCCGCGCGTTTGCCGGATCTGGTGGAACCGGGAGCCGTACAACAATTTGCCAAACACATACGGTACCTGGGCTGGCACAATTCCCGGGCCATTATCCTCGACAATAATCCGGAAGATATCACCGGAAACTTTCTTGATGCTGATGAAAATATCCGGAAGTACCTGTGCCTCTTCACAGGCGTCCAGCGCATTGTCCACCGCTTCTTTTATCGTGGTGATGACGCCGCGCGTGGGGGAATCGAATCCCAGCAGGTGTTTGTTCTTCTCGAAAAATTCCGCGACACTGATGCTGCGCTGCTGCTTGGCAAGCTCGTCAGCCAGGACCAAACGCTCTCACCTCAGCAACGGCTGCTGCAAGATCCACGGTCTTCTGCTCTGCGGTTGTCAGGTTCTTTAAGGTAACCTTACCGGACTCCGCTTCACGCTGGCCGATCACGATCGCAAAATTTGCGGTCTTCGCCGCATGGGCAAGCTGGGTACCGAGCCCGCGCTCCATGAGATCCATTTCGGTCCGGATACCTGCATGCCGTAATGCCTTTGCAACTTCGAGTGCGCGATTACGACCCTCCGCCGTGCAAACGAGGCCGACGATAGGGACGGGAACTGGCAGGGTATCACCGAGCGATACCATCACCCGGTCAAACCCTATGGCAAAGCCGCAGGAAGCCACGTCGTCGCCGCCAAAAAGATGGGCGAGCCGGTAGGCTCCACCGCCCAGGATCTGGTTTTCGGCACCGAGGTTCTGGGCAAAGCCCTCAAAGACCATACCGGTATAGTAATCCAGGCCACGCGCAATACCAAAGTTGAGGCTATATTTCACCCCGGCGGCATCGAGCGATCCAATGGTCCGTTCAAACCGTGCTTTCTCCGGGATATCCCCGGCAATCTCAAAGGCTTCTGTAAGTTCGCGGGTGTTGACAAGGGCAGTAAGCGAAGCAGCAAGATCCGTCCTGTTTAAGGATTCGAGCGTTGCATTCAACCCGTCATAATCTTTCTTGTCCAGATGTGCCCGCACCTTTCGCTGCATTACCGGTTCAAGATCCTTCACGAGATTTTTCATGAGGGAGAGATGACCAACTTTCAGTTCATACGTAACCCCGGTAGCGTTGAGCATATCGGAAGCCAGCATAATGGTCTCCGCATCGGCTGCCGCCGTATCCGCACCGATCAGTTCAACCCCGAACTGCCAGAACTGGCGGTACCGGCCCTTCTGGGGACGCTCGTACCGGAAACAGTCGGCAAAATAGCACCAGCGCAGAGGTTTGGGGGCAACCTTTGCCTCGTTGATATACATCCGGATAACGGCGGCAGTGATCTCAGGGCGGAGGGCAAGCTTCCTGCCCCCCTTGTCCTCAAAGACGTACATTTCGTCGATGATTCCTTCCCCGGACCTCATAGTAAAAAGTTCGAGATCCTCAAACTCGGGAGTACAGACTTCCCGGTATCCAAAGCACCGCGCAGCTTCGCGCAGTTTCCTTTCGACACTGCGCCGCGCCTCCATCTCATCCGGTAAAAAATCCCGCGTTCCTCTCGGTTTCTGGAGCATGATAAAAATCCTTATTCCCTGTTGGTTGGTATTCGTTATTTCTTATTCGCCTTTGGCCTTGGTGCGCTGCCTATGAACCGGGTGAAAGTGTCTTCATTTCCCCAGACCTTCTCGCGCACCACCCTGCCCTGCAGATACATTGCCGCGAGGATAAGACCCAGGCCCAGCAGTTCGAAATCGGGCATCGTGAGCGTGAAGGCCCCCCCAAGGGACGCAAGCGCCCCATAGCCAACGCCATAATACGCTGCCTTCCGGTAACCGGGGAGCCCGGTCCTGAAATAGATCCGGGCATCCCGCAGCCAGAGAAAGAGAACTGCGGCTGCCCCGAATATAGCAACGTAGATGAGATAAGACATGACTATGAACTAACTTATTATACGCCGTTCCATATCTGTATTGTCAAAACCATGCAGCCAAACCAGTCCGTGCAGGAAATTCTCTCCCGCTACAAGAAGGGGGATATCTCCCTTGAAGAGGCCTCCCGGGAGATTGAAGGGCACCGCCTCGAACATGTGGGGGATTTTGCCTGTATTGACCTAGGCAGGGAAGTGCGGTGCGGCATGCCGGAAGTGGTACTTGCCGAGGGAAAGGATCCCTCGCATATTTCAGAGATTGCCGTGCGGCATGCCGAAGTCTCCGGGCGCTGCGTGATTACGCGCGTAAGTCCTGAGCAGGTTGCCTGTATCCAGTCCCTGGCAAAAAGCAGGAATCTAACTGCAGAATACCGGGAGAACGGCCGGGTAATGGTGCTGTCCAACGGGGTCCCGGTCAGATCAACAGGTGGCATCGTCGCGATCATGACAGCCGGGACATCCGATATCCGTGTTGCTGAAGAGGCAAAGATCATTGCCGAAGAGATGGGCTGTAAGGTCCATACGGCGTACGATGTCGGCGCGGCCGGCATCCACCGCCTCTTTCCCGCCCTGAAACCCCTCATGGATGCACATGTATTCATCGTCTGCGCCGGGCGCGAGGGAACACTCCCTTCCATTGTGGCGGGGCTTGTCGACAAACCGGTGATCGGCGTGCCCGTAAGTGTGGGCTATGGATACATGGGAAAGGGAAGAGCTGCACTCGCAAGCATGCTCCAGTCCTGCTCGGTTATTTCTGTGGTCAACATCGATGCTGGTTTCACCGCAGGGGCTTTTGCCGCGCGGATTGCGAATATGGGTGCAGGAGCACAAGGAGAGCAACCATGAAACGGGGATTTTATATCGGTCGGTTCCAGCCATATCACAACGGGCATCACGAGGTGCTCGAACATATTGCAGAAGAAGTTGATGAGATTGTCATCGGTATCGGCAGCGCACAACTCTCTCACCAGGTCAGCAACCCGTTCACCGCAGGAGAACGCGTGCTCATGATCACTAGGGCACTCGAATCCCTTGGATGCCCCTATTACGTGATTCCCATAGAAGATGTCCAGCGCAACTCTCTCTGGGTTGCCCATGTCCGGTCAATGACCCCTCCGTTCGATCTCTGTTATTCTTCAAATCCGCTGGTTGTCCGTCTCTTTACCGAAGCCGGCGTAAAAGTCCAGTCTCCGGCAATGTACGAGCGGGATACGCTCAGCGGGACAAAAATCCGCGAACGCATACTCACCGGCAAGCCCTGGAAGAAACTCCTGCCTCCCGCAGTTGTCCAGGTACTCAAAGAGATTGATGGTGCTGAACGACTCTGCCAGATAGCTCGCACCGATTAAGGCTATGACTGCAGGCATTACCGGTCAGAAACATAAGTGGGTGAAATGATGTACAATTTCATAAAAAACCTCGTTAGTCCGAAAAAACCCGCCCCGAGCATTATGGCATTCAATAGTATTCCTGCCTGGGTTAAGGAACAGGAGAAAAAGGCCCGGGAAACCCTTGAAGAAGCGGCAAAAGCTCCCATGCAGAGCATAAGAAATTCTGCTGCCCAGCTGCAGCTCGTTGTCAACAGTATCTCCGGCTCGGAACATGATCCCGCACTTCACCCGAAACTCAAGTCCGTAGCAAAAAATTCACTTCCTTTATACATAAAAGCCATGAATGCTGCCCTCGCAAAACCCCTTTCAGACGATATCGAGGAGTTCTATACGGATGCGGTCGAATGCGTGAAATCCAGCCTGAACACAAACCGCGGCCAGGGACGATACCTGCAGGCAGTATTTCCCGATGAGATGAAAGCGGTCAAGACATCGATCGATGCTATGGGCCGGGAGATGAATGGCCTGACTTCATCCCTCGCAGTATACCGCAAACAGAGAGCAGCGATAGAAGAGGTAAAGGATCTTTACCAGTCGGTGCGTGACATGCAGGATGACCTCAAACACTCCGGAGAAAAAGAGCAGCGTATCACCGTCCGCATTGGCGAGATCACGAGCCGCATTGCGGAAATTGAGGCCGAAGAGACCCGGCTCGCATCGGATGAAGAAGGGAAACAGGCAATTGAGACGTGCAGGGCGATCCTTGCAGAACGCGAGAAGACCCGGAATGACGTGACCCGGAATTATGCCGCCCGTTCCATGACCGCTTCCCATGTATTCCGGAAAGCGGAAAATATTGCGGCAAAACAGCATCACCCGGGTGAAGTCTCTGCACTTAAGCATGCAATCGAGATACTTTCAAATCATGATATGCCTGATCCGTCCGTTCTGGGCACCGCACTTGCAGCGGCATGTCCGGTAGCACAACGGATGATAACGGCCGGAGATATCCCATTAAAGAACCGGGAGGAACGCGAGGTTTTTTCCGATACAGATCTCTTCTGCAGCACAATGTCCGAACTCTGCACAGAACTCACGGCGTGCGACAAAACATGCAGGGATGCAGAAACGACACTCTCCACCCATCCCCTGGTAGTACGAACCAACTCACTTATGCGGGAAAAAACCCAGCTCGGGCACAGGCTCACCAAGGAAGAGCAGCTTCACCATGAACTCGTCCTCTGGACTGCCAAGATCACCGAGAATATACCAGTTACCACGGAAGAACTGATAGAAAAGATAGAGGGGATAATTGGAGGGAGCGTGCAATTTCAGCCGGACACGAATTGAACGGTATAAGGATAATGTACCGGTCCATTCCTGCCATCAGGGTTCATTCTCATTTTCATCCATTTCCGCAAACATCTCGTCGATCGTTTCGACAAGCCGGTTCAGCGTTTCCCCTTGAGATCTTCGGTAGTCGTGCTTTTCATTTCATTCCGACACCATTTTTGTTGAATACTGGGACAGATCCAAAAGGGAGTCCCGGAAGATTGTCAGCGCGTATTGACCACTACAAAGTCAGCCAGATCACTCTGGCTTGATGAATCTTCATCAGATAAGTCATAGCAGTCATTGAGCATCTGGGCAATGACGTCAGAGAACGTCATATTCCCTCGTTTCAATACGAGCAGCGCCTCATACACCTCAGGATCGATCCGAATCGAACGTCCCTCGCCTGCACGAGGCATAATAACCACTCTGTGGTCACGACATATAAAGATTTTGGAAAATGTGCGTCTGACTTTATATAAAAAGGCGAAAAGCGCCCTGAATCAGTAAGATCGGGAAGGTGAAACCGTGCGCATTTTATGCGATCAATAAAGGTGACTGAAGCTGATTTCAGACAATGCGGATATAGGAAAAGGTAGAGTAATCCGTGTAGGCAAATTCCGGTTCCTTACCATGACAGCCTCCCACCCGGTTGATGGTCGGCAGATCAAGGGGTATTCTTGCCACTTCCAGCTCCATGTTTGTTTCAGTTTTTTTCATCGGAAGCGGTAAAAACTCGATCGGCTGCTCCACAATCCCCTGCGCTGTCTTCCGGCAGCAGACATGCTTATGCTGGTGCCCGCAGCAGAGGTGCGTCAACCCCCGGGCCTGCAGGGCATCAAAGGCCATTCCCGCTGTATAGTGGTACCCGGTAAATGAATCTCCTGACTGGTGTGACAGGCGCTGCCAGCATTTGAGCCGGAGGGTCTGGGTGCCCAGCTCCATCGGGCCCCCGTGGACAAAGAGCATGCCGTTATCCGACCATTCCATGGGCATCCGCTCAAATATGGAAAGGAGAGGGGAATCACGCAGTTGTTCGTGGCGGTACATGCTCGCAGCATCACTCCCGCTGACCAGTAACCCATGGAGGTAGGCATGATCATGATTACCCATCACCGAGATGAGCTGGTAATCGCGTGAAAGGGTATGGATCTTTTCCATCGCTTCTTTCGGGTGATCCCCCCGGTGAAGAAGATCGCCAAGATTAATGACCCGGTCTATCGGACCAAAACTTTCCAAAAAGGACGGGGTGCGTATACATGCAGAGAGTGCGGCAATCGCTCCTGCATCGGCATGCACATCGGAAAATATAACTGCACCCATACCGGTTTTACTATGTAGGTGCTCCTTACCCTAATAATCCTCTGATGGTCCGGGTTCTGTCTATTCCCCTGGACCGTGAAAGGGCCGGAAAGATATGTTCATGTCCGTGCGATTCTAAAATAACTGGAAGAATCAAAACGGTATAAAAGATCTTATGGGAGTACCATCGTATGGAACAATTTCTTACCGATTATATCGAGCGAATCCGGGCGGGAGTCGATGATATTCCCGATACGACTGCCCATGAGATCGCGTCGGCATTCCTGGCATTCCGGTTTGGCCTGTATGCCAATGCGGTAAAAGAATGTACCGAGGCTATCAGGTTGCTGGGACCGGGAAAAGATCCTGCGCACCAGGGGGCATATAATGCGTTAAAAAAAGCGCTCGCAATTATGCTTGCCAATGCGCAGGACCTGGACAATTCACAATTTACTGCCGATCTCTCATTAAAATTCGATGAGCAGGAACGCTCGTATTGTGCGATCAGACTCGCACCCGAAACTGTTGAAGATCCCGGAACACTTGAACTTGATAATGCTCTTCTGCTGGTTTACGCAGCGGCAATCATTGCATCATCAGAGGATGAAGAAGCAATGGAAGAGCACCGGAAATATATTGTAAGGCTGCTCACGGGCTATAAAAAAGCGCTGGGAATCGTATAGAACCCCCCGTGAATATTTTTCTCTCCAAACAGGGGGCGAAAAGTCAGTGGGGATTTCCATTCCAAAAGGTTCCTGTTCCGTAAATGAATAATCTCTTTGCCTGCTCCAGAGAACGGATCCATCCTCGTGCAAGGCAGAGGATTCATGTAGCGATCCGGCGAACTATGTGCAATTCATTTTCTCAATTGTTTTCTTAGGTGCGTGCCATGAACCAAACCGATGAACTTTTAAAAAAATACTGGGGATATTCAGCGTTCCTGCCCCACCAGAAAGAAATCATCGGATCGATCCTGAACAGCAACGACACGCTCGCCATCATGGCTACCGGTGGCGGAAAGTCGCTCTGCTACCAGTTGCCTGCACTCTGCCTCGGGGGTCTGACCGTGGTCATCTCTCCGCTGATATCCCTGATGAAGGACCAGGTCGATGATCTCAATGCCCGGGGAATTCCTGCGGCAGCCTTCAACAGTTCCCTCGAATACCGCGACCGGGCCAGGATCGAGAGCGAGCTAAAAGACGGAACGCTTCGCCTGCTCTTCATCTCTCCGGAGAAATGCATGCAGCCCAACTTTCTGGATTCGCTCCGGGGAGCCCCCATCCGCCTCATCGCGATCGATGAAGCGCACTGTATATCGGAATGGGGCCATAACTTCCGTCCGGAATACCGGCAGCTTGCCCAGTTGAAAAAGGTCTTTCCCGCAGTCCCGCTGGTTGCACTGACGGCAACAGCAATTCCCGAAGTACGAAAGGATATCTCCGAACAACTTGGCCTGTCGGGTGCCCGGGAGTTCATCGGCAGTTTCAACCGGAAGAATCTCCAGTATCGCATTATCCAGAAGAAAAACCCGATGGTCTTCCTGGCAAATTATATCGGCCAGCACCGGAACGATTCCGGGATCATCTACTGCATGAGCAAGAAAGAGACCGAAGATATTGCTGCCGATCTCCACAAGCGCGGGTACAAAGCACATGCCTATCATGCGGGACTCTCCAAGCAGGTCCGGGAGAAAGTCCAGGATGCGTTCATCCGCGATGCAATAAATATCGTCTGCGCTACAGTCGCGTTTGGCATGGGTATCGACAAGCCCGATGTCCGGTATGTGATTCACTACGACCTGCCAAAGACCGTGGAATCCTATTACCAGGAGACCGGGCGGGCGGGTCGCGATGGCCAGTACAGTGAATGTATCCTTCTCTACAGCCGGGGGGATTACGCCCGGGTGCGCTCAATGCTGGAGCATGATGATGCCGGTGAACGCAATCTCCGCCTGGCGCTTAAAAAACTCCGGGACATAACAGAGTATTGCGAGACCACCACCTGTCGGCGAAAGTTCTTGCTCAATTATTTTGGCGAGGAATACCTGGAGGAGAATTGCGCATCCTGCGACAACTGCGATCATCCGCCCGATATGATAGATACCACCGAACCGGCTGCGCTGATAGTCAGTTGCATAAAACAGCTCCCCGCACGCTTCGGGATCGAACTGATCTCTGATGTGCTCCGCGGTTCAAAGAGTGCCAAAATCCAGGATTACCACCTGGATATCCTGTCATCATATGGTTCAGGGAAAAAGTACAGTAAGGCCCAGTACCGGACCTGGATCAATGAGCTCGTCCGCCAGGGATATCTGGACCGGACGGGCGACAAGTACCCGGTCATCTGCTGTACCGGCAAGAGCGAGGAACTGCTCAAAGGAAGAGCAAGGGTGATGCTCCCGGTCCCCGAACGGGAAACAACGAAACGGGCAACTGCAGTCCATGAGGAGAGTTCCGGAGCAGAAGACTCCGCGTTGTTCCTGCGCTTGAAGGCCCTGCGGAAGTCAATTGCCGACCGGAACGGTGTGCCACCCTATGTCATCTTCCCGGACAAGAGCCTTCACGAGATGGCCTGCACCCGGCCCGGCGACCGGGAGAGTTTTTCCACGATCTCCGGTGTCGGGGAATACAAGCTGGAGAAGTACGGGCCGGAATTCATGGAAGAGATACGAAAAGAGTGAAGAGGTTGAGATTTCCTCGATCGATCAAATTATCGATGGATCAGATCCTTTTTTATACGCCGGAAGGATTGACCGGCGTCCTGTTCCTGTTCAGGAAGAGTCCGATGCCCACCGGAATGAGGAGCGTAACCGCATAGTACACGAAAACATCGACGCCGTAATAGGTTGCCTGGAACAGCAGGACAATGAACAAGTAGTTCAGCACGATCGCGATCACCATCCATGCAACACCGACCCCCGCATAGTACTGCAGGGGGAGGGAATCCCGTCTCCTGAACCACACGTACGTAATCACGATGGTTACTGGCGTGAAGAAAGCGGCAAGGACCCAGCCCATGATTCCTGCATAGGGTGAGAAAAACAAGACAAGCGATGCAATATAGCCCATCAGCCAGAGGGCGGTACCAATTCCCGCGGTATCTTTAATCCATTGCTTCATTACTATCAATTTTACCATTTCACCGTGTTGTGATTTGTGTTTTTTGATAACCCACTCCCGATCGGGAAAAATCATTGTGCATCTCTTCCGTCATATCAAAAGATTAAACCCTTTCAAAAGGAATGTGTGCTCAATGATTTCATCGGACCCGCGGGTGAGGACCGGGTTGCTCATCGGCGCAATAGTGATAATTCTTGTAGGAGGAATTATTATTTTTACTGACAAAACGCCATCATCTCCCCCATTGCAAAACACTACTCCCGGCACGTGTTCCCTGGGACAGGCATGCGAGCCGGGAACCAGCACACCACTCTCAAAAGAGAACCTGACTCCAGCGGAGAGCAAAATTTCAACCGATCTTCTCCAGTTGATAGGCGTACTGGCAGTACCGCAAGGATTGACCCGGGTGGCGCTCAAAAACCAGATGGAACAGAATCATCAGCTCACGCATGTGGCAGGAACCGGGGAAACCCTTGTGTCCGTATATATACAAACAACCGACGCTGCCCCCACCCCAGTGGATTCACTGGTATGGAATGTGACCAATCGTGATCCTCTCGGTCATCTTGTTGTTGCATGGGTGGATGTCAATAAACTGGAGAAGCTTGCATCGCTCGAATCCGTCCGGTCAATCAGGACTGTATCTCCCCCGATTACCAGGAGCGGGTAATTGTTTATGTGCCGGGGGAAGGATTCAACGAAAACGGACCTATTGCTGATTATCCCCAAAAATTTTATCGCGAAATTGGAGTGATAATGAACAATTTGAAAAAGAAGACATCCGGGCAAACCTGTGCAGTGTCCCGGAGTTCAAAGGTTGAGACAAGATGTTGATGCAGGAAATAAAAGTTCTGGCCCTGGTAATTTTCCTGTGCTGTGTAGGGACAGCACACTGTTTTGCTCTTGAAACTATCACCAATGAGACCGATACTCATACGATTCTCTTGGAGATTACCCCCACTCCAACGATACCGGTCTCTCCAGTTCCGGCCCAATCCTCGCATACCCTAGATACTGCCAGCTCTTCTCTTGTCCGGCCAAAGACCGTGGATGAGACAGGCAATATCACCCCGGAAGAGGAGAAATTATCCACGGCACTTCTGCAGGCGATTGACAGAACATCAACTGTTTCTGCAGGAAACGAACAGGTATCAACAACCGGTCTTATTATAAAAGCCATTCCGGTACCTTTGTATTCGGTAACCGGCAACGCAGCCCCCGCTAAAATTCAGTCCGGCACCCAGGTGTACGTGTATATTTCCACAGAACCCGGGTACTCCACCCATATTGTGGATCCTCTGGTTGCGGAGGTGACGGGCCGGGACGAGGAGAACCACCTCGCCGTTGGCTGGACGAACGTTGCCAATCTCCCCGGTCTTGCGGATCTTGAAGGAGTCCGGAACATTCGTCAAGTGACCCCCCCCTGTTGTGTATATGGGATCACGCCTCACCCAGGGAGATGCTATCCACCGGACCGCCAACGTCCGTTCCCTGTTAGGGTATACCAGCACGGGCATGAAGATCGGCATCATCTCCGATGGGGTGAGACATATCAACGAATCAAAAGCTACCGGCGATCTGCCTGACAATGTTCATGTCCTGAGAGATGCGATTGGCGGGGATGAAGGGACTGCCATTCTGGAGATCGTGTACGACATGGTCCCGGATGCTGAACTGTACTTCCATGACGCAGGGGAGAATAAACTCGCATTTAACCAGGCAATTGCTGTACTCAAAGCCGCTGGCTGTACAGTGATCTGTGATGATATCGGCTGGGCAGATGAACCCTACTTTGAAGACGGTATCATTGCATCCAATATTACCACCCTGTTAGCCGGAAACCAGGTGATCTATGTATCGTCAGCAGGGAATGATGCGGTGAGTCATTACCAGGGAGGATTCTATGATGACGGGACCGGACATAATGATTTCAGCCGGGGAACGAGTGCAGCCCGCAAATCACTATACGTGAGGCTGGCACCGAATTCATCGGTGGATGTATTCCTGGAATGGGATGACCAGTTCGGCCATTCAGGCAATGACTATAATCTCTACTTCTCCAATGCCGATCGTTCCCCCCGCGTGTACGGGGATCTGCAATTCTCAGAAAACGTTCAGAACGGCGCTGGCGATCCGCTTGAATTTATCACCTTTAAAAACACGGGCGCTACCCCCATTAACTGCTCGATCGATGTGTTCAAATTGCACGGCGCGGCAAAAACACTCGAATTATTTATGTACCGGGGAGATGGAGGGGCCACGATCTATCCGAATAATCTTGTTGAAGCGGACTCGATCTATGGGCATCCTGCAGTCCCTGATGTCATCGCAGTGGCAGCAGTTCACCAGAGTACCCCCTCAACAATTGAATATTTTTCTTCGCGGGGACCCGTTACGATCGCCTATCCTTCACCGGAAATCCGCTCCAAGCCCGATATCTCGGGTGTCGATGGCGTGAATGTCACCGGGGTGGGCGGGTTTCCGAGCCCGTTCTATGGTACCAGCGCATCCGCGCCGCATATCGCAGCGATAGTCGCCCAGATCTGGGGGGCCCACCGGGACCTTACGCCGGCCCAGGTGCGGAGTGCATTATATACTTCTGCCGTGGACCTGGGAACCCCGGGATGGGATACCTCATTCGGGTATGGCAGGGCTGATGTACTCGCGATGGCAGGCCGCACCGCTCCGGTCGACTAGGTCCCTGATTCCAATGGGGATGGTCCTGTTCCTCCAGTACATAACGTGGACATCGTGAAAACCGAGACCGTGAACGTGGGCGGGGGATCCGCAGTACTACGCGCCACGGTGACCGGAACAGGTCTGGGGAGAAATCTTGTTATCACGTCAATGCCGCACCCTGACCTGCCGGCAACCATTGCAGCCCCGCCCACACCCGTATACCAGTACCTTTCGATAACCTCGAGCACGATAACCGGGGTTGTCAACCAGACAACTCTTGATTTCTCGGTACCGCAGGCATGGCTTACCGATCACGGGTTTGAACAGAGAGATATTGTTATGCTGCATTATGTGAACGGTACGTGGCAGGCACTCAATACAGAGTTTATCTCACAGAACGGGGGGACTGTGTTGTACCGGGCAACAACACCGTCCCTGTCGTACTTTGCGATTGCTTATCAGCAGGATAGCACCCTGACGGGAATAGCTACTCTACTTCCAACCCCGGTGGCAGTAGCTACAGACTCAGTACAACAGACACCGTTACCCGTCAACTCCCCTTCGCAGGGTATGATCGTCCGCAAGGATACACAGGCACCGCCTCCCGCACCTATTGCGGTTCCCGATGAGGGGTTGCCCCTAGCAACAATTATTGCAGGGGTCATCTGCGCAGTTGTTATCATCGTTGGCCTATTCTTGGTGAGACGCTGGTGGATCCGGCGGCAGAACCCGGCATTGTTCCGGAAATATGACTGAATTTTTTTGTGGGCCTGAAAATAACTGCCGCAATTCGCCAGGTGGCCTCTGCCTTTGCCCGGCATAAAGGAAGAATCGCTATCCGATCACGTGAGAATGAAACACATTTCCAAATATATTTCACCGCGACCGTAACACGGTAACAGAATGGCAAGTCTCGATCCATCGATCCTTGGTATTTTCGTCTTCGGGCTGATTGCGGGCATCTGTCCGTGCAACAGCGTCCTCTGCCTTGGACTGATAGGATACCTGACGAGCGGGAAGTCCCAACTCTCCTTTACCAATATCCTGAAATTGACCATCGCGTTCTGCACCGGCACCGTGCTGGTGCTGTTGCCACTCGGGATGATTGCAGGATTTATCGGTAAGTACCTGCTCTTCCTGAACAGCACCATCGCGTGGGCGCTCGGGGGAGTACTGCTGATCCTGATGGGGTTGCAGCTTCTCCATATCTACAAGCCACCGATACGAAGTATCTTCAATTTCTTCAAAGTCCCCATGTCGTACACCGTAACCGGTGCATTCCTGCTCGGACTCTCGTTCGGAGCGATTACGGTGGGAAGAGGGGCCCCAATGCTGCTCATCGTGCTGACCTATATTGCCCTCTACCAGACCGCATTCCAGGGTCTCTTCACGATGCTGATTTACGCAATCGGGCTTTCCATTCCGCTCATCATCATCAGCTCGCTGGGCGGGGCCGTGGTGAAGAAGATCAAGGACAAGGCAAGAGTGAGCGGCGAGGTATTCGATAAAATTATTGGCATGGTGATTGTGCTCATCGGGATCTACTTCCTGTATCTCGCGTTCGCTTAGAATAGCGGGCATCGAACCCAAAACCGCTTCGCTATTCCCCAACGCTCAGACAATTTTGCGATCAGAACCGGAGACCGGTTCATTCAAAGGGGGGGTGGTACCCTGTCCTGCGCAAGTGAGGGGGTACCCTGTCTTTTCCCGGAGGGGGGGTAGGGTGGGCTGGTATCCCCCTCTCTTGGTTTGGACAGGGTACCTCCCACCCGCCTTTTGTTTGATGTTATGCATGGGAATGTGGGACTTCTGTCGTCATCTTTTGAGCAAGCCCTCCCCTGCGGGGGGTCGCCCGGCCGATTCGGCGGGGCCTCGCTGGGCGGGGAGGTTAAAGGGATTCCAGTTCCTGATACGGTTTGAGGACGCTCATTCAGTTGCGTCAGTCCCCAAGTGTGGAAAAAACTGAAGACTGAATGAACCAATAGATGAAAAGTGGAGTTTTTTACCTATTGATGTAATCTCATTTTTTCAAGAGTGGATCTATTATTTTTTTTATCAACTCAGGACTCCAACGCAAATATAAAGATGTCAAGACGACTGCTCCGATAAAACTTACAATTGCTCGCAGTGTGCCACTTGCTTTAACATCCTCAGTTGCAGTGTAAAGCAAAACGGTTACTGCCAAAATACAAGCAAATATTGTGAAAAGTGCGATAAATTTGTCAATAAAACTCGTTGTTATCGCGGGATGAATTTCATTTCCGCAAAAATGGCATTTAGAAGCTTCAATTGGTAATCTAGTTCCACACTCAGGACAAATCATAATTAATAAATTTTATTAGAAGTTGGGTAATTAAAATAGTTGGGCAATCTTAAAAAATAGTTTCTTTTAAGGGTTATATTTATGAAAATCGTGATTTTAAATAATTTTGACGGATTTACATATTGAAGTAATATTCGCACGGTGCTATGTTTTTCTTATTCCCATTCATGATTATGAGAAAAAAATATTTCCACCGAATTATTTTTTTTAGGTTATAATAGTAAACAATACAATTTATAAAAAAACCCGGCTAACCCAAATAACCATTCCCAACCGGACAAAAAAAGATTATAAACTGTCCATACTTATCCCGCCGAAGTCCTGAGCAACCTCACGGATATCCTTGACACCGAATGCCGTCTGGACCATGCTGACCTCGATCTGGTTTGCGGCATCGCACATGTAATCCAGAATATCTACGGACAACTCCTTCTGCATCTTGCTCTTCCTCAGCTGGTCGACAAGAGCCGCCATCTTCTCGGGGGGCTCCATCCGGAGCTTTGCAAGACTCATTACGCACATGTAGATGCGGGTCAGGTTCCGGTCGGTTCCCGTGATACACTCAAAGAAATTCCGAATCATCTGTGCCTGGTAAATTTCTCCACTCATTTGACTTCACCTCCTGCCTTTTTGTTCTAGGTAATTCTCCTGTTCGAATTTTCATTATATAAGGCTTGTGGGGAAAATGCAGTTTTCTGCGAAAAAGAGAGGATTTTTACCGTTGTTTTTGGAATGTGCGGCTGGATTGTCAGACAATTGTATGACACCCGTCATACCCCGACGGGTGGAACGGGATACCCGCGCCGCAGGATCATGTGGCATAATGGTCTGGAAAAGATAGCAATTCTTTTTTGAATTATCTGCTCTGTAGAAAACCTCAATGATGAGAAATTGTAGGAACGTGTGAATGTTACAAACAATCATTTTGGTAGCGATTTCTTTTGTCTGAATCAGAAATCTTCGAGCTTTGAGATCGCCGCTGAACTTTCTTTTCAGGAC
>CAILCG010000018.1 GCA_903832665.1 uncultured Methanomicrobiales archaeon | reverse complement strand
TACTAATACTACTACTACTACTACTACTACTACTACTACTACTACTACTACTACTACTACTACTACTACTACTACTACTACTACTACTACTACTACTACTACTACTACTACTACTACTACTACTATAGTATAAAATTATTTTGTTATGAAATCTCCAAAATAGATTTGGGAATAATATCATATCCAAGAGTTTTAAGGTATTTTGCCTTTATTTCCCCACGTTCTCCAAAATAAATAAAAATATCTCCTTTTTGAATATACTTAAAATCCTCGTTATAATTTACATATTTTATGCCAGCATTTAATTTACTTGCATAATTTAGTAGTATATTCCACACAGGGGAACGTTCGATATAATCATTTTCAGATTGTAGGATCTCTTCTTTTACAAGATAGATCATCGGTTTTGGATAATAATCAACATAATTGATTTGTCTTTTCTCTAAAGGAACAATTTGATCAATATCCTGATGTCCTACCTAAAAAATATGATATTTATCGAACCCGCAATTTTTGAATGCGTTGATTACAGATGCTTCTTCAAGATGAAGACGGTGTTGTGAGAGATATTCATCGATATAACGAGTTAGCAAATCTGCAGTGGAAATGAATACATTGCATAAATCTCCATTTGGAATTATGCATACATTATGATGAACACATAGTTCTCCCCAAGCGTTTGTATTCTCTCCGTGAAATTATCTAGAAATACTTGGCAATTTTTTAGTTGGGCAAATTTTGATGTTTCCACGTGGCGATGTATGAATAATATGATGACAATTTATCGAGAAATACAAGAGGTGGAATAAATTCGTCGGGTGATTTATATCCATATATTTTCACACCTTGAGGAAATTTTTGTGTGTTGAATGTAGTAAATACAAAATTTGCTGTTATTCCACTTTCAGAGATTCTTTTCGCAAATTGGGCTAAAGAATATAAAAATGCGTTACGATCTTCATTATAATATTGACTAACATCAAATGATTTTAACACATTCCGCTTTTTTGAATCAATTATTGGTTTGTAGATTGATTGAATGATTTCATAATATTCGCTAGAAAATTTATCGGGATTTGAGGCACTAATACAAACGCCCATAACCCCTTTGAAAGGTTTAACCGATGGCCCCCTTGTAAAAGTTTTACTATCTGCAGCCAATACTGAAATAAATTCAGTCATAAGATTAGACTTGGGTTACTCAACTAAATATATTTTGAAATTATTTTCACTCCCATTATGCACTCATTAATCTTGAACCTACCCCTCCCACTTTGATCTCGGGGGGTAGGATGGGCCTGTATCCCTCACTCATATTTTGGAGAGGGGGAGGGGGTGGTGCCCCTCTTTGCCTGGACAGGCCCCCACCCCCCTCCATTTTACCGTACGCAAAATCCCTCTTCCGATGTGACTCCATGCGATGCCGTGCTTCCGTACCTGCCTCCAAAGGGGGGGGGGAGGTACCCTGTCTTTTGCGGGACAGGGGAGCAGGAGGTCCCCCTCTCACTTTTTTGAGTGGGGGTAGGCGGGTACCCTACCCCCTCTCGTACTTTGGAGTGGGGGTGGTCAGGGCCGGATACCCCCTCTCATCCGGAATAGTGGGGAAGGGGGAATTACCCCATCCTTACCAGGACTGGTCTCCACCCCCGGGTCCCGGCTGTCCCATCACGCGAAGCACGGCCAGTCCCCGGGCTTCAAACAGGACCGGGGGGAGGCTTGGTTCAGGAAATTTTTCTGCCAGACTATTACGGAAAATTTTCGTGCGGTTTTAATCTTAAAAAACCCGCATGAAGTCAAAGAATTCCCACCCGGGCAATGAAAATTTTGCAACCGGAAAAAGAATTACGGTTTTGTATTTTATCGTAAGTGGTCTTCAAAAATTTTCATGACAAATCCCGGCAGAAAAACTTCCTTCCCTGGCCGGTTATGATTGAATAATGCCGAAGATCCCCGGCTCAGAAACAATCGTTCAGAAAAATTTCCGGAAACCGTGGACAAAAATTCGTTATAAAAAATCTGAAAAATTTTCCCGGCGTGTTCACGCGATCGTCCATCCGGAGTACTGCCGTTTTCCCCTCGCGGTCGATCCCGACCCGGCGAGCCCTGGTGAGGTGTCGTCTCGACACCGGCAGAGTGGGCTTGTTATGGATAGAATCTTGTGATGAGGGCGGATGGTTCCATTCTCATGATTGCATTGAACGACTGTCGCCCCGGAAGGCGTCCCTCGGCGGATAAGATTTCCGGAAAATCTGCCGGATGAAGACTATCCGTCACAGGTCCTGATCCTGGACTCCTGAATCCTGGCTCCTGAAGTGACCCCAACGATCTAAACCTCACCTCCCTCCCTTTTCGGCCCTCACAACGTTGTTGTTAGTTGCCTCTCCATTTCCCGCCGGAGAACGCCCCTTAATTCCGGCCTTAATTCCGTGTTTTTCCGCTTAGTTGCCTCCCGGATTGGAAAAAACGGGTAAACGGAGCCCCCAGCGGGCCCGGATTGCTCCCCCTGCAAAAAGCGGGAACTCTCCGACGGAGAGGCATTCTTCGGGGTGACAGTATGAGGGTGACCCCTTGACCCCTTCAAGAGACTCTTACTTCACCCATCCCCGGTATAATCGTAGTTTTTTAGTGACTGGTGGTGGAAACGGGAGTGTAAAAAATTCAGGCCCGGGGAGCGATCAATTGTTTCATTTTAAAATTCCCCCCAGGGTAAAATTAATTCGGGTGATTAAAAAATCCTGTACGGCCCGGAACAAATTTTTCAAAAGGGCAATAAATTCCCCAACATATCCCGAAGCGCCCTTCATCTCTTTAAAAAATCCGAAAAAAATGGCCCGGACTTGGCCGGTTTTTCTCACCACGGTTTATGTTTCTGCGGAAAAAATTTAGGGGGTTCACCGGTCTTGAAAGAACTCCCGCAGCACCGGCGCGAGAACCTCCTGGCTGACCTCATGCGTCTGGCCCGCCAGTATCCGGAGCCGGGCGTGGGGAATGATGGTGCTGAGCGTTTCAGCGGTTGCCTTCATGAACGGGAAACTGTTGGTCCCGCTCATCACGAGTGCCGGCATCGTCACCCTGGCAGCAAGGTCCCGTGGGATCGCGGCCTCCGCCCCAAGTATCGCGGTGTGGTCATAGGCAAGGGTATGGCCGACCACTTCCATCATCGCCCAGAACGGGGAGTGATGCATTTCCGCCAGCTGCCCGGCCGGCATACCGGCAAACTGCATGAAGAAGGCGACCGCCTCTCCCTTCTTTCCTTCCGCCAGCAATTCGGTCAACCGGGCGATGTAGTCCTTCCAGGCCCCTTTTGCCTGCGGTTCATCGTTATACGGCGGCTCGTAAAGGGCAAGTTGGGCGATCCTGCTGCCGGGTTCTGCGGCTGCCCGTAACGCCAGTGCCGCCCCGGATGAGTGGCCATACACATATGCCTCGCCACCTGTCGCTTCAATAAGGGCGGTGATATCTTCGATCTCGCGTACTACCGCATAGGGCTGTGTGTCGCCACTGTCGCCTTTGCCGCGACGGTCGTAATTATAGACGCAGAAATCGTTTGCCAGCAATTTCACGAGCTGCGGCGTGGAACCGAAGTTCCGATCGCAGAGCGCTCCCAATACAATGATCAGCGCCGGCCCAGCGCCATGTTTTTCGTACGTGATCCGGGTGCCGTCCCCTGAGGTTACCGTTCGCATAGTGTTCGTCGTCATGGTATCATTTTGAGATCCAATTGTCGGGAGATACTCCGTGTCCTTTATCCTAAGCTTTCGGCCGGTACGTGAGAAGCACTCTCCCGTTCCGGAAAACCTTCGTCCCGATCAGTTCCAGGTTCAGCCTCTTCACATCTTTGAACAGATATTTGCCGGTGCCAAGAATCACCGGTACAACCATCAGCTGGTATTCATCAATGAGGCCGAGTCTCTCCATCTGCTGCACGATAGTGCCGCTTCCAAGGATCGTGATACCTCCTTCGCCATGCTTCTTTAACGAGACGATCTCTTCCGGATCGATATCGTGCAGGACCCGGACATCTTTCCAGACCGGGCCGTCTTTCTCGGGCTTCATGGTTTCGGAAAAGACGATCTTTGGCATGCGGTTCATCACCTCCGCCATCACGGGGTCACTCCTCATTCCATCTGGTGTGGGCCAGAAACTCTTCATCATCTCGTAGGTGGTGCGGCCGAAGAGCAGCAGGCCGGCCTTTTTCGAGACCTCGTCCGAGAACTCCTTTTCTTCGTCACTGTGTTCGCCTTTGAACCAGTCGATCTCACCGTTTGGCCCGGCAAAGTACCCGTCAACGGAAACAATGGTGAATGCAATAAGTTTTCTCATACTCTCATTTCCTCCTGTTTGTAGTGAACTCGCAGAATCGGTAATAAGTTTTAGGATAGGTACCAACGGAATGAGGACCGGACCATTATTCTCATAAGACTAAAGTTTATCCGGTTTTTTTAGTACCAACCAAAGGTATATCGAACAGATCTCTGAATCAGAGGTATGGTAATTCGTATAATTGGTCTCCTGGGTAGTCCCCTTGCGGGGGGAAACACGGCTCTCCTACTCGAACAGGCACTCAAGGGAGCGAAAGATGCCGGAGCTGAAGTGGAGAAGATCGAATTCCCCGATCTTAATCCCGAAGAATCGATAAACCTGATGTTCTGCACAGACCCTGCCAAATGCATACTCGATGAAAAACTCAAGCCGATCTATAAGAAATTCCAGGAGGCGGATGGTATCATCGTTGCCACCCCCATCATGACGATGGGAATCCCCGGCCGGCTCAAGTCGTTTATGGACCTGTTCCAGGCGTTCTTCATCTCAAAGTACGTGCTCAAGGCCCCTCTCATTCCTGAGGACAAGCGGGGAAAGCGCAAGGGACTTTTCATTTCCATAGCCGGCATGAAGGACTGCCCGACCGTTTTTGATGGGGCGAAGACGACCGTGACGGCCTTTTTCGAGATCCTCGATTTTTACTACACCGACGATCTATTGATAGACGATATGGATACGATCCGGGATCTCAAAACCCGGCCCGTACTCCTGAAGTCCGCGTACACCAAAGGGGCCGTCCTTGCCAAGGCACTCTTGAAAATTGCCCGGTGACGTGTGGGCTTTTTCATTTTTTGTGCTCATTTTTTTGTGTCAGATGAAGCACTTCAGTGTATTTTTATCTCCCAATAACTTCCCCGGGATCCCGGCAGGAATCTACTGGATTTTTCCAGAAAATGCTCCCGATCTGATTCTCCGTCCGCCACCCGCTGGTATCTTTGCAAAAAATATCATTCACCCGAAAGTTTATCGTCCATGTCGGCAGGAGGGATACCATCAGGTTGAGTACTATGAAACAAACAACAGAATGTGCGGGAAGAATCTTCTCCCTTGTTTTTACGGCAGCATTAATCGTGTTGCTGGCCGCCGCGATTATTCCCGGCGTGAACGGTGCATCCGCAGTAGACCTGGGGTCTGCCGGTAACTTCGTAATCCTGGCAAAATCAGGCATCACGACCACCGGAACTACGAAGATTGTCGGCAATATTGGTGTGAGTCCCATTGCCGGGACTGCCATGACAGGATTTGATCTCATCAAGGACAGCTCCAACCAGTTTTCAACCTCCTCGCTCCTGGTGGGGAAGGCCTATGCAGCCAACTATGCATCCCCAACCCCGTCGGCCCTCACCACCGCGGTCAGCAATATGGAGACTGCCTATACGAGTGCAGCGGGACAGGGAATACCCGATGCAACCGAGCTGTACGCCGGGAATCTTGGGGGCCGTACCCTCGCTACGGGCATTTACAAATGGTCAACCGGTGTGCTTATCCCGGCATCAACCGTTCTTACGTTTGATGCAAAGGGTGATGGAAACGCGGTCTGGATCTTCCAGGTCGCGGGAGATCTTACCATGAATTCCGGTTCCCAAATGCAGTTGAAGAACGGTGCAAAGGCCGAGAATATCTTCTGGCAGGTTGCCGGTCCCACCAGCGTGACGATGGGATCGGGCACGCACGCGGAAGGTAATATCCTGGCCCAGAAGGCGATCACCATGAAGAGCGGTGCGTCGCTTCACGGCAGGGCACTGGCGCAGACTGCCGTTACCCTGATCTCCGATACCATAACCACACCGGTTGCCTCAACACCTCCGGCTCCGACTCTCGCACCGTTACCTCTCATCACCCCATCACCGTCGCTTACCGTAATTCCCACCAAGACGATGACGGTTAATGTGGGGGGAAATTCCGCGGTGTACAAGGCAATGTTCATGGGGAGAGGGCTTAACGGGATCATTGTCGCGGGCACATTCGTCTCAGGTCCTGGAACAATGATCGCCCCTGCTCCGGGAACGGTATACCAGTATTTCGATCTGGTCCCGGCACAATTCACCCGGATCGATCGGGAGTTAATCTACTTCACGGTGCCCGTTGCGTGGATGACCGGAAATCAGATCCAGCCGGAGAATATTGTTCTTTACAATCTTGACGGTAACCAATGGACTGCACTGCCGACAAAATTTGAGAATTCCGTAGGCACCCGGGATTACTTTACTGCAACGGGTCCCGGCCTTACGCAGTACGCGATCGCCGGATAACTCTTCATCTTTTTTATTACGTATCATAGTAGCACCAGCACGGGACTTGATTACCCGGAATACCTCGTGATTGAGCCATTTGTCTATCATACGAGCTTTTTTATTTTATAGGCGTGCAGGATAGCTCTGCATGAAGGAAGATACACAATGGAAAGGCTTTATTGCCGTTCTGCTGGTCACGCTGACCCTGTCCCTGATGACGGTCCATTTAATAGTCTTCCAGGATTCCCGGTACCTGTTTACGTACCTGCTCGCTGACCTTGCCTTCATCCCGCTCGAAGTGATCTGTGTAACCCTGATCATCGACCGCATGCTCAGTTCGCGGGAACGGGAGCAGAGGATGGAGAAGCTGAACATGGTGATTGGGATCTTCTTCTCATGGATCGGGACGCCGCTGCTTGCCCGGTTTGCAAAGGCAGATCTCCGTACCCGGGAGCTGCGGGCCAGCGTAGCGATCGGACCGGACTGGACCGCAGAGAAGTTCCGGGCAGTAGTCCCAGTCCTTGCAGCCTGGGACTGCAAACTCGATCCCGCAGAGATTGACCTCGTTGCCCTCCGGGATTTCCTGGTAAAGCAGGAAGATTTCATTCTTCGGATTGTCGAGAACCCGATGGTCTTTGAGCATGAGTCATTTACCGAAGTGATCCTTGCTGTTACGCATCTTTCCGAAGAGTTGATTGCCCGTGAGGATCTCACCAACCTGCCCCCGACTGACATCATTCATCTTAAAGGCGACATGGAACGGGTGTATTCCCGGCTGGTGCCCGAATGGCTGAAGTATATGGAATATATGCACCGAACCTACCCGTACCTGTTCAGCCTGGGGATGCGGAAGAACCCGTTCGATGAGCATGCGAGAGTTGTAGTGGAGAGGTGAGGGGTCACTCCCAGTGAAGAAAGGGCTCGCATCATCCCCCAATCCCATTTTTCCTGAGCATTGTTGTTCGCGAAAAACCAGACCCTGATTTCATCCGAAAAATGGTTTTTTGAAGATCCTCGTTTCCCACCGGGTCTGGGCAGGTATTCCCCGTCCCCGGTTTTTCACGGACCCGATTTTTAACGATGCCCGTTGTCACGGTACGAAACCTTTTATTGAATCTCCTTCAATCTGATTAATAGTACGAAAACGGACTATTGTTATGGCCAGCCTGTTCAAATTTTCACCGCATCACGGAAAAGAAAGGAGCCTTCTGGCGCTCTATATCCTTCACACCCTGCAGGAGCGCCCGAAATCCGGTTACGACCTCTTAAAGGAAATCGCAGAGACGACCGGTGGGGCGTGGGCTCCGAGTAAAGGAACCATCTATCCCCTGCTCAAACAGCTCGAAACAGAAGAGCTCATTCAAGGTGCACCAACGGAGACCCGGGGGAAGATCCTGTTTTCCGTAACGGAAAAAGGGCTCACTACGCTCGCAACCATCCGGGAGATGGGCAAGGAACATCACCGGAAGATGAACCAGTACAAGAACCTCATCATTGCCATTATGGGCGGGAGCAAACATTCGGTAAAAGGGCTCCTCTTCGACATACATGCAATCGTTGAGGAAATGCCCCCGGGAACAGAAAAACAGGTCATAACCGTACTCGAACAATGCCGCGAAGACTTACAGAGGATCACATAATTATGACCATTGCAATTCACGTAGAAAACTTAACCCGGCGATTCGGCGATCTCGTTGCCGTGGATCACATCTCCTTTGAGATCGGGCAGGGGGAGATCTTCGGTCTCCTGGGCCCCAACGGGGCCGGCAAGACCACCACCCTCTCCATGCTTGCCACGATGCTCAAGCCGAGCGAGGGTAATGCCACAGTCAATGGGATCGATGTTGAAAAGGACGAGGATGGCGTGAGGAGGTTAATCGGGATCGTCTTCCAGTACCAGAGCCTTGACGAGGAGCTCACCGCTTGGGAGAACATGGACTTCCATGGCCGGCTTTACCGCCTCCCCACGGATGTTCGCAACCAGCGGATTGGCGAGCTCCTTGCCCTTGTCGAACTCGCTGACCGGAAAGACGATATCGTCAAGACATTCTCGGGTGGGATGCGGCGACGTCTTGAGATTGCCCGGGGGCTGCTCCATCACCCCGCAGTTCAGTTCCTTGACGAGCCCACGCTGGGCCTCGACCCCCAGACCCGCAACCACCTCTGGCAGTATATCGCAACCCTGAGCAAGGAGAAGGGGATCACGATCATCCTCACCACGCACTACATGGAGGAGGCCGACCGGCTCTGCAACAGGGTTGCCATCATCGATCACGGAAAGATCATTGCGCTCGACACCCCGTCAAACCTCAAGGATGGGATCGGCGGGGATGTCGTAACCATCAAGTCAACGGATACCGCAGCGATTGTCGAAACCCTCAAAGAACCCTGGATCAACCGGGTGGATACCCACGAGGGTGAAGTGGTCATCAGCCTGCGGAATGCGGAGCAGCACCTCAGCACGATCGTCACGCTCCTTGTCGCCCGGCAGATCCCGATCAGCTCGATCTCGATCCACAAGCCGACCCTTGAGGATGTCTTCCTCTCCTTCACGGGAAAATCGATCCGCGAACAGGAAGCGGGTACGGCCGATATCCTGCGACAGCAGATGAAAATGATGCGGAGGCACTGATATGGATATCATCTACACGATCTGGCTCCGCAGTATGAAGCGGTTCATCCGATCAAAGAGCAGGATCATCGGGAGTATCGCGATGCCGCTATTCTTCCTGCTCTTCCTGGGCTTTGGGTTAAATTCCGTTGTCAGTCTTCCGGGACTTGGCGGGAATTACATCGTCTTCCTCATACCGGGAATGGTGGCAATGAGTGTCCTGTTCACGTCCGTCTTCTCGGGTATCCAGATCATCTGGGACAAACAGTTCGGATTCCTGAAAGAGACGCTCGTGGCTCCGGTCAGCCGGCTGGAGATCATGCTCGGCCAGACAGCAGGTGGTGCAACAACTGCCGTAGTGCAGGGCCTGATGATCCTGATCCTTTCAATCCTGATCGGTCTCTCGATCCAGTCAATACCCGGGTTCCTTATCGCAATCGGGTTCATGGTCCTGATCGGGATCGGATTCACCGCGTTTGGCATTGCCATCGCATCGTCAATGGAAGACATGAATGGATTCCAGCTCATCATGAACTTCGTCATCTTCCCGATCTTCGGTCTGTCGGGAGCACTCTTTCCCATCAGTTCGCTTCCTGGGTGGAAGGAATCCGGTACGGGCTCACCGGAGTCTCGCAGATCAATCCGGTTATCAGCTTTGCGGTCATCGGGGGTTTCACGGTTGCGATGACGGTGATCGGGGCATACCTGTTCAGGAAGATCGCGGTATAGATACAGAAATCAGAAATCAGATTCCCATTTTTTTCCATTATTATCCAGCGTTTACCCGTACCTGAGATATGTTCTTAGAAAAGATCCCGCGGAAAGACACGGTTCATTTCTCCAGTGTCTCACCATGATGTATTTATGATACCGGAGGACAAACATATCAGGAGTCAGGATTATTTAAAATCAGACAATACAAGGAGTGGCAGATTTTGGCAACTAATACGCAACAGGCAGACCAGCGCGAACTGATGATGCTCCAGCAATACCTTAAGGACTACGGCCAGCAGGCCGAGATCTTTATCGAGCAGTTAAACCTCCTGGAAAATGCCCGGCAGGAGGCATCAGCCGCCATTGAAGCACTCGAAGCGATGGTCGTCGCCGATGACAACACCGTTCTTCTCCAGATTGGTGGCGGGGCAAGCGTTCGGGCAAAGGTGCTCGAGCCCGAAAAGGTGCTTGTCGCCATCGGTGCGGAAGTGGTCATCGAGCGCACCAATAAAGATGCCGTGGAATTCTTAAAAGGCCGGATCATGGAGATGGAAGCCTCACAGAAGAAGGTCTCCGAAACCCTTGACAAGCTGCGTGCCCAGATGAACGAGATCAATAAACGCCTTGAGTACGGGTACCAGCAGTCTATGGCCGGCGCCCCGGAAGAGGAATAACGGAGTCTCTATGTTCGGGGGGCTCAGGGAACGGCTGCAGGCCGCGAGAAACCGCTTAAGCAGCAGCATAGGAGCTGCGGTTGCGCCCCCTGCCGCTGAGCCTGTCGTTGCACCTGCTGCTTCTGCCCCGGCCGCCCATCCCGCAGAGCCGGTAAAAAATGCTGCACCGAGTTTTGTTGACAAAGTCAAGGTGCTTGTTCTCGAACGGGAACTGATTGTATCGGAAAAAAATATCGCCGATGCACTTTCTGAACTCGAGATGACGCTGCTGGAAAGTGACGTGGCCCTGCCCGTCACGGATGCGATCATTGTCAATGTCCGGAAAAACCTGGTCGGGAAACACCGGAAGATCGGCGAATCGGTCGATGCGATGGTTGTCAATGCCCTGAAACTGGCACTGCTCGATGTGCTTGGCAAGGGGTTCGATCTCAACGAATACATTGCCAGTCATCCGCACCCGGTCAAGATCCTGTTCACCGGGGTGAACGGGACCGGTAAGACCACGAGCGTGGCAAAGATCGGCTCGTACCTTCACAAGCAGGGATTTACTGTTGTGATTGGTGCCGGGGACACTTACCGCGCCGGAGCGATCGAACAGATCGCGGTGCATGCCGGGCGGATCGGGATCAAGGTCATCCAGCACAAGGAAGGAGCAGACCCTTCTGCGGTGCTCTTTGACACGGTGCAGTATGCGATCTCGCACAAAATCGATGTCGTTCTGGCCGACACGGCCGGGCGGTTCCATAATAAGTCCAACCTGATGAACCAGCTCGATAAGATCAAACGCGTGATGAAACCGGACCTGGTGATCTATGTTGATGAAGCCGTGGCGGGTAATGATGCCGTGATACGGGCTGCCGAATTCGACCGGACCGTTGGCGCCGATGCAATTGTGCTTACCAAGGCCGATATGGACTCCCGTGGAGGCGCTGCGATCTCGATCGCCCACACGATCGGAAAACCCCTCATGTTCCTTGGCGTTGGACAAGGGTATGATGACATCATCCCCTTCGATCCCGCAGGAGTTGTTGATGAACTGCTGGATGGTGCTGACTGATGCTCGATAATCTCTCCTCTTCGCTGAAAGATGCGTTAAAGAAACTGGCCGGAAAGACGGTAGTCGACCGGGCTGCCGTCGATGAGCTGGTAAAGGACCTCCAGCGTGCACTCATCTCGTCCGATGTGAATGTGAAGCTCGTCATGGAGCTGAGCAAGTCGATTCGCACCCGATCCCTGGATGAGCAGCTGCCCAAGGGTACCAATGTGCGGGAACATGTGCTCCGGATAGTGTACCAGGAACTCGTCCGGCTCGTCTATGCCTCGACCGAGGTCAGGCTTGAACCCCAGACCATCCTTATGGCGGGCCTGCAGGGAAGTGGTAAGACCACCACGACGGCAAAACTTGCCCGTTACTTCCAGAAAAAAGGAATGAAAGTCGCCGTGATCTGTGCCGATACGTTCCGGCCGGGCGCCTATGAGCAGCTCTCAACGCTCTGTACCAGGATCCACGTACCCTGCTATGGTAATCCTGCGGAAAAGGATGCGGTCAAGATCACCCGGGAAGGGCTCGCGGCACTCAAGGAACAGGAACTGATCATTGTCGATACCCAGGGCCGGCATGCGCTTGAGCCGGACCTGATCCAGGAGATCATTGATCTCAATATCCTCACCAAGGCAACGCACCGCTGGCTGGTTATCGATGCAGCCCTCGGCCAGCAGGCCAGTGAGCAGGCACGCCGGTTCCATGAAGCGATCGGGATCGACGGGGTCATCATCACGAAGATGGACGGTACCGCAAAGGGTGGTGGTGCCATGTCAGCAGTGGCCGAGACCAAGAGCGGGATTGCGTTCATCGGAGCCGGTGAGACGATTGAGGA
The DNA here is from genome assembly GCA_903832665.1 of uncultured Methanomicrobiales archaeon. Lineage (GTDB taxonomy): Archaea > Halobacteriota > Methanomicrobia > Methanomicrobiales > Methanospirillaceae > Methanoregula. The sequence goes on along the minus strand of CAILCG010000018.1, from coordinate 114,083 downwards.
TCTCGAACGGTTTGACGCGGACGGGTTCATCTCCCGGCTGCTCGGCATGGGTGACCTAAAGGCCCTCTACGATAAGGCCACCGAGGCACTCAATGCCGAAGATGTTGACATGAACGCGATGATGAAGGGCAAGTTCACCCTCCGCGACATGTACAAGCAGCTCGAGGCCCTCAACAAGATGGGGCCGTTAAAGCAGATTATGGGCATGCTTCCCATGGGCAGCATGGAACTGCCCGAAGGAGTGTATGATGTCACCAGCACCAAGATGGTGCGCTACCGGATCATCATGGACTCAATGACCCCCGGGGAACTCGATGAACCTACGCTCATCAACAGTTCCCGCATGTCGCGGATTGCCCATGGGGCAGGCGCGACGCAGGATGAGGTCCGTGAACTGCTCAAGTACTTCAAGACCATGCAGCGGACCTTGAAAGGACTGCGCGGGGCGGCAAGCGGCGGGAAGTTCAGTATGCAGCGCCTGATGAAACGATTCTCGGGACAACAGTGACACACGCCATGACGGTGTTTGCGATTGTCGGGCATATCGCCCGGACTGATGGCGGGTATTCACTCAATGACCTGCCGGGTAGTGGCGGACGCATGGATGTGATCTGCCGGTGCGTGAATGCATCGTTCTTCCTCTCGCACGACCTCCGCCGGGATGTGGAGTGTTATCTCGTGCTCTGCGGTGCACCCGCCGGACCCAAGACCGTGAAGTTCTCCGGAGAAACGATTCGTTCGTTATCCCCGGATGAGCGGAGTGCCGGTGCCCTGATAAAAAAGGCGCTGGATACCGTCTGCGGCAATGAATTCCGCGAAGCGGCAGACGGCATATGGGTGCGCAAAGGAGGCCTGGAACGGCTCCTGACCGAGCACACCTTTGCTGTGCTGGATGAGCAGGGCTCAGATATCCGGAAGGCGGGTGCCCTTCCCGATGTGTTCCTGCTCTCCGATCACCTGAATTTTACCGAAGCCGAAGAGGTTCTGGTAAAGGACTGCCCGCGGTATTCTGTAGGGCCGAACTGCCTGCATGCCGATCATACGATCACTGTGCTGCAGAATGAACTGGACAGGAGAAAGAGCCAATGGGCGTAAACGAACAGATGGATAAGATCCTCGAATATGGGGACTGCTGCGATCATTGCCTCGGACGGTTCTTTGGCAAACGATCGCATGGCCTGAGCAATGATGAACGCGGAAGGGGATTGCGGATCGCAAAAGCGCTTGTGGCAAATGTCCCCTATAAGCAGTTCAAGGGAACCTGCTGGGTATGCGGGAATTTTTTTACCGATGTGCCTGTCTGGGCGGATCGCGTAGTTGCAGCAACTGCGGGTTTGGAGTTTGAGAATTTCCTCGTCGGGTGCCGCGTACCGCCACTGATTGCCGAGAATGAGGAGATGGTCTGGAGCGATCTATCGCTTACGGATCCGGAACCGTTTAAATCTGAAGTAAACCGGGAAGTGGGGAAAGCTGTCTCTGCCCGCATCGGCAAAGTCGTGGATTTCAAGAACCCCCAGATTGTGATCATCCTCGATCCCTCAACCGGCAATACTGAAGTACTGGTAAACTCGGTCTTCTTCTATGGCCGGTACCAGAAGTTCGAGCGGGGTATCCCGCAGACGCATTGGGATTGCCGGGAATGCCGGGGCAAGGGGTGCGAGAAATGCAACTTCACGGGAGCTCAGTATCTCGATTCCGTAGAGGAACTGATCGGAAGACCCGTAATAGCCGCTTTTGACGCAACGAACGCTGTTCTGCACGGGGCCGGGAGAGAGGATATTGACGCCCGGATGGTGGGCACCGGGCGCCCGTTCATTCTCGAAGTGGTTGAGCCGAAACGGCGCACCCTTGATCTCAAGGAGCTTGAAGCCGAGATCAACCGGTCGGCGGATGGGCGTGTATCGGTTGAACTGAAACGCTGGACTGACCGGGCTGAGGTGGAAACCCTTAAATCCAACAAAGCGCATAAAAAATACAGGATCCTGGTCGAGGTTGACGGCGCATTATCAGCGGATGAGTTCGCAAAAGCCGTAAAAACCCTGGAAGGCGTCACAATACAACAGCGCACGCCCGAACGGGTTGCTCACCGGAGAGCAGATAAAATCCGGGAGCGAACAGTCCTCGCGATCGAGCATGTAGGGGAACAGGATGGCAAATTTGTTGTCGAAGTCCTGGGCGAAGCCGGCCTCTACATTAAAGAGCTCGTGAGCGGGGACTCAGGCAGAACCCGTCCGAGTCTTGCCGAGATCCTGAAAAAAACGGCCCGCGTTACCAGCCTCGACGTAACACAGGTAGAAGGAATGAAGGAGGGAGATTAACATGGCACATCACAATGGTCCACGAAAGAAAACCCGGTATAAGTTCAAGAAAGATCTGAGAAAGCGCGGCCTGCCGCCGGTAACCTCCGTCATCCAGCATTTCGAGATTGGTGACAGGGTACACGTCGTCTGCGAGCCGAGCATCCAGAAAGGGATGCCCCACCGCAGGTTCCACGGAAAGACCGGAACGGTTATTGGTCAGCGCGGTCGCGCATGGCTGCTCACCATCCGCGATGGTGACGCCGACAAGATCGTCATCTCCAGACCACAACATCTAAAAGCACAAAAGTAAACTCAATCTTTGGAGATTGGCATGAAAGTCAAAGGTATCATTAGCGAAGAGAAGGTTACCCTACCCAAGATGCGGGGAGTCCTTTTAGCGGTAGAATCCGAACGGATTGCAGCCGAAAAGGAGATGTCGTATGAGTTCCGGCGCTGCGTTGAACACGCGAATCAGCTGTCAAAGACCACACCGGAAAAATCCCATGCGCTCGTAACTGAACTCCTTAAACTGGAAAAGATGAAACCGGAGATTGCGTACCGTATTGCCAATATCATGCCAAAGACCCGCGATGAAGTCAGGGCGATCTACGCAAAAGAGCGGTTCACGCTTTCTCCAGAAGAAGTCGACACTATCGTCGAACTGGTGATGACACACTTCTGAGGTGTGATTCCATGAAGGCGGAGAAAAAAGAGATCAACGCGATCGTACTGGATGTGCTCATAAAGGGCCATGCTGACGACCCCCGCCCCCAGTTTAAGCGGGAGCCGGTCATCCAGGCAATGGGTGTAGAACAGTTCAAACTTCTCGAACTTGTGCCAAAACCTTCGTTATCTATCCAGCTGCATGACCGGGTGTATATCGGTGATGCAGAACGGGATAAGATCGAACGGGTGAAACGCAGGATCGGGTATGAAGATCTCACGCCGACTGCCCGTGGTGAACTCCCGTTTGTCATTGAAGAAGTCATCAAGGAGCGGGAAGCAGATTTTGTTGCTTTCTTCAACAAGGCGATCTCGATCACTCCCCGCCTTCATATGCTGCACCTTCTCCCGGGAATCGGGAAGAAACTGATGTGGGAGATTTTAGAAGAGCGCAACAAGAAACCGTTTGCCAGCCTGGCAGACATTTCGGCCCGCATAAAATCGATACCCCACCCCGAGAAGATGATCCAGGGAAGGATCATTGAAGAACTCGAGGTCAAGGATACCAAATATCACGTCTTTACCACCCGATGAAAGCACATCACGACCAGCACTTCCTCATTGATCCCAACGCGGTCAAACGGATCGCCGACCTTGAGGACGTTAAGGATAAACAAGTGCTGGAAGTGGGCCCGGGCAACGGGGCACTCACCCGTGCTCTGCTGGATCGCGGAGCGATTGTCCATGCCATTGAGCTCGATGGCATGCTCTGCGAGCAACTTGCCGACAGTTTTTTTGATGAGATTGAGAACGGCCAGCTCACCGTGCAGCACGGTGATGCAACCCGGGTTGAACTCCCGCCGTTTGAGATGTCGGTCTCCAACCTCCCCTATTCTGTCAGTTCCAAGATCACGTTCCGCCTGCTCGAAAACGGGTTCCGCGTTGCAGTGCTGATGTACCAGAGCGAGTTTGCAGACCGCATGGTAGCCCCTGCCGGTACCAAGGACTGTGGCCGGCTCTCGATCATGGTCCAGACGTACGCCGCTGTCCAGCGGTGTTTTGAACTCCCCCCGCAGTGCTTCTCTCCGCGCCCGCAGGTTCACTCCACGGTCGTGAAGATCTTCCCCCGCGATCCCATCTTCTTTATCGAAGACCGGAAGCGCTATGCCGATGTTGTCCGGGGGTTGTTCATGCACCGGAGAAAGACGGTCCGGAACTGCCTGAAGGGATCTGCCGGTCTTCTCGATCCAGCCTGGGTTGAGCGCGTGATTGCTGCCCTGCCCGAAGAGATCTTAAAGAGCCGTCCTGAGGCATTATACCTCGAAGATTTTGCTACTATCAGCAATATGCCATAGCGGGCTGTTTTTTTCGTAATTGTTATCCCGCCGGAAGTACCAGCGTGATCTGAGATGAAGTGGAAAAGCTGGGATCCTATTCCCCTCACAATACCTGATCCGGCTCGCCATGGTGCTGACATTATTGTGGATGCGATAGCACCACTGATCGTCTCTGCCAGCCGTTCGACCGATATCCCCGCATTCTATGGCGACTGGTTTATGGAACGGCTCCGGGCAGGGTATGTCAAATGGAAGAGCCCGTTTGGAGGAAACCCGGTCTACGTCTCCTTTGCAAAGACCCGGGTTTTTGCATTCTGGTCAAAGAACCCTGCTCCTTTTCTCCCCCATCTTGAGACCCTTGACCGGAAGGGGTACCGGTATTACTTTCTTTTTACCTTGAACGATTACGACGCCGAGTCGCTTGAACCGAATGTGCCCCCGGTAGACGAACGCATCGAAACGTTCATCCGGTTATCCCGCCGTATCGGCAAAGGGCGGGTTGTCTGGCGTTTTGATCCGCTTGTCCTGTCTGACAGGATTACGGTCGAGGATCTGCTGGAGAAGGTCAGGTACATCGGCGATCAGATCGCCCCCTTTACGGAACGCCTGGTCTTTAGTTTTGTGGATGTTGAAAAATATGCCAAAGTGCAGCGTAACCTCCGGGCAGGGGGGGTGCCGGTGCCCGGGAATTCACGGATGGGGAAGTTGCCGGGTTCTGCACCGGGCTTGCCGTGCTCAACAGGCAGTGGGGACTTGCTCTCAGTGCCTGTGCGGAAAAGAGGGATCTCTTGCGTTACGGCATTGGGAGGGGGCAGTGTGTCAGTTATGACCTGCTGGCAAAGGAATTCGGCGATGATGACGCGCTGAGGGAATTTCTCTCTCCCCCCGTCCAGCAGGAACTTGCCGGTACCGGCACAGTTATAGATCCGTCACTCCGCATCAGGGACCCGGGGCAGCGGAACACCTGCCGGTGTATTGTTTCCAAGGATATCGGGCAGTATTCGACCTGCATGCATCTCTGTGCGTACTGTTATGCGAATACGTCTCCTGCCAGCGTGCGCCGGAATTATGCACGGTATTGTGAGGAAAGGGATCGTGGGATCTTCCACGATGCAATAACAGAGTAATGCTCGGGTGTGTTCAGGAAAATTCCCGCATGATCTTGATAGCACAGAACTCGCCACACATCGTGCACTCCTCCTCCCCATCAGAGAGTTCCCGGGCCCGGTCCGGATCCATGGAGCAGCGGATCTGCCCTTCGCGATCGAGCGCTGCCCGCAGCCGGGCAATCTTGGTGTCTTCCGCCTCCCGTCCATATTTTACGGTATCCCCGATGTGTGCAGCGATCCTGAATGCAATCAGGCCCTCTTTTACCGCAGCCGGGCCGGGAAGCCCGAGATGCTCGGCCGGGGTGATGTAGCAGAGGTAATCTGCACCGGCAGCGCTCGCAATACTGGCCCCGGCAGCGCCGGCAATATGATCGTACCCTACAGCAACATCGGTGGGCAGGGGTCCGGCAACAAAGAGCGGATATGCGGACTGTTTTTTGTAATACTTCACCATTGGGGCGATACGATCGCTCCGGATATGACCCCCGGCCCCTTCGATGATGACCTGCACACCGGCAGAACGGGCACGGTCTGCGAGCTGGATATTCTGCCGTATCTCGGCAAGCTGCATGCGATCCCTGCGATCATGGATGCACCCACTCCGGGCAGTATTTCCCAGTGAGAGTACGATATCATGCTTTTTGCAGAGGGAGAGCACTTCGTCAAAATGCTCGATAAACGGGTTCTCGCACTGGTTCATGAGCATGAATGCACTGGTGATGGAGCCGCCTTTTGAGACCATGCCAAGGAGCCGTTTTTTCCGGCGAAGTTCGGTAAGCATCTCGCGGCTGACGCCATGGATGACGACCGAGCTGATGCCCTGGTTCATCTGGATCCTGAACGTGGCCATGATGTCGTCAGCGGTCATCTTCTTAAAACCATTCTCGACAACTGCCTGGTAGACGGGAACGGTAGTGATGGGAAGCGTGGCGTGGGAAAAGATCTCTTTTCTGATGGCGTTGATATCCCCACCCATTGACAGGTCACTGATGGTATCAGCCCCGAATGTTTCAGCGATTATGGCTTTTTGTATCTCGTCATCCACGGAAACCTTCGTAGATGAAGAACCAAGGTTCACATTGACTTTGGTTGACAGGCCTTTTCCTATGCCGGTATACCGCTTCCCTCGCAGCATAATTACTGCACTCCCCTCGGCAATATTTTTGCGGAGGGCTTCAGGGTTTACCCCTTCCGTCCGGGCCACATCCCGCATTTGTGCCGTGATCTTTCCATCAGTTGCCTGTTCAGCCTGTGTACGCATCTTTCTTCCGTCTGGTAACGGCTCCCCATATAGGTGGGTCTTTTTGAGGATAAATTCATGACATTTTTCATTTAAACTACCGGTGAGTTTATACAACAATTGCGATTTTATTATTGCTTTTCCTCATGTTTTTGCAGTTTTTTTCCAAATCCCTGGAGTAATGTTTCCCATAAAAAATGAATTTTCGGCGTGAATTCACCCAGGATAACTCTTTTTTTGCGGGATACACACTGCGAAAATTTTCGAACAAAAGGAGATGGATAGATGTTTTTTTGCTATCTTTTGCATATCCGGCACAAGTGGGCGTGTGCGGCCGGATATGGACATGAACTTTTTTTATTTTTTTATGTTATTCAGAATAGTCGAACCTGATTCAGGTAAGAGGGATCGTTCGGGACTGATTCCAAAATTGAAAACTGCTAAATACGTTCGTGGTTCAGGTTTGATAATAATTTACTCTGAAAGGACCCGTCGATGAGATATTTTAGAGAACTTGTAGTGTTTCTTGTCTTACTCCTTGTTTGTGGGTTATTGCTGTTTTCTGTGTATACGGAAGTGGAGTCAAAGACTATCGACCAGGTAAATACCGAACAGATGGTTCACGCCCAACAGGCTGCACAGGGAATAGAGCGGTTTTTTTCAACCTACAACAGCACCCTGTCTTTCCTTGCGGGAAATGATCACATCATCGCGATGGATAAGGAAGGGCCGGCGATGATGCGGGAATTTTTCTCTCATCATTCACAGGATATCGCCTCCATCACCCGGGTTAACCGGGATGGAATCATCCTTTACACATTTCCTTTTGAAAATACCACCGGTGCAAACATCTCTTCCCAGCCTCATGTCCGCAAATCGATGAGCAATCACCAGGGGGTTATCAGCGATGTATTCACCTCAGTTCAGGGATTCCGGACCGTTGCATTTGCGATGCCGATCTTTCGCAATGGTACCTATGATGGCAGTCTTACCGTGCTGGTACCTTTTGGAGAATTGGCCCGGAAAAACCTTGAACCCATCCGGATCATCGCTACCGGATCAGCCTGGACGATTAACCAGGATGGGACCATCTTGTACTCCCCGGATTCCCGCCTTATTGACCATTCGGTCTTCATGGTCTACAATACCTCTCCGACAGCCCTTTCATTTATTTCAAGGGTGGCTCAGGGCGTTCAGGGAAGTTCAGTTTACACACTCAGCGATGCCACGGGAACTCTGGTAACTTACCAGGCAGTATATTATCCCGCGGCAATCGGTGATACCCACTGGTCAATTATCGTTGCTACGCCGGAGGATGAAATTATCAGCACCCTTCATGGGTTCCGCAATAATCTCCTGATCATCTGTGGAATCCTGGTCATTTCCCTCTTCTTTTTCACATACTATACCATGAGGGCATGGGGAATTGTCAGGGAAGAAGAGAACCGGAAGATTGCAGAAGCTGCGTTGCGGGAAAGTGAACGGAATTACCGTTCGATTCTTGAAAATATGCAGGATATTTTCTATCGCAGTGATGCCGGGGAAAATCTGTCAATGATCAATCCCGCGGGTGTACGGTTAATGGGATACTCCTCATCAGATGAGATGCTGAACAGGAAAATCTCATCGTTCTTTGCAGATCCCAAGGATGATCTCCGATTCCGGCAGGCATTTGACGGAACGGGATCGATCTCCAATTTTGAGACCCGGCTCAAAAAAGCAGATGGAACAATCTTGACCGTTCTCGCGAGCTGCCACACCTGTACCGATTCTCACGGAAACCCGATAGGCATCGAGGGGATCCTCAAGGACATCACTGACAGGAAACGGGCTGATGAGGAACTGTTCCGTAAGAGCGGGGAGCTCACTGCTGCGTATGAAGAAATCGCCGCAACCGCCGAGGAACTAAAACAAAATTACGATACCCTCAGCATGAGCCAGAAGGCCCTGGATCAGGCGCGCAAGAAACTTAATCTCCTGAATTCCGTTACCTTCACCGATATTCAGAATGCTATATTCTCTCTTTCGGGATATCTGGAACTGGAAAAAATGGAGCCTGCTGATGAGCAGACGAAAAAATTCCGGTTAAAACAGGAAAAAATTATCCAGTCGATATCGTCATCGCTCCAGTTTGCCCGGAATTACCAGGATCTCGGGATAAAATCACCATTATGGCTGGAAGTGTCCCAGGTATTTCTGATCGGAATCTCGCATCTCGAAAACCTGAATCTGGAACATAAAATCCAGACCGGGAAACTTGAAATTTATGCAGACCGGCTCCTTGAGCAGGTCTTCTTTACCTTAGCCGAGAACGTTCACCAGCATGGGGGCACTGCAACGGAGTTTTCACTAACGTACCGCGAGACGACGACAGGACTTACGCTGATCTTTGAAGATAACGGCAGGGGAATTACCGAAGCAATGAAGGAAAAAATTTTCGAGCGGAGATTTGAAGGCAAGAATGGGATGGGATTGTTCCTTGCCCGTGAGATCCTCTCGATCACCGGGATAACAATCACAGAGACCGGGGTGGCTGGCAAAGGAGCCCGCTTCGAGATGGTTGTACCAAAGGGGGCGTACCGGTTTTCCGGTTCCGATACTGAAGTGAAAACCGGATGAACCCGATAAAGGGAATGGGCAAGTACGTTACCGTGATGGTGCCTTCACGCAATGTCACCCGGCCATGTCCTGCACTTGAAAATATTCTGGTTTCCGGGACCCTTTACAACTCAAAAAGAATGATAGTGGCCCTTGGGATGAAATTGGCTGAAGCCCCGTTTCTATCCCATAGCATGGAGAATTTGCGCCCCGATCGTTGATCTTTTAGCACGCCTCCGATACCGTGTACGGGATCTTATAACATTTCAACGATGAGAACCTATCATAGTACGAGTACTATCGCATGCCCCATGATCTCTCCCAGGTGTACCAACCGGAAGCTGATACGTACCTCCTGCTGGATGTCGCCATGATGGAGGTAAAGCCGGGCGACCGGGTACTGGAAATCGGGACCGGTTCCGGGCTCATCTCCCGCGAGCTTGCTCGGGTTACGGAAGTCACAGCAACGGATATCAATCCCCATGCTGTACTGTGCGCACGGGCATCCGGGGTGGACGTGGTGAGGGGCAATCTCTTTGCCGGGATCCGGGGTCCATTTGACCTGATCCTGTTTAATCCGCCATACCTGCCCACGCAGCCGGAAGAGCGGATCGATGACTGGCTGGAGTATGCCCTGGATGGGGGCGAATCGGGCAGGGTAGTGATTGAACTGTTTGCTGCTGACGTAGGAAGGGTGCTGGCACCCCGGGGGAGAATTCTCCTGTTGATCTCATCACTTACCGGGCTCATGGAAGTGAACGAGCTTTTCTTGGGCTACGGGTTTGCGACCGGGGTTGTAAAAGAAGAGATAATTGAAGATGAAGTGCTGTACGTCCTGCGCATCATTCCTGTCTTGTAAATTTTTTTTAACGTCCCTTTTTTTATCCGTGATGCATCTGCAGTGCAACTACGATGATATTGGTAATGAGGATCACCCCAACGATGGTCATACCTTCATAGAACAGGGTCGCGTCCCCCAAAAGGAAGATTGACATGATGAGACCGGCAGTTGACAAAAAATACAGAAGAAACAACTGCCCCCAGCGTATCATTTCAGGTTTCTCGTGATATCATCAGGTATCCATGTATCCGTTTTTCAGAACCATCGTCCGGAACTTCATTTTTTCCCCGATATTCTATACAATAAGCCGTTTTTTCATCAGGTTGATCGACATCACGCAAAAAATCATCGTCACTGCTGCGATCCATGCGATATGGAGCAGTATCGTCCACGAGAGGGCGGGCAGGGTGAACATCCGCATAATGGCAACGATGTGTGTAAGGGGTAAGACGGCAACGGCGATATACTGGAATGCGGCGGGCAGCAGGGCAAGGGGAAAGAAAGTGCCCGAGAAGAACATCATCGGTGTAATGAAGAGAAACATCGGATAGTTCAGCGAGTCAATGCTGGGCGTTATTGCCGTAATGCACATACCGATTCCGGCAAACATCAGCCCGCCAAGGAATGCAAGCGGGAGGGCCAGCAGCGACAAGGGAAGTGAGATTACCCCGAATGCCACGAGAACCGGGAGCATGATCGCTACGTACATCACGCTGCGGGTTGCTCCCCAGAGTAATTCACCCGCTATCACATCTTCGATTGAGAGGGGTGTGGCAATCATGGCATCAAAACTTTTCTGGTAATACATCCGGACATAGGAACCGTACGTGCATTCAAAGAATGCTGAATTCATGACGGATATCGCAAGTATTGCGGGAGCAATGAAATTGATATACGGGACGTCGTCTACTTCTTTGATATAGGTGCCGATTCCCATACCGATGGCAAAAAGATAGAGCAGGGCATCGATGAACGGGGGGAAGAAGTTCACTTTCCAGGTCCGGAAAAATACCACGAGATTGCGGTACCAGACCCGTCCGGCCCTTCTGGAGATCGTGGGTACGGAAAAAAGATGCAGCATGATGTTATTCCCGCAGGGTCCTCCCGGTCAGTTTTAAAAATACATCTTCAAGTGTTGCCGGGCGGGTGAGCATCTTTTTTGGCTGGCAGGATTCGAGCAGGATCTTTACGATCTCCCGCGATGAATCCGTCGCAATCTGGACCGTATCACCGGTCATTTCGTGCGGGATACTGCGTTCTGTAAGGCAGGCAAGCACTTCAGCACTCTTCTCCACTTCCACAATTTCCTCGCCAACGTGCTGCTTTACCAGGTCTGATGGCGATCCCTCGACAAGTATTTTGCCGTGATCCATAATCACGAGCCGGTCGCAGAGCCGGGCCGCTTCATCAAGGTAATGCGTTGTCAGGACAATGGTATTTCCCTGCGCCTGGAGGGTTTTAAGTTTTTCCCAGATCAGATGACGGGCCTGGGGATCGAGACCTATGGTAGGTTCATCCAGGATGAGAAGATCGGGGCTGTTCACCAGTGCCCGGGCGAGAATCAGCCGCCGTTTCATTCCGCCGGATAGTTTCTCCACCTCAACATTACGTTTCTCCTGCAGCTGGACAAACTCGAGCAATTCATCGGCCTTCTTCTCCGCGGTATGTGCCGGGATGTCGAAATAGCCTGAATAAGTAACAAGATTTCCAAAACTGGTGAAGTCCGGGTCGAGATTGGTCTCCTGCGGAACAACTCCGAGACGATGCTTAATCTCTGCCGGTTGCTGCGCTGGATCCTGTCCAAACACGCGAAGCACGCCGGATGTCCTTGGCGAGACACAGGCGATCATCTTCATCGTCGTGGTCTTGCCTGCCCCGTTCGGGCCCAGGAAACCAAAGACCTCACCTTTCCTGACCACAAAGGAGATGCCATCGACAGCGGTCAGATTATCATATGTTTTCCTCAGGTTCTCTGCCGCAATGATCTCATCCAATGAATTTCCCTCTTAAACCAGTGATTTGTGCGGATGTGAATAAATATTCTCATATCGGATTAACGGACCTGCGCTAATGAAACAGTAGACTTCGGGTTCGTTTTTTCCTGCACCTGTTTTGATCAGGTGACGGACGCAGGAGATTATTTTTTTGTAAGCCTGACGATTGCAGCCCGGGCTGAATTACGAACCTCTTCAAAGGGGTCTTCAAGGAGTGAGGTAAGCGGAATAACCGCTCGTCTGTCACCCAGTTTTCCGAGCACTTCAGCGGCACCCGTTCTGACGGTAATATCCTTATCCTTCACGCAATTCATAAGAGGATCGACTGCCGCACGGTCTTTGATCTTTCCGAGCGCTGCAATGGCTGCACAGCGGATATTCGGTTCCGTATCCCCGAGTGCTTTTATGAGGGCCGGGACAGCATCTGAATCGCCAAGCCTGCCGAGAGCCTGTACAATCGCACCACGAACGTCAGGATGGGGGTCCGTAAGAGCAGCAGCCAGTGGCCCGATAGCCTGAAGATTGCCGGATTTTCCCAGTTCCACTGCGGCCGCCTGGCGTTTTTTTATCGTGGGGGCGTGGAGATCAGTGACGAGGGAGGTAATGTCTTTCATAATTGGATGGGTATCAGCCGGTCAATGATCGCATTCGTAGCCGGACTCATAGGCCGAGATAACTTTCCGGGCGATCTCTTCGGAAAGCCGGTCATGCACAAGGTGTACAAACGCTTCAACATCCTCGACCGGCAGGCAACCCATCCCCTCTTCACCTTTCTGGATCAGATCGGTCAGGTAGGTCAGTTCCTCATCGGTCAGACGCGAGATCCGCTGGATAAAATCTGTGCTGTCTTCGGCAAAATGGTTAGAGACCGGCGGGAGAATCGAGTGGAACATATGCCCGGATCCTGAGCAGGTGAGATCTCCACATTCCGGTGCAAGTTTTTTTAATATCTCAATATCCCGTTCTGATAATTCCCGAGCCATGGTATCGTGTTCCTCATCAATTATTATGTTGACCTTGGATAAACATGCGTGCTCTGAATTATTCCGTTATCACAATTCTTGGTTCGCTTTTGCAAACACTAAAATTTCGTATACCCTATGTAATGACGGCGATATTCATACGGCTTATCATTACCGGGATAACCTGATACCGGCAATTCGCGGTATTAAAAAAGGATAATTTAAAAATATTTATCCAGCCAGTTTTTGATTCCTGCAATAATTCCGCCGGAGTTGCCCGAGCCTGACGATTTTTTACCGCCGGAACTTTTGCCACCGGAGCGGGGTTGCATGGTTGCGGGCCGGGAGATTGTGCGCCTCGGGGCGGGTGCTTCGCGTTCCGGGATATCCCTGAGGGTGCCCTGGGGAGCTTCACTGCCATCCGATTCGAAACCCCAGGCAAATCCGATCTTGTACGCCCGCTCATTCTGGCGGATCCAGTTCGCTGCGTTCATGTATCCGCGATCTTCAGCTTTCTTGATGGTGTCTTCGTGATCCTGGGTAAAATGGATCTCTTTCTGAAGGACAACCAATTCTTCGTATACCTTTCCGGGGACTTTGATCTTCTCCCTGCTCATAACTCCTCGTATAGGCATATGCTGGGATACGATATTTAATGTTTCCTCATAAAAAGGCTGAATTATCGGGACAATTGGTTTCCAGGGGATGAGATTCGGTCAGAAGATTGAGTCACAGAAGATTGATACGTATGTTGAACCATTGAGAATCATTGGGAGGTAGGACAAAATGGTCAAAATAATTTACGAAGGGGACGATTTTAAGCGAATGATGAGGACGGATCTGCAAAAACTCGAGCGTCTTGTGGATGCAAAAAAGTTCGGTATCTTTGAAGTGAATTACAAGGAAGGAAAGATCAAGGTGGAAATCAAGAAGAAAGGCAGTGACATCGTCGTGAAGCGATGGCGGGCAATGTGAACCCGGGGTTTTAAAAAAATTACCGGCCTGCCAAATTCCCCGTATTGCTGGGAAAGCCAGGTTAAAAAGGATGGGCAAATCAGATATCCTTCTTATAATCTGAGTGCACTTTTGGTATCTTCATCTTCTGTGCTTTCTGTATCTTCTTTATGGTCTCTTCCTTGGCAAGGGAGCCTTTTTCTGCCGCGGACAAGCCGTCTCCATCTTCCCGGTCGGCAGTAATTTCTGCTAAGATGATCCGGTACTCCTCGACAGAAATACCGATCTTTTTCAATTCAATACCGGTAAAGAACCCCTGCATGTATCTTGCATGGTGATCCGGGCAGACTGGGTAAGGATAAACCGCATCTCCCTCTGGTGCCTTTCCTTTCACCGGCAAAAGGGTGCCGGTAACTTTCTCAGGCTGCCGGCATATGGAGCACCGATAGTGGTGCTTTCGCCTGATTAGATCAAATTCTGCACTGTCAGTCATATATGGTCTCTTTTTTTTTTAGTAACCTGAAGTTCCCAGGATTTTTTGAATCAACGAAAACCGGATGCTGCTATGGGGATTCGAACCCCAGTCGCGAGCGTGAGAGGCTCGCATGATTGGCCGGACTACACTATAGCAGCACAATTGCTCAATAACTTGGGCGATATTTTTACTTATAGTTTATTACGTCCGTTGTCTCACCGATTCTCATATTAGTCTTTCATAACCGGCGAAACAGGTCCGATTATGAAAGGAATTCGTCATCCGATCTGTTTTGAAAGAAATCTTACTATTCCGGACGAATCCCGCAAGTATCTGGTGAGGACCTGTCAAACCGCATCGTTGTCCTACAAACAACTATATCTTTGACATACGGCGATTGATATAGGAATGAGTAGTCTTGAGGAACAAATAAAAGAGCTCGAGGATGAGCTCGTAAAAACCCCGTATAACAAGGCTACTTCCAAGCATATCGGACGGGTCAAGGCCAAGATTGCCCGCCTGAGGGACGAAGCGGTCAACCGCGCGATGAAAGCCGGTGGGGGCGGCGAAGGCTACAATGTCAAAAAGTCCGGGGATGCGACAGCCGTCCTTGTGGGATTCCCTTCTACTGGTAAGAGTACGCTCTTAAACAAACTCACCGGAACCGAAAGTGCCGTTGCAGCGTACGCATTTACCACGCTCACGGTAGTTCCGGGTGCGCTGGAGCATAAAGGGGCAAAGATTCAGCTGCTCGATATTCCCGGTCTTATTGCCGGGGCTGCCATGGGAAAGGGACGCGGCAAGGAAGTTATTGCCGTTGTCCGCGGGGCAGACATCATCATCATTCTTGTCGACGTTTTCAACGAGCGGCATTTTGATGTACTTATCAAGGAACTCTACGATGCGGGAATCCGTATCAATGTCCCCAAACCGGACATCACTATCAAGAAATCCTCCCATGGCGGCATCCGGCTCAACGCGGTCGGTACCCTTGATCTCGATATCGAAGAAGTGCGGTCCATTCTTGCAGAAAGCAAGATGATGAATGCAGATATCCTGATTCGCGGGAACGCTACCCAGGATGACCTCATTGATGCTGTGCAGGGCAACCGCGTGTACATTCCGGCATTCATTGCTGTGAACAAAGTGGATCTCGTGGACAAGGAACGGTACCTGGAGATTGAACACGACATAGCCAAACGCTTCGGCAGCCCGCCACTCATGATTTCGGCCCATGCCGGTTATCATCTGGAAGAGACCAAGGATGGGATCTATGACAGTCTCGGGTTCATCCGGGTTTATCTTAAACCGCATGGTGGAGATGCAGATCTTGAAGAACCCCTCATTGTCAGGAGTGGAAGCACAATAGAAGATGTCTGTAACAAACTTCACCGTGAATTTGTCCAGAAGTTCCGGTATTCAAGGGTTTGGGGAAAATCAGTCAAACACCCCGGGCAGCGGGTTGGACTTTCCCATACCCTGGTAGACAGCGATCTCCTCACGATCATTGTTGAGCATTAACCCGGCGAAATCCGGTCACATTTCTCGTTTTTTATTCAGATCATTTGGAAAAATATAATTTACCCGCAATCCTTCTCTTTCACGAGATTTGCGGTATATTTTCCAGAGGAACGGGGAAATCGTTCCCGCTCTTTGTAATACCTTCCCCCTGATGGATGATTCCCATGACAGACCCTTCCGATGAGAATTCGCGTAATGATCTCGCAGATTCTCTTAATTATGTCCTCTTTATGCTCGATAGCCGGGAAGTAATTACCTATGTCAGTTCCCGCAGCACGGCGATCCTGGGTTTTCTCCCGGAGGAGATGGTTGGCAGACCCCTGTCCACCTTTGCCTCACCTGTGGATGACTCCCGTGTCGGTACCATGGCTGGACCCGCTATACAGGATAAAAATCAGCCCGCGTATTTCCGCATGGTCGGGAAGGATGGGATGATCCATACGGCCGCACTCATCTCGCCTTCGCATTTTGGAGGTTCCGATGGCACGATGGGCATTATCGGGAAGAGCAGTACGGGGGAATACGGGGAAAAAATTATCCGGCAGGCGATCACCAGTATTCACCTCTTTAATAGCATTGTCCGCCACGATATCAACAACCAGCTCACGGTATTAAATGGCTATCTCTCGTTGATCGAGCAGGATAAGAGCACGATCGAATCTCCGGGTATTGTACGGATTCTTCTGGGTTCGACCGAAAAAATACACAAAATTATCACGTTCACTTCGCTGTATAAGGATGTCGCGACACATCCGCCGGGATGGATCAATCTTTACCGGATTTTTCAGGGAGCCCTCACAACTTTTGATGCGGCCGGTGTTCAGATCACCATCTCTCCTTCCTGCAGGGAGCTGGAACTCTTCTGCGATCCGCAGCTTATGAAAATCTTCCCCCAGTTGATCGACAATTCAATCCGCCACGGAATGACCGTTTCCCGGATCTCGCTGGGGTGGAGACCGGATAATGAAAATGCAATTATCGTGTACGAAGATAATGGATGCGGCATCTCACCCCCCCTCAAACCAATACTATTTCAACGGGTTAACGGGAAAAAAATCGGGTTTGGTATGTTCTTTGTTCGTGAGATCCTCGCGATATCCGGTTTTACTATCACCGAAACCGGCACGCCGGGTAAGGGTGTGCGATTTGAGATCACCGTACCTGCAGGTTCATTCAGGATTGTTAAACAAATTCCGCAATAACGGTGAATTTGGGATTCCTACCCCAACATGAAAAACATTTTTTTGTATTTGTCATGAAAATTTTTAAAAATTACTGATGGTAAAATACAAAACCGGAATTCTTTTTCCGGTTGCAAAATTTTCATTGCTTGGGTGCGAAGTCTTTGACTCCTGCGTTTTTTTTCTCGGGATTCGTACGGAAATTTTTTACCGTTTCGAAAAATTTTGTTACGGGCCGTACGGGATTTTTTTTAATAATCTTCCGTAATTAATTTTGCCCGGGTAGGAAATTTTAATGAAGCCGTTGATCGCTCTTTTGTGCTTAAAATTTTTTACACTCCTTTTTCCACCGCCAGTGACTAAAAAAAACTACGATTACACTGGGGATGGGTGGAAGTAAGAGTCTCTCGAAGGGGTCAAGGAGGTAACCCTCACAATGTCTCCCTGAAGAATGCCGCTCCGTCGGAGAGTTACCGCTTTTTGCAGGGGAGTAATCCGGGCCCGCAGGGGGCTCCGTTTACCCGATTTTTCCAATACGGGAGGCAACTATGCGGAAAAACGCGGAATTAAGGCCGGAATTAAGGGGCGTTCTCCGGTGGGAAGTGGAGAGGCAACTAACAACAGCGTTATGAGGGCCGAAAAGGGAGGGTGGTGAGGTTTAGATCGTTTGGGTCACTGCCATAGGCAGGATTCAGGAGTCCTGGATCAGGACCTGTGACGGATCGATTTCAACCGGCAGATTTTCCGGAAATCTGATCCGCCTGGAGGCGCCTTCCGGGACGGCGGCCGTTCATCGCAACCATGGGAATGGAACCATCCGCCCTCATCACAAGATCCTATCCCCAGCAAGCCCACCCTGCCGGAGTTGAGACGACACCTCAACGGACTCGCTTGGTCGGGATCGACCGCGAGGGGAAACGGCTGTATTCCTGACAGAAGATCGCATGAACCGGCCGGAAAAAATTTTTCAGATTTTTTTTATAACGGATTCTTTGTCCACAGTTTCCGGAAATTTTTCTGAACGATTGGTTATGAGCCGGGGATTTTCCCGCAGTATTCAATCATAACCGGTGAGGAAAGGAAGTTTTTCTGCCGGGATTTGCCATGAAATTTTTTAAAAACCACTGATGATAAAATACAAAACCGGAATTCTTTTTCCGGTTGCAAAATTTTCATTGCTTGGGTGCGAAGTCTTTGACTTCGTGCGTTTTTTTATTAAATATCCGGTCTTTTACTGAAATGCCGGGTGAATAGCCGCCTTTATGATGGCAAGCGGTGCTTCCGTCTTGATCCCATACCCGCAAAAATGGGTTCGTGTTGCTGCATATCCTTCAGCCCGGATCCGGTCGAGAACAATGGTAATATCCGGTGGCGAGACTCTCAGTATTTTTGCGATATGGTGGTAATCGTAGAATGATGAGGTCGGCAGTTCCTCGAGGCACGTGCTGATAAGTTTCTCAATGTCTTTTTTTGTGCCGAGTTCCATGATTTTCAACTGCTCCTGCATCTGGAGAAGGGTATCATGGTTTTGGATGCTGCCCAGCCACAGGGGTCCGATATAACTGAGCGGTTCATGGCAGTGAGGGCAGGTGACCGTGGGAGGAACCATTCCCTGGTGTTCCTCGCGGTACGGGCATTTGGGGCACTGGAGGATAAAGCCAATCTGTTTAAGGGTATTGTCTGCCGACCCGGCCCCGCGGAGTAACCGGAGGTGGAGCCGCACGAAATGCTCGCGGGCGTAACAGAAGGTTGGCTCAATCCCCCGGTCGTACTTGAGTGTCTCGCGGACAACAAACCCGAGCAGGATCCGGAGACCCACTTCACTGTGGTATTCAGTATTCATCGGCCGGGCAAAATATCTCCGAATTCCTGCCTTCAGGTGCGCACCACAGAGCGGTGCGGTATCGGTGGCCGTGACAGAGAGAAACCTGCGCGTACCCTTTATCGCAGCATCAATCACGAGTGCAGGAGTTCCGAATGGATCGAGATCCACGGCATCGAAGGCCCGTTCCGAGAGCAGGGCATTGGCATCCCGCTGCACAATCTCGACTTGCAGGTTTGCCCGGTCTGTGTTGTACGTGATCAGTTCGATCGCTTCGGCTTCCCGGTCATTGATTGTCACCGGGATACCGCATTCATTCAACACCCGCATTCCGCGTATGCCGGTTGCCCCCATGGCATCGAGATACTCGGATGGTTTGAGGATCGAGAGGAGCAGAACGGTAACATCGCGGTTCAGTTCCATGCGTTTGTTGAAAAAGATCGGGGCAGACCCGGGAGGAAACTGTGTCGTATTGTCCTGAACCGGGATGTAAAAATGAGTTTTCCCTTCCGTTGCCTCGATTAGATCCATTGCGGAGAATTGTTGCAGCGCGCAAACCTTATACATATTCCTCCCTCAATTGGTATGGGCAGGGCGAGTGGCTTAGCCCGGACATAGCGTCAGCCTCCTAAGCTGAATGCCGGGGGTTCAAATCCCCCCTCGCCCGTTTATCATAATATTTTCGTGCATTTTATCATCCCAACGACGAGATATCTGGTATCGTAATGCGTGCTTCTGGTTTTTTTACCATTACCCGCCCGGCAAACGCGGCGGTATCCGGCGTAACTGCAATTATTGCGTACCTTATCGCCACCGGAACCGTGATCCCCTCCACGATTCTCCTGCTCGTAATTGTGACCCTGATCACTGCTGCCGGCAATGTGATCAATGATTATTACGATGCGGATATTGACCGGATCAACCGCCCTGAACGCCCGATTCCTTCCGGCAGCGTAACTCCTGGTGCTGCGTGGTATTTTGCAGTAACCCTGTTTCTTGCGGGGATTCTTGCTGCCCTTTTTGCCCCTCCGCTCTGCCTGCTCATTGTTGTGATAAATTCACTGGTTCTCGTCATGTACGCCGCGAAACTAAAAAGTATGCCGGTTGTCGGGAATGCAGCCGTTGCCTATCTTGCTGCGAGTATCTTTCTCTTCGGCGGAGCGTTTGCCGGCTGGGATTTCCTCGTACTGATGATTCCGCTTGCAGCCATCACCTTCCTTGCTACCATGGTCCGGGAGATCCTGAAAGATGCCGAGGATGTGGAGGGCGATGCTGCGGGAGGTGCCGATACCCTCCCCATCCGGATTGGTATCCGTCGGACTACCCGGATCGCACTGGCGTTTGCCCTGCTTGCTGCAATCGCAAGTATTGTTCCTGTTCTCTGGTGGGGGCTCTGGTATCTTGCCGGAATCGCCATTGTCGATATCTTCATTCTCGTAGCGGCAGTCAGGACCCTGCCCTGCGAAACCCCTGAAAATATCCGGAAAACCCGATCAACCTCTCTCATTAAGGCGGGAATGTTCGCCGCTATCATGGTATTTGCCCTGTCGGCACTCTTTCTTTAAACCTGTCCGAACCTGAAGGTTTGATGAGGGCAGATTTTCCCGAGCAACAAGTTTATCCCCTGATCATACCTCATTTACCTTGAGGAGCAATGCCAACACTTTTCCAGAGTGGTAATACATTCTTTGCACAAAAAGAGACGTACTTTGAAGGAAACGTCAAGATTGACGGGGACTTCATCGTCCCTGCCCATACCCATTTCTGGGGGCGGCTTACGGTCACCGGCAGTCTTGAACTGGGTCCGAGATCCAGCGTTGCCCTTGACGTCAGCTGCTGGAGTGCAATCATTGGCAGCCAGTGCCGGATCAAAGGTCCGATTGTTGCGCATGGGGATGTCACCATCCTCGATCATGCAACCGTTCATTCCGTTATAGCCGGTGGCAAAGTGCTGCTGCGGACCGGCGTTCACGTCGGTGATGTGACCAGTGAGGACACGATCATTGTCCACGGAAAGATAAAAAGCGGGAAACTAACTGGAAAGAATATGATGGTCCTCGGGGATTGATGCCGGGTCCAGACCGAGAACTGCCACTTCGTACACATCCGGCCAGTTTACGATCGTCTCAACACATCCTTCTTTCAGGGTAACGACTCCCATGACGAGGAGTCCCATCTTGTCGGCCATATCGATACCTTCCTTGACTTCTGAAAGGCATCCGACCCCGATGATCGCTTTCGGGCGGTATTTTTTTACCATGCGCTTGATGAATGACGAACCGGGGACAATGAAGATCCGGTAGCCCATTTTTTCCAGGATACTATTTGCTTCTCCGACCGAACATTGTCCGCAGGTGCAGCATTTGAGTCCTTCCGGGGTGAGGTGGGCTGGACAGCGGGATGAACGCAGGCACTGTGGCATGAATATTGCCCGCGAGGTAACCGGGATTCGTGAGAACTCGGTTGTGTTCATGGTGTTGTGAATCTTGATCAGGAACGCGAGCATCTCCCGGTCTTCAAGCCCGAGAAGCTGGAAGAATGCCTTCATCAGCCCCTCAAAAAAAACAAGTCCTGCCTTTATGAGCTGAGGAAAATACAGGTGTCCCTTCTTTATTGAGTAGAGTGAGATCAGCGCAAGAACGAATGCGATGAGCAGGGCTCCGATGATGACCAGTACCGTGAGTTCGCCGATGATAAACATCAACTGATTGTAAGGAGTGAAATCAAAATCCATGGGAACAGGAGCCTTTTTTTTAGAATTATGTGGTGCTGCGATGCGATAAGAGTTTAGGTATATCGACAGGAGGACGCAGTACTTCAGTTTCCGTTATGATGGCGGTGACCAGTTCCATGGGAGTAGCGTCAAAAGCATAATTCTTCACGTGCGCTCCCTCAGGCACGTACGTGCGACTGCCCATAACGGTCACCTCATCGCGATTCCGCTCCTCAACAATCACATCGGACGCAGAGTTTTTCGCATCGAATGTTGAGTAGGGTGCGGCTACATAAAACGGGATCTTGTGATGGTGTGCGCAGACGGCATGCATGTAGGTGCCAATCTTATTAAATACGGCATCGCGGGTGATGCGATCGGCCCCGACAACTACAGCGTCAATTGCACCCTTCTGCATGAGATATGCGGCAGTAGAATCCGTGATCGTAGTAACATCAATCCCGTCCCGTACCAGTTCCCAGGTGGTGAGCCGGGCTCCCTGCAGGAGCGGGCGTGTCTCGCACGAGATTACTTTTACGTTTTTTCCATTTTCCACTGCGGAACGGATCACACCCAGTGCCGTGCCCCAGGAAGAGCAGGCAAGAGCACCCGCATTGCAATGCGTGAGGATGGTGCAGGTATCCGGGAGGAGTGCGGCGCCGTTTTTACCGATTGCATGGCAGCACGCGGTATCCTCGCGGGCGATCTCCAGTGCTTCAGCAACTGCCCGGGAGCAGGCATCCCGGCAGCCCTGTGCGGGTTGCATTGATGCAATGACCCGGTCAATACCCCATGCAAGATTGATGGCGGTCGGTCGGGTCGACCGGAGGATACCGGCATCCCGCTGGACCGAGGCCATAAATGATGGCATATCGTTTTTGTC
Organism: uncultured Methanomicrobiales archaeon; assembly: GCA_903832665.1. Lineage (GTDB taxonomy): Archaea > Halobacteriota > Methanomicrobia > Methanomicrobiales > Methanospirillaceae > Methanoregula. The sequence continues at coordinate 91,490 of CAILCG010000018.1, read as the reverse complement.
AGCCAGTACCGCTGCAAGCGCAACCCCGTAGGCGCCGGCAACTCCCAGTGCAGGAGCACCCCGGATCTCGAGCCGCCGGATTGCCGTTGCCAGCCGTTCGATACTGCGGCATTCGATGATAGCATACTCATTGGGCAGGAGTGTCTGCTCGATATAATGGATGCTCTGGTTGCGGGTATCCCACCAGAGGGTGGCAGTCTCATTCACGCGGATCGTGTCCTTACCGCATCGATATATGCCCGCATTGCGGCAGATCCGCCGGATGCAACACTATCCGGGATGTCCCGGGGTGCCGTTGCCGTACCGGCAACATAGATGCCGGGGCGCAGGGTGGCAACCGTGTCTACGGCATCATGAACGGATTTGAAGAAACCGGTTGTTTCGAGAGGAATACCGCATCTTGCAGCGATCCCAGCTGCATTGTCAGAAGGACCGATCCCAATCGAGAGGATCACGAGATCCGGGTGGAGTTTCGAGACCTCTGAGGTTTCGGAGTTTTCCACCCGGAGAATCAGACCGTTACGGTCGGCAAGAATTTCTGCAGGCATGCCCCGCAGGAACCGGATCCCCAGTGCCTTTGCCCGTTCATAATACTCCTCGTAGCCTTTTCCATAGGCCCGGATATCCATATAGCATAGGGTGATCTCGATTGAAGGATTTTTTTCCTTGATCAGCATTGCGTTCTTCATCGCCTGCATGCAGCAGATGCAGGAACAGTACGGCCGGTCGATGGAGACGTCACGCGAACCAACACACTGGATAAATACCATGCTCTTTGGGATTTCCCCGTTGCTCAAGCGTTTGATCTTCCCTCCGGTGGGACCACTGGCATTGATCATCCGTTCCAGTTCGAGACTGGTGATCACGTCGGGCAGGATGAGGTGGCCGAACTGCTCTTTGTTCCGGGCATCAAAGACCGTATAGCCGGTCGTGATGACGATACTTGCTGCATTGATCGTGACCATCTTCTCCTCATCTTTCTGCAGGATCGCACCCGGACCACAGGAGTCATAGCAGAGCCCGCATTCAATGCAATGATCTGCATCCTTGACCATGATATTCGGGACCGCCTGGGCATGGGGCTTGTAGATTGCCTTCCTCACCCCGACACCTGCATCGAACCGGTTATACACCTCAACCGGACAGATCTCTATGCAGTCCCCGCAGCCGGTACAGAGGACCGGATCAATGTATCGCGGATGCTCCCTGACCGTAATCGTAAAGTTTCCCACTTCACCGGCAATTGTTTCTACTTCTGCACAGGTATGGACCGTGATGAGCGGGTGGCGGGCTACATCCACCATCTTGGGGGAGAGGATGCACATCGAGCAGTCGTTGGTGGGAAATGTTTTGTCGAGCTGGGCCATATGGCCGCCGATGCTCGGTTCGCGTTCCACCAGGTGCACATGAATGCCATGTCCCGCGATATCGAGCGCTGCCTGGATGCCGGCAATACCTCCCCCTATGACAACCACATCACTCATGGTGGGCGTACTCCCCGGCCAGCTCGATATAGGATGCAGCATTTTTGAGTATCTGTTCCTGCTGGGCAGCATCTGCCTCTTTGACTATCTTGCCCGGAACGCCCACGACTACAGATCCCGGGGGAATCACTTTTCCTTCAGTAACTACTGCTCCCGCGCCAATGACAGATCCCTCTCCGATGGTTGCCCCGTTCAGGACAATCGATCCCATCCCGATAAGAACGCGGTTTCCAATCGTACAGCCATGCAGGATCGCGCCATGACCTACTGATACATTGGTTCCCAGAATGACGGGATGTCCTTTGCTCGTGTGAACCACGCAGTTGTCCTGGATATTGGACCGGTCCCCGATCACGATCCGATCCTTGTCCGCACGGATGACCGCACCGAACCAGATGCCCACCTGTTTTCCGATCGTGACATCGCCGATGATCGTTGCGTTGCCCGCTGCAAAGAGCGGGACGCCGGAGACCTTTCCATCCATACGCATAATAACATAAGAAATTAAGAATCAAAGAGCATGAAGGTTATGGTCGGGGGCACATTCGATCCCCTTCACGATGGGCATAAAGTCCTCTTAAACCGGTCGTTTGAGATTGCCGGTCACCATGGTCATGTGGTGATCGGCCTTACTACGGATCATTTCGCCAGCCGGAAGACCCACCCCACCCGCCCCTTTGAGGTTCGCAAATCGGAACTTGAGCAGTACATAAGGGACCAGAATTTTCCAACCCCTTTTATGGTAGAGCCTCTCCAGGACCGTTTCGGTTCAGCACTTGACGCAGATTTCGATGCAATCATTGTGTCTGAAGAGACACTCCCGGTTGCGGTGGAGATCAATAAGCTGCGCAGGGAGAACGGGAGAAAGAAAGTTGATATTCATCAGATCAGCTGCGTGCTTGCGGAAGATGGTCACTGGATCTCGAGCACACGGATTTTCCGCGGCGAGATCGATGTTCATGGACACCTGATGCATTGAGCGCCCCGGGTGCCGGGCCATCGTCTTTTTTCGTTGTACGGATAATACCAGAGTTACCCTTTTTTGAGCATCGCTCAAGTTATGACACAATTCCAGGGATCAGTTTCACTTTTTTTTTGTGATAATTTTTGATACTATAATCCTGATGATTTTTAGACCAACCAGCAATGGGATTTTTTAAACGGAAAAAAGGGGAAAATCGCCCGTCATTCAGAGAATATAACTGGTCAGATCTTTTGAAATTACCCAGTCACAGTAGTAACAGTGAAGTCCTTTGGGCAGCACGCGGAACTTGCTCTGGATCGGCTCATTGGTATTTGAGATGCATCCCGGGTTGGGACAGCGGACCAGTCCCTCGATAAGGGAAGGAATCTCGACTCCTTTTTTCTCGCAGACTTTGAAATTCCGGATGATATTGATCGATGCATGGGGTGAGATGAGGGCTATCCGGTCGACTTCCTCTTTTGAGAGCTCCCGGTTGGTGAGCTTCACGATGTCCTTTCGTCCCATATCCCGGCTGGGGACATTGGTAGCGATCGAGAGCGCCTCCTGGGTTGTTCCGGTGATCCCAAGGATCTTTACGACATTGAGGGCTTCGCCGCCTTCGATGTGATCGATCACGGTCCCGTTCCGGATCCTCCGGACAAGGAGACCTTCATTCTCACCGGTCTCGGTCTGGGTCATTGCATCACATCCATCAGCATCGCCATCCTGACCGGGACTCCGTTCTTTGACTGTTCAAAGTACCGGGCATGCGGTGATTCATCGACACGCGGGTCAATCTCATCGACACGCGGGAGGGGGTGGAGCACGATGAGGTTCTCTTTGGCTTCCGTCAACAATTCCGGAGTGATGCGGTAACTTGAGGCAACGTTAAAGTAGGATGCGGAATCGGGGAACCTTTCCCGCTGCAGGCGAGTCACATAGAGCACATCAACCAAGCCAATCATCTCTTCGATGGTCTCATGGTTTACGATCTTCATGCCCTTATCGGCAAGCTCCGTGGCGAGCGTGTCGGGAAGTTCGAGCCCCGTGGGGGAGAGGGTATGCAGCCGGGCATTGTAGAGTGAGAGTGCAGATGCGAGCGAATGGGCCGTGCGCCCGTACCGGAGATCCCCGACGAGTGCAACATCAATGTTATCGATGGGCATGGACTGGCGGATGGTATAGAGATCGAGAAGGGTCTGGGATGGGTGCTGGCCCGCACCATCCCCGGCATTGATCACCGGTACCGTAGCAAACTCTGCAGCAAGGCGCGCAGCACCTTCCCGGGGATGCCGGATGACAATTGCATCCGCGTACCCGCTCACCACCCGGATCGTGTCGGCAAGCGTCTCGCCTTTTGCCATGGAACAGGCATCGACACTGCCCACAGAAACGGAAGTGCCATCCAGGCGGGCAACGGCGGATTCAAAGGACATACGTGTCCGGGTGCTGGGTTCAAAGAAGAGGACAGCAAGGATCTTACCGTTCAGGGCATTCCTGTCGTATTTTTTGCTGTCGATCTGCTGCGCATGATCCAGCAGGCGGTCAATTTCACTTCTGTCAAAATCCTTAATCGAAATGATATGTCGCGTTGCCACTCCTCCACGGTTCGTTCTTAACGATTATTTGATCGTCCTTTCCTAATTAGCTATTCTTCAGTTAGAGAGCAGGGACATAAAGGGACCATTGTCGGGTTTAATCCGGATTATCGTAACGTGGATCCCAGTGACCGGAAGACAGGAATGATATTATTGGATGCGTACGCAATTTTGATCCGGATTATCCATCATTTGCGAGAGTGACGTGTGGTCAACATACCCATTGCGCGGCCGGCAATCGGTCAGGAAGAGATAACGGCAGTAACGGAGGTTCTTGAGTCCGGAATGCTCGCTGCCGGTGCAAAAGTGCTGGAACTGGAGACAAAGTTTGCCGACTATTGCGGCACCACCCATGCGGTCGCAATGAACAACGGGACTGCTGCCCTTCACGCGGCTCTCCTTTCAGCGGACATCGGGCATGGCGACGAGGTCATTGTCCCGTCCTTCTCGTTCATTGCCACCGCATCGGCGGTCCTGATGTGCGGGGCCAAACCGATCTTCTGCGATGTAAATGAACAGACGTTCAATATCGATACCGCGCAACTCGAAGAGCGGGTGACCCCGAGAACCCGGGCCGTTATTGGTGTGCACCTCTATGGTCAGCCGTTCGATGTGGAGGGTGTGCAGAAGGTGTGCGAGCTGCACAATCTTAAGTTAATTGAGGATGCGGCCCAGGCACATGGTGCCCTGTACAATGGCAGCAAAGTCGGAAGTTTCGGGCATTTCGGCTGTTTTTCCTTCTATGCCACGAAGAACATGATCACGGGCGAAGGAGGAATGGTCACCACCAGCGAGAAGGCGTACGCTGAGCGCCTGCGCCTGATCATCAATCATGGCCAGAGTGAGAAATACGTCCATACCCGGCTCGGTTACAACTATCGCATGACCGATATGGCCGCAGCGCTCGGGATCGTCCAGTTGAAGAAGCTGGAGAAGTTCAACATGCGGCGCCGGAAAAATGCAGAGTTCTACAATGCGAACCTGTCCGTACAAGGTCTCATCACCCCGTATGTCGCGCCCGGCATGCATCACGTTTACCACCAGTACGTGATCCGGCTTACCGGGGAATTTCCGATGAAGCGCGATGCCTTCATCGATTACTTAAAATCAAAAGGGATCGGGTCGGCGGTGCATTATCCCATTCCTATCCACCGCCAGCCATTGTTCGGGCTGACAAATTATCCTGACCCCTGCCCGGTCTCGACCCAGCTCTCGTCGTCCGTGCTGAGCCTGCCGGTGCACCCCCTGCTCGACCAGAAAGAGCTTGCCTTTATCTGCGATACCATCAACCGGGTGAAGTGAATGGATATCGGTGTGATAGGCGTCGGGGCGATGGGGAAGAACCATGTTCGGGTCTACTCTGAACTCAAGCGGGTACATAACCTGGGAGTTTTCGACCTGAATAGTGCCGGCGCCCGGGAGATCGGGGAAAAACACGGGGCAACCGTGTATAGTTCTGTGGAAGAACTGCTCGCACATTCTGATGCGGTGAGCGTCTGCGTCCCCACGCAGTTCCATAATGCGGTGGTCAGGCAGGTTTTTTCCGCCGGCAAATCCGTGCTTATCGAAAAGCCGATCTGCGCTACCGCGGAGCAGGCAACGCAGCTCATGAAGACTGCCCCGGCAGGGATCACCATTGGCGTTGGCCATATTGAGCGGTTCAACCCCATTGTCGAAGAGATCCGGAAGATCGTGAAAAAACCGCTCTACGTGGAGATGAAGCGGCACAACCCTGCATCGGCACGGGTAACCGGGAGCACGGTGATCGAGGATCTGATGATCCATGATATCGATATCCTGCTCAATGTCTTTTTTCCCTCTCCGGGGAAGATAAGCAGTGCCGGTAATGCGGATGTGTGCAGCGTACTGATGCGCTGCGGAGATGTGCCGGTCGCCCTCTCGGCGAGCCGGAAATCGTCCAAGAAGATCCGCATGATCTATGTGGAAGAAGAGGAGTTTACCATCGAAGGTGACTTCATGTCGCAGGAAGTCACCATCTACCGCAAGCCCGGACAGTACACCTTTGAGGCAGAGCGGTACGTGCAGGAAAATATCATCGAGAAGGTGATGGTGAACAAGCTCGAACCGCTCAAACGCGAGCTCTCGACATTTATCGACTGCGTTGAACACGGTCTCCCGTTCCCCATCACGCCGGCACAGGCAATTCACAACCTGCGTATCTGCGAAGAGATCCAGGCAGGGCTGGCAAAATAGGTCCAGGGAGTTTTTCAGATGACGCTTGAGGCTGTTCTTAAAGAAATCGGGCCGATTAGAATGATTGGTGTGCTGGGTATGGGATACGTGGGTATCCCTGCGGCCGCTCTCTTTGCCGATGTGCCGCAGTATGAGAAGGTCTACGGGTTCCAGCGCGACTCGCCCTCATCCGGTTACAAGATCGCGATGCTCAACCGGGGCGAGAGCCCGCTCAAAGGCGAGGAACCGGGGCTTGAAGAGCTCCTGCAGAAGGTGACTGCCGCGCAGAAGTTTGCCTGCACTGCTGACTTCTCAAAGATCGCAGAACTCGATGCCGTGACGCTCTCGATCCAGACTCCGTTTTTGAACAAGGAAGACCTGCTGCCGGATTTCTCTGCCCTGATGGAGGGAGTGAAGAACGTGGGCTATTACCTGAAGCCCGGTATGCTCGTGGTGCTCGAATCCACCGTTACCCCCGGAACCACGATCGGGATCGCCCGCGAACTTCTTGAAAAAGAGTCCGGGCTCACAGCGGGAGTGGATTTCGCTCTTGCCCATGCACCTGAGCGGGTGATGGTTGGACGATTGCTCCGGAATATCCGGGAGCATGACCGGATTGTCGGCGGGATTGATGAGGCCAGCACGCGGAGAGCAACCGAACTCTATTCTCCTGTCCTGACCCTGGGAAAAGTGATTCCCATGTCCTCAACGGCTGCCGAAGTGACCAAGACTGCGGAGAACACGTTCCGCGATCTCCAGATTGCGGCAATAAACGAACTGGCGCTCTATTGCGAAGCAATGGGGATCAATGTCTATGATGTCCGGACCGGGATCGACAGCCTCAAGGGAGAAGGCATCACCCGTGCGATGCTCTGGCCCGGCGCCGGTGTGGGAGGGCACTGCCTGACCAAGGATACCTACCACCTCGAACGGGGGGTCCAGCAGCTGGGCAAAGGAACCCTCGATTACCCGGCAAACGAGCCCTCGCTCTACGTGCTTGCCCGGCACATCAATGATTTCATGCCGACCCACATGTTCCGGCTGACGAAAGATGCCCTCCAGCGTGCAGGAATCCCCCTGAAAGGCGCGAAGGTTGCGCTCCTCGGGTGGGCGTTCCTTTCCAATTCGGATGATACGCGCAACACGCCGGCAGAACCCTACCGCGATCTCCTCATTCATGAAGGAGCGGTTGTTTCCGTGCACGATCCCTATGTTGCGGAGTACCCCGGTGTTGCGATGGTCCCCTTTGTTGAGGAGGCAATTGAGAATGCCGACGCGATTGTGATATTTGCCGGCCATCACCAGTACCTGACCCTCAAACCCGTTGAAGTGAAACAACTTTCCGCAAAAGAGCACCCGGTCATTGTCGATGGCCGGAACCTGATCGACCCGGATATCTATATCCACGAAGGGTTTGTGTACAAGGGAATCGGGCGTGGCGATAAGAACAACCACGCAATCAGGACACCGTAATTTTTTTCGATACCCTTTTGGTGTTTGCGTTACCCTGAGGGTTGGCCCGTGAGTCACTGCCCCTTGCAGCTTCTGCCCCTCACTCCGGGATCACCTTAAATCCAAAAAAGAAACATTTCCCTATATGGATGCTGAGCTTCGCGATCGCTTCATAACCCTGTGGCAGAACTATTTTCCCGGCACGGAACTGCCGATCACCTTTGAATTCAGGAATGAATCCTGCACCGCCAAGAAAGTTCCCCCGCCGGAAGGCTGGCGCTGCCTTATCTGCCAGATGGGGCGGGCCAGGAACGGGACCCCCATCACCATGGATGCCCGGTCCGTTACCTGCCGGGGGGGACTTATGTATACCGGCTATTTCAACCAGCGGCCACCGGATTTCCGGTATTTCCTCTCATGCGGGAAACCTGGCGGTGTGGAAGGAGAGCGGTACAAACAGACGCCCGAGATTGTTGATGCCTGGGAGAAGAAGATCCCGTTCTTCTCTTCGCAGGGAAAGGATCTCGTCCTCACCCGCTGGGACCAGCTGACTGAAGTGGACATGCCTGATGGCGTGATCTTCTTTGCCCGGCCTGAAGTTATGAGCGGGCTCTTCACGCTCGCAAATTTCGACCAGGGGGATCCCAATGGCGTCATCTGCCCCATGGGGGCCGGGTGCAGTTCGATCATTTATTACCCGTGGCTCGAACAGCAGAAAGAAGACCCCAAAGTAGTACTGGGGATGTTCGATCCCTCAGCCCGCCCCTGCGTACCGCTCGATGTCATTACCATGGCGTTTCCGATGAAGAAATTTGAGAAAGTTATCGGTTACATTGAGGAGAGTTTCCTCATCACGAAGAGCTGGGATACGGTAAAGAAGAAGATTGAGCGGAGTGCGGCGCTGTATAAGAAGGATTGACCGGATTACTACCGGTATCTTCCGGTATTCCTTCTTTTGGTTTCATCGATTTTAATCCTGCAAATTCTGTGTTGGGTTAATCCTCCATTCCAGCAAAATGCGATGAATACCGCTGCCCCTGACGGAGCGCGCCTGAGGCGATTTTAATGCAAAATCTGTTGAACTTTCATTTCCCCACAGTGACTAGGTGAGGTCTGATGCGGGAAGCCACCTTAGTACTGCCAAGCTCGAACAACCCAATGAGTACGATCATGAACCCATTTTAGATCAAATCCGGCCAACCTTTTTTCAAAAAATTCCGGATCTGCCTGAGCGAAAAAAATTTCCCATCGATCTCCGGAAATTTTTTTTCAATCGACCCCTTGCCTCCTGCCTGAAATTTTTCAACCAGACCTTGCTGTGCGAGCCCGGACCCTCACGCCGGAGAAAAAGATTTGTTGTTAGATAATTATCCAACAGTTGGATAATTATCCAACTGTTGGCATGTTTACTAACACCCTCCGTACGTGATTGAAAAATTTCAAGCAGACTCTGATGAAAAAAAAAATTCGAGAAATCAGGTTTTCTGGAGACTCGTACGGACAAGCGTACTGGTTGTCGGATTCGCAAAAAACCGGAACGCGATCTCACCACTTTCCGTAATCCGGTAAAATTTTTCCCGTCTCGTCTCTTCCGATACCCGTTCGTGAACGAGCCCGGCTTCTTCCAGTGTCCAGATAAATGTCGACAGGGTCCCATGCGTCAGCTCGGCAGCCGGCTTCCGGCCCTTCTTATACTGTACGACCGGCTTTGGGGGATCCCCCGGTTTTGCTTTCTTCGTGCGGGACGGAACATAGTACGGCCAGAGCTGCTTATAGATAGAGTCCCGCGACCACCATTCGTGTACTCCAGTCACCCCATCCTTCCGGGTGGTGCGGAGCAGCAGGGCGAGAATCGCCGGGTAATTGGGATTTTCCATCATGCTCCGTACCGACCGTTCCGGTAGCGGGACGCTACGGGGCGTCTTTTCATCAAACGTGGAATATACCTCTCCGCCAAGCCAGGGTGCGAGCGAGAGGAGTGCCATGCAGAGAGGTTTGGACCCGCCTGAGAGATCGAACGTGTACCGCGCTGCGGGGAATTCGCAGTGAATTTTCGTGAGCGTGTCGCGGACAGATGGATAGGTGGGCGGATAGACCGTCTCGCGGGAGAACGGGATGGTGAGTGATGCGGAGATCTCCTTTACTGATGTTACTGCGTTTCGGACTGCCTGGCGTTCCTTTTCTATTTCAGGATTGGATGAGAGTTCGTAAACTGTGCTGTCCGCAAGGACGTATGTCCGGGTGATGGTGGGGAGGGTGCGGAAGCTGGCGGGGTACGCGATGTGGATCTTGTCCCCGGCGCTGATGATGTGGACGTGTTCGCCCGTAGGCATGGATCAATGTCGGGAGTGGTGGGTTAAATGGTTGTTTGTCCATTGCAGGGTGGGTAAGCGATTGATGCTGGTACAACATGTTGCAGGAAATCTTGGCTAAACCCCAGTCAGTAACCGGATTATCCGGTCTGTTATCATGCACGGGTTGTAATGGTTTTAAGTACTTACGATATTTACAGCGTGATCATGCCAGCAGTAAAGCGGTTGCCGGTATCCGAGAAAATCTGGAAAGAACTCGGCGCGATGAAGGGGGCAGGCCAGACCTATGACGATCTCCTTGAGGATATGATCGAACGGGTCAAGAAAGCCCGGCTTGAGGAAGATGTAAATCTGTGGGAGAGCATCCCGGATTCGGAGTACGTCTTACTATCGGAGATTGAGGATTGACCTTCGAAGTGAAGGTCCGGAATACAGCCAATGTGTTCATCGGTCCCGTCTGGAAAAATCCCGGCGCATTATCTGAAACGCTCTCCAGGGTCTTGGTGAGAATTCTTTTCCCTGGAGTGGCGGGGATACGGAGAGACTGGCCTTACGGGGCGGTAGAGAGATATACCGGCTTCATATTGCCCGTACTTATACCGCGTTCTATTCCGTTGAGGGGGGAGCAGGATTGTTAGGGTGCATGAGATTCTTCCCATTGAGCAGGCGCAAAAAAATACGGGCGGTTGTGATCGGACCATTTTTTTAAAATAAGTTCTGTTTTGCCTAGGCTCATATAGAATAAGTCACAGCAGAACTCTAACCAAAGACGTATTACCTTTCTCATATTATTTTTAAAAGAATGGCTATCCTTCTTCCCAATGAAATTGCTCTTTTTGTAGCGGGGGCGGTCTTTGGTATTGTTAGTGGTTATATATCTGGTATATTTTGCAGTTCATGGTCAAATGTCTCACAAATTAAGTTAAGATTTTCCGAATTACAAGTACAATCTAACCATATATTAAATCAAGAAACTAAAAATCGAGTGTTGGAACAACTTTATTGGCAAGCAAAAATTGAACAAGAACGTTTGATGTATACATTTTTTATTGCTTTATTTATTCTAGCGATTGTCTTAACTATTCTTTTTGGAGTCACAATGCAGATTTCACCAAATACTTCGACCAATACAAATTTGATTAATTTATCGCAAAATATTACTACAGTTAATAATTATTATTATCAGAATATTACATATAACGCGACAAATATTTTCAAGTCTGATTCGATTGCGGGTCTAAAATATTGGTTTAGTTTTAAAAGACTATCTTAATTGAAAAAAAAAGTTATACTCAATTAATTCTAGCCAATAGTGTATTTGTGGTAATTAATCGAGCCAATTCGATTTTTATTTTAATCCCAGTTGGCAATGTGTTATTAAAAAATATGCTAAGTTACAGGTAAAGTACCGGTAAAAATCATGAATATGGCGCCTACACTATTACACCGATTATCATTGCCCAATATTCTCTGTTGTTTTTGGGTGGATAAGACGCGTAGATTATTGCCATGACGGCTAATGCAGCGAAAACGCCATTAGTAAACATTGATTGAGTCACTATCATTCAAATTTCACACCTTATAATGATAAAACATTAAAAATATTTCAGGTTATTGTAATTTTTGTATAATAACTAAGTTTTATTATACTTTATTTAAATGAAAAGAAAATCTCTTTGCGTGCTTTTCAGACGTTGACACGAAAAAACAAAGTTTAGAGGCCATTACTTTGACTTTCTTTAAAAAAAAGAGGATCATTTCCTCGCAAGCACCACATATCCCGAGTGACTGACCGAAGTAAACGGCCGGGTCCCCCGCTTGGACCGGGTCATCTCCCGCTCGATCAGCTCATGGAGCTGCTCATCCGATGCTGGTACACCAGAATGCAGAACCTGAAGCTGTTTCTGGTGTATAATTAATTCCCGATACGATCTCTTCCGCAACACTCATAATCTAAGAATCTTACATTATAAGTTGTGAGAGCACATGTCTGAAACGACACTTGTCAAGGTTTCATCTAAGGGACTCGTCACCCTCCCGAAAAAGATCCGGTCCCAGCTCGGCATTGAGGACGGGGATTACCTGTCGATCTCATCGGATAAAGACCAGATCATTTTCCGGAAAGCGAAGATCGACGTCGATTATGAAAACCCGGATGATGCATGGAAAGAGCATACGAAGAGAAGGCTGACACATGACTGAGCCCGCACAGGGTTCGGTCGTGCTTGTGGATTTCACCTATTCCAACCAGGCGCAGTCCAAGGTACGCCCGGCACTTGTGGTGAGCAATTCCCGGTATAACGCGATATCCCGTGACGTGATCGTGATGAAGATCACTACACGGAAACCAAAGATGATGGCAGTCGGCCTGACAAATGATGATCTTTTCTCCGGATCACTCGATCATCCCAGTTATGTCCAGGCTGACGGTATCTATGCTCTGGAAAAAGAGCTCATCTGCAACACCATCGGTACCGTTCGACCAGAGAAGATGAAGGAGATCCGGGACCTGGTTTCAGATTTGTTATCTTCCGACGAGGAGTAAAATTTCTCCGGAGATTCCTAAAGAATATTTCCCGTGACGGGGCCTGCCCGGCACGTACAATCTTTCCTGAAAAAAAATTATTTCCTCGCAATCGTCACATACCCCGAGTGACTCACCGAAGTAGACGGTCGGGTCCCTCTCTTGGACCGGGTCATCTCCCGTTCGATCAGTTCATGGGTATGCACTTCGCGGAAGAGCGGAGTAGCCTCATCGACCACAATTGACATTTGTTCTATGAACGGCGTGTAGCACGCGAGATACCCGCCAGAGCGTAGCAATGTAAATGCATGTCTCACATGCTCGGGCTGGATCTGGAGATCGAGATGCACCACATCATAACTCCCTTCCGCAGCAAGGAAGTCAGCGGCCACCGCTTCGACATTGGTGAGTTTTGACTCCGTGATGTTCTTCATCGCGAGCGTGGAGAATTCCGGGCGGACCTCATAGGTCCTGACGGTCTTTGCTACGCCTCCAAAGAAGATCGCAGCAATCCCGCTGCCGGTACCGGCATCGAGCACGTCATCGTTATGGTTCATACCGGTGTACGCAATGACGAGCCCGATATCCTTCGGGAGCATCGGTGCGCCTGACCGCTTGCCGTACGTAAAAAAATCTGTGGGACGCGGTATGCGGATCGTAAACTCCGCACCGCTGTGGGTGGTGATGATATCGCCACCGGATTTCCCGACCATGGACTCGAGCTCGATCTGGCCCTTGTCGGTGCCGAGTTTCCCCGGCCCTGCCTTGACCCAGAATTCCCTGCCCTCGCCTGCGAGCAGAACACGATCGCCCGGCTCGATCATGAGCTGGAGAGGCGCATGATCGCTTCAGCGATATCGCCCTTGGTCGCCACAAGAGCTTCCTTTGCCTTCTCTTCAGGTACCTTTGCAGATGCCGCAACCATCGTGATATCCTCTTTGGGGATCTCGACCGTTGCAGGTTCGAACCGGATATCACCGGTAATCTGGTACGTTGTTGAGCCCTGCATGGTCATTGCCTGGACCTCTGCCGAGTCAAAGACATAGTTCCCTTTTGGTGTCTTGATGACAATACTCTGCACGTCTTCAATCGGCTCGACATTCATGCCGAGCTTCTTCATCATCGCCTTCATCTGGCGTGGATTGATATTTCCCGGAAGCATCTTTCTCACTACCCTGCCGTACTCTTACGGCTACTCCATAATTAAATGCAAGCATCTCTGTGCCTGAAACAACTGCAGCGCCGCAGGCAATCAGGCGATCTTCGCTCGCAACGACCATCACGTCATCGCCCGCGCGGATTGCCGGGTCGGCTCCGACCACATGTTTTGCAAACGCATTCTTGCCCTTTGCCACAAACTCTGCGACATCATCCTTGATGATGACCCGGTATGCCGGGGCGGGCAGGCAGGCCTGGAGGCGTTTTGCCCCCTCGATACCAAGCGTCAGCCTGCCATCCGATGCCCGGACGGTTGCAAGGCGCACATCTTCAAACCCGATCTGCCGGATACGCCCGGTGGTAGAGTAGATGAATGCGCAGCCTTCGGGAAAGAGTCCCGTGCCCGCAAGTCCGCCGAACTGGAGATCAGCAATTACCTGAACCCGCCGCAGCGAACTGTTCTCCGAGTATTCTGTTGACACGAATAACAAACTCCTCTTCTGCTGTTTTCGGGATATACGCGCCCGCCGCGATCTTGTGGCCCCCGCCCCCGCCGCCATACTCCGCAGAAGCGCAGTTGAGCGCCTCCTGGAGATCGACCCCTCGTTCCACCACGCGCTCAGTGGTCCGCATCGATACCTTGGTAAGGTTGGTATCCTCGGGCACCTCGCACATGATAAGGATCGGTTTTAAGGCGTTGAGTTTCGAGAGTGCCATGCCGGCACCGATACCTACAATCGTGTCCGGGTAGCGCCCGCCTACGTGGAGATACTGGAGGTTATCCAGTTCCTTAACACCGGTATCGATGATGAACTCGAGCAGGTTCCTGATGATGGCCCGGTGGTTCTTGAGCATATGCTCGGCTTCCCGGTACGCATTCCCCCGATCCCCGCGCAAGATGGCCCCACCGATCTGCGGCTTGGACCAGCGCCCGCAGGCATTGAGCATGGTCGCATACTCCTGGGCATTGCGCAACGGTGTGCGGGGGGTCTCATCGGGGAAGCCATACGTCTCGGCAAAGAGGCGGTCGACTTTGTCGCCGTTTGCGATCAACTGCTCGGCCAGTGCCGAGATGATGATGCGCTTCTCCTCCTGCGAGATCTCCTCCCAGACATACCAGCGGCCGCTCTCGGTCTGCTGCCGGATGCCGAGTTTTTTGAGGAACTGGCGGGCCCCCTCGGGATTGTTGCTGATCCCGACAATGAACGGATCGTCGTTGTAGGCAAGCGAGAGGTGCACCGGGCGCGTGGCGGTTCCATAACAGTTGAGGTCACGTTTGCGCACCTCGACATTGCGGTGCTTCACCCCGTCTTCGACAATGATATCGCGGGCCAGTCCCACCAGCCCGCACTTCTCTCGGGCCATCATGTCACCCACATTTCCCACAATAGCGAGCTTGGCGAGATCGATATTGGCCGGGTCCAGCTCTTTTGCGATCAGGTACGAGACGCCGGCAGCGCTCATCCGGTCATGGCCATACGGCAGGCAGTTCACCTGCGTGTACTGCCGCTCGCAGGGCTGGCTCACGTGGTGGTCCACGATGAGGACCTCTTTTTCGGAAAAACCGCGTTCCATGAAGAGGTTCTGCTGGCCTGCCCCGAAATCGGAAAAAACCTTGAGCGTACTGTCCGAAGGCACCTGTGGCATGGTCAGCGGCTCGAGTTGCCGGACAAAGACCGATTTTACCGCAATTCCCTGTCGGGAGATCGCCTGCGAGAGGATCGCCTCGCACGAGATACCGTCCGCGTCGATGTGCGAGATGATGGTAATCCCGGGCGCATCCGCGATCTGCTCTGCGGCTGCTTTCACATCATCGCAAAAACCCATTGCATATTATTAGGGACTACCTACACATGAATTGTACGGGAAATGGGTGCCGGGTATATGAAGCCGTTTACGTTCGATGGGTATCCGGAGGCGGGCATCATCAGCCCGGCCCGGATGCGTGCGGTGGGCAGGAACGCCATTGCGCTCGGGGTGACGGAACTCCAGCTGATGGAGAGCGCCGGATGGGCGCTTGCGGAGATGGTCCGTGCAACCTCTCCGGCACGGGTGCTTGTGCTCTGCGGCAGGGGCAACAATGGCGGGGATGGGATGGTGGCCGCCCGGCACCTCCAGTACGGGATGGACACCGATGTTTTGTATCTCGATTCCGGCACCCGGAGTTCTGCCTGCGGGCACCAGCTTGCCGCGCTGAAACGCTGTCGTGTAGGATTGTACCCGTTCTCCTGCCAGAATGAGCTTGAATCATTGAAAATTCGTTTTTCCGAAGCCGATATTATCATCGATGCTTTGCTGGGGATCGGCGCATCCGGGGATCTCCGGGAGCCACTGAAGACCTGCGTGAGGATGGCCAATGCCTCGCAGGCAAAGATCATTGCCGCTGATGTCCCGACGCCGGGGATGCGGGCGGATCGAATCTGCGCATTCCACCGGGCGAAAGTGGAAGGTTCAACGGTGGTCGATATCGGTATTCCTCTCGAAGCGGAATGCTGTGTCGGGCCCGGGGATCTCTCCCTCATTCAGCCACGCCAGAATAAAGCGCACAAGGGGGTCGGGGGCGAAGTGCTGGTGATTGGGGGCGGTCCCTACCAGGGCGCCCCCTATCTTGCAGGCTTAGGTGCATTGCGGGCGGGCGCCGACATTGTCAGGATTGCATCACCGGTCTTTGAACCGATCCCGGACCTTATTTTCGAGCGGCTCGAAGGCGGGAAGATTGGCGAGGAGCATATCGAGCGCCTGATCGCTCTTGCAGAGCGAGCGGATGTGGTTGTCTGCGGGAATGGGCTCGGGACTGAGAGCCATGCAGTGGTAACGACAGTTGCCCCGCACTGCAAGCGTGCGGTCTTCGATGCGGAAGCACTCCGGCTCCCGTTACCCGCTGCGCAGGAAGCAACGATCTATACTCCGCATGCTGGGGAATTTACCCGTATCACCGGAAAGTCCCTGCCTGCCGATACGATCGGGCGTGCCACGATAGCCCGCGATGCAGGAATCCGGGGCACGGTGCTGCTCAAGGGTCATATCGATATAATTACGGATGGAACCCGGGTACGGTTCAACCGGACCGGGAATCCCGCGATGACGGTCGGTGGCACTGGGGATGTGCTCGCGGGTATCGCCAGCGCTCTCCTCGTTCACCTGCCCGCGTTCGATGCCGCCTGTATTGCTGCGTACGTGAATGGCAGGGCAGGAGAGTGGGTGGCAGCGGAACGCGGGGGCGGGATGCTGGCCTCGGATCTCGTGGACCGGATCCCGGCAGAATTATTCAGGAATGAGACGCAGGCAGAGTGAGCACATGGTCGAGTTTACCCATATTCAGAACGATAAGGCACAGATGGTGGATATCAGCGGCAAGGGCGACGTTGTGCGGGAAGCCGTGGCGGCCGGCAGGATTTACCTGCGGCCGGCCACCCTGACCGCAATTCGCGAAGGAACGGTTGTCAAAGGCAATGTGCTCGCTACTGCCCGTGTAGCGGCGACACTATCGGTGAAGAACACCCCGAACCTGATCCCGATGTGCCACGCAATACCCATCAGTGCGATCTCTGTTGATTTCTTGGACGGGGAAGGGTTCATTGAGGCCAGCGTATGGGTGAAGTGTGCCGGAAAGACCGGTGTTGAGATGGAGGCGCTGACCGGGGTTTCCATTGCACTGCTCACCATCTGGGACATGGTGAAATCAGCGGAAAAGGATGAGAACGGGCAGTATCCGGTTACCCGGATTGAGGATATCCGGGTGATTGAGAAGAAGAAGGGGAAATAGGATCTGCTTCTTTTTTTTCATCAGATTATTTTCCCGGTATTCTGGATGGGGGCTGATACAGCCATGCCCCGCTAATGATTGTGACCATCGCACTCGAAGGGGCGCCCCCGCGGCGTTCAGGTGCTTGTTATCTTTTTTTTAATTCTCCCGGACCAGCACCCGCTTCCATCATGCCTGCTGCCAAAATATTTGTTCCAATTGACTGAGTGACCGAATCATGGCGTGAAGCACAGGTTAATTGCCTGAAATGGACAAAAGGTACATTCAGACCAATAAGGAGAATATGACCATGGCAAAGAACTCCGAACCTCTTACCGAGAAAGCACTCGTTTCGACAGATACCAAACAAGCCCTGATGTCCATCAGGGAACCCGGGGAACGGTACGGGGATGTGATCGGCCGGGTGTTGCAGGAGCGGAAGCGTCATGACTTCATTGCACACCTGGACAAGATTGCGGAGGAAGGAGATTTCGTCCCGCTCGACAGCGATCCCGAATACGCAAGCCTGAAAAAAGAGATGCACCGTGAGAGTAAACATCGACAAGCGGGCGCTGCAGTACGTTAACGGTCTACCGGAGAAGGATCGCAGGATAATCAAGCAGCATCTGCTGAAACTTGAAGATCCCTATACCGCTCCGGATGTGGAGTTATTGCAGAACGGTCACTGCCGGATGCATATCGCACATGCCTATACTGAGTTCTTCGATGTTCTGCCCGGGGGCATTGTCAACATTCTCGAAGTGATGACAATCGAGGAAGCGCATAAGCGCTACAAACGGTTCGGGAAGTAACAGGGCCGGGCAACTGGAGGAAGTAGGACCCTGTCTTGCGCAGGATAGGGGGCAGGGTCCCCCTTTATGCTGGGAGGGGAGGGTAGGGGTCAAAATATTTTTAGGAGAAGGGGTGGTCAGGCACCTCCCCTCTCTAGCAGATCAACCGAAAAAATGCTCTCCGGCGTTATTCCATGCGAAACCATGGTTATATTTGTGGAGAAAATGGGGGGGTAGGGTCCCCTCTTTACCGAAGAGGGGAGGGTCGGCTCAAAATATTTTCAAATGAAGGGGAGGTAGGCACCCTCTCCTCTTTTTTTGGATGAGGGGGTCACCTCTGAGCAAATGAGGGGACCCTCCCCTCTTTTCATTATGGAGTTTGAAATACAACGAATTCTAAAATCGAAAAAATTTCTTGAACATATTTTTTTGTTGAACCGATCCACTGTGTAATGACCGTAATACAACAGATGGCCCGGATGCCACAGTTCTTTAATATCCGTCCACCCTATCTATACAGGCATACGGGATCCGTCCCGATGAAAAGGAATGTAGCTCAGCAATGAGCCGAACCTTAGGTGATTACCATGGTAAAATCGATGTACGCCTTCGTAAGGGAGGCATGGAAAGTACCCGCAAAGAGTGGAGTCAAGGAACTCCTCTGGAACCGCATGCAGGAATGGCGCCGTGAAGGCAGCGTTGTCCGCGTAGAGCGCCCGACCCGTATCGACCGCGCCCGCACCCTCGGCTACAAGGCCAAGCAGGGTATCGCAGTTGCCCGTGTCCAGGTCCGCCGCGGTGGCCGCCGGGTATCGAGATACGTCCGTGCACGCCGTACCGCCGCAATGGGCAAGAACAGCAAGACGATGGGCAAGAGCATCCAGCGTATTGCAGAAGAGCGCGCGTCCAAGAAATTCCCCAACATGGAAGTGCTGAACTCCTACTGGGTAGGACAGGACGGGAAGCTCAAATACTACGAAGTCATCATGGTTGACGGGCACCACCCCTCGATCCGTGCCGACAAGAACCTTGCATGGATGGCCAACGCCACCCACCGCGGTCGTGCAGAACGCGGAAAGACCTCAGCAGGACGCAAGGGTCGCGGTATGAGAGAGAAGGGTATCGGAACCGAGAAGACCCGCCCGAGCATCCGTTCCCACGCGAACCAGGGCAAATAATCTTATCCTCTTTTTACGGGAAAGGTATCTTCATGAAGATCACCGATGCCGCTGTATATCCGTACCCCCTTGGAGATGCATCGGTCCGCAGGCTGGCACTGGAGGCCGCTGCGCTTGGATTTGACAGTATTGTCGCTGCCGATACCCCGTCAGGCACCTACGCGGGAGTTGAGGTGCGCTCAGGTCTGATGATCCGGGATCTCCCGGTCAAGGATGTCATCTCTACCGTAAAACGGGCAAAGGATTTCGGCAGGGTCATCTCGGTCAATGCATCGAATAACAACTTCAACCGGGCCGTGATCGGTATCAAGGGGGTGCATATCCTGCGCGGTATCCAGTTGGCGGACAAACTTGCGTTCGACCATGTGGCGGCGAAGATGGCTGCTGATAACCGGGTAGCGGTGGATATTGATCTCTCGCTCATTATTCACGCACGGAGTGTTGTACGACAGCGCGCCATCCACCGGTATATGGATATCCTGGTGCTGGAACAGCGTTTTGAGTTCCCGGTCACCCTGTCCACTCATGCCCGTTCCCTTCTCGACCTGCGGAATGTCCGGGATATTGCCGGGCTCTGCAGCCTGATCGGCATGGATGTGCCGGATGTCGAACGTGCCCTGGCCGGGGTCGGGACAATTCTTACCCCCCTGCAACCTTCCGTGCAGGTGATCGCATGAGCGTCCGCCCGCCCACCCTTCGCGAGAAGCGCCGGTACATCCTAGTGAGGATCGAACCGGCGGGAACCCTGCTCGAACAGAAAGAGCTCTATTACGCGATCTTGGATGCAACCACCACCCTCTGGGGCGATGCAACGGCGGCCATCATCACTCCAGCCGTTGTTGCGCTTGAACATGGGCATGTGATCGTCCGGTGCCGGCGGGGAACCGAACGGGAGCTCTCGATTGCCCTGTCTACCGTAACCGCGTGCCGCGATCTCCGAATCTGCCTGCGTATCATCGCCGCCTCCGGTACTATGGAGAGCCTGCGCTCGCGATTCAGGCCAAAGAAGCTTCCCAAAACAAAATCGGTCCCAGGGCCTGATGCCGTGCTCCAGCCGGAAGTGCCGGCAACCGGCGCTGGTTCGGGAACCGAACCTGTCCAGCAGGAATGCACGTTTGCGAAAAAAACCTTCGTTGTTCTGCAATGTAACAGTCAGAAGGTTGATGTGATTGAAAAGGGATTTAAAAATACAAACCGATTGTTCTTAACAAAAGATGATCTGGAGGATTTGAATGCAACCACAATATCAGACAGGATATGACCGGGCGATCACCGTTTTTTCCCCGGATGGCAGGCTCTACCAGGTGGAGTATGCCCGAGAAGCAGTCAAGCGGGGAACTACCGCGGTAGGTATCAAGGCAAAGGACGGCGTTGTCCTGATTGTTGACAAGCGGGTGAGCTCCAAGCTTCTTGAAGCATCGTCGATCGAGAAGATCTTCAAGATTGATGAGCACATCGGGGTTGCTTCTTCCGGTCTTGTCGGGGATGCACGCGCCCTGGTGGACCGTGCACGGGTCGAATGCCAGATCAACCGCGTCTCCTATGATGAACCGATTGAAGTCGAAGCGCTCTCCAAGAAACTCTGCGACCACATGCAGACCCTCACCCAGTACGGCGGCATTCGCCCGTACGGTACTGCCCTGCTCATTGCAGGTGTCAGTGACGGTGACTGCCGTCTCTTCGAGACCGACCCCTCCGGCACCCTCCTTGAATACAAGGCAACGGGTATCGGGATCGGCCGTCCGGCTGCCATGAAGGTCTTTGAAGAGGAATACAAACCTGAAATCGAGGTCAAGGATGCAATCCTTCTCGGTCTCAAGGCACTCCACTCGGCAACTGAAGGCAAGTTTGACATGGACACGGTCGAGATCGGGGTCACCGGTCGCGAAATCCCCCTCTTCAAGAAGATGACCCGGGAAGAAGTTGCTGTGTACGTAGCACAGTTCAAGCAGTGATTCCTGACCTGACATGATACCGCTCGAAAGATCCACCGTTGCGCGCCTCGAAAGTTTCGGGGAGCGCTTCGAAATTCTCGTTGATCCCGATAGGGCTGCGCTGGTGAGGCAGGGACAGGTCGTCGACATTGAAGATGTCGTTGCAGCCCTCAATGTGTTCAGCAATACCTCCAAGGCAACCCGGGCACCCGATGAAGCACTCTTAAAAGTCTTCCATACCACGGACTTCGAGACGATCGCGCGCCGTATCATCGATAAGGGAGAAATCCATCTCACCTCCGAGCAGCGCAAACGCATGATCGAGGACAAGCGCCGCCAGGTGGTCCACTTCATCGCACGCCATGCCGTCAACCCGCAGACCGGGCACCCGCATCCCCCGCACCGGATTGAGATGGCAATGGAAGAGGCTCGCGTGAATATCGATCCCTTCAAGCATCTTGACGAACAGGTCAAAGAGACGGTAAAAGCCCTGCGCCCGATCCTGCCGATCCGGTTCGAGGAACTCAGGCTTGCTATCCGTATACCTGCTGATTATGCCGCAAAGGCGTATGGCGATATCGCCGCCGGCTGCACCATGGAGAAGGATGAATGGCAGAAAGATGGTTCGTGGGTGTGTGTCGTTCGCATCCCGGCTGGCATCCAGGTTGACTTCTATGATCTCATCAATAAAGTCTCCAAAGGCGAGGGTCAGGTAAAGATCCTCAATCAGGTATATTAATTCAGACGACAAATACAACAAGACAGATCGGGGAATATTCATTATGGCAAGCTCCACACATAAAGCAAAAGGAAAAGTGACAAGAAGTGCCGGACGTTTTGGCTGCCGGTACGGTAGATTTGTACGGAAGCGAGTAGCAGATATTGAAGCTGTTTCAAGAGCACTTCACACCTGTCCAAAATGTGATATGGTGGCGGTTCAGCGCAAAGGAACCGGTATCTGGGAATGCCGCAAATGCGGGTTCAAGTTTGCAGGCGGGTCATACGTGCCGCAGACACCGGCTATGAAAGTTGCCAAGCGTGCAATTGACAGGGTCGTAGCAGAAAAAAAGGTTGCAAACTGATCTAATATGGCAAGTTCATACAAATGTGCACGGTGCAAGCAGAAAGTTGAGATCGACTTCAATGTACGGTGTCCTTACTGTGGACACCGTATCCTGTTCAAGGAACGCGGCGCCGCCATCAAAGAGATGAAAGCCCGGTAACCGGAGCACATTCAGGCATCTGCCTGAACCAAAATACTTTATCTTCTTTTTCGTCCTACTGTGCAGAGGGATTTCTCTATGCCGCACCATGAAGCGATCTTTCGTTTCTCTACCGATCATGCTGTTTCCATCTGTGCAGCCCTTTCTCCGGAACTCTCCGAAGAAGTGAACCCGCGTTCACGTACAACCTGCCGGCTGGATGGCGACAATATACTCCTGCTCACCATTGAAGCTGATGATCTCCCCGCTCTCCGGGCGGCCCTCAACATGGCATTGCGTCTCGTTAACATTGCGGAGGAGATGCAGCAGATCGTTTTGCAATAATCCTTTCATCCTTGACCTGGTACTCCCCCGGGGGCGTGATTACCGCGAGATTCTTTTGCCATATGGTGTTTGGCACCAGCGGCCGGTGAGCCGGGATTTCGCCATTTCCCGGCGCAATCCTAAAATACCTTTAACGGGCAGAAATGTAAAGGGAGAACGATCATGAACAATATGTCACCAAAAGTACAGAACCAGCTGGGCATGCTCCAGCAGATCCAGCAACAGCTCCAGAACATCCTCCAGCAGAAGGCCCAATACGAGATGGCCGTCCGTGAGGCAAAGCGTGCACAGGAAGAGATAAGCGATGCTGCTGAGGATACCGTCATGTACATGAGTGTGGGCACGGTCATGATGCAGAAGAAGAAGAGTGACGTGAGTGCAAAACTTAACGAAAAGACAGAGTCTCTTGAACTCCGTATCAAATCCCTGGAAAAACAGGAAAAGATGCTCGCGGGCAAGTTCGAGCAGATGCAGGCCCAGATCAAGGAAGCACTCGAAGGCAAGACTGCACCATCCGCTGCATAACTACCTTTTTTTATTTTTTTAATCTGAATGTTATCCGGTAGGTTTTTTGTATACGGGCACGAAACTGCATGTATGGATACGGTCTCTACAGTCCGGTGTTTTTCCTCGATCAAGTCGGCTGCGGACCATGCTTCCGGTGCCCATAAGGGACAGTACCGGAAGGACCGGAGAACCCCGTACATTGTCCACCCGGCCCGGGTGGCGGGACATGTGAGTATGTTTGGGGGCTCGCATGTTGCCATCGTTTCTGCCTGGCTCCATGACGTGTACGAGGACTGCACACCGGAGTGGATCTCGCTGACCGATTCATTTATTTCGGCCCTGCCCCTGCCGGAGGATGAACAACGGGAGATTGCCGCTATCGTTGATGCCCTCACAAAAAAGAATACTCTTCCCTCAAAATCCGCCCGGCTCTCTGACAGCATCGGCCGTATTCTTGATGCCCCGCCCGAAGCTACGCTGGTCAAGATTTGCGACAGGATCGACAATTTTCTCGACACTGCCGGTCGTGACGGCCAGGTAAGAAAGCGATATCTCGTTTCAACGGATGAGATCATCGACCGGCTCTCTGTCCGTGCTGATTTTTACGGGTATGAAAAAGCGATGAATGCGCTCAAAGAGATCCGGTACGCGTCTCTTAAAAATGAGTAAGGGATTATTTACGGCTGGTCAGGTTGATCGCATTGACGAGCGCTTCGACGGATGAGAGCACGATGTCGTCCCCGCTCCCGCTTGCATCGTAGATCTTTCCCTGTTCGTCTTCTACGGCAATGGTGACGTGACACATCGCATCCGACCCCCCGGCAATCGCTTCGATGTTGAACTCTTTTAACTGGACCCGGGCCGGTACTATCCCAAAGATCGCCTTTAAGGCTGCATCGACCGGTCCATTACCGACCGCGGAGAAGATATGCTCTTTTCCGTTCACCATCGCCTTTACGCTTGCGGTGGGGATCATGTGGTTGCCGGTCATAATGGCGATATCCATCAGGTCGAGCATCTTGTGGCTCAGTTCGATCTCCATCACGGTCTGCGCGATCTCATAGAGATCTGCATCAGTCACCCGCTTGCCCTTGTTGGCGATCGCTTTGACCTTCTCAACAATTGCATCAAGCTGCGTCTCGCCGGGGACGATGTGGACCTCGGAGAGCATCTGGTTTACTGCGTGCCTGCCTACGTGTTTTCCCAGGGTCAGCCGGCGCCGGTGCCCGACCATCTCCGGTGTCATGATGCCCGGTTCGAAGGTGGCGGCATTTTTCATAACGCCATGCGAGTGTATGCCGCTTTCGTGGGAGAAGACATTCTCGCCCACAATGGGCTGGGTTGGTGGGATGGCAATGCCACTGAACCGGGATACGAGTCGCGATGTCTCAACAAGGCGTTCCTTTTTGATCCCGGTATTGATCCGGTAGATTGCCTCAAGGATCATCGTGGTCTGGGCCAGGTCAGCATTGCCTGCACGCTCGCCAAGGCCATTTACGGTGACCTGGACCTGCGATGCCCCTGCTTCCACGGCCGCGATGGTATTTGCCACGGCAAGGCCGAAATCATTGTGGCAGTGCACATCGATAGGGCAGTTCACGTCCCGGTGTATCCGGCCGATCAGCGTCTTCATACCGGATGGTGATATGACGCCCACCGTGTCCGGTACATTGATGATGGTTGCACCGGCATCAGCAGCGGTCCGGAAGACTTCGATAAGATAGTCCCAGTCGGTCCTCGTTGCATCCATGGCCGAGAACATGCACTTGTCGGTATGCTCCCGGATATAGCCGATGATCTCGCTGGTTATCGCGAGCACTTCTTCCCGGCTCTTGTTGATGGTGTTCTCCCGCTGGATATCCGATGTCGGGATAAACACATGCACCATGTCGACATCGCAGTCAAGGCAGGCGCCAACGTCTGCTTTAACGGAACGGGCGAGTCCGCAGATGGTGGTCTCGAGATCGAGCTTCTTTATAGCGGACACCGTCTCTTTCTCGGCTTTCGAAGATGCAGGGAACCCTGCTTCAATCGCATGCACACCGATATCAGAGAGCTGACGTGCGATCTGGAGTTTTTGTTCAAAAGTGAACGCAATCCCGGGGGTCTGTTCTCCGTCCCGGAGCGTTGTGTCGAATACGGTCACGTCTTTCTTCGCCGAGCTATCGGAGAAGATGACGATCCCCCGCAATATCCTTGCGAGTAGCCATACAACTTTATTCGTATGCGAATTATTTAAAGAAATCTTCAGACATAGGAAAAAACACGCCATTTCGGCGAAATTCAACATCGAATAGCGATATGTTTAATACTAAACTCTCCCAACATTAGTAGCGCAGTGCCCCGCCTTAACTCAGCTCGGTAGAGTGCGCGGCTGTAGATTGGTTTACCGTATGAGGTAACTGTGCGGCTACCGCGATGTCCCCGGTTCGAATCTGGGAGGCGGGACTAAACTGTAAGTAAAAGTGCCCAGGTAGTGTAGTGGCCTATCATGATTGCCTGTCACGCAATCGACTCGGATTCGAATTCCGACCTGGGCGTCACTACAATTTTCTTATTTTACTCTCTTTCTCCTAATGTTTTTGCGAACAGTTCTGGCTCTCGATAACGTGTCGGATTTGGATTCTTCTCGGAAACTAGTACGGCAGATCGAAACGGATTCTCTTTTATGGGATAATATTGGGAGTAAAATGCTTCCTGTTCCCCGTTACGGAATCTCTTCACTTCAGTATACACAAATTTCAATGACCTGTCAGGAAGGGTTGCCTTATCGTTACGTGACCGTGTGGGGATATCTTCTCCTGAAAAAATAGTTGGTGGGAAGTCCAAGTATCCCTTACTACCCTGACCCGGAAACAATTGGATCTTAAATACCGGCCCCGGCTTTTGAAAAATTAAAAAATGTCAACAACGGACCGAAAGGCCGTCGACACATACGGTTCAGTAAAATACGGCTTCCCCTAAAAAAAGAAAAGGATGATATGAGCGTTCACGCGACCTGGACGCCATAAATCCCGCTGCCGATCCACCAGGTGTCATTCACCGGCTTCATGTACACCAGTTTCGGGACCGATGCTGTGTGGTTTGCCGAAGTGTCCGGGAACATTGCGTGGGAGAAGCCGGTGCCATTGCGGATCGCGTTGATGCCGACAACAGTGGTCTTTGAACCATACGGGTCGGTGAAGTTGATCCAGTTCTTCCCGATACCGTCCTTCCAGAACGGGTCTGCCAAGAGCGTCCCGTCGAAGTTCTCCGCCCAGATAAAGAGGTCGCGGTGTACAAACTGCCCGTTCGGGTTATTGATCTCTGCCAGGGTCCTCTCATTTCCGGTTGCCTGTTCGTACGTGACCGCACTGCCGACAAGATCGAACATATCCGTGCGGGTATAGTTTCGTACCGTGATGCCGGTAGTGTTCCCCTCGCGGAGCTGCTCATAGCCCGGGATGATGATTCCGGAGAAGATCCAGTATGAATCATCCACCGGTTCGGTGTAATCGAGCTTGGGGGCGTAATAGGTCTTCCCGTCCTTCTTTATCGCCGCAACCGTGTAGGAGTATCCCCCGCCTTTACGGGCAAGGTCCCGCATCTCCCGTACCGTAGGGACCGCATCCGGGTCATGGTAGTTGATCAGGTTAAGTGGTTCTTTGCCGTCTCCGGTGAGAGGGAATTTGCAATCACTGTGCCATTGTAATCCAATGCCATTATCGTGAGTTCTCCGTCAGAAAACTGGCCGGCGGGATCCCCGAATTCTGCTAACGCTTTCTCCCTGCCGTTTGCCCGGGCATACGCCACGGTTTTTTTCACAAATGCAGGGAGATCGGCAACCGTGTACGCCCGGGTTGCCGGGCCGATCGCGGCGGAGGGGTACACAATACCGGATCCTGCATAGGTGCCGGCGCCCACATAATAGGTCCCGTCGACATCGGAAACTACCGAGAGTTTGGGCTCTACATGGTTGTTGCTCATGGGGTTGGGATAATCGTAACTTACAAATCCCGTACCATACTGCCCCGTCTCCTCCAGGTTCCGAACGAAGGGGACCCCAAAATTGTCGGTCATGTTTTTTATGTTGGTACCAACAAGTTCCGGATGAAATGGCTCGGCCAGCGCGGTGCCATCGTATGCCCCGGCAAACACATATACTTCGTCATGGACGAACGCTCCTTTTGGATCATTGAAAGCAGCTATTGCCTTCTCTCTCCTGTTCTCGCGGGCATACGCTGCTGCGCGGTTTACAAGAATTGTCAAATCTGGAGGAGTAGTACCGATTGCCGGTATTTTCTGGGTGGGAGAGCTGGTTACCTGGGGTTCCTGGCCGGAATTTTTTTGTCCCTGGGACTGGCTGCATCCCGCCGTAATGATAATGCCCATCACTAAGAGTAGGATCGGGAGCAGGTAACGCATCTTCATAACCGGGATTTACGATTGTTCACGTATTAAATGCTGGCACATTATTTTTTAAAAAAAGGTTGTGGAATAACCGGAATCGGCCGGCATCTCCATAATGGGATACCCGGTGGGGTTTATCTCGATCGGTATCTAACGTGGTTATATGACGTTTAATCTGCGTACCATTGCTCTATCGGGTATCCTTATTTGGGCCCTCCTGATAAGCGCTGGTTGCACCCAGTTCCCGGCACCGGCACCAGGGCAGGCACCTGCTCCTGCCGTCGCAACCCCGGGAAAAACGTTCTCCCCGGTTGCGACTACCGCGGCATCTCCCGTGGCGACGAAGGAAGAGATGGTCGCTTTTGTAAAAGAAGCCGTTGCCTATGCAAAACAGAATGGAAAGGAAAAAGCCCTTGCAGAATTCTCCCGCAAGAATGGATCGTTCTTCCGGGGCGTACTCTACATTTATGCGTACGATATCAATGGCACAACGATCGCTCATCCGGTAAACCCGGAGAAGATTGGGGTCAGCCGCATTAACGAAACCGATGCAGAAGGCAACCTGTTTATCCAGGATCTTCGCCAGGCGGCCATCAATGGTACGGGTTTTTCAACCTATTATTACGTCAACCCGGTCCATAACAATTCTATCGAGAAAAAACTCGGGTATGCAATGAGTGTCGATCCCACCTGGTGGCTCGGTTCCGGCATCTATCTGGGGCCGGCAGATACTCCCGTCACCTCAATAAACGAAACTCCGTCTGTTCGGAATACCACGACAACTGCCCAGGGCAGATAATTATCTTTTTGTTGTATCAGGTGGTTTCCATCGGGCAGTCACTCCACCCGGTAGCCTTTTTCTTGTAAGAATGCTGCAATCCACCGTTCGGCTTCCGCGTCAGATTTCGGCCGTTTCTGGTCCATCTCATCCCTTACAGCCCGGAGGGCCGGATCCTCGGTATGCAACCCCAGCGTCCCCCGCACCGTACCTATCACTGCGCCCCGATGATCCAGCACCCGCATAATTACACAACGGTAAAACTTGCACTGGGCCGGGCTGTCGCGGTGAATGGTACAGCGGCAGAGTTCTCCATCGGGCCGGAGAAACCGGCATGCAGCCGGGTGCTGATCGGGAAAGGAATGATCAATAAACAGGTGCCGTTTGTCCTCATCGATCTCGGCAATGAACGGTGTTCCGGTCGAGACTGATTCAGCAGCAAAGGTAAAAGGGCCGAGCTGCTGTTCGATCACAATATAATCGCCAAGGTACATGCAGCACGTTCCACACTGCCGGCAGGTAAAGACCAGAGAAACAACCTCGCACAGCTCAATAGGATGCGGTACTTAAAAAAAAGCGAGTCCGGATTGTTGCGGGGGAGCCGATGAGGAGAACCTTTCGCTCATCAATCTGCCAAATAATCGTAGTTTTCCAAAAAACCGAAAAAGCAATCACAGGATCTTGTCTGCGGCTTTACGAACAACCTCTTTTAACATTTCATAATCGGTTGTTGTGCCTCCCATCGTAATGGTCTCAAACACGTTCTTCCTGGAAAAAATTACCGTGTAGACCGCAATGTCCATGGGATTTGCGATCCTGGTTTCCCGGAATGCAATACTCTGGTCACCAATCCTGGGAAACGGGATTGCATGCCGGGTCGTGCCATTACGGCTGGAAAGTATTCCTTCGGTCTCGAGATCATAGACTTTCCCGATATTTTCCGGCGGATAGACACTGATGGACTGGCGGATTCCGGTGATGTCATCTTTTTCCCGGTTCATACGGTAGAACGTCACCTGGTATCCTTGTTGCCAGCCAAGGTTCCGGGCGAGCTGGGATACTTCGCTGTAGGCAATAACGTCCCGCTCCTTGAGCAGGTAATCCCCAGGAACATCCGTTAACTGGAGTGCCATTGTCCCCGGGGGAATAGTAGCAATCGTGCTTTCTGGAACCGGTATTGTTGTGGGCATGGATATTGGTGGAGAAGGAGTCACCGGAGCCTGAGAGAGGCATCCGGCCGAACATATCGCCAGTTGCATAACAAAAATGAGTGCAATGAACCGGAGTTTCATATCAATATTCCATCACCGGGTGGATTTAATATCTTACCGGGACCTTTATCTGTCCCCGTTTTTTTAGCACAAGCGCTTTATTGGGAGCCGCAGAAGATCAAGATACGGTGAGTTTTTGACAAAAAACAGCATT
Source organism: uncultured Methanomicrobiales archaeon (assembly GCA_903832665.1). GTDB lineage: Archaea > Halobacteriota > Methanomicrobia > Methanomicrobiales > Methanospirillaceae > Methanoregula. The sequence goes on along the minus strand of CAILCG010000018.1, from coordinate 61,511 downwards.
GCCATGCTTGACAAGGATCATCACATCCACCTGATCCCCGGTGAACGCGTACTCATGATGAGTATTGAGCATTCAGCGATACGAAAAGTCGAGAGTGAACGGTTTGAAGTGGAGTGTTTTATAAAACTCTCTGTTGAGAGTTTCCCTCATCCGCTAGAAGACGCAATCCGCTTTACCTTCGCTTGCGCCAAGATGCCCGGCCAGCAGATGATGGCCGAACTTACTTTTGTCCAGAATCATATCATCAAGTTCGTCTTCGACCAGGGCATGTCCGGGGAATCGTGTGACTGTACCCCTGATGATCCCGAATCCCGGGAATGCGGGATTACTATCTCGTCAGAGATCAAAAAATATATGCTCGCATCAAAGCAGTTCAGAGAGGTTCTTGCCCGGCACCGTGCACTTTCAGACTCGGTGGTATTTATCAAATAATCATCAAGTGGTGATTTTGCCGGGTTCGGGTTTTACCTAGCCGTTCTCCCCGCATTTATCCGGTCAATCCCGTGGAAATCTGACAAATATCTTTTTCTCACAATACAGACAAATTGCAAAGAAGACTTTATTATGGAGTGGTATCATGGGCGATCCAGACCTGCGCAGTGATGAGACGGTACTCGTGCGGACGCAGGGAGTATATGTCAAGTCGATCCCGTTTGAAGGTATTATTACTAACAAACGGATTATCCTGATCGACCGGGCAAAAAACCTCCTGCCTCCAAAAGAGATCCCGCTTGCCACAATCAAGGATGTTGAAGGTGGAGAGAATGCGATCAGCGATCCGGTTGTCACCGTCACGGTGATCACACGGACCGGAGAAACCCGTCAGATGGTTCTTACTTTCTCCCGTTCTGCGGGAGATAACGGTAACGAGGATCGGGATGAATGGGTAAAGACCCTTAAGGAGAATGTGTCATCCTCATTCGAACAGGTTATCCGGAAGGTAATTCCCGGCGTTGACCAACCCCCGAGAAGATCGGAACCGTCCCCTTCTTCCCGGGTTGAAATAAACCGGAATCCCGTACCACCGGCATCGCCACGTCATGTACCAAAACACGATGTGGATCCGGTGCACCCTATCAAAAAGAGCATAAAGAATGCTCCTTCAAAAATCCCGGCCGCTCCAAGAGTTCCTGACACACCGGAATTAGGAATGTTCTGTTCCCACTGTGGTAACAAGGTACCGGAAGGTTCAGGCTTCTGCAACCGCTGCGGTTCATCCATTATCCCACCGGTCAATTCTACCCCTGCTACCCCGGCGGTTCATGAGTACCGGGCACCTGCCAAACCCACGCAACCCCCGGCTGATCGGGACATTCAGACCATCGAACATCTCTTCAACCGCTCACCGGGAAAGGTTCCCGCAGATTCCCCAATGGCCGCATCTCCGGAATCTCCGGCACAGAAACCGGCACAACGTGCTTATTCCCCCCCGTATGACAATCCCCCGGAAGATGAGGTAAAGCCGGAGCCAGTACCTGTACTAGCACCCGCTCCTGCGGTTACCCGGCAGCCACAGAAACCGGCAAAAAAGCCCCTGATCCCCCGGTTGTTCTCTCCAAAAGAGCTCATCCAGAATCCTCTCAGCCCGCCTTCAATGCCGAAGGCTGCATCCCCCCCGCCACAAAAACCGCGTCGTTCGATACGGATGCCCGGTAAAAAAGTATTCCTGGCAATTGGCGTGATTATTCTGCTGATTGTAATTGCGGTTGTTGGCGTGGTCTTTGTATACCCGATGATTTCGGGTAATGGATCCGCTGCACCCGGTCCCGCATTGGGATCTTCCTCAACCACTCCAACCCCGGTAACGATATCCAGCCCGATATCTTCCGGCACAATTGTGGTCCGGGAAACAACGGCTGCTGCCGGAGCGCCGGCTACCGGAGTTTATGCTCATGTCAATTATCTTGGGTCCTGGAAAGTAAGCTACGGTATGCCCTCGGCATTGAAGTCAGTATCCGATTCCGGGGACAAGTATTTGGAGATTGAGAATGCAACCGGCCCGGTTCAGGTGACTGCTGAGAAGCTGGACAGTTCAACCCGTCATGACCTTGTTGTGGAGATCTACAAAAATGGCGGACTGCTGACGACCGGTAAAACAAATGTCGCATATGGTAAAGTGACGGTATCGGCCGATGCGACAACAGGAGTGGCCCAGGCACCAAAGACCGTATCCGGAACCGTTACTCCTACGACAAAACCGTTGACCAACGTTACTACGGTCAAGGCAACCTCATCACCTGCCTCCGGTGTTACGACCGTGAAGACAACGGTAACGACCGTGAAAACGACTGCTCCCGTGACGAATACCACAACGTCATCGAAATAACATAATTCCGATACCTTTTTTCATTTCAGAAAAATACATACTCGATCGAACTTGTATGGCTTCTGAAAATTATTTTCCCCTGAGTACTCCGTTTAAGCCCGCACAGGCGCTGGTCACCTGGTTTATTATCGATTTTGCTTTTCTTATGGTATTTATCCTGGCGTGCACGGTATTACCGGTGATCCTTTCATCCCCCGATGCATTTATTGCGGCTGCATTCATGTTGTGCACTGTTGTCGTATTCGTCATCTTTGCCTGCTGGACCCGGTTGTATTACCAGAGTATGTCGTATGAGCTTCACGAAGACGAGATGCGGTGGAAACGCGGTGTCTGGTTCCGTACTACCGGCATTGTGCCCTATAACCGGATTACGAGCCTGGATCTTAAACAGGGTCCCGTCATGCGCTGGCTCCGGATATCCACTCTCTCCATCCAGACAGCCGGCTATTCCGGACAATCAGTTCCTGAGATACGGATCGAAGCGATTGAGCATGCGGAAGAACTCCGGGAACTGCTCCGAACGCTGGTGCGGCAATCCGGCTCCAGTGTGCATAATGATGGTACCGGCACGAGCGCGCCTGCGCCTTCACCCACAGGTTCTGTAACGGGATCCATGAGCACGAATCTCCTGATGCTTGATGAGCTCAAAAAGATCCGATCACTTCTCGAACAGAAGTGCAAATAAAAAAAATTATTTCTTTTCAGTCAGTTCGGCCGGGACTGGAGCCGGTTTATTCCCTTTTTTCCAGCGGTAGATTCCATATACGATTGCACCGAGGACGATGAGCGGAAGCAGGGTAAAGAGGAGGATTACAATTGCATCTATCATGCCGAAGAACCCGGAAATCCCCTCGTTAATTGTGGTGATAAAGTTGTGTCCGGTCTCGCCTCCAACGGGTTCGGGTTCCTGAAGACTCACCGAGATTGTCGAGAGATCGATCCGGCTGTTCAGGTATTTCAGGCGACCTTCGAGCTGGTTCAGTTGTGTCTGGACGCGATCAATCTGCTGCTGGATCTCGATCACATCGCTGACCTTGACTGCCTTTTTCATAATCTCATTATACTGGGCGAGCTGGTTCTGGTATGAGGTTTTCTGGGCCTGAATGTCCACGTATTCTTCGGTAACATCTTCGCCCTGTGTCGAGGACGATTTAACCTTTCCGATCGCTTTTACACCGGTAAGGGCAGTTTCGAACTGTGCCTGTGGTACGCGGATCACTACCGAACCTGTGAGACGGTTGTTATAACCTTTCTGGACATTGGTTGAAGAGATATATCCCCCATTCTGGGCCGCAATATTCTTCAGGGTTTCAACTGATCCGGACACATCTGTTACTTCCAGGGTGACGGATGCAGTTTTGATGCTCTTTGTCTCGATACCGGAACCTGCTGACCCGGATTGCGAAGGGGACATTGCTGGGACGGGCATTGGGGCAGCGCCGGCTAACGATACCCTTTCCGCAGAAGCGAAGTTGGCCGATTTATCGGCTATCGTGGCGACCTGCGGGGAAGTTGAACTTCCGGTAGAGACATTCGTGCAACCAGCGGCTGCGACTAATGCAATGCACACGATGAGGAGTGCGATGACTTTGTAATTCATAGCAATGCATCGTTGTGCGAAATATAAAAGTCAAACGTTGACTGCGGTTTTATTGGTAGTTAACCGTTCCCTTAGCGATTCAGCTAACTTTCAGGTTCTCCAAATGCACTGCTGCGATTTTACACATTTAATATACCTGGTGCCAACGGTTTATTATCAGTCCTATCGGGAAAATGCATCAGAAGCAGCGATAAGAAGGTGACTTTTCATGTTTCCAAAAAAATCTGTGATACTCTTTGCCACAAGCTGGATTCTCCTGGCTATTGTCGCACTTCCTGCGAATGCATCCGCAGCCACTCCTCTCCAGACTCCGGCCACTGTCCTTATTGAACCGTTACCGATCTTTGAGGACCAGTTCACGGTACAGCAGGCACATATTGCCTGGATTGCGTCGAAGGAGGATGCAGGGATGCAGGCAACTCTTGCCTATGTCCGGTCGATCAATGGATCAACAACAACACTCATGGCAATCCATGAAAATTTCCGGCAGGTACAGGCGTATGCCGGCATGGCCGACTCCAATGAATCCCTTGAATCCTTCCTGAAAGACTATCGCACGATTACCCAGTCATTTCGCGATGAGACCGCTATCCAGATGAAAACGTCCCGGGGAAACCCGGACACCCTTCGCCGATCCACACAATCTGCTGTTGCAATAAGTGCCAGTGTGAAATCGTCAGAAGATCGGTACTGGGGGATTCGTAAAACGACCGTTCTTGCGGATTTTGATACATGGGTAGATCATGCAGGGGCGATGCTGGCAATATTAGGGGGTAACGGTTATGAAATTACCACAGCACAGGAAAAACTTACGGAGATCATCACTATGCGCAATGAACTTGCAACCGCTCTCAATACAAGGAATAACACCGGAATCGAACAAACCGACAAAAAAATCCACATCGCATCCATCGGATTCGTCCAGACATTACGGGGGCTCCGGATACATGCGTCTTATGATACAAATCTCCATCAGAATATCGATCAGTGCACCGCTATGATCGCACGTGCCCGCACAGAGAACACGGAGTTACAAACCCAGGGTGTTATGAATCGTTCGACCGAACATTATGTTACTGATGGTACTGCCCAGTTGGCCGTTGCATCAGCCAATCTTGACAACGGTAACATAGCTGGTGCGAAAGAAAATCTCATGCAGTTCCGCTCAACCCTGCAATCCCTCAGGGACTCCTATCGTACGATACTCATGAAAGAAGACCTCTCCCAGACAACTGCCAGGGACGTTCTGTCGGTAGCGCAGGCGCTTGACAGTACGGCGGCTGCCCGGATGCTGGCCCTGAGAGAATGACAACCGCGATAGAGACTTTTAAGGAGCACTTTAGTGGGGGCATCCCCTCCACCCCTTATTTGATCCATGACAAAAACATGGCTTGTAGGCATACGATTCGAAGGTCGGATCTTTTTTCCGGTCTCTAACTTCCGTGTGGACCGATCGTAATTTAAATAACAAAACAGGAGATATTCCAGTGAGCGACTATGGAAGTACAAAATAAACCCCATAAACCCGATAGAGCAGAAGAGCTAGAAAAACTGAATCTTGATGGTTTGATACGCTCTCTTCTTGACAGTACGGACCCCAATGTCCGGCAATATGCTGCATACCTGCTGGGACAGGCAAAGAACCCCCGTGCAATCGAGCCTCTTGTTCATGCACTTGCAGATTTCGACAAGTCTGTGCGTGAACAGGCAATGCTTGCTCTTTCCTCGCTCGGAAAAGCTGCAATAGAACCGCTCTCTGAGGCAATGAAAGAGCCCAAATGGGAGACCCGGTACCGCGCAGCGGAAGCATTGGGAAAAATTGCCGATGAGAAGGCAGTCCAACCCCTGATTCAGGGACTCAAGGATAACCGCGAACATGTGCGGTATATGGCCGCAAAAGGCCTGCGTGAGTTCGGGGACTCCGATGCAATGGATCCAATGATCATGCTCCTGAAAGATGAGAATAATTACGTCCGGATGATGGTTGCTCGGGCACTCGGGGCCATTGGAGGGAAGAAAGTGCAGTCCGCGCTTGCGACAGCTCTTGAATCTGAACAGGATGAAAAGGTAAAGGAAGCGATCCGCGAAGCGATGGGTTAGTTTTTTTCATTTTTCTTTCCTTTCCTTAAATTATCTTCTTTTCAAGGAAATACGACACTTCCTGATACAAATTCCTCACATTTATGGTACAACATGGAAAAACAGAAAGATCTAGTTTTTAATACCAGAAATTATATGTAAAATCGCGAGCGTGCACCTCAATTATGGCTTTTGACCGGATGATTCCCCGTTCTTCTGATTCGCAGCTGATGGAAGCTGTAGAGACTACTAATTTTGAATCTGTACGGGACCTCGTCTCCAAGGGAGCAAATGTCAATTACCGCGGACCGCATGGGGAGACCCCCCTGCTCAAATCTCTGATGTGCGACGATCCACGGATCTGCCAGTACCTGCTGGAGGCTGGTTCGGAGGTCAATATCGCGACTGCGAACGGTTACAGTCCCCTTGGTTTTGCATGTCTTCAGAATAATTTTGAATATGTGCGGATGCTGCTCAAGTATAAAGCCGATATCAACCAGAAAACCCTGGATGGGTGGACACCTCTCCTTATCGCATCAACGAATACTTCCGTTTTTTTTTGAAAACCAGGAGCACGACTTTTACCGCAATCTTATGGAGATAATGTATAAATACGCTCATTATCACCCGGATTATAACCCCCTCCACATCGCCAATATGCTCTTGAAAGGGGGTGCCAACCCGACGGATTCCAATATGTTCGGTATGACCCCCCTTATGGCTGCATCGAGTATGGCAAATTACCGGATTGCCGGGACAATCCTGGAATATTCCACTGCAGTGGATCTCCGGGATATGGAAGAAAAAACGGCCCTGATGTATGCCGTGACTTCCACCATTGAGGAGCTGATCGAGAGCCTGATCCATCTCAGACTCGTGGGTGTCGAGATCAAATTATCTGATTTCCTCACACCCGCCGCCCTGGCCCAGATCAAACCGCAGTTCGAGCCGGCAAAAGAGCTCTGTGTGAACTGTCTCATCGAATCCGGATCTGATATTCATGCAAAGGATACGAAAGGATTTTCAATTTTAACCCATGCTGCACGAACCGGTAACCTTGCTGTAGTTAAAAATCTCGTCTCCCATGGTGCTGATGTGAAAGTGAAATCGCCCAAAGGCATCACCCCACTCTATGCTGCGGCGATCAATGGGCATAACGGGATTATCGAGTTCCTGCTTTCACTGGGTGTTGATATCGATGAGCGGTTGCATGATGGCGAGACACCGCTCATGGCCGCAGTCTGGAACGGACAGGTCGAGACCGTGGATCTTCTTCTACGGAAGGGGGCGAATGTGCATGCTAAAAAGATCACCACGTACAAGCTATCCGGAGAATCCAGTCTTTTATGGGCGGTTCACAAGCATCGTAATGAAAAGAATGAAAATTACGATGTAATTTTTCAGATGCTTGCCGATGCCGGCGCCGAGTGAATTTCAGGACCTTTTTGGCTGACAATATGATTTGCATCGCCCAATTATTTTTTCAATAATCATTTTTTCGTGGATATTTGCCCATTCCGTTATGAGTAAATTTTCATTCCAACAGTGTATTATAATAAACGAGGTATATTCATACCTTTTTTAGCGAAAATAACCATAAATTTATCGCCATTCGCGTATTTTACAATGGTAGTCACAATTGTAATTGATTTTTTTGGTAATGGTACACCGGGACTGGAAAAAATGGCTGACAAAGGGATCCTTAAAGGAAAAAACCGGTCCTTTTCCCTGTATCTCCTTGTTGCCATGATAGTCCTTGTGGTAATTGTCGTCGGACTTGTTGCCGTTAATGACTACAATACAAAAAATATGTTTGAACGCAATTCGCAGCATCTCCAGCGGCAGACTGAACAGGATATCATTGCCATGATTCGGCTGACAGATGAAAGCTATTCCCTGTATGACAGCAGCTTAAACGACCAGATGCGCAGGGGATTGAATGAAATTCTTGTTGAGTACGTTCGTTCCGGGAGTAATCCCTCGACAATGAATCTCGCCGCAATTAAAAAAACCCTGGGCGACTCGTATGATATTTACCTGATCAATGAATCGGGAGTAATCGAATACACGACTTTTGAACCCGAGCGGGGACTGGATTTTAAAAAAGTCCCCTATTTTTTTACCTACCTGACAACGATCAGGAACTCGACAGGTTTTTTCCCGGATCGCATGGTCGAAGAACAGCATGGCACCGGTCAGCTGCGAAAATTTGCCTATATGCCCCCCCCGGATCATCGTTATGTACTTGAACTGGGATTTACCAATCCTTCAATCCGGGGAGATCGTTCATTTATCCAGTACAAAAAAGCGGTTGAACATATCGCTTCAGCTAACCAGTACATCGAACGAGTCCGGATCTTCAATGCCATGGGAGAACTCGTAGATAATACTTCCTACGTAGTGGACCCATCCACTCGGAGCATGTTGGAAAAAGTACTGCACCAACGCGGGGATCTCACGATAAACGAACCTGGTACAGGTCAGTCCGTCAAATATCTCTTCATTGACCTGAAGAACAAAGAGTATGGTTCCGATTTGAGCCGGATTGTTGAGATCACTTACAATGATGCGATGCTGGAAAAAAATGCCAGCGGGCATGGTCAGTTCCACCTGTTTGTCGCGATTGTGGCTCTCATTATCGGAGGTTGTGCAGCCTTTATCCTTTCCCGTTACCTGTCAAAACCTATTGCCGGGATTGTCCGGGATGTTGACAGGATTTCTGACGGTGATCTTGACTGGAAGATCTCGCCCACTCGTGTGGCAGAATTTCAGGGACTGGAGCAGAGTATCAACACGATGGTGATATCATTAAAAACAGCTCTTGGCGAATTACAGGATGAAAAAGCGTTTCAGCAGGAGATGATCAATCACCTTCCGGTTGCAGTATTCGTCAAAAATTCAGATGATGGCAAGTATATCTTCTGGAATACCACCAGCGAACGGATATTCGAGCGGGTTGCAGATGACGTAATTGGAAAGACCGCCCGGGAAATATATTCTGAAACTACGGCACGTGTTGTTGAAACAGAAGATCATGCAGCCTTAGTTGATGGGATTTTTAGTTGATGGGATTTTCAGATATCATAAAAAAATTACCCGCAAACTCGGTGATGAACGAATCATTCACGCTGTAAAAGTCCTGATCACTGATTCTTCAGGAAATCCGCGTTACATTCTTGGTATGGCGGAAGATTTGACCGAGCAGACAGCCAGCCTGAAATTGGATCTTCTCTTCAGTATTACCCGGAGCGACATTCTCGATCATCTCTCAATTATTATGAATTCCCTTGAACGGGCGCAGCTTAAAAGTACTGAAAGTGCTATGCAGGCGTTTTTCGATAACACCATCGGATCGGTCGAATTAATAAGGAACCAGATCGGTTTCATCAGGCGATTGCAGGACCTGGGCATCATATCCCCAAAATGGCAGCATGCTGCTTCCTCGTTCGAATATGCCCTCACCCTTTTACCGGCTCATAACGTTAATATTCATGCCGAACTCGGTGATTTTGAATTGTATGCAGATCCGCTCCTGCCCCGTGTCTTTTACAATCTTCTGGAAAATTCCCTCCGGCACGGGGGTAGCCATCTGACAGAGATCCGGCTTTTTACCCTCAAGGACGAAGAGTCCCTCCATCTCATCTATCAGGATAACGGAATAGGAATTCCGGTTGAACAGAAGCATCGGATCTTTGAGTTCAGGCAGGGTTCTGGTACCGGGATGGGAATGTTCCTGGTCCGTGAAATTCTGGGATTTACCGGTATCACGATAACGGAAAATGGTACTCCTGGGAAAGGTGCCCGGTTCGAGATCATTGTTCCTAAGGAAAAGTTCCGTGTGAAGGGCTGATTCACCCTATAAGGGATCCGGGATGTGCTCATTTTTTAACTCTAAACCAACGGTTTGCGCTATCGTTTCGAGCTGCGCGATATTTTCGGGCACGCTATAAAATTTTTCTGATGATTGCGGTTCAATTACCTATCCCTGAAGTTACAGGATCACCCTCCGGTAATTTTGTGAATTTATACCTGATTCCCTTAAACGTAGGCATGCAGGTAGATTCCTATACAGGGGATTTACCCGCAAATGCAGTTGTGAGCAGAATCTTTGTGTCGATTGGACCTGAACCCGGATGGGCGCTTAAAAAAATTCACAAATCCCAAAAACACACTGGATTTTTGCTCCCTCTCCAAATCCCATAAACCAGAGATGTGATGAACATGAACAACAACACCCTGAAAAATAGTGTAAGTTACGTCCTGCATTATGCAAGGGCAGTCTCCAGTACCGATGAACATACGTCTTCGCAACAGATGCCGGCCGGAGGCTGGCTGCGTGAAATCAGTTCACGCGAAAACTGGCGTACAACCACCATTGTTCACCGCCACCGTGACCGAGCAACAAATCCAACATCCCCTTTATGATGCATATCCCCTGGTATTATGAAGGGAAAAAACGGCTTTCATGATGGTAAAATATTACTGTCGACATCCATTTTAACGTTTTTTCTCTGGTCTTTCTGTTGCTCCGAGAGGGTTATGTCCCGCAACTGACCGGAGTATAGGACTGTACAAGAATAATCTCGCACCCGGCAGGATACACATCATCTCTCACCGTACTCGTATCGATAGAGTACCTGGAAGCTGCGGATTCACCCCGAATGTCGACAAGTTTTCCTTTGATGATGAGACAATCTCCAACTTGCGCCCTTTTCACCTCATTTTCCAGCGCTTTGTCCTGGAAAACAAGATGGCTGTTACTGACGTGTTCATCGATATAGTGCTCCGTGAGCCCGGTATAGGCGGGGATATCGTAACTGTATTGTAAGGTGTGAGAACCCATAGTGAATGTAAAATACGATAAAATGTCCGTTTTGAGCAGATCTCCGTTCACTACTGCGAGATCGAGGGGGATAATACCATCGGGCAGTGTGGCGGGATATTCATGCCTTCCCACTACTTTGCCGGCAAGTGTGTAGGCGTATCGGGATGTGAGAGTAAACTTCAAGTCCCCGTCAGATTCCGTGTATTGCTGGGGGGCGGAAAGCGGTACCTGGAAAAAACCGCCATTGTCGGGGAGACCGGATGGCTCATGAGCAGGCATACCACTCCCGGAGATCACATTGAAAAGAAGAATCCCTATGATGATGAGCGGGATCAGGATGACCAACCATTCCAGAATGGTATGAAGACGGGACATGAGAAAAATGTAAATTAATTCTATTGTGTTTTACCAGCAACTATTATGGAACAAATTATCGGATTTTACTGCCCGGTTCGACCGGTCGGAATGGGACCAGCAGCGATGCTGCATCCCCGGCCGCGAGGACCATGCCGTTGCTCTCAACTCCGAAGATCTTTGCCGGTGCAAGGTTCGTGACTACGACGACATCTTTTCCCACCAGTTCCTCCGGCTTGTAGAACTGTTGCATGCCGGCTACGATCTGGCGGGTCTCGCTCCCGATATCAACCTGCAATTTCAGGAGTTTGTTCGATTTCGGTACTGGCTCGGCTGACAACACTTTACCGGTCCGGATGTCAAGTTTCTGGAATTCTTCGAATGTGACCATGGGTATCTTCTCCGATTTCTTGTTTGCTTCTGCCACGCGCTTCTGGAGCAGGGCATCGAGTTCCTTGATCTGATCCTCTTCCATCTTTACAAAGAGGGGTGTGGGGGATTTGATGCATCCTTCCGGTACCGGATATGTGGCATCGCAGATGGGGTGGTTAGCAACCTGATCGTAATAGCCCAGTTGTTTCCAGCATTCCTGGGCTGTTGTTGGCATCACCGGTTCGAGGAGCAGTGCCAGGGCTTTTGTTATCTGGATGCAGTTTTTGATCACCTGTGCCGCAGCGGTCCGATCTGTCTTGATCAGTTTCCACGGTGCATTGGTCTGGATATATGTGTTGCCAAACGCTGCAAGAGCCATAATCGCATCGACAGCGCCCTTGAACTCGTACTCCTGCATGTACCCGTTCACCGTGGTAAGAGTTTTCTCGATCTCGGCAGTGATTGCCGGGTCAACTGCTCCTCCGGGGATGCCTTCCCATTCTTTATGAGCAAAGTAAAGTGTGCGGTACGCGAAGTTGCCAAAGATGTTGACTACTTCGTTGTTTATCCGTTCGGCAAAGACTTTCCATGAGAAGTTCAGTTCCTTGGTATGGCTTGTATACGCAAGCAGGTAATATCGCAGGTAATCTGCGGGTAGTCCCTTGTCAAGGTAGTCGTTATTTGTCCAGACTACGTAACCCCGGGATTTTGAGAACTTGTGATCATCGACCTTGACCATCCCGCTCGCCACAATCGCATGGGGACCCCCGTATCCGGCTCCTTTGAGGAGGGCCGGCCAGAATATGCAGTGGTGGTAGATGATGTCGCCACCAATGAAATGGGTGACCCGGTTCTCCCCACACCAGAACCGTTTCCAGTCATTGCCGGTCTTCTTGGCCCACTCTTCAGTAAACGCGATGTAGCCGATAGGAGCATCGACCCAGACATACACCACGAGATCGTCACGGCCCGGGAACTTCACTCCCCATTCGAGCGTCCGGGTGATGCACCAGTCATGGAGCTCGTCTTTGATCCAGCCGATTGCATAGTTTTTTGCATTGCTCGTGCCCCGCAGGGTGTCGAGGTACGGGAGCAGGAAATCCTTGAACTCCGAGAGTTTGAAGAAATAATGTTCCTGGTCACGGAACTCAGCTTTTGTCCCGCAGACCTTGCAGAGCGGGTCCTTGATCTCGCCGGGCTCCAGGTGCTTGCCGCATCCCTGGTCGCACTCATCCCCGCGAGCGGGTTTCCCGCAGTGGGGGCAGGTGCCCTCAACGTACCGGTCCGGGAGGAAGCGTTTGCATTTCGTGCAATAGGCCTGGTGCACGATCTGCTTGTAGATGTAGCCGTTCTTCTCGAGTTCTGCAACGATAGACTGCGTGCGATGGTGGTTTGCGGGATTGTCAGTCATGCCGAAGTGATCGAACATGACATTCATCCGTTTGAACGTCTCGTCAAAGTGCGTGTGGTAGCGCTCGGACATGGCCCGCGGGGTGATGCCGGTCTCTTCAGCTGAAACCACGATCGGAGTCCCGTGATTGTCCGAACCGCAGACAAAAACAACTTCTTCTCCCATCCGCCGCATATAGCGCACGTACGCATCAGCGGGAACGTACGTTCGCAGGTGTCCAAGATGGCAGGGGCCGTTCGTGTACGGCAACCCGCACGTGACCAGCAGCGGTGGCGGTGTCATGACTACATTTTTTGATTCTGAACCGTAATAAGATATGACCATGGCCAAGCTGCACAAACTCACCACGCGGGCATTCGGAGCTGAGCCCGGGGTACCGGATGTTACCCAACTCACTGAATGGATCGCAGAGAATCGCGGCACTACGGCCGACATTACCACGTACCAGCTGTACCAGTCACTTACCCCTCAGCTGGCAGCAGGGATCGAGCATCCCTGTGGTGGAGGGAAGTTCTGTGCCAACCGGATACGCTCATCTTTCCTGGGGGTAGAAGGTAATTGTGTAACCGGTGAGATTGCCGTGGAGACGGAAGCGCTTAGAGAAGATGCCGCCGGTATCGTAGTACAGAAGCGCAATTGCTGGTGTGCATTACCTGCTCCGCACGCACTCGGGCTTATTGATCGCTATTATCATGATGACGAGGAATGGAGCGATGCGATCACCGGGGCATACTGCACAGTGATGAGGACAATGCGGGATATCGGGATTGCCGGGCATGTGCTGATCGCTGACCATGCGGATGAGATGGAATTTCTTGCACTTGCAGGGAAGAAAGTATTTTTCTTTTTTAACGATACTGATCGCAAAGACATGGAGCGCGTGATGGAATACCAGTGGCATATCGCGGTACGTTCAAGTCAATTAGAATCGGTTTTTGATCTGATGAACGAATATGACGTACGGAAGATCTATGTTATTGATCCTGACGCAGGATCTATCGCTCTCGCCCTTTCTCATTTCGATCCGGATCAGGTAACTGTAGGGGGGTACTGCCTAGATAAATGCGGGGAATACTGGAATAATCTTGTTAATACTGCCGTATATTCCCGATGAAAAAGGTCATGTCCGAAAGGTCCTTAAAAAAGTATGTTTTGGAATCAATTCTGATCAAGCTGGTGGGTAACAGATGGTATACTGATCTGATCGTGCCATGTTTCGCGATAGCCGTCGGGAAATATCATTGTTGTAGTCGCGGGAGAAAAATCCGGGGAGATGAGCGGGGCAAACCAGTACGTATTCAACACTTTTTGCGCACGTTCGAATGAGACGGCGGGTGTCTGCATTCCCGTTTTTCCATTCCTTATGGTTAGCGAGGCAAACGATGGAATCGTTACCCCTGCCGAGGAACTTGTTGCTTTTGTAACGGTCATGGGCCCTTTTGACTGCGACTCAAATGCCGACTTGAGTTCAGTTGACGGATCTGCAATTCTGAAAAAAACCGCACTCTGTTCGAAAAGGGAAAGATCATACTGCATATCCATCTGCCCATCCCCATTTTGAGCAACGGTGATGGTGAGCGTTTTCATGGTGAATGCCTGTGCCGGCATTACACAAAACGCCAGAATACAGAAGCACCCTATCACTATATTGATCCTTTTCATGGTGATTTATTGTACGATTGAAGTGGTTAAAAGATCGTTGGATGGTAAAAGTTCAAATAATCCCTCAGAGCGATTATGCATTGAATGACGTGAGGAAATCTGATATTCGTTTCTTCCTGGCAGATCTCCGGAATCCTGTACTCCCAAAGGTTTGATATGCCAGAATATTGTATTCAGACATAGTATGGGTATGAGATAGCTGTGAAGACACCTGAGATAGCCGATGGTTGACAGAAAATTTCAGACACGTACGCTGCCAGCGGAAAATGAAGGAGTGCCGGTCGTATAATCAGCAGGATCCGGCATCAGCAGACACCTGATTCAAGGTTGTCGCCGATCTGGAGTAAAAGTATAGGAAATTAAAAAGGAGTGTTAAAAAAAAAATGATGCAGGAAAATTCAACCGGAAATCCGATACGGGTCCTGGATACGACAGCAAATGCTGCTCCGCTGGGGCTCCTTGCATTCGGTATGACGACTGTTCTTCTGAATTTGCATAATGCAGGTCTTTTCAGCATGGGTTCAGTGATCTTTGCAATGGGGATCTTTTATGGGGGTCTTGCACAGATCATTGCCGGAATCATGGAATGGAAGAAGAATAACACATTTGCCGCAACAGCATTCATCTCGTACGGATTTTTCTGGATTACCCTGGTCTTCATTATCCTTATGCCGGTGTTCGGGTGGGGTGGAGTTTTTTCCAAAGAAGGATTTATCGCGTTCCTTGCTGTGTGGGGTCTCTTTCTCACTGGTGATGTTTTTGATAACTTTTGGGTTGTCCAAGGCACTTCAGATTGTATTCGGGCTCCTCACTCTGCTGTTCCTTCTCCTTATTATTGGTAATGCAATGGGAAGCGCGTTCTCCATATTGCTGGAGGCGTTGGTATCCTTTGCGGGCTTTCTGCCATGTACACAGCACTTGCTGAGATTATGAACGAAGTGTACAAAAAGAAGATTGCCCCTCTCGCTTAAAGCATCAAGGCAGGATTCTTTTTTTTTAATTTTGATATTTTTCCCCAGCTTGTCCAACACACTTGATCGGAAAAAAACTAGTGACTTATCATGATCCTGTTCTTGCATTGATTAATTCGCAGGATGAACAAATGCAACCCGATTTAGTGAACCGTCATGAAATGACTCCTGGGGATTGGGATTTCCGTAACCGACCTTCGAAACGTTTGGGAAATCTTTTGTAATGCCTGTTCAATACCCCCCGCTACCACTATCTCTGGGAGAAAACCCGGTGTGTGAACCCGGTAATAAGAACGGTACGAAAGAAATCATGACACTGGTTAATGAGATGACGGGGATTGGGAGGGGTCGTTCATCTGGAAACTGTCTCCCCGCACAAATTGCATTAAATGTGGAAAAAGAAAAAAGATTTTTTTATTTCCTGCGAATATGGAGTAACAGGATTGATCCAATGAGTCCGGCCATGATAACTGGCAGCGAGATAGGTGACTGCGTTGTTGGCTCCGGTGTGGGTTGGACCGGGTTCATTGTGATATAGATGTCCACCGTTTCGCCCGAAGCGGGTTGGCGGGGTACTGTGCCCGTAGTGGTGGTATATCCGGTTTTTGAAACGGTGAATTCAGAATACGGTGTTCCGGTTACTGCTACCGGGATTGTCAGCACACCATTCCTTATGACCCCGACGCTATTAGCTCCTACCATAACCTTTGCCCCATCAACATTCGCATGGATCGCGATCCAGCCATGCTCACTTCCGGGGGGGTTGTCTGGGGCAGTCGTCTGCATTGTGGTTGTCAGCGTGCTGACAGGATAGAGTGCCACCCGGACTGGGACGGTCTGGCCTTTCGTCGGTGCAGCAGGCAGGGATTCCGACGTAGTCACGTACCCTGTTTTTTCCACGCGGTAGGTTTTGTAGGGCGTACCCGTACTGTACACCTGGACGGTAAGTATCCCGTCAGTGATCGTGCCTTTATTCACCGTGTCGAAGTACACGGTGGCGCCATTAACATTACAGGATACTGCGTACCACCCAGCATCTCCTCCAATGGGAGTCAATACGGTGGGAATTGTCGTAGGAGTGGTGGTCGGTACCGGGTTCAGAGCAGCGTACAGATCAATTGTCTGATCCGCTGTTGGCATGCTGGAAATCGATCCATCATAGGTGACATATCCGCTTTTGCTCACTGTGTACCTGGTATAGGGAGTTCCGGATGTGGCTACTTCCAGGGTAAATATACCGGAGCTGATAGCACCTTTTGTAACGCCATCGAATGCGACCGATGCTCCATCAACATTGCTGTGGACATTTATCCACCCTTTACCGCTACCGGAAGGGGACGGTGTCAGGGTAGCATCGATGATTATATCGGTAGTCTGTCCGGGGGCGGGATCCGGTATCATGCCGGATTTCTCGTTGTATCCGCTCTTGGAAATTCTATACGAGGAAAATCCATTTTCATACGGGATCGCAAAAAGGCCATTTACCATTGTCCCTTTCGATACCCCATCGACATAAACGGTGGCATCATTGGCATTGCAGGATGACGAGGATAAGACATCCGTACACTGGAACATGACCTCTAAACCTCCGCCGGGAAGAACTGCACTCATGGGTGTAATCGTGAAGCATAGGGCCAGGATGAGGACAAAAACAAGTACTATTTTTACCATTTTCATGCTAACAGAATTTCCTGTTATAGGTTATGAGGGTTAGCTCAGAAAAAAAGAGAAAGAGCCCAATGGATCCTTTATTGTGATTCAGCAACTTTCACAAATTCATCAAAATGCCGGCTTTTCTTGAATAACCACCAGGTAAATCGTTCAATCACAGAAAAATTGAATGAACCCCCCGCAGCGTTGGGATGTCCCCCCCCGCCAAATTCCCGTGCAATGATATGACTGATGGGAGGTACAGAGCGTATCGAGAATTTACCATCTTTACCGATAATCACTTCAATGTCGGTCTTTTTCACATCCCGTATAAAGTGGGCAGTCTCGCTTGGGTAGCCATGGAGTGGTGCAAAGGCAATCCGGTATTTTTTCCCGAGGAAGGTTGCCTGGTTCAGGCTGCGCTGCGTCATTGCATCCATCTCGGCCTTGATCTCTGCGTATTCCTGCTCGATCAGGACATCAGAAAAGATTCCCGTAATAAGGCAGTCCCGGACATGTTCACGGTTCTTCTTGCGCTGGAGCACCTGGCCGAGTACTGCGGAGCGGGGATCCGCATGCTTCCAGAGATCATAATCGCAGACTACCCTCGCTACCTCAGAGGCAGTCGGATTATCTGGAGCAAGATCACGGGCAACAATTCCTGTGCCGCAGACCGATGTATCAATATGGAGAACAGAAACAATCTGTTCAATCTTTGTGATTTCATCATCACGCCAGCGGTGATGATCCCGCCACTCTATGTTCCAGCCATTCGCCCTGGCCTTGCCGGCAATCGATTCCGTATCGCGGTGATATCCCAGATCTGAGATGGAGAGGAGATCACCTTTTCCCTCGCAGGAGGCAACAAGCGCAAACAGTGCTGAAAACTTACCAACTGAACTCCAGA
Organism: uncultured Methanomicrobiales archaeon; assembly: GCA_903832665.1. Classification (GTDB taxonomy): domain Archaea; phylum Halobacteriota; class Methanomicrobia; order Methanomicrobiales; family Methanospirillaceae; genus Methanoregula. The sequence continues at coordinate 43,354 of CAILCG010000018.1, read as the reverse complement.
TGGTAAACACGCTGTCATTGCCGTACTTCATTCGGTGAATGGCATCGGCACCGACAGCATCAAGATCATTATGGGTAAGGTGGATGACATGTGCGGTGCGGCTCTTTATTGCATTCAAAAGACCGCTGTTTTCACCACCAGCACGTGCATTCGGGAGTGACATTTGGTTAATACTGTCATTGCAGCGTATAAAAATGAGCGGATCAGCCTGATATTGGTGGGTTTGACCGTATCATTTATTAGTCCCAAGTGACAACATTTATAGTCCTGCCCTAGTAGCTCAGCTTGGGAGAGCGCTAGACTGAAGATCTAGTTGTCGCCTGTTCAAATCAGGCCTGGGGCACTTTTCTTTATTTTTTCTCAAAAAGACAATCTATTATCTTTTCATCCTGTCAAACAACTATCTCACAAATTTGGATTTAACCGAGGTCAAGTATGGATCTGATGCCCGCAGCTGTTATTGTAATCTTGCTCTCCATTGTATTCCTGTACATCGGCAATCAATTCCGGCTCCCCAGTATCGTTTCTTTTCTGATAATCGGTATGCTGATCGGGCCATTCGGGCTGGGTGTCATTACTGACCAGTCTCTCATTGATACTATTGGGCAGATCGGTATTATCCTTCTCCTGTTTACTATCGGCCTGGAGTTCTCGTTTGAAAAACTCCTTCATTCCTGGAGGATCGTGATCATCGGGGGACTAGCTCAGGTAACGACCACGATTGTGGCAATAACTATTGTAACTTCGTACTTTGATCTCCCGTTCAATGAAGCCCTTTTCTTTGGGTTCATCGTATCGCTCTCCAGTACAACGATTGTTATGAAAATCCTGCAGGAACGCAGGGAAGTTGATACTCTTCAGGGCCGGACCCTCCTCGGCATTCTTATTTTCCAGGATTTGGCAATTATCCCGATGATCCTCATCACACCCCTACTGGTCGGCAGCCACGGACCGGATCTGGCCGGGCTTCCACTCCAGGTAGGAAAAGTTGCCGGGCTCTTACTGGTCATCATTATTTGTGCCAAATGGATCATTCCCGCTTTCCTGTTCCGGGTTGCCCGGCAGAAGAACCGTGAATTATTTTTGATTACCATTGCTGGCACGTGTATTGGTATCGGCTGGCTTGCCAGCGAAGCAGGGCTTTCTGTTACGCTGGGGGCGTTTGTCGCGGGCCTTATCATAGGTGAATCTGATTATAACATCGACGCGCTCAGCCACATCATCCCGTTCCGGGATGTCTTTGCCGCAATTTTTTTCCTTTCTATCGGGATGCTCCTCAATACCGGCAGTGTTTTCGTAAATATCAATTGGGTAATTCTCATTGTTGTCATCATTCTGGTAGTCAAAATCCTCACCAGTGCTTTTTCGGCGGTGATTCTCGGTATGCCGGCCCGGGTCTGCATCTTCACCGGACTTGCCCTTTGCCAGATTGGAGAGTTCTCGTTCGTACTTGCAAAAAGTGGTCTCGATGGAGGCCTCATCCAGGACAGTGTGTACCAGCTTTTCTTGGCCGGTGCGATCATCACGATGGCACTTACTCCTTTTGCAATGAATGCATCCCCCCGGTTCGTTGACCTGTATTACCGGTTTGGACCGAAACGGGAATTCCGGCCTGGTGACGCCGACGCGGATGCATTTTCCCCCCAGGCTCTCTCCGGTCATATCATCGTTGCCGGTTACGGTGCAACGGGTAAAAGTGTAGCCAGGGCTGCGGAACTTACCGGTATTCCCTACATGGTGATAGAGCTGAACCCGGAGATCATCCGGAAAGAAAAATCTTCGCGCCACCCCCATTTTATTTTCGGGGATGCCGCACAGAAAGAAGTGCTTGAGTATGCCGGTATTTATCAGGCGCGATCGCTTGTTGTTGTCGTCTCTGAACAGGGGGCGATACCGCGCATTATTCGTCTTGCCCGACAACTCTCCCCCCATATTCACATTGTGGCCCGTATCCGGCATATCCGGCATACCCAGGAGATTCTGGATATTGGAGCGGATGAGGTAGTTTCGGAGGAATTTGAAGCAGCTCGGGAGATCTTTACCCGTGCGCTGAGAAAATATCACGTGCCGGAATCGGAGATCCAAAAAATTGTTTTACGTCTTCAGAAATGGGGCTATGCAAAATTTATCAAAAGTCCTGAGACCGGGTGGACAAATTCTGGCGTGGATACTCTCCTGCATTCCTTGCGCATTCATACGGTCAGGGTTGAACCAGGCTCCTACTCTGATGGAAAGACTATTGCCCAACTGGATCTGAGGAACCGTTTCGGTATTCCGGATTTCGGTTTCCGTCATGGGGAGAAGACCGTTTTTGAGCCTGATGAGCGCCAGAAGATTGTTGCCGGCGATGCCCTGATCATTTTTGCGTCAGATGAAAAAGTTGAGGAAATTTCTGCATTGTTTCACACGTGACCTACCAGTCCATACTGAAAAACTTGAGAGACGGAAATTGATTATCCCCTTATCGAACAGTACCTGAAATTGATCCCGGAACATGTCCTGATTAGGGGGTTATACTATGTTAACACCGATTTTGAAGAAATTGATTATACATCGTCTTCTGGGATCGTGGTAGTTAACATACAACAAGGATAACGGGATAAGTTCGTCTTTGATCTCCCACAAAACTAATTGCCATTGTGTTTTGTTTTTCCGATAGTGTGCTGTCACATTGAACAATCCTTTATTTTCCTTCCATCCTGAATATCAAGTTCTTCAAAACAGCGATAGGTAAGTACCGCAGTCTCAGAATCCTGCATTACCTGGAGATGGGGATCATTTATCGTAAATATCCTGAGATTGAGCAATGGGAAGAGGGTGTCAAGTACCGAATTTCGTTCAAATCGTCCCAATGAATTGACCTCAATAAAATCCGGTGCAAGAAGAGAATCGAGTGCCCTCCGTTCTTTCCGGATCAACGCATCAGCCCGTGCATGTTCCCTTGCCACAAGGATGCTCAGGAGTTGACCCGGATCGCCCGGGAATGCCGAACCCGTCGTCATAACAGATACTAATATCGTTACGATGAATAAAGCCTGTGGTATAAGGCAGACTGAAAGAGCCTTTGGCACTGGGAGCCAAAAATCGGACGATAAACCCGTATTCCCGGATAATCTCGGATAATTATGAGCGGCGTGATTATTGTTTTTACTGATGTCGAACTTCAACGACTATAACTTATGAAATGTATTTCCCAATACTGCGATGATCGATGGATTGCTTTCTACTTGACCGGAAGGATCGGCGCGGGAGAGAAATGTGTAAGACCCGTTCTTTGCCCTGATGAGAACATTCCATGATTCGGTAGTCCATTCGTCATCTTCTCCAGAAACCGTAACTATTTTTTTAATGGTAAATTCCTGAACGGCATTGATTGGAATTTGAATTGTTTCCGGTGTTTCCTGTACGATATCTTCAGGTGTCATCGAGAAGAAATGTGGGGAAAAATTGCTGGCCCACACGACATTCATCTTGTCTTTATACCTTCCGAAAAATCCTTTGTTCTGTGCCCGTGCGTCAGCATCTGCCTGTTCTACACCCGCCTTTACGAGTTTGTTCACCGGTACACACAGTAATTGACTGGGAGTTACGACCATATTGACGAGATCGGTTTTTAAGAACGATCTCTGGTGCTCGAGCACGGTAATAACCCCCATACCCGATCCTCCCGCCTGGATATCACTTGGGGTTTCGGAGCTGAAGAAAGGATCTGCACACCGCATGATGTGCAAAATTTTTTTTCAGGTTCAATCTGTGAACCGCATTGTGTGCAAAATGGCATAGAATCTCGCCCTTGATTTTTTCAGGTTATTTAATGTATATCTGGGAGAACCTTGGAAAAAAAGATGATGTTTTCTTTTTTGGGGGAGATGAAAGACTTATTCGGGACTCCCGTATTATATTCTGGCTTTGTTGCCGGTATTTACCTACTAGGATGCACGGAACTGGCGCCCCATTTCTGACAACGGTATTCATCGAAGACTAAAAAAAATCGGTTATTTCGCCAAAAATTTTTCCAGACCGGCTTTGAGCTCGATGATGGAGACGGGTTTCTGGAGCACCCCTAACCGGGAATCATTGAGTTCTGCTATCTTTTCCTCAACGGATGGAGATGCCGTGAAGAGCAGTACCGGTATATCCTTCTGGCCATATTCTCCACGGAGTTTATCTAAAAATTCCCACCCATTAATCGGTGTCATCATAATATCGAGAAGGATAAGTGATGGCGGATTCTCCTTTACCTGTTTGAGTGCATCGAGTACATCCGGGACAAGGATTGGTTCGTAACCGATTCGCTTGAGGAGGATCTCCATCATATCCAGTATGGGACGGTCATCTTCAATGAGCATAATTTTATGAGGCATTTTTCATCTCCTTGGGAAGATTAATGGTGAAGGTACTGCCGGTATTCACCGCGCTGTTTACAGAAATATCTCCGCTATGCATCTGGACAACTTTTTTTGCAATGGAGAGTGACAGCCCGATTCTATCGTACCGGCGGGACAATTTTGCCGAATCTGCCAGTTGGAATGGTTCGAAAATTGATGAGATGGCATTTTGTTCAATACCTATTCCATTATCCTTGACGGAAATGTGATGATACAGGTCATCGGTTTCAGAACTGTAATGGATATTGATTTTACGCGGGGGTTTGGAATAACTCACTGCATTTGAAAGCAGGGAGTCGATCACACTGTAGATGCGATCTTTATCCGCAGTCATTGTTACTGATTCGGGAATATCTACGGTCACTTCTGCTTTTGTAAGATATCCCCCGGTATCCAGAAGGCTTTTCACGAGCGGTTCAAGCTGGAAGGTCGAATAGCTCAACTGGAGTTTACCACTGTCAAGCACCGAAAGGTCAAGCATCTGGTTGATGATCTGGCGCTCCCGATCGACACTGACGAGGCAGCGTTCAAGAATCTTTTTTGTATCCTCGACAATACCGAAGCCTTCGGGATCGGAAATGAGCAGATTGAGATACCCAAGAATCGGCTGAAGGGGTGTTCGCAATTCATGGGCGACCGTGACGATAATCCCCCTCCGCCTCTCGTTGTCCTCATGAATCTTATCAGAAAGACGCTGTTTTTCTGATATGTCGACGATGTTGATCATTGTTGCCGGTTTTTCGAGATGAAGAATTGAATTTGCCGTAAGTGCAGCCAGTCGTACATCTCCGTTTTTAGTCATGAACCGGATCTCTTTCTCACCGTGGACCGGTTTATGTTCCGACCAATGTTTTGCAAATTCAATAAATTCATCCTTGTCCCGGGGATCCACAAAATCGGCCAGGTTTTTACCTGCAAGCTCGTTTTTACCGTACCCGGTAAGTCCCGAAAAGGATGGATTGGAAAACCGAATGGAATCATGTTGAATAAGGAGAATCCCATTGGGGGAATTCTCGGTCAACTGGCTGTACTTCATCATATTGTCATTGTTGAGTTTCTCTGCAATCTTCCTGCCATTGATATTTACTGCAGTGCAACTGATCGTGGCATCATCAACACGATTCCACGAGAGGTTTACCCAGTACCCCGCACCCGATTTCGTTGCCAGGCGTGTTTCGAAATTTTCTGTTGCATCGCTCTTGCCGATTTTTTCGAGGAATCTTTCTTTGTCCCTCGATGTCAGGCAAAGTGATAAGAATGGTTTTCCGATGACCTCTTCCGGGGAATAGTCAAGCATTGAGAGAAATCGCGTATTGGTCTGACTAATGATAAAATCAGTACGTCCAAACAGGGCTATGCCCAATTGAGAGTGCTCGAATATTGACCGGTACCGGGTTTCTCCCAGACGTATCTTTTCAATAAAGTAGGAGATCATGGAGGCAATAATCACAAAGAGAACTGCTTCTGAAGTGACCACCGTCAGTGCAGCATAATCCGGATAGCGGTAGTAATAACCAACCGCCTGGTATGCAATTCCGCACATGAATGCGACGAGCAAGCCTCGTTTTGGATAAAAAAACGCTGCATAAATGATGGGAATGAAGAAGAGCTGGTAATTATGAAATCAATGGAGCGGGAGAATGAGAGTGCGGTGATGAGGGTGCAACAGATTGCAAGTGACGTGATCACACAGAATCGCACGATATCGGTACGTGATATCGTTTGTCGCAAAAACCGGATCACGTTATCTGGCATATTCTTCGTTGACAATTGAATTTCCTGTTATTTGAACATTCACTCTTAAGGTTCGGATAGAGTATTTTTCGTTTCGTTTTAGTCTTTCAAGTATTTACCCGCACATCGCTGACTTTTTTTCAATGTACGGCATACCCTCAAACAAAACAATGAAAAAAAATTTACCTTGACCTTTTTACCCTGAATATATAATTGGCAGGGCAACCTACGCTATTTCATGCGACCCTGTGTTGTGGTTAATGTCGCGATGAGTGCTGACGGGAAGATCTCCACCCGTGAACGTCGGCAGGTAAAAATTTCCGGCGCACTGGATTTCCAACGCGTTGACCGGCTGAAAGCGGGTTCCGATGCTGTGATGGTTGGTATCGGTACGGTGCTGGCAGATGATCCTTCCCTTACGGTTAAATCGGAAGAATACCGCGTCAATCGGCGACATCAAGGGTTCGATGAGCACCCGGTCCGAATTGTAGTGGACAGCAATGCCCGCATCCCCCCAGCCGCCTCCGTGTTGCATAAGGGTGAAGGGAAACGGATTGTTGCAGTCTCGGGGCGGGCAGATCCCCGGAAGATTGCTGCATTGCAAAAAAATGCTACCGTTATTACCGCCGGAGAGAATGAAGTTGATCTGGTTGTTCTGATGGATAAGCTGGGTGAGATGGGTATCCGGCGAGTGATGGTTGAAGGTGGTGGAACCCTGATTGCCGGCTTGATCAACGCCGGGCTGGTCAATGAGATCTATACGTTTATTGGCAACATTATCATAGGTGGCAAGGATTCACCCACGTTTGTCGATGGGGAAGGATATATCATGGAATCAGCGTTCAGCCGGCTCACTCTGTTGGAGACTCAAAGGATTGAAAATGGCGTTCTCCTGCATTGGGCCGTTCAAAATCCCGAAGAGAAAAAAGATTAGTCATCATGTAATGCATTCTGGAAATTCACGGTACAATAACCGTGTTTCTGACGCCACAAGGATTTTTTTATTTTCTTTCAGGGCAACCGGCATCAGTGAGACCTGATACAAATCGATCGGTTCAATCATCGAAGAAGATGAATCTTGAGAAATATTCCGTTCTCCCGTTGTTGCGTACCGGAACGGTTTGAGGTTACCGCTCGTCTCTTTTTGTTCTTTCTCTATCGGTCCGATTTTGATCGATTGAATGCGAATACTCATCTTCCGGTATGGTTGACATTCATCTACGTATATCGCAGTCATTGTGTTAGTTGCAGTCTTCCTCCTGATTGCGATCAGGCAGGTGGGACGGTTTAACCTGAAGATCTGGCAGATAATGCTGGGAGGAGCACTTGCCGTCCTCATATCCGGCCAGATCGGACCTTTCGAGGCACTGCATGCAATCAGCATCGATGTAATCCTTTTTTTATTCGGAATGTTTGTTGTTGGAGAAGCACTTGTTGAGAGTGGATATCTCCGGTATATCGCGTATCGGTTTTTTTCCCATGCCAAAAATCCCGATCAACTGGTGCTTGTCATCCTGTTTGGGATGGGATTGCTGTCTGCACTCCTGATGAATGATACCCTCGCTATTATCGGAACCCCCCTTGTTCTCGCGCTTGCCACGCGATTCAGGATCTCGCCTGTCCTGCTCTTACTCTCTCTGGCGGTAGCAATCACGACGGGCAGCGCGATGAGCCCAATGGGAAACCCCCAGAACCTGCTGATCGCACAGGATAGCGGAATGGCGGGAGCGTTTATGACCTTCGGGTCATACCTCCTCATACCCACCCTCATAAATCTCCTTATCGCATTCGTTGTACTGCGCCAGTTCTACCCAAAAGAATTTTCTTACCGCCTCCTGAAACACGATCCTGTCAGTCCCTGTGATCCGGGAGTAACTCTTCCGGTCAGACTTTCCCTGGTAATCATCCTCCTGCTGGCACTGGCAAACATTGTTGCGTCACTGCTCGGGGTCCCGATGGTAGTCACCCTTCCCCTGATCGCCCTGTCGGGCGCTGCGCCGGTTCTTCTTTTGTCCGGGCAGAGATGGACGGTTATCTGAAGGATTGACTGGGCTACGCTTGTTTTCTTTGCAGCAATGTTTGTCCTGATGGAGAGTGTCTGGCAGACCGGGTTTTTCCAGTCGTTTGTTGACGGAAGTAGGGTATCTTCAGTACCGATGATCCTGGTGACCAGTGTACTCATCAGCCAGTTTATCTCGAATGTTCCTTTCGTTGCGCTTTTTCAGCCCATGATCGTGCAGTCAGGTGGTGGTGCAACAGTCTCGCTGATGGCACTTGCCGCAGGAAGCACCATTGCCGGAAATTTGACAATCCTGGGCGCTGCAAGTAACGTAATCATTATCCAGAATGCCGAAAAGCAGGGACAAACTATCTCATTTATTGAGTTTGCAAAAGTGGGTGTGCCCCTCACCATCCTTCAGATAGCGGTATACTGGATTTTTCTCGTGATAGTGTGATACAAATCTTAGTTCTCTTGAGTTCTTGCCAAATTTGACGGGAGAATTTGTAAGGTCTCCTGACAATAATTACCGGAACCGATCTCCTATGAATGTGACCATAGATCGCATGGAATGCGTGAGTTGTGGAGCCTGCTGGAACATATGTCCCGATCTTTTTGAGAATAATCATTGCGATTCTCTCTCCCAGATCACCGAACCGTTCCGGTTCTGCGGCGATCGTGCAGAAGGAATAATTCCAGATTATCTGGTTTCCTGTGCTCTTGAAGCGGAGCATCTTTGCCCGGTTCGGATCATAACCATTTCCCGGGATGAATCCGGGTAAAATTTCCAGGAGAAACTCTTTTCTTCTCAAAAAAAGGTGAATACTTCTATGCAGGATTCAGAGCGGGAAGCTCTCAAGGAGAAAGTGCTGGTGATCAATGATCTTATTGCATACCAGACAGGAACCGTTGCAAGCCGGATGCTCGTATTCAAGAAAACAGGTACCCTCACGCTCTTTTCTTTTGATGAGGGAGAAGGATTATCGGAGCATACCGCACCGTTCGATGCGATCCTTCAGGTGACCGAAGGAGAGGCGGACGTGCAGATTGCCGGGGCACCCTTCACCGTACATGCAGGCGAGTTGATCATTCTTCCGGCAAATAAACCCCATGCGGTATTTGCAAAAAAACGGTTCAAGATGATGCTCACCATGATCCGCGAGTAACGGTTCTCTTGCCGTCCCGTGTCATCACCTCCTTACTAAGTATCTCGAAGGATCCGACCGGTTTAAGACCCTGATATTTTTCAATCGCAGAAGTGTTATAACGGCATTTTTGAAACAAAACCGGCCTGTTCGATGAGTACCGGAATCTCCTCCGAAAAAAAATATCCAGATAAACCCTAGCGGGAGTTCGATCATGGTCTATTACTATCATTGAAATCGATAATACCGGAAACTCCCAACTCTTTCAAAGAATGCAAAAGGTTGATACCACTTTTAGTTCAGAGAACCCGATGAACCGTCCCATTGGACTCAGTCTGTTACGAAAAACTGCGTCAACACAAGGAGATGATGGGGGTCTGGCGGTGTACTTCGAAATTTCCGTGAACCGGAACATGCATTATCGTTACATCATAAAATCAACCATCTTAAACCTCCTTTAGTTACGCAAAAAAAATAAAAAAAGTGGTCTGACCCCCCTCAACCCCTTCCCATTTTTACCGGATTTTTTATAAGATTTTGAACATTTCATCGACATAATTATATGCGTATCAATAAGCCAGATACTGTCTTGGAGCCGGAGGGGGGTCGGTGAGGGACATTTGAGATATTGATCGTGCCCGATGTGGCTCCAGGTCTGTGATATTCTTGCAGTTTTCCGGAATCGTGCAGGACCGGTAATCATAGAAATACCCATTCACTAAATGTGGAAGAAATCTACTCGTATTTCCGTAATTTTATAGGGTAATTCTCTCATCACTCTGCCTAGGAATCAAAGAAAATGGCGATTCCTATTGCAAGAGTTCGCTTTGAACATTTTTTGTAAGCGACCCTTAGGGTTTCTTTATTGTCGATATCCGGAACAGGAAATGAATGACGAAAAAAACGGATATTTTAAATGGCTGAATCTTATATTATCTTTCAGTTGTTCCCTTATGGCCGAGTATGAACCTCAGACGCATGTTGATAAACCGGATAAGAAACGCGAAGGACTCAAGGGTAAAGTAATCCTCCTTAAAGATCTGGTCAGCTATGCAGATGGCGCTGTGGCGAGTCGCATGATCATCTCGCGGAAATCCGGGAATATAACGATCTTTTCGTTCGATGAGAATGAGGGCCTCTCGGAACACACAGCCCCTTTTGACGCGGTGGTTACCATCCTTGAAGGGAAATGTGAAGTATGGGTAGCAGGCCAGACGTTTGCTATGAATACCGGTGAAACGATCATCTTTCCGGCAAATGTACCTCACGCCCTGTCCGCTATCACGAAATTCAAAATGAGCCTGACGATGATTAAGGAGTAAAAGCCATGTCTGAAGGGGAAAAAGACGGGAACTATTGCTCGATCTGCGGGGGGATTCCCCCCGATAGGATCACGACAAAGCGGATCCTCATTGACGGGAAGGAGACGGGTATAGATCATCTCGACTTTGTTTTTGACGAAGTGAAAAAACTCAACCTGGAAAACAATGCTGTGCTTACCGAAGAACTCCTGAAACGGGTGAAAGTCTTCAATTACGTGCCTACCAGAAAGACAGCCGAGTATGGTGTGGCACTTCTGGGTGAGTACAGAAAATTTGCCGATATGAAATAATTTTCCGACCTCTTTTTAACAATTGGCAGGATCCCGGCACAATAATAAAAAGATCTGAACACAGATACGGTACCAGCACATGGATCTCCTCTCTATTGTCATCATCATTGCAGGTCTTTGCTTGTTTGAGACGATCACCAGCATTGATAATGCCATCATCAATGCCGAAGTCCTCTCTACGATGAGTGAACGTGCCCGGAAATGGTTTTTGCTCTGGGGACTGATCTTTGCGGTTTTTGCCATACGGGGCCTTTTACCCTGGTTAATCATCTGGATGTCTACTCCTTCCCTCGGGCCGCTCGGTGCATTGACTGCTACCTTCTCTTCCGATCCGGTTGTCATCGCAGCCGTAGAGCAGTCAGCTCCTATCCTCCTTATGGGGGGCGGGGTATTTCTTATATTTCTCTTCTTCCACTGGCTGTTTCTTGAGGAGAAGCATTTCGGCCTGAGAGGGGAACGTTACATTGCCACAAAAGGTGTCTGGTTCTTTGCAATTGTTTCCGTCCTTCTCGCTACCATTGTCTGGTTTGCCCTGGAAAAAAGTCCGATGATTGCGTTTGGGGCGGTGATTGGTTCGACCGGATTTTTTATTGTTCACGGTTTTCGCCAGAATGCAGAAGCCGCTGAGAAGAAGATGCTCCATGGGAACATGTCTGATATCAGTAAGATCTTTTACCTGGAAGTGATTGATGCGACATTTTCCATTGACGGTGTTGTTGGCGCATTTGCCTTTACCATGGCCGTACCTTTGATCATTATCGGAAACGGGCTCGGAGCATTCATTGTCCGTGAGATGACCGTGCGCAACGTGGACAAGATTAAGAAATACATCTACCTTAAGAACGGCGCAATGTACTCCATCCTGATCCTTGGCTGCATTATGATTCTGGACAGTTTTGGCTTTCCCATCCCCTTCTGGGTGTCGCCAATTCTTACCTTCGGTATCGTGGGATGGTTCTTGCTAAAATCCCTCAAAGCGGTACCGAAGATCACTCTTTCCTGAACTCCGTTTTGTGAATTCCTTTTTATGAATTTTTTCTGCCTTATACTCACAGGATGACTAAGAAGGATTTTACTGATTTTTGCGCATTTTTGCGCACATTCAGAACAAATATATGGCTGCAACGGGAGAATACCGGTGCAACAGGGCTTCTGCAATTGATCGTGAGTGGATATTACATGGCTGAACCGGAGACGAAGAAGGCTGAGATAAAAATTTCGGGAATGAGCTGCGCTACCTGTGCGGTGAACATTGAAGAATCGTTGTCTGGTCTTAGTGACGTAACAAAAGCACAGGTGAATTTTGGCACTGATACAGCCCATGTTGAGTTTGACCCAACCAAAGTCTCCCTTGCCATTCTCGAAAAAGCGGTGAAAGATGCGGGGTACGAGGTTGTGAACAGTCAGGTCACGATAAAAGTTGGTGGTATGATGTGCGCTACCTGTGTCGAAACGATCGAGACCGCTCTCCGGGAACTTCCCGGTATTGTTTCTGCAACGGTTAATCTCGGGACCGAAAAAGCATATGTTACCTATAATCCCTCACTCACAGGCATAGACGGCATGAAGAAGGCGATTGAGGAGGCTGGATACCAGTACCTCGGAATATCCGGAGAAGTGAGCGAAGAGGCAGAGAAGATCGCCCGCGATAAGGACCTCCACGCCAAGTTCATCCGGTTCGTGGTTGGTTTTGCCGTGAGTATCCCGCTCATGATTGCGATGTGGATTCCACTGCCCCTCAGTATGCAGCAGCTCGGCTACGTGATGCTCGTGATCTCAACACCGGTCTTTGCCTTTGTTGCCTATCCGATATTCCGGGCCGCGTGGATATCGCTCTCTCATCGTATGCTTTCAATGGATGTCATGTACGCAATGGGTACCGGCGTTGCTTTTGTTTCGAGTGTACTGGGCACGTTTGGCATCGTGTTCACCCATGAGTTCATGTTCTATGATACCGCGATCATGCTGGCTGCCTTCCTGATGCTCGGACGCTTTTTGGAAGGGAGGGCCAAAGGCCGGACCTCAGAAGCTATCAAGAAACTTGCCGGTCTCCGGGTCAAGACTGCCATTCTGATTCGCGACGGGCAGGAAGTAGAGGTTTCGGTTGAAGATGTCTCTGTTGGCGATCAGGTCATCGTAAAGCCCGGCGCCAAAGTACCCGTTGATGGGGAGGTAGTGACGGGTGAAAGTTATGTCAATGAGGCGATGATCACGGGCGAACCCGTCCCCCCCCCTGAAGTCACCGGGAAGCCGTGTTGTAGGGGGGCCACTCAATACCAATAGTGTGCTCACCATCCGGGCGACAAAAGTTGGCAAGGAGACGATGCTTCCCCAGATCATCCAGATGGTGGAAGATGCCCAGGGTTCCAAGCCCCCGGTGCAGCGGATCGCTGATGTCGCGGTCACCTACTTTATCCCGGTTGTGCTGATTGTTGCAGCCTTCACTTTTGTGGCGTGGTTCTTCCTGCTGGGCTCAACGCTCCTCTTTGCCCTTACGGCACTCATCTCAATTCTGGTAGTGGCATGCCCCTGTGCACTCGGGCTTGCAACCCCAACCGCGATCACCGTGGGAGTTGGCCGGGGAGCTCAGCTTGGTATCCTGATCCGGAACGGGGAGGCACTGGAAGTTGCCGAGAAGGTGACGACAGTCATCTTCGATAAGACCGGGACCCTGACCAAAGGAAAACCGGAGGTGACCGATCTCATCGCCGTCGGGATTTCTGAAGAGACCCTTCTCTCCCTTACTGCCAGTGTCGAGAAGAATTCTCAGCACCCGCTGGCAGAAGCGGTTGTAAGATCTGCAGAAAACCGACTGGTGAAGATTGAACCGGCAGAGCAGTTCGACACATTTGGGGGGAAAGGAGTTGCTGCAACCATTCTCTCAGAAACGGTGCTCGTAGGCAATCGGGCGTTTCTTGAGGAAAATCGAGTGGTAATTCCCAAAGAACTGGAAGAACGGATCTCCGCATTTGAACTGGAGGGTAAGACCGCGGTGCTTGTTGCCGCCGGGGGTCAGATGGCCGGGGTAATTGCCATTGCAGATACCCTCAAGGAAACTACCCGGGATGCAATAACGGAGTTCAAAAAAATGGGTGTCCGGATCGTTATGATCACCGGGGACAACCAGCGGACTGCAGATGCGATCGCCCGCCAGATTGGTATCGACCGGGTGATTGCCGAGGTATTGCCGCAGGATAAAGAAGTTGAAGTAAAAAGACTCCAGGCCTCGGGAGAAGTTGTTGCATTTGTCGGGGACGGAATCAATGATGCCCCGGCCCTTGCCCAAGCAGACGTAGGTATTGCAATTGGCAGCGGAACGGATGTGGCCATTGAGAGTGGGGATATTGTCCTGATGAAGGATGATCTCCTCGATTCTGTAGCAGCAGTCCAGCTCTCCCAGAAGGTGATGGGGAGGATCAAAGGCAATATCTTCTGGGCATTTGCCTACAATATGGCGCTCATACCGGTAGCAGCCGGTGTATTGTATCCGTCGTTTGGTATTACGTCCCGGCCCGAGCTGGCAGCTCTTGCCATGGCGGCAAGTTCGGTTACGGTAGTAACGCTCTCGCTCCTGCTCACAAAGTATATACCCGAGGCGAAGAAAGGGAGGTAACTGAGGTGTTTTAAAAATGGCAATCGATCCGATCTGTAAAATGACCGCTGATGAGAAGACCGCCAAGTTCACCAGTGAGTACAAGGGAAAGAAATATTATTTCTGTGCCCCGGGCTGCAAGAAGAAGTTCGATGCTGAACCTGCAAAGTACGCGTAAAAACTCCCGCGTATTTTTGCGCGTTTCAGAATTAACTCCTTATTTTCGATTTTATTCCCTGCAACCGGATAATATTGATATAGAAACAGTTGATAACGTCTTTTTACTAAAAAAAAACACATGCGATTACCATAATCAGGAAACAGGCGAAATAATGTCGTTTTTCATCATTAATCCTGAACTCTATGCAATGGTGCTTCTCCCGCTCCTGATCTTTGTCGCCCGTATCGGCTATGTGAGCATGGAGACGATCCGGGTCATCTATATCTCCCGGGGAATCAAGTATCTCGCTCCTATTATTGCATTTTTTGAGATAGTGATCTGGCTCCTCGCCATGGAAGTGGTCATGAACGATCTCTCCAATATCGCAAATTTCTTTGCATTTGCATTCGGTTTTGCGATGGGAACGTATGTCGGACTCATTATCGAGGAGAGGCTATCCATCGGCATGGTGATAATGCGAATTGTCACTACCGAAGAATCCAATGACGAGATCACCAGATTTCTTGAATCAGAACATTTTGGGGTTACCAGTCTCGATGCGAAAGGTGCACGGGGAAATGTCAAGATGATTCTCACGCTGGTGAATCGTGCTGATGTCTCCTATATCACGGAACATCTCCAGACTACAAACCCTCATGCGTTTTTCTCTATCGAGGGTGTCCGGTATGCAAATGAAGGCGTGTTCCGCCCCAAAAAACCCAATGCAGTAACCGGGCTGTTCCATTCGTTTATTCGTCCGAGGAAGAAAAAATAATTCCTTCAACTCTCTTCTACTTTTTTTACCGAACGATGTTTATCCTTCGTAAGAATAATTTAAGTCTCATCGGTGCCTAGTGAACTAATAAAGACCATTCGGGATAACTCTCGTGAATTATGGTGTCCGCCCATGAAAACTGAAATGCCTTTATCAAAACCCATACGCCGTTTTCTCAATACCCCCGAGGAACTTCTGGATACTGAGATTTCGCTCCTCCGCCAGCCGGATGCAGAACCGGGTGGGACGCTGGTCGATATTTACACCTATGATATTGAGAGGAACGTAATTATTTTTCCCGCACAATACGTCGGGCTTCTTAAGGATTTCATTATTGCGAAGCACTGCACGAACCTGATGATCAAAGGAGCTGCCTCAAAAAAAGGCGAGTATAAAGTCTGCTCATATACTGAAGAGTCCGTTTACCGGGGTTTACGCCAGATCTACCTGGACGCCTTAAAAGATGAGGCAAACAAAAAAGATAAACTCCCGGTCCAGAAGCTCATCCAGTTGTTGTTCATCCTGTTCTCCCATTTCAACGAAGATGTAAACGAACTCCCCTGGAATACGATAATCAATGCTAGTGTGTATCACCGGATGCCGAAGATCCGGAAAACGCAGCTCTATCATGTGATGAAAGAGAGCAAGAATGATATGGACGAGATGATGGAGCAGGAAGAGATTATTCCCCGCCGGTATTTTGTCCTGAACAAAGCAATGTTTTATTCCCGTGACATGTTCCTTGCAAAAACATTGCCGGCCGATGAACTGATGCCTGTTCTCAATATTCCCCAGATGAAAAAATTTAATCACCTTGAAGTAAAGGAGATTCTTACTACGAGGTGGACTCACACGGCATGGTACCAGTCCAAGGTTTTTGGGGATAATATGCTGGAGATAATTGAGAGACCCCTGTCTCAGGTAAACTGGAGTGCAGAACCCACACTCGATTATTTTTATGATCTCTACAAGATTGGATTCAATCTCACCAATCAACTCCTTTCCTATATGACCATGAAAGACTGGTAGGTCTGGGAAGAACCCAAACATCTTCTCCTCGCACACGAGCATAAAGAAGAGTACGAGAAGAAAGCGTTAAAGAGGATCTTTGGCGATCTGATCGCCGATTCTTGGGGTGATACGACATGACCGTAAAGGAAGCAGCAGAATTCTTAAAAAAAGGTCATTCCTACGCCAAGAGGACCAAGTACAAGGAGGCTCTGGCTTATTACAACAAGGCGCTCTCTCTCGATCCGAATAATCCTGAAGCCTGGTATCTTCGGGCATCAGTACTGATTGATACCGGGAAGAGTCAAGAAGCCCTGGCTGACTGTGACAAGGCAATTGCCCTTGACCAGAATTACGCCCCGGCGTGGTCAAAGAAAGGCCTGGCATATTATAATCTTGAGAAATTTGAAGATGGTTTGTATGCAAGTACGAGGGCCGCGTCCCTGAATGGGAATGATGTGACCGCCTGGTACATCAAAGGAGTCTGCCTTGACGAATTAAACCGGAGTGATGAGGCGCAGGAAGCATATGGAAAATCTCTTGAACTCGAAATTATTCTCGATATTGAAGCCGAGAGAAAGAAAATTGGCAGATAATTTTCATTTTTTCATCCCCTCCTTTTTTTAATTTTATGTGATTCGCAACGGGCACTTCTGAATAATTGCCTGTTACGAAACCATTATACCGAGGAAAACCAACTACATCGATTGAACGGAGGTTTTCTGTATGATTTCAAAGGTTATGGAAGAAGCATTAAATAAACAGGTGAACCGCGAGTATTACTCCGGATACCTGTATCTTGCAATGTCTGCCTACTTCGAATCAGTTAATATGAAGGGCTTTGCTAAATGGATGAGAATTCAGGCAAAGGAAGAGCAGGGTCACGGAGATAAATTCCTAGATTATCTTATTGCCCGCGGGGGCAAGGTCACTCTCGGTGATATTGAGGCCCCAAAGGCAAAGTGGGTCTCTGCCGGCAAGGTTTTTGAGGAAGTTTACGCTCATGAACAGAAAGTTACGGTTATGATAAATACTCTTGTGGATTTGGCAATCAAGGAAAAAGACCATGCCACCTTCGAGATGCTCCAGTGGTTTGTAAAAGAACAAGTGGAAGAAGAGAAGAATTCGAGCGAGATACTCGAACAGATAAAGATCGTCGGCGATGTCCCCGGTCATCTCTTCTACCTGGATCACCATCTCGGTAAGCGGGAATAAATCCCAAGCTTTTTCTTTTTACAAAATCACTCCTTTTAAAGGATATCCCGATGCGTTCAGTTCTTTTTGTTGATGATGAAGAGTTGCTCCTCGATGTAACAAAAACATTTCTCGAACGATTCGGGAACATGAAGGTGCAGACAGCTTCGTCTTCAAAAGAAGCGTTACAAATATTGATGAATACCAGCTTCGACGCGCTGGTTATCGATTATTACCTTCCCGAAATTAACGGTATCGAGTTATCAAAAATTATCCGGACGAAAGGGGATACAACTCCGGTCATAATGTTCACGGGCGTAGGCCGCGAAAATGCAGCGATTGAGGCCCTCAATAACGGTGCGGATTTTTTCCTGAAAAAAGGTGAGATTCCCTCATCGGAATTCCGTGAACTGGTACACATGATTGACCGGGCCGTTGAACGACGGTTTGTCGGGAGATCTTTAGGCGTTGCTCAAAAGATCATTGCCGATATGATCAGTTTTTTTCCCGATGCTGCTTTTGCAATCAATCGTGAAGGTGTCATAATCGCATGGAATACAGAGATGACTGCCCTCACGGGTATCGACCCAAAAGATATTGTCGGAAAAAAAGATGGCAGTCATTCGGTACCGTTTTTTGGCGTTAAAACTCTCATGCTTACCGAACTGATCTTTGAAAAAGATGAGACGATCACGAAAAACCGGTACACAATAATAAACAAAGAACAGGGCTCGATTATCGCCTGGATAAAATGTCTGAATCCGGATGGAAGTGACCGGGTATTATGGATGAAGGCGATGGCACTTTATGATGCGAAAGGGGCTTTTGTCGCATCAATCGGATCCATAAAAGACATATCAGATGATCTCGGGCAGGAACTTCTACGACAGGCAGCACTCTCCGCAAGTGATACCCAGTCTCTTGCCACCACCCCGACAAAAAGTGGTATGTTCGATAAAATTTTGGGAAAGGCCAAGTCAAGCCATAAAGAAGGACTTCGTTTGTCTTTCCGTGAAGGAAAATATGCAGAGGCAATATCCTGGTTTGATCGGGCGATTGAAGCGGATCCAACCATGGCATACGCATGGCATGACCGGGGTGTGTGCCTGCGAGAACTTGGGAAGGATGAAGAGGCACTCAGGAATTTTGATAAGGCATGTGAGTTGTTGCCTTCTGAAGAGGAGTTGTTGTTCACCCGGGCCGAGATGCTCCGGAGAATCGGTATCCTGCGCGGACAGAAGAATGCAGTCGAAGCTGCTGTCAAGGCATACAACAATGTCCTTGCAATCAACCCGAATCATGCTGAATCCTGGAACAGCCTCGGAATCTGCATGAAAGAGTTAGGGAAAGGGGAACTTTCCCGTCAGTATTATGATCGTTCGTGCGATCTCACCCGATACGGAACAGCCCGGAAGAAGACGCGGAATTTCAATAATCTTGTCTGATTTTCACCGATGGATTATTCTCTTTTCAGGTGTCACTCTCAAACCGTTGGAGAAATGCCATGAAAAGTCCGGTATATTTTGCAAGCCTCATAGCGAGTTCCGATCAGGAATGCACAACAGTGAAAGTACGCAGGCTCTTTGAACGTGCCGGGTTTGGAG
This sequence comes from uncultured Methanomicrobiales archaeon, assembly GCA_903832665.1. Classification (GTDB taxonomy): domain Archaea; phylum Halobacteriota; class Methanomicrobia; order Methanomicrobiales; family Methanospirillaceae; genus Methanoregula. The sequence goes on along the minus strand of CAILCG010000018.1, from coordinate 24,143 downwards.
AACTCATCACTCCCCATGATAAGACTGCGCTTAAACTCCATTTCGGAGAGATAGGGAAGATTTATCAGTCCGGTCTATATTCGCCAGGTTGTCGAGAAGGTAAAAGAGTGTGGGGCACTACCGTTTCTCACTGATACCAATACCCTCTATCTGGGCAGCAGATCAAATGCGTTTGAGCATATCACCACTGCTATTCTGCACGGATTCGATTATGCTGTGACCGGAGCTCCTGTCATTATAGCCGATGGTCTGTCCGGTAAAAATATCACCCATGTTCCTATCGGGAAAAAACATTTCAGTACGGTATCGGTAGCCGGAGATATTGCTGCAGCTGACAGTATGATTGTCCTGAGTCATTTTAAGGGCCATATCGTATCGGGTTTCGGAGGTGCTCTCAAAAATCTTGCTATGGGATGTGCGCCTCCGGAAGGAAAACGTGCCCAACATAATGCCCGCCCGTTTTCCATTGCTGAAAAATGCACAGGTTGTGGATCCTGTATTGAGGTTTGCCCGAAAGCCGCAATCTGCATTGAAAAAGGCACTTCGGTCATAGACAAAGAACTGTGTATTGGTTGTTTTGAGTGCATGCATGTCTGTACGGCGCATGCCATTGACATCGACTGGGTAACGGAAATACCGGAATTCATGGAACGGATGGTTGAATATGCGTATGGGGCCACGAAAGGAAAAGAGAAGAAGATAGGTTATATGAACTTTTTAATTCGCATAACTCCCGATTGCGATTGTTTCCCGTTCAGTGATGCACCGATTGTCCCGGATATCGGAATCCTGGCCTCGCTCGATCCCGTAGCCATTGATACCGCGAGTTTTGATCTTGTCAACCAGCAGCAGGGATATACGGACTCACTTCTCACAACCCATCACCACAAAGGAGAGGACAAGTTCAAAGGTGTCCATGCGCAGACTGATGGATTCCGTCAATGCCAGTACGCAGAAGAAGTTGGTATGGGCAACCGCGCTTATGATCTGATTAAGATATGAGCTTTTTATTTTTTTGATTTTTCGATTTTTTTATTTTTTTTCATAAAAAATCAATTTTTTGATCGTATTTTATGTAAAAACAGGGTGGAAATGTATTGCCACCGTGATAAAAAAACGCAATTGTTATTAAGGGGTGGAAAGCAAGCGCTTATTAGCGAACAGATTTCAAAGAAAAAATAGTTTGAGATCAATATTCGCTCAAACATCCCTTTCGTGTTTTCACCGGGGATCAATTCGTTATTAAAAATGGAGTGTAGTTATGAATCTTAGACAGCCAAATGCGAATGAAGCAACGGGGACGGTGAACCGATCACGGGATGTTGCTCCGTGTTCCGGTATCTGTACCCGCTGTATTGATGGTTGCAAAGGCAGCTGTGAGATCTGGTTATCCACGTTCCGTGGCAGGGAAGTCCTTTACCCCGGCCCGTTCGGAGAAATGACTGCCGGGGCAGACAAGAACTATCCGATTGATTACTCCCACCTCAATATCCAGGGATATGCACAAGGGGCAAAGGGTCTACCAGAAGGTACCGAGATCGGTCCGGACTCAGCGGTTTTCTACTCCGTTGATACTGAGACCGAGTACGGTTGGGACGAGAAAGTCAAGATGAAGGTTCCGATCTTTACCGGGGCTCTGGGCTCTACAGAAATTGCACGCGTAAACTGGGAACATTTCGCTGTCGGTGCGGCAATCTCCGGCATCACTCTGGTCTGCGGGGAAAACGTCTGCGGGATAGACCCGGGCCTGAAGCGCGACAATAAGGGTAAAGTTATCGAATCCCCCGAGATGGATCGTCGTATCAATGTGTACAGGAAATTTCACGAGGGTTATGGAGAAATCCTCGTCCAGATGAATGTCGAAGACACCCGCCTTGGTGTCGCAGAGTACGTAGCAAGCAAGCACAATCTTAACACAATCGAACTCAAATGGGGCCAGGGTGCAAAGTGTATCGGTGGCGAGATTAAGGTCAAGACCCTTGAGCGCGCTATCGAACTGAAGAAGCGAGGCTATATTGTCCTGCCGGATCCGACTCTCAAGGAGAACCAGGCAGCTTTCAAGGCTGGCGCCATAAAGGAGTTCGAGCGTCACTCCCGCCTTGGTTTTGTTACCAAGGAAGGATTCCTCGAAGAGGTTGACCGTCTCCGTGATATCGGATTTAAGAGAGTTACCTTAAAAACCGGTGCATATTCCATGGTCGAACTTGCAATGGCCCTCCGGTACAGTTCAGAGGCCAAGATCGATCTCCTGACGATAGATGGAGCACCTGGCGGAACCGGTATGAGCCCGTGGCCAATGATGAATGAATGGGGTATTCCGACTTTCTACCTCCAGGCGCTTACCTACGAGTTTGCACAAAAACTTGAGAAGAAAGGCTATCGTGTACCTGACCTTGCCATGGCAGGTGGGTTTTCGGATGAGCCCAGTGTCTTCAAGGCGCTTGCGATGGGTAGCCCCTACTTCAAGGCAGTCTGCATGGGCCGCGGCCTTATGATTCCCGGGATGGTTGGCAAGAACATCGAGAAGTGGCTTAAGGAAGGCGACCTGCCCAAATCTGTATCCAAGTACGGTAACACGGCTCAGGAGATCTTCGTCTGTTATGAAGAGCTCAAAGAGAAATATGGTTCCCGGATGAAGGAGATCCCCATGGGTGCAGTCGGTCTCTACACCTATTCCTCGAAATTCCGCACCGGGCTCCAGCAGCTCATGGCCGGGAGCAGGAACTTCAACCTCTTGACCATCACCCGCGATGACCTGATGGCTTTGACCGAGGAAGCAGCTGGCGTATCAGGTATTGAGTACGTCATGTCCGCGCGATATGACGAGGCGATGGGTCAGCTTCTCGACTAAAACGCTGATAATCTGTTACCTCTGCTCCGGGAATTACCCCGGTATTTTTTTTTTATAAATCTATCGTCACTGCAAAAAAATAAAAACGGTACAAATCTGATAGACAAAAATCACTTTATTTCGTGCGTGCTGGTTTTTAACCTTAAAAGGCTATTCATCGGTATTTATCGTTTAAATTACTCTTTTATTGAAAACGTGTCAAGTACCTGAAGGGTAATTCTTGTGCCGAGAGACGGTTGAATTGCTTCCAACCAGAGGAAAAAGCCCACTTTAGGGGGTGTCGGGCGTTCAAATTTAAAATGCCCGTCTTTTACCTGCACCATTTTGTGGTATTCTTTCTTCTGTTTTGATCGCAGGTAGATGATCAGCTCAAATCCGGGAAGATCTGTAGCTATGATCGCCTTTGAATAGTATTTTGAAAAATCCGCATACTCTATCTTCTTTCCTTTTACCGAAAGTCCGTACGAATCACAGAGAACTTTTATTGCCGGGGGAAATAATCCGCCATAAAGGACTTTTTTAACGATCTGTCCGGTCTGGCTCGTCAACTCCATGTTTTTCTTTCCGCTCGTTTTAGAAATCTCCGAAAAAAACTGGTTGCGCACTTCGTCGTGATATCGTTTATAATCAAACGGGTTTTTTGTCGGGATGTCAGTAGCCCGGATTAACTTTGGATGGTTGTCAGGGTTATTGTAGAGAATGCGGGGACGATAATGTTTCACCAGCGATTTGATCTGCTCGCATGAACTTGTGTTGATGATTGCATTCGTTTTGTCCTTTGCAAGCCGTTTGACAACAGAGTAGTTGGAGAGATCAAATGAAGAGATGAGTAAAAATGGTGTGGTCTTCTGATTATAGAGATAGCCCAGGAGTTTTTTCTTAAATTCAATCTCCTGTTCAAATTCTTTCAAATCAGCAGGAGATGTTACCACTTCTGCAAAAGCAATATGATTGTCGGAATCGACCAGAAGCAGATCGAATTCCGCAAGATCCTGGCCATTTCCTCTTACTGTGATATCTCCATATTTTGAATAAAAAATACCATTTTGATCTAACTGGACCCTCTCGCGCTGCTGGGGGGCATCAGCACCCTTCATGGCAAGATATTTTATCCGGTGGGAGTTTTTTGAGATTTCTAAAAACATCTCATATACAATTGCTTCGAACCAGCGCCCTTCTGCTGTTCGCATTGGTTCGATGTCTGGAGAAAATAATTTCTTTCGTTCGACTTTATTCATATGCCGCGTGGCATTGAGGGCGATTTTGGCATTGGGTTTAAAATTTTTAAAATTGGAATTGAGCCACGGGATCATAATTGCAGTATTAAATCTTCGTCATTATACTAAATAACAATCTGCTTTGAACTCTTCCCAATGGAGATTTGACTATACGGAAAGAACAGGTCTTTGCAGATTACTTGGTTTTCAACAAAATCTATCAACTGGGATTATATTATTGATGTTAGCTTTTCTTGAATGGAAAATTGGAAAAATGTGGTTTTATTTTTTGAATTTTTTTATGATTCCGTCTCTCCGGTTCGAATCCTGATTGATTTTTCAACAGGTAGGACAAAAATCCTGCCATCGCCAATCTTTCCCGTCTGGGCGGAATCGGTAATGGCGGTGATAAGATTATCGACATCAGTATCCCGGACCACTAACTCAATCTGAATCTTAGGCAGGAGGTCAACGATCATCTGTCCACCCCGGTATTCAAGGGTGATTCCTTTTTGTTCACCTCTCCCTTTTACATCAGTGATGGTCATTCCGTTGAATCCTTTCTCTTCAAGTGCTTTTTTCACGAATTCGAATCGTTCCGGTTTAATGATTGCTTTTACCATTTTCATGTTACAACCTCCTTTCAACACCTTTCTCCATGCTGGGAGATATCAAGGCCGACATATTCTTCTTCCTCAGTCACACGCAATCCGATGGTTTTGTCGATGATTACCGCAAGGATATAGGTGACCACGAATGCGTAGATAACTGCCGCGAATGCGCCAGTTGCATTGTACACAAACTGGTTAAAATTCCCTTCAAGCCAACCCGAGGCCCCGTTGACTGCCGCAACCGCAAAGATCCCAGTCGCGAGCGCTCCCCAGAGGCCCCCCATTCCATGGATAGCCCAGGCATCGAGGCTCTCATCCAGACCTTTCCTGATGCGGAAGAGTAACATTCCATAACAGATTATTCCACCTATTGCTCCGATGATAATTGCTGCCATGGGGGTCACATACCCGGCAGCCGGTGTAATTGCCACCAGCCCGGCCACTGCTCCACTGACAAACCCGAGTGAACTGGGTTTTCCGTGGATCCAGCTGACCAGGAGCCAGGCCATTGCACCCGCCGCTGCAGCAGTGTTCGTGGTTACAAATGCCTGGGCTGCAAGCCCATTTGCACCGAGGGCACTACCCGCGTTAAATCCGAACCAGCCAAACCAGAGGAGGGCTGCACCAAGGATTGTCAGCGGGATATTGTTTGGTTCCATGGAATATTTGCCAAAGCCAACGCGTTTTCCTATGACCAAAGCAAGTGCCAGAGCGGCAAACCCGGAACTGATGTGAACGACCGTTCCCCCGGCAAAGTCAATTGCCTCGAATGTTTGAGCCCAACCCCCGCCCCATACCCAGTGAGCCATTGGATCGTACACGATTGTTGTCCAGAGGAGTGCAAATACAAGATATGCACTAAATTTTACCCGCTCTGCTATGCCGGAAGTAACGATTGCCATCGTTACGGTGGCAAAGACCAACTGGAAAACCATGAATAGTAGTCCGGGTATGGCCGTGCTGTACGGGAGGGGATCCATGCCCACATTATTAAGCCCGAGGTACTGCAGATTACCGATAAACCCATTAAGGGAATTGGTCGAATCATTTCCAAATGCCAGTGAGAAACCTATCAGGACCCACTGGATACTCACGAGTGCAAAGGCGACGAACGACAGGGTGATCATGGAGATCAGATTTTTCCTGCGAACGAGCCCACCATAGAAGAATCCCACTGCAGGCGTCATAAGCATAACGAGCGCCGTTGAAGCGAGGATCCATGCAGTTGCTCCAGTATCAATTGCCATTCATTTCACCTTAATTATATTCTGCATTGTTTGTTCTGGTTCTTAACTCATTTCCTGAAGATGCTTGGATTGTAAGTGCAATTTCTTTCAGATTCCAAAGTCGGATCTTAAGTTCGGGGATTGGTCACAGGAAAATTCGCTGTTTATCAATCCTGTTCGTTTACTAGGTTGTTAGTTTTGTACAATTGTTAGAAGGAAATTGCATTCCTACATATTTAAATTTAATGTTTGAAACCAAAAAAAATTAGTAGGTTGCCAGGTACCTTTCCAGTTCCCATGGGTGAACTGCAAGGCGGAAGGCGTCAGTTTCCATCTCTGCGATACGGGTAAGATTTTCCACCACGTGGTCGCCAAGGGTTTTACAAATGACTTCATCTTTGAGCATTGCTGCATTTGCTTCAGCAAGACTTGCTGGCAGCATTTCGATGTGAAGTCTCTTGCGGTCTTTTGCATTGAGGTGATAGATGTTGGTGTTTGTCGATTCCGGGGGCATGATCTTGTTCTTGATTCCGTCAAGACCTGCTGCAAGCATGCAGGCAAAGGTGAGGTACGGGTTGCACATCGGATCGGGGCTACGGAACTCTGCACGTGTGCTGTTGCCACGGGCTGCCGGAACCCGCACAAGGGCTGAGCGGTTTGCTGCACTCCACGATAAGTAGCAGGGTGCTTCATAACCGGGTACAAGGCGCTTGTAGGAGTTGATCGTTGGGTTGGCTACCCGGGTGATTGCCTTTGCATGTTTCAGGATACCGCCAATATAATACATCGCGGTGTCGGAAAGTTGCAGTTCGGCGTTTGCATCGTAGAATGCATTCTTGCCGTTCTTGGACAACGATCCGTGGGTGTGCATACCGCTTCCGTTGATGCCGGCAATCGGTTTTGCCATGAAGGATGCGTGGAGACCGTACTGGAGAGCAATCGACTTGGTAGCAAACTTGAAGGTAATAACGCGGTCTGCTGTGGTAAGCGCAGCACCATACTTAAAGTCAATCTCATGCTGGCTGTCAGCGACTTCGTGGTGGGATGCTTCAATTTCGAATCCCATGTCGCTCAGGGCGAGGACAACATCGCGCCGGACGTCTTCTGCTGAGTCAGTCGGTGCAAGATCGAAATATGCTCCATGGTCTTCAAACTCTGTGGTGGGCACTCCGTCGTACATCTTGAACAGGAAAAATTCAAGTTCAGGTCCGGTATTGAAGGTATATCCCATCTTTGCTGCTTCAGCCAGTGTTTTACGAAGGACATAACGGGGGTCGCCTTCAAAGGGCTTGTTGCCGTACGTCTGGACGTCACAGATAAAGCGTGCGACCTTGCCTTCCTGGGGTCTCCACGGAAGGACTGCGTAGGTTGCCATATCGGGCTTTAAGATCATGTCGGATTCTTCGATTCGTGCAAATCCTTCTACAGAGGATCCATCAAACCAGATTCCTTCCGTCAGGGCTTTCTCAGCCTGGATGGAGGGGATAGCAACATTTTTTGGCATCCCCTGGATATCCGTGAACTGCAGGCGAATGAATTTGACTTTATCCGCCTCAATTTTCTTGAGCATCTTCGTTACGTCTGCTGACATAATGGAAGAAAGATTCCACCCAATGGTATTTATATTTATTTTACTTACATTATTGAGCGAATGCTCATATTCAATTTCAAGAAATGCTTAGTATAATGGATCATTGTTCTCTGTGATAATATGTGTGGTATAATTGGTGTAATTGACAGGAACCGCCAGCTCATGGATGGCGGGAAGATCAGAGATTCGCTCGCCATGATGGATGAGCGGGGAAGCGGCGAGGGTGCCGGTTATGTCGCGTATGGGATATATCCGGATTATAAAGACTATTATGCGCTCCATGTTTTTTTTGATAATATCCGGGAGAACAAAGCACCGCTGGATAACCTTCTCGAGAAATGGGGAACGATTGTTCATGATGAACAGATCAAGACCTATGAACAGCCCAATATCCGGAAAGTACACACACCCTGGAGATATTTTTTCCGTCCTGATCGCAGCCTGATGCCGAAAAGTACCACACCCGATGAAGACATCGTTACCCATCTGGTCATGAAGGTGAACGCGGAAAAGAATGGTGCGCTGATCTTCTCTTCGGGAAAAAACTTAGGTGTCTTCAAAGCAGCCGGCTGGCCGGAAGATGTGGCAAATTTTTACCGGATTGAGGATTACAAAGGATATCTCTGGCTTGCCCACAACCGGTACCCGACCAATACTTCCGGATGGTGGGGAGGAGCACATCCTTTCAATCTCCTGAACTGGAGCGTTGTGCACAACGGCGAGATCACATCCTATGGTACCAATCGGAAGTACATCGAGAGTTACGGGTATAAATGCACGATGTATACCGACACCGAAGTCGTTGCCTACCTTGTCGACCTGCTCGTCCGGAAGCACGGGCTCTCCGAGGAGATGGCGGTCCGGGCACTCGCACCCCCGTTCTGGGCGGAGATCGACCGCATGCCGCCAAAAAAGCAGGAGCTCAACCGGGCCATCCGGCTCACCTACGGTCCGGCGCTCATGAACGGGCCGTTTGCGATCTGCGTTGCAAATGAGAATTCCCTTGTCGGCTTCACGGACCGGATCAAGCTCCGCCCGCTTGTCAGTGGGGAATCCGGGGATCGCCTCTTCATCTCAAGCGAGGAATCGGCCATACGGAGAATCGACCCGGATGTCGAAAATATCACCATGCCCAAAGCCGGAGAACCGGTTATCGGGAGGTTGTACTCATGAGCATCGGGAGCACACCCCTGAAATTCAGGGTCACGATCGACCCGGACCGCTGCATGAACTGCGGGCGCTGCATCGAGAACTGCTCGTATGGCGTGTACCGAAGGGAAGCTGACTCTATCCGCATTAACTCCCGAAGCTGCGTGGCCTGCCACCGGTGTCTCGCATTCTGTCCAAGGGATGCAATCGAGATCGAAGAGAAACCGGGCGATTACCGGAGCCACCCGGTCTGGACCCGCGAGATCCGTGAAGCGGTCTTCAACCAGGCAAAGACCGGCAAGATCATCTCCGGTGGTATGGGGAATGCCCTGCCCTACCCAATCATCTTCGACCGTCTTGTCCTCGATGCCTGCCAGGTGACGAACCCGAGCATCGACCCCTTACGGGAGCCCATGGAGCTGCGCACCTATATCGGTAAGAAACCGTCATCATTGTCGATCAGGGAACGTCCCGGCATGGATACCGAGTTGCTCACAAAACTCTCGTCCAATCTCCAGATCGAGACCCCGATCATGATTGGGCACATGAGTTACGGGGCGATCAGCCTGCCCGCCCAGCAGGCCATGGCACGGGCCGTTCACCGGATCGGCACGTTTATGGGCACGGGAGAGGGCGGACTTCACCAGTCACTCTACCCGTACCAAAAGAACATGATAGTCCAGGTAGCCTCGGGAAGGTTCGGAGTCGACATCGACTATCTCGAACGTGGGGCTGCAATCGAGATCAAGATTGGCCAGGGCGCAAAACCGGGTATCGGCGGCCATCTCCCCGGTGAGAAAGTCTGCGCTGATGTTGCCTGCACCCGTATGATCCCGGAGGGCAGCGACGCGATCAGCCCGGCCCCCCACCACGATATCTACAGCATCGAGGATCTCAAGCAGCTGGTCCACGGCCTCAAGGAAGCCACGGAATGGAAGAAACCGGTCTTTGTCAAGATCGCTGCCGTTCACAACTCCGCTGCCATTGCAGCAGGAATAGCCCGTTCTGGGGCAGACGCGGTCGTAATCGACGGCTTCCGTGGGGGTACCGGTTCGGCACCTGTGGTCTTCCGCGACCATGTCGGCATCCCCATAGAAGCGGCGATTGCCAGCGTTGATGCCAAGCTGCGCCAGCAGGGGATCCGGCACAAAGTGTCCATCATCGCGAGCGGCGGAATCCGGCAGAGTGCCGACGTTGCAAAGATTATATGCCTCGGTGCCGATGCAGTCTACATCGGGACATCAGCGCTCGTTGCCATGGGCTGCAGGGTCTGCGGAACCTGCAACCGGGGTGTATGTGCATGGGGTATTGCCACCCAGAAACCCGAACTGACGAAGAGACTGGATCCCGAGGCCAACGCGGTGCAGGTCGAGAACCTGATCCATGGCTGGACCCTTGAGCTGGCAGAACTGATGGGTGCAGCCGGCATCAACAGCATCGAGAGCCTGCGGGGCAACCGCGACCGGCTCCGGGGCTACATGCTGGATGAAGGTCTCCTGAATGTTCTTGATGTGAAGACCGTGGGGGCCTGAAGATGAGCACGCTCACGATTGATACAAAAGACATTCATTATACGCCTCTGAATCAGCAGATCCGCAAGGCCGTTGCTGAAGGGGTAAAGGAGATTACCCTCAACAATGTCCTTGGCCAGAGATTCATCGGGGATGGCCTGAGAGGCGACGATGTCACGATAACGGTGAATGGCGTACCGGGCGGCGACCTTGCGATGTTCATGAGCGGTCCGACCATCATCGTCCATGGCAATGCGGACCATGCGCCCGGCAACACCATGGACAAGGGCAAGGTGATCATCCATGGCAGTGCCGGCGATGCCGTTGCCCACAGCATGCGGGGCGGCAGGGTATATGTCCGGGATAACATCGGATACCGGGGCGGCATCCACATGAAGAAGTACAGGGAGAAACGCCCCATTCTCGTAGTCGGCGGCAGTGCCCGGGCATTCCTCGGCGAATCCATGGCAGGGGGCCTTATCATTGTGCTGGGGCTTGGGGATACGAAACCGATCTCGGAACAGGGTGTTGGCAGTGGTATCCATGGCGGTGAAATTTTTGTCCGGGGCCCGGTTGACAAACTGTATCTCGGGAACGGAACGAAACAGGCACCGGTCACGGAGGATGAGAGAGCAATGATCCGCCTGATCATCGAGGATTTCGCACGATCGTTCGGGATCGATGCAACTCCTCTGCTTGCCGCTGACTATACGCGGATCGCGGCGATCAGCGCACGGCCGTTTGCGAGCAAGTATACCCTGGAGTGATGGCGATGGCAGCAAAGAATTATCTTGATTTGAAAAGCGAGGTCTGGGATACCGGCAAATGTTCGGGCTGCGGTGCCTGCGTGGCGGTCTGTCCGGCCGACGCTATCTCCTTTGATGAAGGGGAGATGGTGCTTGCACCAAAGAGCAACGGGTACTGCAAACAGGCAACCGACAGTGTGAGCTGCGGCGCGTGTTACGCGGTATGCCCCCGGGTTGGCGAACAGCCGGCAGAGACGCTCGGAAAGTATCTCGAACTGGCCTGTGCAAAATCAACCTTTGAAGTCCCGCATAAACAGAGCGGGGGCGCAGTCACGGCAATCCTGGCCAATGCGCTGGACCAGGGTCTTATCGATGCGATCGTGACGGTAACGGAAGATCGCTGGACGCTCAAACCCTCCTCCGTCATCATAACGAAATCCGATGTGCTCGTGCAACAGGCCGGCAGCCGCTACAGCTGGTGGGTGCCCCTGCTCGCTGCGTTGAAATATGCCGTTGTAGAGCGCAAGTTCAAGCGGATCGCTGTCATTGGTGTCCCCTGTGCAGTGCAGGCAGTTGCACGCATGCGGGAGAGCGACAATGATCTGCTCAAGCCTTATGGGCAGGCCATCCGGTTGGTCATTGGCTTATTCTGCACCGAGACCTTTGATTACACTGCTCTCATCCAGGGAAAACTCCGCACGGACTACAAGTTAGAACCTCACGAGATCAAAAAACTGGATGTAAAGGGAAAGCTCGAAGTGCTCAAACATGATGGCACTACAACGATTGTGCCGCTCGCGGAACTTGAGACCTGCATCCGCAAAGGCTGCCATTACTGCACGGATCTCACCGCGGTGCTATCCGATATATCAGCCGGTGCGATCGGGAGCCCGGCCGGTACTACCACCCTCATCATCCGTACGCCTACGGGCAAAGGGTTTGTTGACAGTGCTGTTGAGAATCACAAACTTTCCCTGGCCCCAGGTGTGGATGCCGCTCCCATTGAGAAGCTAGCGTCAGCGAAAATTAAGAAAAACTCGAAGAAATAAATTTTTTGTTCGGGCTCCTTTAGTCACGTCTGGGTGAAAATGAAGCCCGGCATTACCCGGGAGGTATCATACTCCGCTTTTTTTGAAATTTCAGTGATAAACACGGTTTTTCAAAGTATCCGCTACAAAAAAAATCGGCACATCGGAAAAAAGAGCCCCCCCATTCGCATTCCGGCAGGGTTTCCGGGGTTCAGATTGGGTAAAATATGTGGAGAAAAATGCCTTGATTAAATGGGCTTTGGTGAGCCTTGAGAGAGATTGATTCCGTCCTCATTTTGGCAAACAGGACGATTTACTCCACAGGAACCGAAAAGAGGGAATTACCGGGGTTTTCCGGTATTGACAGGAGTATCAAAGAGGGAAAAGGAACTCGTATAGGGCTTATTTGCCCTCATATCCTGACCCCTTATTCCAGGTGTCTCCGATGAAGGATAAACAGGGGGAAGAGATAACCTTGAACCCCGGACCTCCTGCTGCGTTGTCACCATATCCGAAAACCGGTTTCATCTGGCACCATCCGTCCCATTCAATACAAACTGTGGTGTTGAATGGATCAGTAATATTCCTGTCAGTGTTCCCATGATTATTCCGGCAAAGATCACTGCATTGCCGCAAAGATCTGGAAATTCATCAGAGCTGCGAGGAAAAAGGAGCTTACCCCCACAATGAAACGGGGTTTTTCATAAACGATTGGATTATTGAGATACACGAAAACCATCATATTTACAAGAATCAGTATGGCAACTGCAATGAGTGTGAATACCATCGGAATGAAATCGTTTTTAAATTGGTTTAATGAGAACACGATAATGCCGATGAGTGCGATTAGGACAATAAAGATTGTAATCAGGAACGCATAATTCTTGAATGAAATTTTATTTAAAAATATAAACAAGAGCCCCGTGATACAGGCAACAACGATCCCGCTTATCATCTGATTACAGTGGAAGAATGCTCTATTAGCAGCAAGAGTACCGGAATCATCACACATGCGCCAAGGAGACCGGTAATAACCAGCAAACACCCGGCAATTAATTTCAAATCATTTGTTTTCTGTTCTGCTCTTTGAATCTGGTCCATAATTCATCTAACCCCCACGTTATCTAAATCTCGGAATTTTTTTTAGTTTTTTACTCCTGTCTGCAATACAGGCAGGATTCAGTTCTGACGAATTATTTCATGTTCATTATCCCCCTTTCCCGTACCGGGAAAAAATCACGACAGTTGAAATAAGGCGATATCCGAACCGCCATGATTCATGCCGTTCACATCCCCGTCATTCGAATACGTGTATCATATGATATAAGCGTGGGATTTCTCCTTGTACCACATCTTGACAACCGATGATAGCTGCTGAGGTAAAAGAATTAAAAAGTTATTAATTATTGAACCGTAATTCCCAAATCGTAACTAGCTTGTGTAGAATGCGCTCTTGTCCACGTGGTAAATGTAGCATCGTCAGTCATAGAGCCAATGATATAATCACCTTTCGCTGGGACGTCAAAAAATGTTACACTGCCCGGTTCAGCAGCGTGTTCTAAGTTTTTACCGCTATTTACAACAAATATCCACCTGGCATATTTATTAGTCGTACTACTGTCATTAGTCTGGTCGACATCCAGTAGTGAGTATGACCATCCAATAGATGCAGACTTTGGAAACCCGATACTGACAGAAACCGTTGATGAAGGTTTTTTATTATCCGTGGGGGAATAACCATAAAGGCCGTGGTTTGATACTGTGGTCGAAGAATAATCATGCTTGATCGAATATTTGTCTAGATCCCAACCCGAAGCCCATGCGTGACTCCCAGGTTCGACTTTATTATGCACACGTATACCTACAACCATCTGTTTATCGTTGTTGTAGTACTCAGATCTCTCTAATTCAATCTTATCATGAATGGCTCCATATGGTTGATCCTCGTTATCACCAACACCTTCGAAAGAGTATATGGCATTGTCTGAATCAGTAACCGGGATTGGTTTTGTGTTCTCAGGCAGACTATAGAACCAGCTTTTTGCTTTATAGATGGCTTCATTATAGTTTTTATTTTGAATGTCAGATTGGCGGGTTGATGGTATCACTGCGGAATACTGATAGATTGTTCTGTTCCGTATGGTATATCCATAGGCAGCAATTACTCCGTCAATAACGGTATTGTCAGAATCATCCCAGAACCGTCGGGTTACTTCTGGGCGTAAATTGTACATCAGGGCACCATTGGTTGGTCCATTCTCGCAAATATGCTTACTTTGAATATATTTTTCAATTGCATCCATATCTGCATGCGTAATCGGTGCAGATAGATTTCCAATGATAAGAGCTGTCGAATCATCAATGAATACTGCAGCATGGTCGGGTCTGATAAACGTCGGGAGAGATGTATTCAATTCGCATTGATCTTGTTGAATTATCGCGGAGACCGGTACGAATATGATTAGTACCGCGGTTATGAGAATCAGACCCACCGATAAGGTGCACGTAAGTGTTTTCATTCAGATACCCCTGTAGATTCCAGAGATTCTGATAGCGTCATATGGATCATCACTATTCCCGTCAGTATACTCATGATTATCATAACTAAGACCAACACGCTTCCGGTAAAGTAGAGCCAACGTAGCCAAACATCATAACTTGTAACAAATGTCCCCCCGATGAGTGCTTTATAAATTCCAGAATTCATCAGAGCTGCAAGGATGAATGAGCTGACCATTGCAATAAGATACGGTTTTTTATAATGAATCAGACGATTAAAATATGAGAAAACCAGCATGTTGGCAAGGAATGTGATGAGCACCGCAATAATCACTACTAATGATATAACCCAACGAGATAGTATCGGGGGAGCACCCGGGTAATCGAAAATAATCCCGATAAAAGGAAGTATTGTGATGAGCCCTATAATCAGGAATCCATAGTATCGTGCAGGGGCCTTATTAATTGCTGTAAAAACAAATCCCGTGAAACAAGCAACAGCAAGCCCACATAACATCATATCACTAATAAGTGTAGAATTAATTGACAATGCGGTGATAACGGGTATCATTATGCCTGCACCAAGCAGACCGGCTATAATAAGCAGACATCCTGTCATTTTGTTATAATCTTTTGTTTTTTGTTCAGTGTTTTGAATCTGATCCATAGTTCATCCAACCTCCATCTGATACAATCGCATTTTCCATTACAGTACTCCTTACGCTAGCTGAAACACGACAATATCATAACCTCCGTGATTCATATTTTCTAGATCGCCATCGTTTGAAGAAGAATCTCCGGTAATGTAGGCGTGATTATCAGAAGATCTGTCACCGAACCTGACCCCATTATCGTCAGAACTACCTCCATAGCAATGAGAACTAAGAAGATTTCCGGAATAATCCAATTTCAGTAAAAAAATGTCTGTTGTTCCGGAATTTCCGCCATGATTGATTCCCTCGACATCAAAATCATTTGATTCTGTTGATCCAAGGATGTAATATGCAGACCGTGAGGGCCAGACTCTTATTGCCTCTCCATCATCATCCTTGCTTCCTCCAAAACTCTTCTCCCATTCCAATAGCCCGTCATCAGCACTTTTCAATACCCAAAGATCCTTGGAGCCCGCGGGCCCATAATGTTGTTTAACATCCCCATCATTCGATGAAGTATAACCCGTCGCGATATATCCTCCCTCCTCGGCCGTTGCTAACTGAATAGCTCGTACTGCATCATCCCCACTCCCTCCGAAAATACGATTGAATATCGGATCTATCTGGTGAGTAGAATCATCACGGGGAATACTGAAAATCCACGCGTCCTCATCATGAGTCTTTCGTTTACCTTGGAGATCTCCATCATTGGATGTTGTATATCCGGCGATGATCCAATTTTTTCCATCCCGAGATTCCTCGATATACAAAGATCTGTCCTCACTGCTTCCTCCATAACAGCGTTGCCATACGATATCATGATCTCCAGAAGCATTGATAGCAAAAGTCCATGCATCTGAGTAGCTATCGCCCGGATTATGCCTGCCTGACACATCACCATCGTTAGATTCGGTCCATCCGGTGACAACATAATACTTATCTTTACCAGAAGAGTCTGATTCTATTGCAGCAGCCATGCCCTTATCCGTTTCCGATCCCCCATAACATTTTTGCCAGATCAGATTTCCCTTGAGATCAATTTTGAAGATCCATACATCGGCGGTTCCGCTTTCTCCACCATGATTGCCAGAAACATCCCCGTCGTTTGAATATGTGGTGCCGATGACAAGATATCCGTCATCCAGTTCAAGTACGTAATTTGCTTCATCGGTCTTGGATCCCCCATAGGTTTTGCTCCATTCAAACGTTCCCTCAAGGGAATTACTGTTAAGTCCGTACTTAGCAACAACAATCTCCTGCCCTCCAGGAAACTTTCGTTGCGGGATATCCCCATCGCTGGATTTTGTTTCACCAACAATGAGTAGACCTCCATCGCGTGTCGGAATGCTCACCTTTCCAAAATCATTACCTGATCCCCCAAAGATCTTCTTCCAGACCATAGTTGTAATAAAATCTTTACTGGAGGTCGTGCTCTTCCCATTGTTATTGGCTGTAATGAAAGATACACGGAAGGTCTGGGGTTTTGTGTAGGTGTGCGTCGGGTTCTTTTCTGTTGAGCCGGCAAAGGACACACGCCATGCATCGTCGACATCGATATAATTAAGAATACGGTCTCCCCCTCTCTCGGAGGCAATACGGCCTCCTACCAGCACGATACTGCCATCCGGCATCGCGACGCTGGTGAGGCCGATACGACCCTGCCAGGCGGCTGATGTTGTCTGCTGAACCCATGTTTTCCCAGAATCCTGCGAACTCCATACATTGTTCATATACTGATTGTTGGGGCCATTCCCGCCCATCAGAACAATGCTGCCATCGGGCATGACAACGCTGGCAGGTGCTGCCCGGGTTGACCATGGTGCTGCCGCAGTCTGTTGAATCCACGATTTCCCATAATCCTTCGACAACCACACGTCGTTATACGCAGAGGAATCTCCCGATCCACCCATGAGTACGATACTTCCATCAGGCATCACGACACTCGTATGCAAAAACCTAGGTAACCATGGGGCTGAAGCAGCCTGCCGGTTCCATGTTTTCCCATTATCTGTTGAACGCCAAACGTCGTTCTTAATCGGGTTTCCTGGGGAGCCTTGACTCCACCCCCCTATCATTACGATGCTCCCATCCGGCATGACAACACTTGTATGGGCCGAGCGGCTCCAGAATCCGGCATTGTTTGTCTGCTTTATCCACGGTTGTGAATAGGATTCGTCACCAAAGAACCATGCCCTGCTGGTTGGGTTGCCGGTCGATGTATCGGAGAATGTCACCGTCAATGGAATGACACCCGAACGAGGTGTGCCGGTGAACCCGGCAATCGGTGCAGGCCCCGCGGAGGGGACCGGTCCTGAATCCTGGCTGGCGGGGTTCTCTGATACACCCAGGATCGTCGGGTTATCCCCGGCCAGATCGGGATCCTGGACCCCGGGAGTGGCTTTATCAAACTGGTATAATGACATTGCCTGTTGATACTGGTATGATTTATCGAAAATCTTCATGGCGACCGACGGGCTCACCGTGTCCGTCCCATTCGCAGGTTCATTAAGGGGGCTGGTCGCCTCAGCCGCCATCGCATCATTGTTAACCGTATCCGTTGCCATGGCTGGGATGGTAACGAGCATCAGGGTCACTGCAACGGATATAAGAAATAGAAAAAAAGGGGAAACTGCCGGATTCTCACCGGACAAACCGTTCGGATTTTCTCTTATAAAACAGGATTGGGGCATCATAGCCTCGCACCTGTCGCAAAATTACAGGACCACATAATGGATTTGTAGAACTAAGATGGTTAAAACAAATCTGTGATAGTAACAGACATGTTTTTAAAATCTATTTCAGCCAATTGCAATTCTCTTGTGAAAAACCAGGATAATGATGCTCATGATTTGCAATTATCGAGGAATTTCTGAACCCTGGGCTAATGGGTATGGACACAATTGGCGATTTACTGCATTATTCTTTCTTGATGTGTTTTAAGTCCTGTCTGAAGACCGCTTGATGATACTAAAAGCAACCCTGCACGATAAAAAAATCTGTGATAGATCCAGATGATTTTGATCTGTTTTGTCGGAAATCAATTATCATAATCGGTGATGATCGTCATACTTCCGCTATGCATTCCCCCGTTACAGTAATTCCCCCTTTATGTCCTGCTGCCATCAGGCCGGACAAGCAAGGGGCCATCTCCGGATGAATGGAATAATACGCCTCCCGCCCGGCTTTTTTGATCTGGACAATCCCTTCATCAGAGAGAAATTTCAGGTGCCATGCTGTTGCTGCTGTGGATAACCGGGTTTTATCGATAAGGTCTCCACGTCGGAGGGGTCCATGGGTATGAAGGTTCTGCAACAGACTCATTCGGGCCGGGTTTTTCAGATGAAGGAGTAATTTACGCTCTGTGTCTCCGAAACAACTTTTATTGGTGAAATACACCGTTTTTCCGGCATAATCCATCCCGGCAATTTTTCCGGAGGAGAGCAGGACCGCAAGGTGATAAAACATGGTTCCACGGTTGATTTCCAGGGCCCTGCACAGGTCATTGAAATGAATTCCCGGATTGGCATAGATATTTGCGTAAATTAATGACCGGTTCCGTTGATCCAGAAGATCTTTATCGCACACCCTTTTAAGATTAAAAATTCCCCGGCTGGGTACACGGAGGTTATTATCGGAATTTTTCGGAGTCAGGGCATCGAGGTTCTGGCAATGCCACGATGAGTACGTCACCACGGTCGGTAATTGCAATATTATCGCGAACCATGGTATCTTCGGTATTAAAATTTGTTTCAGCGATTGACGGGTATAATCCCGGCCCGGGTTCGCCGGCCGAAGTAAATGTTGATCCGGTTACCAGAACAGTTCCATTCTCAAGGTAGAGGAGGCTGGAATCCTGTCCGGAAGATATCTCCCGTACCTTCCCAATATTCGGGGAAATATTACACGGTCCCCACCAGTTATAGCCCCATGCAAAAACGGTTCCGTTTTCTGCCAGGGCCAGGGTGTGATATCTCCCGACGGCTACATCAATAATATTTTCCATTCCCGCTGGGACGTCACACTGGCCAAGGCTATTGTCCCCCCATGCCACAATAGTTTTCTCCCGCGTAAGGGCCACAAAATGAGAATATGCGCCAACTACATAGGTGACGTTATTCGCAAGGATTGACGGGACCTCCGTCTGCTTCTGGTTGTTATATCCCCAGGAGATAACCGTACCATTATCCATGAGTGCTGCTACCGAGCCAGTAGTAGTAACAGTAAGCTGAATAACATTTGTCAGATTGGGCGGAACATTACGTTGCCCATGATCATTACTTCCCCATACAACCACTGAACCATTTTCGAGGAGGGCAACAACGAAGTCCGATCCTATGGCAACGTTGTGGACATCAAAAAGACCGGTTTTGATATCTACAAGTTCCCGTGGAATATCGCACTGGCCTTTATTATCCAATCCGGTGCACTGCAGTTTTTTGTTTTCATCGTGCCAGATCGTGAACCATTCCCCATCATCATCACTCCAGAGCGCCGGATTCGCCGAACCCAGACTTCTGTTCCGGGAGCCTAATGTATCGGGAAATGCACCTGCAGGTATCATCAGACTGGTGACCAGAAGGCAACTGAAGATAATTGCTGGGAACGAGTGAATTTTCATATAATTCCTTTTGTGTTTCACCCGCTCCGGCAAACGGGGATAAGGGATCGGATATTGATCATATTCCCGGTGAATCTGATAAGCACGGTGATGAGTGAAAAAATATTTGCTGTTATCGTGTCAATCATTCACACGGGTCCACCCGGCTCCGTCTAAATTCCCTCCCCACGCCCCGCCCGTCCACCCAAGTCCAGCTGATTATTGACGTTTCAAAACCGGATTTCTCCGACGTGACTTCATCTCCTGGCAACAGTGGCCTTTTCCATCGTCTTTCTCACCCCCTATGACCTGAAATGGGGTGGCAGAAAACGCCACCAACCGGAGCCCGCTAAATTGGCCGGTCGAATTCTGTTTTAAACGCGTATTTTCGAAAAATAATCGATTAAATTGATATTTTTTGTGGGCGTTGGCGTCGTTTCCCCTGGAGCCGCAAAATGGATCACAAAATGGGCAAACGGAGCCCGCAAAGGGCCCGGAATAGATCATCTCCCGGACCTGAACAATTGCCCGGAGTTCATTTTTAGCCTCATAAAATAATGGGAGACGCAAAGATAACGCCGGCGATGAGTGAAAGAATTGCTGCAGTTATTCCGGGAGAACGAGAGCGGACCATGCCGGTTCTGCAGAGATCACAAGGCAACAGGATCCGGGCAGGCTTTGCCTGGTCTTCTGGAGTCATAAGAACTACTCCGTTGGAAAATGGCTCTCACTTTCCGCAAACCTGACAAAACCAAAAAAGAAGAAGAAGATCTCTATTCCGGCTTGCTCATCAGTTTCACTTTGGAAACGATGACGCCATCTTTCTTGTGAGGCTTGCGGATGATGCCGTCGCCGGCCTTCTCCATCTCGCGGGCCTCGTCGCAGAGTTTTGCAGCTGCCCGCATCATTTCGTGGCCACTACAGACCATCGGAATGTACTTTTCCCATTCTTTGGTCATGAAGCAGCCCCTGACATTGACCATGGCAACAGCGTATGCAATCTCATATGCGGCACGTGCCTTTGCCAGAGCATAAGGGTTGGTGAATTCACCATCAACTGCTTTGTCTGAAGTCATGACGATCCTGGGGAGTTCAAGTTCCGCACCCATCCTGCCTGCCTTGACCTGATCGATGACCTTGTCAAGAGCGAGCTGGAGCTTCCGGAATGCACCGGTAAGGGCAAGGACACGGATCTGGTTGCCATTGAAGTCCGCCATCTCGATGGGATCAATGAGCTCACGGCGTGAACCCATCATGGAGTCTGCCTTCATAATGATGTACCCGAACCTGCCGTTTTTTACCTCCTCCCATCCTTTCTTGGTGGTCACATCGTCAGTGACGATGATACACGGGATGCCGGCAGCGTCAAGCTGTTCGCGGGCTGCGGTCGGACCGGGAAGGAGACCGTTTGGGGAGACCACGATACAGAAGTCCGGCTTCCATGCCTTCATGTTGGATACGACATAGTCGATATCTCCCGTCTGGAGCTTGGTCCCGCTCGTAGCCATGAATGTCTGCATATCCTCACGGTCTGCCCTCTCATCAAGAAGCAGCTCTGCCATCACACCACTTGCAATATTGCCTAATTTGGCTACGCCTACTTTAACAACCATAAAACGTTCACCTCAGTTTTTTCGCAAGGAACGTAAAGGAGAACCGGTTCTCTCAAACATTACTGTTGCCGTTCCTATGGTTTGAAATAGTTCTTCAAAATCTGATAATCCCGTCGTTGAGTGAAAATATTTTTGCACATATCGCTTCTCATACATACGAATCCTGTCAATAAACATAGTGATCATTCGTGACCTGTCTTCCGGAATCAGCCGCACAGCGTCTTATTATAGCAGTGGTTGTGCTCGGGTCGTTTGTTGGAGCAGTTGATTCCAGCATCGTCGTTATCTCACTGACTGCAATCTCCCGTTTCTATGATGTCGGTACGAGTCCGGCTTCATGGGTTCTCATATCTTACCTTCTCGTTCTCACGGGGTTATTGATCCCGTTCGGCAGACTTGCTGATGTTAAGGAGCCGAAAAACATTTTCATAGCCGGCTTTGTGCAGATCGCCGCCCGCGTCGCACAGCTTCGCCGTGCTCGCCCTCGCTCCGCGACCGGCTCCTTTTGTAAAATCGGTTGAGATTCTTTTTATCAATTTTTAAAAAAGTTGACCAGAATGCATTTAACGAGATAATCAAGACGATATTGAAACAATACGGAATAATCTGGTGGTTCAATGAGACAGGAAACAGTTGAATACTTTACGGATAAGGAGGAAGAGTTCGCCAATCTGTTAATCGAGATTGGAACAAAGAAAAATGTTGCAAAGGTACTGGTGTTCCTTGCAAACACACCGGAAGCAACATCACGGGCAATCGAGCGTGGGACCGACATGCGCCAACCCGAAGTCAGCATCGCAATGAAGTACCTGATGAGCCAGGACTGGATCAAAAGTTGTGAAAGCCCCTCCGAGAGCAAGGGCCGGCCGATGAAAGTCTACGAGCTGGCGAAATCTATCACAGAGATCATGGGATGCATTGAGAAAGAGAAGAAGATCGAAGCGAATAATCAGCTTGCTCTCATCAAAAAATTACGTGGTTATCTCGACTGACACCCTCCAAAAACCTAGTTTTCCGGATCACAATCCATTTCTTTATTTTTATAATAATGCCGTCGGAGAAAACGACCCTCATCGGGGCATCTCTGACGGGTTTTCTGGGTCCGGATGGGCTAAAATAGGTGGCGAAAAAAGTCTCGATTCTAGGGCCTTTGGCGGGCTTTGGGAGAGGGGCATATCTCCATTATTTTGGCAAACAGAGCGATTTAAAAGCGTATTTTCCACAGGAACTGAAAAGAAGGTTTTTTCGGGGTTTCCCGGTGACTTGTACTCAGGGTCCTGACCCCTTATTCCAGAGGTCTCCGACGGAGGATAGGTGAGGGGGGAGATCATCTCATCCCCCTTACCCCCCCATCCCCGTAATCATCCTAACCACCTGCTGCGCCGTCACCGGGTCCACCACCCGGGCCAGGACCAACCCCGCCATCGCGATGAACAAGGTCCAGAACACTCTCTTCACCTGCTCATTCATTCCAAACGCCTCAATCGCTGCATCCGCATCTGCCTTCATTGCCTGCTGCATAATTTTCGGCAGGAACACAAACAACGGCAGGAACAGTACCACAGCACCGATGAACGCAAGTGTAATCTCCGCCCGGCCCGCAAGGAAGCACCCGACCGGGACCGCAAATACACCGGCCAGCATTGAGGCCATCCCGACCTCGCCAAACCAGAAGTAATGCCGGTTATCAGAATAGTTCAATCGCTCTCCATTCGTGAGCGCTGTGAGATCAAAGATGCCAAGCGTGTTCAGCATCCCGTACCAAACCGCATGCGTCTCCTCCGGGTCCGCCACGAGACCAAGGAACAACACCGCGATCGGTACAATCAGAAGAAGAAGGGGAAGATGGGCCAGCACCAGGACAATCCCGAGCAGTACCCCGGTCCCGCAGATGGTGGCCCGGGTCTGCAATTCATTCTCGAACATCGGGACTCTCCGCAATCCGGATCTCAAAGACCGGGCTCGTGTACCCACCATTTGCCGGGCTGAAATCCCGGACCCGGCCCATCTGGGCAAACTTCCGGCGACCGGTCCGGATCCGGACCGTGTGGACCCCAGGTGCTCGCGGGTAAACCCGGCGGCCATCGATGTCGTGCATCTCCTCATAGGGCGGGATGTCAAACCAGTCCGGC
Organism: uncultured Methanomicrobiales archaeon; assembly: GCA_903832665.1. Classification (GTDB taxonomy): domain Archaea; phylum Halobacteriota; class Methanomicrobia; order Methanomicrobiales; family Methanospirillaceae; genus Methanoregula. Next base: position 719 of record CAILCG010000018.1, on the reverse strand, counting down.
CAGAACCGGACGCCTCGCGGGATGTCAGTTCCCCGGAACAGATCCTGCATCCGCATCGGGGAAAGGTTGTCGTAGATCACATCGATGATCAGATTCTCATCACCCTGCTGTGGGTGCAGGTCCAGTTCATAGAAGATCGGATTGCGCCGCACTTCATCCCGGGTGAGTGGGGTGTTGGTCGTGAGTGGCTCAAGCCCGTCGAACTTTCCCCGGTACAGCCCGGTCACCGTTGCGACCGGCTGCATCTTCTTAGCTTCCATGACATTCCTCCTTGATGCGCTCGTGCTCATTCCGGAGTTTCTTGAATTCCTCGACGACCTCATCATACTTGCCGATCTTCTGGTAGATGGCATACAGCACGGGATAGATCGGGAGCACAGCCCCGAGCACAATTGCCAAAATTTCCGTTTCCATTTGACGGTCCTCCGCACGTGACGAGCAGACCAAAAAGAGAGGTGACCGGGAGGTCTCCTCTCCCCCGGGTTTTGTTCGTCTGGCGCTTGAGGGTCGCGCTGAACGCTTCGTTCTCAGTGTCGCGGACCGCAGTGCCGCCGTGGGCAGTGGAGAGGGCCGTGTTCGCGAGGATCGCTGCTGCACCTGCAGTGAATCCGGCGATGGTGTTGAACTTGTCCGACAGGCTGCCGACAACCTTTGCATCGGTATCCTGATAGACAATCTTCACCGTGTACCCTTCCTTGGTCTTTTCTACCGGGTCGTGG
>CAILCG010000017.1 GCA_903832665.1 uncultured Methanomicrobiales archaeon | reverse complement strand
TTCTTGCCCAGTGAGGACCCGTGAGGCGTCCGAACGACCCCTTTAGGGGTGGGGGGTATCGTAAGCAAACGGAGTGCGCAGGGGTTGGTCGCGAAGCGACCAACACGGGAGGGTGCGTAGCACCCGACCAACCTCACTTGGCCTTGCCGGGGGAACCCTGGACAGCCCGGGTACAGTGGCGTTGTTCCTCGTTCTTGGGATTGCCATCATCGCGTGTGCGGTCCTGCTCGTACGGAAGGTGCCAGGTGCAGGATAGAACGGTTCTGTAGATGGCAATTGATATCGTATGGCTCTTTCCCTGATCGTTCCGCAAGGGACGTGTCGGTTTTGCCGTTACAAAAGACTGGCAGGATTTACATCATATCGATCCCGTCAAGCGTGGTCCCGGTCTTCACCAGGGGGAATTGTACCGCTCCGGAGGCAGTCGTTGTGGATCGTTTTCAAGGATGATATGTCAGGCTGTGATAGGAGAGCTGCAACAACGATCCCGAGCAAGGGGAACGGAGCATCCGGTCCGGCCGTTGCCCGGTATTGCCGGCTCTTCATTGGCTGGCGCATGGGGTGGAAGCACCGGAACCCGAACCTCTTTTAGGAAATAACTTTTTATTTTTTTATTTGAGCAGCCCTTTCACCGCTTCATTTTAACCCAAATAACAGCCAGAAGAGCAGGAGCGGGATAGTAACGGAGACTACGAACCCGGCCCGGTTTATCCGGTCAACGTACTCCTTGTTGCTGGTCCGCATCCATGTCACATAACCCACTACGGTCGTGACCAGTCCCAGCGCAAGGAAACAGATGGTTGAGGCCATGAAGGTATGGAAGAGCGTGATCTGGCTGACCGGGGGGATCTCGCCCTGCTCGGCGAAGATGAAGAGGACTGCCGAGACAAGCATGGAGGTGATTATCCCCACCCGGAGCGTGAAGGCAGCTGTATCATGCATGCGGAAAAGGAAACAGACTGCCGCGACAAAGCAGAAGACAAGGGGCAGGAAGATGGTCTTCATAAATGCCCCAAAGGGGTACCGGTCCATCACGATGATCATGTCTCCCCGGGGAGATACGATCCCGAGCGGGTAGTAACTGACCGAATTATTGAGCCGGTACAACGGCCGGCTCCAGCCGACATTTGAAAATCCGCTATCGATCCCGGTCTCCTTGTCCAGCCAGACCAGGTTCGTAGGGCACTTGTGGGTCAGGAGTTCGATTGATACCGGCAGCGAGACCCGGTCAAATGGGTAGTTCGTTGGTTCGATGGGTGCATTGAGGTCGGCCCGCACCCGGTACAGTTCCCACTTGACCGTACTGTTCCGGTCAGCATCTACCAGGAGTTTGGCGCCGGGGTACGTGGGATACCCGTTCATCAGGTACCAGTCCGCCGTAGTAATGTTGGGATCGGTCCAGAAGAAGAAGACGTACATATCGTACGTATAGCGGCCGGTCTTGTACTCGAAGTTGTACATATCGATGAGATGGATCCCGACCGAGATCGTGTTGTTCTCCCGTATGACATCGGGTACCGGAGCCGGCGCATAGGCAGAAAGATTCGGGACTGCTGCCTGTGTGCATGCCGGCATAAAGGCAAGGATGAGAACCAGGAAAACAAGCAGCCGTATACCCATGAAATTTCGCCAGATCCTCATTCCCTCTCCACTCTGCAACGTAGTAGGGCAATCCGGATTATAAAGGTACTTTTCTTCCCAACTATTCACCCCCGCGAAAAAAACCGGGCTGCTCTTCTCTGCGTATGAATGGCACCGGGAGTGTATCATAACTATTGTGTGTATCTGTTCTCAGGAACCGGAACCAGACCCGTGACGGGTAACGTACCTGTGACAGGTAACTGACCCGTCACGGGTCAGGTGCATTGACCGGGTAAGATCCCCGTGACAGGTTTTTACGAGCCGGTTTTCGCACTAATATAAAGGGGTAACAAATTGAGGGTGATAATGGGGGAATAGCCACGGCAGTCAGAGGTCATATCTGTAATTCGCGGGAAAAACCAGCCTGGCACACGATTTTATGAGTGAAATTATTTTTTCAATCAACGCCAGCTATATCCCGTTTCACGTGAGAGGTATGATTGTCACATCTCCCCCGGTAAAATCCAGGAGAGAATAGAAGTGAACCGATCATGTGTTTGAAAGCCGGAGAATCAGTAACTGCACCTCTCACCAATGCGGCGATGGGTGTTACAATGTCTTCTACAGATGCTGTAACCACAGGCTGGGCCTGTGACAAAACGGAATGCCCCTCCTATGGAAAGTGGTATTGCCCCTTCTCGTGGTAACTCCGAGCCAATTCCTCCAAATCTTTTAACCCCTCTCTCCACTCCGTTACCGTTTCAACGGTATGACCGGATAATTAACTCTTTTCGATTTTTCTCATGTGTCCGTTCTCTCCTGTCAGGCAGAGCGGTCATGGTACAGAATAGGATTGGAGCTGTTTTTTCCTGCCGTTTATTCGGGAATCATCAGGATCAAAAAAATGGAACCACAAAAAAATCGTAAAGGATTTCATCCGGAAAAATCCGGAATAGTGTTCCATGCAGCACTTCCCCAGGGATGCAGATATCGTCTTTGATAATCACTAAAAAAAATTCTTCCCAGTGTTGACAAGATATTTTTTCCCAATAGCTCCCGAAAATATCGTCATCCTCTTTGCCGGTCTCTCTCGGGTGCTGCGCTACTTCCGGTAACCGGTTGACAACCGACTCCTCCCTTTAACATGTCAGGCGCCATCAGTAGTGTTCTGTATGCACAGTCCGATGCAGGAACCAGATTTTATGGGTATACGCCCCATCACCAGGAGATACTGACCCCGTTATGGAACTATATCAGAACGATAATTCAGCAGAACGGGTAGCGGCACTTGAACTCAGGGTAATGAATTTGGAAGCGCTGGTTAGGGGACTGCTCGCGGAGTTGCTCGACCTCCAGGCCGTCTCCATGACCCTGTCGCGTGAGAATGATGAACTCGACCGGCAGGAACTCCGGCGGGGAACGGTCGTCTGGTCCCCGGTATCGGCAGAATCGTTGTCGTCTTCGCTTCCCCCTGCAGTGTCTCCCGATGGCAGTACCCTGATCCGGCCCCGGGGAACCCGGCAGCCGGATCTCCCGGTGGCACCGTCAGCTCCTGAAATGGTCCGGATTATGCAGTCCGACGGGACTATGAAGATGGAACCCCGGTACGGGGAAGCTAAACATATCGATTCCTCCGGAGGATATGGGCGCAACCGGAAGGACGAGTCGGGCAGCAGCAACCAGAATCCTCTCATTTATGCAGCAGAGGAAGAGAAGCCCGACCGGGCAAAAGTGTGAATAATTCGGTGACCAGCAAAAGGACTCTGCCCCATACCCGCATAGTTCTTGCCGGATACATTTTTTTCTGAAGGATTAGCCCGGGTCTTGTTTTTTTACACCGGAGATCCTTGAGCAAACGCGAATTTCAGTCCGGCTGCATATATATCGGATGATATCCGATCCTTTCCTATGTCACGATTCCTTTCGGGAAACGCGCTCCCGGTCCTGGCCGGGATGCTTCTGATAGCACTTCTCGTTCTCCCCTCCCCTGCGGCGGCAGGAACGGCCTGGTTTGATATCAAGTCAAACCCCTCCGGGGCCTGGGCATGCTTTGACGGGTACCTTTGTGAAAATACCCCCATCATCTTTGCACAGGACTCATCGACCCGCCACTCGATCTCCGTCTATATGGACGGGTATGAGATGTGGAGGAATTATACGGGAACGGGAAGTGATGGCACGACAACGTACATCTATGCCAACCTGGTCCGGAACGCCCCTTCAGATGGATGGCTGAATATCAATACCGATGCCGATGTGACGATTGACGGGATTGCGCACGGCAACGCTATGATCATCTCTCTCTCCGGGAACCCACAGCCTGCTTCTCCAGAAAGCCGGGTTTGATGATTACACGGAGTCATTTTCGATCACGGCCGGCCAGACAACGTACCTGTCACCGGGAATGACCAAGTCTGAGACCACCGGCAGCCTCCAGATCGACTCGAATCCCGCGGGAGCCGCTGTCTATGTCAACGGTGACTTCCGGGGTACTACCCAGTCCACCCTGTACGTAACCCAGCTCCCTCCGGGAACTTACTCTCTCCGCCTCGTTATGCCGGATTACCAGCCGACAGCCCGGTCTGCTGAGGTGCGGGCCGGTACCATCAACGATCTCCATGTCGATATGGTACCGTCAACTCCCGGTCCGAGTCCTGACACCACCGGGCAGATTGGAGTAGGCTCATCCCCTCAGGGGGCCACGATCTGGCTTGACAACAAGTTCCGGGGGATCACTCCTATGGTGCTTGCAGACATCCCGGAGGGGAGTCACGCGGTCACGCTGAAAATGGATGGGTACCGCAACTGGGATTCGACCGTGAATGTAGCCGCCGGTACCTATGCAGAAGTCTCCGGAACGCTCACTCCCGGTTCGTTGCCTGCACCAACGACAAAATCCCCGACCAATCCCGCGACCATCATCGCAGCGATGGGGATCTGTGGAACGATCCTCCTGTATCGCAGGAGATCATAATCTTTTTTAAAACCGGTCTTTACCTGGAGCAGCGGGTCAGTGTTTTTGACCAGTAATAACAAATAGCGAGACGGGATAATGAGATCCCGGGATAGATCAAAAGAGAGATGTACGATGAAAAAAACGCTGATTGTTTTCCTGCTTATCATGGTGGCGGTATCTCTTGCGGGATGCACCACAACCCCGGCAGCCGGCCAGGAGACTGCACGCGATACGATCCGGGCTCATTACGCCTATAACACGGACTGGTCGCCCGGTCTTGGATGCTACCAGAAGGTTTCCGGGTATGCCTTTAATGCCGGTAACACCACGGTGGAGAACGTGGCCCTGAATCTCAACCTGGTCAGCGTTCCGACTGGCACCATTCGAGATTCACGCTCTGTCTTCATCGGTACCATGGGCGCCGGGCAGTCTGTCACGTTCGAGATGGTTCTTGATGGTGAATGTACCCAGGACTACCGGATCGACGGGACCATTGTTAAATAATTTTTCCTGCATTTTTTTCAACCGGTTTTTATCCGGAGTTTTGAGAATTTTTTAAAAGAGAAAACGGTACTATCGCGACCATTATATCCTTCTGTGTTAATCATCGCTTTTGTCTGCCGGATAAATTTCGATCCGTCACAGGAGAATGAGAATGGATACGCTTACTCTCGTAATTATCCTGATAATTCTGGTATTGGTTGTTGCATTTCTCGCCATGGCAATACGGATTGCCAACCCGTGGGAGAGGGCAGTGGTCCTGTTCCTGGGAAAATTCGTTGGCATCCGGGGTCCGGGGTTGTTCATCATCATCCCGGTTCTCAACCGTATTCCGTACATGATCGATCTCCGGGTCATCACCACTTCGTTTACTGCTGAACAGACCCTGACCAAGGATACGGTACCGGTCAACGTGGATGCAGTCTTGTTCTGGCAGGTGATCAATGTCGAGAAAGCGGCACTCGAGGTCAAGGATTACCAGGGCTCCATATCACTTGCTTCGCAGACTGCTCTCCGGGATGTGATCGGCAAGACTGTTCTTTCCGATATGCTGACAGGGCGTGAAGCAATTGATGCAGAACTTCAGCGGTTGATCGGGAGCCGGGTGAGCCGTTGGGGGATCTCGATCCTGTCGGTCGAGATTCGCGACGTGATCATCCCCGGTGCGCTCCAGGATGCCATGTCCATGCAGGCCCAGGCCGAACGCGAGCGTCAGGCCCGGGTTATTCTCGGGGATTCCGAGCGGCAGATTGCGGAGAAATTTGCCCTTGCGGCAAAAAGTTACGAGAGCAACCCCACAGCACTTCACCTGCGGGCGATGAATATGCTGTACGAGGGCCTCAAGGGTGGGCAGTCTACCATTGTTATCGTACCGTCAACGGCTCTCAACACCATGACGCTTGGCGACACAACGGATGGTTGCGCTGGCAAAAACGATCACGTCCGGAAAGACCAGTGAGACATTGACCGAGAAGGAAGAGCGCGAGCCTCATGACCCAGAACGTGGGTGAGTGATCCGGACTGAACAACTGTCCATGCGGAGAAAAATACTCCAACTCATTTTAATCAGGGTAACTACAGGGAACTTCGTGTACGAAAAAAGTGTGAAGGCTTATTCAAATAAAAGCCGTTGTCTCAGGAGTCCAATAAAATCGTGGAGATCCCTGCACTGCTTGATCTCATCGGTATTGACGAGTATGGTGAGTTCATTGTCCGTCTGGATGATCACGAGCGGAAAGGTCATCTGGGGCAGAATGGCTCCGAACTCTGAGATGAATTCACTCTTTTCAAGTGTTCTTGACGGGATGTCGAGATCTTTTAAAAATCGTTTCCATTCTTTCTTCATCCCCACCGGACTGTGGGTAAGAGAACTGATCGTGCTGACGCCAGCACCCGAAGTGGCTCCCGCTCCGGCAGAAAAATCCTTGAGTTGCGGCAACACGCCACTGGTGATATTATCGACAATGAGGAGGGTTTTTTGGACCGGCATATACGATCCCTCTCGCTGTCTCATATATTATAATTTGGGATGCTCACAGCCGGGAGTCCCTGAAAAGCCGGGGATTATCGTTCCATTCCCATGAAGGGAAAAATGGATGGGGTTCGGTCTGCAAAAAAAGGAGGTGATTAAAAGGAAGGTGATTATTTCTTGACTTTCCGGATGATGGTGAGATCCCCGAGGGTGGGGGTCATGGTACCGGGGACCTTCTTTCCCGCTTCAACCTCTGCCGGAGCATCGATGAGCTGGATCTCGAGCACTTTCTCCAGTTTCTTGCGCACATTCTCTTCCGGGATCAGCTCGGCGTTCTCGATCTTCTTGATCAGGTGTTCCTTCTCTTTCATCTGCATGGCGAGATCTTTCTGGGTGAGGCCTTTTTCCATCCGGGCCTGTTTAATCCGGGCTGCGTAATCCTCCACAACCTCGCCTCCCATGAAATCAAACATATCCCGCTTGTGCCAGGTCTGGCCTGCGGCACTGGTGGCAGGTGAGGCTGGTTTTGCTGCAGGACCCCGGGTGGTGATTTTAAGAAGATCCGTCCGGCGGACCTGCTGCACCTCGGTGCCAAACTTCTCGCACTTGGAGCATACCTGGAGTTCGGCTCCTTCGACACGGACTAACTTTGGGGCGCCGCGTACCGTTTCTCCGCACATTTCGCACTGCATATTCTCACAAACACTTTATATCCAATTTCCCTATATACCTAATTGATTACGAGATGGGTGACATCCTCCACCAGTCCACGGAACCTCAGACGCCGGAAGAGCTGTACAGGTTGTACCGCACGCTTTCGGAACAGCTCCGCGAGCAACTGGGCCAGATCGAGAACGACAAGCACGAGCTTGAAGTTCAGATGATGGAGCGTGTAGGAAACCTGGAATCCCGGAATCTCGAACTGCGCGAACAGCTGCGCCAGAGCGAGACCGACAAGCGCTACATCGAGACGCAGAAGATCCGGTATGAACGCGAGGTCAGGAAACTCAAGAGCGAGAGCGAGCAGCTCCGGAGCCCCCCGTTGATCATCGGGACGATCACGGATGTGGTTGATGCGACCCGGGTGATCGTGCGGAGTAGTGCCGGTCCCCGTTTCATGGTGCGAAGTTCCCCCTCGATCAGTGCCGATGATATGAAGCCCGGCGTACGGTGCACCCTCAACCAGCAGTCCCTGGCGATTGTTGAGCTGCTGCCCAATAGTTTCGATTCACAGGTGTACGGGATGGAATTGGTGGATTCCCCCACAGAAACCTATGTGGATATCGGCGGCCTCGCCGACCAGATCAACGAGATCCGGGAAGCGGTGGAACTCCCGCTCAAGCGCCCCGAGCTCTTCAAACGCATTGGCATTCTGCCCCCGAAAGGTGTGCTCCTCCACGGTCCCCCCGGCACGGGAAAGACCCTGCTCGCAAAAGCGGTTGCCCATGAGACCAATGCGCATTTCATGCGGGTAGTCGGGTCAGAGCTGGTCCAGAAATATATTGGCGAAGGTGCCCGGCTTGTCCGCGAGCTCTTTGACCTGGCCAAGAAGAAGGCCCCGACCATCATCTTCATCGACGAGATCGATGCCGTAGGTGCCTCCCGTACGGAAGCCAATACGTCCGGCGACCGGGAAGTCCAGCGGACGCTCATGCAGCTTCTTGCGGGAATGGATGGGTTCGAGAACCGGGGCGATGTGAAGATCATCGGGGCAACGAACCGTATTGACATCCTGGACAAGGCACTGCTCCGGCCCGGTCGTTTTGACCGGATCATCGAGATCCCGCTTCCTGATGTGGATGGGCGCCTCTCGATCCTGAAAGTGCACAGCCGCTGTCTTGCGATCGACGAGGATGTCGATCTCACTGAGATTGCCCAGCTCACGGAGGGCCGCAATGGGGCGGACCTGTACGCGATCTGCATGGAAGCGGGTATGTTTGCCATCCGGAAGGAGAACCCGACCATATCCCAGGAAAATTTCCGTGCTGCTGTGGCAAAGGTTGTCTTTGATTTCAATCGCGGTCCGGTTGATGTCGAGGGCGAGATGTTCGCATAATTTTCTAAGGCAGAATCTTTTTTTTACTCGTGATCTCATCTTCGTCGCGCATTGCCCTTTCGGGGTACCCGGACGAAATACCCTTTCCCGGGATGAAGAATACAAAAATACGGCGGGATATTGTTTTCCACCCTGCAGAATCTATATCTTTTTATTCTAATCTTACCCATATTAATCCACATGGACCTCGGTATTCTGCAGACATTTCTGATGCTTTTTGAGATGATCTGCGTCGTCATTGTCTTTGCGTATCTTTTTATCCGCAGCCGTTTTTTTGTTGAGGTGCTTGAACACCATCCGATGGTCTCCACCCAGATAATCCTCGTCGTGATCTTCGGTTGTCTCTCGATATACGGCCTTTCGAGCGGGGTCACGTTCTCCGGGGCCAATGTCAATATCCGCGACCTGGGCCCCATCATTGCGGGACTTACCTGTGGCCCGTATGTGGGACTGGGAGCCGGGCTGATCGGTGGAGCCTACCGGATGTCGATGGGCGGCTCCAATGTCATGGCGGCAGCAATCGGGCCGGTCATTGCCGGGCTCTTCTCCGGCCTGGTGTACCTCTTCAACAAGCGCGAGTTACTCTCGACAAAAAGTGCTGTCATCTTCACCATTGTGATAGAATCGTTTGTCTCGGTCGTTGCCCTCGTCATCCGGGCGATGAACGGTTCATCGTCATCGGTCATGACGGTGGTTGTCAATGTTGCCATACCGATGCTCATCCTGACCTCGATAGCCGTGGGGGTCTTCTCGTTCATTGTCCATAACCTGCTGACAGAGCGAAAAACATTGCGGGAGAAAGAGTCTCTTGAACGCGAGATGGCCCGCAAAGATGCCGAGCTCCAGATCGCTGCAGAGATCCAGAAAAGTTTCCTGCCCGACACCCTTCTCCAGATTGAGGGATTTGAAATTGCCGGCACCAGTATCCCGGCAAAAGAGGTGGGCGGGGATTTCTATGATGTGATGCCCTTTGAAGTGATTCCCTGACACCAGCAGCGCCTTGGTGTGATGATCGCCGACGTTTCCGGCAAAGGAGTTCCGGCTGCTCTCTTCATGGCCCTCTCCCGTATTGTGATCCGGGTCAGTGCCACCTGGTTTTCAAAGTCCTCTGAGGCGATTGCCTTTGCCAATCCCATCATCAGCCGGGATTCAAAGACCGGCATGTTTGTGACAGTATTTTACTGTGTGCTGGATAACGAAACCCACACCCTGACGTATGTCAATGCAGGTCACAACCCCCCCCTGCTCATAAGGGCTGGCACGGATCTGCCTGAAGAGCTCGAAGCTACCGGTATTGCTATTGGCGCAATGGACGATGCCCCCTACGAACAGAGAGAGATTCCCCTGGCAAGCGGGGACCTGCTCGTTCTCTACACGGACGGGGTAACCGAGGCGGTCAATGACAAAGAGGAGATGTTTGAGATCCCGCGGCTGCTGGATATCATCCTCGCATCCCGCTCCCTGCCGGCCCAGGAGATCGTTGATGCCATCATAACGGGAGTAAATGCATTCAGCCAGAGCCAGCCCCAGTACGATGATATCACCCTGATGGTCATCAAGGTCAAATAAAGAAACAGATCTTATGTAAGATAAGATAAAAAAAAATAAGAGATACTTTAAAACCGTTTCAGGAACGCGATCGTCATTTTTTCGACACGGAAACCTGAAGATCAAGAATGCATAAAAAACCCAATAAGGAACGATACCCATGAACCCGCTGATGACCCATCGTCTTTCACTGCTGCTGGATCCGGAAAGTTTTGTATCCCGGTGTACTCCGGATGACGGGGAACTTGTCGGGGGTACCGGCACTATAGGGGGCCGGCGCGTCTGCATCATTGCGATCAACCCGGAAGCCTGCGGTCCGGTCGATCCCTTTGAAGTACTCCAGCAGGAACTTGCACTGCTCGATCTTGCGGAAGAAGAATCCCTCCCGCTCATTCATCTGGCCGACCGGCCCGGGCGGGTGGCGATGGGGACAACTGCCATCCCGCTCGCCATCATGCGGACGTTCATCGATTCCCGGGGAGCTGGCAGGATCTTTGCCCGCTTTGCGCACCTTTCCGGGGTTGTCCCGAGAATTGCTGTTGTCTTCAACTCGATCGCAACAACGCTGACTTACCCGGTCGTGGAATGCGATACGGTGGTCATGACCGACCTGGCAGGCATGTCGCTTGCCCGGCCGGATATGGTCCGGCTGATGACGGGCGATCCCAGCCCGTACGAGGATTACGGGGGGCCCGGATGCATACCGAGATCTCGGGAACCTCCGACAAGCTTGTCTTTTCTGAAAAGGATGCGATGGACTGGGTGCGGAAATATATGGCATTCTTCCCCTCGCATTTTTCACAAACGCCTCCCCGGGCTTCCCCGCATCTCCCGAGCCCGGATTATTCCGGGCTCAAGGATGTCATCCCGGTGGATCCCGATCTTCCGTTCGACATGCACGATGTCATCCACTCTTTCGTCGATAAAGGATCCCTTCTCGAACACCGGGCTCTCTACGCACGCGAGGTCATCACCGCCTTTGCCCGGGTTGAGGGAAACGTGCTGGGCATTATTGCCAACAACCCGGCACAGAAGGGGGGGATCCTCTTTCCGGAGAGCTGCCGGAAAATTGCTGCCTTTGCCTCTCTCTGCGATGCCTTCAATATCCCGCTGGTCTTCCTTGCCGACATTCCCGGGTTCATGGTGGGAAGATCTACCGAGCAGGCAGGAATCATCCATCACGGGGCGCTGGTCTTCTCGACCATTGCCAATCTCTCGGTTCCGCATCTCTGTATTGTTGTGCGCAAAGCATATACGGCAGGTCTCTATGCGATGGGTGGACCGGGATTCGATCCCGAGCGGTTCGTAGCGTTTCCTCATGCAACGATCACGATCTACGGCGCAAAAGCGATCCATCTTCTTGCCCGGGAGAACCACTTATCCGATAACGAGCGGTTAAGCATGGCTGACCAGATGAAAGCGAACTGCGATGCGCTGAAGTATCCGGAATCGGGTCTGCTTGATGCAGTCATCAGTGAACATCAGCTCCGGGCCGAAGTCGAACGGTTCTTAAAATCCTTTCACGAAAAATCCCTTGACCGTACCGGGCCCCGGCGGGTACTCTGTATCTGAATAGTTCTTTTCCATAAAAATCACAATTCTTAGGTATGATGATGGGGGTTGAGATCCCCATACCCCCAATAACGATGAATCCGCCGCCCCCGAAGGGGCGTCCCCGCGGCGGATCAATGCTGGAAAAATAAATGAGAAAATCCTATTGCCCCACCGTACCTCGGAGAGGCCCTGAGGCGGGGGATCATCATTACACCCTGTCATAGTACCGATTTTCATGCATATGGTGCGAAACCAATCGGTTCATGTGGATTTCTCTAGTGCAGAAAAAAAAGATTTGAAAGAAATAAATGATGGCTGTTCTCCCATCACCCGGCGGATTCACCCGGTTATTTATCTTCGGGCGCCCCGGCCGGTTCTTCGAGCGGAATGGGTTCACCAATATCTTCCACTTCGTCTTCGGTGCACCAGATCTCGATTGCCCGATCGACCCCGGCATATTCCTGGTGATATTCCTCGATCGTCGAACCGGGAGACATGATCACGGTGCTGATCAGTTTTCCCTCCTTAAACCCGTAGAGTCTCCGGTGCGGCCAGGTTGCGCCGAGGATCGTCACCCGCTCATAATAGATATCCTGGGCCATCTGCTGGGTACAGTACACTCCTTTTGCCACTTCGAAGAGTGATTCCTTTGCATAGCGCCGGATGTACCAGCGGAGTTCTGCGACAAGGGACATGGCACTGCCGAGTGAGGTAGTGGTGATCAGAACGCCACACGGTTTTCTCTTCGGGTGATAAAAACGCAGGACCAGCCGGCTGGTCTCGGAAATAAAAAGGGTGTGGTGGAGATCAATTCCTTCTTTCTGGAGCACAAGGATGTTCATGCGCCCTCCTGATTTCGATCTGATGCCGGGGGAATTACTCGAAACACCTTCAGATATACATGCGGGTGTCTGAAATCTTATCCAGCCGGACTTTCCTGACCGCCGTAGTAAAATCAACCATCCCTACGTTGGCTGCTTCGCGCCGCACGGCCATCATGCCGGCTTCACGGCAGATCGCCTGGAGTTCGGCCCCGGTTGCCTTGTCGGTCATTGCCGCCACGACTTCCAGGCTCACATCATCCATGTGCATGTTACGGGAGTGAATCTTGAGGATCTCCAGCCGGGAGTCCAGGTCGGGCAATGGTATCTCGATCAACCGATCGAAACGGCCGGGACGCAGGAGGGCCGGGTCCAGCATATCCACACGGTTGGTTGCGGCCATGATCCGCACGTCGCCCCGGTTGTCAAATCCATCCATCTCGGCAAGGAGCTGCATGAGCGTCCGCTGGACTTCCGCACTACCTGACGTCCCGTCATTGGTGCGCATACTGCCCACTGCATCGATCTCATCGATAAAGACGATCGCCGGCGCACGTTCGCGGGCCAGCTGGAAGAGTTCGCGGACAAGCCCGGCGCCTTCGCCAATGAACTTGTGCACGAGCTCGCTTCCCGACATGCGGATGAATGTCGCGTGGGCTTCATGGGCAACAGCCTTTGCAATCAGGGTCTTACCGGTTCCCGGTGCCCCGTAGAGCAGGATGCCTTTTGGCGGTTCAACACCTACGCGTTTGAAGATCTCGGGGCGCGTGAGGGGATATTCAACCGCTTCGCGGACTTCTTTGATCTCTTCGACAAGGCCACCAATCTGGGCATAGCTGATATCCGGCGACTCTTCGAGTTCCATGACGCGAACACGGGAGTCGTAAATGTTGCCGATGATCTTGACTATCGAGAGGGCATTGTTTACTGCAACTTTTGCTCCCTGCTTGATCAGCGGACGGAGTTCTTCAGAAGCCTGGGTAAGATATTCCTGGTTGTTGCCCTGCTGGCGAAGATAGATCTCGCCATTGTCAAGGATATCGACTACGACGGCAACGAACAGTGGCATACGTTTTAACTGGTTATTCTCGCGCTTGAGCTGGCCGTTCTCCTTCTGGAGTTCGTCAGCTTTTACTTTTAAGTCGAGAAGGGCAGCCTCGAGCTCGTTGAGTTGTATCTGGTATTTGAGCTCATTATGAGGTGAAGAATTATTGATGGCAGTCTCTTCCATATCTATCATATACTGACATCTTCAAACATTTATTAGGTGTGATTTTGCTAATCAGGGGTAGAAGTATTTCAACGGGGAAGGCCAGCGGGCCGCTCCTCGTAAGTCCGCAACCGATCTCATTTTTGTCGGGAGTCGATCCCGAGACCGGGATTATCGTTGAGAAAGGGCACCCGCTCATGGGTACCTGCATTGCCGGACAGGTGCTCGCCTTTCCCTATGGGAAGGGATCTACGGTCGGCTCCTATGTGCTGTACGCACTGAGCCGGAACGGGCATGCCCCTTCCGCCATTGTGAATGCAGAAGCCGAGGCGATCATTGCGACCGGTGCGATCATCAGCGAGATTCCCATGATCGACCGGATCGAAATGCCGCTCTCCCGGCTGAAGAACGGTACCTGCGTCACGGTGGATGGCAGTCTTGGTGAGATGGAATATGATGGCGACCTTAACCCTGCCTAAAACGGTACGAGCAGAAACATCATATAATTCCAACACGCATGCACATCCATGCAATATCGAGTCATGCTATCCGTGATTTTTCTTGTCTGTGCGGCGATTGCTATTGCCGGTTGTACAAGGTACGCAAAATGCCCCCGCAGCTCCCGGGGTCTCTTCCGCAGGTCCGGGGACTGCTTCAACAGGTACTGCCGCATCCCCCGTGACCCAGGTTGTTTCTCCCACGGACCCTGTCCCGGAGTATAACCTGGTAAAAGCCGATGTCGGAGAGAAGGATTACCTGGGGAAGATCCCGGTCATCTTCCAGGGGGGGTATGGGACAGATACACGTGAAGAAGATTGATGTCACCCTGTACCGTTTCGACGGGCAGGTAATGACAACCACGCTTGGTACGAAGAAAGGCGACCAGGTCGAGCTGGATGGCACCAAGCAAGTCGATCGCGTGGTTGTACGGGTCTCCATGGATAATGGCGAAAGTTATACGATCAATGATGTGCAGAGCCCGTACCCGGCAGTAACCGATATCACCTCTCTTTTTTGACCGTACGGTAAAATTTAATCATGAAGATCAACTGGCGCCAGATACATGCGGCACGGAACTCGTATGCAGCCCTCTCGGCCGCGTGTGAACTGTCCGGTTTTTCCCTGCAGCTTGTGGATCTGCCGGAACCGGAGGTGACCTGTTACAGTCTCAATTCGCTCAATGAAGCACACTACCGCGACGAGATCGCAAAGGCGGATTGCATCACTATCGTTGGCGGGCCTCATGCGTCTGCCTGCTCTCGGGAAGTGGCCCGGTACGCGGACTTTGTTATCACCGGTGAGGGGGAATATATTTTGCCCCGGCTCCTGGAAGAGATCGAACGGGGTGGGCCCGGCAATATTCCCGGCGTGACGACCCGGGACTTCTCAAACCTGCCCACCTCCGGAGTCCGGCTCGATGCCTATCCCGCATTTTCTGAGAAGCAGGGCTTTGTTGAGTGTTCGCGGGGGTGCCCGTTTGCCTGCGGTTACTGCCAGACACCCCAGATCTTCGGCCATTGCATGCGGCACCGGTCCATCGATGCCATTGCGGAGTTCTCGAACCGGTACGAGCATGCCCGGTTCGTTTCCCCCAACGCGTTTGCCTATGGGTCGGATGGGATCCATCCCCGCTGGGATAAAATTGAGGCACTCTTCAAAAGACTCCACAACCAGATCTTCTTTGGCACGTTTCCCTCGGAAGTGCGCCCGGAATTTATCTGCAAAGAGTCCCTTTCGCTGGTGAACCAGTACTGCACGAATACAAAACTCCACTTCGGGGCCCAGTCGGGAAGCGATGCCGTGCTGGAACGGTTGCACCGCGGGCATACGGTTGACGATGTGCTCCGGGCCGTTGATCTCTGCCGGGAGTCCGGTATCATCCCGGTGGTGGATTTTATTGTCGGGTTCCCGTTTGAAACGGATGACGAACAACTCGCAACGGTAGACCTGATCCGGCAGGTCGCACGGTTGGGAAAATGCCATGTTCACCGGTTCATCCCGCTGCCCGGGACACCTCTCGCCGGAACGACCGCGCGTCCACTCCTGAAAGAGACCGAAAAAGCCTGCGGAAAACTCGCTTTGGTAGGAAAAATCACGGGTTCATGGAGTGAACCTGAGATAAGGTTTTTTAGACCCCCTTCAAATGATATACCATGAAAGATGTGCTATTGATAGCAGATCTCCATGGTCAATTCGGTAAAATTGATTCATTTCTGGAATTGAATCCGGAAGCGGTATTTATTGCAGGAGATATCACCAATATGGGTCCAGTTGACGCGGTCGACGACGTGCTTGCACGTATCGATGTGCCGTGCTTTGCAGTTCCCGGAAACTGTGACCCGCGTGAGATCCTCGAGACACTTGAACACTCTGACGCCGTCAGCCTCCATGGTTCCAGTATCAACCTTGGCAGGATGACGATCGCTGGTGTTGGCGGATCCAACCCCACACCGTTCGGAACCCCGTTCGAGCTGACCGACAAGCAGATAGATGACGTGTTGAACAGCGCGATGAAAAAGATGGAAAAGTCCGTACACAACGTACTGCTCTGTCATGCACCCCCATTCGAGACTCTTGACAAGCCCGGCAACGAGCGCATCGGGAGCCACAGTATCCGCAAGCACATGAAATCGTTTGATATCGTGTGCTGTGCCCACATTCACGAGGCACGGGGTATTATGGAAGTCGATGGGGTAAAAATTGTAAATCCCGGTCCGGCAATGGACGGGCACTGTGCAATGATTCACTTCGGCACGGATGCCAAGGATATCAAGATTGAACTGCTGACCGTTTAGACAGGAGCAGTTCAAGGTACGAGGCGAGGATTGGCTCGCCCGTTACACCAATCTCTTTTGCGATTTTTTTGATCTCGGCTTCAGCATGAGAATTCTCATCTGAAGTCATGATCTCTATCTCGACAAATGTCCCGAGCTCATTGACCTCATCGAGACAGATCGTGGCACCGGAGAACCGGTAGTTCTCGCGCCACTTGTCAACCTCGGTGGTTTTGGTAAACCCGAGGCGGTCGAGCATCTTCTCAAATACTTCACCGGATTCCACGGCAGTGTTGAGCTCTTCGCGTGCCTTGAGCCCGAACTTTTTGATCTTTGCTCCTTTGTACGTGACCAGTGCGTGGTCGTTCGTGTACCGGACCCGGACGGCTTCATCGGTGATCCCGAAGTCGCGATGGGGAGCATTATAATAGATATCGTGTTCGTGTATCCTTCCGAGGTTTTCCGCCTTTTTTTCCGTCAGGAATTTCCGTATGGGTTCAAGCGCGGGGACTTTGACTTTTAATTCAACTTCGAGCATAGGTGTGCTACACTTTTATCTGTCATCGTTGCGACTTAATATAGTCAGGTGAATTATGGCAATACACGAAGGAGATTTTATCAAACTGAGTTATACCGGCAGTGTGAATGGTAATGTTTTTGATACCACTTTTGAAGAAGAGGCAAAAACAGCCGGTATCCACAGCCCGAACGCGATCTACGGCCCGGTAACGATCTGTGTCGGACAGAAGCATGTAATTCTTGGCCTTGACGAGACCCTTGTGGGCAAGGATGCCGGTACCGAGGGCGATGTTACTGTCACTCCCGAAAAAGCATTCGGAGAACGCGACCCCAAGCGGATCCAGTCCTACCCCAAGAACAAGTTCACCCAGAAACCTGTTCGCGGCATGCCGGTGAAGATGGATGAGCTTGGCGAAGGCACTGTTGTCGATGTGATTGGCAACCGCGTGATCGTGGACTTCAATGCTCCCCTCGCGGGCCAGACCCTTGTCTACCACTACAAGATTGAAGAAGTGGTCAAGGACCCGCTCGCACAGCTTAAGGGACTTATCCGGCTCTATGCAGGCAGGGAAATGGAAGCCACTCTTGAGGGTGGAAAGGCGACAGTCATCCTCCCGGCCGGCATCAACTATGACCGCCGCTGGATGCTCTGGCGCGGACGGATCATCCACGAAGGTTTCGAGCAGATCACCGGAATCACCGATATCGTTCTCGTAGAGACCTATACAAAACCCGAGAAGAAAGAAGAATAAATTTTTTTCAATTTTTTTTCAACCGTTTTTTAGGGTAATTTTCTTCAGGTTGCCATTGTTTTCGAAGATAACCGCGTGTGGGGTTGCCCCATATCCCTGATGATTGTTCTGCCGCTCCTTCAGTGTGATCCCGTATCGGCATGTGTCCGTTATTCACCTGAACCCGAGGCGGCTCATGGAAATTCCGGGTCCCCTTATGGGAGGCCTAGCGGTATACTTTTATCCCGCCTGTATGATGGCGGTTTGAATGTATGCTGTTGTAAATTTCCTGAATTATCTGAACGGTCTGATGGTGATTACTTCGAATGTCCCTCACTGACCCCCATTTTTCGGTTCGATAATTTTGTTGAAAAAACCTTGATTTAACGTCGTAAAATTTTATGATTTATGCATGATGTCATGCAGGGGGGTCAGTGAGGGACAAAATACGTTCTGCGGCAATCAATGGTCCGGAGCAATGCCCACCATCCCATTCAGTTTTCACTCGTAACCAGATCCGGCAAAATCCGATCCGGTTCTTTTTTCGCAGCGTTGTATGGTTATTTTTGAAGGAATGCGGCCAAAGATGGTGAGAGAAATCCATAGTCTGATGGTAAGAATTTTTCATGAAAAAATGAAAAAAGGACAGACCTTTTTTTTTTATTTCGAAAGCACCGAGTGCATCAGGGTCATCATTCCCGCTTTTTTCGCTCGTTTCTGTTGAGGAGCTAACGGGGGAAATGCCGGCATCTCCATCTCATCGGATCCGAACATCTCTTCATTGATCCGGTCATTCATCTCGTCAAAAACTTTCTTGTAGGCTGTACAGTGGGGATCTACGCCGCTGATCTTACCCCCGGTTGGGGCGATCGCATTATAGGGGCATCCGCCCCGGCAGTATTTGATATGCGCACATTCCCCGCAGGCAGTATCGACAAATTCCCGGTACTCCACCATCCGTCTTCCCGGGAGAGTGTTAGCGAGCGTTTCCGGAGAAGGCCGATCCCGCACATTGCCCATCACCCACTCGTCCATGCCGACAAAACGGTAACAGGGATAGATGCTGCCGTCAGGACCAATGGCAAAGGTACTGCCCATGCAGTCAGCGAAGGTACAGACAGAACCCCTCCGGGTAGAGACGCACCTGCAGAGATCGTTGATGTTCATGATCTCGATCTTCCCGAAATTTTCAAGATATTTGTCGAGAAGGAAGATGAGCAGTTCCCCATAGACCGTCGGTTCGAGCGCCCACTGCTTCGGGTTCTCGCTGCGCAGGGATGGCAGGGCCGGATGAAGTTTCATGACAAACCCGTTATTCAGGAAAAACCGGAAGATCTCTTCTTTTCTCTTCACGGATTCCCCGGTAAATGTGCAGATAAAGCGCACCTCAAGGCCATGTGCCTTTGCAAGCTCGTAGCCCTTCATCGTCTTTCTGAAGTACCCGTCACCCCGCTGGGAATCATTCAGCACCTCCGGGCCATCAATGCTCGTGCCGATCGGCACCTGGTACTTTGCCAGAATGTCTGCCAACTCGGGAGTGAGCAGCCAGAGGTTGCTCTGCATGGCAAACGTTGGCCGGAGCTGGCTCAGTCCCTCCGAGAGCAGGGGAAGTGCCTCACGGTAAAAATCAACCCCTCCAAGGAGAGGTTCCCCGCCGTGGAAGGTGATGGTGACCTGTTCTTTTTTAAAATCCCGGAGCCAGGCAATAGTCTCCCGTACGGTCTCGATGCTCATCCGGGGGGAACCCGCTTCAGAACTCCAGCAGTAACTGCAATGGGCCGGACAACCCAGGGTTGGGATCAGCATGATGTGAAACGGGCTTTTCATGAGTTGAGCTTCCTTAATCCTTCATCTCTTTTTTAAGAGGTATAATCGTTCTTCTTTAACCATGGGGAGCGAAAAATTCCCGTGTGTCCCGGGAAGTTTCTCTAACCCTGTACCGGGGAGAAGTTACCCCGGGATTTTTTCACCCTGCATCCCGCAAGATTGATATTTCCCCTTGAATGATACTCACACAATAATGGTTTGGGGTTGCCTGTAATGACCTGGCTGAATGCACCGTCATTGTCTGTTAGCGATATCGACCGGTTGCAGCAGAATGGTGATATACCGGCCATCATCCGGATCCTTGGGCATAAGGATCCTGTTCTCCGGTTGCATGCCGCAGAAGCCCTCGGGAACCTGGGTAACAAGGCAATTCCCTTTCTTTTCGATGCCCTGCACTCTGCGAGCGGGATGGTAAAGATTGGCGCGATTACCGAGCTGAATACTATCAGGGATCTCCCGACCCTGGAACCCCTTATCAGGATCCTGCAGAAGGATCCGGTTACCGAAGTCAGGTTAGCAGCTTCCCTTGCATTGGGAGAGACTGGCTCTCCAGAGGCGATTCCGGTACTTGTCCGGTTATTGAACGATGAGAGCCGGTATATTCGGTACGGGGCTGCAGAGGGGCTGGTAAAGCTGGGCTGGCAACCCGAGACCGATGCAGAGCGGATCTGCCAGCTCATCGCCTTTCAGGACTGGGAGTCGGTGCGGAAATACGGGGCTGCTGCAACCCGGCCACTCATGGATATTTTCCGGGACAGTGATCCAGCAACCCGTTCAGCGATTGTATCAATCCTGGGGGAGATTGGGGATACCCACTCACAGACTGCCTGCCCGACTGCTCTGAAAGACCGGGATCCCACCGTGCGATGGAAAGCGGTGCTGGCCTCCATGAACTGCGGTGTCTCATCCAGCCGGCTGCCCCTGATGCTTGCCGCCCGTGAACGAACCGGTCCCAATCCTTATGCCGCAGCAATCCTGAACTTCCTGTTCCTTGGTATTGGTTACAATTACTTGGGGATTACCGCAGTGCTGGCGGTCCACACCTTCTACCTGGCCCGACGGATGGCAGATTCCAGTTGAGGATACGACAATGTTCCCTGATTTGTTCTTCCTGAAAAATCCCGATACCGAGCTCATGATCCGGAAGCGGGATATCAACGGACTCATCAGGCTACTCTCTTCGAAGGATCCGGATGTCCAGGCTTCTGCGGTACATGCTCTGGGGACCATTGGTTCCGACGCGACCTGCCCTCTTCTTTCTGCCCTCCGGAAAAAAAACAGGAATCTCCGGTTAGGGGTCATTGGCGCTCTTGCGGAGATTAAAGATCCCCGTGCCGTATCTTTCCTGATTGGGATGACCCAAGATCCGGGCAGTGAAGTCCGCTGGCAGGCCGTAATCGCCCTGGGAGAAATCGGTGATCCCGCTGCTGCACCGGCAATTCTTGAAGCCCTTAAGGATCCTGACAAATATGTCCGTTACGGATCGGCAATTTCGCTGGTGAAGGTCGGTCACAAACCGGCAAATGTGACGGAATGGGCCTGGTACTTTGCGGGGATGCAGGAATGGGAAAAATTAACCGAACTGGGCAGTCCTGCCCTCCCCGCGTTGGAAAATCTCCTTCGCGATACGGACGGTGAGGTCAGGGTCAGGGCGGTACGAACGCTGGGAACTATTGGTGACCGGGACGCCGGACCGGTGCTTGTCCGTTCGCTTGCCGATGAAAACCGGCAGGTGCGGTGGGAAGCGGTATTGGCATCGCAGAAGTGCGGTGTCCCCCCGATGTACCTCCCCGGGGGGTTATACCAACGACCGCGCATGAAAAAAAATCCCCTGATTGCGGGATTCCTTAATTTCCTCCTGCCGGGACTCGGGTACGGGTATCTCGGTAAATGGTGGGGGATCATGATCTTCCAGATTGACATCACGGTGACGGTGTGGCTCTTCAAGACTTCGGGGGAATCAAATACCTACAGTGTGCTGTTTCCTTTCTATCTTCTGCTGGGGATCCACGCATGGTATATCGTGAAGAAGATGCCGGAAGAGGCTCCGTAATTACTACTTGTGTGCATAACCGGCCAAAATCTGGACAATAAAAAAAACGAGGGGTCATATTTTCTCATTTTTACATAAAATTTACTTAAAAATTCGTACAAAAAACCCTTAACTGAAATAGCCCCATTTTCAGGTTTTATTGTGGTTTTGTATTCACAAAAAAGCGATACGTTTCCGGATTGTCACTGGTTTGTTCCATTTTTTAATCCTGCCGGATTGTTCATTCTCTTATTCGACTCGATATCAGTATTAGTACCTGTGAAAATCAAGTCATAAGATTTAATATATTGTGAAAGAAATATTCAAGTAATTTTGAATATTTTCCCGCATAAATCCGGGAAAATATCAGAGATGATGAGTAACCCTATCCTGGAGAGGAGTAACGATGCCGACTGAGAAAATGCAGATTGACACTAAGAGGAAAACATCCGCCAAGGTCAATTCAGGGGTTCTTGCTACCATGACCTCAGCGATGTGGCTTAC
The DNA here is from genome assembly GCA_903832665.1 of uncultured Methanomicrobiales archaeon. Taxonomy (GTDB): domain Archaea; phylum Halobacteriota; class Methanomicrobia; order Methanomicrobiales; family Methanospirillaceae; genus Methanoregula. The sequence goes on along the minus strand of CAILCG010000017.1, from coordinate 143,076 downwards.
CCCAGTAGTACCTTTCAAACCAACACCAAAATCCCAATCTGGTGAGTTTGGTCGCACCCTGCCGAAATTCAATGCCGCACAACTGAAAAACCGGTTCCCGGAAAAGTTTTTTATAGGCGCCCGAAGTCCTTATGCTCTGGTAAATGCAAAGCGGATGAAAAAAAAAGGTGTAATGGCAATTGATTGGAATGTTGATCGTCCTGCCGAAGAAGTTAAAGAGCTTTTTCGGCAATACCTTGGTAATGTTTACGAGCAATTGTTTGATCCTCAATATAATCTTACATTATTTTCAGGTCGGGGGAGTGCCCTAAATGGTGGAGGTACGGGAGATTCGTCTGGAATCTGTACCGATGCAACCAACTGGGTTCCCTCAACACTTCCCTGGACGGTTGGAGCATACCCGACATTTGATGCACCTATCCAAGGTGGAGCTGATGACTGTTGGTTTATTGCTGCGCTGAGTTCTATTGCCTGGACCTTCCCGGATATTCTGACCGCTGATAACAGCTGCGGTATTTTTATTCTCGATCCTGCCGGGCCACTTTCGGGCCAGGAACTGGTGGATGACGGATACATCTACCCCTCAGATGATCTCCCGGTCCCTCCCGGTGCGGGTCCGACTTCCTCCTCATTCGTTTGGTCATATTCCAAATATCCGGAACGCTGGGTTGCGATGATGGAGAAAGCATTTGCAATGCGATACCTAAATACCGGGAAGGACCGGAACAATGTCTGCAAACTCCCCAAGGGCGACCCTCAATACGCGGTATACGTACTGAAAGGTGATGAGAACTGGCAACGGTTCTTTCATAATCCCATTATAAACGGTATTCGTTCCAGTAATTGTTGTTGTTCATGGGTATGGGAGAATTTCTCTACCCCTGATAGTCTATTTTCCTATCTCTGGGATAAATGCTCTTCTCCGACAAACCAGCTTTTCCGGAAAACGAAACGATCCACCGTTGCGTACACATACCCTTCAGCGGGCATTAGCGGCATAAAATATAACAGCGATGTTCTTGTCGCGTCGCACTCGTACTCATTGCTTGGGGTCTATAAAGAGGGAGGCAAGAATTATGTTGTTCTCCGGAATCCATGGGGTATAAGCCCTGCGGAGTGACGTACGAAAATCGCACTACAAACATTTCCTTACCCGGGGGCGGTTACGGATCTTTTGCGGACGGACCTTTACCGGATTTTTATGAAGGACCGGCTTATTTAGGTTGGGCTAATAAAACCCGGGATTTGTGGACAACGAAAACGACTGGTGGCAGGTTGACGGATGGTGTATTTGCCATTGATATTATGTCATTTATGTGGTATTTCGCCGGTTTCTCATGGGTTTGAAAAAAAGGTTCATTCACTGGTGTCGTGCAAAAAAGTGGTGAGGTATGGTCAGTCTGGCAACCAACGGAGAGAATTGGCGATGAAAAATCCAAACAGAATCCCCATCCTTTCTTTTTTATCGGGAGTTCTCCTTGTAGTGCTTATTATTAGTCCTGTTGTGGCGGGAACCGAAAGCCTGATCACGATTAACACAATGGATAGTGACCAGCAGGCTCCTTCAATTTATGGTGACTGGATTACGTGGGAGGATACCCGGGACGGGAGCTGGGACATTTATGGCTATAATATCGTTACGGGGGAAGAGAAACGAATCACTCCTTCCGGGGCAATTGCCCATGACCCTGCTCAATCCAATGACAATATTGTTTGGCAGGACTACCGGAACGGGAATTATGATATCTATGTATATAATCTTTCGACCGCTACCGAAAGTCGCATTACTTCAGATCCGGCAGACCAGTCAGCTCCGGTGATTGATGGCAACCAGATCGTATGGCAGGATCAGCGGAACGGGAATTATGATATTTACCAGTACAATCTTTCATCGCTGAAAGAAACGCTCATCACTCCCGGTGCGCCGGGTGCAAACAAAAAATATCCGGTAATCTCCGGCAATCTTGTGGTGTGGCAGGATTACCGGAACAGTGCAACCAAATCAGATATTTTCATGAACGATACGGCAACAAATTTTATCTATAATCTCACACCGGGGTTACCCCTCTCAAATCAGATGAAGCCATACATTCTTGGCACTGACGTTGTATGGAAGGATGAGCGGATCAATACAAACGGGAACATCTGGATAAACCATACCTCATCCTCTCTTATGTCCCGGATCGATAATGGGCCGAATACCGCAAAGAAGAACCGGCCAATATTATCCGGCACTAAGGTTATTTGGCTCGATTCACGAAATCGCGGGACTTCCAAATATGACCTGTATGTGAATGATACCGTAACCGGGTTGAACACCCGGATTACAACACCGGGTGCGGATATCCAGGGATGGTCCGATGCCTCGGGATATTCCCTTATCGGTCCGGCAGCGTACAATGACCGAATCGTCTTGACTGATTTTCGTAACTGTAACCGGGACATCTATCTCTACACGGATAGTGTCACCGAGATCTGCCCGGTTGCCGATTTCACATTCATTCCGCAGACTGGGCTGACACCCCTGTCAGTCCAGTTCACTGACGCGACCGTTCCCGGCTCAACACCGGCATCTCACTGGCGATGGGAATTTGGCGATGGTAATATTTCGACACTACAAAACCCGTTGTTTACCTATAATGTCCCCGGGACACAGATGGTCAGGCTCACTGTCAATAACCCGTATTGCCGAAATGAGACCCCGATAAAGAATTCTTATAACATTTCGCTTGGATCGGCTCCCATTGCAGCTTTCACCTCAATTCCCGAATCCGGATTTCCTCCAGTATCCGTGTCGTTTTCAGATACCTCATTAGCTGCTACCGCATGGAACTGGTCATTTGGGGATGGGAGTTTTTCTGATCTACAAAATCCAACCCATGTCTATGCCCAATCCGGAACCTATTCCGTCCTTTTAAATGCGAGTAATCCTGGGGGTATTCAACTGCAACAAAAAGCATTCGCATATTGAGTGGGGCAAATGAAAATGCTAATACTTCCATTACGGGAATCACAATCTCCAACCTTTTCGGCTCACAGTATCTAACTATAGATACCACAAAATTCACCCCGGTCAATACTAGATCAGCACTGATATGTACGGATCTTTCACTCTTGAATTATGGCTGGCAGAATATCACTTTCCTTTCCAATGATGGTATTGGTTTTTCATCGGCACCCGGTATGATACATGGCAATCTGTCGGGAGTTATTCTCAAAACCAAAGAGATACCCCTTGCCGGTTTTTCGCAGGAGACCGGCGCATTGAGTTCCATCAATTACAGTATCTCCCTTCCCACATACCCGGTTGGCGGCTCTGTGAACACTCAGGTTTGGGAGGGAGCACTGCCTTCTGATCTTTATACGTTCGGCAGGATCGCTACTATGTCCAACTTCCTCGACGTTGATGATCTGGCATACACTACTAAAATTAGTAAAACAAATTTCCCGTCAACCGGATCAGCCCAGTTACATATGAGTGTCAACTCAACATGGATTGAGAGCCGGAATTGCCGAACCAATACCTATGTTGAGAGAATCTCTGACGATCGATCAACGGGAGAAGTTCTTCGGAGCAGATTCCTCTACAACGATTCGGTAAAAAACCTCGATTATTTCGAGATCGATTCTCCTCATGGATTTTCAACATTCGGTTTATCCCAACTCTCCGGCTCCGGTAATCCTTTTCAGCTCATCACCTTAACGGTAGCGAGTCACATAAATCCCCCGGACGACAACAGCGCCCCCTCAACCGGAGCCGGTACCGGTAAAGCTGCCGATCCCGCAACCGTCCAGAAGGTAAATCCTCCTCCAAAACTTGCGCCGCCGGATCCGGGAAAAACGGAAAAAGTATACACCAATGCCAATGGTGTGATCTCCCAGGCAACCCTGCTCCAGTCAACAGACCGGCTGGCCCAGATCTCTCTTGGTCTTGGGGTTACGGCAAAAGACCGTGCAGGTGCCCCTCTCTCAACCGTTACCCTATCGGCAATTCCCGTTGAGAGTTTACCTCCCGTCCCGCCATCCGCGACCTATACTTTTGCCGGCATGGCCTACAATTTCGAGCTCGAGGGAGCTACGTTCTCTCCTGCCGTTTCCCTCTCGTTCTCGTACCCGCCGGATGCACCGCTGGGGCAGGATTTTGTGGTGAAGACCTATGATCACCAGTCGGGTACCTGGGTGGATCTTCCCACCCGGTATGATGCCAGTACCGGAAGGATAACTGCAGAGATATCGCATTTCTGCTGCATTGCCCTGTTTACAAAGCCCCTCGTTACTGCAAATTCCCCGGAAAAATCTTCAACTCTGTCACCCGGGCCCATGCAGGCTCCCCCGGAAACACCGCCACCACCTCCCCCCCGGAACGGCCGTGAATATTTTTATCAACATGATGGCGTGGGTGGCGGGACTCGTGGTAAAAAATATTTACCTGATTGTGGCAGTCGGTGTTCTGGGAATCGCATATGCCATTAAAAAATGGAAATATCCCGGTTCCGGCAGGTGAGGTATCGACACATACCTCAGACAGTTTTTTCTTGGAATCATGTTCATAAATCCGTAAAATGGTTTACCGTAAGGATGTCGGCATCCATTTTTTAATTGCAAATTTTTTCCGTATTTCAGGATTTATCCCTTTAAGGAAACAGTAATCGGTTTTTTTTAATAGCATCCGGAACAAAACAATTCATCATGAGCAGGATATCAGGTTTTGTCATTGCCGTTCTGGTAGTTCTTATCGCGGGAATACTTGTTGCCGGCTGCACGGATTCATCGTCCGCAACTACCCCGCCAGCTCAAACAGCCGCGATAACAACAACCCCCGCCTCCGTTACCCCCCTCTACTCCGCGGGAGATATTGTCAGGAGTTCGAAGGGTTCAGCAGATACCGGGTGGCTTATTCTGAAATATGATACAGGCTCCGATGCCTATGAACGTGCATTCATTTACCGGAATGCTGACGGAACCTGGGGATACCGGCTCGATTCACGGACTGAAAACAGTGGCAGAGCCGGGCTGGAAAAAGTCAACACGGTCAAAGTTACGCATGTTGAACCATCCCAGATTCCTCTGAAACAACCAACCGTGGCTACCACAATGGGATCTTCCTCCGGAACCGGTTCCGGTTCGGTTACTACAACTTCAACGTCGGTCACCACAAAAACCTTGGGCTTGAGGCCGCAGATAAAAGATATCGCTCCGGACAACGGTCAGGCCGGGACTGTGGTCGCAATCACGGATCTACTCGGAAGTGAGTTTCAGACAGGGGCATCTGTAATTCTGGCTCGCTCCGGCAGCGCGAATATAACGGCAACAAATGTAAATGTCGTCTCTTCATCGCATATCTCGTGTACATTCACTATTCCCGCTGATGCGTATATCGGACCCTGGGATCTCGTCGTCGTTAACCCGGATGGCCAATCCACGCGGATAAGTAATGATTTCATCGTCCGGGTTAACAGTAACCCTACCGCGACAACAACAACAACGACAACATCCTCGACTGGGAGCATCACCATCACGTCAATCGATCCGATATCTGCTTTCTCCGACGATTATAAACCGGTAACGGTATATGGCTCGAATTTCAAGGACGGAATTACCTGCAAACTGGCCAGGAGCGGATCCAATGATGTCCCTGCTTCAACAGTGTCACGAACCAGCGAGACACAGATGCAGTGTTTCTTCACCATCCCCACAGGCTCATATGGGACCTGGAATCTCGTCCTGACAAACACTGATGGAACTACCGGGACATTGAGTAACGGTTTTTCCGTTGTAACATAAATCCGAATCAACCATTTTTCTAAAAAATAGTTCGTGTTTATGCCATCTTGTACCGGAGCAGGGCCGCGATCCCGCCCAGCGCGACCAGTCGCTCGCCCGGCTCGAATGATGATGATAACACAACAACTGTTGCCCGCATCGCTTCAGCACTCTCAATAAGTGCCATGGTTGTGGGATCCCTCAACAGGGTATCGGCAACCAGCACCTGTTCAGCGGCACCGTACCCGATCGCATCCTGCACTTCTTTCAGCCCATAGGCAACGGGGCTTTCCTGTGCAATACGGCAGAGCACCTCGTCCATGAACCGGACTTCCCGTGAGAGCTGGAGATCGTCTATCAGTTTCTCAAGGGTACCCTTACCAATCACGTCCTGCACGGCGCCGCGCCCGATGCGCCGTGTCTCGACACTGATCGCTTTCTCGGCAACCGGGCTTCCCCGGTTTTTTGCGTGTTTGATAAAATCGTCCTTGATGAAACCCGGGCCTGCGATGATGAGCGGCCCGTCAATGGCAGCAAGCGGTGCGAGCACCTGTTCAAAAAATGCCGGACGATTATCGGATTTTCCTCCTTTACCGCTCCCGGCCTGGAACGTCACAACGCTCTCCGGGCCGTATTGCCGGAGACGGAAGAGTTCGGCTTCCCCCTCTTCGATCGTGAGGATATGAATCAGGCTGAATGCGGAGGATTTCACTGCCCGTTCTATCCGCTCCAGTTCATGGGGTCTCCACTGCTTGATGACCGATATCTCAAAGCCCGTCTCTACATTTATCGTGTGGTAGGCGCCGATCTCAATGCCGTGCTCGATCACACCGGTGAGCCGGAGCCGTACCCCGTGTTCCGAGAACTCCCCCCGTTCAATCCGGATGCCGAGCCGTACCGGTCGTTTCTCCACCTTCTCGGGGCGGAGTTTATCGCTTCCGGTATCCACGCTCCGGAATGTGGTGGCGAAAACAAGATCGCCCGGCGCCACCAGGTGCTGGAGGTGCCAGAGATCGTCAATACTTTCCGGGAAGAGCCGGATCTCGCCGTTGTTACCCTTTAGGTCCGCACATTCAGCCTTCATGCTGACCTACAATATCTGAGCCGCCGGGAGGAACAAAAGCCGCCACCGTATCAGTATTCAGGATGCCCTTGAGTGCCTTCTCCTCGTCTTCAGAGTTCTTGCTTTTTAAGAGACGCAGCAGTTTCTTGGCAATATCATTGGGCTCGAACTGCCCGGGCTTGAGCTCGTTGTACGCTTTGCATTTCCCCTTGGTAACTGATGGTGGGCCGCCGATCACGGCTGCATTGGGCTCGAGCATCAGTCCGATTCCGACCGAGAGCGGGACATTCCGGTACCAGGTGCGTTCACCCCGGATGATGAAGGAACCTCGTGAGACAAATTCACCGGATTCCGGGGTCTTGCTCACCTGAGGTGGAAGGACAGAAAATACATCCGCGGAAAAATGCCCGCTGCGCCAGGCGCCGGAATAGGAGGCCGCAAACTGGGCCACTTCTTCCATATGCTCGGTCTTACCCTTGACGATCACCACGCTGGCCCCGTGCACATCTGCATGCACAAAGAGATCTCCGCCGGCCATGTACTTCTTGACCAGTTCCTCGTTCTGGGAGGCATCCCGCCCTCCCAGCACCACGATGCCGTCGCTCGTGATGAACCAGCGGAAGCGGTGGTACCAGAGTTTCTTTAATGGGATGATATCGCGCCGTACTGCTTTCTTCTTGACGACAACGTTCTTCATTGCCACCAGTGCACCGGCCTTCTTTTTCCTGAATTTTTTTATAACATCATAATACCGGCCGGCATTCTGCTCAATGCCTTCGTGCACATAGATCTTTACCCGCTTCCCGATGTCGACCTCGACAGCTGCCTCATCGGGATAAAACGCCGTGATCTTTTTTGCGTCAGCTGATGAGGCTCCTTTCAGGTGTCGTTCGATCTCCTGCCAGGAGAGTTGTTTGCTTGCAGCGTCGAGGGAAGTGATAAGGCTCGAGATGAACTGGTAATTTTCATAGATGGCGGCAACAACCTCTTCGGTCTTTTCCACCATCTCATCGAATTTTTTAATCGCTGATTCCTGGTATTTCCTGATCCGCTCTTCTTTAGAGAATTTGGGTTTTGCCGCTTTGGTTGCCGTCTCCCGCTTTGTTAAGGGATAGAATGTCTCGAGAGCCTCGGAAAAACTCGGGAAGGTCTGCTGGTCGCCTCCGCCCCGGATATCAACCGACTCGCAGTGTTTTGATGAGATAACGGGAGTGCGGGCATGCAGCACCTGGTCAAAAAAATCCTGCACCACGGTGAACAGGAGAGCCGGATCGGCAGAGGCCGCCGGCATGGTCTTCTCGAGTCCCGCTTTCTGGCAGATATACTCGGCATATGCGCCGCCAAGCATGCACCCCATCGCAAGACCCCTGACGAGATCCCGGTCCTGGTCCTGAAGAGCCAGGGTCAGGTTCTCCAGCGATGCTGTGGGATCAACCGCCGTCAGCTGGTATACTGCCCCGGGAATAATTTCCCGTTCTTTGAACCGGTGATGCCGCAGGGGTTTGACGATTACGTATTCTTCATTGGTCAGTATCACGTTTCCTTCATCGAAAAGTTCTATGATCAGCCGGTATACGGTGGCTCCCTTGCCGATATCGAAGATCAGGATCCGTTCGAGCCCGTGCTGGTGGATCGCGAGCACCTTGCCACCAGACAGGTATTTGCGGAGGAGCATCGCGTACTGGGGCGGATTTTTCGGGGGTGCAGGGAACTCCTTTACCAGGTGGGTCCTTCTGCCGGACTCGATGAGCAGCAGGTTCCGGGCTTTGTTCTCCCCGTTGAGCCGGATCCCGAGCGTTCGTGAGTCGAACTGGTAGACTTTGTCGATCCAGAGCGGCAGCTTTTCACACAATTCAGACGCCATCGCCTTGACGTCAATTCCGCTCATGCCCTGTTCGGATGCCATATATTTGTACCAAGTTACATATGGCTTGCGCACTAAAAAATAAGACTACTGGTGTAACGGGATGAGCGACGAGATTATTGAAGAAAAACCAGTCCAGGCCAAGAAGCAGAAGACCAAGGCTGATAAACAGGCTGAACACATTGACCGTATCAAGCGGACGCTGACAGCCTCCCTTATTGGTATCTTCGCTGGTGGACTATCATATTACATCAGCATTACCTACGGCAAAGATACCGGGCTTCTCGCATTCATGATCATGGTTGCAGGAATTGTTGTCCAGAAGCATATCTTCATGCTCCTGCATATGGACACAGAGAAACTCGGGGCAAAGGACTGGTTTTACCAGAGTTTCATGACCTTTGCCTTTTGGTTTATGTCATGGACAATCCTGCTGACTGCAATGCCAAAGTAATCATCAACACTTTTTGATCCTCATGAGAATAGCGATTGTTCATAAAGATCGTTGCCATGCAAAAAAATGCGGCACCGAGTGTATCATCTATTGCCCGCGCGTACGGACGGGTGACGAGACGGTGATCATTGGTGAAGAAGGCAAGGCGGTAATATCGGAAGAACTCTGTGTCGGCTGCGGCATCTGCATAAAAAAATGCCCGTTCGGCGCAATTGACATTGTCAGCCTTCCCGAAGAACTCGAACAGCCTACCCATCGCTATGGCAAGAATGGTTTTGCCCTCTATGGTCTCCCGATCCCTATTGAGGGTAAAGTCACGGGTATCCTGGGTGCTAACGGAATCGGGAAGAGTACCGCAGTCAAGATCCTTTCGGGACAGCTTCGTCCCAACCTGGGAAATTTCGATACGGAAGTTGCCTGGGAAGAAATTTTCAAACGGTACGCGGGCACCGAACTCTTCGATTATCTCCAGACCGTTTCGAAAAAGAGCCTGAAGATTGCATCAAAACCCCAGTATATCGATTATATTCCCAAAGTATTCTCAGGCACGGTACGGTCGCTCCTGCAGAAGACCGATGAACGCGGAAAGCTCGATGAGATGCTGCCGGCTCTCAAGCTCAATGCGATTCTCGATCATGATATCAGCACCCTGAGCGGCGGGGAACTCCAGCGGGTGGCGATCGCTGCCTGCCTTGCACGGGATGCCGACTTCTATTTCCTTGATGAGATCACCCCGTTCCTGGACATCTACCAGCGTATTGCCGCAGCGAAACTGATCCGAGAACTGGCTGCAGAGCGGCCGGTCGTGGTTGTTGAGCACGACCTTGCGATTCTCGATATGCTTGCCGACACCGTCCATGTTGGGTATGGCAAGCCCGCGGTCTTTGGTATCATCACCCGCCTCAAGGGTGTCCGCGTGGGCATCAACCAGTACCTCGAGGGATTCCTCAATGAAGAGAATGTCCGGTTCCGCACTACAGCGGTGGTCTTTGAGAAGCGGGCGCATGACAAGGGGTCCAACCGGGAAGATCTCTTCATCATTCCCGCCATGACCAAGGAATACGAATCCTTCCATCTCACGGTCTCGGGTGGCACGGTCAAGAGCGGGGAAGTACTGGGGATTGTTGGTGCAAACGGGATGGGAAAGAGTACTTTTGCAAAACTTCTTGCTGGAGTGGAAACCCCGACAACCGGAAAGATGGAGACTATCCTCCGGATATCGTATAAGCCCCAGTACATCAAGGCTGATACTTCCGACAGCGTGGAAATGTACCTCCGCCGTCACACTACCAAATTTGATACCTCCTATTACCAGCACGAAATCATTGAATCGCTCTCGCTGGAATCGATCCTCCAGTCCCCTGTGGATTCACTCAGTGGCGGTGAATTGCAGCGGGTAACGATTGCCGGCTGCCTATCGCAGGAGGCTGACCTTTACATTCTTGATGAGCCCAGTGCGCATCTCGATGTCGAACAGCGGGTCAAAGTCACCCGGATGATCAAGCATCATGCGGAAGGAAAGCAGGTTGGTATCATGGTGATCGATCACGATATCTATCTCATCGATATGATCAGCGAGCGCATCCTGGTCTTTGAAGGGGAACCGGGGATTGCCGGTACCGCGGCAGGACCGTTTAAGATGCGGGACGGGATGAACCGGTTCCTCGATGAACTGGATGTCACGTTCAGAAGGGATCAGAGCGGGAGACCCCGGATCAACAAACCCGGCTCATTTCTGGACCGGGAACAGAAGTCATCCGGAGAATTCTATTACTATACTGCGGATGAAGAGTAACTTCATCTGATATACATTTTAATACCGGGAAATGTTAATTTTCCCCATGGTGCGGGGAGAACAGCTGGCAGATGCGATCGTCTATGATAAGATGAACCTGCTCAAAAAAGATTTCTCCGGGTATATCGAACGCAATACCACGAAGGTTGATGAAAACCTTCCGGTCTTTTTCGGACATATGATCTCTGCGCTGGAGAGATCCTTTCCCAATATCCCCGATGAATCCTATGATGATTTTATCGACAGCATAACCTTCAAAGTGCTGGATGCAAGCACTCATATCAATGATTTTGATTACGTAAAACGCGTGATTCTCAACGCACTCCGGTTAAAGAAAAGGAAAGATGCTGAATTCGGGGTAAATCTTGTTGTCGGCCTGAAACTGTTAAAAGCCGGTGATTATGGTCATGCCCTGGATTTCTTAAAAAAATATGGCGAACTTGATGCGAAGATTGGCATGGCGGTGGCTTACTGCCATTACGTTCTCTCGTTAAGGGAATTTAAGAAAAATGAAGAGGTACCAAGAAACCAGCGGCCGGGTGAGATGGAACTCCTTGCCCGCGAAACCCTCCTCACTCTAGCCCGCGTCAAGCCTCCGGTAAACCAGTTGAAGCAGCTGGAGATGGATGATCCGGCATTTCTTGAGAAATGCTTCTGGCAGATGACCTTTTTGGGAATCGAATGGTTCCCGAGCGAGATCTGGTTCATTGAAGTCGGATTGAAAAATGCCCGGCTCACCGATAATGCCGATATGAAAAAACACCTGCTGGAGATCGGGTCCGAACGGTTTTATACCGATATGACTTTTCTGCGGGAGATGTATTATTTCAAGCTCGAAAACCGGGATGCAGCCGGTGCAGCCGGCGTCGTGAACCAGTTGATCAAGCAGTACCCGCAGGAGCTGGAACCAATATTGCTCGGCCTGAAATTATCCCTGCTCCTGACCAAGAAGATCACCTATCAGAGCTTTCGGAAACTCGCCACCACAAAGGGAATGCCCGCATCAATCATTGAACTCTTTGATCTCTCCTTTGATCTGCTGAATCAGGATAAAAATGCGGCCATGAACAAGATCATGGAATTTGAGCGTGAATTCCCTAAATACCAGTATTATATCACTGCCCTCCGGTATATTGCAGCAGATTTCTTTTCCGACAATGAGACCCGGGTAAAGCGGGCCAAAAGGGCTCTTATTGATTCGATCGATCAGTTCTGTTCCGAGGAACTGAAGAACAAGATATAAAAAAATTATTTTGTTAAGATGATCTCGATACTCGAGACATTGGTCTTACCGGAATCGGTATCAATGACTTCGGTAGAGGTTACAATCTCTTTCTTCGTAACTCCTTCCAAAAAACGGTTCAGGGAGATCTCGACAGTATCCACGGCCCGCGAAATTGCCTTGCCCCGGGCCTTGACTGCTACCTGTTCAGCACCATTGTTAAACTGTGTAACTACGGCAAGTACATAGTTCATTACCGGTTTATTTCCCACAAATACCGTGTTCTCTCTGAGCTGCTGCATGCCTTTCTCCTGTTGTTAGAGATATTTCTTCTTTACAATCAGTTCTGCGTTCATGACACTGGCACCGGCAGCACCGCGGATCGTGTTGTGTCCCATGGCTATGAATCGCACACCTTCGCGCAGGCGCCCGACAGAGACTGTCATTCCCTTTCCCCGCATACGGTCGAGACGGGGTTGTGGCCGATCTGGTTCTTCGTCAAAGAAATGGACTGATTCTGCAGGTTGGGTTGGCAGTCCCTTTATGGGGGGTTTATAGTCATGGTAAGCCTTCCTGAGTGTCTCTACCGGTTCTTTGATGTCAGCCCAAACAGCCATCGTGTGACCGTCAATAACCGGTACCCGGTGACAGCTGGCGCTTACCTTGAACGGGGCGTTGGTGACTTTGTTGCCTTTTAAGGTACCCATAATCTTGAGGGTCTCGGTCTCCATCTTCTCTTCTTCTTTCCCAATGTATGGGATGACGTTATCGTAGATGGACATCGCCGCTACACCGGCAAATCCTGCTCCGGAGATTGCCTGCATGGTTGCAACGCGGACATCGGTGAATTTGAACTTGCGGATGGGGGCAAGTGCCGTTACCATGACGATCGTTGAACAGTTAGGATTGGTTACAATGAATCCATCTCTGCCGGCATCCTTCTGGACATCAATGAGACCCAGATGTTCCGGATTTACTTCCGGCACAACCAGGGGAATATCTTTTTCCATCCGGTAAGAACTTGCGTTGCTGCATACTGCGATTCCGGCATCGGCGAATTCTTTCTCCACATCGATGGCAATCTCGGCAGGAAGGGCAGAGAATACGAGATCTACATCCTTCATTGCTTTGGGTGATGTAGGGACGACTTTGAGTTTTCCAATCTTTTCAGGAAATGGGGTGTCGAGACGCCAGTTCACGATCTTTTCATAGGGTTTTCCCGCGCTGCGATCCGATGCGGCGAGTGTCGACAAATTGAACCAGGGATGATCCGCAAGCTGTTCAACAAATCGCTGACCTACCGCACCCGTTGCTCCAAGCACTCCAACATTGATCATAGGTGTCAGGTCCAGTTTGTAGTTATTCCCGTTTGAAATGATGGCGGGTTGTAAAATCCCATTTCTCCTGTGATAATAAAAACATTGTTTTTTAATATTTTACCCACAGGATCTCTGGAAATATCCGCTTTTGCAAAGACACTGGCGAGTACGATCCAAATCTGCGGAACCTCTCCCGTTGGCATCGCTGGGGAAACGATATTTCCCTGGACGATGTCATGAAAAGAGATCCGTAGAAAATATCTCTCAGGCAGGTATTGCACGCAGCAGGTTCCGGATACAACCTCCCTTTATATATCTTAAAAAGAAAAACGGACATATGACGCGTGACGATTCAACGATCTCATTGAAAATGCCATCAGAGCTGGTGGAAAAACTGGATGCTATTGCAAAACAGAAATATCTGAAACGTTCGGATATTATCATTGATGCGTGTGCCTATTACTGCCAGTTCCATGATATGAACCGCGAGCAGTTTCCCGAAACCATGCGCAATATCTTTTTTGATCTCGCACGTCACGATGATGAATTCCGCAAAACCCTCCGGGAAGTGTTACGGGATGACCCCACCGCAGGTTTTGATAATGTTCAATAATTCTTGGTAAGGAAAATTCCCGCCACAATTTTTCGCGGACAATCCAGCCAAACAATATGGCAGGATCCTGAATTTTTGTTATCTTTTTCTCTTCTTTGTTTTTTTATATCACGGTTTGATCGGTTCTCTTTTACGATAATCCAAAAATGTCCCTTATTTAAGAGTGAAAATTTTTAGAAAAAGTCCGGAATAAAATTCAGGGTTTTTTACTAAGTATTTTTTAGAATAATGAAAAAAGAACCGGAAATTATTCTCCGGACTCAATCCATGTGGATGGCTTCGGCGGGACAGACATCTACGCAGGTCTGGCAGTCAACGCACATATCCTTGTCCACTTTTGCCTTCTCGTTTTCCATGGCGATTGCCGATGCAGGGCATTCGCTCACACAGGTTTCGCATCCGGTACACTTCTTGAGATCAACGACAGCTACCAACTCGTTCACTCCATCGTATATGTTTCACAAAAGACAAAAAAAGGGTTTCGATTGAGTACTACCGATAGTATTCTGGGGAATCAGGGGATTTTCTTGAGATTTAGGACATCGCTCATACCGTAGATGCCCGGTTTTTTCCCCACAACCCACCGGGCTGCATGGACAGCGCCGCTGGCAAAGACCGAGCGATCAGACGCGTGGTGCGAGAGTTCGATGGTCTCGAAATTCTTTGAGAACATGACTTTGTGGTCGCCAACAATATCCCCCCCGCGAATCACGTGGACGCCTATCTCGTTCTTCCGTTCTGTCATCCCCTCACGACCGTACTGCTTCTCCCGGGGCCCAACCTCATCTTCAAGAATCTGCAGGATGGTCTTTGCGGTACCGCTCGGGGCATCCTTCTTGTTCCGGTGGTGCGCCTCGAAGACCTCGATGTCATAGTCTTTCAATAATTTTCCGGATTCCCTGACCAGCTGCCAGAAGATATTTACACCAACGGAAAAGTTACTGGAAATCACTGCGGGCACGTTGTTGCAGATGGCCTTTTCCATGATGGCATTTTGCTCGGGGGTAAATCCCGTGGTGCCGACAACCAGCGCCACTTTATTCCGTGCAGCCATCTTCACGTTCTCGACTGCCGCACTCGCGATCGTAAAATCGATCATTACGTCAGCCTTGGTCGTTTTCAAGAGATTTTCTGCATCTTTTGCTTCAACAATATCAGCACCAAAAAATGAACTGGGTTTGAGGTTGATGCCCCCGACCAGTTCGAGATCGGAGGATTCATTGACCATCCTGCCGATCGTCTGCCCCATCCGTCCTGATGCCCCGCATACCACTACTTTGATCATGATTCAGTTTACCTCGTCTTTTTTGCTGCGGCAGGTTTTTTCTTTGCAACTGCTGCTTTTGCTGGTTTGGTTGCAGGTACTACACGCTTTACCGGGATTGTGGCCAGTATCTTCTTGAGTTGGTCGATCTTCCTAGCATCCAGTTCATCGAGCGGGAGTCGTACCGGTCCACCAGCCATCCCCAACATCTCCACGGCTTTTTTGACTGGGATAGGGTTGGTGTCGATGAACATCGAGCGGAAGAGCGGTGACATGGCGAAATGCAGCACCAGTGCCTTCTGGTAATCACCCTGTTTCATTGCCTCGTACATTGCCACCATGCGGATTGGATCTACATTTGCGGCAACCGAAATGACCCCGCTGCCCCCAAGTGCCATGATGGGGAGTGTGATGTTATCATCACCGGAGATCACGGTGAATTCATCATCCTGGGTATCTTCAATGATCCGTGAGATCTGGCTGATATTACCGCTGGCTTCCTTTATCGCTACGATATTCGGGTGCTGAGCAAGCTCGGCAACGAGATCCGGTTCAAGATTCTGGCCCGTTCTTCCCGGGACATTGTACATAATAACCGGAATATCGATATCTGCCAGCTTGGTGAAGTGCTTGATGAGCCCGGAACGGTTCGGCTTGTTGTAGTACGGACTGATGACAAGCACTCCGTCCGCACCGATGTCCTTAGCAGCCTTCGTTAACCTTACCGCCTCAGCCGTGTTGTTGGAACCGGTCCCGGCAATAACGGGAATCCGGCCCTTGACCTTATCTACGGTTACCTGGACAACCTTCTCATGCTCTTCGAACGTGAGAGTGGCAGATTCACCGGTCGAGCCACACGGAACAATTCCGTGTATCCCACAGGATAGAAGAAACTCTATGTTGCGTTCCAGACCCTGAATATCAAGGTCCATCGCAGAGTTTCGTTTAAAAGGGGTAATAATTGCTGGAAGGACACCTTCAAACATGAAATAGGTTATGAGCGTCTTTTGGTATTTATTTTTCTTGTGATGTAGCCGGCGACGCGGTTCCGGACACGCTTGCTTGAGATGATTGCTGATGCCCCTAACTGCACCTTGTTCTCATCGAAGTTGTTGGTGAAATAGTCCCGCTGCTTGACCAGAAGTGCGTTCCCGAGATTTTTGATGTATGACGGCTTGATTCCCATGTACAATTCCTCAAAGTTCTATACTTAAAATGCGGTTGGAACAGATAATGATATTGTTTGCAACGACGAGTGGTTCCTCGCCAAAAATATACATAATTCCCGGTTTTTTATTCCCGCCATCATCATAAATTACGTCCGGCACACCGTCGATACAGCTGGCTGCGATTCCCCAGTCCATGGTGCTGATCGGAGGGGCTTTGACCGATTGATCAAGCGGGATACATTCCAGGAGCATTGCCTCAAAGACGTCAAGCGCGTTTTCTGAAAACGTTACCGTCGCTGCCGACCGTATGAGGGGATTGGTTTTCATGACCGTAAGTATGAACCGCGCGCAAGGCCCATCTGCCCCGAACGCGCATGCCCCTCCGGCCTCTACTCTGTTCCCGCGGAACACCATCCCGCCGGTGACTGCAGCTACATCTTCCCGATTCCGGGCCCCCTTCACCGCGTACCCGAGAGAAGCCCCTTCATCGGGAATGAGCTGACCGTTCATGGATTCCTGCAGATGGGCGACTGCCAGGTCAAGCCGGTAGAGTACTTCGTTTCGTTCCTGCACCGGATCTTTCATCGGTACAGTGGTGGAACTCAATGCAGCATAATGATGTCTTCGTGTCTTGAGGTCATCTGCTATTGGGGTGTCTTCGATCAAGGCCGGGCGGATAAGCCTATATCCTTCAGCAACGAAAATTTTACCAATGGATGCCCGACTACTTGATGTGATCATCGGACTGATTGCATTTTTAATCCTGATTGCCCTGCTTGCGGTGATGCCCATGGTAATGACAGCAGGTATTGCCTATATTACAGCAATAATAATCTTTATTCTTGTTCTTTCTGGTGCCGGTTATATCGTCAACGAGAAGATTGCATAGAAGAGATCGTTTTTTATTCTTTTTTGATGGATTTTTTCAGGTCCCGTTTTTTTGCCTTGTAATAACTGAGCGGATGGTTGACCTTTTCGCATAAGGCATCCGGGTGAATACAAAGCCCGGTTGTTCTCATGGCTGCGCATGCGGGGGCAGTGTATTCGGTTCCTGACCCCCCCCTGCCGGTGATATGCTCCACCTGGTACATGGTTTTATCCAGGTCAAAATCCGGTGAACGTGCATAGAGTTCACCAATGGCGTTGGCATCCATGCCTATTGTGTGGAGAAATGTGGTGAGAGAAAACCTTCCCGCGTGCGTGAGGTTTACTCCTGCAGTAAGGGCTGTTATCAGGCTCTGCATGCAAGGGGGAAAAGAACTCTCTTCGATAGTGCCGAACTGCTGGAGCATCTGCTCCTGGTACGCTTTTTTCAGCAGGGCAAACCGTGGTGAAAGTTTTTCGCAGACTGTTGCGGGAACCTTATGGGGGAGATCCCGGCGCAGGAGTACGCGGATCCGTTCCCTGAGCAGTTCATAGCGTTCGTCTTTTTTTATATCCACAAAACCGTGTTCGAGCCTCCGGTTCACCAGGTGATACCGGTCCTGATGCAGGGGGGCTACCAGTTCAACATAATCCACGAGCGGGATACGATCTTTGGTGATCTGTATGCCCAGTTCCTGTGCAAGGATAATACACAAGCGGGAGTACTCGCCTTCGCCTTGCTTGTAGTTCTGGTTCCATTCCTCTTCATTGACCAGGAAATAATATGCCCGTTCGGCTTCGTACCGGGTGAGGCGATCGATGAGGGTTTTGTCGTGAAGACATGAAACAATAATGCGGGCAAGCGCATACCCGGCAATTTCGTCACCCGCAGTTCCGGTTATTTCGGGTGTGAATGTTTTTTTGGGGGTTATTGCATCCTGGATACGACCGAGCGCACGATCGATCAGGGCTTCACCTTTTGTATCGGTGAACAAAAAATCAAGCGATGAAAAACGCCCTTTGACATGGTCCTGGGCTTTTTTTAAAAAGGGAAAATGGGAAAGTTCCTTTGCAGATGGGGTAAAATCCATCAATCGGCCTCGATCCGGGGTGCAAGGAGGTATTCGACATGCCCGTTACCACCGGCAATGTCAAACGAGAACCTGACCGGGTGATCGATACCGAGGAAGATCTCAACCTCTGCGGCCTTGCTCATGACTTTTCCCATATCTTTTAGGTAATCCAGGGAGAAGAGTGACCGGGCCTCAACGGGGGTTAAGGATTTGAGTTCGTCTTTGGAGAACTCGCGGCGGATATGATCGGTATCTCCTTCGGCAACCAGGTAAAAGGTCTGGTCTTTCGGATTTATACCTAGTGCTATCTTATCTGAAATTACTGCTGCGGCTTTCATGGCGTTGTTAAAATCTTCGCCCGCTATCACGATCTTGCCTGGCAGGTTGATGGTCGGGGGATTGGGATCCTTCCGGATGGTATTGACGTCCAGGAGCGTGATGGAGTAGTGGTATCCATGCACCGAGACCGACATCTTCTGGGCATTGTCCCCGAGTTCAAGGCTGATCAGGTCGCCCTTTCCGGCCATGCCAAAGATATTCTTCATCTTGGATATGTCAATGCCCATCTGGCTTTCGGTTGCAACGAACGAATCGAATGCTTCTTTCTTGAGCGTAAGACCGATCATGGCCACATTGGCGGTATCGACTGCCCGTGTGGAGATCCCATTTTCGTCCGTATGCAGCCGGCACTCCGGGATGAGAGCCGAGATCGCATCGATGAATTCCTTGAAAATATCTGCATCAATCGTAGCTTTTAACATTGCATACCCCTTAACACATTATCTTATACAGTATATCGTCATACTTTAATTATAGCGTTTTGGGTTTAACCCGGACTATTTAGGGGAACGATTAAGACAATGGGTTCACAATGGGGACAAGATAAGACATATCTGCGGGCAAAAAATGAGGGCTTCCGTTCACGGGCAGCCTATAAGCTCATGGAAATCCAGACAAAATTTGGGATCATACGAAGGGACGACAATATCGTTGATCTTGGTGCAGCTCCGGGAAGCTGGCTCCAGATAGAACGGACACTTACGGATGCCCGTATTATAGGCATTGATCTCAACCCGATAGCTGAACTTGACGGCATCGAAACAATTGAAGGGGATATCAATGATCCTGCGGTTGTAGAGATGGTCAAGGAAAAACTCGAAGTTGTCAATATCGTCCTGTGCGATGCGTCACCAAAACTTTCCGGGCATAAAAGTTACGATCAGGCAAGAATCATTGACTTAAATGAACAGGCACTCAGGTTTGCCTGTAAGGTCTTAAAGCCGGGCGGAAATTTTGCCGTAAAATCATTCCAGGGATCAGATTTTCCTGAGTTTTATGCGAAATGCAAGCTGAATTTCTATGCAGTGAAAACCTGCATGACCAAATCCACCAGGAAAGGGAGCACCGAACTCTACATAGTTGCAAAGAATTTCATAGGCCCCGCAGTTCCATGACCTTAAAAGACCCCTTCAATCGCCCGGTGAGCAACCTGCGGATCAGTCTTACGCCCAAGTGTAACCTGGCCTGCATATACTGCCACCGCGAAGGGGAGAAGAAGCCGGAAGAACCGCTCTCTGCTGCTGAAATTGCAGAAATATTACGTGTTGCAGAAAAGATAAGGATCCGCAGTGTAAAATTTACCGGCGGCGAACCGATGCTCCGCACCGACCTGCTGGAAATTATCCGGTCTGTGCCTGCCGGGATGGAATCCTCAATCACTACCAACGGGACCTGTCTTGCCGGTCTTGCGGCCGATCTCAAGAAGGCTGGGTTGCGCAGGGTAAATGTCAGTATCGACAGCCTGAACCCCGAAACCTATAAAAAAATCACCGGCACGGACAAGCTTGACGAGGTACTTGCGGGTATCAGTGCTGCCGTAAATGTGGGTCTGACACCGGTAAAACTGAACATGGTGGTTCTTGCGGGGATCAATGATCACGAGATCGATGATTTCCTCGCATTGGTGCGGGGAAACCGGAATCTCGTTCTCCAGCTTATCGAGCTGATACATTTCAATGAATGCACCAACCATGGGGATCTTAATGGCGTTGAAAATGCGCTTGCGGCCCGGTCAAAACAGATCATCACCCGGAGAATGCATCACCGGAAAAAATACTGTCTTGACGACGCTGAAGTCGAAGTAGTCAGGCCGCTGCATAACACCGAGTTCTGTGCCTTTTGCAACCGGCTCAGGGTCACATCTGACGGGAAACTTAAACCCTGTCTCCTGCGCACGGACAATCATATTGATATTCGGGGAAAGAGCGGGGCAGAACTCGAGGATCTTTTCCGGAAAGCGGTCTCGCTCCGGGAACCTTTTTACAAATAAAATTTATTTCAGATTCTTTCCTGATCCCGTGAAGACTCAAAAAAATGTTCTTTGTCTTACTTACAACCGTTTGCCAGAATTGCACCGGAAAAACCGTGCCCGATTCTGGTTAACGGGATGCGGAAATTTTATTGTTCTTTATCGTGGATCAGTGAATCGCGTTCAGCCTGCAGTTTCCGCTCCTGCTGGATCTCCCCGACCATGATGCAGAAGACGTACATACCGATTGCATTGGCAAGGATCATGGGGATAAATACTCGCGTGACAACGGTAAGCGCTGCGTCGAACGGGGTGACGGTGAGGAGAACGAGCACCCTGTGGAAGACTTCCATCAGGATGGCGAGGATCACGGCAATCTTCGTGCCGGCAAATTGCTTCTTTTTCCAGAGCCATATGATCCCGCCAAAGAGGCCGGCAAAGAGTGCTGCCACTGAACAGGCATAGATCGTGAGACCTCCCATGGTGAGACGGAACGCGGCTCCTATCAGCCCTGCTCCGAGTCCTACCCATGGCCCGGCCAGCAGACCGGCAAGCATGAGTCCGAGGTCGCGGACGTTTACTACGGAACCCATAAAGTCGATCCCGCTGACGGAGCCGTAGATGGAAAGGCCGCCGAAGAGCAGGACCAGGATGATCTTGTCAATGAGTGTTGCACGACCGTCCAGTATCTCCGGGAAGATCCGGCTTCGGGTAAGGAGGTATGCAGCAACGATGATGACGCACATGAGCTGCAGGAGGACATTGAGCTGGGTAAGAATCGATAAGTCCATGATCAGGTACCTTGGTGCTCTAGAAATTGCACGCAGGTTAGCATAAAGAGTCAGGTTCAGGTACGGGGAAGTGACATATCCGGTTGTCTTCCCGGATTACCGGTCAGGAAAAAAAATTCGTTCAGGTTACCGATAAAATCCGGCATCATCACTACAATGCTCATCCGGTCGCAGGGGGTTGCAACACGGCAATATATTTACAATGCCATGACGAACCTGTTGCTATGCAGGATGATAACGAATACTTAAAGGTCCTCACCCACCTGTATGAGAAATCACTCATGCTTCATGACACAGGAAGCTTCAATAAGACACTCTATTTTTTCTTTATCGATGCGTTAGCTCATATCGACTATACCGCCAGCATCTATGCGTACCATTACGAATCACCGAAAAATATCCTGGGGGGCGAATACCTCCGCTGGCGCATTGATGAGGAGAAGAAAGGGGACCGTATAAAATTTAATGGATTTATCAACTGGCTCAAAGAGAACCATCCGCAGAAATTCGCGGCGTTGCCTTCTCTCTGGCAGATGATCTATGATACAGACAACTCCGCTAGCTACCGGAGTTTCCGGATAGTACCCGATCCCAATAGCAGAGTTGGCATCCCGGTGGATTTCTTCTATGCCGTTATTGACGAATTTTTTGACCAGGATTTCTTAAAGAGCCTCTATGTGGGGAATTCACTCTCGGCCCTGTTCGAGACCTATGCAGCCGTTCATTAACATTTTTGAAGGACTATTATGAAGGATGTCAGTCATATCTGTGCCGACCTGGTAAAAATCCATAGTGAAAATCCTCCCGGCCGCACGGACGAGGTTATCGAATATATCCGGTCGTTTCTCGACGGGATTGGCATTGATTCGTCCGTCACGGGAAATACCGGGGGAATGTGCAATCTCGTCACCCGCGAGTCAGGTAAACTCCGGCAGCTGCTTGTCTGTGGCCACGTGGACGTAGTTCCTGCTCTTGATGTGGGGTGGACGCATCCCCCGTTCTCCGGTATCATCGAAAACGGATTTGTGCACGGGCGTGGTGCTACCGATATGAAAGGGGGGTGCGCATCCATTCTTGCGGCCTGCGAAGCAGTGGTGAACCGCAATCAGGACGTGCCGGCGAACCTTGCATTTGTCTGCGATGAAGAGACCGGGGGTGAGAACGGTATACGGCGGCTCCTCGCTGCTCATGCACTCAGGCCCTGTGACTGCCTTGTAGCCGAACCAACCCCCTCACGGCACCCCTGTATTGGCCAGAAAGGACTCTGTCGGCTGGACATGGAATTTTCCGGGACACCAGCCCATGGTTCTTTGTATCCGGCTGTCGGCACCAGTGCCATCATGGAAGTCATGACGTTGCTGAACCATGTCAGGGAACTGAATAAGATTGCATATCCGGTTGATCCCTCTTTTGACAAGATCATAGTCCAGTCATCTGCCGTTCTCAGTAAGGAATTCGGTATTGCCGGTGTTCGCGATGTATTAAAAAGTCTTACCTTCAACCCGGGGATCATCAAAGGTGGGGAGAAATCGAATGTTGTAGCACAGCATTGCGCTCTTGAACTGGAGCTCAGGGTCCCGTGGGGATGTTCAATTCCCGCACTCATCTCATCCATAACAGAGCATGCCCGGTGCGGAAAAATTATCTCCCAGGAGACTCACAATCCCTCGATTACGGATCCGGCTTCCCCACTGGTTGCCGTTACCTGCAAAGCCGTAAAAGACGTGTATGGTGGCGAGGTATTTCCCATTGTGCAGTGGGCTGCAAGCGATGCCCGTCATCTTCGTGCTGCTGGATTTAAGGTGATCGAGTATGGTCCCGGAGAGATCCCGAGCCTGCATGCGGTAAATGAACGGACTGCAATCGATTCTCTGGAAAAAGCTTCACTCGTGTATCAGGCAATTATGGCAAAATATGTATAAACCAAAAAAAGATAGGAAAAAATTAGTTTTTCCGGCGGTTGCCGGATAAAAAGATCCCGCACATCCCAATTACTGCCCCCAATGCAGTCAGCGGAGAGAGCGGTGAATAGGTAGTTTTCCGGGGAACGGGGGTTGTCGCAGTGGTTGCAATCGTTGTGACTTCCGGCGTTATTTGCGGTACGGTTGTAACTTCAGTATTCAGCGGTGCAGGAGTTGCCGTTGTGTAAAAAGTCCCGATCCGGCTGATGGTGACTTCCGGTGTAATCGTGCCAGTGATGTTGACAATCTGGAGTTTTCCTACCATGTTGTCCCGGTTCGTCTTTGCATCAGCAAAATTGGGGTCAATGCCAAGGGCTTTTTTGAAACATTCTGCCGCGTCCTGGGGTTTTCCCAGTTGGATGTACGCAAGTCCCTTGTTGTTCCAGATCGTTGCATTGGTTACGGTAACGCCCGTAGCCCGGTTGAATGAACTGAGTGCCTTATCATATTTCTGGCTGCCCATGTACGCGAGTCCCTGGTAATTCCATGACATGAAATTGAGGGGGTCCATGGAAGTGCAGCGATCGTAAGGGACGACTGCTGCATCATATTTTTCCATCTTAAAGTAAGCATATCCCTGGTTGCAGTATGCATCCACCCGGTTTTCCTGCACAACAAACAGTTTGTCATATGCGGCAACGGACTCTTCATATCTGCCAAGCTTGAACAGTCCCAATGCTCTCGCATTTAGTGCGACCGGGTCTGTGGATTTGATGGTCAGTGCCTGCCCGGAAAGGGTTACAGCCTCCGTGTAGTTACCCATGATATTCAGAGCCGCAGCCTTGCCGGCCATTGCAGCGGCATAATTTGTGTCGAGTGCAAGGGCATTATTGTAATACGTAATGGCGTCAGCATAATTTCCCGCCGTGGCAGAGTTCTGTGCCTTTGAATACCATTCCTGGGCATCTTCCGCGTGAACAGCAGGAATCGCCAGGATGGCTAAAAGAACAACCAGCATAATTGTTTTTGATCTCATAATCTCATGACAAAATTTTCTTTAATCGCAGATGAATGTATTCATTTTCACCATACCTTTACCACGGTATTCAGGTTCAACAAGATCTCTGGGGTAAGATTCTTTATGGTGATACTTCTTGCTGATTTTCAGGGGTACAATATCCAATCGTGAGTGCTACGGTTATCGCACAGAATGCTGCTGCACAGAATGCTGGAAAAAATCCAAACGAATCTGCGATAAGTCCGGCAAAGAACGGTAGGATTGCCATACCTAGGTAACTTGTTGTCGAGAACAGTCCCATGGTAAACCCCTGAGGTTCTTTCGTTTCAGCGAGAAAGGCCATCTGGGCTATCATGACGATTCCAGCCAGTGCTCCGATTACGATGAATCCAAGCGGTGAGTAAAAAGTAAGAAGGACTCCAAAGACCATCAGGATCGCGGACGAACGGATGGCTGGAACCGGGGATAACGACAAACGGGATGCTGCGAGAACTGCAATGATGGTTGAGATACTCATCATCGCGATCCAGGTTCCGGCAATTTCCGGGGAGACTGAGGAAAATTCCGGATATAAAGTAATTACTACCCCGGTTATCCCGATAAGGATCACGGAAGAATGCCAGAGGTAACGATACCTGCTCACAAGAGGGATCAACTGGCGGAGATCAGTCCGATTTGCAGGCTGGAGTGATTCGCGCATGAACATGCTGGCTCCAGTGGGAATGACCGCACATGCAGCAAAAAACAGTATTCCCAGTGCCGGGTGCCGGAACACAGCACTCACCCAGCCTGCGACAACAAGACCCGTGACCAGCCCGGCATTGAGCATTGCCATGAAATATCCGCTCATCCTCTCATGATTCTCCACAGCATTGACCCACGACATGGCAGATGCAACAAAGCACCCTGCTCCCACGCCCTCGATGAAACGGATTGACATTACGAGAAATGGCGATGAGACCGCGTAGAGTGCAATACCACTGATAACGGTGATGAGAAGACCCACGCGTATGAGTGGGATGCGGCCAATCCGGTCAGAGAGCATTCCGGCAGGCAGCGTACTGATCACTGCCCCCAGGTAGTATGCAGCAAAGATCGCTCCCTGTAAGAAAGAAGTACTGGCAAATGATGGAAGCACGGGAACAATGGCATTGGATAATGCCATCACGATAAAGACGCCGAAAAAAAGAGTTAGTTGTGTCCTCATGGCAGCTTTAAGGGGCCTAAACCATGCGGTATGTTTCCAGGTTCATGGGAGAGTGCGTTTCGATATGGAACCGCTTGTAGATGGAACTTGCCAGATCGATCGTGTTGTTCTCATCACCGTGGATGCAGAAGATCTTTTCCGGGCGGGGTTGGATCTGGCCTATGAAATTCATCAGTTGCCGGCGATCTGAGTGTCCTGAGAATCCGTCGACCGTGACGATCTCAAGGTTGATGGTAATGGTACCTTTACGGCCCATCGGCACTTCGCGCCATCCTTTCTGGATCCGCCGGCCATAGGTCCCGTCTGCCTGGTACCCGACAAATATGAGAGCATTCTTCTCATCCTGGGCAAGGTTCAGGAGGTATTCCATAACCGGGCCACCGTTCAACATACCACTCGTGGTGATGATCACACAGGGATCACCGTTAATAACTTTTTCACGGAGATCCTGTGAGTCAACCTGCTGGAAACATTCGGCAAGGAATGGGTTCATGCCTTCGCGGAAGATCTGGTTCCGGAGCTCGGTATTGAGATATTCCGGATAGCAGGTATGAATTGCAGTTGCTTCACGAATCATTCCATCGAGGTATATCTTCACCTTGGGAATCTTTTCCAGGCGCATACCCTCTTCAAGGGCCAGCATCACTTCCTGGGAACGCCCAACCGAGAATGCCGGGATGATGACTTTGCCTCCCCGCGATACTACATTATTGATAGTCTCATAGAGACGGGCTTCGGCATCCAGACGCGGCTGCTGGAAGTCGTTGCTGCCCCCATAGGTACTTTCCATGAAGAGTGCTTCAAGACGGGGGAACTGGTTGACGGCCGGGTTGAACAGGCGACTCTTGCCGTAATTGAAATCGCCGGTAAAAGCGATGTTGTACATTCCATCGCCGATATGGAAGTGCGCAATGGCGGAACCGAGAATATGGCCTGCGTTATGGAAGGTGAGTTTGACATCCGGGGCAATATCTGTGACGCTTCCATAGTTGAGGGTGATAGAGTGCCGGATATAGGTCTTGACCTCATTGGAGGAGTACGGAATCTTCCGGTCTTCCTTATGGATCACATCGAGATAGTCCAGCTGGAGCATCGCGGAAAGGTCCCGTGTCGGTGGTGTGGAGTAAACCGGACCTTCGTACCCGTACTTGTACAGAAGAGGCACCAGCGCGCAGTGATCAAGATGGGCGTGGGTGAGTACAACTGCATCGAGCTGGGCGAGGGGGTGGATCTCAGGGACATAGAGGTACGGTGTACCGCCATGATTATCCGGCTTTTCACCGCAGTCGATCAGTATCCGGCTGTTGGGGGTAGTGAGGAGGAATGCGGCTCGTCCGACTTCACGGCAGCAGCCGAGCATGGTGACCCGTGCCCACTGGTCCCGCTTGACGGCATCCTTGCTGGTATCGTCTTTACCTGGAATGTCACGGTGAATCCGACGTCCGATCGTGCGGAGGAATGCCTTGCGCTCTTCGTTGGTGGAACGAAGATACTGGCGGATCTGTTTTACCGTAGAACTTTCAATGGGGGGAGTCCGCACTACTTTCGGAGTCCAGCCAATGTGACGGGTAATATCCCGGAGCGTGGTGCCGTTCTTGCCGATTACCACACCGGGTTTCTCTGCTTCGATCAGCACTTCGCCGGTATCGGCATCAAAAAAGATATCGGTGATACCGGCTGTCTCCGGGACAACTGCCTTAATTTCATTGTACGCCTTTTCGGGATCTTCGAGTATTGTGGGTCTGACTACTATCCGCTTGCGTAAATCGCGTGCAAGAATCTTGATTAAGTCTGCTTCATCGGCAAACTTTTTCGGATCATCAGTATAGATGACGAGCTCAGGGCCTTCGAATTCTACCTGCGTCACCGTGATGCCGTGGGGCACCTTTTCATTGATCTTGTCTTTAAGCTCTTTGAGCCGTTCTTCAATTAACATAATGATTGACGTCCTAAAAAAAAGTTTTTTTTATGCGGGAGATTTTACAAGATATTTTTGAAGTGCGTCTTCTCCCATTTCCTGGTACTTGTCTTTGGTGATGACGACAACATGGATGCCTTCCCCGGATCCGGCATCTCGCTTCATTGCAGATTTCAATGCACGAATAGCAATATCGATTGCTTCATCTTCGTTCATATCCTTGCGGAAACGGTCCTCGAGTACACCATATGCCATGGGAGAACCGGAGCCGGTTGCAACAATCTCTTCTTCCTTGGTTGCGCCACCCATTGCGTCCACCGAGTATACACTAGGCCCTGTCTCATCAATGCCTCCTACAAGAAGCTGGACATAATACGGGAAGGACCGGTTCTGGTTCAGGTGATTCGAGAGCAGTGTGGCTGCAGCCCCTACCGTGATGGATCGCGATCTGCGGATCTGGTACAGGTTGCATTCAACTGTCAGGATTCGTGCGAGTTGCTGGGCATCTCCTACACCCCCGGCTGTGGTCATGCCTATTCGTTCTGCCACCTTGTACACTTTCTTTGCTTTTTTGCTTGCGATCATGTAACCCATGGTCGCACGCTTCTCGGTAGCAAGGATCACACCATCTTTGAAAACAATGCCGATGGTCGTTGTCCCCTTCATGGACTCCGGTAACTGTTCAGGTATAGTAACACCCCAAAAACAAATTAACGCTAACTATTGTTAAAAGCGCTGTAAGATATTAGATGACATCCAGAAACTTAAAGGTTTCTAACGGTACATTGGGATAAATTTCTTTTATATTATCTTTGTTAAAAAAGAGGTGATTATCTTTGTTCGAATCGGAAAAATGGAGGTTGTTTACGCCCCATCTTTACAGAGGGCACGGATAAGCTCTCGATCATAGAGCATCGCAACTAGTTGTTTGTCGTTATTAATGACCGGCAGCTGGTCAACCCGGGCCCGGCGCATCTTCAAGGCACATTCGCTCACTTCTGCGTTCGTTGGGACCGCAACCACATTTTTTACCATTGCCAGCTTGACAGGGCGATTGGGTAACTGGACTTTTGATATGCCGAAACTGATGGTGTGGTTATCCCGGATGCTCTCCCATGTCCATTCATCATCATCAGTCCCGTTTGAGAAATCACTCACGCCGACTGAATCCTCGATGCTGGAATTTCTGATGAGATCACGTTCCGATATGATACCCTGTAATATATTGTCCCCGTCCAGAATGGGAATTGCATCGACACCCGAGATCTCCATAACTCTGCCTACGACCGGGAGAGGTGTCTCTTCCCAGAGTGCAAACGTCTTGCTCGTATAGGAGTTCTTGATTTCTTCCTTGAACTTCATTTGGGCCATGGCGTGAATCAAGTCAGAGACTGATAGAAGGCCGAGCAGGTGACCATCTTCAACAACCGGTAACCTCCGGATACAGTGGGTAACCAGGAGCCGGGCAGCGTCCCGGATATCTGCATCGGGTCCGATACTGATCGGCTTTGATGTCATCAGGAGCCCGAGCTGGGTCTCTTCAGGTTTTCGCAGGAGATCTTTACGGGTGATGATACCGACAATTTTCTTATTCTTGATGACCGGTACTCCGGAAATTCCCGTGCGTTTCAATATCTTCAGCACATCATCGCGATTACCGGGGATCTCTACATGGACCACGTCGCGGGTCATATAATCCTTGACAAGCATTTCGGTTATGATCTCACCACCAGGGTTGCGGTTTTGCCATGGGATACAACAAACGAGCTGACACTCCCGATAAGTAACTTATCAGCGTTGCTCTTACCATGGGAACCAACAATAACCAGGTCAATTTTTTCTTTTTCGGCAATGGCAAGGATCTCAGTGCCTGCGTGTCCCTGCTTCAGATGGGTAATTAGGGTAAGTCCCTGTGTTGCCGCAATCGCCTTGGCCTGGGCAAGTTTTTCCTGCCCTTCTTTTTCAAGGACGCGGTACATAATCTCTACGGTATTATCAGTGGGAAGGGAGGAAAAAAGCCCCGTCTCTACGACATAGACTGCATGGATCTTAGCATTCCAGATCCGTGCTTCATCAACGGCCCGGGCCAATGCCCGATCGCTCACTTCAGAGCCATCAATTGCAACGAGTATGTTAGTAAACACCGGAATCACCCAAAATAAACATTCCTTTTTTATTTGGGTCTATGAATTAAAAATATTATGGACAACGTGACCGCAGGAGACCCTTTTTGTGATGCTGGCAATGGGATCGCGGCTGAATTGGAGTGATGACTGGCAGGGATCGATCACGAACATATTCGCCCGCGCCCCGGTGCGAAT
This sequence comes from uncultured Methanomicrobiales archaeon, assembly GCA_903832665.1. Taxonomy (GTDB): domain Archaea; phylum Halobacteriota; class Methanomicrobia; order Methanomicrobiales; family Methanospirillaceae; genus Methanoregula. Next base: position 113,149 of record CAILCG010000017.1, on the reverse strand, counting down.
AAAAAAAGATTCGGCTGACAGTTCCGATCCCTGTATCGCTGCACGAAGCAGCGGTTCAGGCTCCATATTGTATATGGCTGAGACAAATGCCATCTCGGCAAATAAGTCTGGGTTAACAAACATCGCATTGTCAGTACCCAGGTAAAGCGTGCAACCAAGCTCCTGCATCATACTAATTGGTGGCTTTTTTGAAGATGTGGAGACACCCAAAGTCCAGTTGGATCGCGGGCAGATCGCAATGGGGATCTGATGATCAGCGCAATACCGCAGTTGTTTCTTTGTTGCGTGCGTGGCATGGATGATCAGGTCCGGTTCGAACGCGAGCGCAGCGTCAACATCCTCCGAATCCCGTTCACCGGCATGGAAGGCAATTTTTTTTCCCTGCAGTCTTGCGTCATTTACCTTACGTTCAACGTCAGAGACATCACGGGTACTGCTGATGCCGAGTCCATCGGCGTTGTTCTCCCCCCCGTCACGCCCGAAAAGCACTGTCGTGAAGGGGAGTTCGCTTGAGGCTTCTCTCATGAGTGCAACACCGGAAAGACCCCCCTCCCGGAAATCGGCACATCCTGCAGTCCCGCCGGCAATCATACCCTGGATGCTTGTCCGCATTCCTCCCGTGAGATCCTCTCGGGATGCCGCGGCCAGCAGGGTGTGCTTCAGCCCATAGGGGGGAGTGACGAGTGCCGTAAGATCGCCGGTTACTCCGCAATCCATGGCAATGGTATCCCCCAGGTGGGTATGAGCATTGAACAATGCCGGGCAGATCCACAATTGTGGGGCATGTGGATTGTCCTCAATTGAAGAGATGAAACCATTTTCTATATAAATATCAACCGGCGAGAGCGTTAGTTCATTGCCAAGGAGGGCATATCCGGAACATTGCTGCATATTTTTTTTCATTCGCGGTGACTCTCCTTTATATGTCCAAAAATGAAATATATTTGCATGGCAAAGAAGCAAGGTGGAAGATTACTCTCATCCGCAGGTCTCGTTAATTATTATGAGAGCGAGGACCGGCGTGCAATTCATATCGATCCTCTCATCGTGATGGGAGTTGCGGCAGGGATTGGTATCATTATCATGATCCTGAATATTATCTACAAATGATTTTTACTGTCTCTCGTGAGACCATTCCTTTTTCAAGACTTTTTTTGTGATGTCTTCATCATTCCGGAAATACAGGTTATCATGACCTGTCCACTTCGGACAGTTGCGGAAGACGACAGCCGGGACGCCATTGTTGCTCTCACCCATTACAAAGTTTGCAAATCCGGCAATTTCATCGGCAACCGCTTCTTCGGTAATCTTGAGCACATGGCCGAACAAGTCAGTATCTCCCCGGAAATCACGGATTGCGGTAAAACCACTCCAGCCGATCGCATGACCGGTCTGCCCGCGACGAAAGGATCTTCCGCAGGTATCGGTGATTATGATCCCAACATCCCTGCCACAGATCATTTTTACTTCTTCCTGGAGTTCCTGTGCGGACTTCATGGGATCTGCCGGCAGGAAAATGACCATGCCGTCTTCAATATTGCTCTGGTCAACACCAGCCCGGACACCGATATGCCCAAATGCCATCTCGGAAAGGATGAATGGTTGTTCCATGATAATATCAGCAGATGCATCCAGAACCGCCTGTACAAAACGGGGATCTTCACCATTCGTCTTCGCCAGGCGTTCGGCCCGCTTTGTGGGGATAATCGCTGAGAGTTTTTTCGTGCATCCTTTCGCTTTGGAGTGGATTGTTGATGCGATACATAGGATATCTCCATCCTGCAGTGGGATATGATCGCAGATCATTTGGGCAATATCGTCGCCCGCATGGATGAGGGGCAGACACTTCACGCCCATGACCTGAATATTTTCCATAGTAACATCTCTATGGGATGATCTGACGATATAGGAGTTTCGTTTCGTTTCCCGGGTTTCTATTTCAGGTTTTACGTCCCCCGGGGACCTATGGGGTGGTTTCTCTGGGATCCGCGAACTAATATTCTTCAGATATCTTTTTAAAAGGACAACGCCTATGACCTCATTATCATGTACGTGATCATCCGGTGCCCGTCCTGCAGTACCTTTGCGTACGTGGATCATTTCCAGAAGTGGAAACTGTGTCCCCAGTGCGGGCATGCGCATGAAGTCATAAAAACCCCTTCATATCTGGAAGTTCATGATTTTCATGAGGCTGAACATATCGTAAAACAGATGCAAAAACATCTCCATGCGAACAAGAAAAAAGATTTCAATCCTGAGGAGACCGCGGATCTTCGTCAGCATTATGCAGAAGCATTGCGCAAACGGGTTCCCGGGCATCACACACACTAAGACAGACATTCTTTTTTAAATTTCTCCCGTGCGAAGATTTTCTTACCCCCTAGTTGTCAGTCCGATGACCAAAGGGAACAACCAAATGACTGCTGATACGGTATGGGTCGATGCGATCCAACCCAGAGTTACGGTATCCGCAGAGAACTGGGCAGCCATTGGCGGTATTGACCCCGTGAGGGAAGGTCAGGTATTGAAGATAAGAAAAGACGCGAGTGATTCAACAAGAAGAATGATTTTCTTATTCCGTTTATCCCATGAGTTACTTTTTTGTTGTAAAACTGGTTGTGGATATTGAAAAACCGGGGAACTGGACCGCGCGTTAAGTCTATTTTTGTTCAAAATATGTGGCAGTGCAATACTTCAAGATGTTCACGGGTGGCACTATAATGGAGGATGAGATTGATGGAGCCATATGATATTACGGTGATCGGTGCAGGACCCGCTGGGCTTTTCTGCGCAATTCGTGCAGTGACACCAGGTGCCAGGGTCCTTCTCCTGGAAAAGATGGAAGAACCTGGGAAAAAACTTCTCCTATCGGGCACCGGCCAGTGCAATATCACTCATGGCGGGGAGATGCGGGATTTTCTTTCCCATTATGGCAGCCACGGCAAATGGCTAAAACCGGCACTCTTTTCGTTTACCAACAAAGCTCTTCTGGCATTTTTTGAAGAACGCGGGCTATCGATGCAGGCCGAGGAGAATGGCAAAGTGTTTCCAAAAACCCGGCTATCTTCCGATGTTCTGGCAGTTCTGCTGGCTGAATGTAAAATGAGGGGGGTTGAGATCCATTGCGGTGAACCGGTAACTGGTATCACCCGCGTAAAGGGAGGATTCGATATCATGACTTCCCGGGCGGCCTATCACTCCCTGGTTGTAGTGATCACGACCGGTGGAGCTTCCTATCCCCGGACTGGTTCCACCGGGGATGGTTACCGTTTGAGCGAATCATTGGGACAGCCGGTCAGTGAAACGGCACCTGCTCTGACTCCGCTGCTTATCAGGAATTTCCCGTTTGCGGCACTTGCGGGGATCTCATTTGAAGATATGCCATTTACCGTCTGGCGGGCCGGGAAAAAAGTGGGAGACTACAAGGGCGATGTTCTTTTTACCCATCTGGGTATCTCCGGCCCTGGCGTACTTGACGCGTCGCGGTATATCCTCCCAGATGATCTCATCAAGCTCTCGTTTGTTGGTGCGATGAAGCGTGAGGAATTCACGGCAGATCTTTCAAAGCGTGTCCAGGAAAACCGGACCTGGCAAGTCAGCACGATTCTTGCCGGGTACCCGATTCCGGAGCGACTCAACCGCAAACTCTTGAAACTATCAGATATTCCCGATGATCTCAAATGTAATCATTTCTCAGTAGAACAGCGAACGCGGCTTGTGACAAACTGCACCGAATTTCCCATGACGGTTACTGCACCGGGCGGTTATGCAGTTGCGATGGCGACGAGGGGCGGTGTGGCTCTCGATGGGGTTGATATGAAGACTATGGAATCTAAAATCATTTCCCACTTGTATTTTGCCGGCGAAGTGCTGGATATTGATGGCGATACGGGGGGATATAATTTACAGGCTGCGTTCTCTACCGGGTACCTTGCAGCTGAGGGGATCCGGAAGACGTTTGAAAAGAATAGTCAACTTTTGGGAAAATAATCCCTGTTCAAAATAATCGTTCTTTTTGTGGGCAGAATTTTTAGTCCCATTGCATCATAAAGAACCTGATGTAGGAAACTTCTCTACTTTTATTCATCTCAACAATTCTGATGATTAAAAAATGAACCCATCTGGATCATATGCTGTATGCGGGTTATGCAAAGCCCGGACCAATTCGGAAAAAAATTTCAATCAAACTCCGGCAAAATTTTTTCAATTGACCCCTCGCCCCCTGCTCGAAATTTTTCAATCGGACCTTGATTTCTATGCATGAAGCGTCACGCCGGAGAAAATATTTCTTTGTAAGTTGTACATACCTTTAGTCGGATAATTATCCTACAATCGGGTCCTCAACTAACATCTCATGATCGCGATTAAAATTTTTTAAGCAGGGTCTGCTTATCAAACTGTGCCAAAAATGGTGTCTGAAGCCAGCCCGGAATATACTAGAGCTAATTCCGCTAATGCATCCTCTTGCAAGATTTAGGCCAAGGATTTGTGGCAGGATCTGGGAAGAACAATGAAACCGTATTTTCAGGATTTCGTTATCCGGTAGGATTTTCTCTTTCTGGCAACCTCGGAAGTTTTCTTCTTGAATGAGACTAGTATAGGGGAGTTCATAATGTCGGAGACGGTTTGATGGGACAATTCTGTGGTCGAGTTGTGGATCTGTTTGTATTTTATGGTGAGTATCACCGCTTGCGAATAATTTTTTCTATTCGTTTTTTTGTGCGATAATATCTGGATTTCGTATCGGATACAGAAGAATTGAAACCACTGTTATAATTGGCACTAATGAAAGCGGAAATAATCTGAAAAAAAAAGAGATTAGTAGAGTGGTTGAACTACAGTAAGTCCACCGGGGACTGTTCTGGTGATCGGAAGAACCGCACCGACAGCGGGCTGGAAATTAATGCTGATCTTTGTGTTCGGGTCTGCTGTAGTTGGTACTCCTACGATAATAACCATCTGAGCATTGTTATCGAGCATTGCTCCGGTTGTGGCAGTTCCGGTTACCGAATTGATTTTCGATCCGATACACCATTCCTGAGCTGCCCCGGCTCCGCCGGCTATTGCGTTATCGCAGAAGAACAGATCTGTACCTCCGTTACCTCCTTTGACATTTGCATTGTATCCCTGATGGTTATCACTATAGGAAACTACCATCTGGGAAAGATCAATGGGGGTGCCACCAGCCGTCAGGGCAATGGTTACGTTCACGTATTTCAGATGTGCTAACGTACCATCTGCAACACCATAGATGTTCCCGACAAGTTCCATACTTGAGCTTGCCTGCTGCACGCCCGTGTGGACAGTTGCTTGTGCCGTCTGGGATGTGAAGAACCCTGCGCCAAGCACCACGTAGGAGAATACAGCAGCGACAACTACGAATGCGATCAGTACGATTGCGGCTTCAAGGCCGGTGAATGCATCCTATGAGTAAAGATTTTTCATTTTTTTCACCCTCCTTAAAATACCTCATACCATGTTCCGGGAGACATTCCCGCGGGAACAGTCCTTGCAATGGGTAGTGCAGCACCAACAGGGGGCTTCACTTCAACAATAAACTTATCATTGATACCCATATCATCTTTGGAAAATCCGGGATTAATATCCACATAGACCATCTCACGGGGATTTAATAATCCCGCATGGGTCCCTTGGTTACTGCTTCCAGCTGCTCCATTTGACTTGACCCATGAGTAATTGACTGCGTTATTTGTGAAGGTCAAGATCTTCTTCGGAGTGGAGACGGTATAAACGACTTTACTCATGTCAACGCCGGCACCCCCGGCAGCGAGCTGGAGATAGAAGGTTACATTACCAACAGCGTTACCATCTGAGGAGTATATACTAACCGGTCCCGATGGCTCAACTGCCGATGTTGTCTGCTGCACACCCGTGTGGACGGTCTCCTGTGCCTTCTGGGTTGTAAAGAACCCGGCACCGAGAACCACGTACGAGAACACGGCCGCGACCACGACGAATGCGATAAGCATAATCGCCGCCTCAAGGCCAGTGAACCCTTCATCATTGCGTTTTGAGGAATTCATTTTTTCACCTTTTAATAGCGGATACCAGCTGTCCCAGCATCCATGTTTCATAGGAAGATGTCATTGTATTTAAGTGTTCGTCAAAATCCGGAATTAAAATGAACTCATATTCAGATTTTTTTGAAAATTGAGTAGAATAATGCCGAATTTGAACCCTCCATCTATCGTGAAATACGTCGGAGAAATAGAATTCCGTTTCAGGTACTGATGCCAGATTGAACGAATATTTATCTGGTAAAATTCAATAGCATACTGTTGAGCAATGGATAAAAAAGATATTATGTATATGGTTGGCGCACTCGGCATAATACTCATCATAGCACTGGTAATCAAACCCGTCATGACTGGTCAACCGGTCAATACCGGAATCGCAGTGCCTACAACACAACCAACCGTTACTCCCATAAATATGAATTATACAAACAGTACACCACAAGTTTTCAACCTCACAACTACAATCCCCACAACCGTTGCAACACCTACTCCCATTCCGACTTGGGATAAAAATGTCTCATCGGTCGTTTTTGTAGATCCTTCGACCTACGGGATTAACTTCAACCAATCAATGCCCGGGGGTACCCGGATCGATAATATTCCGCAGAACCGAAGCCTGACGACTATCGCAAAAATTGCAGGACAATATAGCGGTACAACTCAGATAATGAACATTCCATTCCCCTATTGGGAAATGTGGTATACGGTCGATCCATTTTCTGATATGGGTGGAAAAGCCCAATCCCTCAGTTCTTCGGCCGTGACAGGTCCGAAACAAAGTGGAGGTTCGAGCACTATTGGAAGTGCCCAGGTGATCCAGGGATCCTTCTCTGTAATTAACCCCACGTTTTCAATACAGGTGATGGATGCGGACGATCCGAACCGGATTATCCGAACGATCACTCCCCCTGGCGGACTTGATAGTTCCCTGTGGAAGGACACTACAATTGATGGTGATTACTCCGGTTCAACAATCATAAAAGATCCTCGTCCTTGGAAAGAACGGTTTTTCGAAGGGCAGAAGAATTATTTTTTCATCATTAATACCCACGCAATTAATTCATACAGTATTGAAATTCGGGTTCCTTCCGAATATATCAAATAATCGTATTTTTCTGTTTCTTTGACGGGATTATTTTTCAGTTCGTACTAGATGAATAAAAAGAATCGCTGTAGGATTCATTGGCAGGATTCATACTATTTTTATGACCCACGTCACCAGATGAATTGATGTTTTACAAAAATATTAAAAAAGAAACAACTTTAAAAAAAATACTGAATCAATCGAACTTTCTCTTGCCCATCGATTCCATATAGATATACTCTTTTCCAACTTCGATGGTTCCCTTTTTGTCGTCCGGAATCGGAATTTCGAAATTGGTAAAGTCTTTCATATCCATCAGTTGTGCTGTATTTCCGGTAATGGAAAGGACCTGGCCGCTCTTCCGCTCAACAACCGGGACATAGGTCTTTGCCGAAACCGGCGAAACGACAGAGCGTTTGACCCCATCAAAAAGGCCCATAGCATCGATACGGGCTTTTGCCGCGCCATGTTTTCCCGGCTTGGAGGTTGCAATGCTCAGCACCCTGCAGGGTTCATCTTCAATAACAATATAACGTCCTTCCTTGATCTTTCCAAATTCAGTCTGTTCTTTCATCGCACTCACATCTCATTTTTTTGAATTAATAATCGCGGTAGTAATTTATCACCATAGCATTACATAAATACAGCGTAGAAAATCGGGAAATATGGTCATGGAGTTCCTGTCAGCATGCAACCAGATGGCGGCGGAAGTAGAAGAGAGTATCTCCGATCTGGTTGGAACTCAGGAAGGCGGTAAGACCGTCCGGATGGGTGCGGATCTCACTCCGACAAAGTTAATCGATCAGGTTGCAGAAGACAGCATCCTGCGTTTTTTGGAAGAAAACCCCCTATGTAAACTTCTCATCAGCGAGGAAGCCGGGAAAGTTGAAATCAATGGGGAAAAAGGAACAATCTTTCTTGATCCTGTTGACGGCACATTCAATGCGGTCGCCGGAATCCCATTCTATGCCCTTTCCATCGCATATGCAGAAAAAGGGAAGATCCAGCAGGCGTTTGTACGGGATTTCTCGAGTGGCGAAACTTTTACGGCAATCCGGGGAAAATTTGCGCGTTGTAATGATAAACCAATACAGGTATCCGGGGTCACCAATCTTGATGAATGTGCGATGAGCAACGGGCGAAAATTTGACCCGACGCGCGTGATGCAGCTCGGGCAAAAAATTCGTCGCTGGCGTTTGTTCGGTGCATCAGCGCTGGAACACTGTTACGTAGGATGTGGGAGAATTGATGGTTTTATTGATCTGCGTGATACCCTACGGATAACCGATGCCGCGGCAGGTATGTTGGTCTGTACCGAATCCGGGGGAAAAGTGTCGGATCTTAATGGTGAAACCATCCAGTTTCCCAATGAAGTGACCATTGGTCGATCTATTGTTGCGACCAATGGGACAGTTCATCATAAAGTAATCGAATATTTGCGGTGATTTTACTATGCGTCTGCTACTTGTTTGCCGTATTGATAACCCGGAGGCTATCGCCTATTCTCGTGAGATTAAGGCAGTGCTGGAACGGGATGGAATCGAGGTTTATTTCGATACCGATACTGCTGAAATACTTGGTGAATCCGGGTTGCCATTAACTGACACCACTGCCGATGCTGTGGTAATCGTTGGCGGGGATGGTACAATTCTCCGCACCATCCAGCAAATGAAACATCCGGTCCCGGTAATTGGAATCAACCGCGGAGAGGTAGGTTTTCTCGCGGATCTCGATCCGTCAGAGGCAATAACATACATAAGGACCCTTCCCCGGGGCTTTTCGATCGAAGAAAGGATGCGAATCACCCTTTCGAAGGATGGGTGTAATCTGGGAACTGCCCTGAATGAAGCCCTGATTGTAACAACACGTCCTGCCAAAATGCTCAGGTTTTCAATCATCATTGATGGCATAACAACGGAGCAGTTCCGGGCAGACGGACTTCTCATCAGCACTCCCACCGGGTCAACGGCGTACGCAATGAGTGCCGGCGGCCCTATTGTTGATCCCCGTATCCAGGGATTTATTCTCGTTCCGCTCGCTCCTTACCTGTTGTCATCACGCCCTCATATCATCTGCAGCAGCCGGCGCCTTGAAGTGAGACTGGAGAGCACAAAACCAGCAAATCTTGTTATTGACGGTCAGCAGACTATCGAACTGGGCAATTCCATGACTCTAGAGGTAAAACCTGCGGAATACCCGGCAAAGTTTATTGATATCGGACGGAACTTTTTTGAAAAAGTGGATAACAAATTACGAAAACTCTGACTATCAGCTCCTGTGATAATTGTCCCGCCAAATTTTTTTCATGGTAATGATGTGAAAATAGGGAGGTATTTCCTGCGTATCTCAAGTTACGGTGCTGATAATCAAAATAAAAGACTTATCTAAATGGCCGTGCTACTACTGGACAGGTGGTTTTGTGCAGGTCTCCATGAAACTTGAGATGAAAGATTCGCCGGGTCAGCTGGTTGCGGCCTTAAAACCCATATCAGATGTCGGTGGGAATATTATCGCGGTGATTCACCAGCGGGAACCAGGGCCGGACCATGGGACTCTCGAAGTCCAGATCGTACTGGAATTACCGGAAGGGCGGGTCGAGATGTTGGTAGGTCTTCTCAAGGAACAGGGGGTTTATATCCAGCGCATTGGTGAGCAACGCCTGCTTTACAAACGGACCGTCATCCTGATCGGTCATCTCATGCATACGGATCTTTCTGATACGGTTGACCAGGTAGATTCCACCGGCTTTGCAGAAGTGAGCGAGCTTGCCATGAGCATGCCCGCGGTTAAAGAACGTTCATCATCCCGTCTGACAATAAAATCGGTAACCAAAGAGGATATGGAAGCGGCTTTGACCATCCTTCGCCGGGTATCTCAACAAAAATCTCTGCTGCTCATTGAACCCCTGGAGGAGATCGCATGAAAATCGCATTGATTGGTCTTGGATTTGTGGGACGCGGCGTAGCAGAGATGATAACGAAAAAAGACCTGGGTCTGACTATTACCGGCATTGCTGATTCGAAGAGCGGGGCAATGGATCCCCGGGGTCTCGATATCCCGGCACTTCTCGCTCACAAGAAAACGCTGGGATATTGTGGCGATCCAAACCTTTCTTCCCTTGATATCATTGATAAGGCTGATTATGATGCCCTGGTTGAAGTCTCCCCTACGAATGCTTTGTCCGGAGAACCTGCTATCGGGTACATAAGGGCCGCTCTCGCCCGAAAAAAGCATGTCGTCACGTCCAATAAAGGACCCATTGCTCTTGCAAATAAAGAACTCCGGGCAACTGCCTGCGAAAATAACGTTGCCCTCAGGTATGAAGCAACGGTCGCGGGCGCAATTCCAATTATGCATACCCTTGAACAGGGGCTCGCCGGGAATGATATTCTCGCACTGTATGGTGTGCTCAATGGCACCTGTAATTATATCCTCACCCGTATGGCTGACGAAGGCCTTACGTACGAACAGGCATTGATGGAAGCCCGCGAAATGGGATATGCCGAAGCTGATCCGACCTATGATGTCAAGGGTATCGATGCGGCCATCAAACTGGTGATTCTCGCAAACACGATCTGGGGAAATGGCGTTACATTAAAAGATGTGGATTGCACGGGAATCGATCTTCTTACCCCGGATGCCCTGCGCCTTGCTGAAACGGACGGATGCACAATTCGTCTTATTGCCGAAGCAATTCCCCGTAAACATATTCTTCGGGTGTCTCCCCGTATCATTGAGAAGAGTCATCCCCTTGTGGTCAATGGCACGTTAAACGCCCTGACTCTTGAGACCGATATGGCAAAAGAGATCACATTGATCGGGAGGGGGGCGGGATCGATCGAGACCGCGAGTGCGATCATCGGGGATCTCCTCTACATAAAGGATCGTTATGACGGGCGTGCTTGAGCACCGGCGCGAATATCTGCGCCTGATGCGGCAACAAACACTCGATAAAGGTTTTTTTACGGTCACCGATATTCATCAGTCTGCAAAAATTCCTCGAAGTACCGCTCAGGACTGGGTAAACCGCCTGGTTCGTGAGGGATGCGTGTTCCTCCGCGAGGAGAAGCGGGGGAGAAGTGCAGCCCGCTATGCTGCAATAAGCGCTGTACCAACAAGTACCTGCCGACGTATCTTCACGACCGTCGATGGGGATAACGTAGAGATTTATCACGATTGTATGAGCGGGGCATGTGCGGCGTTCTGCGGGTATCATCACGCGCTTGCTGCGGGAGTATTATCCCATATCCAACGTGACGGGACACTTCTCCGGGAATGCGCCCGCATTGGTTACCTGGACGTACCTGTAGGGTTGCAGCCTCTTCCCGCGGTGGGGGTGATTGGCGTTGAACGTTCCGGTGATTCGGTAATCCAGAAGATACGGTGCATTGGAGGGCCTGCCTATTCCCTATCGGGTATGATGGCACGGGCTGATGGCGTAACTAGGGTCGATACCCATCATCGTGGACAGATAGTTGAAGGAGATGTCTGGACCCGGGCAATGGTTCACGTGACGATCGGAATAGACGACACTGATTCAAAGGATGGCGGGGCAACCTTTGCCCTTGCACTTGCCCTTCTCACGCATGTGACCCGGATCAAAGGCGTGCTGCCCATCAGCCATCACATTGCAATGCTCAACCCGGATGTTTTTCTCAAGACTGGCGGTAATTCGGCAAGTTTCATTGAAGTAGCTGTGGTACCAGATCAACTTGAAAATATCAGTGATAAGGTAAGGCGGTTTGTAGCTGACGAATCTCTTTCCCATGAATGGGGCGTTGCGATTCATACGGGTCTTGGGGTTCCCCGATATTTGCGAGAATATGGCAGGCTGGTTCGCGATCAGGTGATCTCCCGGACGATAGCTGAGGCAACAGCAGAAAAATTCAATATCGTCCTTGCGGGCGGTAATGGAGTGATCGGAGCACTTGGCGCGGTTGCACTTGCCGGACTCCCAAACGAGATCCTGCTCGATCCAAAACAGGATATTTTTTCCTCATAATCGAAAGGACTTTTTGAATAAATATATCCCCGTTTTAATCCACACAGGGCCTTATCCGTGAAGGAAAACCGTTTTTAGTTTGTTAAATTTTTTAGAATGTTCTTTACCTCAATTCCCAGGAACTGCCGTCATCAAATTTTTAAAAGGCATTCAGCTGCACTATGAGGAAAATAGCATTTTCATTCTATAATATTTTTCAGTATTTTTTTGATTTGCACTATCCAAGACGCATTTGGTCGAGAAAAATTATCTACTTTGATGCTTCAAAGACATTTTTTTGCCAGCGCCAGATCAGACCTGCACCGAGAGCAATCACTATACCCCCAATAATTAATTCCTCCGGTTTCACCCAGCCAAGTTCAGGGAAGACCTGGTGAGAAATACCCTGTCCTATTAGAATTCCTGAGATGATGCAGAGCAAAAGAGCGCCAGCGGTTGCCATTATAGAAACTACCCGGCTGGTCCTGCTGACTGAATGAGGAATTTTTATTCCATAGATCATGATCAGGATAGCAGCGCCAAAAAGTATTGCCAGGATCATCTCTAAAGGGTTTTTGAGTTCGCGCATTGTCATGACGAAAAAATAATCGCTCATTCCGGCTCCCTTGAATGGTCCGAGGAAGGGGAAATACCAGTTTTGCGGCTGCAGCCACATTACGTCAAGGACCTGGTGTGAGAAGATTCCTACCCCTACTGCCATAAGGTCGGGATCTTTTTTGACTTTCCAGATTGCGAGTCCTGCCGCCAGAACCAGGATCGCTATAAACAGTGTATGGGAGTAAATCCGACCGAACCCGATGGTCGTGGGAAAGAGCAGATAATCGATCGATTTATCGATCAGGTCCGGGAGAACAGCACCAATGGCACAGGGAATGAGCCATCTCTGATCTTTTAAAAAATCGCTGATCAGGAGGCCGAGAATAATTCCGGTGATCAGATGGAAGAAAAAATACATGTATCGTGTTTATTATATGCCTTTAATCGGTAAAAAGATCCACATATTTTAATGAATAGGATTTGAACAGAGCTTACCCGTGTTTATTTTTATCCGTTTTTTCCTCCGATGATCCCAGAATACGGGCATCCTATAATCAAGGGTCCCGAAACGCAAAAGAAAATGATTATAGTATTGTTGTGACAATCATAATACATACAATATACATGCATCTAATTTTCTAGTACGGCACGGTGATTTCATGATACCAGATAACCTGAAGAATAATCAGACATTGTTCCGGATTATGCAATCCTCCCTGATTGGACTTCCATCACCATCTGCTCTTCTGATGGACAAATTCCCCGGTGTGCGCATCGGATTGGACCCTGTCATGGGAAATCACTGTATAATATTTGGTAATGTGTTTATTGGCAACCAGTTCAGATGCGGTAACAACGTACTCATCCGGGACAATATTTCCATTGGGGATGAAGTCACCATAGGAAATGGATCATTTATTGATTCGGACGTTGTTGTTGCAGATTCGGCAATTATCGGGGATGCTGTTAATGTTTCCCGTTCTGTCCGTATTGGCAGCGGAGTTGTTATTGGTGACAATGTTCGTTTTCTCACAAGTCCGATCCGTTTCCCGATAACTGCGCGGAAACGTCGGGGTACAGTTCTTGAAGATGGATGCACGATAGGACCGGATACCGTTCTCGCCCCAGGGGTACATGTTGGAGCAGGTGCCATTGTTGAATCTGGCAGTGTGGTGACAGAGGACATCCCTTAGATTATTCTTCCCATAAACCTCTTTGGAAATGTTTTTTTGTCGGATCGGTCTTTCATCGTCCATTTCATTATTAATAGTTTGATAGCCCGGGTGATAGAGGTATCACCTTTTCCTCAACAGTTTATCATCTATGGTGATCCATTCTTACGAGTAAAAACCGGTAGGTAAAGTTAGGCCGGGGGGTCTGAGTGGAGTTTAAAAATAAAGTGTTAATTATCGGTTATGGTGCCGTATCCAAGTGTACACTGCCTATCTTACTCAGGCATGTGACGATACCGCTCGAGAATATAACCATCATCGATTTTAAAAATAAAGCCCAGGACCTCAAAGCATGGACAACCGGGGGTCTTCGTTTTTTTAAGAGGAAGGTGACCCGGGACAACTTGACTCAGATCCTCTCGGAATATCTGCAGGATGGGGGCTTGTTGATCGATCTTGCATGGAACATCGACTGCTGCGAACTGGTGCAGTGGTGCCACGACCATAATGTCATGTACGTGAATACTTCCGTGGAAGCCTGGGATCCCGACGCCGAGAAATTCACCGCAAGTCCTTATGAAAAGACCTTGTATTTCCGGCAGATGAAACTCCATGAATTGACAAAAGACTGGCACGATGGACCAACCTGTGTTGTGGATCACGGGGCCAATCCCGGCCTTATCTCACATTTTGCACGGCAGGGACTTTGCGATATCGCGCGCCGGATGATTGCCGATGACATCGCACCGGATCCCGAGAAGATGAAGCACCTTATTCTGGAGCAGAACTTTGCGGGGCTTGCCATGGAGACCGGTGTCAAGGTCATCCACTGTTCCGAGCGGGATACCCAGATCTCCCGCTCCCCCAAAAATGTAGACGAATTTGTAGGAACATGGTGTATTGAAGGACTCCGTGAAGAGGGAACCGCTCCCGCAGAGATCGGCTGGGGTACTCATGAAAAAGAGCTACCGGATAAAGCTACTATCCCTCCCGTTGGCCCAAAAAATGAGATCCTGCTTGCAAAGATGGGGATTAATACCTGGGTGCGTTCATGGCTTCCTCATAGTGAGATAGTGGGCATGGTCATACGTCACGGCGAGGCATTTGGTATATCAGATCGCTGGACCGTCTGGAAAGATGGAACTGCGATCTACCGGCCAACCGTCCATTACGCGTACCTGCCCTGTGATGCAACCATCGCATCGCTGCATGAACTACGCGGGAGGAATTATGAACTGCAGCCAAAACTTCGCATCCTCAATGACCGCGAGATCATCAGCGGATCTGACGCATTGGGCGCACTCCTGATGGGTCATCCCTATAATTCCTGGTGGACGGGCAGCATCCTTTCAATCGAGGAGGCAAAAACCCTGGCGCCTGGTCAGAATGCCACAACTGTGCAGGTTGGTCTTGGTATTGTGACCGCGGTCATGTGGATGATAGAAAACCCCAAGCGTGGATTTTGTCTTCCTGATGATCTTCCCCATGAGTTTGTCCTTGATATTGCAAGGCCATATCTGGGAGAATTCTACTCTGGCTCTTCAGACTGGACTCCGTTGAAAAACCGGATGGTCTACTTCAAAGAGAATCCGGAAAATGACTATGACCGCGAAGATGTCTGGCAATTCAAAAACTTCTTATTTGTGCAATGAATGAATCATGTAATGACAAAAATTGCAGTGGATGCAAAAAAGAAGCGGAAGAAGAAAGGGACTGATGACGGAGTCCATCATATCAGCGATGCACGCAAAGAACTGTTGCAGAATCTGGCAAAAGAACACGGTACTCCTATCTTTGTCATAGATCATGAAAAACTCCGGGACAATTACCGGGAATTCAGGGAAAATCTGCCCAAGGTTCAGGTCTATTTTGCCGTAAAGGCGAATTCGAACCCGGAAATTGTCAAGACCCTCTTTGATATGGGAAGCAGTTTCGATGTGGCTTCCATGCCTGAGTTCATGATCGTCTATGAAAAAATCAAGAAGATGCCTGCAAAAGAACGACAGGACTGGATCTGGGATAAGATCATCTATGCAAATACGATCAAGCCGATAGAAACGCTGGAAGCTCTCGATAAATACAACCCCTTGGTCACGTTCGACAATATTGAGGAATTGAAAAAACTCTGTCGTCATGCTCCGCATGCGGGTCTGGTGCTTCGAATACGAGTGCCCAATACGGGTTCACTGGTGGAACTCTCATCAAAGTTCGGTGCTCATCCGGGTGAAGCAGTAGATCTTATTGTGGCAGCGTTCGAGATGGGGCTTGTGGTAGAGGGACTCAGCTTCCACGTTGGCAGCCAATGCACAAATTTTGAGAACTATGTCCAGGCTCTGCAATTATCTGCCGATATCATTAATGAAGTGGAGACGCGAACCGGCCACAAACTCCGAATTCTTGATATTGGTGGTGGCTTCCCGGTTAAATATCATCCGGAGGTAAAATCCTTCAGGATTCTGGCAAAACAGCTGACCGCTGAGATAAAACGGTTATTTCCCAAAGATATGCAGATCCTTGCAGAACCCGGAAGGTTCCTGGTTGCAAATGCCTGTGAATGTGTAGCTAAAGTTGTTGGAAAATCCTTCCGCGATGGGAAACCCTGTTATTACATTAACGACGGGGTCTACCATACCTATTCCGGGCAGGTCTTTGACCATAGCACGTACCCGGTGCTTGCGTTCAAGGAAGGTGAGACACACATTTCTGCGGTATTCGGCCCTACCTGTGACGCCTTCGATACTATCACCTTGTCAGCGGAACTGCCGGATCTTGAGATTGGAGACCTTGTATATTCAGAAAACATCGGGGCATATTCGCATGCCTCATCCACGTACTTCAACGGGTTCCCTCCGGCAAAAGTTGTACACATCAACAAATGAGTTTTCACTCGGGAAAAATCATAATTTTTTTACGGTGAACTGTTCCGGCAGGCAGGGCATTCCAGAGCATAGTCACGAATGCCTTCGTTCCATGGTGTGAATCCGATGCAGACCCTGGGTTTGGTGTTATGGATTTTACAATACACCTTTCCATCATCTCTTCTCCAGAAAAAAGGGCAATATGTTATTGTCCGCCCATTTGAATCTGTCCAGTAATCGATACGGACAATATTGGAGAGGTCATCTTCAGAAATAGTGCATCCCGTGCATTGTTTACCATTGGTAAACCTGATGAGAACATGTTCCAGGATATCCTGTCGTTTTGCTAAAATCCACGGGATTAGATCTTCAATAACACCTTTTTGTCCCCAACCCCACTTTTCACAGCACTTGCCGCATTGTAAACAATCCTGAGTCGGGGGCATGGGAAACACCGGAAAATGTGTGGATGAAATATACTATGTTGGTTGGGTTTTTTAGCATTCCTTATTTTTGCTCAAATGTCGGCTTTTTTTGAAATCCTTGAAAAACAAGATTGAATTTTGATAACCAACTTTCTGTTGTAATTATTTGTTATGAAAATTTTGAAACCTTCAGACAATAGAACAGGCTGATGAGAAATTGAGTTTGGAGTGCAAAATTTTCATTGCTTTGGATGCGAAGTTTTTAACTTCGTGCAGGTTTTTTATATATTTTAAAGCCGGATCGTTCTCGAATCTGCGGAAATATGGTCCCCTCATTTTCTTTTTTGGGAAAATAATCCGAAGATTGCGGAGATAATTCTTGAGATAAATCCATTATCAGGGGGGTGATCCATTTTTGTCTGGAGATCCATTTTCTTGCTGTTTCCCACTCTATCCCCTTGGGATTTACTACCTTGGCGGGATTCCCGGGAAATTGTGGTATCCGTTCCGGAACCGATAGCCCTGCGCAGAGGTTCATCTGAGAGGGGTGTATTATCGAGAGTCCTTCCCGTGAAAGGGCGGGAATCCCGAAGTGCGGGAATTATTTGTTCCGGGACCGGGGGTGTCGGGTTGTTGTTCAAACCCATGGCAGCCTTTTCCGTGAATGGTTCTGCAGGGAGAGACCGGGTACCTGAAAACGTTTCAGGTATTTCTGCGGTTGAAATGGAGTTGTTAACCCTGACATCCAATTCAGCATTCTCTGGGTTGGACTGATCTGAACTAATCATTGAATTTACATACGGGATCTTTTGCGGGGGGATTTCTTCACCGGATCCGTGGAGTTCATCTCACTTTTGCGGAATTCGTCATTCTTCAGCTTCCTTAGCACTGATCTTTTTTGCAGAGAACATCAGGACAGGAATCTTACGGGTATCCGGATTTTCTTTGATTCGTGCCAGGGTCTCCCACCCGTCAATGGGCTCCATCATAATGTCGAGGATGATGATGGACGGTTTCTCCTTTTTGAGAATATCCAGACATTGTTGCCCTCCGTAACCTGCCAGTGTACGGTAACTTTTCTTTAATATTGCCACAAGTCCCTCAACAATGAACGAGCTGTCATCAACAATGAGGATAGAATCAGTCATTATCATCTGCCTCTGCAGTCTTTTTCTCATTCATGGTGAGCATGGTTTGTCAGATGGTTGAAGTAATCCAATAGGAAAATGCTATCGGGACGCTGATTAGTCCGGCTATATGGTACATTGTACTAATTTTGATGATAAAGAGCAATGATGGATCCTACAAAAACCAATCGTATCTCCTTTCCGTGCAAAACTTTACCAATAATTAATGATAATTTCACAATAAATCAAAAACAAAAGCCGTTAATGAACAGGATTTCGTGAGTAACAATGTCAAATGAAACTTCAGACAATTTGGTGACCGCTGGTGTTACCCCCGCTGATAGTTATAAGATTCAGACCGCCGAGGCACTCGAAGAAGCGGCCCGCAGGCTGAGGAGTGCTGACCGATCAGCAAACAGCGATGACGTGAGAGCTCTCCTGGATGATGTCGAATTCCAGGTACGCCGGATTAAAACTGAAGTCAGTAACGGGTATGAAAAGGTTGAGGCAGATTATCATAAAAAAATCGAACCCGTGGAACGCATCATCATCGATCATCCGATTCCATCGGTTCTGATAGCCGCTGGTGTAGGAGTTCTCATAGGAATGTTACTTTTCAAAAACCGTGACTAAATGAGTGTACTCATGGACCCAAGTACTAACAATGATAATCCCTCGATCGAATCAGAATTTGTCCGAATGTACAAGTATATCGATCTTTATGTTCAACAAAAAACAGACCTGTTCCTGCAAAACTATGTCTTCGAACCGTTCGATTTCCTGTTCAAACGTATTATGTTCCTGTCGGTGATCGTTACATTACTTGTTGCAGGGATTGTCACTCTCGTATTGGGAGTCATATTTCTCATCTCAACGGTAGTACCTTTCTGGGCAGCACTTTTGATCACCGGATCTGTCATTGTTGCATCGGGTGTACTGATGGCATATTATGTCCTATCCAATAAAATCATCCTGAATACCCCTACTGCGGAGATGATCGATCCTGAAAAACCAGGCAGATAACCGCAGATGATCTTCTCGTTACCGAAGCTTTGATTGCAGAGTCTTATGGCAGGTTGAAAAAAAGGCTTGTTGAAGATCCCGTTCGCGCTCTGGAACCTATCAGCAATACAATAAGTACAACTATCCGGGAGCATCCTTTGGAAGCAGCGGCGACTGCGGTTGGTGGAGGTATTGCCGCGTACGGTATCGCCCGGATGATGACCCCAAATGAGAATGGGAAAGAACGTAAAAAGAAATCTGGCAAAAAAAAGAAGGCAAAGCGTCGTCACGATCCTATGATGGATATTCTTTCAGCTATTCTTCCGGTTGCCCTCCCGTATCTCACGCGTTATCTCGAAAAAACCCTGGATCGTAATCCAGAGAGAAATACTGACAACCATATCCCGCCGAATTGATACCTCCGGAAACAATTTCCTAAAATTTTTTCAAAATGGATCTTTGGGAACGTATTCGGAATTTCTCTAAGATCAAGATCTGATTGTGCCTCTATTTTTTGGTATTTGAATGAAATCGGTCAGGACCCCTGGAAGGGATGAATAATATTAACCGGGACATACAGTAATGAGTATGTTTCCCGATTCCCTGTCGCGGACTGGTCACTCACTTCTCGTTATTGTGCTCATTTTTATCATTCTTATTGCGGTGAAGATGACTTCTTACATCGTGACCCTTTTTCTGATGTCCTTAATTCTAACATTTCTCCTCGCCCCTGCCATGTTATGGTTGAAAGGAAAGGGATTGCCAAATTTCCCCGCAACGATTGTTGTCTCGGTATTTGCCGGACTGGTTATTCTTTCGGTCGTGGTTATGACAGTGCTTTCCTTTCAGACCTTGCTCTCTGATATTCCTCAGTTCCAGACTGAGCTTAATGCCCGTTTAGCGGATATTTATTCCATTTTTACTTCTCTGGGAATCCTTAGCGGTATGAATGGGGTGCCTTCGATTAATCTGGGGGATCTCCTATCAATGGGTGTTGGGGGAGCAACCCGTCTTATCGAGGGAGGGATGTTCCTCTTCTTTGTAGGAGCGACAACATTTTTCATACTTCTCGAAACCCCGAATGTGGTCGATCGTATGGAACAGAAGTTTGGGAAAGAGTCGGACATGATACAACAACTCAATCGTATGACCGGCTATATCATCGATTTTATCGTTGTCAGGACTGAGACGAACTTTGTGCATGCCGTTCTGTTCGGGGGTTTTTTGAGCGTAATGGGGGTCCATGGCGCAATCCTTTGGGGCGTTCTGACTTTCATCCTGGGGTACATTCCCTTTTTTGGTCTGGTTATCGCTGCGATTCCTGCGATTTTTTTTGCATGGCTTCAGTTCGGCATTCCTGGTGCCGTTGCGGTCATTGTCGCGGTCTGCGTACTGAACCTGATTGTGGAAAACCCGGTCTATTCCTATCTTGCTGCACGGAAATTCGATATGCCAGCTCTTATCGTTATACTGTCAGTGATATTCTGGGGGTGGCTGTTGGGTCTTGTTGGCATGCTTTTTGCTGTTCCCATGACTCTTTTTGTCCTGCTGGTCCTCCAGATGAGTGAGGATTTCCGATGGATCAATGCAATTCTTGGGGTCAATCACCTTTTTGAAGAAATCCGGGGCAAAGGCCGGTAATAATACCCATGCAGAAAGATGACAAATATTATTTTTCTACCCCATAGAAATTTTCGATTCCTTTTTCCGCTATACTGTCCGGATTCAAATTACAAATTGCATTATATCGATGTGCAGGAAAGTTAGGGATCCCTGACAAATGCGTGAGAATTCAGGTTCTGAAATTTCCGGAAAAGCATGAAGATACAATATCAGGAAAATTCGAATTTTATTCTCCATTTTTCTCTATTCGGAGCAGTTTTATTACCCTATCATGCTTTAGCCAATGAAGACTAATAGTATATACGTAACAATCGGTTTTGGCAGTCAGGAACGTCTCCCACGTTCGGTGCGTTTACTTACTCATCTTTTGCTGAACCTTTTCTATCTTCTTTGAAGAACACGAGATCAGGCCTAATCACACCCTGAGAGAACACCCAACATACGTCCTTAAAACAATGATAAAAAATTCCGTAAAACCTGAAATCCCCGGAACCCGAAGCGGGTATGTTATCCGGTTCACCTGCCCAGAATGTTCCACAGAAAATGCGATCGTAAACAAATCCCCCCGGGATCACTATAAAGAGACGCGGGATGCGGCATGTAAGCAGTGTAAGAAACGTTCCCGGATTATTACACCCGGCATTCATAATTCGGCCTATACTTCTGTATAATCTTTTTTTACGATGCGCGTCCGTGAGTCAAGAGGAAAAATTATCTCACGCGTAAAAAAAAAATCTGCCGTTTTTACCTGGTATTTAAGTGGAAAAACCGAAAAGGGGAAAAAGCGGTTTTTCCCATAATATTCCGTCATATTTCTGTTTGGAATGCTTCGGTTCACACCTTTTACGACCGATTTAAAAAACCTTCAATGGGTGTAATGAGTAAGGCAGTTTAAGGAAAATGTCCGATGGGAAAAACGGTTGATGATCTTTGGTTAATATTCCATAAGATCCGGTTGCTGACTTAAGGTTAAGATATCCCCGGCGTTTTCCAGAAGACCTGCGAGATATTTTCCTGCCCATGTTTCTTTTTCATATTCAAAAAACGGACTGAATGAACCCTGAATTATTGCATTCTCTTTTTCAAACCGCAACAACCCAATAGGAGCACCTTCCATCTGCACGAGTTTGTTTAAATCGATTAGGGGAAATTTCGCCGAACTGAATACAAATTTCGTTTCATTGGGAAACCCAACCGCAATTGCTACGAGATATGTATTTTTTGCCTCGGTAAGCATCTCATTAACCAGATCAGATGTATTTCGCATGATTCAATCAATCATGGTTTCTTGAATTCATTGCATAAATAATTCAGCTATTAATTTCAACAACCGGGCAGCATATCGAAGAATCACACAGGATTTTTGGCAGACAATTAAAGGAAATCCGGTTTTAGACATCATTGTATGATCCAAATTATTTGAAAAACGAACGATTTGATGATTTTTGGATCTGGTTGTGTGTACCCCTTAACAGGGCGCGTCTGTTTTTTTTCTGGGAAAACTGCGTAGTTTGGAAAAAAAAAAAGTTCAAATGACCATAACTTAAAAAGGAAACAGATAAAATTTAAAAAATATGTTTGTTCCGACCAGGATATTTTTCACCAAAGGTGTAGGTGTCCATAAAGACCGTCTTGCCTCATTTGAGCTGGCATTACGAAGGGCCGGGATAGAGAAGTGCAACCTGGTGTATGTTTCGAGCATATTTCCCCCCAACTGCAAACAGATCTGTAAATCTGATGGGTTAGCTCAACTTCTTCCCGGGGGGATAACGTTCTGCGTTATGGCCCGGAATGATACCAATGAACCCAACCGTCTGGTATCCTCTGCCATTGGTCTTGCGCTGCCTAAGGAAGTGGAAGATTATGGGTATCTCTCCGAACATCATGCATATGGTGAAACCCAGGAAAAGACCGGAGAATATGCAGAAGACCTTGCAGCCACCATGCTTGCCACTACCCTTGGTATCAAATTCGATGCAAGCCTTGCGTGGCAGGAACGTGAACAGATCTATAAGGCAAGTGGTAAAATAATCAAGACAAAACATGTCTGCCAATCCGCGGAGGGTGACAAGAACGGCCTCTGGACGACCACTATTGCTGTGGCAGTCTTCCTTTAAACTATTCTGTTTTCAAATCCCTTCCACAGCAGATTGCGTCAGGATCTTATTCCAAAATAAACAATATGCCGGTAAATTTGTAGTATCCCGGTTTGGTTTGTCAAGATAAATTTGAAGTCGTCAGACGATAGAGAAGGCAAATGGGAAATTGAGTTTTGAGTGCAAGATTTTCATTGCTTTGGAGCGAAGTATTTGACTTCATGAGGATTTTTTGTTATTTTGTGCGGGCTATTGCCATGGAACGAATCTTTTCTGCAAGGTCACGCACTGCGATCCGGGCAGGACTCTTTGCGGGAATCTGTGAGACTGGTGTTGCAGCGAGGTCCGCAGCCTCCACTTCGGGATCATCAGGAAGTAAGGCAATAGGGAATTCTGTTCCGATATCAACGGGTGCAGTTACGGTCTTGTATTTATTGAAAACAATGTGAATCTTTTCCGGCTCCAACCCCAGCTGGGTGGCAATTTCACGTATCCGTGTTATCGTACGCAGGCCGCGTGCTCCGGGATCACTGACAATCAGAAGCATATCCGGTTTCCCGATGGTCCCCCGGCTGATATGTTCCATACCCGCTTCCGTGTCGATGACAATAAACCGGTATTCCCGCTCCAATTCTGTCATACATTCGGACAGCAGATCATTGGCAAAACAGTAGCATCCGCTCCCTTCGGGTCTGCCCATGGCAACAAGATCGAAACCTTCCGATTCGACAAGTGCCTGTCGAAACCTGAACCGGACATAATCATGACGGTTCATACCCGGGGGGATCTTCCGGGTGAATGCCTCTTCCCGCATACTTCCGAGGGATTCATGAATGGTTACCCCAAGTGCTTCATGGAGATTTGCATTGGGATCTGCATCAACCGCAAGCACGGGTTTTTCTCCCATTTCGATAAATGAACGGACAAGAAGAGAGCTGAGTGTAGTCTTACCTGTTCCGCCTTTTCCTGAGACGACAATGGTATATGGTCGGTTGAGCATGACAAAACCTGTTTAGGTATCCGCGCTTTCCTTTTTTACACGATGTGATATTTCTGCCGTTGTCCGCATGATTGCACAGGCAGAGGAGCGATCCGCAAACCGGATTCCGCAACTCGGTGTTATGAGTGACTGGGCATCGAAAAGGTCTTCCGGCATACATTTGCAGAGCTGCGAGCGGATATCCATGTATTTCCTGTACAGGGAATCTGTCGTCTCTGTCACATAGATACGTGAATCAGCGGGAACAATGCCCCATGCGACTACTCCTCCCCGTTCCATATATCCGGTTATGCTGCCGGCGTAAAGGAGAAATTCTTTTGCCGTAGCATAGGCATCAAGAGATACTACCGATGGGTTGAGCCCAAGGACAAACTCCCAGTCCGTATTCGAACAGCAATGGATGCCCAACCCTCCCTGAACCAGCGAGGCAATATCCTCCCAACTGGATCTTACTGTTTCTTTGTCTACCGGTACTACTGAAGAACCGAGGGATGCAAGATATGGCTCGTTGAGTACAATCAGGGTCTCTCTCACTCCGGTCTTTTTTTGCATCTCAACTTCGCACCAGCGGGCTTTTAGTGCCAGCATTTTTGCAAGAACATCTGCAAGCTGTGTGTCATAATAGATAGGACGCTTATTTGCATCCACCACCTGCATCCCGAACGTGACCGGGCCGGTAACCTGAAATTTTAATATGCTGACCTGCGAGAGATCATGCGACATCATCTCAATAAATGCGGATGCGTAATTTTCGTGGAGCGGATATGAGGAGAAATTTTCCACCACATAATCCATGTAAACCTGTTCCATTGCGGCTGTCTGATCCGTAGAACTGTCAAAGAGGAGACGATCATCGCGAATGATTCTTCCGGGTAATTGTTCGGAATCATTGAAAACAATACTTTCCAGTTGTCCCCGATCAGGTAACGTTGGGATATAGGGAAACGATGGAAAGATTTCCAGGACATCCTGGCACGCTTCCCGTGAATTTTTATGGGGAAGTGCACCGACACCGGTTGCATCTGAATGGGGAGAGGGAATCATTTTTGCCATTATCCGTCACCTCTTTGCCACCCGGCAGGTATCCAGCATTTTCTGGACCCGGGGAAAGAGGGTCAGATCCGTGTGGGGGAGGAATGTGCTGGAAGTATATTCATCCATAAATGAGGCTTCTGCGTTGAGTTCGATATAGGCAATCCGGTAGGCGATCTCATCCAGGGTTTTTCTTTTCCTCCGGTTGATGAGGGCAATATTTGCACCGGTAACTGCGCCATTACCGATGTTGATGATCTGGTCAATGTTAATCTCAGGTATGAGGCCAATGATGGTTGCATTGTTTTTGTTGATATAGTTGCCAAATGCGCCGGCAAAATAAATGGTGGTAATTTCACGGCGGGTTATTCCGGCTTGTTTCATCAGGGTCAGGCAGGCCGCATGGACCGATGCCTTGCTCATGATGAGGTTCTTGATGTCATTTTCTGTGATCACAATATCTTTGCCAATATCAGTCTCGTTTGCCCATGCAACAACGTATTCCGGGAAGTGTCCGGTGGTGCGTATCCGTGGATTTTCAATCCCGGTGTTGATACGCCCGGTACGGTCGATGACACAGGTGCTGAGGAGTTCTGCCAGGAGGTCAATCAGGCCGGATCCGCAAATCCCCCGGGGTTTTATACCATTTATCGTAGAAAATGCAGGAGTCAGCATCCCGGGTTCAATGGTAATTTTCTCAATCGCACCCGGGTTTGCCCGCATGCCAAAGAGTACCTCCCCGCCTTCAAGTGCGGGACCCGCGGCACCGGCACAGGAGAACATCCATTCGCTGTTGCCGAGTACTACTTCGAAATTGGTCCCGATATCAATGAGGAGAGAGATCTCTTCTTTCTCGCTCATTCCGCAGGCAAGAATATCGGCAATGATATCCCCGCCGATAAAATCGCTTACTGCCGGAAAGACAAAGAGTCCCCCGTTTTTATTGCAGGCAATACCAATTCTTCCGGTAGCTACTGAAAGTGCCCTCCGGACTACCGGAACGTAAGGCTCCGCGATCATATAAGCCGGGTCGATTCCGAGCAGCATATGGGTCATTACGGTATTTCCTGCCACTACTACTTCGTAGATATCTTCCCGGTCAATACCTGCAGTATTTGATGCGGAGGTAATAGCAGCATTGATACTCTCAGTAGCAAGGGTCTGGAGTTTTGCAAGCCCGTTCTTCCGGGCAAAATTCACGCGGGCTAAAATATCCTCCCCGCAACTGATCTGCCGGTTATAATTCGAAGCAACACCTGCAACTTTGCCCGAGACCAGATCCCAGAGATACACGACAATCGTTGTCGAGCCCAGGTCAACTGCCGCGCCATAGAGCCTTTTTGAGGTGTCATTTTCCTGCAGGTCCACCAGGCGGTAACCTCCCGGGACGAGTGCGATTGTCCCGGTGGATTTCCATTCGGAATGACGCAGGATTGCCGGAATTTCCCGGAGCACTTCTAAGGGAACGTACATCTTTTCTGCAGTCGGCCCCCCGTTTTTCTGGATTCCCCAGAGTAACCGTGAAAGATCCGGCGACGGGTCAGAAAGTGAAGGGGGCTGCAGTTCAACATAATATTTCCTGACCGACGGATGGAATTCGATTGCAGTCTCCTGTCCGTCAATAAGGATCTTCTGTTCCTGGATCAAGGTGCTCTCGGGAACAAACACCTGCACATCGCTTTCAATTGAGGTTTCGCAGGCAAGGCAGGCACCCCGGGAACGTTCATCATCGGTAAAGAATCGTCCGTATTTCTGCCCGTCAAACGTTGTTTTTCCTGACTGGACATAGACAATGCATTTGCCGCATTTTCCCTGACCGCCGCACACTACATTCATGTTCAGTCCGGCTCGCTGGGCTGCATCCAGGATGGTGCTCCCCCGGGCGATCTCAATCTTTCGATAACTTGGGAGGAAAGTGACCGTTCGCATCTATTGTTTCCACTCCTCGTGCAAAAATTCCCCTATCTCGGCTGCGTCACGGGGTCCGACCATTACTTTCCATCCGGTAGCCTCTTCGATCCGCCCCGAAAGCGGGGACGCGTATCCGGGAATTATGAGTTTCCGGTGGGATACCTCATTTTCAACATCGAATTTCTTGATCGAATCTCTTACCAGCACCTCACTCAGTTTTCCCGCAGCAACTGCGGTGAGGACAGACAATCCTTCAGTGTCTACGATCAGCATGAAACAGGGCAGGCGGGTTGATTCGAGATATCCCTGCAGGGTGAAGAAGGTGAGTGAGAAGTTCACGGTCATGAGGACCGGGGCATTCTTACCGGGATTCCCAACGCGATACAGGCCCGGGTTCATTTGGATCGGCTTCTGGGGATCGGTGTAAATATTCTGGCGGAGCGTCAGTGCCGCTTGTGCTGTTGCTGAAGGAAGTGGTGTTGAAATGATTACGGATGCATATTTCGAGATACCCAGGGTGATTGCGGCATCCTGCATCTCCATTACGGATGCATCGAGAAACACCGGGTACCCGAGATCGGGAGCCTCACGAGTGATGGCAAGCTGCCGTATAGTGGTAGAACGGACGATAAACTCCTGAAATGATTCCGGGGAAAGATCCATAATAAGATCCTGTACCCCTTCAGTTGTACAATCCTTGGAGAGTTGGGCAAGTTCAATGACACTCTTTCCTTTAATGACCAGCGGGCAACCGTGCTGTTTTGCGATAGCACAGAATTCCTTATAATTTTCCGGTGTCGCAGCATGAATTAACGGCCGGTAGGTTCCACAAAAAGTAAGTGCTGCCGACAAGGCCAGAGGATCCGAAGCCATCAGGACAAGCGGTAGATCCGCGGTTTTTTCTATTGTTTCAATTGCCCGGGCAAAGTGCTCCGGAGAGCCGCTTGTATTTTCAATAGCAATACCGTTGAACCTGAGCTCTGTACCTACCCGGGTAAAGGATTCATCCCGGACTCGCACGGTGACTGCCAGAATCTCTTCCGGGGTAGATGTATCGGCGATTTTGAACATAATTCCCGGGGGGTGATAAAATGTCTTTTCGTGACGGTAGAGAACAAACTCTTCGCCCACTGCAAAGGATCGCTCCCCAATCCCAAGTTTCACGAGCCTTATTGGCGGCCGGGTAGTTGCACTTAAAACCGCCTTGGCTGCATCATCCATGTACGGACAGAGATCCACATCGGTTTTTCCCCCGGCAAGTTTCATGGCAAATGTCAGACAGGTGGGATCGCCACATTCCTTACAGTTTTTCTTGGGCAGAAGTTTGTAGATATCAAGTGCCTTGAGAGCCATATCACTGCCCTCCGATTGTATTTTTTCCGGATTTTAGGCTTGCAAACGCTTTTCTGAGAAGTGGAATAGTTTTTGGATGCCGTACACAGATGATCTCTGAACCGGCGATCGCTGCTGCAAGGCCAGTCGTGAACTCCCACTGGACTGCAATATCATCCTGGATTGCGGGTCCTGCTTCCCTGATTTCCTTTACGGTCAGGGTATCGACAGCAGAACAGATGATCGGCATGGCAAGATCTGTATCCCCTTTGAGTGCGGAGAAGCGAATCCTCTCCATGGCGGAATAAGAGTACTCAAACCCGTAACCAAGCGAGCCGGTGTACGGATCGATGATGATATGATCGCGGGACAGGCCAATCTCCTTTAACAGGATATTGAGTTGTTTCGCCAGATTGACATCGATAGGGGACTGCGCAATCACTGAATGATTGTATGCCATCGCGGCAGCTGCAATACTGCGGTACCGGCCCGCTTCAGCTGTCCCCAGTAACAGGCGCTCACCCTGACCCGCTTCTCCGCATTTTAAGAAAACTTCGCTGTCAATTTTGGGTTCGTTACTCCCCTCAATGATGAGGGGAAGACTGGTATTGGACAGGACAGATTCTACGGTCTTTCCCACGGAGGGAATATCAGAAAAATTCCTTTGGCGTGTGCTGGTCAGGTACAGGCGAATCATATCCGACCCATAACCAGAATCAGCGGTTTTTGCCCATTCTCCACAGTCATTTACCAGATCCCCGCAATAATTCCGGACAATCGGGGACCAGTACTGGGGGTTATCGCAGATCTCAAAGGCAATGAGCGGGGCTGATGAACCTTGTGTTGTTTCCAGGAAGGGAAGCGTTGTTCCTCCACCAATACGGTACGAGAGTCTCCGGGTTCCCCCCTCGGCTTTTGTGGCTCCGAGCATAACTTCCGTTATCGAGCTGCTCCAGTCAAAATGCAGATCATAAGCCATGATAGTATCACACCAGGGGTTTCATGGTGAGGGCCGGATGTT
Organism: uncultured Methanomicrobiales archaeon; assembly: GCA_903832665.1. Classification (GTDB taxonomy): domain Archaea; phylum Halobacteriota; class Methanomicrobia; order Methanomicrobiales; family Methanospirillaceae; genus Methanoregula. The sequence goes on along the minus strand of CAILCG010000017.1, from coordinate 83,889 downwards.
TTATGCGGTCCATATAGACCATGAGGTCTTCTATCGTAGCTGCATTTGTCTCATCAGCGATCTTGTCAAACAGGTCAGGTTTTCCCTGCTCCGCAAGTTTCTTTGACAAGCGGGATTTGAGTTCCTCTTTGAGTTGAGCGGGCATCCAGACAAGGCGCTCTATTCCTCCCTCTCCTTGTAAGAACCTGTCAGAAAGAATATACCCTTTTGATATTCCTGCAAAACCCGGTGTCTGCGCTCCCCCTCCAATGGTGCCGGCAAGAGTAGAGAATGACATGCCCGAGGGAGTGAGTCCTTTGAACTCACGGTTCACAACCATGATACCGTTTACTTCCGGGAGCATCAGGGCTATGCATTCGAAACATCCGCAACAGGTCATCGGATATTCCATGACACTATAGAGAGAGCACCGATCGATCTCTCCGTGACTGGCCTTCTTCACAAACCGGTTAACCCCTTCGAATTCACCATTCTGTGCATTGATCTCGGGTCCTTTTTCAATCGGCTGGTTTGCACCGGAAGGTGACATCTCGTACGCGATCTTGCCATCCAGCCAGCTGATAGCACCACAGAGTGCCGGGCGTTCCGGAGTAATAACACATACATGGTTTGGTGCAAATGTCTGGCAGAGTGTGCAGGAATAATAGATGTTGACGTCACCATCCCTCATACCTTTGATACGTGCATCCCGCTCCTCATAGACCAGTTCTGCTTCCTTCTTCGCAGCCAAAACTTTTTCCTTGTCGGTAATGAGCGTAACCGAAACTGCATCGAGCAGCTGGGGGAAGTCCATCCGGAATTTACTTGCCAGTAATTTTCCGAGATGTTCGATCTTCACTCCTTTTGCAACTGCTTCTTTTGACAATCTGACCCAGATGAGATCCCGTTGGGCGACATGCCATGACCCTTCGCCATAATTGACAAAATTATGAATTCTTCGCTCGAGAACCGGTTCATAATCTTTTTTCATGGTTTTGCCGGCAACCTCGATGATAATTGCCAGCGGGTTTGCACTCCCTTCGACCATGGAATCGATCTCGGGACCAATAACAGTCACCTGTCCGTCAACGATCTCGTTTGAATTTTTCATGCAGAGCAGTTCAAATGCTGGTGATCGACCACCACCAAACTCAACGTACATCTCCTCTTTCCGGATACTTTTCCCTTCAAATGCGGGGGAACAACCCATGGGAATCGGAATAGCGGTTACATTGACCCGGATGCCCTTTGATTCCATGCCAGTACTGACGATCTCCTCCGGAGTTGATGGTATCCATGCTCCCCCGGAATAATCTCCGAGCGAGAGGATGGGAAACCCAAGTACCCTCATGCCATCAACCAGAGCAATCTCTTCATCAGAGAGACCGGGAAAAACAATGACTATGGCCTTTGCCCGTTCTGCAGCATAGGTAAGAAGCCGGTTTATGTCACCGGGGGTCACTCCTCCAAACATCATGGCGACTCGTGCGATGATGTCGACAAAGTGGACCCCGTGCAATGTCTTTGAACCCAGAGGGATGAGGCGATAATCGAGACCCAGTTTCACTCCGGCAGAAGATAACGATGGAACGACAGGACCCGCGAGGAAGGTAAGCATATATTTTTCCTGAAGTTCGCGGCAGATCGCAGCTGCTGTGCCGGAACTTTTTGGAGACCCGACTATGAGTGCCAGACCCAGAATACTGCCGTCGACAAGAGAATATCCGAGCTTCCTTATGATCGAATCCCCGATAAAACCGGTATAGGGAGATACCTCTTTTCCTTCCTGCGCCGTCTCCTTGGCGAGAATACACTCGGAAGCTACCAGGGGGTTATCTTTTGTACGGGAAAATACATCCAGCGACGTAATCCGGTCATACACCGGAATTCCCGTAAGTGCGTAGGAGATGGGGAGATGATAGGCAGTATCTTCATAAGAAAAAGTTCCCTCAATTTTCGTTATTTCGGCTTTTAATTGGGATTCTCCCTTTTTTATTGCCAACTCAACGTCGGTCATTGTCAAATTCCCTCGGATAAACCGTTGCCCGGTATTATTGATATACTTTCGTTATGGGGTAAATTGATTATGTCTTACTTAAAAAATGATTTTCGTTTGCTGACGATAACGAAAATATATATCCCTTTTAAATGCTATTCTCTTTAATGAGAGGCGAGAAAATGAGTATCATGCGGTTTAACAAGTTTTTTTCCGTTATTATGCTGTTGGTTGCAGCTATTTGTATCATTCAGCCGGTGCTGAGTATTAACGGCACGGTATCCATCGCGTACCGTGGATCCGGCGGAAGCTATATTGGCGATACCATAATTTTTGATGGTAAAAACACGGTGGGAAATATTACATTCATCCGAATCACCGGCCCTGATCTTCCTCCCGGTGGAGTCCCGATATATGATCTTAACGGAAACCCGGGTTCGGGAAATCCCGTTGAAGTCAATCCTGATGGTACCTGGAGGCTTGCATGGTATACCTCGAATATCAAGGGAGTGGAAAAGATGCAGACTGCACGCTATTATTTTACCGCCGCGGATCTGGTCCATCCGGAAATTTCCTCAACAACATCCGTACTAATGAAGAAATCTGAATTTTATGCTACCCTTACTCCGAACCCTGCGACTCTTAATGAATATGTGTCCTTAAGCGGTTCTGCTGAACGGGGTATCTCTTATGTCCAGATTGATATTACTGATAGCGCGGGCAAAATCCTTCACTCTTATTCTTCTCCCGTCAGTGCTTCTGGATATTTCAATTATGGTTTCCATGTAGATATGCAACCGGGAAAATATTTCCTCACGGTGAGCAATCCTGCAATAAACTCTCCTCTCAAGATCGTACTTACGGTCGCCTCTTCCCGAACCCCGCTGGATACAAACATAACGGTTCCCGCAACTTCCGATATTTCTAACCCGTCGACTCCCGTTACTATTCCTGTATCCGTGGTAACTACCACCAATCCCCCGGCTGTTTCATCGGGCAATGGCTCAATCTCCATTACATCAACTCCTCCGGGAGCTTCCGTATACCTTGATTCGGTGTTGATGGGAAAAACACCGGTTAACCTGGGAAATCTTAATTATGGCAGTCACCTGATTGAGATAAAATCGTCCGGATACCAGCCGTATTCTCTCCAGGCAAGTGTGCAGGAAGGATCACAGGTTACCCTATCGCCAGTGCTCGTAAAGAGTCCTTCTCCAATTCCTCTCTCACCGGTTACGGTGCTGGTCGGCCTGTTCATGGCCGGGATGGTCATTCTCATACGGAAAAGAGCGTAAAAAAATATTCTTTTTTTTAATTATATCATTTAAAAATCCATGTTTTTTCAGACAAGAATCTATATTGGGTAAAAATGCTGACTTGTAATGACATAATCGGTGAATGTCCGTGAAGAAATTCTCTTTTATCGCACACATGCCCGATACTCCCGGATCGCTGCACCGTGCAGCTGATATCATCAAACACTATTTGGGCAACATCAACCGCATCCAGTTTGACCGTCGAATCGATCCCGGGACGGTCTTTTATGAAGTTACTGCCTCTGAAGAATCCTACAATCGGATTATTCAGGATCTCGAAGAGATCGGGTACCTCCAGAGCTCCATAAAACCCCAGAGTTTCTTAAAGTTCTGTGTATATCTCCCCCATTGTCCGGGAGCTCTGTACGATTTCTTGAGCCTCACTACCGCGGTTGGGGCAAACATATCTTTCCTGGATTTTGATGACCGGAGCCGGCATCCGGATCGGCTCACGGTGAGCCTGAACCTGGAACAGGGTGCTGTTGTGGAGCGGTTGCTCGATCAGCTGAAATCGTTATACCGCCTTGAGATCATTGAATACGATACTTCGGGAAAACAACTCGATGATACGGTTTTTTACGTCCGTTATGCCCAGTCAGTCCGTGAGCTCATTGGAGAATCTGAAGATCAGTTCCTTCTGTCGTTTCTTGCCGATACCAACCATATGGCACAGGAACTGATGGACCGGGGGTGCGATCCCAAAAAAGTATTTGAAAGCGTGCTCGCATCCGGTGAAACTATGAAAGGGACAACCGGGGAGAATTTTTACGCGGACGTCCAGAAATTTGCGATTGATGATCGCACCACCTTGTTCTGTTTCCAGGTACCCTGTGGGGGAAATATCTTTCTTTTACAGTCAGAAGACGATCTGCTGATGATTGACACCGGATACGGGATTTATCATCACGACGTTATTGCCATGTTCTCCCGATATGGTATTGGGGATGTCAGAAAGATCGCCCGTATTGTAGTTACCCATGCCGATGCGGATCACTGTGGGGCTTCCGGTTTTTTTACCGTACCCGTACTGATGCACCCCAGTACCCTTGAGATCATCCGGACAAATAACCGTGCATATGGGTCACGAAGCGATCATTCTTCGCTTGATGAATTCTATACCAAGATGATCAATCTTTTCTCAAAATTCAACAATCCCAAGAATATCGAATGCTTTTCCGCAGCGGACGGAACATCCCGGGGAATTTTTCCCGTGATTGGCAAAATCTCAATAGGTACAGTTGACCTGGAAATTCTCGATGGCCTCAGCGGACACACGGCCGGTCAGGTATTCCTGTATTCTCCGGTGTATGGCCTGCTGTTTGCCGCCGACAGCCTGATCAATTTCGCAAGTCTTTCTCGAGAACGTGCAGATTATAGTTCGCTGGCTGCATTTCTGGTAACTTCCGTCAATGTTGACAGTGAGAGCGCAAAGAAAGAACGAAAAGGACTTCTTGAACTTGTTCAAAAAACTGATACTATCCTTTCCTCTGTAGGAAAACAGTGCCTGATATGCGGGGGTCATGGGGCTGTGTCCGTACTAGTTGACGGAAAACTCGTGGCTTCTGGCGATATTGAGCACTACGTGCCATAATGTTATGGTCCTAAATACTTACTCTTTTTTTTAAGAATCCTTAAAAGATTTCAGGCAATGTTGTGAAAGCTTACGTTTTTTTTGGATACGTCTCTCAAATTTTTGAATGTGATCGTCGAATATTTTTTTCATAAGTTTCGTTGATCAAAAAAGTAAATACCTTGATCCAGGAAACTTCTGCGAAATTCTCATCTACTTTGCAATAGCATCTTGTGTGGGTAACGTATGGAAGGCCACAGGGTACAGGAAATGATGCGGTTGATGGCATCAAAGATCCGTTCAATTGCCGATACCATATCTGATGATGATGTCGGGAAGTTCATTACCGAACTGCTGAACGCAAATCGCATTTATGTGATCGGTGCCGGACGTTCAGGACTCGTGGCAAAGGCATTTGCAATGCGTCTCATGCATCTTGGATTTCATGCATATGTAGTCGGCGAGACCATAACGCCCGCATTGAACAAGGGTGACCTGATGGTCATCTTCTCCGGTTCAGGCCGGACAAAGACTGTCGCTGATCTGGCTGAGACTGCAAAAGATATTGGGGGGAGAATCTGCCTGATCTCGTCAAATGCAGATTCGCGTATCGGGAAGATCGCGGATTGTATCGTGATTATTGAAAATCATCGCGACTCTGTGGAAGATGATGCGGTTGAGTTTGAGATCCGGCAGATGATGGGCGAGCACAAATCGTTTGCCCCGTTAGGGACATTGTTTGAGACTGTCTCCATGATCTTTGCCGATGCGGTAGTCTCACGCTTGATGGAGATCACCCAGACCGATGAAAGTGCCCTCAAGAACCGGCATACCAATATTGAATAAGGGGGATTTTTTATGAGACCACAATTTGCAGACAGGGTTAAGGATATTGAAATTTCCGGTATACGACGTTTGTTTGAAGCTGCGGGTCCGGACTCGATCAATCTCGGGCTTGGGCAACCGGATTTTGATACCCCCCGGCATATCAAGGATGCCGCGATCAAAGCGATTCAGGAAGGGAAGACCGGTTATACCGGCAATAATGGTATCCCTGAACTTCGCACGGCTATAAGTGCAAAGTTTAAAAAAGAGTATAATCTCACGTACTCCCCGGATCAGATCATCGTAACTGCCGGTGCAAGTGAAGCACTCCATATTGTAATGCAGACAATGGTTGGCGATGGTGACAAGGTACTCTGCCCGGATCCGGGTTTTGTCTCATATGCATCCTTGGCTATTCTTGCGGGAGCTCATCCAGTCAGTTTCCCGCTGACTGCTGATCTGCATATCGATGTAGAACGGGCAAAAGAGCTGATGGACGGGGCAAAGCTCTTTGTCCTGAATTCCCCGGCAAATCCTACCGGTGCCGTTGAGAGCAAAGAGTCAATAAAAGCCATTGTAGAATATGCCGCCGATGCTGGCGTTACGGTTATCTCTGACGAGGTATATGAGCACTTCATCTACGGCAAAAAACACTGGAGTGCCGGTCAGTTTGGCGATAATGTCATCACCATCAATGCTACCAGCAAGACGTATGCAATGACCGGCTGGCGTCTTGGCTATCTTGCCGCATCTCCTGAAATTGTCAGCCAGTGCATAAAAGTGCACCAGTACTGCCAGGCCTGCGCCACTTCCATCTCCCAGTACGCTGCAGTTGCTGCGTATGAAGGAGATCAGCAGCCTGTTTCCGTTATGCGGGATGAATACAACGCAAGGCGCGATCTTTTCTGTAGGGGATTATCTGCGCTGGGCCTGGATTTTCCTCTTCCCGAAGGGGCATTCTATGCGTTTGTACCCATGAAACCTGCGCTCACCCAGAAGATTATCGATGCGGGTGTTGTGATTGTTCCCGGCTCAGCCTTTGGGGTTAATGCACCGGAGTTTGCCCGAATGAGTTATGCCACATCCCGGGAGAACCTGGAGCGTGCCCTTGATAGGATCAAAAAAGTAATAGGTGAATAATATGGTCAAAGAACTGTTACGCAAATTATCCAATGCCCACGGTGTTTCGGGCAGTGAAGGAAACGTCTATGCACTCATCAAGAAAGAGCTCAAGGGCCATGTTGATGAGATCCGCGAAGATGCAATGGGAAACCTGATCGCCATCAAGCACGGCAACAAATTTAAGGTGATGCTGGCTGCCCACATGGATGAGATCGGCCTCATGGTGAAGTATGTTGAGGAGAAAGGTTTCATCCGGTTCGTTGCACTTGGCGGCTGGTATGGCCCCACCCTCTACAACCAGCGGGTGATCCTGCACGGGGCAAACGGTCCCGTTGTCGGTGTCATTGGCGGCAAACCACCTCATATGATGGACGATGAAGAACGCAAGAAAGGCGTTAAAGTGGATGACCTGTTCATCGATATCGGCGCGACTAACCCCGATGAGGTGGATTATCTTGGTGTTGAAATTGGTACCCCTGTAACAATTGACCGGGAATTCTGCGAGCTGGCGAATTCACGGGTAACCGGTAAGGCCTTTGATAACCGGGCCGGAGTTGCCATGCTGATAAAAACCCTGAAAGAGACCGATTCGCCTCTAACAATCTTTGGTGTTTTCACCGTGCAGGAGGAGGTCGGCCTCAAAGGTGCACGCACGAGTGCGTATGCTCTTGACCCGGACTGTGCGATCGCAACTGATGTCACCATTCCCGGGGACCACCCCGGCATTGAGATGAAGGATGCCCCTGTTCTCATGGGTAAGGGCCCGGTCATTACTATTGTTGACAGCAGCGGAAGGGGATTGATTGCCAATCGCAAAATAGTCAAATGGCTCAAAGAAGCTGCAGATTCGAACTCGATTCCTGTTCAGATGGAAGTCGGGAGTGGCGGGACAACAGATGCAACTGCAATCCACCTCACCAAGGGTGGTATTCCCAGCACAACGATGAGCATACCTTCCCGTTACATTCATTCCCCGGTAGAGGTGCTGGACTGCACTGATATCGAAGCGGGTGTGAAAATTCTGGTAGCTGCGCTGAAGAAGAAGCCGGTATTGTAATTTTTAATTGCTCTCTTTTTTTAATTATCATCTGGCGTTGCAGATCGAAATGTGCGCGCTATAAGCAATGTGATGATAAAATAACCTGATATAAAGAATTCAAGAAAAGAATTTTGGCGCGAAATATGGAGCGCCTCGGCCGGGACTTGAACCCGGGTCAAAAGCTCCGGAGGCTTCTAGGATGTCCGCTACCCTACCGAGGCTGTCTTACACCGATCTCTGCTGCACTGCGGATTTTTTTCTGCATATGATTCATTTCCAAATCTTAAGGAAATGCAAAGCAGGACAAATAAATTCCGTACCGGAGTGCATCAATTCACGGTTCTATATTATCAATACCTCAAAGGATATTAAAGTTCTCGGAATGGGTGAAAGAGTAAGCACAATCATGTACCCCATTATTCTGGAAAAACAGCCCGTCCTCTTGCAAAAATGATCGTAAAAAAATCGTTTCCCTAAAAAATTTTGAGCAAGTACAATTCATTCCTGTCTTCTTTTTTAATACGGAGAATTGGGAATTGCAATCAGGTCTAGTCCCTGTCCTTTTTTTTTTTAAAAATCTCTTTACTCTACAGAGTATTGAAAGGAAAAAATACTCATTTGCAAACAAATGGATTATGGGCAAAGGGAATGTGCTAAATATCATGGAATAAAAATATAGTATAAAAATATGCCAATGTGTGTATGTCTCCGGATTTTATGACTTTGCTCTCGTGTATTGGGAAAACCGGCTGGATCATTATTGTCATTCTCCTCTTCTCCCTTACCTATACGGTTTCAGCTGCCACCAGTACTAATTCAGTTATCGTGGTTGTCAAAGATACACGAACGAAAGAAAATCTGAATGACGCACAGGTGTATCTTGATGGTGGATACCGTGGCATTACCTCTTCAGCAGATGGAGGCGGTAACCTGGTAATTAAGGACGTACGTGATGGAACTCACACGGTCAGGGTTACCCGATCCGATTTTAAGGAAGTAACCCAAAAAATCGTCACTCCCGCTCAGACTACTGCTGAAATTTACCTGTCAAAAGGATCGCTGGTCTCTTTGAACCCGAATGGCGCGAATTCCCGGGCAATCAATATTGTATTTTATCCTTCATCGACTTCCTATAACTGTGCGGATCATGCAAAGGTGTCCAATACTGCCTATATGACCAATGAAACCCTGTTCAGGAAAGATGTAACCAACCTGATCAGTAATACGTATCTAAATCCTGATATTGGTCTGGATTCAAAAAAGCGGAGTCATAAAAGTTCTACGAAACAATGAAATAATTTATATACAAAAACGTAAAATAAACTCATCATACATTGTCATGTCCAACATTGGGCATTCCATAGGAGTATTCAGTATGGCGTTTACCAAAAAGAATGAAGAAGCAGTATCACCGGTAATTGGTGTGATCTTAATGGTCGCAATCACCGTGATCCTCGCAGCAGTAATTGCTGCATTCGTGTTCGGCATGGCAGGAAATATCAGCAAGACCAAGGTCGTTGCGGCAACAGCACAGCGAGTTGACGGTAACACAATCCGTATAACCTATATGGGTGGACAGGATTCGGCAGGTCTGGAAATAATTGGTTTTACCGTAAATGATACTTGCAACGCGGGTACGGTTGGGACGGCAGGTACCACATATCCAATTGGAAACAGTACGACCCTTACAACAGCATGTTCAACTGCACCCGGCAAAAATCACGTTGTTGGTGTCGGAACATGGTCTGACGGTACTAATCAGGTCATTGTGGATCAAACCCTCTAATCTTTTTTTTTAATATCAATTTAGGTTTTACAATAATCTCTGAATGCTAATTGGACGTCGCGAATTAATCTTTTGCGAATAAATTTCGGTTTTATTTTGCTAAAATTAAACACGATTTTTTTTTTGGGAAATTTTTATAGTTTTCCAGGTTAGAATATAAAGTGTTAAAAATTATCATTGGAAATAAATTTGATTATTCGGCTCCAATGTGAAAAATTCTAGATAAAACTCAGCAAATTCATCGATATTCTGGTGCAAATAACTATATGTGATGGCAAATATTTATTTAATCACACATTGTCGTGCCCAAACGAGGGCATATTTTGGAGAATAACTATGGTTTTTACCAAAAAGAATGAAGAAGCAGTATCACCGGTAATTGGTGTGATCTTAATGGTCGCAATCACCGTGATCCTTGCAGCAGTTATTGCTGCATTCGTGTTCGGCATGGCAGGAAATATCAGCAAGACCAAAGTGGTTGCTGCAACGGCACAGCGAGTCGATGGTGGCTCAATCCGTATTACCTATATGGGTGGGCAGGATTCGGCAGGTCTCGAAACAATTGGTTTTAAAATAAATGATACATGTACCGCAGCCACCGTTGGAGTGGTAGGTACAACGTACCCAATTGGAAACAGCACGACGATTGCCTCTACATGTTCTAATGCACCTGGCAAAAACCACGTTATTGGTGTTGGAACATGGGCTGACGGAACTAAACAAGTAATTATTGATCAGACCCTCTAATCTTTTTTTTTATATGATTCTTTAGGAATTTTTCTGTCATAACCTTTTGTTGTTTTTTCACATGAACTATATGAATTTCTAACTCCTAAAAAAAATTCTAAATAAAAATAAATTACATGATCGGTATATATTAAATGGCAAGGGATTGTTTTTCAGACAGGTGCAATATAGTTGAATACAATTTCAAAAAATGAGGCAGTATCTCCGGTAATTGGCGCAATCTTAATGATTGCCATAACGGTCGTACTTGCAGCTATGATTGCCACCGTGGCAATTGGTATGGGAGGAGATGACCTCCATAAAACCAAAATTATTGCTACAAAAATTGAACAGTCGGGTTCTGATATTCGTGTTACTTTTACAGGAGGCACTATAGATCCCGATTTGATCTATATGACAATCATCGCTCCCAATGGTTCGGTATTTTTTACCACTAGTGCGACGGGATCATTATCATACACCGGAATTCCAGTCAGACCTGACGTCGGCTCCGGGATGATCCTTTATGGTGCGGGAACTGCTGGTTATGATCATGTAACTGTCGTTGGTCATTTTAATGACGGGTCGGCGCAGGTACTTCTCGAAAAGGATGTGTAGTTGTCCGTTAAAATTTCTTTTTTTTCAATTTTGAATTTTTAAACGAAATCTAAAATCGAAAATCATAACGATTTCTTTATCGATAATTTGAGGAATGATATTTACTCATGCAATGGATATCGAATCTTCAGAAACTGATCAATCTGGCCGAAACCGGCAAATATTCTCCTGAAACCCAAAAAATTCCCAAAACTAATGCGAGGGAAGGGATTCGAACCCTTGAACTCCTGCAAGACTGGACCCTAAATCCAGCGCCTTTGACCTAGCTCGGCAACCCTCGCGTGCTCTTCAAGTATTGGTCTGAATTTGATAAAGAGATTGTGCGGTTTTTTAATCGAAACGTATGCAATGTAATGTTTACCAATGTAGTATATACTGATGAAGAAATGATACAGACATCAATCAATGATAAATTTCGTCATGATGTCTGAACTTTAATAAGACCACACACTGATCTTCCTGTTCAATTTTATAGATGAGGACATAGGGTCCGATATGCACTCTCCATTTTCCTTTGAGATGGTTGCGAAGTGGTTTACCGTTTTCCGGGTGTTCGATAAGAAATTCAATCTTTCTGGCGAGCTGTTCCAATCGAACCGGATCATTTCTGAGATATTTAAGGATCTCTTCTTTCAAACCCGGGCGATAGCGCAGTGTATACATCATTTTTTCAGGTTTTCAATAAATGACCTTGCAGAATTGCATTCAACATAATTCCCGGAATCAATTTCCGTTTCGGTTTCTCTTACTTCGTCAATTATACCTGCCTTTATGGTGGATTCGTCCGGGTATTCAAGTTCATCCAGTCGCTCTTCAATAATCTCAAGTTTTCCCAGGATCTTCTGAAGCATCATGCTGATGTTCTGACTGTCCATTGTGGTATCCATAATCCCTCACGATCTATAGAGCATCTGATTGTAAAAAAACTATCATCAGATACCTCCGGTTTTCTGGAGATTTTGTCATGATGATTCGTGATATAATTGTGTAACCCCCTTTCGTATTTTGAAAGATGACACTATGAGTAAAAAAATCCCATTCACTCTGGAGTATTCTGTGCTTCGTTAAGAAAAAAGTTCATACGGTTATGAAAACAACTGCCTCTGAAAGGTCTTTGAAATGAGAACCCCCGGTACCTATCGTAAGGCATCCGACCCGGGCAGTTGCGAATGATAAATTCCTGTACCAGACAGTGCAATTCAGCTCCATAACAGGAGTAGTTGCAAAACCGTTTACATCTCCACCCTCGTCACCACACCGTGGATCTTATCCGATGGCAGCTTGTAGAACTGCACGACCGAAGGGGAAAGCCGTTTGATTGCAGCAAAGATTCGCCAGACCACATGGGCAGTGATAATATCCTCCATCCCGTAAAAGATTGTCTTCTCCTCAATCTCCGCTTCTTTTAAAATGCTCCCGATATCCACGATCTCCATATAGCCAAGATATATCTCGAAGATCGAAAAACCCCGGGTGATCTCCCGCGTGACTCCCCACGTAACTCCGAACGGTTGCTCCGTCCGGATAATCGAGATGACGATATTGTCGTCATAGACGATATTGTTGGTAAACATAATCCGCGACACGTATTGGGGGAGTTTCCGGAAATCCCGGGCAAAGAATAATGCGGTGCCCGAGATACGGTTCACCTTCGGGTAGATCTCATTGAACTTAACCAAAAAGTCATCCAGGGGAATCGGGCTCAATGCGGTGGCGAGTTTCTTTTGGCCGCTGACATAGATCATGATGATACAGAACGGGACGAACGCGATCAGCAGGGACCAGAATCCTCCCTGGGGAATCTTGTGCACATTGGAAAGGAGGAAGATAATATTGATACAGAAGAGGCTTCCTGCCATCACGGTCTTGACAATATTTCCCCGGGCAAAAAGAATCCATGTGATCAGGAACCCCGTGATCGCCATATCCCCGCTCACCGCAAGCCCGTACGCCATGGTGAGGTTGTTGGACGATTGGAAGATCATAATGACTGCCAGTACCGCGAACAGGAGAAGCCAGTTCATAATATCGATATAAATCTGGGAACGGAGCTGAGGAGAGGTATATTCGATGCGCAGGAGCGGCATGATGCGGGTCGTGATTCCCTGGTACACGATGGAGAACAGTCCCGAGATCATTGCCTGCGAAGCAATCACCGTGGCAGCAACGCTCAAGAGGAGAAATGGGATATAGATTACCTGTGCGTAGGTAAACACCATCCCGAAAAGAATATTGTGTGTGCCCGGGTGGGACAGGAGGAAAGCACCCTGTCCCAGGTAATTGCATACCAGCGCGATGAAGACAATGTACCATGCCCGGATGATGGGCTCTCTTCCCAGGTGGCCCATATCGGCATACAGGGCCTCCGTACCGGTTGCACAAAGAATCACGGAAGAGAGAATCAGGAATCCTTCAAGTCCGTGATGGGAGAGATAGTTAAATCCAAACATCGGGTTTATCGCGAGCAGGATACTGGTATTGGATAATATTGAGAAGATCCCAAATCCCGCCAGGCAGATAAACCACAGCACCATGATCGGACCGAATGCAAAGGCAACACGCTCCGTACCCCGTGCCTGGAACATAAAAAGGCCGATGGCAATGATCGCTGCGATGATCATGATGGTCAGCTGGGTCGTACCTTCAAACCCCGGAATAAGCAGCAGACCCTCGACCGCGGAAAGAATACTGATCGCAGGGGTAATAACACCGTCGCCAATAAAGAGCGAGATCCCCACGATAGCGATAAGGGAGACAAAGGCGATCTGGTTTCCGGATTTGAGCATCGGCAGCAGGATCTCCTTGAGCACGATCGTCCCCCCTTCGCCTTTCTTACCAAGATTCATGGCAAGGTAGGTATATTCAAACGTGACCAGCAGCGTGAGAGTCCAGATGATCAGCGAGAGAATACCCATGACACTTTCTTCCGTCACGGGAGTCAGGAAAAAGATCGCGGTAAGCGCATAAATGGGACTGGTCCCGATATCGCCAAACACCAGTCCCATGGACTTGACTACGCCCTGCAGGGAAAAAGAAGAATGCGCCATTCGTTATTACCAGTCGTTGAAAATAGGGTTTAATGCTTTCCCTTTTATTACCCGGTGCGTTGAACCTTGCATTTGTTTATTCCACCACTACTGACAAGGCATTGCGTTCTTTCTTCTCTTCGGTGTACATGCGGTAACTGGTGATGAGAAGCACAATAATGAGCGGACCGAGCACGAAACCCGCAAGTCCCATGGTTAACAGGCCCCCGATGATACCAATGAACATGATCACCGGGTTTATTTTTACTCGCCGGCCAACCAGCACCGGCCGTACATAGACTTCCGGCAGGAGCGAGACGACGATGTACCCGAGAAAAAAGAGGATCAACACCCCCATAGTATCACCAATGGCCTGGGCATACGCCCCGATGAGAATGAATGCAACGGAGGAACCGATGATGGGGATCAGTTCGCAGAATGCCGCAAAATACGCATAAAAGATAATATCGCCATACCCGAGCAGGTAGAAGACCGGAAGCGCCATAAAGAACGTGAGGACTGCGATGGCAATCTGGACATAATAGATCGCATACAATGTATCTCCCGTAGCATCGGAAAGGCGGTTCACGTATTTTTTTAACGGTGCCGGCACATGACCGATAATTTTTGTCCTGAGTTCTTCACCTCGCAAGAAGTGCATGAACAGGGTAAAAAAGAAGACAAACATTTTGAACAGGATGACCGGGAGGTTGGTAAGAATCGTCTTCTGGTAATCGACAAAGAGCCCGGTTCCTTCCTGGAGAAGGGTGGTGAGAGTTGTCTTGCTCAAGGGAACCCCGTAAGAGATCGGGTTGGTCAGGGGATTATTGAGCCAGTCTCCGATGACCGTAAACATATGGGTAAGGGTAGAGGTATTTGCTGAAAAAATCGCAAGGGTGATGAGTCCCATTGCACAGCAGACTCCCAGTACCCCAAGGGTCATCACCGTTGCAGATATCCATGGCCTCATGTGGAGGGAAAGACGGTTGTGGAGCGGGATGAGTACGACTGCCAGGGATGCCCCGAGAAGCACCATATCCATGATGGACCAGAATACGGCAAAGGCGAGGATCGTGAGAAGGATCAAAAGGATTGAAGGAAACTGGTCAGCCCGGATACGGATCATAAATGAATACCTATTGGACATGCTGGGAAATTAATAACTCCGCCGGGAAAAACCGGGAAACCTGTATAAAAACGATACCCATAACACTAATAACCGCCCAAACACCTTGGTTATCAGATGAAGCGCCTCGAGCATATCGCCATGATCGCGCACGACATGGGGCTGATCTTTGAGTTCCTGGGTGTTGTCTCACTCGTGCCATTTTTGGTGCTCGTGCTCTTCCGCGAGTGGTCATTGATCCTGCCGATGGCTTCTGCGCCCATCGTCTTCCTCATCCTGGGGTACGGGATCTCCCATATCTCGTACCGGGACGATATCGAACCATCTTCTTCCATCACAATTGCCGCAGTTGCCCTGTCATGGCTGGCGATCGCTCTTATCGGTGCGCTGCCGTTTGTCTTCGGTTTGCATATGACCTACGTGGACAGCGTCTTTGAGGCAATGTCCGGTTGGACCGGGACCGGCTTTACGATGATCGCTTCCCTGGATACGACGCCAAAAACTCTTCTCTTCTGGCGTTCATTCACCCAATGGATCGGCGGTATCGGGATCATTGCGTTTGGGATCTCCCTGCGCCGGAAAACCCGGACCTCCCTGTTCCGGCTCTATCGTTCTGAAGGCCGGGAAGAAGAGCTGGTCTCCGCATCGGAATCATCAAGCCGGCGGGTCTGGATGATCTACCTGGTCCTCACATTCGCGTTCACCGGCCTCATCATGCTCAGCGGAATTCCGCTCTGGGATTCCCTCAACCTGGTCATGGTGGCAATTGCAACCGGGGGATTTACCATTCATTCGGGAGGCCTGGGTTATTACAACAATCCCCTGCTCGAAGCCCTCCTCATTCCGGTGATGCTGGCGGGTGCGATCCCGTTCAAGGTCTTTTTTCTCCTGTACCATGGAAAGATTGTCAATATGTTTCGGGACCCGATTGTCAGGATATTGCTCTTCATTGCCCTCATCGGCTCCCTGATCACGTCCCTGGATCTGTTTCTCGTGGGAAATCTCCCGCTCACCCAGGCATTCCGGGAAGGTGTCTTTACTGCGGTCTCGGGGCTCTGTACCTGCGGTCTCCAGAATTCATCGCCCCACCTGTGGGCGGCAATCCCGCTAGCGGTTGTCACCATGCTGATGTTCATTGGCGGAGCCATGGGAAGTTCCGCCGGCGGGGTAAAAGTGAACCGGGTAATGCTGATTTATGACGGGGTGCGGTGGTGGTTCCGGCGCTTCTTTGTGAGCAGCCGGGTCCTGATTCCGCTGAAATCCGGCGGTCGCACCCTCTCAAAAGAGATCTCCGAACTGGCGATCTCGAAAAACCTGCTGGTCATTGTGATGTATGCGATCACGATCTTCATCGCAACGATCGTGACCCTCCATCTGTATATCACTTCCTTCCGGTTGGAAGAGGTGGTCTTTGAACTGGTCTCAGCGTTGAGCAATGTCGGGCTCAGTGTTGGGTTCATCAGTTTCGCAAGCCCCATCACCATCAAATGGATCTTCATCCTGCTCATGTGGCTGGGAAGGCTTGAGATCGTGCCGGTCATCATTATTATTCTCGGGGTTGCCCGGGAGATCGAACTGGACACCCGCAACAAGTCGCAGGATCAGGAGGATTCCGATCGGGATCGTTCTTACGAGATTTGACGCACGAGGTAATTTTTGTCTGTGTCCTCCCCGATGGACTCGGACTATCCCATTTCAGATTATCAGCAGCCCGCAATTTAAGATTATAAGCAGCTCGCAATTTTACTATCGCGTACCGAAATAGCCGCCGGGGACTTGAGCCTCAGAGTTCTTAATAATCCCGGAACTGGAATTTCCTGGTGGGTATCTGTCCTTCATACCTATTCTTAATCAGCCCCGGGCTATTCTTAATCAGCCCCGGGCACCAATACTGGTGACAATACGGTGGTTAATGGCCGAAATAAAAATAATTGGAACTGCGCATGTTTCGCAGGAAAGTGTCGATGAAGTGCGACTGGCTATCGAGGAATATAAGCCCGATATCGTAGCCATTGAACTTGACCAGTCCCGCTATGCAGCCTTAAAAAAGCAGGGCCGTGATCCCTCAGTCAATGATGTCCTCGAAGTAAAAAATTTTAATACCCTTCTTGTCCAGTGGCTGATGGCCTATCTCCAGCGTAAGATCGGTTTTGATGTGGGTGTCGAACCAGGCGCCGAGATGAAAGCGGCGATAGAGGAGGCAGAGAAGCGCGGCATCGACATCGGGCTTGTTGACCGGGACATCCGGCTCACGCTCCTCCGTTTCTGGAGTGCAATGGGTTTTGTCGAGAAACTCAAGATGATCTGGGCGCTGGTCATCTCGATTGCGGAAGTGGACAACGGGCAGGAGATCGATATCGAATCGCTCAAGCAGCAGGACATGATCGATATGGTAATGGAGGAATTCCGGAAATTCTCTCCCAATGGCGCCCGCGCCCTGATCGATGAACGGGACGCGTATATTGCCCATCAGCTTGTCCTGTTAAAAGTACAGCGTCCTGAAGGGCGCATCCTCGCGGTCGTTGGTGCAGGACACCGGCAGGGGATTGAGAATTATCTGGCAGACCCGGCCAGTCTCCCCGCGTTCGATTCGCTCACGCGGGAACCGCGATCCTTTCCCTGGGCCAAGATCTTTGGGTTTACGGTTACCGCATTATTTGCTTTCCTTCTCGCAGCGATCGCCTTTTCCGGTGTAGGGTGGGGTGTGTTGCTCTATGCCTTTGTATTCTGGGTAATAATTCACGGCGTGCTTGCAGCCCTCGGGACCCTCGCTGCCGGGGGACACCCCTATACCGCACTTGCCAGTTTTGGCGTTGCCTGGATGACGTCGCTCAACCCGATGCTCCACTCCGGCTGGATTGCAGCGTTTGTGGAAGCAAAGGTAAGAAAACCACCGGTATCGGATTTCCGGAAGATCTACGATGCCCAGTCGCTGGGCGAGATGGCAAAGATCCCCTTGTTCAAGGTGGTGCTGGTCGCAGCCCTGACCAACCTGGGAAGCCTGCTGGGCACAATCCTGTACTTCATCTTTGTCTTTCCCGTGCTGGGAATTGATCCGGGTGTCGTCATTTCAACCGGCATTCACAATATGTGGACCTGGGTCACACATCTCCTGTAATTTTTTTAACCTTCTGCCGAGTCCATCCGGGGCAAAAATACGGATTCAAAAAAAATTTCCCGAAGTTTTTTTTACAAAAATCGCAACAGTTCACACAATCCAATGGTAAAAATTGTTTCTCCGGAATATTGAGAGAAAAGATCAACAGGATCTGTGGAGTTCAGCGATCTCGCCATCTATCCAGTCCTGTACCACCAGTTTCATTTCTGTCGTCGTCATCCCCGGGTGATAACGGACACTGATCTCAACTTCCAGCAAATCGAGAACCGGTTGCACCAATGCGAAATACGCTTCCAGCGTGGTAAACCCGCCGTTTTTATCCAGATACATCATTATGAGTTCATTGAGATGGGCCATCTCATCGGTCAGATCGATGATCCGTTCGAGCGAGTTGCACCGGACGATCTCCGGAGGAGGTGAGGTGACACCCGGTTCCGGGACATCCCCAGGGAGTATAGTGTCAGGTGTTTCTTTCTCAGGGGTCACGGTTTTCCTCGGGAATTTTGAAGATGGTTTTTTACCGGCGATAATTATGATAAAAACTGTCGTGCTTGTACGGATAAATAGGTTGGTGTGAGGATCCTTTTGCCAAATCTTTATCCCGCAGGCGCACTCTTGATCATTTAATCAATTCCTTGCAGGTTTATCCATGTCAAGTTCCGCACTCCTGGTTATTGAGGGGCTCTGGTGGACACCGGAGCAGAAGCCCAAGCGCCCGTCGGTCCTGTTATTTCTGGAGGGACTGGAAAGTTTCCGGGGCGACTTCAATATCTATTATGCGAATTTTTACGAGAAGGAAGGATTCCGCCGGGCACTCGAAGACGACCTGACCAACACCCGGGAGGACCGGCTGTTTCTCTACGTGGCAGCGCACGGCACCGGCAAACGTATCGGGGGGCTGAAGGCCAAGACCGGCATGAAACTTCCCGCCATGTTTACCGCGGTGAGGAATGCGGCGAATTATTCCAATATTGAGGGAGTATTGATCGGCTCGTGCAGCGTGGGAAATAATATCGATGATTTCATCTCTACTACGAAAAATTCCCATATCGCATGGATCTTCGGGTACACCTGCGAGATCGGCTGGATGGCGAGCACGCTCATCGATGTCTCGATCTTCGAGCACCTGATGAAACTCAAAAAGAGCGACCTCAAAAGCCGGAAGAAGATTCTCGATGCTTTTGAAAAGGCGCTCCAGCGCTTCAACGGGGATTATATCCTGTGCAAGGAAAAAGGCAGGAACATTCCCTTAAAGGATGCAATCACGCTCGTGGTCCAGCCCCGCACTGTGGGAAGTAAGGCACAGGATGAGACTGGTGCACTGATGGAAAAACTTGGCTGGAAAAAATAATTTTTGTAATGTTCCGGTTATTTGTACTCTCTAGAAATCATCGTTTTCCCGTTACCTGCTCATCCTCTTAGGAATAGGGGATAGTGACCTCCTCAGCTTCCCGATCGTTTTTACGGACGGTCATTCACTCGCATGTGTCATCCAGCCACGGGTCCTTTTTGGACCAGAGGGGCAACCTGATTCCGTTCAGATGAGCATAATACCGGAAGCCGTGGGGTCATTCCTGGGACCGTGGGGTTTATCGCAGTTGAAAATAAAGGCTCCGGACAATGATCCGAAGAGTGGCGTGACAGCCGTTGTCGATGAGTGAAAAATATGTTTCATTCAACGGATGATTCCCTGAAAATTGACTAAATTTAAGGTAACAATTCACATCAAAAAAAGTCTGGATCTTATTTTTCATGATTCTGGTGTGAACCCCATTCAGGTATGTTTCTACCGAGCAGTTATTTGCAATGTTCCGGTCTGACGGGCAGGCACCCGGCAACAAATGCCGGTAAAAAATTATACCGGTTTTACGTTAATCTCCGGCTTGGGCAGGTACGGGATGAGGGATGCGGCAATCTTTGCAATGCTCATCGACTGGAGAACCACTTTTCCCGGTCCGGTCAGGGTCGTGACAAAGAGTCCTTCGCCGCCAAAGAGTGCGGTGGTGATGCCCCCGGCAAGCGCGATATCATAACCGACTGTCTTATCAAAACCGACAACCAGGCCGGTCTGGACTTTTACAACTTCGCCCGGCTTCAAGGTCATCTCGATGATATCCCCGCAGCAGTGCAGGAATACAATCCCTTTCCCGCTCATTAACTGGAGTATGAAACCCTGTCCGCCGAACAAGCCCGCCCGGATCTTGTCGGCAAGAGCAATGTCCAGATCTACGCTTTCTTCGCAGGCAAGGAAGGATTCCCGCTTGGCGATGAACTCGTTTCCTTCCGAGATTGCCACCATAAAGATCTTGCCCGGCATTGTCCCGGCAAAGGATACAAAACCCGGTTCATTCGCGGGAGAAAACCGGGTAAGAAAGAGACTTTCCCCGACCACTGCGCGCTTGAGGCCCGAGATGACGCCCCCCTTGAGCTGGCTCTCCATCTGGAATGAACCGGTCATGTTCACCATGGCTCCTGCTTCTGCAAAGATTCCTTCTCCCATTGCAAGGTTGATCTTTACCATCTGGAGATTGCTGCCTATGATCTCATATTTCATAATATTTCCTGACCGGTATATGCACCGAGTAAGAAGAAATGTGTTTGGGATTTTTTTTGGTGTGAGATAATTATTTTTTTTGTATGGTGCCGGTTTTTTGGAATTTTTACCCGGTGTTATTTTTTTTAAAGATCCATGGCAGGAATTTGAAAATAATCGAATGATTTTGTCATGAAAATTTTTAAAAACTTCAGACCCAATTGTGGGCGAATGTAAATTTTTGTTTTGTGTGCAAAATTTTCATTGCTCTTGTGCGAAGTCTTTGACTTCGTGCAGGTTTTTTACTCTGTACCAAACGACACGTTACAACCTGCACGATTTTTTGTCCGGATGGAAAAATATACTCGTGATCTGGTTGCTGCGGTCACCGGGTAACAGGATCTATTGCAACGTCGGGTGTTCCATTTATTCGTCGTAGGGTAAGCGATTTTTGGGGTGAGACCATCAGAGCCGGTTTTGGGCTCCGTTTGGTTCCTTTGTGGAGTTTTGCGTACCGCATTCGCAAAAAAGCGTACCCCTGTTTTCAGGTAGTGGTGATTTCAGGGCCGGATGGGGATATTTCCGGGCAAATCGCGCCCGAAAATTTCCCTCTTTAGGCCGCTTTGGGTGGAGAAAAAAGGAGTGTGGCTGGTTTTGTCCTGAACGGGGGGTTGATATGGGTCCGGTGGGGCGTAGTGGGAGGGAAATGGATAACCGGGTTTTTACGTCGGAGAAACAGATAGACAGTCCTTCTCATCATGAAAATTTTGAAAAATCCGACAAGGGACCCGGCCAAGCGAAATGGAGTTCCGATTGCAGGAAATTTTCATTGCTCCGGTACAAAGTCTTTGGCTTCATGCAGGTTTGTCAGGAAAAATTTTAAACCTCTGACAATGAAAGACAAATACGGAATTCTTTTTACGGTTGGATCATTTTCATCGCTTCGGTGCGAGGTCTTTGGCTTCATGCAGGTTTGTCAGGAAAAATTTTAAACCTCTGACAATGAAAGACAAATACGGAATTCTTTTTACGGTTGGATAATTTTCATCGCTTCGGTGCGAGGTCTTTGACTTCATGCAGGTTTGTCAGGAAAAATTTGAAAATCACTGACTATGAAAGACAAAACCGGATTTTTTTACGGTTGGATAATTTTCATCGCTTCGGTGCGAGGTCTTTGAACTACATGCAGGTTTTTTTTTAAAAACTGGAACCACGGAAATTTTTACCGCACCGGTTCGATCACGGAATCGACCCCGCTCTCGTGAAAACAAGCCTTAATACCTTAACACAACTAAACTTGTCCTGATGAACGGGACAAAACTTGCCGGCGGTCCGACCCAGGACGAGATCATGGCAGTCTCTTTATGCAAACTGGGACTCCTGAAAACGGATACGGTCCTGGATATCGGGTGCGGGACCGGCAAGGTCTCAGTTGCGATGGCAAGAACTGCAGAAAAAGTAGTTTCGATCGACAAGCGCCCGGAAGCGATCTCGATTGCCATCGAAACCGCCCGCCACGCAGGAACGGGGAACATTGAATTTTTCTGCACGGAAGCAATGGATTTCCTCCCCAAGGATCACACATTTGATTGCGCATTCCTTGGAGGCACGCAAAATCTTGTCCGGATTCTCCCGGTGCTCGCAAAGCGGGTCCGGCGGACGATCGTGATCAATGCCGTCATGGTGAGCACGCTCGAACGGGCCGTAACGAGTCTGAAGGAACTGGGGATCTTTAGTGAAGTCGTCCAGGTGCAGGTCTCGCGATCCTATGATATTGCCGGCAGTATCATGTTCAAACCGATTGACCCGGTCTTTATCATCACCGCACGGGGTGCAGCATGCTCGTAGGCCTCGGCCTTGGCCCGGGAAACCCGGACCTCCTCACCCTCCGGGCAGTACGGCTGCTCAAGGAAGCCGATACGGTCTTTGTCCCGGGAAGGATTGCCCTTGACCTGGTCTTGCCCTACCGCGAACCGGTTATCCTGGATTTCCCCATGACCAGTGACGAGACAAAAATCCGACGCTGCCTGGTAGCAAATGCAGAAAAGATTGCACCCGTTGCGGATAATGGCCTCGCGGTCTTTGGTATCCTTGGCGACCCCAACTTCTTCTCCACCTTCTCCCGGCTCTGTGCTGTAATTGCCGAGACGCACCCGGACATCGAGTTCCGGACAGAGCCTGGTATCAGCTCCATCACTGCATTTGCCTCCGCTGCCGGCATCCCGGTCAACAGCAGTTTCTCCGTTTCCGATGGATCGGTCGACAAAGCCGGGATCTTCCTCAAGGTGCGGAGACCCCGGAAGAAAGCAGCGGAACTGCGGTCGGAAGGGTACAGTGAATTTGTCCTGGTTGAGCGGATGTTCTTTCCCGATATGAAAGTGTACCGGAACGAGGATCTTCCCGCAGAGAGCGATTACATGAGCGTGATGTATGCCCGGAAATAATCCTGATACGTGCTGCTGGTTCGTCGGGGCCGGTCCCGGCGATCCCGAACTGATCACTGTGAAAGGAAAAGGACTGCTCGACATGGCTGATGTGCTGATCTATGCCGGTTCGCTGGTCAACCCGGTTCTGGTTGCCTCCAGCCCCGCTACAGAAAAAGTGGACAGCTGGGGCATGCACCTGGACGAGATGGTTGCCCTCATGGCAGACCGGGTACAGCAGGGAAAGACCGTAGTCCGGCTCCATTCGGGAGACCCGGCACTCTATGGTTCGATCGTGGAGCAGATCGCTGAACTCCGGAAAAAGGAGATCTCGGTCCGGATCGTCTCGGGTGTCTCTTCTGTTTTTGCCGCGGCAGCGGCCCTCACGACAGAGTTCACCCCCCGGGGAGTTTCAGAAACCCTCATCATCACCCGACCCGCGGGAAAGACCCTTGAAAAAGATTACATTGCCGAACTCTCGCAGTACCCGGCAACCCTGGCTTTCTTCCTGGGCAGCGAACATTTTTTTGCCATCACCGAAAAACTCTCCTGCCCCAAGGATACGCCGGCCGCGGTGATCTTCCATGCCTCCTGGCCTGACCAGCAGGTACTCTATGGCACTGTGGCCGATATCGCCCAGAAGGCCCAGGCTGCCGGTATCACAAAAACCGCCCTGCTCATCGTGGGCAACGCAGTTAAAGGTACGGAGTCGGGCTACCAGCGATCGCATCTCTATTCATGACCGATACTGTCGTCATTGCGCTTACCCGTTTCCTGCCGGAAGCAGAACGGATCGCTCAATTCCTTCATGCCCCCTGTCATGAATATACACCGGATATTTTTTCCCAACATTTTTTTACCGCCCGCAGGATCATTGCCCTGATGTCAATGGGCATTGTGGTGCGGAAGTGCGCCCCGCTGCTCTCGGACAAGTGGACGGATCCTGCCGTTGTCGTGATAAGCCCTGATCTTCGCTACGCGATCCCGCTTCTCGGGGGTCATCATGGGGCAAACGCTCTTGCAAAGGAGTTGTCTGCGCTGGGCATGCAGCCCGTGATTACGACCGCCACAGAAGCTACCGGCCGGGATTCGGTGGAAGCGATTGCAGACCGGAGCGGCTGCGATATCGTGAACCGCGACTCCACCCGACAGGTCAACGGGGCAATGCTGGATGCGGACGTGCCGGTCCATCTCGTCCCGAGCCCCGGCATCGTGATCGCGGGCCCCGGGGTGTCGTTCCTGGTAAAAAAAGGTGAATATTCGGTGGGGGTTGGCTGCCGGAAAGGAGTGGATGCGGGTGAGGTGGTGGATGCGATCCGGGACGCGTTCTCCTCTGCCGGAATCACTCCGGAAGATGTGCTGATCTACGCAACCACGCAAAAAAAGTTCAATGAGACCGGTATTACCGATGCCATCACAACACTTTCTGGCAATTTAATATTCCTTGACGATGAAACAATAAACGCCCAGACAGGGACTGCCCCTTCCCAGGCAACGCGGCTTGGACTTTTGGGCGTTGCAGAGCCCTGTGCACTCGCAGTATCGAAGAGAAAGATGCTTGTCATGGGAAAGAAAGTTTACGGGAGAGTTACGGTTGCCATCGCACACTGAAAAACAAGGAAATCTTGCCATTGTCGGTCTCGGACCCGGCAGGAGGGAATACATGACTGCCCGGGCCATGAAAGCAGTCGCCCGGGCAGACTACGTGATCGGCAATGCCTCGTATCTCGAGCCGCTCGAACCGCTGCTCACCGGAAAAAATGTGATCCGGAGCTCGATGGGTAAAGAGGTGGAGCGGGCACAGCAGGCCATTGATCTTGCCAAGACCCATCAGGTCGCAATTGTCTCCGGAGGCGATGCCGGTGTGTACGGTATGGCAAGTATCGTGCTTGAGGTGCTCGAACACAGTGGTATTGAGATCGATGTGGAAGTGATCCCGGGAGTCACGGCTGCCAATGCCGGGGCCTCGACTCTCGGGTCCCCACTATCCGGGGATTTTGCCGTGATCAGCCTATCAGATCTCTTAACCCCGCTTGACGTGATCGAGAAACGTCTCGATGCGGTATTCTCGGTTGGCATTCCGGTCGTGCTCTACAACCCGAGAAGCCGGGGCAGGCCCCACAACTTTGCCCTGGCCATCGAACATGCCCGGAAGTATCTCCCGCCCGAGACCCCGCTGGCACTGGTAAAGAATGCCCTACGGGATGAGGGTGAAGAGAAGATCGTCACCACCCTCAAAGACGTGGAACAGGTGATGGATGCTGTCGACATGCACACAACGGTATTCATCGGCGGGATGGAAAGCAGACTATGGAGGATGGGAAATAATGTCAAAGGAATCATCACACCACGCGGGTACCACCGCAAATACGTATATTGATCCGGGTGCCGACACCCGGGAAGGCTACGCGATCTCCCAAAAATCCCGGACGCTCGCCCGGCAGATGGTGGGAAACGCGACGGTGGAGGACCGGGTGCGCCAGCGCTGCTCGATTGCTGTGGGCGATTTTTCCATGGCAGACCTGCTCCGGTTCACGCACGATCCCCTACCCGCGGCACTCAAGGCACTCGGTGCCGGTGCACCGATCATCACCGATATCCGCATGGTGCAGGTCGGCATCCAGAAGAAAGGCCATACCAGCGAGGTCATCTGCGCACTCGATTATGGCGCAGAGATTGTACAGGAGCGGGGAATTACAAGAAGCTCGGCCGGGTTCATCAGCTTAAAAGATCGTCTTCCCGGCTCTATCGTGGTGATCGGCAATGCCCCGTCAGCCCTCCTCATGCTCTGTGAATTCGTAAAAGAAGGCATCCGCCCGGCGGTCATCATTGGCACCCCTGTTGGTTTTGTCAATGCTGCCGAGTCAAAAGAAGTCCTGCGGGCAGCCGATATCCCGTCCATCTCCAATGAAGGGACCCGGGGTGGGACGCCCGTTGCCGTTGCGGCCATCAACGAGTGCATCACGATCTCTATCGAAGGCCAGAAAAAATGAGGGATCCGGTCACCGGTTTTGAATATCCCGTCACTTGGGAGGAGCGGTGCACTGATCCGGCAGGGCTTCTTCTCGTAGGGCAGGGCCTTGCCGTGCTCACCTCCTCCGGAACCGTTTTGCGACGGGGATTTACCACCGGTACGACCGCTGCTGCCGTTTCCAAAGCGGCAGTCCTCTCTCTCTCCGGCAATGCGATCTCATTAGTCTCTTTACAAATTCCCTGCGGACTTATCGTCCAGGTCCTGGTGGATGCACAGGATGGCAAGGCCACCGGGAAAAAATATGCCGGGGATTATCCCTCGGATGTGACAGCCGGTGTGATCTTTTTGGCGGCAGCATCTCCCGCTGTTGAGGGAATCCGGCTCGAACCGGGGGAAGGTATCGGACACTTTGTCCGTGATACCCCCCGCTACCGCAAGGGTGACCCGGCCATCAGCTCCGCCTCCCTGGACTGCATTATGAGTTCCGTGCAGGAAGCCATGGACGAGACCGCCCTTCCCGGCGTGATTGTAAAACTTTCTATTCCCCATGGTATTGAAATTGCCGGAAAGACCCTGAACTCCCGCGTGGGCGTGGATGGGGGGATCTCGCTCCTCGGGACCACCGGACTCGTGGAGCCCTGGGACGATCACCTGGAAGAATCGGTGTGCGGGAGAGTATCTTCTGCCAGACGACCGGTGATTACGACCGGCAGGATTGGCCTGCGGTATGCCCGGCTGCTCTACCCTGACGATGAGGTGATTCTCGTGGGCGGGAAGATTGGCGAGGCGCTGGATGCGGCAGCCGGGGATGTAATTCTCTGTGGTTTGCCTGCCCTTATCCTCCGCCATATTGATCCCCGGCTGCTCGAAGGAACCGATTTTGCGACCGTTGAAGAATTCGCCGCATCCTCATTGTTCGGGCCTGTCATGCAGAGAACTCTTGCCGGGTTCAAACGAAAACGACCCTCCGTCCACGTGGTGCTGGTAGATCGCAATGGTACTGTTATCGGGGAAAGTCCATGATCATCATTGGCGTTGGCTGCGGGCCGGGGATGCTGACCGAAGAGGCAATTCGCGCCATTAGCATCGCCACCGCAATCTATGGCTCGGATCGTGCAATAGAGATAGCGCGACCGTTCATTGCACCCGGCTGTGATGTCAGGACCATTGACGACTTCAAGGCGCTTCACCGGTTGCCGGAGGATGTCGTGGTTCTCTCGACCGGAGATCCGATGCTCGCGGGGCTCGGGTACCTGACCGGAACGGTCATTCCCGGCATCTCGTCACTCCAGGTTGCAGCCGCCCGTTTGCATATCCCTCTTGCCCGCATCGCAGTCGTGGTAGCGCACGGGAGGGGACATGAGCAGGGAATGTCGGAGACGCTTGAAGAGGTCGGGCGCGGAAAAATTGTGTATCTCCTCGCGGATCCGAAATTCGATCTGGGGGAATTGTACCGGCGCTTGTCTTCCCTCAACGGTAGTTCGCTCAGGATTGCAGTCTGTGAAAATCTCGGTTATCCCGATGAGCGCATTGCGGTTGGAGATATTTATGAGCCACCTGCGCAGAAGGCAGATCTCTATTCGCTGGTTATCGGAAGATTCTAAAAATCCGGCTCTGGAGAAATTAACGTCTTCCCATTACTTGTCAGTCATCTTCAGGATTGAGGAAGTGACTCCCTTTCTCCCCCGGATGTGGAAGCATCCCAATGGGGGCCCTTTTCGACCCATTTTTCGAAAAGTCCTTGTCGAACTTATGAGATTATGGCTCTATGGGGTAATGCCTGAGCGATGAGAGGGGGACTCAACGAAAGTGCTTGAACTCTAAAGAACGCCCCCTCTCTTCGAAAAGATTTCCCCGGGAAATCATATTTTTCAGGAATGATGATGGGGGTTGTGACCCCTATACCTCCCAATAACGATGAACCCCGCCGCGCCCGACAGGGCGCCCCCGCGGCGCTTAAAAA
This sequence comes from uncultured Methanomicrobiales archaeon, assembly GCA_903832665.1. GTDB lineage: Archaea > Halobacteriota > Methanomicrobia > Methanomicrobiales > Methanospirillaceae > Methanoregula. The sequence goes on along the minus strand of CAILCG010000017.1, from coordinate 55,749 downwards.
ACCGGTCACTCTCTTTCGACCTATCTGCCCAGCGAGACTCCGATGAGGCGGCCGAGCGACCCCCAAAAGGGGTGGGTATACTCACAAAAAAATATGAGAAATAACTATCAGTTTTTCATGTTTAGGAGTAAACTCCCGTTCATATGCGTTTCTCCAGAGCAAAAAAAATCTTTTTCATTGCTTTTCCTCAGTGATGGGAAAGCAGTATCATGAAGGGAAGCAGGCACTGGTGTTATGATACTGGAGATCAAGTACGCTTTATTTTTTGAATGGATGTTGGATCCGCAAAAGGTCGTCCGATGCCCGGTCATCACTCCCGGCTTGGAAAGGCCCTTTTTCTTAAGAAAGGATTTTTCCCTCCCGAATCTGATACTGAAGTAAGGAGAGAGTTTCCTATGGATAAAGCAACCAAAACGCAATTGAGTGTCCTGTTCTTTGTGATCGGCCTGGCCATGATTTTTATGCAGGATCTCAAACGCCTGGATACCATAAACCTTGGATTTTCCCTGCCGTTTGCGATCATGTTCTACATCGGCCTGATCTTCATGGTCATCGGGTATTACCTGAAGTAACCATTTACCTGTCCCGGTTGCTCGTGCCGGAACGGGAAGACTATCGTTTCTTTTCTTTCGCGCTTGCCGGGTCTTCTGCCTTTTTCTCCCGTCCGATCTTGATCTCGCACTGGCGATCGCCCGTACACATGGACCGGACATACCGGGCAGCGTACTCTTTTCTCAACCCCGGGATTGTGGTCAGGGTAAGTGCCATGCAGCGGGGGAGGAATATATGTTCACCTTTCGTCCCGATTTCATAGCCGGTGTCGAGAAACGGGCACCGTTTGACCAGGATCACGGAACCGTCTTCCGATACATCGATCGTTTCACTCCGGTACTCCGGGCCGAACAGAATCGCAAAGACCGATCGCATACTCTCCGAAAGATCATGGGCGTTTTTTAACGGGAACCCGAGATCCCGGGCTATGACGAGCGCTCTTTGGGAGAGCTCGATCCAGATCTCCCGTTCAAGTTCATCATACTTTTCTCCCAGGCACTTCCGGAATGCTGCATCATACAGTGCAGGAAGCCGCGCAGCATAATCCGATGCGAGCTGCCACTTGATCTCATCAGGAATGGATTTGAGGTCCGGCATGTGTTCAACACCTTGAGGTAAAGGTGTATAAGAAACCGGGTTATTTCAATGATTGTCTGGCTGCAACTCCTCATACAGAGTGCCTGAACAGACCGCTGGATCCAGACCGCCAGCGTCCCGATGAAGGAAAAATAAAAAGAACGATAGAATTATCTGGAGATCATTCTATTATCTCTTTTATATATGGTCCTCGACCCGGAAAATCTCTCCCGGATAAAAAATGCGCTCAGGTTCAAACCCAAAGGCATGAGTATCACGGACCTTTCCCGCCATCTCCGGATGAACCGTAATTCGGTTGCGAAATATCTTGAGATTTTTTTGAGAAGTGGGGAAGCCGAATCGAGACAGTCAGGGTCCTCCCGGATCTATACCGTTTCCCAGCGTGTACCCGCTTCGGCAATGATGCGTTTTTCTTCTGAAATGATTGTCATGATCGACGAAAAAGGGATGGTCCTGCAGGCCAATGATCCTTTCTCAACATTTTTCGGTATACCGCATGAAGCGCTCGTAGGCCAGAATATCACCAGTATTCCGGATGAACTGATACAGGATCTTCCGGTATCTTCGTACCTTGGAGAATCAGAAGAACAGCAGGTACGGACCTTATTCCGGAATATCTGGCGGAACGGGTCCGACTGTTATTTCCGGATCAAAGTTGTTCCTACCATTTTTGACAGTGGATCCCGGGGTTTCACGATCATTATTGAGGACATTTCTGACCAGAAGCGTGCCGAAAATGCCCTTGCGGAACGCCAGCAGTTGTACCAGGATGTGATCAAAAATATCCAGGATGTCTTTTATCGGACTGACCCGGATGGGAACCTGATCATGGCAATCCCGAGCTGGGCTCATCTTCTCGGATATGATTCGGTCGACGAGTGTCTGGGTTGTAATATTGCCCGGGATTTTTATATGGATCCTGAAAAACGCAGGCTGCTTCTCGATGCCATTGACCGGGATGGCCTGGTGAAAGATTTTGAAGTAGTCTGAGGAAAAAAGATGGAACCCCGGCCTTTGTCTCAACCCAGAGTTATATCTATTACGGTCCGGATGGTTCAGCCATGGGGGTGGAAGGAATTTTCCGGGATATCAGCGAACGAAAGACAGCCCGGGAAAAGATCCACCGGTATATTTCCCAGATCGAATACCTCTCCCAGAAACTGCTGGAATTTATCGAATTACCCCGGGATACTGATATCTTTAAAAAAATTGCCGGGGACCTGGAAGAATTGCTTCCCGGCTCCCACATCCTGGTAAGTGATTGTGATGGGGAACGGGGTATCCTGACCATACGCAGCATCATGCCCGAAAAAATATGTGTGGGGATCCCGGCAGGGGCTCCGGGTTCACATGCGGCCGGGCCCGAAATACCTATTGATCCGGGGATATTTCCCCATCTTCTCTCTGGTGAAGTGTTCCGGGTTCCAATCTCCCCCCATGAGTCCTCCTTATCCCGGATTATCAGCCAGGTCGAGCAGGAATCATCTGTTCTATCCAGCAGGGACAATCTCTTTGCCATCGGGCTGGTGTGTGAAGGGTCGCTGTTAGGCAGCGTCATGATCCTTCCGGAGACTGGCAAAAACCTGGACCGTGAGGGTTGTATCCAGACGTACGTGCGTCAGGCATCGATTGCTCTCAAGCGGGCTGTGGCCGAAAATACCCTAAAAAAGTCCGAGGAGTTATTCTCAAATATTGCAGAGCATTCACCCTTTGCGATTGCGATCATTGATCCTTCCGGCAGGTACTCGTACATCAACCAGAATTTTTCACGAATTTTCGGGTACACGTTACAAGATTTCCAGACCGGCCGGGAATGGTTTCTGCTCGCATTCCCGGATTCTCACTACCGGAAAAAAGTTATTGCTGACTGGAAAAAAGATCTCGGTTGCACTGCGGTCGGAGTGCCCCGTTCCCGTGCCTATACCGTGAGATGCCGGGATGGGGGTGAGAAGGAGATTTTTTTCAGGTCAGTCCTCCTCTCGGATGGAAAACAATGTATCGTGTATGAGGATATTACCGAGAGGCGGGATACCGAGCGCACCAGAAAACTTCTCGCTTCGATTGTGGAATCTACCGATGATGCGATCATCGGAAAGACTTCCCAGGGGTTCATCATCAGCTGGAATTCGGCGGCAGAGCGTCTCTATGGTTATTCGCGTGATGAAATTATCGGTCGGAACATATCGGTGATTGTTCCTCATGAAAAACTCGGTGAACTGGATGAGATCATGAAAAAAATTTCCCGGGGAACCGGCTTTTCAAATCTCCTGACCCGGCGTATCCGCAAAGATGGTTCCGTCATCGACGTTGGCATCACCATCTCACCCATTATTGAAGATGACGGGCGAATTATCGGTGTTTCAACGATCTCCCGGGACATAACAGCAGAAAAAGCAGAAGAGCGCCTCAGGAATTCTGAGAATAAGTATTGAACCCAGGTAGAGAATCTTACTGTCGGGGTATACCGGAGTACGGGAGATCCCAAAGGCCGGTTTGTCTGGGGGAATCCCACCCTGGTAGATATCCTCGGGTATTCTTCACTCGAGGATATCAGGGAAGTTGATGTGGCTGATATTTTTGCAGGGATTACACCAGGTAATGTAGCGTATCCAGATGCTCTAATCAAGTACTATTTGTTCGATTACACGCTATTGCACGATTATAGAAGTAGTACGCTATCCAATACTCACGTAAATGACTACCAGCCAAGCAATAGTCAGTCTGGAAAACAGACCTACTCAATTTCTGTTTCCCTCCCTCTATCAATATCGGCAAGCTGGTCATTTCAGCAAGACGATTATTCCAGATATGATCTTTCTGATATGGCACAAAAGTTCGCCAAGTGGAAGTATAATGCCAATTCAGCTGCAGCAAGAGAGAGCTCCGCTAAGACAACCCCCGGAAGTTCAGCATATTATACAAAACCCTCCAGTGGAACTTATAATTTTGTAACCGTCACAGATTCAGCACATATTTGCACAGGTGATGACACGTGTCTTATTGATCACACGACAAAGCTTTCGTATGTGGTGGATGTCCAAGTACCATGAGAACCCGATTCCTGATAAAAATCTTTTTTGAAATTTTCAATGGTTGAGCCGGCACCCGAGATTAGAAAGTTTTGGCGGATAAATGCATTTGCAACAAATTCTCTAACTGCAACTTTTGGATAGAGTTTCGGTTCCACGCGAAGCCATGCCCTTGTCCATGCAATAGGATGGGGGATGGCCTGTCTTCCGGAAGAGCGGGGGTGGGGTACCCCTAGTCAAAAAAATTTCAGACCGATCCGAGTCGGATTCGAAAAAATTAGAGCGCATATTTAGGATGGGCCAGATAGTCCGCGATAGCCGATTTACGGAGCATCCACTTGCACATCAACCGGAGGGCTCAGGGTTTGTTCTCGATCTTTCCCGTCCCGCAGTTGTGATGGGTAAAGGCATCGGGCTGCTTTTTTATCTTTGAAATTGATGCTGATGATGTCATCGGGCCGGTTTGTTGTAGGGTCGTCATGATGACCTCGTCATTCACCATTCTGACGAATTCGTCAACCGGAACGCTGCCAGCCAGAACAGCATCACACGCATCTTCACGTGCCTGGTCATACAGTGGTGTTGAGGTCAGCTTCATCCCATAATTCGAATTTGTCTGTACCTGCAAGGACTGCTGTCGATCGGTCCGGGGGCTTTGGCTCGTACGAGTCAGTGGCACTAACGAACAATTCCTAATCAGCCCATTATTTACACCGATAAAAGCACCGGTTTCAGAGACACCCGATACCGTGCCGGATGCGGAACTGTCCGCGATCGTGGCGCCTCCCTGATTATACCCTCCGAATCCTCCGACACGGTTGTTCCCGGTTACATCTCCTGAGGCAGTGCAGGAATTAATGATCCCCGGTTGCATATTGGCACCGACAAAACCACCGGTCATGGTCCCGACGTTCTTATCGTTTGTTGGTCCTGACGCTGTGCACCGGTTTATCATCCCTTCATTTCGTCCAATGAACCCTCCGTAACTCTGTCCCTGCCCGGTGCTGGTTACGGTTGCTGAGGCAGTACTGTCCGTGATCTGACCGTCCCCACTCTCTCCTGCGAAACCGCCGACATTTTTATCACCCTCGACTATTGTCCGGAGAACACTGCAGTTTCCAACACGGCCACCCATAACGTATCCTACACCACCACCAATATCTTCAGAACCGTCAATACCACGTATTCCACGGATTGTGCTGTCTTCCACGGATGAGTTGGAAAGGGTAACTCCGGCTCTGAAGTCTGCATTAATGGCGCCGATAAGTCCTCCAATTGGTCCATGGCCAGTCACGGTGGTTGAACGAACAGTACAGTTGGTCACAACCGGCTGCCGTTGCTTGGACTCAATCACATCCTGTTCGCTGAACCCGGTGATACCTCCACCGTCACTCCCGCAGGAAATAGTGCTGCTCAGCACAGTGCAATTACGGATACTCCCCCGGTTCGTGCCGGCGATCCCACCTCCGTAAGTGGGGTTGGTGATGGTGGCATTAGCCGCAGAGCAGTTCGTTATGCTGCCATCATTCCGGCCTACGATACCCCCGACATCTGCGCCGCCCTGGACAACCACGTCCTGTACTGTGATAGTGCTGACGGTTCCCGAGAGCGTATTCCAGCCAACGAGGCTGCCGACATAGTTTGTGTCTACATCGGGGGTCAACCGGCTGTTCTTCAGTTTCAGGTTCCGTATTGTGCCGCCAGAGCAGCCAAACAACCCTTGTCCCGTCGCCTCTTGTTTGTTCAAGACAAAGTTGGCGATCGTATGTCCCTTGCCATCGAATGTACCGGCAAACGGGGCCCAATAGTGACCCAAGGGAGTAAAAACAGAGCCGTTGAGATCAAGATCATTGTCCAGAACATATGTACCTCCGAGATCGGCCTGGATCGCCTGCAATCCCGCGACGGTGGTAATGTGGATCTCGGTCGCTCCTGCCACGGCGACCCCACCGATCAGGAACAGAAAAAAGGCGGTAATAAGAGTGAATTTGTTCATGCCGTCTTCCCCGTGAGTTGCCATTTGGTCGTTATGCTTTCGACCGGAGTCAGAAAGACATACTTTTCATCCAGAGAAGTTCCCTGAATGATACCGAGAACCTGTGCACCTTTCTTTTGATCCGATGTCCTTTGTACGTACTGGTACGCGGGAGCTCCGCTATCCCCAGCTAAAATCCTTCCGGGCCCATATGCCGAGTTGTAGGTTAACTTAATCGTGGGGTTCAAATAGTAAATCCACTTTTTTGATTCTTTATCGTAAATACAACCGGGTGCATTATGATCCCCCTCGTATATCGCCTCCGAGAGGACAGAGGAGGTACAGAATTCCACATAGTCCATATCTATTTGGTCGGACGAACGACCACTTACCGTTACTTTATCCTTGGGATCGATCGGCGTATTGGTGTATTTCAATATTGGCACTTTGTGATCATCCTCGGCCCATTTTTTATCATATATTTTGGCCGAAGCCGATATCCCGCTCGCAAAGGTATGGTAACTCGCATCCAAGTTTGCGAGCGTGTGATCTCCTACATTGCCGTATTTATAGTCATCATCGACATTTGGCTGATACGCCGAATTGCTTGGCTCTTTAAAAGATGTATCAGATTTCCCGGGATTCCCGTGCCCGCATGTGACCATGACTGCTGTACCATCACTCTTTGTTGCCGGGAAGCCTAGCGTGGCTGCGATTGCGTTTCCTGTGTGCGGATCGCCCAGATCAGTGAATACATAATACTGAATCCCGGCGATGAGAGGTCGGAATTCATCAAAGCGGGATGATAGCGCTCCGATCGCGGGCGACACCATAGACTCCTTGGTATCGGAGGTGGATTGGATATAGATCGTTGCGGATCGATCTGGCTTACTTTCGCACAGGGTGTTAGTTATTACCAACAGCGGGAGCTCGCTCTCGTACCCGCTCTGCTTTCCATATGCCAGCATGAAATTGCACAAATTGATTAAGTCGCGTTTTTGAGCTTCGGTGATATTTCCGGAGCAGGGATGCCTGGCGGAGATAGTATAATATCCCTGGCTCCACCCCTCGCCGACACTTCCACCGACAAGGCTGGTGGAGTACTCCCGCGCAAAGTCTCCAACCGTCATGGTCCGGCTCCTGTACCCGCGATTTTCATCAAGCCATCGGACATCCGCCACCCGGATCGCCTTTTCTTCCTCAGTTAGAGGCTTTGTCCCGAGCTGTTTACGTATCTCTTCGGGGAGGAGATTGTCATTGATACGCCAGATCGCATATTCAAACGGATCATGGGCAAACTTCTCTGCGAGAGTGCGGTTTGCGGTGAGATTATCCAGTTCCGGGGTGAGCGGGATCTGATGCTTTTTTGGATCCCAACTGGCCCTCGCATCTTCCACCCAATTAGATTGCAGGTTGTTCTGAATTTGGGATGCTTCCTCTGCTTATAGCAGTCTACACACAGCGTGTACGTCTCATCATCGACTGTCGCCGCAGCCAGCCCGGTGAAGGCCAGGAAAGCGAGCCCAAGTACTATGAGAGCAATTCCCCATTTTTTCATGGTACAACCCCCACGCTCCCCGTCCCCGCCCGTGAAGCAACCGGTGATGTTCCTGTATCTGCATTATCAGGCCTGTGCATACCGGGCCCGGGATATGATCGTCATGAGCCACTCTTTCCACCAGCCGCATTCCTTTGTTCGGCTCTTCTTTCACTGGGGAACATAATGCATCCATGAATAAATATGGGTGGGGGGATATGAACGCATTGATGAGTGAAAATTTATTTACAGTTATCGAGAGATAGTTTTTTTATGGGAAATTGCGACAGGGAAAAGTGCCGGTGATCTCGTACGTGCCCTTCATCAGGATGCTGGTCATCCCACGGTCCCGGATGATCCCGATGCAGCGATCGGAAAAAGAGGGACCCCGGAAGATGCTGCAGAACGTGAACTCGGCCTTGTCCGTCAGGAAGAGTTCCGCGGTCATGAATTGTTGGAACTTCTTATCCTGGTAGTTCAGCGGTATCATGAGGAGTCCCTGAGAGCAGGAGATGATAAAAACCGGGATCGGGGAAAAGAAACGGCGGTGCCAGCGGCTGCCCGGTGAGGATTATATACTCAATCCCGGCGATGAGCGGTCGGAATTCATCAAAGCGGGATGATAGTGCTACAAATTCGGGCGACAGCACAGACTCCTTGGTACCGGAGGTGGATTCGATATAGAACCTTGGATCTGGCTTACTATCGCACAAGGTGTTAGTTATTACTGCTCTGTAGAAAACCTCAATCCACACAATCTGTATGAACCGGTCAAGGTTAGCGAGAATGATCTTACATGAGATTTCCTTCTTCTGGATCTGATATATACGGGATTTGAGGTCAGCTCCGTACCTTCTTTTCAGGAAAGAGAATTTGGTTTCGAGATCCTGGCAGCCACCGCTTCGTTTGCCAATTCACTGGCATCCCGGTCACCCTCGCGTTTGAAAACCTGGGGTCCTGTGGCCTCACCTTCCTATCCCCCTGGGATACCGGATATTTCACGAGCCTTCTAACCTTCGACAACTGGATCTTTGTCCTGGACACCGGCCACCTGATGAACGCACTTCAGGCAGAAAACGAGCAGAAGGGGATACGGGACGTGATCCGGACGATCGACCGGTTGCCAAAAGAAGCGCAGCAGCGGATCCGGGCGGTCCACCTCCATTGCAGCACCCCTGGGAAGTGGCAGGCCCAGAATCATCCCCCGGAGCTCCCCGGCATGACCTGGCAGGAGAAAGCCCGGATCCGGGCGGAAAATCGCCGGCGTATCGATGAGCACCGCCCGTTCTCGGATCCCGCGTGCCGGAAGGTTGTTGCAATGGTCCGCCCTGAATTCCTGGCCCACGAATTCGTGGCGAACACTCCGGAGTCCATGCAAGCTGCCCTGCGGCAGCAGAGGGCACTTATCGGAAACGGGGCTTCTGCAGCCGCTCCCTCTGGAGATTTAAAAAAAACTTGGGTAATATGCTATTTTAACACCTAAATCAAAGAAGGATTTACTGAGATAAAAATGGCAAAAATTGCATGTCCAAAATGCAATTCAAAAAAGTTATACAAACTGCAGAGTGGGAAGAGACGTTGTGCGCGATGCAGATACGAATTCATTCCCCATAAATTACCATTGACTTTTACCCGAGATGAATGGAAACAGATCATTCATCTATTTCTCATGGAACAAAGTTCGAACTAGATAAACGAACAAATAGGGTTCGAACAATGACCAGTAATCCGGGCATTAACTAAGATTCGATTCGTTATGATGCAAGACGTTCCAGAGATCTTCTCAGGCACCGTCGAAGTGGATGAAACCTATCTATGAGGTCAAAGGAAAAACAAACGAAAAACGATTCGTGACAAGGGAATAAAACGAGGACGAGGAACCGAGAAACAACCGGTATTCGGAATTTTTTGTCGCAACGGTACGGTTTGGGCCGATGTCGTTGATGACGTTGGAGCTGATACCCTTCAACCACTTATCTCACAAAAAGTATCAACAGGTTCTATCGTTTGTTCCGATACCTGGAAAGCTTACTCCGGTATCGCAGCCCGTGGATATGTTCATCGTCTCGTTAATCACACTGAAGGGCAGTACTCTGATAGAAAGGGCAATCATATCAATGGGCTTGAGGGATTTTGGGGTTACCTGAAACGCAAACTTGCATCGAAAGGGGGTGTTCGAAGAGAAAGATTGCATCTTTTCTTAGATGAATACGTGTGGAGATACAATCATCGGTCTGATCCAGAAAGGATAAAGACACGGAGAATCATTCAACTGTTAGAGAAAATTAGGTGTTAAACTGGTAGTTTACCCATTCAAAATAAAATGCGGGCGGTTTTTTCTTCTATCAGGAAACCGGGGCATACCGGTGCTCCAGGCACCTGACAAAACCCTCGTCTTCCAGGACCTGGATGATCCGGAAGATCCGGTCCTGTTCTTCGCTGAATGCTGCAGTAATCTCTTCCCGGGTCTGTTCAGGAGTAGCAAGGAGCAGTGCAATAACCCGTCCCCGAATCTTCCGGTCCGATCCTTCGAACGGTGCCTGCCGGGTATAATGGGAGCTTCTGCGGTTTGGATTTGTCGTGGTTTTTTTGAGCGCGGTCCCCAGGTCCATGAGGGCCCAGTACCATACCCGGGGATTTTGCCGATACACTGCCCGCTCCACAATCGGGAGTAACTCCGCATCGTTTATCACGGAAGTGCCGGGAAAGAAGAAGTGAATGAAGACTCTCCGGACATTGGTCTCTATAAAAACGACCGGGAGGTTGAAGGCAAATGCGCAGATCGATGAAGCGGTGGCCCTGCCAATGCCGGGGAATGTCGAGAGCGTCTCAACATCGTTCGGCAGTTCTCCTCCGTACTCGCCCATCACCTTCTGTGCGCATCGCTGCAGAGAGATCGCCCGCCGGTTATACCCCATCCCCTGCCAGACTGAAAGGATCGAGGCCAGCGGGGCCCCCGCGAGAGTGGCAAAATCCGGAAAGGCGGTAAGAAATTCCGGGTACTTTACCCTGACCCGCTCCACCTGTGTCTGCTGGAGCATGATCTCCGAGACAAGAATGCAGTAGGGATCGGTGGTGTCACGCCAGGCCATCGGGCGCCCGTATTGGGAATAATGATCGAGCACCATCTGCTGGAATGCGGGGATCCCGGTTACCGGATCATAGTTCCGGGAACCGCTCGGATCTGGACCGTCGAGTGTTGCTTGATCAGGATCGCGTCGGGATTTCATGGCAGGACCGGGTGATGGTATCTTTTGATCATGGATTTTTTTGATCCCCGTTGGCAGGGGAGACCGGCAGGAATTCCAAGACCAGGGAGCGTGCTCGTAACCCTGCCATCATTTTGTTGGATAATTCTGTCATGAGGGACGATACGGCCTCCTGATAATTCAGGTGCGCTTGAACATCGCATCCAGGTCCGGGCGGCTGAAGCGGATAACAGTCGGCCTCCCGTGCGGACAGGTGTAGGGGTTCTGCGTGAGACGAAGCTGGTCGACGATGCGCTGGCACTGCTCCCGCGTGCAGACAGTCCCGGCTTTGATCGCACCTCTGCACGCGATCACCCGGGTGATCCGTTCACGGTTATTAACCGTGGCGGCAGAGGCATCGTGGACTAGGTCGCTGATGATCTCATCGATAATTCCCGCATCTTCCATCCTCCCCAGCACCACAGGAATAGCCCGGACAATGAACGTGTCCCCACCAAACTCCTCCAGCACAAATCCTTCTGCTGCCAGCGCCGGGAGCAGGTCCCTGAGGATCGCTCTCTCGCGGGGTGTGCGATGAAGGATCACCGGCCAGATCAGTTCCTGGGAATGGTGCTCCCCTTTCAACCGGAGTAAGACCTGTTCGTAGAGAATCCGTTCATGGGCAGCATGCTGGTCGATAATCACCAGTTCATCGGTCTCGGTCCGCCCGAGAATGTAGATCCCCCCGAATTCGCCAATGACTTCGATGGCTGGAAGTGTTGAATGAACTGCTGCAATACCGGTTACCAGTTCGGTCTGGCGGAGGCGCCGGTCGGAATCGGTGGTCCCCGTGTGCGTGGATTCGGATACACCGGAAGGAGCAGGTTCTATGACCGGATATGTATAGGCTGAAGGGCTGAGGGGGACTGGCACCGCAGGCGGAGTAACCGCAGCCTGGACTGAGATACCAGCCGCAGGAATGAGATCCTTGCTGAGCAGGGCATCTGCTACTGATTTACGGACTGCCTCAGCTATCTCTTTTTCACGCGACAGGCGTACCAGTTTTTTTGTCGGGTGCACATTCACATCTACCAGCCCGGTATCGATCCGGAGGGAGAGGAACGCGACCGGGGACCGGTCTTTGGCCAGCAGGGTGCCATACCCGGCCCTGACCGCATTGTTGATCACCGCAGAAGAAATGAACCGCCCATTGATGATCACGAGCATCCGGGCGGTATCCTTCCTTGACAGGGAGGGTTGCGATATGTATCCGGTAACGGCCATGAAGGGAAATTCAACTTCAACTGGAATGAGGTGTTTTACGGTATCTGCGCCATACAGCCGTGCGATCGTATCGAGCGGTCGGGTGGACCGGTCGGTCATCATCTGTTCATGGCTGTTGTAGAAAAGACGGAACGAGCATTCGGGATGGGAGAAGCAGACCCCTTCCATGATGGTATGGACCTGGGCCAGCTCGGTGTTGATACTCTTGAGAAATTTTTTCCGGGCGGGGGTGTTGAAGAAGAGATCCTCGACAAGGATGCTGGTCCCCTCCGGGGCACCGATTTCACCCTGATCTTCTGTCTTTCCCCCGGCAATGATAATTTTAGTGCCGGCAATGAGCCCGGAGGCCCGGGGTTTTGTGATCAGGGTCACCCGCGATACTGCCGCAATGCTGGCAAGCGCCTCCCCCCGGAAGCCAAGGGTCCGGATGGTGTCCAGGTCTTCGATGCCGGTAATCTTGCTTGTCGCGTGGGGGACGAACGCGAGCGCCGCATCCCTTGGTGACATGCCGCAACCATCATCAACGATCCGTATGCTGGTGATCTTTCCCTCGGCAGCAAAGAGATCGATGCGGACTGATCGTGCCCCGGCATCGATTGCATTTTCCACCAGTTCCTTGACAACGGATGAGGGGCGCTCGACGACCTCTCCGGCAGCGATCTGGTTGACCGTTGACTGGTCAAGCACATGGATAACCGGGTGGATCTGGTCTGGGTTCATGGACTTTCCTTGCGCTCAATGCTCTTTTTGAGTTCCGCGATCTTTGCAAGCGCCTGCATGGGGGTCATCTCATCCGGGTTGAGACGGCCAAGCGCCCGGAGGGTGGGGTGTTCAGCAGGGATGCTGCCGGCGGCCTGGTCATCAACGAGAAGGATCTGTGTATAGCGCTGGGGGCGGGTGCCGGCCGGAACGCCCCGGTTCATGCTCTCGGAAAGGAGGACTTCTGCCCGGTCAGTCACCTTCTTCGGGATGCCTGCAAGGCGGGCCACGTGGATACCATAACTCTTGTCGGTTGCGCCGGGAATGAGTTTTCGCAGAAATACCACTTCGTTGTCCGTCTCTTTGACCGCAAAATGGTGATTTTTGACCCTTTTGAGTTGCTCTTCCATTGCGATCATCTCGTGGAAGTGCGTGGCAAAGAGCGTCTTTGGCCCGGTCGTGGTCTTCCCGTGAAGGTATTCGAGGACCGCCTTTGCAATCGAGCTGCCGTCGGCCGTGCTCGTACCCCGGCCAATCTCATCGAGAATCACCAGGCTCCGGGATGTGAAGTTGTTGAGGATATTTGCCAGTTCGAGCATCTCGACAAAGAATGTGCTCTGCCCGCTGGCGAGATCGTCAAATGCCCCGACCCGGGTAAAGACCCGGTCCAGGATACCGATGCTGGCGTGACGGGCAGGAACAAAGCTCCCGGCCTGGGCCATGATGCAGCAGAGGGCAACGGTGCGCATGTACGTGGACTTACCTGCCATGTTGGCACCCGTGATAATCATGATCTGGGTCCTGCTGCCCGAGAGTTCCGTATCATTGGGCACGAACCCCCCCGCTACCCCCTGTTCCACGACCGGGTGACGCCCGTCCCGTATCATGATGGTATCACCGTCATTGAGCTGAGGGCGTACGTAATCCCGGGCCTGGGCGGCTTCTGCGAGAGAGGCGGCGACATCGAGGGTTGCAATGCCGGCGGCGATCGCCTGGAGGGCATCGATATCTCGTTTGAGCGTTTCGATGAGCGAGGTATAAAGTTCCCGCTCGAGCGCCAGCACCCGCTCGTCAGCGTTCGTGATAAGTGCTTCTTTCTCCCGGAGTTCCGGCAGGGTATACCGCTCGCCCGTTGCAGTGGTCTGCTTGCGTTCGTAATGCGCAGGAACGAGGGGGAGATTGGGTTTGGTGATATCGATATAGTACCCGAAGATACGGTTATAACCGATCTTTAAGGATTTGATTCCCGTCAGTTCCCGTTCCTTTGCCTGGAGTTCCACGATCCAGTCCTTGCCGGAATGCAGGACAACCGTGATCTCATCCAGTGCGGGTGAGTACCCGCGCCGGATAACCCCGCCATTACGGGCGATAACCGGAGGTTCATCCACGATCGCCCGCTGGATCAGGTCTATGGTCCCGGGATGGTCCCGGCACTGGTCGAGCGCCCCTTGTAATAACCGGGGAAGTTTTTTGCCGGCGTGCCCTACCAATGGCTGGCGCAGTTCCGGCAGCGTCTGGAGAGAAGCGGCAAGTGCCTGGAGATCCCGTGGCCCGGCATTCCCGTACGCGATCCGGGCTGCGATCCGTTCGATATCGGCGACCCGGGTCAGGTGCGAACGAAGGGCCAGGCGTTCAGCCGTGTGCCCCGCGAGGAACTCGACTGCATCGAGTCGCTCGTTGATGGCGCCGATATCTGTGAGGGGCCGGGAGAGATGCCGGCTCAGGAGCCGGCTGCCCATCGGTGTTTTTGTGAGATTCAGGCAGGAAAAGAGCGTGAGCCCTTTCTGCCCACCGCGGATGCTCTCCATCACTTCGAGATTCCGCAACGTGATGGCGTCGAGCATCATGCTCTGGGCCGAAGTACGCCGGGCAAGGCTTGAGATATGGGGAAGCGGGGAGTACTGGGTCTCCTGTGCATACGCGAGGGCGGCTCCCGCTGCGCATATGGCAAAAGGCTCTCCTTCGCACCCGTACCCGTCAAGGGAGGCTACGTGGAAATGGGAGAGCAGGAGGCGTCGGACCTTCTCCTCGTCAAATAGGGTATCCCGTACCTGCGAGACCAGGACCCCGCGTTCCTGTATCCGCTCCCGGAGTTCCTCCATCACAAACGTTGGCATGATGATCTCGGCAGGTCGGTAGCGGGCAATCTCGGATAAGAGGTTCTGGTGATGCTTGTCGTTGTCGATAGAAGTGACAAAAAATTCCCCGGTTGATATGTCCAGGAGTGCAATTCCCCAGGTGCTCTTCTTCTTGTCAGGGCAGACAGCCATCAGGTACGTGGCCGCCGAAGATGAGAGCATGGAAGAGTCAATAACGGTGCCGGGCGTGATCACCCGGACGATCTCGCGCTTCACAATGCCCTTGGCGGTCTTGGGATCTTCTACCTGGTCGCAGATCGCTACCTTGTAGCCTTTCCCGATCAGCTTGGCAATGTAGCCATCGATCGCATGGTAGGGAACCCCGGCAAGCGGGATCGGATTATCGCCAATTTTTGACCGGGAGGTGAGGACGATCTCCAGTTCCCGGGAGATGATCTTTGCATCCTCTTCAAAGGTCTCGTAGAAGTCGCCGATGCGAAACAGGAGGACCGTGTCCGCAAATTTTTCTTTAAGTTCCCGATACTGCCGCATCACCGGAGTAAGGCGGGGCCCGGTCAATTCTGTATCGGCATCTGCGGGTGGCGACTCACGAACCATAGGTGCTGAAATGTAGCCTTCCGGATCAGTTAATACCGATCTTTCCTGCACCCATAGAGTCAGGGAGCAGTGCGGTGGAGATAGAGGATGAGTAACGGGGAGGATAAGACCAGCGCGGTAAGCCCGAAACCAAGACCCAGCGCAAATCCCATGCCGATGATGCGCGTACACCCAGTAAGAATACCCACAGCCCATGGTACCTGGCTCCAGAGAATAAGCAGTCCTGCTATTGCAAGGATGCAGTACCCTGTAGCCGCGTTCCTGAGATCCTGGGTGCTCGGGGCTGCCGAGAGGACCAGGCTGAGTACAAGGTACAGGTAGACCAGGAACCAGGGATTAAACCGGGTGAGAAGGTTCTGGCTGAACGTAGAAAAAATTCCTCCTCCCATTATGACCAGAGTATCGGCTGAATCGATCGTGAGGGGAAGATCCGGGAAGAAACACCCGAGGTAGGTGGAAAAGAGCCATGTGCAGAGGGTAAGGACAAGCGGGATGCAGAAGAGCGGTGCGGTACTGATCACCACATCGCCAACAAAGGGAATCACCGGTGCTGTATGAGTGACCGATCCCCCCTCCTTGGAAAAAAATACAATGTTGCGGATTTTCGCACCAGTGAGCAGGCAACCGAGCATGTGAGTGCACTCATGGAGCACTACGCCCGGGAAGCGGAGAATGTAATACAGCATCCTTACCGGGAGAGCCTGTGCCCAGAGGATGTCGAGCATCTTTGATATGAGGAAGACGCAGAGTCCTGTTGCAATCACCAGGAGAAATCCGGTGGTATCCATGCATTACCTGCCTGTACTGTTGGGGAGCCTTCCCCATAAGGTAACTTAAAAAACGATATGGTACGGGTGAAAGGCTCATCAGGTTGCACCGCCCATGAGGCAGTAATGGTGGAAGAAAATTCCCCGGCAGATCTGCCGGCAGGTCACTCCGGGCGGAAGCCGAACGGCCTGGTGAACGAGAAGAGTCCCTACCTTCTCCAGCATGCGGAAAACCCGGTGTACTGGTACCCATGGGGCGAAGAGGCATTTTCCCGGGCTGCCCGCGAGGACAAGCCGGTCTTTCTCTCGATCGGGTATGCCACGTATCACTGGTGCCATGTGATGGCACACGAATCCTTCGAAGATCCCGAGGTAGCCGCTCTGCTCAACCGGGATTTTATCGCAATAAAGGTTGATAGAGAAGAGCGCCCGGATATCGACTCCGTGTATATGGCAGTCTGCCAGCAATTGGCAGGACAGGGGGGATGGCCGCTCACTATTGTTATGACCCCGGATAAAAAACCGTTCTTTGCGGCAACCTACATTCCCAAAGAGACCCGGTTCTCCATGATGGGACTCCTCACGCTCCTTCCCCGGATAATCACTGCATGGAAGAACCAGCGGTTGAACCTGATACGATCTGCTGACCAGGTCATTGCTGCAATTGCATCTCCCGGTATTCTCTCTTCCCGGACAGAATCGGGAAGTGAATTCATGGACGAGGCATATCCGTCCCTCCTTATGGAGTTCGACACCGTGAACGGGGGTTTTGGCAGGGTACCGAAATTTCCCGCGCCCCATACGCTTCTTTTCCTCCTCCGGTACGGTGCAAGGCACCCCAGTTCCCGTGCTTTTGCCATGGCGGAAACGACTCTCACGGCGATTCGAAATGGCGGTATCTATGATCACCTTGCCGGAGGGATTCACCGATATTCCACGGATGCCCGGTGGCTGGTCCCGCATTTTGAGCAGATGCTCTACGACCAGGCCCTGCTGGTCATGGCGTGCACCGAAGCGTACCGGGCAAGGGAATGACGTGTACCGAAGAACCGTTGAAGAGATCATTGGCTATGTACTGCATTCCCTGCGATCTCCGGAAGGGGCGTTTTTTTCAGCAGAGGATGCTGACAGTCCTGACGGTGAGGGGGCGTTTTATGTCTGGACCCTGCGGGAGATCGAAGAGCTCCTGGGGAACGGGGACGCGGCTATAGCGGCGCTGGTATTCGATCTTACTGCAGAAGGAAATTATCATGATGCTGAACGTGGTCACGGGTTCAATATTCTCCACCGCCCGCAACCGCTTGAAAACATTGCAGAATCCCTCCAGGTACCCCGGGAGGAACTGGAACTGCGCGTGGCAACTATCGCCTCCCGCCTCTTAAAAGCCCGGGGGGAGCGGGCGCGCCCCTCACTCGATGACAAGGTACTCGCTGACTGGAACGGGTTATGGACAGCGGCCCTGGCCCAGGCGGGGAGGGTGTTTGACAATCCCGGCTGGGTTGATGTGGCGAAAACCGCCCTGAATTTCATCCTGTCCCGTATGCGCAGCGATGATGGCGGCCTCCTGCACCGGTACCGGGAAGGGGAAGCCGCAATCCCGGGTTTTGCCGATGATTATGCCTGCATAATCCATGCCCTCATCGAGTTGTACGAGACCACCTTCGACCCGCCTCTTATCAGGACTGCCGTTGAACTCAACCAGTACCTGTCAGCCCATTTCCACGATGCACATGAGGGCGGGTATTTTACGGTCTCGGATACTGCTGAAGCACTGATTGTCCGGAAAAAAGAGATTTATGATGGTGCGATTCCTTCCTGCAACTCTGTTGCCTTTATGAACCTGATCCGTCTCTCCCGCCTCACCGGAGACCCCCGGCTTGAGGAGCATGCCTCGGCCCTCTCGCGTGCGTTTGCTGGCACGATCGGCCTCTCTCCCTCTGCCTATACCTGGTACCTGTGCGGGCTCGATCTTCTCGAAGATCCTTCCCATGATGTCATTATCGTGGGAGCAGAGGAGTCGGAAGATACCCGTGCGCTGGTATCTGCAGTACGGTCGGGGTATCTCCCATCATTACTCGTCCTGCGATTCACACCGGGCCCCGAGGCAGTCGCCCTGGCAGATCTTGCCCCCTTTACTCGGAACCTCTCCATGACAGAAGGAAGAGCAACCGCCTATGTCTGTACCGGGCATAGCTGTTCGATGCCCGGTACGGATCCCGGTGTTCTGACCCTGCAGATTAATGTAAAAAAATTCTGATCTGCTGGAATGCATGTGAATGGGAGTTCACATAAAAAATGTGAAATCTGATTTACGATTTTCTTCCGCTGCTCGGGCATCCTATATGGTGATATCCTTCAAAAGGTTGATGAAAAAAGGGTTTCCAGTGGATGCATCTTTAGGGCTGCCTCCATCTTTTTGATTTCCCCTGAAAAAAGCCCGATACGATGAAATGAATTATGGGAATACGGATTTCGTCATGAAAATGATTTCATTGAAAGATTATGATGGGGGTTGAGACCCCCATACCCCCAATAACGATGACCCTGCCGCCCCCGACGGGGCGCGCCCCCGCGGCGGATTAATGAAAAAAATGCAGAAAACTTCCTTGCCCCGCCGTGCCTCGGAGAGGCCCTGAGACGGGGGAACATTGTAACTACGGTTTTCATGTTTTGGGATTTAAGTCCCTTCTATGTGCGTTTTATCATGGCAAAAATAAGGATCTCTCTGAAGCAAAAATCAATACGAACCGGAAAAAAAAGATCAAAATAAAGATCAGAAAAAATGAGCGGTCAATCAAAGATTTTTCAGTGCAACGAGATCCTTGACCCCGACAAGTTTCCAGACCAGCGAGCGCTCTTCCTGCCCGATTGCTGCCGGGGCGTCAAGCGGGGAGTGCCCGAGTGCCGCCAGGATATTGCATGAGAGGTTTCTCTCTACGATAAGATCGACAAATTTCTCCCGGATGATCTTCTTCTCGATCGAGTCGTGAACTTCTTCCAGGTACCCCTGGAGTGTCACGAACGTGTAGGAAGAGAGATCTTTGGTGTATTTCTCTATCTCGACTGAAGCATACGGGCTTTTGCGGAAATATTCGATCTTCTTCCCGTATTTAGTCGAGAGGAAATAGAGGAATGACCCGTCAAAGACATATAGGAACGGTGCGATGTAGGGATATTTCTCGCCCTGGAACGCGATACGGCAGATATACCCGTTCTCTATCAGACGGTCGTATTCCAGTTTTTCCATCCGGGGGATCTTGATAATTTCCATGGTGACACTACGATCTGCGTTTCCATACAAAGAAGATAAATCTTCTTAATTCCTGTCCAAAGAAAAAGATCCATGGTTATTTTTCTATAGGGAACCCGGCCCGTTTCCATGCAGTCATGCCGCCAAGAACATTGGTCATCTCATGATAACCGTGCCGGGCCAGGATACTGGCGGCAAGACCTCCCTTGTACCCGGCATCGCAATAGATCACCAGGGGCCGGTTACGGGGCGTCTCGTCAAGATGAGAAACGAGTTCTCCCACGTACCGGTGATGGGCACCCGGGATATGGCCAATGGAGTCCCAGTTCTTCCTGTCCCGCACATCGAGGAGGAACGGCGACTCTGATCTCAGGCGCTCATTGAGTTGCTGCACCGAGCAGGTCGGGAGAGTGGCAATCTCCTGCGCGGCTTTTGTCCAGAGGGGAAAGCCTCCGGCCAGGTATCCGGCAACATTGTCATAGCCTAACCGGAGCATCTGGCGCTGCACGGTATCAAGCGAGAGATTGAAGTCATCGACCAGGATAATGGGCAGATCGTATGTGAATACCCACCCCATGAATGCCGAAAGCCCCTCGCGCCAGATCGAGATGCTGCCGGGAATATGACCTGCACCAAAACTGGTGGGTGCCCGAAGATCCAGGATCTGGCATCCTGATGTTCTTAGGGTATTGACCTCGCTTACCGAAAGTGGCCTGGGTGGAGAGATCCCGTGAAGGGGGCGGGGACCTTCCTTGTTCAACTGCTCCATCTTTTTGAAGTACGGCGGAACATAGGGCGACTCCTTCACACGCGCTGCAATGAAGACCTCGCGTCCCCCAAGAATCCACCGGTTCGTCGCCTTTTCATATCCCACGGTCGTGAACGGGTGATCCGCAATCTCCCCGCCACACACAGAGCCCGCTCCATGTGCCGGGCAGATGATCGCCCCTTCCCCCAGGGGTAGGATTTTGTTCTGGATATTATCAAAGATCTTCTCTGCCATCTCGGCCTTTCGTTTCTCCCCATAGAAATCCGTCCGGGCAATATCTCCCGAGAAGAGGGTATCGCCGGTAAAGACCATGTAGGGGCGGGCAGAGACTTCTTTGTCCGTAAGGACCAGCGATATGCTCTCTTCGGTATGCCCCGGTGTCTCGAGAATGCGGAGTTCGAGCGATCCAATCGGGAATATATCCCCTTTCCGCACAGGTTTGCCATAGGAAAATGCCATAGCGGCCCCGTGATGAATTTCGGCCCCGGAACGAGCAGCGAGCTCGACCGAACCAATCACGTAATCCTCGTTGCGGTGCGTTTCGAAGATGTGAGAGATTGCCAAGTCATTTTGCCGCGCGATCTCCAGGTATATCCCGCAGTCGCGTCGCGGATCGATCACCGCTGCCTGCCCGTTTGACCCGACAAGATAGGAGTTGTGGGCAATTCCTTCAGATACAATTCGTTGAAAGAACATCGTCACTTCACCGGCACTGTTGAACTCTGCAGCCGGGTACGTAAAAAAGGTTATGAAGCGACCAATCCGGGAGGGTATTCAAGCCGTTTTTAGGATACGGGGTATCTCAGGAGGACCGGGCGGAGATCTTTCCCTTCAAGCCCGACCTGAATACGGTCGATGATCTCGTCCATTCCCACCGGTACGTACCCGATCACTTCCGCACTCACATTGATCCGGCGATCAACAAAGTTGATGAACGGGAAATGATGGAGATCATTGTTATGGTAATGGCCGTGGATCGTCCAGCCCTCAAATCCGGGGGGACCGTCGGCGGGATCATGCACCAGCAGGAACCGGATGCCCCGGTAATCCAGAGACGAAAACGGTACTGCATCAAGCCCATTATCATCGTGATTGCCCCGGATGAATGTGATCTTCCCGGCGAGTTGTGCCCGGTATTCACCGGTGCTCCGGGCATGGCTCCCGTACCGCAGATCCCCGAGGAAATAGCACCGGTCCCCCGGGCCGATCACAGAGTTCCAGTTATCGATAAGCACGCGATCCATATCACCGACTTCAGAAAAGAGGAATGGCCGGGAACAGTACCGGATGATATTGGCATGGCCAAGGTGCAGATCCGAGATGAGGAAGATCTCCTCACCGGAATACGGTTCCGCTGGGAGGCGTTCAAAACCCATTTTTTTCCGGTACGCTGAAAGGCTCTGCTGCCAGGCAGCAGAGGTGTGACGGGATCCACCCGGAATCCAGCAGTGATCCAGGAGATCATATTCAACAAGAATCTCTTCGCCTTGCATTACGGTGATGCGGAGTCCGTGTTCGTCAAGCGTTACCGGCCAGATGACCTTGCGGTGCCGTATCCCAAGCGCTTTCAACGCCCATTTTAGCGGGCGCAATATCCCATCCAGGGAGCGGTCAACCCGGGGCAGCGTCTCCCGGGACCGGGCGATTACAGAGAATATTTTTTCAGCCCGGGTGGGTTCGAGCCGGTTAGCGATGGTGACATGAAACCATTTTTTTTCGGGAAAGGCATCCCAGGGATTAAGACTGGCGGAGTGAGGAGGGAGGGCCTGGGCGATTGTGGCAGTGAGACTCCGGAGTGCCTCCGATGGTCTGACAGAGAATGCAATCACACTCCCGTGCATGCCATTGCGCTTCTCCCAGCCGTCAATCATGAAGGGGATCGGGTCGTACCGGGATGCTACCTTCTCGATCGCATCCTGGAGTTGGGCGGTGGTGACTCCTTCGTTGAGAATCAGGGGACCAAAAAGAGTTACATGCGGGTGTTTTTCAATAAATGCACCGAGCCGGAATTTTTTTGCAATGGCGTAGATCGTCTCATTCATTCGCCATTTTGTTGTTCCGAGACGAATCTCAATGAGATACTGATCTACCATGCTCCGCCAGTCCTTGCAGTTAATTCCTATTGGCCGTCTTCTGGGTTAAATCTTTGACAATGGTTGCCCGGATCAAAAATCCTTTGACCCGCACAACCAAACAATAATAATAATGACCCGACCGGAATATCGGAATAAACAGGGAATTACCACGCTTCTCTTCGATATGGATAACACCCTGTTCGACCTGGTTGGCGCACAGCTTGCCTCCTGCCATGTAGTCTCCCGGTTCCTGGGAATGGATGAAGGAGATCTTCTCTTTGACTATTTTCTCCGGCCGACCCGGGGGTTTGAATCCCATGAAAATATTCTTGACTATATGACTGACCGTTCGATCGAGCCGGATGGGCAGTACCGGGAAGCATGCCGGCTGTATGAGACAGAGAAACTTCGGCACATCATCCCTTACCCGGGAGTAAAGGATACGCTCGAGATGCTCCGGAAGAGCGGGTACCCGATGGGAATTGTGACCGATGCCCATTCAAAAGATGCCACCATCCGCCTGGAAAAAGTCGGCCTTCTCCCGTTTTTCTGCGGGATGGTGAGCTATGATGTGGTGGGGGTAAAAAAACCTGCCCCGGACCCCTTCCTCTTTGCCCTTGAGATGATGCAGGCAAAGAACCATGAGGCGCTGCTGGTGGGGGATAGTCCACGGCGCGATATCGAGCCCTGCAGGAACCTGGGGATCTGTTCGGTCTATGCCCGGTATGGCGACCGGTTATCAGATGACCGGAGTGAATTTGAAGCAGATTTTACCCTCGATTCGATGGATGAGTTGCCCGGTATCCTGGCCTCACTTTCATAATTTTTCTCCGGATTATTTTTGCAATATCGGGGACCATTGCCGAATCGGGATGGTATGATCTTTTTTATTGGTAGAAATCCCCAAAGAGTAAACAATTAATCCCTTATGGCTCGAAGATTTCTCGTTTCTGCCCCGTTATTGGGAATTTTCATATTACAATTGTCCTCATCAGTGGATGAAAAACCGGTGGTCACGGAAATGTTCCCCTCGGGCTGCTCTCCTCTCATGGCGAGAGGGGGTCACCCTCCAAATGGCTGAAATTATGAAGTGAATCATGCGGAAATAGGATCTCGAACGTGTCTGTTAATCTTTCAATTATGATGAACCCTGCAGCCCCCATAGGGGCGCCCCAGCAGCGGATCAAGGATTAACAATAACCATATGCCCGAACCCCTTTACCCGCTTTACCGCGAATAACCTTCGACCTGCCGGATATCAACCGGGAGATGAACAAGATCAATAATGACATCAGGATTCTTTTCTATGCCAATGTAGCTCCCCCGCTGATTGCAAAACTGAGAAATGAACTGGGCACGATCGACCGGATGACCAACCGAGTCGAAGTGATCATACGCACCGATTTCATTCCTGCGGCATATGCCCTTGCCGAAGTGGCTACGGCCGGCGTCATCCTGCTGCTGCTCTTTGTCAAGATCGATCCCCTGCTGGAAGCAACCATTATCTTTGCAGTCATCAGCAGCATGCTCATCGGCCTCCTACTCCTGATCCGGGACATGGACAACCCGTTTGAGATCGGGGGCCATACCTACGCTGACGTGGATCTCGAAACCCTCGTGTACCTAGAGACGTATTTCGATGAGCAGGATGCGGAGATTGAGAGACTGGCGGCCGGAAAGCCCCTGTCTTGAGGAAACCCCGTCTTTAAAGAACGCTGATAATTTTCCTGTATAGGGGATTCCGGCGGATTATACTAAAAAAACGTTCGGCGAAAAATCCGGGTATTCACAGGAACTCATCTATTTTTTAAAAAAGAAATGCGGCAGGGACCGGGTTCTTCTTTGCCGGAAAAGTATAATCCTCCGGTAATCCCGGCTGACTTTCATAATCCGGTAGTTTGCTAACTCACTCCTCCGCCAGTCAATATATTAATCTCGCATACCCCTCTACATAGTAAATACGGGGAATTTGATGGGAGTATTCCGATACGAGAACATGTATGCGGCACCGACAAAAGAGCAGCGCGAACGATATATGACCGGGGAGCGCGAAGAGCGTAGCTTTGGCCCGGAGGGAAAGATCCTGCTGGTGGTGTATGATGAAGCAGTATACATAAAGGATGATATCGACGAAGTCCGCATCCTCTTCACCGGTATCAAGGACAAGCAGAAAGCCTATGACGAGGTGCGAAGGCTTCTTGAGCATCACCAGCAGAAAGACGAGGAAGAATCTCCCTTCACCACGGCAAAAGAATATTGAAACTGGACCCTTGGGACCAAGACCCCGCACAAAAACTCAGGAACCCGGAAATGATGCTCTCAATCAGGAAAATCCCGGGAGAAATGAATCATGATTGAAATGCTGAAGAATGGATAACGGTGTCGCATGGATCTCCAGTTCTCCCCCTTCATCCTCCCGATTGCTGCTTCGGCCTGCATAACGGCCGTGCTGGCGATCATCAGCTGGAGAAACCGGAATTTCGGGGTCTCCCGGCCATTCACGCTCCTCATGGCTGCTGCCACTCTCTGGACCCTCGGGAGCATCGGGCAGCTCATCAGCGCCGACCTCCTCGCGAATTATATCTTTACCATCATAGAATATCCCGGTATCGTAACGGTTCCGGTGGCATGGTTCTTCATTGTCCTGCATTACACCGGGGGCGACCGCTATCTCACCCGGAAGACTATTCCTCTCTTTTTTATCATACCGGCCATCACGATCCTCCTGGTGCTGACCAACCCCCTGCACCACCTCTATTATACTGGTTTTACTTCAGTAGTTGATAACGGGCTCGTAATCTGGGCATTTCTTCACGGACCCCTTTTCTGGATCCATGTCAGTTATTCTTACGGACTTTCCCTGCTGGGTCTCGCCCTGGTGATCACGCGGTTGTACGCGGCCCGGGATATTTACCGGCACCAGATGCAGCTTCTCCTGCTGGCATGTGCGATCCCGGTACTGGCAAATATCGTATACGTCCTTTCCCTGGGTCCTGTCCCGGGCCTCGACCTCACGCCGCTGATGTTCACTCTGTCGGGGCTCATTGTTGCACCGGGGATCGTCCGTTTCCAGCTCTTTGTTATTATGCCCGTTACATACTCGAGGGTTTTTAAGACGATCACTGACGGGGTCATTGTGACCGACAGCCGGGGGTGCATCGTGGATATCAATCCGGCGGCAGAAGCGATCCTCGCATCCCCTGCCGGTTCCCTGATTGCCCGGCCATTGCTGGAGATCCTCCCTGACACGACCCGGCTCTCTTCGGTCTGTGGAACGGTTCCGTTCATATCCCATGATGAGATCATCCTGGAACGGGGCGGCAGTACCGGGTATTACGATACATTTTGCGTACCTCTGGATCCGGATTCGACAAAAGAGATCGGCCACCTGCTCATCCTGCGCGATATCACCCGGCGAAAAAGGGCCGAAATTGCCCTGGACGATGCCAACAAGAAGCTCAGCCTCATGGCCAGCATCACCCGCCATGATATCCTCAACCAGATCATGGCCCTGAACTGTTATGTCGAACTGAGCGCGACCGAAGCCACCACGCCGGAACAGGCTGATTATATTGAGAAAGAGAAGAAGATCATCAGCGTGATCCAGGAACAGATCGGGTTCACCCGGGAGTACCAGAACCTGGGTGTCGAGCTGCCCCAGTGGCAGGATCTCGTAATGGTCCTTGAGCGGGTCCTTCCTCTGGTTGAGCGGGGAAAAATATTGGTCGAGATCCGGCTTTTTTCCTGCGAAGTGTACGCAGACCCGATGTTTGAGAAGGTTTTTTTCAACCTGATCAGCAATGCGGTGGTATATGGAAAGACCCTGACCCGCATCACGATCACCGGTGAAGTTACCGGCCCCGACCTGCTCATCATCTGCGAGGATGACGGCGCGGGAATTCCGGCAGAAGACAAGAGCCGGCTCTTTACCCGGGGTTTTGGAAAACAGACCAGCCTTGGTCTCTTCCTCTCCCAGGAGATCCTGGCGATCACGGGACTTGAGATCCGCGAGACCAGCGAGCCGGGCCATGGTGCCCGGTTCGTTATCCGTGTTCCCGGCGGTTCCTGGAGACGTTCGGGATAATTCTTCCGGGTATCACGCCCACTCGGATCCCGGCCAGACCCGGGTATTCAGACGCCTTTTATCACCATCAGGGTGATATCATCGAACTGGGGCTCATCTCCGGTGAACGTTTTGACCGCGGCGAGGATCTCACCGAGAATCTCGCGGGACGAGCGACTGGCGTTATTTCGCAGCACTGAATAGAGCCGTTCTTCGCCAAACATCTCCTCGCGGGCATTGATGGATTCGGTGATACCATCGGTGTACATGACAATGATATCATCCGGGCCGATATCGATCGTTCGGGAGAAGAATTCCCGGTGTTCAACCTCACCCAGCACAATGCCGGTGGGCATGAGTTCTTCGAGGCTGCCATCCCGGCTCCGGAAGACCACGGGTGGGTTATGGCCGGCATTTACATACGTCAGGGTCCGGTTCTTCTCGGAAAGGATCCCGTAGAAGAGCGTGACAAACATCCCTGCCTTGGAGTCCTGCGCAATGACATTGTTTGCATCATGGATTGCCCGTGCCGGGTCGCGGTGCCAGAGGGCATTGACCCGGACCACGATCCGGGACAAGGCCATGAAGAGGGCCGCCGGCACCCCTTTTCCGGAAACATCGGCAATCAGGATTCCCAGCGTACCTTTCTCGAGCGGGATGATCTCAAAGGGAATGACATCGAAAAAATCCCCCCACTTCCTTGGCCATCACGCTCTTTGCGGAGATGTCAAAGCCCGTGATCTGGGGGATCACTTCCGGTAGGAAACTCTGCTGGATCTCGGCAGCGATCTGGAGCTCGGCATTCGAACGGGCGAGTCTTCCCTCCATCTCGCGGCGCTCGGTGATGTCCCGTATCGTCTCAATTGCCCCGGTAATAGTTCCCTGGGGATCATAGAGCGGGCTTGCCTTGGCCCAGAAATACCGTCCCGAGATCCCCAGTTGGGGGAGGAACGTGTCCACTACGAGAGTGTCGCCTTCGCGCTTCACGTGGGTATACCGGCTCTCCACTTCCGTCTCGGGCATGAGAATAAGATTGGCGAGCATCGGTTGCCTTGCGCCATAGAACGGGAGAGCATACTCATAATCCCCTTTCCCCACCATGGCCTGGGCCGGCACGCCTGTCAGGTCCTCCATGGCCCGGTTCCATGTGATGACGTATCCCTCACGGTTGATGACAAACGTTGCATCCGGTAAGAAACTGATGATCTCCTCCAGGCTCCGGCGCGAGCGTATGATCTCCTGTTCGGCTCGTTTCCGGTCCGAGATATCCCGGATCGTCTGGATGGCGCCGGATATATTTCCCTGGGGATCATAGAGCGGACTGGCCTTTGCCCAGAAATACACTCCGTTCCCAAACGTTGGTATGAAAATATCCATAACCAGCGTGTCGCCGATCTTCTCGATATTGTCGTACCGTTTCTCGATCTCAACTTCCGGCATGAAGACGATATTTGCCAGCATCGGTTTTCTCTCACCGTAAAACGGGAGTGCATACTCATAATCCCCCTTTCCGAGCATTGCCGCGGCAGGTACCCCGGTCAGCACTTCCATTGCCCTGTTCCATGTGATAACTACCCCGTCAAGATTGATGACAAACGTCGGGTCGGGCAAGAAGCTGATGATCTCCTCAAGACTACGGTGGGAGCGGGTGATCTCCTGTTCGGCTCGTTTCCGGTCCGAGATGTCCCGGATCTTCTGGATCGCGCCAGAGATATTCCCCTGCGGATCAAAGAGCGGGCTTGCCTTTGCCCAGAAATATACCCCCTCTTTTCCGAACGTTGGTATAAAAACGTCGACGATAAGCGTATCGCCAACCTTCTCGATAGTATCGTACCGCTTCTCGATCTCGACTTCCGGCATGAAGATGAGATTAGCAAGCATTGGTTTTCGCTCGCCATAGAACGGGATGGCTGCTTCGTAATTTCCTTTCCCGAGCATCGTGGTGGCGGGTGTACCGGTCAGCACTTCCATGGCCCGGTTCCAGGCAATCACCCGACCTTCAAGGTCAATGACAAATGTGGCGTCGGGTAAAAAGTCGAAGATCTCCTGCTGGTATGTGCTGCCTTCAGAATCCATAGCTCTGCTTCCTATGCTAGGATAGCATGTATTCGTGTATGAATATTCTTCTCACGGAAATTTTATGAGATCCGTACGAAAAAAGATTATCTTTCGGCTGGCCGGGAGTAATGTGCCTGTACGGTTTTTTACCGGGAAATTCTTCGTACCAGGAAGCAACTGCCCAGGGCAAGTGCCGCAAGCGCCAGGTCAAACCCGGGTAAGGAGAGCAACCCGGGAGCTGCGGTCGTCGGTTGTTCCGCGTACTTCAGGTACACAAACGCGCTCGTTGTCCGGCCTTCTACAACCGTGATGGTCTTGGTCACGGGCAAAAAACCCTCTTTCTGGAAAAGGAGGGTATGGGGTCCGGCGGTGAGCTCGGAAAATGTGCCCGGGGAATCCCCGGCATAACTGCCATCGATCGAGACCTGGACCGTTGGCGGTGAAGCGGTTATATTGATCGAGCCGGTCTTTGCAGGTGTTGCAACAACGGCTGGTTTTGAGGGGTCAATCACCACGTGGGTGAGAGATGGGAGCACGGCAGTATTTGCAAAGGTTTTTGTATAGGCGTCCGGGAAGGTCAGGGTGATACGATCCGGCGTAAAGTCAGCGGAGACAACATTGCTGATGGCCGAATTTTTTAATGCAATCTCTGCTTTCTGGAAATTCATGGAAGCGGTACGGTATTCGGTGCCCTGCGGGACGTCTGCCGTGTCGGCAAATTTTTTCAGGAGCAGGGTAGCTCCGGATTTGTCCATGGAGAGAAGTACCGGCGGATCGGAACTGGTGGTCAGCCCTTTTTTGAGTTCTTCTTCCAGCATTGACTGGGGGATTGCATTTTCCAAGATCCCCTCAAGGGTGAACCTGAAACTGGCGGTGGCATCACCATCCTTGCTGATCGTAATATCGAGCGAGTTTGCGGTAAATGCATGGACCGGTGAGATTACCATCAGCGCTATGCCCGTTATTGCAAGGAAGCAGAACAATTCGTGAGAAAATGTGTGAGACATTACCACTTTTTCTCCTGTCAGAAATCCATTATTTCCCGCTACAATTCAGCTACATTGGTGTTGATCCCTGATAAACTTTGTAGTGAGGTGATGGGCAAGCCCGCCCTGTCCCCCACCTGCATTTCCCCATTGATTACCGTGTTGACCCGAACTCAACTTAATATAGGCAACCGACCCATATTTTCGCATTCATGATCGATTCCCTGATTACTATTTTTCTCCATCTCGATCAGAACATGGTCTCTGTTGTACAGGAATACGGGATGTGGACCTATGCTATCCTCTTCTGTATCATCTTTCTGGAGACCGGGCTGGTGATCATGCCCTTCCTGCCGGGAGATTCCCTCCTCTTTGTCGGGGGTGCCGCTGCAGCAAGCGGCATTCTTGAACTCCCCTGGCTCTTTATGGCAATTGTCCTGGGAGCCGTACTGGGCGATACCCTGAATTACTGGATTGGGAATTACATAGGGCTCAAGGTATTTCTGGAAAGGTTCCCCACCATAGTAAAAAAAGAGCATATCGATCAGACCTATGTTTTCTATGAAAAATATGGCGGAGCCACGATCTTTGTTGCACGTTTCGTCCCGGTTGTACGAACGTTTGCTCCGTTCCTTGCGGGCGTTGGATCCATGCATTACCCTCGTTTCCTCTTTTATAATGTCCTGGGGGCCACGGTCTGGGCAGCCGCTCTGATAACCGCAGGATACTACTTCGGCTCCTTTACGATAGTCAAGGAGAATATGAGCCTCATGGTCATCGCCGTTATCGGGCTGAGCGTCCTGACGATTCTGTTCTTCCTCTACAATATTGTCTCTGCGTACCTGGAGAGACGAAAAGAGGCGGGGTCCGGAAAGGATTGATCTCACCTCATCAAAATTAGTACATAACAAAGATCAGTGCATAACAAAAAAATGGCTGGACAGTGGATCTTTTTTCAGTCCCGATCCGTGACTTCCACGGTAAAATTCCTGTTCTGGAGAAATGCGAAGCATGGAAATTAAAATTCCAGACTTTTTTTGATACGATTTGTTCATTCAACGTAATTAATTTTCAGGGGCATTCCTTTCGGAGAATTGAGGAGTCGCTCTTGGGGGCTCACGCACTTCGTGTTTCCGCCCCCACCGTTCGGGCATCCCCCCGCATTGCGATAACCTCAGAACGGTCAATGAGAACTTTCGGGGGACAAGGGGGTGCCCCCCTTGGGATGCCTCCCCCTCTGGGGGAGTGAGGGGGTCACCTTCCCAGATACAGAAGAGGACTAACCGGTAATTGAGAACCGTGATTTCTACAGAGCAAAAATTCCTTTTATTGGTACCGGATAGCCATGCTGGCATTTTTATTTCATTACCGATCCCGGAGTAAATTCTAAAAAAAGATGCAGGAAAGAAAAAAATTATTTCGAGCACACGATCGTCATGCCCGTGTTATCGACTTTTGTTGAGATGGTGACGTTCAGGCCCAGGGGTTTGAGCAGCGTATCCATCGCCTTCCGGTCAAGGGCCGTAACCACCGCAATGGAGGGTCCCACGGAACTCATGCCGACAAATTCGAGCTTTTTCTCCCGCAGCTGGCTCATATAGTGATAGATCCCGTAACTGTGGTGCTCCACCTCGGCCCGCTTGGATCCCCGGAACTCGATCTCCCAGATTACATCGCCGGCTTTCTTTAAGTCATCCTTTTCCAGCGCCGGTACCAGGTCCATTAAGAAGAAATACGCCTTGAGTTCGCGGTCCCGGTAGTCCAGGGTCCGGGCCTTGTTCATCAGGAGATCGAACTCCTGGGCGCCGGCGGATGAGATGTCGGTCGGGGGGATGATAATATGCACGTGTTTTCCCTCGGCAAAGGGGTGGTGGTACACGAGCGCCAGTTCGTCGCCCATGATCGCCATACCGCCGTGCGTGCTGACAGCCGGCCCTACGCCCGTCTCGAACCCGAACGCAACATTCCCATCCGCGGTCTCTTCCACGTAATTGTGGCCAACCAGGTGCCGGAGCTGGGTGCTGGTCAGTGGCGACCCCACTGCCACGTTCATTGCGGTAGCAACGGCGATCATGACCGTGCTGGTGGAGCCGAGACCCACGTGCTTCTTCTCGTGGTCGGTTGCCGTGATGGCAAATCCCCCGGTATAGCCGACTGCCTTTTTGAAGACCGCCACAAAGTTTTCGATGATGGGAGCACGGCTGTAATGGATCGTGTCGGCTCCTTTCGTGCATTCTGCCGATGCCGTGCAGTAACACTGGATTGCAAACCCGATCCCGCCGCCGCCCGGGTGATCCGGGGCGAACCGGTTCATGTCCAGCACGGTCAAGTGAATCCGTGCCGGTGCCGTTACCGTGACCTTTCCTTTTGCCGGTGCCAGCTTGAACTTCTTCTTCTCGAGACCGAGTGTCTTTAAGATCGTTGTTGGAGCAAAGGACTTGAAATCATATTCAACAAGATCCAGGTCTCCCCCGCGGATTTTCATAATCGGCATAGTAACAGTTACCGTTAGGAGCGGGGCGGGAAAAATGCATCGATATTTTCGTTATGAAAAAGATCTGCCGGGAACGGGCAAAGAAACGATCGTAATTAGATCCACTTCTTCTTCCGGAAATAAGTTAGCATGCCGATCACCATGAGGGCCATGACGATCAGGACCGAATAATAGCCAAACTCCCAGTCAATTTCCGGCATATTCCTGAAGTTCATTCCATACAACCCGACCACGAACGTAAGCGGGATGAAGATGGTTGCAATGAGCGTGAGCACCTTCATGATCTCGTTCATCTTGTAGCTCAGTCCCGAGAGGTAGATGTCGATCATACCCGAGACCATGTCCCGGAAGGTCTCGAGCGAATCGATCACCTGGATCGTGTGGTCGTACACGTCCCGCAGATAAATACGGGTCGATTCATGGATGATTGCCGAATCGGATCGTTCGAGATTATTGATCATCTCGCGGAGCGGCCAGACAGATTTGCGGAGAAAGATCATATCTTTTTTGAGCCGGTTGATCTTCTGCAGGGATGCCTGTGTGGGATTGACCCCCAGTTCCTCTTCAAGATCCTCGACCTGCTCTTCGAGCTTCTCCATCACGGCAAAGTAATTGTCCACTATCCCGTCGATGAGCGCGTACGCCAGGTAATCCGGGCCAAATTGCCGGATCCTGCCATCTTTGCGGATTCTGTCGCGCACGGGATCGAAGACATCCCCGATGTCTTCCTGGAATGAGATGAGGAAGTTCTTGCCGACGACCATACTGATATGCTCGATCTTGATCTCGTTTTCGGGCGTAAGGTACGTGAGCATCTTGAGCGTTAGGTAGAGATAGTCGCCCAGGTCCTCCATCTTCGGGCGCTGTCTGGTGTTGAAGATATCTTCCAGGATGAGCGGGTGGATGGTGAAACATCTTCCGAGATCTTCGATGAGGTGCGGATCTCCCAGCCCGTCAATATTGATCCAGGTGACCGTCCCGGTATCACGGAACAGGAAACATTCACTTATCTCTCTGAGGCTTTTCTCCTGGAACTGGGAAGCATCATAATCAAGCACCGTGATCCTTACGGGGGACGGGGACAATCCCCCCGTTTTATCCTCAGCGGGGAGGAGGCCCGATCGTTTCAGGAGTTTATGGCGGTAGCGCGACATGGGATTTTCGTACCTGGATGAATGCAGAGTGTTTGGCCCGGAAGCCCAATAAGAATTGCGTAAAAAACAAAAAAATTATTTTGCCCGTTCCCGGTCAAAGAAGATATTCTTCCCGGTAGCCGAGAGAGGAATCGTATACGCGACCGTACACTCCTTCTCGAGGAGGCCGAGGTCAAGTGCTGCCACGCCCCCTGAGTACATGATCCGGTTATCAACATTGTGAATCTGGGCGGTCTTGACTGCCGAACCCACCGCGATTCCCAGGTCAGTGATGCGGATAGCACAGTTGGGGCCGGAAAAATGCGTGCCCCGCTTGTTCCCCCGTTTTTTACCTTCTGCTGCCATCGCATCGCAGGTGGCATACCCGCATGCCCCGCAGTTTAACCCGGCAACGAGATCCGCTCCGGACCCTATCAGGAGGACCGCATCGCTTGCTGCGATATTGAGTGCATCCCGCTGGAAAAAACCAATTCCCTGTGTTTCGCCCAGTTCCCTGAGCCTGTGTGCAAGCGCCTGCACCTCGTTCCCCATCAACACGCGGAGATGGATCGTATCGACCCCTTTTCCTTTCGGGGCGGTGCGTGCTGCAAGTGCCATAAGGCCGGCAACGGTCGTCACTGCGGTCGTTTCAATTGTCATGTAAAAATACTGGTGACCGTACGGGAAAAAAAGGTTCGGTATCTTTTCAGTTAAAAACCGTAAGAAAAAATGTGATAAAAAGAAGGACAAAAAAGTCCTCTTTTGCGGGACTGATTATATCTCTTCGTCTTCCTCTTCCGGCCCGAAATCTTCCCGGTCCATCTCGGAAGGATTGTTCCAGACCTGCCAGCAGAATGCAGCAATGCAGATGATGATAAAGAGCACAAGCAGGATGGCGCTGAAGATATTCTCCGCAATGAGCAGGTTGATGGGGATCGTCATGCCCATCCGGTCGTTCACGACCCCGATACCCAGCGCGAAGATAAGGAATATAATCGTGCCGCTGATCAACCCAAGAATTACCGCAGCTGCAATGCGCAGCATGCCCGGTCGTTTCGGAGCTTCGTCCATGCTGTCATTTAGTGATTCGCAAAAAGGGTCAGGAATTACCGGTCCAATTTTTTTATGCCTGTTTTTTAAACTGGATGATTGACCTGGAGCGCCACGCCGTCGAACTCAGCGATGGTGCGAGTGTCTTCATAGACCATCACCCGGAAGGTGGAATACCGGCCATTATCCGCGACCCGGTGTGCAACTGCCTCCAGGGTACCGGTTGCAGGGGCGATGTACTGGATATGGATCGAGACTGCCACCCGCTCTGCAACGGCAAAGATCGCACCTCCGTGCATAACCGCATGGGGATTGAGGGCCTGGCCGCACGCCATCACCACCCGGGCATACCCATCATGCGCTTCCATGATCGTCATGTTCAGCAGGCGGGCAAACGAGCTCTGGTTGAAGGCATCGATCCGCTCTTTTTCCCTCGGATTATCAGGAGAAATGGGTGTTGGTTCCGGCATCGACTGGCCCTGCCAAAAACGTGATTGAGTCTTCTCTCACTTGTATTTTTTCTGGGAATACGAATATTTTTCTGATTCCCCGCCTTTCGAGACGATATACACCCATTCGTAGAGTGACCGGAGGGTCCCGAACTTCTGGTACCGCCGCATGGAAAAGCCCACCTTGAGCCTGTTGTCAAACCGGATCTTTCCCTCATCCTTCATCCGCATCGCGATCTCCAGATCGTCTCCGGCATCGATGCAGCGGTACATACCGGCCCTGACAAAAGCATCTTTCCGGAATGCCGTGTTGCAACCGAGGGTATAGTAAAAGGTCTTGCTGTAGTACCCGATCCGGGCAAAGGTGTTGGCGAGCATGAGCGAGAAGCGGTTCCCGATTCCCTCCTCGATAGGATAGACCGGTCCATAAACCTGCACCACAGCCGGATTCCTGAAATCCTCTGCAAGGTTTTTGATCCAGTCCGGTGGCAGGATGCAGTCGGCATCCGTAGTGGCGATGATGGTGCCCTTTGCTGCCGTGACACCGTCGTTGCGTGCCCCCCCGACTTTTTTACTGGTCTGGGTAAAGACCTGGTCAGCATATTTCTTTGCGATCTCGCAGGTGGCATCCTTCGAACCGCCATCGACTACAATGATCTCGTAATCGGCCCGGGGGATATTCTGGTGCGAGAGTGAGACAAGGCACTGGGCGATATTCTCTTCTTCGTTAAATGTGGGAATGATGACGGAAATCATTCAGGGGAAAACTCCTGTACCATTTTCACGTTAACGGATATTAAGCGTGATCTAAAATCCGTAAAAAAAGTGTACTACTTCAGGAAGGTGTTCGCCGTGCAACAAAATCCATCACGCTGCGAAGGCAGCCGTCCATGTTGAGGTACTCGAACTGGGAGAATCGACCTACCAGGGGAATACCGGCATCGGTGCAGTAATCCTTTACTATGGCAATATTCTGCAGATAGTCGAGGTCATAGACCACGTATGCATAGGGCTGGCGTTCCACGGACGAATAGATCACCTGGTCTCGTTTGAGGATCTGCATGGTCTCCAATGTCGTAACCACATGGTCAATGAGAGCCGCATCATCCATACCCGCTGTCTCATCGCCCGGCTGGTGGGTGATCTCGGCCAGCACGGAGCTGCACCCGGCCGGTGCTGCATGGGCACTGTAACTTGAGGGAAACGAGATCCGGTTGGTCATCCCCAGCACAATCTCGGGAATGTAGAGCCAGGAGATCTCCGGCACGCTTCCCCGGATCCCGATATTTACGCAGGCGATGGAGTTGTACCGGAGTGCGGAGCAGGCAGTTTTCACCCGCTCCGGTACTTCCCCGAGAGCTGCCATGAGATGCTGGACGGGAATCGTTGAGATGCATTGGTCTTCAGTGATAGTCTCGGTACCGTTGCTGATCGCAAAGCCGGCACCCGTCTTTCTGACTGACGTTACGCGGAACCCGGTATGGATTTTGTCCCGGATAGGCCGGGCGATCGCCGCGACAAGGGCTTCAATACCCCCGTCGAGAGGATACGAGAAGACCGACTGGTGGGTGTAGCCCTCGGTGGGAATGCCAATCGCGGATTTGATCACGTCTTCAACAGGGGGCCGGGGAATGCGCCCGTCTACCCAGTGCAGGGACATCCGGTTGGTGGGAAATTTCCAGATCTTCTCATTGTACGGGACCATGTAGCATTCGGCAATGCCTTTGCCAAAGGTATAATAGATCCATTCCCGGAAATTCTCAGGTGGTGCGAGTTCTCCTTTCTCGACTGCCACATGGGTCCTGACAAACTCGTTGATGCAGAAGAACCGGTCCTCTATGGGGAGATCCGAGAGCCCGTTCTCAAACGGGTATTTCACATACCGGTCTTTATAGAAAATTTTGGTATTGCGGATATTGCGCTGTTCGTTTCCCTCAATCATCCGGCGCATGAACCCAAGCACTTCTTCGTCTCGCGAGAAGATGATATGGGAACCACCGGTATCGAAGGTGAACCCCCGGTCTTCTTTCGATCGGCAGAGTCCGCCACAGCGGGATTCCGCTTCAAGGACAACGACCTCATTGCCCTGTTCATGCAGCAGCCTTGCCAGGGCGAGTCCTGAAAGTCCGCCGCCAAGAATTGCGATTGTCACTGCTCAATACGTTGGCACCCGGAATTTATATTGCTAAGGGTAATTTTCCTGGTTGTATCCACCCGAACGATCGAGGATTATTTCCAGCACCGCAAAGATGAAAGAAAAAACAGAGATCGCTGCCCCATGAACGGATCGTCCCCGTTACTGGGGCACCGGCATCGGTGTGGCGGGGGAGTCGCACCTGCCCATGAAACAGATGAGCCCGTTGGGACAGGAGTTTCCGCAGGAGCCGCAATGCCGGGCACTGGTCAGGAGATTGAAACACCCTTCCGCGCAACTCGTCTGATCGGCAGTACAGGTTGCAACACAATTCCCGTTCTGGCAGAATTTTCCGGTTGAACAGGCATTTTTGCAGGTCCCGCAGTTGTTGTTGTCGGTCCGCGGGTCGATACAGGAATTGTTGCAGGCAATTGTGTCGGAAGAGCAGGTGAGG
Organism: uncultured Methanomicrobiales archaeon; assembly: GCA_903832665.1. Lineage (GTDB taxonomy): Archaea > Halobacteriota > Methanomicrobia > Methanomicrobiales > Methanospirillaceae > Methanoregula. Next base: position 18,510 of record CAILCG010000017.1, on the reverse strand, counting down.
GACCGGGTTACCTGGGGCTGAGTAGTGGCAAGGGGCGTGGGGAGGGGTGTTGCCGGGCTCAGGGAAGTGATGGTCGGGAGCGGGGGGGTTGTGGGTTCCGGTGTCGCCTCTTCGGTCCTGATAATGACATAGGATCCTCCAGGTGTACTTCCCGATTCATTGGCTTCTGTTGGGGTTACGACTGGTGTCACGCGAGAACCGGATGAGCTGAAAAAGGACGTCCCCGTGAGTAATGGATAGCCCAGGATGGTTCCAATGAGAAGGAGAAAGACCAATCCTGCGATGATGATCAGCCGGCGGCGGGAACCGGCTCCAGCAGCCTGATGAGGTTGAAGAAGTCCCCCTGCTTGCGGGGATGTTTCTCTGCCTTCATTGTGAAAGTCCGGCGTCAGGGATGCGCCACAGGAAGTACAGAATTTCTTTCCGGGTTCAACGGCTTTGCCGCACTGGGGACAGAAGCGCAGGAAGATCACCTTGGTTGGGGTACTCTCATTTTCCCGGGAGGAGGAAAAAATGTTTGGAATTGGGCTGACAGGTTTATTTCATGGCGCATGTTTTGTCCGCACTTGTTCAGTTACCAGAGAATATACTGCCAATTGATTGCGCTAATGGGAAACCCGAAAAAGAAAACCTGAAAGAAATAAAAAAAATGCCCCCGTGAAGTCATTGTTTCCCGTTACTTGCCTGTCCTCATTAGATATAGGAGGGTTAACGCCGTTTTCGGTAGTTATTGCAGACCTCCTGAAATTATCTCTATTTTGGGATGCCCGAGCGACGAGGGTGGAAAAAATGAAGAACGTGAGTCCCCCGGGTGCGATTCCCCAATTCCCTGCAAAGTTTTCCTATGAAAATGATCTCCTTGTGAGATTATAATGGGGGTTGAGACCCCCATACCCTCAACAACGATAAACCCGCCGCTCCCGAAGGGGCGGATCAATGACTTAAACGAAAAAATGCAGTAATCCTCATTGTTCCGCCTACCTATGAGAAGGCTCTGATGCGGGTGGACCTCAAAAAATACGATTTTTATGCTTCGTGTGCGAACTTCCGTTCAGGTGCGTTTCTGCAGAGCAAAAAAGATCGCCAGAACGAAAAAAATCCCCTCTCTAATAATTCTCTTTTAAAAAAAAGCTGGGTTGGAATTATTGCCGGGAAATGTACCAGCCGGTTTGGGTCTCGTCAAGAATCTTGTCAGATGTCTTCTTTGTCAGCAGGCTGACGATCACCATTGCAAGAATGGCGATGACAAATGCATAGAACGAGAAGTGCATGGGGATCTTTGCAAATTCTATGCCCATCGAGACGGTCTTGAAATAGTTCAGGCCTCCGATGATCAGCGACGATACGAGTCCCAGCGACATGGCCGCAAGCGCACCTTCCCGGGTTGCGCCGCGCCAGTACAGGCCCGCCAGGAGCGGGACGGCAAAGGTTGCGAGCATGACACCGATACCCATCCAGATGAGACTTGCGAGCATCTCGGGTGGGCTGATGGCAAGGATCATGGTGCCGATGGCCGAGAGCACGACCACAATCTTCGAGAGCAGGAGCACGGACTTGTCATCCGCATCGGGCTTTAAGACTTTCTTGTAGATATCCCACGAGAACATGGCTCCGATCGTCAGCATCAGCCTGTCGGTGGTCGACATGACGGCCGCGAGCACGATAACGGCAAAGACTGCCCAGAGGGTGATGATGGGCAGCGAGTACTGGATCCCGTAGAGTATCACGAAATCCCCGGCATTCGGCACATTCGGGAGGGTGAAGAGACCTTGCTTGACCATGGTGAGACCGGCAAACCCGGTGAACTTGAGGAGCACCATCGCGACCAGGTAGATGAGGAAAGCCACGAGGGGTGCCCACTTGAAGTACTTGACATCCTTGATAGCGAGCACATTGTTGATCACGTGCGGTGCGCAGGCAAGACCCACCATCAGGAGGATCGCAAACGAGAAGATGTACGGGATGGCAAATGCACCGCTCGGCATCCACGGCATGACGAGCGCCGGGTTCACCGAACCGATGTACTCGTTGACAGTGGTAAAGCCGCCGGCATAGAAGATGATGATTGGCGCCATGATGAGCACTCCCCCAATCAGGATGATCGACTGGATGAGCGATGCCCAGGCAACCGCATAAAGGCCGCCAATCGCGGTATAGACCATCGTCACGGCAGTGGCAATCACGAGTGCCAGCCAGAGTGGGATCTGGAAGAGCCAGATAAGGACAATGGCAATCGCAGTATATTGCCCGACCAGGTAGATGAGTGAGACGATGATACCCGCAACGGCCGCAAGGGTTCGCAGTGCAGTCGGGCTCTGGTACCGGTGGGCCAGGTAATCCTGTACCGTGACGTCCCCTGCAGTCTTGGCAACATTGTGCAGTTTCACGCCAAAGAAGATGATACAGAACGCGATCGAGAGCGGGACAAAGATCTGTTCCCGCATGGTCGGCCAGCCCATCTTGTACCCGAGACCCCGAGCAGGGACATGCCCGAGCAGACCGTGCCTATCATCAGGAGCACAAACATCCAGAATCCCAGCGATTGACCGGCATTGAGGTAATCATCCGTATTCTTGATCTTCTTTGAAGCCCAGAATCCGATCCCGAGCATTCCTAAGAAATAGAGCGCAACGACAGCGACCGTGATATAATCAACCATCTCAATCGTGCCCCTTGAATGTTATTCCCCAGTAGACAAGCGCAGCAATGGCGATCACCGTGATGACGCCAAAAACAATAATTGTGATATCCGGCAATCCGAACATAGTACATATGCTAATCTGTTGCATGCTAACATATAACACAATAGAAATTATCCGGCGCTGTGCCGGTGAAACAATCCGGCTGCCCGGAGAGGGCTTAGGGATGTTCTGGAAACGTTTTGCCGTTTTTTTTCCAATCTCTTACCCATTATAACCCGGGTCGATCAACCAAGTGATCAGGCCCAGCAAGAAGGGCCAGGAAAATAATCATGACCACAAATATGACAAAAAAACCAGCAAACAATACAACGAAGATCTTCTCCCTCTTGGGAGCAGCGATTCTCATGACCTGTATGTTCAGCACCTTTGCGGTGCAGGCACAGGACACCAGTAACGTGATTGCGGACACCTCAGACTCATCAGCCAAAACCTATCATTACGTCAGTTGCCAGTCAAATGACCACAAGCAGCTCGGCCTCATTCAAGTTGATTGCCCCCACTGGGGCAAGGGAGGTTACGATCATGCTAAGGATCTCGAGTCCTGCCAGAATACCTACGGTCCCGAGGTTGCCCAGGCTTTCACCATGGGTACCTGCATAAAATATTAACTGATCTAAAATCCCTTTTTTCACGGAAGCGCTGTATCCTGTTCCCGGATTTTTCTAACATAAGGGCTGTTCCACCAGAGAATGACGGATTTCCCTAAAATTGAATTCATCGTTTTTCAATCTAAGTACCGTCCCAGCGGGAAAAACGGTGCCGGATATGCGGGAAGATTGCATCGTTCCTCTCACTACGTGCACGCCATCTCTCCTATAGCCTGTTATCATGGGGACATACGATCAGGAACACACCTTCCGGAGAATACGGGCGATGAATAACTATCCCCTGTATTCTTCGTCCCTGCTGATTTTTTCCGGATTCAGAGACCACACACCAAATATCAGTCAATGAGACCGGGTAAATGCAGTGAAACCATGAGAGATTTTTTCCCTGCCTGAATCTATCTCCATCTATTGAGTGTCTGCCATGCATGAAACCTGCCCCCACTGCGGAAAAGTGTCCGGAGAGGAATCCCCCCGGTTCTGCAGCGGCTGCGGTGCCCGGATGGATGGAACCAGCCCGCCCGGTTTTCCCGGTATGCCTTCCTTTTCCGGGGAGCGGAAGAACTCCACGATTGCAGGATTCTGCTCATCAGTCCTTCCGGGCCTCGGCCAGGTATACAATGGTGAGATGGCAAAAGGATTTGCACTCTTCATTCTTGCACTCCTGGGACTCTTCTTTCTCCTGGTTCCTGGCTTTTTAGTCTGGCTCTATGCAATGTACGATGCCCACGCGGTCGCGGGAAAGATGAATACCGGGGAGATCAAATTACGGGAGACCCGCATCCTTCACATGGTCCTGTTTATCGTCTTTGCCGTGCTTGTGATCATTGTCGTGCTGGTGATCGTGGCAATGATCTTCATGGCGAGCCTGGCTGCTGAACTCGGGCCGACGGGTGCAGGGAGCCTGAACCGGCTGTTCTCCTCATCGGGATCGCTGTAACCGGAACATTACGCGCCGCTGAGATTCTCCAGAATCAAGGGATCGGTGGATTCTCATGGAATTGCCTCATCCACTGGATGAGAATGTCGATCACCTGAATTACCGCGTAAAAAAAAGAAACGAAATCCGAAAAAAATCTCACCAGGACGGAATTACTTGACGTTTCCCGTATTCGGACAAAAAAATTACGGTACCCTCACCGACTCCATGTCGCTGTAGATGATGGCGTTATAGGAGTCGGATGGGAGATACACCGGGGTATACTGTATCCCCATGGTCCGGAGCTGCTGGGTGACCTGGCGGAGATTGTTCCGGGCTTCCGCAAGCTGCTGGGAGTACATGAAGGTGAGATCCTGGTTATTTGTCCGGCTCATCGCGGCGACCAGGTTGGCGATATGCAGGTCCTCGTCCTGTGCAGCGGCCGTGTAGGCATCGCCAAGGCCCCCGGCAGCAGTTGCAAGATCCTGGTTGTATATCTGCTGGAGTTTCGGGTCACTGAAGATTCCCTGGATATCCGATTCCGGATCGGTGATGCTGTAGCGGACATATATCACATAGTCAGCATTTGCGAGCGTGCTTGAGGAGATGGCGAGATTGGAGAGGATCGGGGCCCGGGGGTACTGGGCGGCTATGACCGCATAGTAGTCACTGTCCAGTTTCTGCATCTCTTTGAGATAATCGATATCGGTCACCTCGATCTGGTTCAACGTCCCGTTGGGGATATTCTGGAACCCGAGATGGATGCGGCTGATATCGGGAAGCTGCGCTGCGGAATATACCGGTGGCAATGGGGACGGGACAGCGGTGAGTGCGGTTATACCCGGTGGGGCCAGCCGGGCTCCGCCGGGACCCGGGTTCGTTGCCGGAGTTGCGGGAGGACTGTTTGCTGCATTCTGCTGGCCTGCACATCCTGCCAGGAGAATGGCCAGGATGAGCAGTGCGGAAATCACGATGCCGACAGTAGGTAACCGTGTCATAATTTCACGTTTGATATTGAAGAAAATATTTTAAGGTTTGTCCATGTTTCAAAATTCGTGTCAAGGGATGGCAAAAACCGCCACTGTTCATTTTTTCTGAACCGGGGTTATCCGTTAACGACGTGCCATTGTATGGGGTATGAAAAACCGTAACCGAAATTCCGCCAGATTTGTCGGTATGTAAAGACCGGTATTTATTGCCTCTATGTCTGAATTGGCGTTGATTGCCTGATTACAGGTTTTTCTTGCTTTGTTCAGGTTGTGGCATTTCTGCAATGTCCTGATTGTTTATCAGTATCCGGTGATCCACGTATTTTTTTGTGGCGTGCAGCTGTCACGAACGGAATGTCTTCAAAAAGGACGACCCGTTCTTTGTAAATATTCTCCAAATTGGGAGAATACAGGGTATTCGGGGTCTGCTGCGATATCGGGCTCGTGAGAGAACCGCCAGGCAAAAAACCTGCAAAAAAGAATCTCACCAAATGCAATAAGTTTTTTTTTGGCTCTGTTGAAACCCTTAAAAGAACTGCAAAATTCGCTCTTGGGGGCTCCGGCATTTCGTGCTTCCGTTCCCACTGCTTGGGCATCCCCTATGGCGATAACCTCAGAAGGTCGACAAGAACTTCTGAAAGGAGGGGGTCAAGGGAGGTACTCCTCTTGGGATGCCTCCCCCTCTGGGGGTGAGAGGGGGTCACCCTCAAAACAGTCGATACGATGAATCGAATTATTTGAAAATAGGTTTTCTACCGAGCAGAATTTTGCATAGCAAAACTTAATTTTCTTCCCCTTGCTCACCCGGTAAACGGTCTCTAAATTTTTATTCTAAAAATGGTGGGGTAGGAATTATCAGCTGATCATCCGGCCCCGTGCTCCTCCGGTAAATGAGTACCCGTTCCACATCACGCTATCGAACTGCTGGGAGAAGCCGGTCTGCTGCATCTTCCAGCCGGGCGGGTACTTCAGTACCGTTGTGGATTCGTAGCCCGGACAGGAGTTGCCCTGTTCATCGAAGTTGAAGATATCAACGCTCGAGAGGACCGTACCTGAGGAGGATGGGGTGAGGCCGGTGATCCACTGGCCGTTCTTCTTTGCCGCGTACGTGATGACGAACTTGCCGGTGCCGGACTGCCGGAGGGCCAGCTGCCAGTTGTTCCAGAAACAGGGGACACCGTTTGTGGAAGTCCACCCGTTGTTGTCACACCCGGGTTGGTACACCTTCGAGAAGTCTTCGGTCAGGACCAGTGGGATAACCGTTGAGTCATAGGGCTTGAGTGCCGGGACCATCATGGTCTTGGGGTGGTAGAATCCCCCGGTGTCTTTTACCGTCATGGAGACCGGGTCTGTATCAAGACTGTTGGGGTTGGTGACCTTTACGATCACGGTCGCCGGGTGAGCCTGGTAGTAGAGGGGGTCGGGGATGTAGAAGTTGCCCACCGCCGCGGCCGTTGTTGCGGAAGACTGCCCCGTGAGCGAGTCGCCCAGGTTCTCGTCGATCTGGTTGGAATTGTCCTTGATGGCACTCTTGGCGCTGTCGGGCATGGCACTATAGGCACTTTGCGCCGCATCCAGGGCGCCGCCGGCACCAAGCTGGTCGGCTGCGACCTTTGCCACGTAGTCCGCACCCATGCTCTGGAGATCCGCCATGTTGGGAATCGTGGGCGGGATGCCCAGCGAACTCTCTGCAACCGAGAGAGCGGCCTGGAGGATGCCCGTGCAGGCCGGTGAACTGGCGCAGTCAAATGCCCCGAACGTGAGGCCCTGGATTGCAACTGCGGCGATCTGGACCACGATGGCGTTTATCTTTGCCCAGGCCGCAGAGACCGAGTTGGTCACGGTCGTGAGTGCCATGAACATGCCCTTGATGATATCCCAGACGGTATCGTACCAGTGGCTTTCCGCCGGGTCTGCGTAGAAATGGTACCCCGGCTCGCTCCCGCCGTACATGGTACAGAACTGGGTATTGGTCGAGTCAATCATGCTGTTGCCCGTGGCAGTTGCCTCGCAATAAGGGGGCGATGCGACCGTGACGAAGTGGGCCCGCGATACGAGTGCCCCGTTCTGGTCAGTGCGGATCCAGTCCGGCAGGAGCAGGGTCATGTAGAACGACCTGATCTCGGCAGTCGGGGGTTTGATCACAAGGTCGGTTTTAACATTGCCGGGCGAGTTCTCCGGGCAGGGGTGCGGGCGCCGGACAACGACTGTTACCGGAATAGTCGGGGTACCGGCAGTCCCGTTCTTTGAGATGGGTACGATACGGACGTAAAAGGTCTGTTCCTGGTCCGAGATCATGGCTCCCAGCGCCGTTGCGGGGGCAATAAACGCACCGGAGTTACTCAGGATGATATTCTTATTGGGGTTGCCGAGATCGTTCTCGGTCAGTTCCCCGGCAGGGATCTGTGCCAGACTCTTTGGCACCGGGAGGGAGACCGGTCCGATACTGACCGGCGAATACCAGAACCCGGTACCCGTGAACGGGATCGTTGCAAGGCTCAGGGGTTTTCCCTGTCCCGGGATGGTCTGTTCAATACTGGCAGTTCCGGTATAGTACGACGGCTTGGCCGGGTCGTGGTTGGCGACCGGTGCAAAGTTCAGGGTGAAGTAATGGAAGCCTTCCTTGTCCAGGTACACTTCCTTTGCCGGTCCTGACGCGACCAGTCCCGGCACGTACTGGTTCTGTCACTCGGAGACATTGTCACTGAACGGGTTGCGGGAGACCTGGTAGAAGGCAGTTGCGTCCTTGTCGAACGATATCCACCGGAAGTTGGTATTATTGTAGAACGTGTCGGTGGGCTTGATGAAGACGACATCGCGATCTGCCCAGACAGGGTCATTGGCAACTTCAACACTGCTCATCAGGTGAGAACCCTTGAGATAGACATTGTATTTGTCCACCTCGAGATAACTCATCGGGTAGGTAGGAACGGTCGGGGTGTGGTACCCGAGGGATGAGTTGACGTCCCGGGTATTGAACTGGTACGAGAAGTAGGGGAAGAAGGTATCGAACATGTACTCTTTCTTATGGGTACCGACCTGCACGACCACCGGTTCGATCCGGACCGGGCCGAGGGCCTTGAGTTGCTCTTCAAGGGTCGCTGCCTGGATTTGGGGTACATAGACCGGCGAGGTTGTCCCAATAACTACCGGCTGCTTGATCGTGGGGCGGGGATTGATCGTGATGACGGGAGCAGCGGTGGTGGGGATCGTTGCCGGGATGGTTGTTTCCGGAGTTATGACGGTCGCGACCTGCTCGGGCGTGGTGACATATGCTACCACCTGCGGGGGAGCAGTTGTGACGGGCACCGGAATGAGCGTAATGCTCTGCTGGTTCAGGTCATTGGGAACGATCACGAAGCTGCCGGTGTAATCCAGGTACCCGTAGAGCTGCAGCACCAGGGAATGGGTCCCGGGGGAGAGCGTCCTGATGGAGTAGGGGGTTGCGCCCATGACGGTACCGTCAATGCTGACCGTTGCGCCGGAGGAGGTGCTCGCGATGCTCACGGCTCCTATCTGTGCAACATCAGGTGTTACTGTTGTAACGCGGACCAGGTTCAGGGTCGGTTGTGCGGTCACGAAAGCACCGGTCCGGATGGAGGCACATGCTGGTGCGGGAAGACAGATAAGAAGTATCAGGAGAATGAGGATAAAAACAGAAAGGGATTTTCGATGCATATACTATTGGTTGTGACTCGGGATAAAAAATTTATGAATTCATCTTTACGGTATTTATAAAAAGAAGGATTTGGTAAACGGATTTACCGACCGGTATTTTCCTTGGGTGAACCGGGGATATGTGCGATGATGGAGTAGGCAGCCGTTGGTTTGGTATCGGGGTACTAATGTCGAAGTTGTCTGGTGAGGGTTCGTATATGATCGAATCCGAAGAGATCACAAAAATATGATAGTCCCCGTCTTTGGCCCGGCCTAAATATCCAGCTGGAATAGTCACGTTCTCATTGGTAATTTGTCTCAGAATAATTCTGCAAGGAAAGAAAAAAATAGGGAAACGTGACCCGAAAAAATTATTTCCTGCCGGTGATCATCATGACTGTCACAAGCCCGATCACACCAAGAATAACAAAGACCGGTACAGGCGATTTCTTAGTCGTCGGAACTGCCGTCGGAACTGCCGTCGGAACTACCGGAAGGGATGCCGGCACGGTAATGACCGGTGTCGGTGTTGCTACGGTGGTCAGCGGTGCTGCATGGATGTTAAAGAGCGTGGTGGCGGAGACATCGATCGTGGTCCCGGAAATTTTCACGATGTACTCATCCGGCTTAAAAGTCGATGCATCGACCGGGAATGACCAGCGGTTCAGGGCTCCGGTTCCCGGTACAACCGTCACCTGTCCCGAGGCACCCGAGAATTCGGCAGACTGGGATTTGGAGGTCGGCTTGAAGGATGATGAGGTGATCTCGACCATCATGGTATTGCCGACTGCCAGGTTGGTTGATCCCGAGACGGTGAACTTGTCCCCGACTACGTGGTTTCCGATCGGGCTGATGATGGCGGTCGGGGGATTGACAATGAAGGATGCCGTCGCAAAGGTATCGTCAATGTTCTGGCTGGCGATGGCATCCAGCAGGGCATTTGCACCCGCGGGAGTCTGGAGGCTGCCGCCGCCCGTGAACTGGAAAAGCGACATCCCCGTTCCCAGCTGGCGGTTGATGACGCTGCCAGTGGATGGATTATAGTAGATATCGAAGACCCCGTTCATCATGGGATGCTGGATCAGGACAAAGTATTGTCCCGGCGAGAGGGTACGGGTTTGGGCCGAGGTCATCTCGTACTCGTAGGACTTGTCCGCATTGGTCGAGATCGTGGAGATTGTTGCATAATTGTTCCCCAGGACCCAGACCTGGAGGCCCTGTTGCGGGTGGCCGGTGGCGATGCCATGGATATAGACCGGATCGCCATTCGCAATGGAGGGCGCACTGGAAAATGAGGTCCCGGGTGTCAGGGTGATAGCCGATACCGGCACTGCGGCCACCAGCATCACGAGGAGCAGGAGAACATAGGGTATTCGACTCGTTATGTGCATCATAATACTCAGCCGGTATTTATTCGTCCATGGTGATGAAGGTGTGGTTGAGAAATAATGATTCGTCACTTTCACCGAACATCTAAATAGTAAAATAGCTACCAATTCTCATGGATCAGAAACCTCAAACCGTCCGTGTAAAGCATGACAAGCCTATCTGCGCAAAATGCCAGGATACCAACCTGAAGGTCAAGCCGGACGGCGGCTATACCTGCAAGCGCTGCGGATACGACAGCTCGAAATAAGATATCTTTTGGCCGGTATCTGGTCTTATCCAGCTCATGTGTACGGGTCTTTCCTGATGCGTGTGACGTGAGTTTGGAATACATGATCTCTTTTTTTATTCGCTTCCTGCAGGAAAGATCTCCAAGATTTAATACGCACTTTCTGTTTCTCTCGCACCTGTCTTGTCTTTTCTGTGAGTGGATGTACCTCATTCGATTTCCCAATATCAGCTGATTTTTCAATATTTTCACCAAAGTTTTTTTGGTGAAAAGTAGTCGGAATTGTAAATTTCCGATTCAGCCGGTTAACAATAACTAACGGGGGGTCAAGGGGATGCTCCCCTTGGGATGCCTCCCCCTCTGGAGGAGAGAGGGGGTCACCATCACAATTACCGCAAGGAACTCACAATTAACGAATGATTGAAGATTTTTCCCGAGCGTTTTTTTAAACAGTGTCAAGATGGTGAAAATTGCATCTCCTGATAAGTGCGTTTCGAAAGGTTCTTTTCGGGCAATCACTACCACAAGGGGGACGATAGGATCTTGAATGAGCGCCCGGCAGCCCTTTAGAAAATATTTCTCATTTATCTGCCATGAAAAGTTTCAGCTAACTGGGACTCCACTTCCGACTTTCGTACATTTTCGTACGCATTTCTGTAGAAATATTCCCAGATTTCCGGAATTGATGAAGCCGTATATCCGAACGACCCGCACAAGGCTCCGTCAAGTCTGGATACACCCTGGACAAGACCTGGTCTCGAAAGGAAAGCTACCGAAAGAACCACAAAAAAAGAGAAAAAATTAACCGATAAAACACTCAGAAGCGGGGCTTGCGGTGTTTCGGGAGGCAGTCTCTGCAGTAGACGGGCCTTCCCTCAGTTGGCTTGAACGGTACTTCGCATTCTTTTCCACAGTCTGAACAGACTACTTTTGTCATTTCACGGGGACCAAAGTCGCGAGGACCCTGGTTTCCGCCAAAATTTGATGATCCATACATGATAAATTACTCAAACAGTCTGATTATAAACTGTGCACTATACATGAGGCCTGAGTATAAGAGGTTCTGTATTGACGACCACTTTTTTAGCGATAAAATCGGGGAAAATGAGGATTTTTTCCTGTTTTTCCGGTACCGTGAACAATTACTGCCGGGAAAATCTACAGGGAGCCCTCTGGAAATGAGGTTTTACGGTACAGGGCCGCATCATGCGCGGTCGGTGGGTGGATGGCCTTGTAAAGATGCTCTGTGAGCAGGCTTGTTGGGACCCATGGTCACGGTATGGGTTCGCTGATGGGGTGTAAGGTGTTATCGTACTTCTGGATTCGTACAGTTCCTCCAATGCAGAGCATCGGTAAGCCGGCTGACCGTGGTACCTGAAGGAAAAATGCCCATCAGTCGTATCCGCAAAAATTGTCCCCACCACTCCAACAGAGCCGTAAAATGAGGGAGGATCGTACCCGGCCTGTGGAATCTTCCTGAAAAAAGTTATGGCAATGCCCGGAACTGGAACTCCGGGGATTTCTTATAATATTCGAAGAAATTGCCGGTAAGATCGGTCTCTGTCTCCCTGAGTTGGTGCGGGAGCAGAACCTTTTCGGGGATGTACACGGAAACGAGCAAAACTCTCCTTTCCCAGGATCTCCGGCCGAGCTCTGCCAGCCGTTTCGCACAATTCCCCGACTGGCCGATCAAGACGATCTCTCGTGTTGCGCTGTCCGTGAGGACAAATACCCCCGGCCCGGCTGGTGCTGCCGGTACCTGTTCCGGTGTAAGCGCGATCCCGCTGCTCCAGGTAAGCCCCATCCAGCCGGGTTCGCCTGGCCCCCCCATTGGCACCAGCGGCGGATATGACGGGCCCGCAGCCGGGTTGTCCTGCTGCCCTTCTACCAGTCTACCGCCGCGTAAGTTTGCTTTCCGCTCTGTGGAGCGCCGGTATCGCGGGTGGAAACGGCCGAAGCTGCAGGCGGGCGACACCCCCTGCTCCTGCCGGTACCGGTAGAGGAGATAACTCTCCATCCCGCGGCGGACACTGGTGCTCGCATCGAGCGGGGCTGCCGAGCACTCGTACTCCAGTCCTTCTGCATCCTGCCAGGCCCAGAGAGCGGGAGATTCCGCGTGGGGATCGCTCCATGGCATCTGCCCGCAGGCTTTGAGTTCCATGCGGAGGTCGAGAAGGCGCTGGTGCAGGGGCTTTTTTGTCTCGCCAATATACATGAGGTGCGGTTTACCGGTAGCCCGGATGCGGTAGAGGCCGGGCTCCGTGGGGACCTGGTGGAATCCGGCCTTGTCTGCGGAGAAGGGGATCCACGGGGTCCAGGGAAGACAGGTCCATTCGGGTGCGAAAAACTCTTTCTCCGGGAGGTCTGCTGCGGGGGGATCGGAATCGGTCAGCATGCGTAATCATGCATTGCGCGGGGAACTGCTATAATGGGGGTGGAGATCCCGACCATTGCCGGGTTACCTGGCGGGATCTTGCCGGGGAACAACCAGGGAGATGCCAGAACCACCCGGAATTTTTTTCCCGGAAAATTCCTTCCCCGGTTCTTCCGGGAATTGCCTATCGGGCGGTTCCCCTATCGGATCCAGTCCTCGTCTCCCCGCGCCGTACGATCGGAGCACGTATATGCGGGAACGTTCCCGTGTAGTGTGCGAAACGATCCCGGGAATCTCCATGAGCAACCTCCTTGTCCTCTGTGCATTTACCGCATTTGCTCTCTTTCTTATCGCCCGGGAACAGAAGTTTGCTGCAATCGCCGGCTGGGCCTGCATGATGCTGAACCTCTGGTCAGAAATTCCTGCCCTTCTGGCCGAGAATAATTTCCTGTACCCGGCGCGGGCCCTCCTGTCGCTGCCCTTTCTTGCCATCTCGGCAGAGCGTCTCCTCCGGGAGGATACGGCAGTCCTCCAGCTCTCGCGCACAGCCGCGATCGCGACGATCATTTATCTCCCTTTTACCCTGGTGCCGTTTCTCAATGAAGCACTGATCTCGCTTGTTATTACCCTGGCTTTCGGGCTCATCACGTCACTCGGGCACCACCCTGTGATGCTCGCGTGGGACGTGATGACAGAGAATTCATTCTCCAACCAGATCATTCTCGCCTGCACGGGAATTACGGCCATTGCTCTCATGCTGGGTATCGCATTCGGCGAAAGAACTCTCTCCCGAATGCAGGCAGTGCTGGCCTTCCTCCTGGTAGTACCACTTCTCTTTCTCCTCAACCTGGTCCGGGTTGTGGTCCTTTTCATATCAGTCTCGGATGCCTGGTTTGGTGCATGGTACGATCCCACTGGTACTGGAGACGCGAACTTCTTCTGGGTCCACAACGTGCTGGCAGAGGGACTGGGGATCCTCTTTCTCCTTGCCCTCACGTGGCTGCTGGTCCGCATGATCCCGCCCCTGGGGATATTTGCCCGGAACCTGGTTAAGGCATACCGTGACAGCCTCCTCTCGTTCCTGCGATCAAAACCGATCCATTGACTGGAATCACGGGAATTTTCCCGGAACCATTGTTGCGGGAAAACCGGTTAACCGGCCGGTTTACCTGCGCAAAACGAAGCACTGATCCGGACATCCTGTTCCGGGGGGAAAGACAGAAAATCAGATCCCGACTCGATTGTTCGATGGAACAAAAAGATTAACGGAATGGGCCCCTCATTCCCTTTCTATTTTCACAGGCTGGTCAGCGAGAAGCATTCCCGGCAATGGTGCCTGGTATCCGGACCTGCCGGGTTACGCAAATTTGCTCTCCTGCCGTTTCTATGCATCCCTGTTGCCATGCACCAGGACGACCGAGATGGTCCGCTCGCTGCCGGCTTTCATTGCCTTCTGCACCAGGGTTTCACAGGCGGCATTGATGCTCCCCTCGTTCTTCCGGACGATCCCGGCAATCGCTTCCTTGTCCAGCACATCCGTGAGACCCCCGGAACTGATGAGGAGGAATTCATTTCCGAGCACAAAGACCGGGAAATCCGCATCCTTCATCCGGTAGGGTTCACCCAGGACATGGGAGATCATGTCGGTTAATGCCGGTGGTCGCGGAACCGGGTGTGCGGCAGCGGGAGAACCGGGCAGGTGGCGGGCCTTTGCGATCGTCCGAGCATTATCGGTCGAGGATTTGGTGATGATCATGCAGTTCCGGTCACTGATCTCGAGGACCGTGCAGTTCATCTTTGTATCGACCAGGCACGCCACCAGGGTGGTTGCGAGGCCGGTATGTTTCGGGAGCTGGGCGAGCACCCGCACATCAGCCTCGGCCTGGCGGATGCCCGCAATGAGGATCTCCTGTGCTGAACCTTTGGTCTCCCTGACCACAGCCCGGAGGGCATCGATCGCGGTCCTGCTGGCCAGGTCGCCGTACGGGGGTGTCGGCAGACCCTCGGCAATTGCAAAAAGGTGATACGGGCCGATCTTTTCGGCACAGAATGCATCATCATTGCGTTCACGCATGCCCCGTTCCGAGAGGGCAGAGAATTCGAGAGGTGGACATATACTCCTCCCATCTTGCCCGACCCACATAAGGATATGGATTGAGGAAATTTCATGGGATTTTGGCATCTTCCGGAAAGAGAAACGAGGATTTCGGATCTGCCGGAAAATGAGAAAAATGAGGATATGAATCTCCCAGGATACGCGAAAAATGAGGATAAAGATTTCCTGGAAAAAAACGGATATTTTGATTTTTACCGGAAAACAAAAAAACAAGGATTTGAAATTTTCCGTGACGCCAAGAAAAGATGTCCCGTCGGAAGAAAAAATATAGATGGGACGTCTTTTTGCCGGTGCTATCCCTTAAAGGCCTTCTCAAGAACCGCGACCTCGATCTTTGTCATCGGGAGGAGGGCCTTTAACACCCGGCTGACTCTTGCAGGATCCTTGTCGGCAAGCATTTTGGGAAGAACCGTCGGTACTACCTGCCAGGAGACCCCGTACTTATCGGTGAGCCATCCGCATTGCCCGGGTGCCCCGCCTTTAGAAAGTGTCTCCCAGAACCGGTCCACCTCTGCCTGGGTTGCACAGGCAATGCTGAGCGAGATGGCCGGGCTGAAGGTGTAGATCGGGCCTCCATTGAGGGTAACGAACTCCTGGCCATCGAGCTGGAATGAGACGGTCAGGACCGAGCCTACGGGCATTCCCGAGACCGCGGCCGACGCTTCATCATAGTGGGTAGTACTGAGAATCTTTGCATTCTTAAAGACCGAGACGTAAAACTTTGCGGCCTCTTCGGCCTGGTGGTCAAACCACAGGTTCGGAGTAATTTTCTGCACGCGAAATATCCTGTTGGAAATCGTTAGATTATGATACCGGTAGTTTCCCTTAAACATTGGGAACGTACCAATTTTTCCGGATCCGGGCATAGGCAGGACATTGCGGTCGATCACGGGGATTGAATTCCAAATCAGGCAGGTCCTAGTGCCAGCAGATTATTCCAGTTTCTGTACTGGTATGCGTTCAGCATTGTTGAAAAAAAAAAATGAATTCTTTCGGGACTTTTATCGGAGTACCTCCAGGATTTTTTCGACACTGTGCTCAAAATCTTCGTGCGAGCAGTCAATGGTAATGTCGGCATACTTCTCATACAGGGGAATTCGCTTGGTATACATATCCTGAAGATTCTCGCCCGCAACCAGGACAATGCCCCGGGTCGTGATGTTCCTGAGCCGCCGGGCCATCTCCTCAAACGAGATGGTTAAGTAAATGACGATCCCCCCGGATTTCAGGTGGTCCATGGCCCGCCCGCTGAAGACTACACTGCCCCCGGTGGCGATGACCGTCTGGTGGCATTGGAGGGAGAGGATCGTCTCTTCCTCGATCTTTTTGAACGCCTCGGGTCCGTCCGTGTCAATGATCTCCTGGAGGAGCCTGCCCGTTTTTTCCTGTATTATGAGATCCGTATCGATAAATTTCATGCCCCGGGCTTTTGCAAGGATCACGCCCAGGGTACTCTTACCCGCGCCGGGCATGCTGATGAGGATAATGTTGTTCACGGCGGATGTTCTCCTTTTGGTTGCTACAGCATATTTCCATGAAGGAATATGAAGAGTAAGGATCGGCTTTTCGCTACCAGCGCAGGAACTGGTGGGGACTCGGATTTTTCAACCGGGGTTTTTTGCCCTCACGCCAGTGTTGGATCCCTCCATTACTGATGAATATTCTTTGATTTTTTTCCTCTGTAGAAATCCTCCATGCCAGGACAACCGCTCTTGAGGGTTCTAGGACATCATGCTTCTGCCCCGCCGCTCGGGCATCCTCAATAGCGATAGTCCCCTCTGAATGTTATGACATAAGTAAAGGGGGTCAAGGGGGGCACCTCTTGGGATGCCTCCCCCTCGGGGGGAGAGAGGGGGTCACACTCATAACTGCTGCAGAGATTTGCCGGATATATTTGGAACGATCATTTCTACAGAGCTGATTTTTTTACATCCCCCGTGTCCATAATTGGATTTATGCCATAATTTTATGATTCGTTGGGAAAAATTCGGGCGGATTTACCATTGTTCACTGGTGATTCCGCCCAACAAACTCAATCGGATCCCCTCACTGTTTAAAATCCGTATGGGAAAAACAATTCATTATCAGGATCAGGAGAACCGGCTCTTCAACTTCGCCACATCTTCCGGCAGATCCAGCACATGCATCTTCCGGTGGCAGTTCGGGCAGAGGAGTACGATATTTTCCATCACATCTTCACCGCCTTCTGACAGCCGGTGGATGTGGTAGGTTTCCAGGTAAGGTTCCCCATCCCGGGTGCAGAAGGGGGCCGGCTGGTTGCAGAGCTGACAGATCCCCCGGGCCGGGTGCCGGGCATGTGCCGGCGCGAGCGGCTCCTGTTTCCGTACCTGGGATACTCCTTCATGCATCCTGTGGCCTTTCAGGGAGTGCGGACCTCCTGAACCGGGTGTTCCCGGGCCGGATACATTGGCTTTCCTCCGCAGGAGTTCCTCCCGGGTCTCCTCCAGTCCCCGTCCCGTGTAGTGAAAGAAGGCATTCACCCAGGTATCCAGGTACGGGGAAGTGGTGTGATCCGATACGATCACGAGACTGCCGGTCTTTGACGAATGCCGCATGGTTCCTTCGGCTCCGCACGAGAAGATTGCCCGGAGGGTCTCGTTGTCGATGGTGTCCCCGGGCTTGAGCGGCACAGTGAATTTCACAGGAGCTGCGCCGGGAGCATCTTCCCAGGTCACACCGTACTGGTGGGGGGTCTTCCGCTGCGTAAAAAACACCGAAGGTGTCTCCCCGGACTCCCCCGGCTCTTCCGGAAAAACTCCAGCCACTCCGGATATGCTTTACCAAGTACTGCCGTAAAGTCTGCCTTCCAGATCATGCGGGTGCGGGGGGTGAGGTGATTGGTCTTTTCTATGAAGGCGTCGAACCGCTCTTCCCCCAGCCAGAAGACAATGGATCGCTTGTGGCCCGGCTGCAAATCCCCGACCGCGAAGAACTCCCGCATCTTCTGGGGGATGACGGTCTCGCGGAAGAGAAAGAATGGCCGGTCGGTCTTTTTTATTGCCAGGGGCCGGGTTCCACGGACCAGGAGATGGAGTGAAAATCTTCATCAAAGCCATCGACCTCATCTTCGCTGGGAGATGGGGGACTGGTTTGTGTTCGTGCATGGTGTGCTGAGAGGAGATTTGTGAGAATGGGGGATAAGGATTGTTGGTGGAGTGGTATTCGACCGGAATTTATTTTTGCACGATAGCGTTTTCTCTCTCAAATCGTATGCCGGTTGTGATATAATGAATGATTTTTTGAAAAATGGCGTTCAGTTGATTGACGGATCGACCAGGTTTGCAGTGCGAGAGTTACGAGCCTGAACAGAATACAACAATTAAACCGGATCCCGACACAGGGTACATCTCACGAGAATGTGGTATATAATTTTATGTTCTGTAGAAAACCTCAATGATGAGAAATTGTAAGAATCTGTGAATATTGCAGACAATCATTTTGTTAGCGATTTCTTTCATTTGAATCCGGAATATTTTTGCTTTAAGATCTCCGTCAAACTTTCTTTTCAAGAC